>NZ_JAIGPJ010000001.1:0-339749 GCF_019719005.1 Pseudomonas cichorii
ATCTGCTGGTCATGGTTATGCCGAAGGTAGGCGAGTTGCGGCACCAGTTTGATGCTGTAGCGGGTCAGCTTCTTGCCGGAGTCGCCTTGTTCGATGCGGTAGACCAGACCATGGACAATGCCTTTCCCCGTGGCACCGAAGGTCAGGTGGGCGCGCTTGTGCAGTAGCTCTTCGAGTTTCAGGTCGGGGCGGGAGCTGACCAGTTCGATGTCGAAGGAATACGGCTGGTTAAGGGCTTCGCGACCGATGAAGCTGAGGACTTGCAGGTCCGTGGAAACGCCTTCGAGCGTGAGGGTTATATGGGTAGCATTTGCGTCCAGCATGCCTTGAATTCCATCCATAGAAACGGTCGAAGGGAGGGATGTTGATCGAATAGATGCATTATCTCAATGCGGAAATTGCCATCACAAAAAATCAAAAATCCTTAGAGCGCTTCCAGGCTCGAAAAATTCCCTTTCAACCACTCAAATGCCATTAATTGGCTACCATTACCCCGCCATCACGGCACACCGACTTTTGTTGTCCCTTTGGGATCATTTGTAATCAGGGAGATTTATATGGCCAGACTGGAAGAGTCTTGTATCAAAGGCACGGCCCCGGCAATGAAACGTTGCCATCTGCACGCCGCGATTGCCGCATGGGTAGTGGGATGCACAGCATTGCCCGCAATGGCCGAAGAGTCATCACGGCAGTTCATTAATCCGCCCGATCTGCAACAGCAAGCTCCGAGTCAGGCGGTTAGTGGCCAGACTACTTTGCTAATGCGTTCGGGGGTCGAGAAAGCTGCGACCAAGCCGCTTCCCGCGCCGACACCTCGCGCAGGCAAGGAACGGCAATTGGTGCTGAATATCGGCTATACCGTCAGTAGCATCTATAACCCGACCACCAAGAACGACGATGTGGTCAGACTGCGCAGCTACAGCGGCAGGGACGTCGATCCGCGCAGGCCTTTTGTTGCCCCTACGATCAATGCCACGCCGGGCGATACCATTCGGGTCACGCTGAACAACAATCTGCCGAAAGACCCAAGCTGCACCGATCCCCATGCGACAACAGACAAACCTCACTGCTTCAATGGCACCAACCTGCACTCCCACGGCTTGTGGGTCAGCCCGACGGGTAACAGCGATAACGTGTTGTTGTCGATCAACCCCGGTGTCAGCTTCCAGTACGAATACAACATCCCCGAAGACCATCCGGCCGGGACGTTCTGGTATCACCCGCATCGTCACGGCTCTACTGCCCTGCAAGTGGGTAGCGGCATGGCGGGCGCTCTGGTGATCCATGGCGATCGCAAACCGACGCATGAAAGCAATGGCGATATCGATACCTTGCTCAAAGGCGCCGATGGCAAGCCGTTCACCGAACGCTTGCTGGTCCTGCAACAGATTCCCTATGCCTGCACGGACGACGGCGGCAAAACCTACAACTGGAATTGCGCGAAAGGCCAGATAGGGGTCGTGGAAAGTTATGAGGGTCAGTTTGGCCCAACCGACTGGCAGAACTCGGGGCGTTACACCACGATCAACGGCCAGGTCCAACCGATTTTTTTCGCAAACAGCGGCACTGTCGAGCGCTGGAGGCTGGTACATGCGGGCATTCGCGACACCATCGTGCCGCAATTTCGCAAAATGGCCGAAACAGGACGCCAGCGTAGCCAGGACGGGATCAGCGCCGCCGACTCTGAAAGCTTCATCGCCAACCAGTGCGTAGGAGAGCCGGTGCCGTTCCAGGTCATCGCTTCAGACGGCCTGACCATGGACAAGGCTCAGCAACTCAGACAGGTCACCTTGCAGCCAGGTTATCGCAATGACCTGCTGGTGATGTTCCCGGAACCTGGTCGCTATTGCGTAGTAGACAAGCCTGAAACCGAATCGGGGAGCGTCAACCAGACCACTGGCAGCACGCAACTGCTCGGTTTCGTTGAAGTCGGCGCTGGCCCTAAAATCAAAGACATCAAGGCCGCAGTCACCACCGAACTGGTCGCAGCTGCCAAGCGCAACATGCCAGCAGAGGTTCAGAGACTGGTGGTCAGCGACCTTCAGAAGGACCTGAAACTGACCAAGTTCATTCCTCATGCAAGCATCTCCGACGAGGAACTGAAGAAGAGCGGCAATCTTGAGCAGAACCTGGTGTTCATGCTCAACGCTACCGACCACAACAACGTCAAGTTTGCTGTCGGCACCACCGCAGCGAACGCTGAGCCCTACAAGCCCGATGTCATCAATCGTCAGCTGACACTGGGGACGGCGGAAACCTGGACTCTGCAATCGGCTTACGTCAGCCATCCGTTCCATATCCACGTCAACCCGTTCCAGATCGAGAAGATCATTGGCCCGGACGGTACGGACCTCAGTGAGCCGGGAGCTGTGGATAAAACCGACAACAACGATGCTCAGTATGCAGGTCTGAAAGGCGTCTGGAAGGACACGCTGTTTGTCAAAGGCCCTACCGGAAAGACTCCGGGTTTTGATCCGGTGACGAACACCAAAGGCCTCTACAAGATCTACGTCCGCACCCGCTACCAACGCTACATCGGTGAGTTCGTGTTGCACTGCCACATCCTCGATCATGAAGATCAGGGCATGATGCAGAACGTCAACATCAGCATTCCAGATGGCAATGGCGGCAACGTTGGCAGCAGCAGTCATCATTGATCGCTGCTGACGGAAAAAAGCGGCTCACACTGAGCCGCTTTTTTTTGCCTGCGAAAAGCCATAAAAAAAGGCCGCCCGAAGGCAGCCTTTAAAGAACAAAAGGAAAGAGAGTAAAGCTTGCTTACACGGCCGCGACAGGACGCATGTAAGAAATAGGTGCCGTACTGGCATCCTCGAAGGTCACGACTTCCCAGGCGTCCGGCTGCTCGATCAACGTGCGCAGCAGACGATTGTTCAGTGCATGCCCCGACTTGAAGCCGCGGAACTCACCGATCAGGCTATTGCCCAGCAGGTAGAGGTCGCCGATGGCATCCAGGATTTTATGTTTGACGAATTCGTCCTCGTAACGCAGGCCGTCTTCGTTCAATACGCCTTCCTTGTCGACCACGATGGCGTTTTCCACGCTGCCGCCGAGTGCGAGGTTGTGCTTGCGCAGGTACTCGATATCACTCATGAACCCGAAGGTCCGTGCACGGCTGACTTCCTTCACGAAGGAAGTACTGGAAAAGTCCACGCTTGCACTCTGGGTGCGGTCACGGAAGACAGGGTGATCGAAATCGATCTCGAAACTGACCTTGAACCCTTCGAAAGGCACGAAAGTAGCGCGTTTACCGCCCTCTTCCACTGTCACCTCACGCAGGATACGGATGAACTGCTTCGGCTCGTCCTGTTCCTCTAGACCAGCCGATTGAATCAGGAATACGAAAGGGCCTGCGCTGCCGTCCATGATTGGAACTTCGGAGGCAGAGAGCTCGACGTAGGCGTTATCGATGCCAAGGCCAGCCATGGCCGAAAGCAAATGTTCTACCGTGTCGACCTTTACGTCACCGCTGACCAGAGTGGTCGACAGTGTGGTGTCTCCGACATTTTCCGCTCGTGCAGGGATATGCACGACAGGGTCCAGGTCGGCTCGGCAAAACACGATGCCGGTATTCACAGGCGCAGGCTTGAGGGTCAGGTAAACCTTTTCCCCGGAATGCAAGCCAACACCTGTGGCACGGATAATATTTTTCAGGGTGCGTTGTTTAATCATGGCATGGCCGCTTCAGCGCAAGTTGCGAACTGGTATCAACAAAGGCTGGCGATGATAGCAGACCATGCCTTTGCTGAACACCAATCACCCTAATACCCCTGATACATTTCATCAATCGGCCTGACGACGCAGGAAAGCCGGGATGTCCAGGTAGTCAAGGTCATCGTTAGGGTTCATCTTGGCCGCTGCAGTGGCGCTTGCATGAGCCTGGTTACGCATTACCGTCGGACGGTCCAGATCACGGTAGTTCACCGATGGAGCTTCCTGACGAGCTGCTGCCGGTTGAGCAGCGGCCTGCTGGACGGTTTGCAGGGTGTTGTCGATAACCTTCACAGGCTTCTCGATTTTCGCGCCCAGACCCGTGGCAACCACAGTCACGTGCAACTCGTCACGCATGTCCGGATCGATAACAGTACCGACCTTGACCATCGCGTGCTCGGAAGCGAACGCTTCAATGATGCTACCCACGTCGGAGTACTCACCCAGGGACAGGTCAGGACCGGCGGTGATGTTGACCAGGATGCCACGTGCGCCCTGCAGGTTGACGTCTTCGAGCAACGGGTTGCGAATGGCCGCTTCGGTCGCTTCACGCGCACGATTCGGACCGCTGGCGCAGCCGGTACCCATCATCGCCATGCCCATTTCGCTCATCACGGTACGGACGTCGGCGAAGTCGACGTTGATCATGCCCGGACGTTTGATGATGTCGGAGATACCGCGAACGGCACCGGCCAGAACATCGTCAGCCTTGGCGAAAGCCGACAGCAGGCTGGCGTCTTTACCCAGGATGGTCAGCAGCTTCTCGTTGGGGATGGTGATCAACGAGTCGACGCTTTCAGAGAGCATACGGATGCCTTCATCGGCGATCTGCATGCGCTTTCGGCCTTCGAACGGGAACGGACGAGTCACGACCGCAACCGTGAGGATGCCCAGCTCCTTGGCCACTTCGGCAATGATCGGAGCTGCACCGGTACCGGTACCGCCGCCCATGCCTGTGGTGATGAATACCATGTTGGTGCCTTGCAGGACTTCTGCAATGCGCTCACGGTCTTCCAGTGCCGCCTGACGACCGACTTCAGGATTGGCGCCAGCGCCAAGACCTTTGGTTACGCCAGTACCCAATTGCAGGATGGTGCGTGCGCCGATGTTTTTCAGTGCCTGAGCATCAGTGTTGGCGCAGATGAATTCCACGCCTTCGATGTTGCTCTTGACCATGTGATTGACAGCGTTGCCACCACCACCACCCACACCGATAACCTTGATTACCGGGCTCTGCGGGACGTTGTCTACGAGTTCGAACATTTTCCCTCTCCTTCAGTTCTCTAGTTTTGTTTCTGCCTACTACCTGCCGCTACCACTTTTGAAGCCTTGAAACTCAGAAATTGCCCTGGAACCAGCGCTTGACGCGCTCAAGCACTGGGGCCTTGGGTTCGTCGCCGTAGCTACTGCTGTTGCCCAGACCGGACAGCGAGATGCCGTCCGACTGTTTTTGCAGCCCGTACTGCAACAGGCCTACGCCCGTTGAGTAGATCGGGTTGCGCACAACATCAGCGAGCCCTTTGACGCTATGCGGCACGCCAAGGCGTACCGGCATGTGGAAGATTTCCTCGGCCAGTTCGACCGCACCTTCCATTTTCGACGTACCACCGGTCAGCACGATGCCGGCCGGGATAAGATCTTCGTAACCGCTGCGGCGCAGTTCGGCCTGGATCAGGGTGAACAGCTCGTCGTAACGAGGTTCGACCACTTCGGCCAGGGCCTGACGCGACAGCTCGCGAGGTGGACGGTCGCCCACGCTCGGGACCTTGATGGTTTCTCCGGCACCGGCCAGTTTGGCCAGGGCGCAGGCGTAGCGAATCTTGATTTCTTCGGCGTACTGGGTCGGTGTACGCAGCGCCATGGCGATGTCGTTGGTGACCTGATCACCGGCAATCGGGATCACGGCGGTGTGACGAATGGCGCCTTCGGTAAAGATCGCGATATCCGTGGTGCCACCACCGATGTCCACCAGGCACACGCCCAGCTCTTTCTCGTCATCGGTCAGTACCGAATAGGCCGAAGCGAGTTGTTCGAGAATGATGTCGTCGACTTCAAGGCCGCAGCGACGCACGCACTTTTCAATGTTCTGTGCAGCGTTCACGGCGCAGGTCACTACATGCACCTTGGCTTCCAGACGCACACCCGACATGCCCAGAGGCTCACGCACGCCTTCCTGGTTATCGATCACGTAATCCTGAGGCAAGGTGTGCAGAACGCGCTGGTCGGCAGGAATGGCAACAGCCTGCGCCGCATCGAGCACACGCTCCAGATCCGCCGAGCTGACTTCGCGATCACGAATCGCCACGATGCCGTGGGAGTTCAGGCTGCGAATATGGTTGCCCGCCACGCCGACGAACGCCGAGTGAATACGGCAGCCCGCCATCAGTTGCGCTTCTTCGACGGCGCGCTGGATCGATTGCACGGTCGATTCGATATTCACCACCACGCCCTTTTTCAGGCCACGGGATGGATGGGTACCGATACCCACGATTTCCAGCGAGCCATCGGCCGCGACTTCGCCTACCAGTGCCACCACCTTGGAGGTACCGATATCCAGCCCGACGATCATTTTGCCGCTTTGCACATTTGCCATGGTCCAGCCTCTTATCAATTCTTCGCGACAGCGGGCTTGTCCGCTGTGGGCGCTACCTGTTCACGCCAACCAACCGCAAGGCCGTTGGAGTAACGCAGGTCGATGCGCGCAATATTCGTGATTTGTTCTTTAAGCGTTTTTTCGTAAATCGCGATGAAGCGGCGCATTTTTTCCACAAGATGATCGCGTCCCAGCAACAACTCGATACCCGGGCCGGCATTGCCGGCACCGGTGGTCAGGAACCAACTGCCACGCTCACGTAACTCCAGGCGTGCGATGGAGAACCCCATGGGGCGCAACATCTGACTCAACACCTGGTACTGCTGCATCACCTGTTGCTGAGCCCGCTGTGGGCCGAACAACTGGGGAAGGTGTTCATAGTTGGACAGTTCACGCGGCGTGAAAGCCTGTCCCTGGTTGTTCAACAGCGCTTCGTCTCCCCAACGGGCGACGGGCAGTTGCTCTTCCAGTCGAACCACAACCTGATCCGGCCATACGCGCCGTACTTCGGCATGGGCGATCCAGGGCATCTGCTCCAGTTCGGTACGCATACCGGCCAGATCGATGGTGAAGAAGCTCGCCGCCACATAAGGCGCGATGCGCTGCTGCACCGCCTGCTGACTGATGTAGCTCAGGTCGCCCTGCACGTTGATGCGGGTGATCGGACGGTCTACATAGGGCAACAGACGCTGCGCACCTTCGTACGTGCCGAAACCCAGCACCACCAGCAGCACCGGCCAGAACAGCCCTTTCAGGAAACCGAAGCCCGGCTTGGGCAGTCGCGCCGACAATGGCTCCTTGGCCACCATCCGACTGGCGCCACGCGGCACTGGCTTGCGACCAGGAGCAGGTGGCTGATGACGTGCCGACGCGCCGTACATGCTTAACCTCTCACCTGAACGCTGTCGGCCAGAATCGCCAACACCAGTTGCTGGAAGTCCAGCCCGGCAGCACGGGCCGCCATAGGGACCAGACTGTGATCGGTCATGCCTGGCACGGTGTTGACTTCCAGCAGCCAGAACTTGCCTTGCGCATCCTGCATGACATCCGTGCGCGCCCAGCCTGCAATGCCGATGGCTTCGCAAGCACGTGCTGTCAGTTGTTTGAGTTCCTGTTCCTTCGCGTCACTGAGCCCGCACGGAATCCGGTACTGGGTATCGGAAGCCAGGTACTTGGCGTCGTAATCGTAGAAACTGTGAGGAGTGCCCAGGCCGATGGGCGGCAATATTTCGCCACGCAGGCAGGCGATCGTGAACTCAGGACCCTGAATCCATTGTTCGACCAAAACCTGTGAATCGTAGGTACTGGCGGCTTTCCATGCGGCGATCAATTCATCGACGCCGGTCACCTTCGCCATACCGATACTTGAACCTTCATGGGCCGGTTTGACGATCAAAGGGAAGCCCAGTTCCGTCGCCGCAGAAATACAATCGGCCTCGCTGCCCAGAACCGCATGCAGCGGAGTGGCAAGCCCGAGACTTTGCCAGACCTGCTTGGTGCGCAACTTGTCCATGGCCAGTGCAGAAGCCAGTACACCGCTGCCGGTATAAGGGATTTGCAGGCACTCCAGCAGGCCCTGCATCGTGCCGTCTTCACCGCCACGGCCATGCAGGACGATAAAGGCCCGGTCGATCCTTTCGCTGACCAACCGCTGCAGGAAGTCATCGCCCACATCGATGCCGAACGCATCCACGCCAGCGCTGAGCAATGCATCCAGCACCGCTCGCCCCGACTTCAACGAAACCTCCCGCTCAGCACTCTTGCCACCGAAAAGCACGGCAACGCGGCCGAAGCTTTTCGGTTCAAGGGTCGAGCGCAGGGAAGATTGCGAAGTCACTGTCATTTGAGCTTCCCTTCGGTTGAAGCAATGACGGCACCGGCGAACAGCGGGCTCTTGAGCAATTGCGGAGCCAGGCCACCGATATCACCAGCGCCCTGGCACAGCAGGATGTCACCGGCGCGCAGCAGCGGCTTGACCAGCGGAGCCAGTTCGACGCCACGCTCGATGTAGATCGGGTCCAGTTGCCCGCGCTGACGGATGCTGTGACACAGGTTGCGGCTGTCGGCACCGGGAATCGGCTCTTCGCCTGCCGGGTAGACTTCCATCAGCAACAGCACGTTGGCATCGGCCAGCACCTGTACGAAATCGTCGTACAGGTCACGGGTACGGCTGAAACGGTGCGGCTGATAGACCATGACCAAACGACGATCCGGCCAGCCGCCACGCACGGCATTGATGACCGCCGCCACTTCACGCGGGTGGTGACCGTAGTCGTCCACCAGCATCACGTTGCCGCCTTCGACGGGCAGTTCGCCATAGACCTGGAAGCGGCGACCAACGCCCTGGAAGCCCGACAGGCCCTGGACGATGGCTTCGTCGCTGACGCCTTCGTCAGTGGCGATGGCGATGGTTGCCAGGGAGTTGAGCACGTTATGGTTGCCCGGCATGTTCACCGATACGTCCAGCGGCTCGCGGTCGCGACGCAACACGGTGAAGAACGTCAGCATGCCGTCCTGGCGCACGTTGATCGCACGCACATCGGCGGTTTCGCTGAAGCCATAGGTCAGGGTCGGACGCTTGACCAGCGGCAGGATTTCACGCACCACCGGATCATCGATGCACATTACCGCCAGACCGTAGAACGGCAGGTTGTGCAGGAACTCGACGAAGGTCTTCTTCAGTTTGTTGAAGTCGCCTTCGTAAGTGGCCATGTGATCGGCGTCGATGTTGGTGACGACTGCGACCAGCGGCTGCAAGTGCAGGAAGCTGGCATCGCTTTCATCGGCCTCGGCGATCAGGTAACGGCTGGTGCCCAACTGTGCGTTGGTGCCGGCAGCGTTCAGACGACCACCGATCACGAAAGTCGGGTCCAGGCCACCGGCGGCGAACACCGAAGCGATCAGGCTGGTGGTGGTGGTCTTGCCGTGAGTACCGGCGACGGCGATGCCGTGGCGATAGCGCATCAGCTCGGCCAGCATCTCGGCACGGGGCACTACGGGAATACGACGCTCAAGGGCTGTCGCGACTTCCGGGTTAGAGGTGTTCACGGCGCTGGAAACCACCAGCACGTCGGCACCGACGGCGTTCTCGGCAAGATGACCGATGAAGATGTGCGCGCCGAAGGATTTCAGGCGTTCGGTAACAGCCGAATTCTTCAGGTCCGAACCCGAGACTTCATAGCCCAGGTTCAGCAGCACTTCGGCGATACCGCACATGCCGACACCGCCGATACCGACGAAGTGGATGCGGCGGATACGGCGCATTTCCGGCTGAGGCATGGCGCGTTGATTCTCAACCATTGGCCACCTCCACACAGACATCGACAACGGTGTTGGTTGCGTCAGGCCGGGCCAGCCTGCGGGCGGTACGGGCCATGTTGTTCAATTGTTCGGGTTGCATCAAAACCTCTTTCAGGCGCGTGGCCATCTCGGCAGCACCAGTTGTCGCTTGCGGCATGACAAAGGCTGCGCCTTCGCGAGCCAGATAGTCAGCGTTACGAGACTGATGGTCATCGATCGCGTGAGGCAGCGGGATCAGGAACGAAGGCAAGCCTGCGGCTGCCAGTTCACTGATGGTCAACGCACCTGCGCGACAGACGACCAGATCGGCCCAGGCATAGGCCTGAGCCATGTTCTGGATAAAGGGCGCGACCTGCGCCTCGACGCCAGCGCTTCGATAGCGCTCGGCGGTGACTTCATCGTGTTTCTTGCCGGCCTGATGGAAAATCTCGGGCCGTATGTCTTCAGGCACCTGAGCCAGGGCTTCGGGCAGTAACTTGTTCAAGGGCTCTGCACCCAGGCTGCCGCCCAGGACCAACAGGCGCGCCTTACGACCGGCCAATGCCTGCCGTGGTGTTTCAAGAAACAGCTCGACACGCACCGGATTGCCGGTGGTACGACGCTTGGCCGTTGCACTGAAGGTGTCCGGGAACGCCTCGCAGATACGGCTGGCAAAGGACGACAGGCTGCGGTTGGCCGTACCGGCAACGGCGTTCTGCTCATGAATGATCAACGGCACGCCCGCCAGCTTCGCAGCCAGACCGCCAGGGCCTGTGACATAGCCACCGAAACCCACGACGCAAACCGGCTTGAGCTCGCGCACAACCTTGCGGGC
The DNA here is from genome assembly GCF_019719005.1 of Pseudomonas cichorii. Lineage (GTDB taxonomy): Bacteria > Pseudomonadota > Gammaproteobacteria > Pseudomonadales > Pseudomonadaceae > Aquipseudomonas > Aquipseudomonas cichorii_E. The sequence goes on from NZ_JAIGPJ010000001.1 coordinate 10,437, forward strand.
CTGGCCCAATGCCTTGAGCAGCATGAAAGGTGCCTTGAGCAGCGAAAGCTTGCCCTTGCCGCGCAACCCGGTGGCATCGATCAGATGCAAGGTCAGCCCGGCCTGTGGCACCAGTTCGTTTTCGATACCCCGTGGCGTACCCAGCCAATGCACCTTGTAGCCACGCGACTGGAACTCGCGGGCACAGGCCAGTGCAGGGAATACATGCCCGCCGGTGCCACCGGCCATGATCAGCACGTTAGCGTCCATGGGGCGGCTCCTCGGCGAAGTCGCTCTCTTTGAATTCGGTTTCTTCGCTGCCCATGTTGTTGCGCGATTCCCACTCGATGCGCAGCAGCAAACCGAGACTCGCACAGCAGATCACAAGCGAACTGCCACCGTAGCTGAGGAACGGCAAGGTCAGGCCCTTGGTCGGCAGCAGGCCGACGTTTACGCCGATGTTGATCAGGAACTGGCCGATCCACAGGAAAGAAAGACCATAAGCAACGTAGGCACCGAAGAACTGTTTGGCCCTTTCTGCCCACATACCTATGTACATGCCACGAATACTGACGAACAGGAACAACGCGACCGTGAGCAAAGACCCGATGACACCCAGCTCTTCAGCAAGCACCGAGAACACGAAGTCGGTATGAGCTTCCGGCAGATAGAACTGTTTCTGGACACTGTTGCCCAGACCGACGCCGAACCATTCGCCACGACCGAATGCGATCAGTGCCTGGGTCAACTGGTAGCCGGAACCGAACTGGTCGGCCCACGGGTCGGTGAAGTTGGTCAGACGCGCCATCCGGTAAGGCTGCGCCTGAACCAGCACCACCACGGAAACCACTGCCAGCACCACCATCAGGGAGAAACGGAACAGCCCGACGCCGCCGAGGAAGAGCATGGCAGCCGCCGAGCCCATCATCACGACCGTGGCTCCGAAGTCAGGCTCCATCAGCAGCAGGCCCGCCATGGGCAGCAGCACGATGAACGGCTTGAAGAAGCCCATCCAGCTTTCACGGACTTCCTGCTGGCGACGAATCAGGTAACCGGCCAGAAATATCACCACAAAGACCTTGGCGATTTCGGAAGGCTGCACGTTGAACGCGCCGAAACCGATCCAGCGCATCGAGCCGTTTACCTCGCGGCCGATCCCCGGCACCAACACCAGCAACAGCAGACCGAAGGCACCGATCAGCATCAGCCAGCCCATACGCTGCCACGTGGCAACCGGCACCATCATGGTGGCGCAGCAGGCACCCAGGCCGATCAACAGATAGATCAGGTGGCGGGTCATCATGTACAGCGTGTTGCCCGACTGCACGGCGGCCACTTCCGACGACGCGGAAGTAATCATCACCAGACCAAGACCCAGCAGCGCCAGGCAACCAGCCAGCATCGGGAAATCGAGGTCTATGCCACGGCCGCTGATCAGCGGCGACGGATAAGGCTTGATCACGCCAAAGATCATGACAAGCCCTCCACTGCCTGGGCGAACAGACGCCCGCGCTCTTCGTAATTCTTGAACATGTCGAGGCTCGCGCAGGCAGGCGACAGCAATACCGCATCGCCCTCTTGGGCCAGTTCGGCACTGCGCTGCACGGATTCTTCCAGGGTGATGACGCGCACCAGCGGTGCTGCATCGCCCAGAGCCTGAGCAATCAGTTCGGCATCGCGACCCAGCAGGACCACGGCACGGCAGTGCGCCGCTACGGCAGCACGCAGGCCACTGAAGTCAGCACCCTTGCCATCGCCACCGGCGATCAGCACCAGCTTGCCGGTGATGTCAGCACCCAGGCCTTCGATAGCAGCCAGTGCGGCGCCAACGTTGGTGGCCTTGGAGTCGTTGTAATAGTGAACACCCGCCAGCTCGCGCACCCACTGGCAGCGATGCTCAAGACCGGTGAAGGTCCGCAGGCTGCTCAGCATGGCATCGAACGGCAGGCCCACGGCATGCCCCAGCGCCAGTGCAGCCAGGGCATTGGCCTGATTGTGCGCGCCACGAACTTTCAGTTCGCGAACCGGCATCAGGTTGTCGAACTGGAAGGCCAGGTATTTTTCGCCGTTCTCTTCACGCAAGCCGAAACCGTTGAAATCCGGCTTGGTCAGGCCGAAGGTCCAGCACGGCAGGCCTTCACCGATCAGTGGCCGGGACAGTGCGTCCTGGCGATTGACGACCACTTGCCGTGCGCCACGGAAAATCCGGTGCTTGGCCAGGTGATAAGCCGGCAGGCCGCTGTAGCGGTCCATGTGGTCTTCGCTGACGTTCAGCACGGTCGCGACTTCGGCATTGAGCTCATGGGTGGTTTCGAGCTGAAAGCTGGACAGCTCTAGCACGTACAGCTCGACATCGTCACTGAGTAGATCCAGCGCCGGCATGCCGAGGTTACCGCCGACTGCAACACGCTTGCCTGCGGCCTGGGCCATCTCGCCCACCAGGGTGGTCACGGTGCTTTTCGCATTGGATCCGGTGATTGCAATGACCGGCGCTTTCGCGTAACGCGCGAACAGGTCGATGTCACCGGACATCTTGACGCCACGGGCATGAGCCTCTTGTAAGGCTGGAGTCGCAAGGGCCAGACCGGGGCTGACATACAGCTCGTCGGCACGGCAGAGAAACTCTACGTCCAGCTCGCCACAACGCACTTCCACCTGCGGGTAATCGCGACGCAAGGTCGCAAGCTCCGGAGGATTCTCCCGAGTATCGGCCACGGCAAAGGCGACGCCCCGGTTCGCCAGGAAGCGAACCAGGGACATGCCACTCTTGCCTAGACCGACAACGATACGGAAGCGGTCGGAAACGATCAAAGACACTCGTTCTACCTCAGTTTCAGCGTTGCAAGGCCAACCAGCACGAGAATCACGGTGATGATCCAGAAACGGACGATCACACGCGGCTCAGGCCAGCCCTTGAGTTCAAAGTGGTGGTGGATGGGCGCCATGCGGAATACGCGGCGACCGGTCAGTTTGAATGACGCAACCTGAATGACCACTGAAAGGGTTTCCATCACGAACACACCGCCCATGATGAACAGGACGAACTCCTGACGGACGATCACCGCCATGGTGCCCAGTGCAGCGCCCAGCGCCAGAGCACCGACGTCGCCCATGAACACCTGGGCCGGATAAGTGTTGAACCAGAGGAATCCGAGCCCCGCGCCAATCAGTGCGCCGGAGAACACAATCAGCTCACCCGCGCCCGGTACATAGGGAATCAGCAGGTATTCGGCGAACTTCACGTTACCCGACAGGTAGCAGAAGATACCCAGCGCACCACCGACCATCACGGTCGGCATGATGGCCAGGCCATCCAGGCCGTCAGTCAGGTTCACTGCGTTGCTTGAGCCGACGATGACGAAGTAGGTCAATACGATGAAACCGACCATGCCCAACTGGATGCGCACATCCTTGAGCATCGGCACGATCAGGGTTGTCTCGGTTGCCGACGGCGCAGTCGTATAAAGGAAGATCGCTGCGCACAGGCCGAATACCGATTGCCAGAAATACTTCCAGCGGCTTGGCAAGCCACGGGAGTTCTTCTCGATCACCTTGCGATAGTCATCGACCCAGCCGATGCCACCGAACAGCAGCGTGACGAGCAGGACCACCCATACATAGCGGTTGCTCAAGTCAGCCCACAGCAAAGTACTGATAGCGATGGACGACAGGATCAATGCACCGCCCATGGTCGGGGTGCCGGACTTGGAAAGATGCGATTGCGGACCATCGTTACGCACGGCCTGGCCGATCTGGCGCATTTGCAGGGTACGAATCATCCACGGCCCGAGCCACAGCGACAGGGTCAAGGCTGTGAGCACGCCGAGAATCCCACGCAAGGTCAGGTATTGGAAGACCGCAAAGCCTTTATGGAACTGTTGTAAAAACTCGGCCAACAGCAGCAGCATCAATGTTTCTCCAGGCTAGAACCGCATAAGGCAGCCACGATGTTTTCCATCGCGGCACTACGCGAACCCTTGATCAGTAAAGTGGTATCGGGGTCTTGCTCGGCGCCCAGCGCCGCAATCAGGTCGGCCTGACTGGCAAAATGTCGCCCATGCTCGCCAAAGGCGTTCACGGCATGAGCCATCAACGGACCCACGGCATAAAGTGCCGAGACCTTGCCGGCGGCATAGGCCCCCACATCGCGGTGACCCTGCTCTGCCCAGTCACCCAGCTCACCGATATCGCCCAGTACCAGGACAGTTCGGCCAGGGAAGTCGGAAAGCAGGTCGACGGCGGCGTTTATGGAAGAAGGATTGGCGTTGTAAGAGTCATCGATCACCCGCACGCCATTGCTGGCGATTTGTGCGACGGTGCGACCCTTGACCGGTTGAACGTTGTTCAGGCCAGTGACGATGCCGTCCAGGGTAACGCCCAACGCAAAGGCGCCAGCCGCTGCCGCCAGGGCATTGGCCACGTTATGTTTGCCCAGCAGGTTCAATTGCACCTGCGCAGTTCCAAGCGGGCTGTGCAGCAGAAAGCTTGGGCAGCCACGCGCATCGCGCCCCAGATCGCTGGCGTACAGATCGGCCTGGCTGTTGCTCAGGGCAAAGCTGACGATCTTTCGTTCGCCGACGCGCAGACGCCAGGTCGGGAAAGCCTTGTCATCCAGGTTCAGGACCGCAATGCCGCTGGCATCGAGCCCTTCGAGGATTTCGCCTTTGGCTTCCACGATACGGTCAGGCCCGCCGAACTCACCGACATGGGCAGTCCCGGCATTGGTAATCAAAGCGACATGAGGTTTTGTCAGGCTGACGGTGAAAGCAATTTCGCCGACACGCGAGGCACCCAGCTCGATGACCGCCGAAGAATATTCCGGGGCCAGTTCAAGCAGAGTCAGAGGCACGCCCAGTTCGTTATTCAGGTTGCCACGGGTAGCCAGGACCGGACCGCGAGTGCGCATGATACTGGCCAGCATTTCCTTGACCGTGGTCTTGCCACTGGAACCGGTAATGGCAGCAACAGGCCTGTCCACAAAGGCATTGCGATTAATCGCGCCCAGTTGCGCCAGTGCCTTGCGGGTATCGAGCACGACCAGTTGCGGCAAGGTCGAGCCTTCCACTTCCCGCTCGACCAGGGCACCTACGGCGCCTTTGGCAGCCACCTGATCCAGGTATTCATGGCCATCGAAACGCGGGCCGGTCAGCGCCACGAACAACTGGCCCGGCTGAATGGCGCGACTGTCGGTGCTGACACCGGTAAAACTGCAGTCGCCAATACGACGAGCGTCGAGTGGCGCGACCAGTTCGCTGAAGGTCAATGCTTTAAGCATGCGCAAGCTCCCATGCGGCCAGAGCCTTGGCGGCCTCTTCCAAGTCAGAGAACGCGTGGCGTTGACCGTCTATTTCCTGATAGTCCTCATGCCCCTTGCCGGCCAGGACCACGACATCTGCCGCATCGGCACTGGCAATCAGCTCGGCAATCGCCTGGCCACGGCCTTCAATGAAATGCACGGCATCAGGAGTCATGAAACCCGGACGGATATCGTCGAAGATGCGAGCCGGTGCTTCTGTGCGCGGGTTGTCATCGGTGACCCACACGCCATCGGCAAGACGCTCGACCACTTCGGCCATCAGCGGACGCTTGCCACTGTCACGATCGCCACCGCAACCGAACAGGCACAACAGGCGACCTTTGGCATGCGGGCGCAAGGCGTTGAGCACCTGCTCCAGAGCATCGGGGGTATGGGCGTAATCGACCACCACCAAAGGCTTGTTGCCACCGCCAAGACGCTGCATGCGCCCGACCGGGCCTTCGAGCTTTGGCAGGACCTTGAGAATTTCGTCCAGCGCATATTCCAGCCCCAGCAAGGCGCCGATAGCCGCCAGCACATTGCTCAGGTTGAAACGGCCCAGCAGACGGCTGCGCAGAAAGTGTTCGCCGTGCGCAGTGACGAGTGTGGCGCGTACGCCATCGTCATCGAACTTCGCATCGCGGCAATAAAGGGATGCGCTTTTGTCCTGGAGGCTGTAGGTGATGAGTCGGGACTCATGCTCTACCTCGGCCAGTTCACGCCCGAACCCGTCATCCAGATTGATCACCCGGCAACGCAGATCCGTCCATGCAAACAGCTTGGCCTTGGCAGCACCGTAGGCCTCCATCGTGCCGTGATAATCCAGATGATCACGGGACAGATTGGTCAGCACGGCAACGTCGAAATCCAGGGCCGTTGCACGTCCCTGATCGAGGCCATGGGACGACACTTCCATCGCAACGGCGCGAGCGCCGGCTTTTTTCAGGTCAGCGATGGTGGCCTGCACGGAAATCGGATCGGGGGTCGTGTGGCGACCGCTTTGCAGCGCGCCATAGAAACCGGTCCCCAGCGTGCCAACGATGCCGCAGTGCTGGCCGAGCAGATCAAGGGCCTGGGCAACCAGTTGCGTGACGCTGGTCTTGCCATTGGTGCCGGTCACGCCCACCAGATTCAGTCCGCGACTCGGCTCGCCATAGAAGCGACCGGCAATGGCCGACAACTGCGCAGCCAGGCCCTTGACCGGAATCAACGGCACATCGGTGATCGGCAATACGGTCGAACCTTCGACCTCATAAGCCACCGCCGCCGCACCGCGCTGCAAGGCATCGGCAATGTGGGCGCGGCCATCGCGCTTGATGCCGGGAACTGCCAGGAACAGATCGCCCGGCCGGACATTACGGCTGTCGAGGGTCAACTCACGAATCAGGGGATCGCGGTCGGTTTGAGCGAAAATCTTGCTCAGATTGAAAGCCATCAGCCACGCCCTCCTTTCACTACAGGGGCAACATTGACCTGCTCTTGGGGTGCGGCGAGGTTGTCGGGGGTCACGTTCATCAGACGCAACGTGCCAGACATGACCTTGCTGAATACCGGGGCAGAAACCAGACCACCGAAATAGCCACCCTTGCTCGGTTCATCGATCACAACGACGATCGCGTAGCGCGGGTTGCTCATCGGGCCAAAACCGGCGAACAGGGAACGGTAGGAGTTTTCCGCGTAACCCTTGGTGCCGATGGAAGTCTTGCGCGCTGTACCGCTCTTGCCGCCCACGTGATAGGACGGCACGCGGGCGCGATAGACGCCACGCGGGTCTTCGATCACTTGCTGCAACATGCCTTGCAGGGTCTTGGCGGTGTTTTCGGGGATGGCCTGCACGGCCGTCGGCGGCGTATCGCTTTTCAGAATGGTCAGCGGCACGATCCGGCCATTGTTGGCCAGTGCGCCATAGGCATGCACCAGTTGCAAGGCAGTGACCGACAGACCGTAGCCGTAGGACAGGGTCGCGGTTTCAGCCTTGCGCCACTCGCGGTAGTTCGGCAGGTTACCCACGCGCTCTCCCGGGAAGCCGAGGCCGGTGTACTGGCCGAAACCGACGCGCTGCATGGTACGGAAAATGGCTTCACCGCCCACGTCGAAGGCGATCTTGCTCATGCCCACGTTACTGGAGTTGATGAGGATGCCGGTCAGGTCGAGGATCGGGCCTTCGGTCTTGGTCACGTCACGAATGGTGTACTTGCCGATCTGCAAGGTGCCCGGATAAACCTCGACCTTGTCGGTCGGCTTCCAGCGCCCGCTGTCCAGGGCGGTGGTCATGGAAATCGGCTTCATGGTCGAGCCCGGCTCGAACACGTCGATGATTGCCCGGTTGCGCATTGCAGCAGGCACCATGGTGCGCCGGTTGTTCGGGTTGTAGGTCGGCTGGTTGACCATGGCCAGGACTTCGCCGGTCTTGACGTCCATGATTACCAGGCTACCGGCCTTGGCTTCGTTCTCTACTATGGCGTTACGCAGTTCGCGGGTGGCCAGATATTGCAGACGCAGATCAATAGACAAAGCCAAGGTCTTGCCGGCCTTGGCGTTCTTGGTTACCTGGACGTCCTTGATAAGTCGTCCCCTGCGGTCCTTGATGACCTGTCGCTTGCCAGGCACCCCGGCGAGCCAGTCGTCATAGGCCAGTTCGACCCCCTCTCGACCATGATCGTCGAGGTCGGTGAAGCCGACCATGTGTGCGGTCACGTCACCGGCCGGATAGAAACGCCGGAATTCCTCGATGCCATAGACACCGGGGACTTTGAGGTCCAGCACAGACTGCCCTTGCTCAGGCGTCAGGCCGCGAACCAGATAGATGAATTCCTTGGTGGCCTGAGAATCCAGGCGCTCGGTCATGGCCTTGAGGTCCTGACCCAGAGCAGTCGCCAGAACCGGCCACTTGGATTTGTCCTGCTGCATTTCACGCGGGTTTGCCCAGAGCGTGGTCACAGGCGTACTGACAGCCAGAGGCTCGCCGTTACGGTCGGTGATCAGACCACGGTGAGCCGGGATTGGAATATGACGAACGCTGCGAGCATCACCCTGTTCCTTGAGGAAGGTGTGATCGATGACCTGCAGATCGACAATGCGCCAGCAGATGGCGAGCACCAGGATGACGAGCAGACCCACCACCACACGGAACCGCCACGGATACAGGGCACCCTCAAGTTTCATCATGGCGCCACCATCCGCACTTCGGCAGCGTTGGGAATGCGCATCTTCAACTGATCGGTGGCCAGGTTCTCGATACGGCTATGGGCCGTCCAGGTGCTCTGCTCGAGAATCAGGCGTCCCCACTCGGCCTGCGCCTTGTCGCGCACGCTCATTTCCGAGTACAGGGAGTTAAGCAACTGCCGGTTCCAGTGGGCGCTGTAGGACACGCCGATGGCCGAAACGAGGACGGCAAGAAACAGCAGCAGCATGATGAAGCTGCCGCCGGGCAATGGCTTGAGGAACAGACGGCTCACCTGAGCTTCTCCGCCACACGCATGACAGCGCTGCGCGAGCGTGGATTGGCTCTGGTTTCTTCGTCCGAAGCGAACTGCGCCTTGCCGATGAGTTTGATCTTCGGCTCGAAGGCCTTGAACTGGATCGGCAGGTTGCGAGGCATGTTGTCAGCTTCGCCCTTGACGAGCTTGCGCATGAACAGCTTGACGATGCGGTCTTCAAGAGAGTGGAAGCTGATGACCACCAGACGACCGCCGACTTCAAGGGCGTCCAGCGCCGCTTCAAGACCGGCTTCCAGATCGCCCAGCTCGTTGTTGACGTGAATACGCAGGCCCTGAAAGGCACGCGTGGCCGGATTCTTGCCCTTTTCCCAGGCCGGGTTGGCGACCTTGAGGACTTCTGCCAGATCGGCAGTGCGCTCGAAAGGCTGGATTTCGCGACGCTGAACCACGGCATTGGCCATGCGCCTAGCGAAACGCTCTTCACCGTATTCCTTGAAAACCCGGGCGATCTCTTCTGCAGGTGCAGTGGCGATGAACTCGGCAGCGCTGACGCCGCGAGTCGGGTCCATGCGCATGTCCAGCGGGCCGTCGTTCATGAAACTGAAGCCGCGCTCGGGATCGTCCAGTTGCGGCGAGGAGACGCCAAGGTCCAGCAGAATGCCGCTGACCTTGCCTGCCAACCCGCGGCCCTGAGCCTCGGAGCCCAGTTCGGCAAAGCTTCTCTGCACAATGACAAAGCGGCCGTCTTCGGCCGCCAGCGCTTGCCCTGTGGCAATCGCTTGAGGATCCTTGTCGAACCCCAGCAGCCGGCCATCAGGCCCCAGATGCTGAAGTATCAGGCGACTATGTCCGCCACGACCGAATGTGCCGTCCAGATAGCAGCCATCGGCGCGCACAGCGAGAGCCTCGACGGCTTCTTCGAGCAGTACGGTGATGTGGGTAAAACTGCTGTTCATAGTCACAGGATCAGGTCACGTAATTCATCAGGCATCGCGCCAGGTTTTTGAATGGCTGCAAGGTCTGCATCGGCAACAGCATTCCAGGCATCCTCGTCCCACAGTTGAAACTTATTAAGCTGTCCAACCAACATCACACGCTTATCCAACTTTGCGTATTCACGAAGACGCGGAGGGACCAGGAAACGCCCACTGCCGTCGAGCTCCAGATCCACTGCGTTACCAATCAAAAGCCTCTGCAACCGGCGGTTTTCTTCGCGAAAGGTAGCCAGCTCACGAAGTTTCGCCTCAATCAGTTCCCACTCGGACAGCGGATAAAGACACAAGCAGGGGTCAACGGCATCAATGGTCACGATAAGTTGCCCGGAGCTACGCGAATCCAACTCGTCACGGTACCGGCTCGGCATGGCGAGACGACCCTTGGCATCGAGATTGATTGCGTTGGCACCACGAAACACAGGCGCACTCTCCGATTTTTAACTTTTCGCGCTAAAAAAACCCACTTCGTGCCACTTTCTGCCACTTGCGCACACTATAGGAATGCGCCCACCACACCGTCAAGGCACGGTCTTAAGGAAACCCCTTACATTTCGGAGATTTAGGAGCGGTATTGGAGGGGGAGAGGTAAATTTTCGCGGGTTTTGACAGGTAAACACGAAGCCGCCCAAATGATTGCGGCTCAAAGTTAAAGTAATTTATTAAGTGTAAGAATTTTTTGGCATTACGGAGAAGAAAAACCGCTGCTTTAACAGCAGTCGAGAGAAGAAGGTGGAGAGTCGATCTGTAAGCCGGGTTCTGTCGAGGACAGTCATTCCTCTACGACGGCCATCACTGGACGTCTTTAGCAACCTACCCGGTTCCAGCGCGGGCCACGCCTAGGAACCCTATTTGGTCTTGCTCCGAGTGGGGTTTACCTTGCCACGAACTGTTGCCAGACGTGCGGTGCGCTCTTACCGCACCTTTTCACCCTTACCGGCACCGAAGTGCTTAGGCGGTTATTTTCTGTGGCACTTTCCGTAGGCTCGCGCCTCCCAGGCGTTACCTGGCACTCCGCCCTATGGAGCCCGGACTTTCCTCCCCCCCTTGACTGCAAAGCAGCAAGAGGCAGCGACTGTCCAATCGACTCTCCGCCGCCAAGGGTATCGGGACGAGGCGTCAAGAACAAGCATTAAAAGCCAGAATGACGCGCATTTGTCGCACGAGACGGAACTTATTGATCCTTCTGTTTGTCCAGTGCGACCTGGTAAAGCAGATTCTTGCGTACCCCGGTGATTTCTGCTGCCAGTGCGGCCGCGCGCTTGAGCGGCATCTCTTCGAGCAACAGATCCAGAACCCGGCGCGCCTCGGCACCTACCACATCTTCATCCTCGGGCGGCGTCCAGCCCGCCACCAGCACCACGCATTCACCACGCTGCTGATTGCTGTCGCCCTCGACAAAGGCACGCAGTTGCGCCAGCGGCAATCCCTTGAGGGTTTCAAACGTCTTGGTCAGTTCCCGCGCCAGCAATGCAGGACGGTCAGGGCCGAACACCTGCTCCATATCCTGAAGGCATTCGAGAATCCGGTGCGGGGCCTCATAGAAGATCAAGGTGCGAGGTTCTTCGCGAAGCACTTCAAGCCGACTCTTGCGACCCACGGCCCTGGCTGGCAGAAAACCTTCAAAGATAAAACGGTCCGAAGGCAAACCGGCTGCCGACAAGGCCGCAATCAGGGCGCAGGCACCCGGCACCGGAACCACCTGAACACCCGCCGCCCGCGCCTGCCGGACAAGGTGATAACCAGGATCGGAAATCAGCGGCGTCCCGGCATCGGAGATCAATGCAACATCGTCACCGGCCAGCAGACGGGTAATGAAACGACTACCCTCGTCACGTTCGTTATGCTCATGGCAGGCAGCAAGAGGCGTGGATATTCCAAAATGCTGCATCAGCCTTGAGGAGTGGCGAGTATCCTCTGCTGCTATCAATGCCACTTCACGCAGCACTTTCAAGGCCCGCACGCTCATGTCGTCCAGATTGCCGATAGGGGTCGCCACTACATAAAGCGAACCCAGGGTGGAATTTGAAACAACCGGAGCAGTCAAAGCGCAGACCTCATTTTTGATGGTTGAAAAAACCGCATTGTACAGGCTACGACCCTGACCCATGGTGCAACACATTCAGGGATGGGCATAAAAAAGGAAGGAAAACCATGATTCTGCCCCGTCGCAAGATGCTGAAACACTCTCGAATCAAGTGTATTGGCCGATAGAGCAGCACGACACGACCAATATCACCGCTTTCGACACCTTCGAAGTCGCACCCCGGCCAGTGCTTGGGTACAATTCCCCGCTAACTTGCTTGAGTATCAGGAACACATCAATGATCGCCTGCCTGCGGCTGTTCTCTGCCCTCTGCCTCGCTGCCCTTCTTGCAGCCTGCGCCAGCTCGCCCTCATCCAGTCTTGGTGAGTTGCCTCGCACACCCGACGCCAGCATCGAGCAATTGCTTGAACAGGCTGCGGCTGCCAAGACGCCGGACCAGGCCGCCCCGTTGCGCCTGAGCGCCGCAGATCTGGCGAATCGCCAGAACAATCCTGGCCGCGCCGCCCAGATTCTGGCCCAGGTCCCTCTGGATCAGTTGAAACCCGGCCTGCAGGTATTCGCCAGCACCCTGGCTGCAGAACTGGCCATGGGCCGCAACCAGCCGAAGGCTGCACTGACCGCACTGGAGCACCCGAGCCTGCAACGTCTGGGCGAACTGTCGGTTGAACAGCAAATCCGCACTCACGCTGTCCGGGCCCGCGCACTCGAAGCCGATGGCCAGACCCTGGCCGCCGCTCGCGAGCGTGTGTTCGCAGGCCCGCTGCTGCAAGGCAACGACGCCAGCGCCAACAACGATGCCATCTGGGCACTGGTTGCCGCACTGCCTGCCGACCAACTGCAAAGCACTGCCACCGACGACATGGGCGGCTGGCTGAGCCTGGCCCGCTCGGTCAAGGGCGCCGGCACGCTGGAGCAGCAACAGGCCGCCATCGACAGCTGGAAAGCACAGAATCCGCAACATCCGGCCGCCTTGAAACTGCCGACCACCCTCGCCCAGCTCCGCGCCCTGACCAGCGAGCCGCTGACCAAGATCGCCCTGCTGCTGCCACAGGATGGTCAACTGGCCTCTGTTGCCAAGGCGCTGCGTGAAGGCTTCATGGCTGCGCACTATCAGGCCCAGCAAGCTGGCCAGAACCCGCCAGCCATCCAGGTTTTCGACAGCTCGCGCGTCACGTCGATGGATGACTTCTATCGTCAGGCCAAGGCTGCCGGTGCGCAACTGGTCGTCGGCCCGCTGGAAAAGAATCTGGTCAAACAGCTGAACAGCCGCCAGCAACTGCCTATCACCACATTAGCCCTGAACTACAGCGACTCCAACACCGAAGGCCCGGCACAACTGTTCCAGTTCGGCCTTGCCGCCGAAGACGAAGCACGGGAAGTGGCACGCCGCGCCTGGGCAGACGGCAAACGCAGCGCCGTCGCCATGGTGCCCAAAGGCGAATGGGGTGATCGCGTACTGGATGCCTTCCGTAAAAGCTGGCAAGCCAAGGGCGGCACTCTGATCGCAGCCGAACATGTCGACCAGCCTGTCGCTCTTGCCCAGCAAGTCGCCGACCTGTTCCAGTTGCGCAACAGCGAAGGCCGCGCCCAGCGCCTGCAAAGCACCGTAGGCACCCAGGTTGCCGCCCAGCCGACACGCCGTCAGGACATCGACTTCATGTTCCTGGCTGCAACTCCACAGCAGGCTCAGCAGATCAAGCCGACCATGGTGTTCCAGTACGCTGGCGACGTTCCGGTCTATGCCACCTCTCACCTGTTCACCAACAGCAACGATCAGGCCCAGTATCTGGACCTGAACGGCGTACGCTTCTGCGAAACCCCATGGCTGCTCAATGCCAACGACCCTCTGCGCCAGCAAGTGACCGCTCAATGGCCACAAGCATCAGGCAGCCTGGGCCGCCTCTATGCCATGGGCATCGACGCCTATCGCCTGGCTCCGCGTCTTGGCCAGCTCAAGACACTGCCTGAAAGCCGCATCGACGGCCTGTCGGGCAGCCTGAGCCTGAGCCCGAGCCGCCGCGTCGAGCGTCAACTGCCTTGGGCAGAGTTCGTCGATGGGAAGGTCCAGCGCCTGCCGGACACCGCTCCTTGATGCCAGGCAACACCCGGCAACAGGCAGGGCGCGAGGCAGAAGCCTGCGCCCTGCTGTATCTACAACAACAAGGCCTGCGCCCGATTACCCAAAACTGGTCATGCAAACGCGGCGAGCTTGATCTAGTCATGCTCGACGGCGATACAGTAGTATTCGTCGAAGTTCGCTACCGACGCCACTCAGGCTGGGGTGGAGCCATGGAAAGCGTCGATTTTCGCAAACAGGAAAAACTGATTACCGCTGCACAACTGTTCCTGCAAAAAGAGTCACAGTGGGCCGATTATCCATGCCGTTTCGACGTGATCGCTATCGATGGAGATCCAGGCAAGGCCGCTCCCCTGACGTGGCTCAAGAGCGCATTCGACAGTTGATGTAGCAAGCGGACAATCGCAAACCTGACGCGCAGCAACACCCTTTACCACCCATTTTGCTATTTGATTTGCGGGCTGCACATTCAGTGTGTGGTGAGCCGCCGGGGATCCCCGCAGCGCACCCGACCAGCCGCCGTACGCTCTCATTAAGGTCACATTGATGGACATGCAATCCCGAATTCGCCGGCTGTTCCAGGCCAGCATTGACACCAAGCAACAGGCGATGGACGTCCTTGCACCCTTTATCGAGCAAGCCAGCCAGGTAATGGTCAACGCCCTGCTCAACGAAGGCAAAATGCTTGCCTGCGGTAACGGCGGCTCTGCCGGCGATGCCCAGCACTTTTCCTCCGAACTGCTCAACCGTTTCGAGCGTGAAAGGCCGAGCCTGCCTGCGATAGCGCTGACCACAGACAGCTCGACGATCACCTCGATCGCCAACGATTACAGCTACAACGAAATCTTTTCCAAACAGATTCGCGCCCTGGGTCAACCGGGCGATGTGCTGCTGGCCATTTCCACCAGCGGCAACTCGGCGAACATTATTCAAGCCATCCAGGCCGCACATGATCGCGAAATGATTGTCGTAGCATTGACGGGACGCGACGGTGGCGGCATGGCATCGCTATTATTGCCGGAAGACGTGGAAATCCGCGTCCCCGCCAATGTCACGGCACGCATACAAGAAGTCCATCTGCTGGCGATCCATTGCCTTTGCGATCTGATCGACAGCCAACTGTTCGGGAGTGAAGAATGACCCCTAATCGCCTCAGCCTACTGGTCCTGACCCTGTGCCTCGGCATCAGCGGATGCAGTTCGGTTCTGACAGCAGCACGCGACAAACCGATCGAGGACGACCGGGGAACCAGGACTTTCGGCAGCAAGATCGATGACTCCCTCATCGAAACCAAAGCCGCAGTGAACATCTCCAAGGCCAGCCCTGATCTGGCCGAAGGCTCGCACATTGTCGTCACCAGCTTCAACGGCATTGTCCTGCTGGCTGGCCAGACGCCTCGCGCAGACCTCAAGGCCCTGGCCGAACAGGCTGCCAGCTCTGTGCAGCGAGTCAAGAAGGTCAACAACGAACTTCAGGTCATGGAGCCATCGTCCCTGCTGGCACGCAATAACGATGCGTGGCTGACGACCAAGATCAAGACCCAGATGCTGGCGGACAACTCGATCCCCGGCTCGCGGATCAAGGTCGTGACCGAAAACGGGATCGTTTTCATGCTCGGCCTGCTCACTCAGGATGAAGCCAATCGCGCTACCAATCTGGTGCAGGGCGTATCCGGCGTGCAGAAAATCGTCAGACTGTTCGAATACATCGACTGATAACCTGGCGGCATTAAAAAAGGCGATCCGAGTGGATCGCCTTTTTTTATTTCACAACTTTCAGACTCGGCCTGCCGCTAGGACGCGGAGGCTCGCTGTCCGGTGGTGGTGGCGCATCCTCTTCCAGCTCGATCTCGTCTTCTTCCTCCATCGGAGGCTCCAGATCGAAGACCATGCCCTGGCCGTTTTCCCGGGCATAAATACCCAGAATTGCGCCAATGGGAACATACAAGGCGTGCGGCACACCGCCGAAGCGGCCTTCAAAACTGACCGCTTCGTTGTCCATGTGCAAATGACGCACAGCACTGGGTGAAACGTTCAGGACAATCTGTCCATCTTTGGCAAAACCCTGAGGGATCTGCACCGACGGGTACTCCGCATTGACCAATATATGTGGTGTGCAATCGTTATCGACGATCCACTCATAGAGAGCACGAATCAGATAAGGGCGACTGGAGTTCATTAACGGCTCCTTAAGCCTTAGCGCATCTCACGTTCGGCTACAGACAGGCTCGCCTGAAATGCCTCGCGCGCAAATTGGCGCTCCATGTAATCAAGCAACGGCTTGGCAGGCCGTGGCAATTCGATACCCAAGACTGGCAAACGCCAGAGTATGGGCAGTAGACAGCAATCGACAAGGCTTTGCTCGTCACTGAGGAAAAAAGGTTTTTCCGCAAACAACGGCGAAACACCGGTCAGACTTTCGCGCAATTCCTTGCGCGCTTGTACGCGGGCAGACTCTTTGCTGCGCGAATCCAGAATAAGATCCACCAGTCCACACCAGTCGCGCTGAATCCGATGAATCAGCAGGCGACTATTTGCACGCGCCACAGGGTAAACCGGCAGCAAGGGCGGATGCGGGTAACGCTCATCAAGATATTCCATCACCACCGTAGACTCGTACAACGCCAGGTCACGATCAACCAGGGTTGGCACGCTGCCATACGGATTCACTTCGATGAGCTGGGGCGGATGACGACCCGCAACCACATCAATGATCTCGGCGCTGACACCCTTCTCAGCGAGCACGATGCGCACGCGATGGGAATAGTGGTCGGCGGGGTCGGAGTAACAGGCCAACCGATTGGTCACGCCCATGGCGATCCTCCTCGCTTGTTAAATTTATAAGGCAGACAAACGAACGCGCCCCAGTGGGGCCCCCGATTATGACCGCGCAAAGACAGGTCGTCGTCGCGGGCGACAAGATAGCTCATTTACGCGAAGTAAATTCTGCAATCTTTCGCCGCTACTATACCCGCCTCGCAATCACTATCCGAATGGAGACTCCACTGGAGCGCTTGTGTCAGTGCGAAGCTACAACTGCTCGATCAATGAACATCTTTCCAGTATTCGCGCTTGAGCAGATACGCGAAGACAAAGAAGAAGGCCAGATAAAGCAGCACATAAGTGCCTATACGCTGATGCTGCAGTTTAACCGGATTGGCTGAATAGGCCAGAAAGGTCACCAGATTCTTGATCTTCTCGTCGAACTGCTCTGCAGTCAGGCTGCCGGTTTTCGGCACGATGGTCAGTTGATCGCAAGCCTCGTGAGTCAGCGGCGTACCGGTAAGAGGGTCATATTGCTTCTTGCCCTCTTCGACCACCTGGATCTGCTTGCAACCCACCACCTGCCGCCCCTGAAGGCTGGCCAGCACGTTGGGCATGCCGACGTTGGGGAACACTCGGTTATTCACACCCAATGGACGAGCCGGGTCCTCGTAGAACGAGCGCAGATAGCCATAGAGCCAGTCCGTGCCACGCACACGCGCCACCAGCGTCAGGTCAGGCGGCGCAGCACCGAACCAGGTCTTGGCATCGTTCGACTGCATGCCGGTGTTCATGTGGTCACCGATCTTGGCACCGGTAAACACCAGCTTTTCCAGCATCAGTTCATGGGGAATTCCCAGATCATCGGCCACACGCTCGTAGCGCTGGTATTTGGCGCTGTGACAGCCCATGCAGTAGTTGACGAACGTCCGTGCGCCATCCTGCATCGCAGCCTTGTCGGAGACATCGATATCGATCTTTTCCAGTTCCGGACCGCCATGTTCAGCGGCGAATGAAAAGACAGGCAGAATCGCGAGAATCAATACAGCCAATAGCTTTTTCATCAGCCAGTCACCCTTTCTGGAACCGGTTTGGTCTTCTCTAGCCGGGTATAGAACGGCATCAGAATGAAGTAGGCGAAGTACAGAAAGGTGCAGATCTGCGACAGCAGCGTGCGCTCGGGAGTCGGCGACAGAACGCCCAGCACACCGAGGATCACGAAAGAGACACAGAACAACAGCAGCCAGACCTTGCTCATCCACCCCTTGTATCGCATGGACTTGACCGGGCTTCGGTCCAGCCAAGGCAGCACGAACAGCACCGCAATGGCCGCCCCCATGGCGATAACCCCCATGAGCTTGTCCGGAATCGCCCGCAAGATCGCGTAGAACGGCGTGAAGTACCAGACAGGCGCAATGTGCTCCGGCGTCTTGAAAGCATTGGCCGCTTCGAAGTTGGGTTTTTCGAGGAAGTAGCCACCCATTTCAGGGAAGAAGAACACGATGGAGCAAAAGACGAAGAGGAATACCACTACGCCGACAATGTCTTTCACGGTGTAGTAAGGATGGAAAGGAATGCCGTCCAGAGGGATACCGTTCTCGTCCTTGAGCTTTTTGATATCCACACCATCCGGGTTGTTGGAGCCCACTTCATGCAACGCCAGAATGTGTAACACCACGAGGCCCAGCACCACGATCGGCAGAGCCACCACGTGTAAAGCAAAGAAACGGTTCAAGGTGATACCGGAAATCAGGTAATCGCCACGAATCCACTGGGTCAGGTCGTCACCAATGATCGGAATGGCACCGAACAGCGAAATGATCACCTGGGCACCCCAGTACGACATTTGCCCCCAGGGCAGCAGGTAGCCCATGAAAGCCTCAGCCATCAGCGCCAGGTAAATCAGCATGCCGAACACCCAGACCAGTTCACGCGGCTTTTGATACGAGCCGTAGAGCAAGCCACGGAACATATGCAGGTAGACCACGATGAAAAAGGCGGAGGCGCCAGTGGAGTGCAGCAGACGCAGAATCGCGCCGTACTCGACGTCACGCATGATGTATTCGACGGAAGCGAACGCCTCTTCAGCCGAAGGCGTATAGCTCATGGTCAGCCAGACTCCGGTGAGGATCTGATTGACCAGAACCAGCAGCGCCAGGGAACCGAAAAAGTAGAAGAAGTTGAAGTTCTTTGGAGCGTAATACTTGCTGAGATGGTCTTCCCACATCTTGGTCGCGGGGAAGCGGGCATCGACCCAATCCATGAACTTGCTCATCACGCACCCTCCTTATCGACGCCAATGACAATGACACTGTCCGACTCATAGGAATGTGGGGGTACTGGCAGATTCAATGGCGCGGGTTGAGACTTGTAGACCCGACCGGCCAGATCGTAATGAGAGCCGTGACAAGGACAGAAATAGCCCCCCACCCAATCCTTGCCAAGATCGACAGGAGCCACTTCAGGACGGAAGGTCGGCGAACACCCCAGGTGCGTACAAAGGCCGACCAGAAGCAGGATTTCCGGCTTGATAGAACGAACCACGGGGTCAACATAGGAAGGCTGAACAGAAGCCTTGGACTCGGGATCGGATAACTGGCCGGTGATCTTGCCGAGGTTATCCAGGATCTCTTTGGTGCGACGAACAATGAATACCGGTTGACCGCGCCACTCAGCAATCATCTGCTGTCCTGCTTCAATCTTGCTGATATTCACCTTGACCGGTGCCCCTGCGGCTTTCGCCTTGGCACTGGGGAACCATGACCCCACGAACGGGACCGCAGCCCCCACCGCTCCTGCTGCACCAACCACGGATGTGGCTGCCACGAGGAAGCGACGCCGGCCTGCATTCACGCCGTCATTGCTCATTCCGTCCTCTCCCATCAGCTATGTGGCCTGTTTGATCAGGCGTCTACTTAAACTCAATCTAGCTGCTTATAGATTTGGCCGGATGGTAAATAAAAACCCTTCATTTAACAAGGTAATAAGACCGTACAAAAAGTAGGAAAGCTTGTAAATCAAGGCTTACAGCCGTGTGTCACGTTGTCACACATAAACAACAGGCATAAAAAAACGCCCAGCTCCGAAGAGGCTGGGCGTTCTTTTTGAACGAAGTGCGAATTAACGCTTCGAGTACTGCGGACGCTTACGCGCTTTACGCAGACCGACTTTCTTACGTTCAACTTCACGAGCGTCACGAGTAACGTAACCGGCTTTACGCAGGGCGCTACGCAGAGTTTCGTCGTATTGCATCAGAGCGCGAGTGATACCGTGGCGGATTGCGCCAGCTTGACCACTTACACCACCACCGATAACGGTGACGTAGATGTCGAACTTCTCAACAGTTTCGGTCAGTTCCAGCGGCTGACGAACTACCATGCGGGCAGTTTCGCGGCCGAAGAACACGTCCAGAGAACGGTTGTTGATCGAGATGTTACCAGTGCCCGGACGCAGGAAAACGCGTGCGGTTGCGGTCTTGCGACGGCCAGTGCCGTAATTTTGAGTCGCCGACATAATGAACTATTCCGTTAAAACTTCAGTTCTTGGGGCTGCTGAGCAGTATGAGGGTGTACAGCGCCCGCATAGACTTTCAGCTTACGATACATGTCGCGACCCAGCGGGTTCTTAGGCAGCATGCCTTTGACCGCGGTCTCGATCACGCGCTCAGGAGCTTTATCGATCAGCTTTTCGAAGTTGATCGATTTGATCCCGCCCGGAAAACCGGAGTGAGAGTAGTAAATCTTGTCGGAAGCTTTAGCACCGGTAACGCGGATTTGCTCAGCGTTGATAACGACGATGTAATCACCGGTATCGACGTGCGGAGTGTATTCCGGTTTGTGCTTGCCACGCAGACGGCTCGCGATTTCGGTGGCCAGACGACCCAGGGTCTGACCAGCAGCGTCGACGACGAACCAGTCGCGCTTAACTGTTTCCGGTTTAGCAGTAAAAGTTTTCATTCTTTATAGCCTCAGGGGCCGCCTGAAAATGAGACGGCGGATCTTACTGAATAGTGCGTACTTTGACAAGTCAAAGGCAGCCGGAAACAGACGCTATCGGGGGCTCGGGTCAGCGCGTCCGTTATACGGCAAGATTCTTCGGCAGACGGCGCATCACTTCCACTGCAAAGAGCTGGCGGATTATACAGGCTGAAAAAATAACCTCAACCCTGATTTTCAGCTCACGGCCTGTTTATTGCCCTGACAGACAAATCATCAGGCTCTCGACCGGTA
The DNA here is from genome assembly GCF_019719005.1 of Pseudomonas cichorii. Taxonomy (GTDB): domain Bacteria; phylum Pseudomonadota; class Gammaproteobacteria; order Pseudomonadales; family Pseudomonadaceae; genus Aquipseudomonas; species Aquipseudomonas cichorii_E. Next base: position 31,259 of record NZ_JAIGPJ010000001.1, read on the forward strand.
AGGCACGGTTATGGAGGCTAGACACACTCGCGAAAAAATAAGACGATTCAGCCGTTGTTTGACCACTATTCCATATAAGAACAAAAGATCATGCCGATTCAACACACCGCCCCGCTACGGCGCGTAAGCATTCTTGCCACTGACAAGGTGTTCGCTTCAACCCTGATGCAAGCCAAGGATTTTTTCCATCTGGCCAGCCTGCGGTACAGCAAGCAACTGGGCCACGGCCTCATACCCGCGTTTGAAATCCGCCTGGTAAGCCCGGACGGACTGCCCGTCGACAGCTTCAGCGACGTCACCCTGCCGGTAGACGGCCCTCTGTGCGAAAGCGACATCATCGTCATCCCGGCCTTCTGGGACGACTTCGACAGCCAGTTGCAGCAATATCCGCAAATCCTGCCATGGCTGCGCGAACAGCACGCCAGCGGCGCCGTCCTGTGCGGCGAAGCCACCGGTGTTTTCTGGCTGGCCGAAGCCGGCCTGCTGGACGGCAAGGAAGCCACGACCTACTGGCGCTTCTTCAATACGTTCAGCGAAAGGTTTCCCAAGGTCCTGCTCAATCAGGAAAAGCACCTGACAGACGCCGACAACCTGTATTGCGCAGGCGGCACCACGTCAGCATGTGATCTCTACATTTATCTGATCGAACGCTTCTGCGGCTCGAACGTCGCCCAGGCAGTAGCCCGCGACATCCTCTATGAGGTGCGGCGCAGTTACTCACCAGGAAGGATAGGTTTTGGCGGTCAGAAGCTGCATCAGGACGTGATCATCCTGCAGATCCAGCACTGGCTTGAAGAGCACTTTGCGGACAAATTCCGCTTCGAAGACGTCGCCCGCAACCACGGCATGAGCATCCGCAACTTCATGCGCCGCTTCCAGGCAGCTACCGGCGACAAGCCACTGCATTACCTGCAACGCCTGCGCATCGAAACCGCCAAGGGCCTGTTATCGGGAACGCGCAAAAGCATCAAGACCATCAGCTACGAAATTGGCTACGACGATGCGAGCTTCTTCGCCCGCCTCTTCCGCCAACACACCGAACTATCGCCTAATCAATACAGGCAGCAGTTTCAGCAGGCCGCCTGAGGGCGGCATGCTGAAAAGCTGCAAGTTATAAGCTGCAAGCAAAAGCAGAACGCAATCCGCCTTTACTTGCAGCTTACCGCTTGAAGCTTACAGCTCTCTTCTAAGGCTTATGCGCCCGCGACAGAAACTCGTGGGATTGCATTTCCAGCAAGCGGCTCAGGGTACGCGCGAATTCGAACGTCAGACGACCGCCCGTGTACAGGTCCTTCAGCTCAACCTCGGCCGAGATGATCAGCTTGACGTTGCGGTCGTAGAATTCGTCGACCATGTTGATGAAGCGGCGAGCGATATCGTCGGTGGTGACGCTCATCTGCTCGACGCCGCTCAGCAACACAGCGTGGAAGATCTTGCCCAACTCGATGTAGTCGTTCTGGCTGCGAGGCCCGTCGCACAGTTCGCGGAAATCGAACCACGCTACGTCATCACAAGTGCGCAAGGCGCGAATCTCGCGATTCTCGATGATCAGCACATCATTCTCGATGGTCTGCGCACACTCGGGCGTCAGCGCCTTGAAGCTTTTGCGCAGGCTTTCCTCGGCGACGTCATTGAGCGGGAAGTGGAACAGTTCGGCCTGCTCCAGATGGCGCAGGCGATAGTCGACGCCGCTGTCGACGTTGACGATATCGGTGTTCTGCTTGATCAAGGCAATGGCTGGCAGGAAGCGGGCGCGCTGCAGGCCGTCCTTGTACAGGCCATCTGGCACGATGTTGGACGTCGCGACCAGGGTCACGCCATTCTTGAACAGCTCTTCCATCAAGGTGCCAAGGATCATGGCATCAGTAATGTCGGAGACGAAGAATTCGTCGAAGCAAATCACCCGCGCCTCATCGGAAAAGCGCTTGGCGATGAGAACAAGCGGGTTTTTCTCGCCCTTGAGGGTTCTCATTTCTTCGTGCACACGCTTCATGAAGCGGTGGAAGTGAGTCCGCACCTTCTGCTCGAACGGCAGGGCGTCGAAGAACGTATCGACCAGATAGGTCTTGCCCCGGCCTACGCCGCCCCAGAAGTACAACCCCTTGACCAGGGTCGGTTCTTTCTTGCCGAACAGCTTGCCGAACATGCCCGGTTTGCTGTTGTTCGCAGCAACCAGATCCTCGTACAGACGCTGCAAGTGACGCACAGCGTTTTCCTGCGCGGCATCGTGGAAGAAGTCAGGGCGTTTCAGATCTGCTTGATATCGTTCTAGAGGCGTCATATTCGCTAACAAGGCAACAAAAAAGCGGGCCGACACTGTAGCGACGGCCCGGGGGAATGGCAATCAATCCTGCAAGGCTTTGAGCTCAGCCAGCAAGCGCTCTATACCGGCCTGTACCGCCTGGGCACTTTCAAACTGAGGGCTTTCAGCCTTGGCATTGCCAAAAGCCACCTCAAAGTGGAGATCGCCGGCAATGATGATTGGCTCGCTTGGCCCAAGCAGACTTTTACTGGCAGCACCTGCCGTCTTGCCATCAGCGAACTTGTCCGACAGCAGCAACTGCTCACCATCGGCAGCCAGCAGGCGGAAACGGAAACTGCCGTCGTCCTCACGGAAACTCACAACCCGTGCGCCCTTGGCGGCTTTTTTCTTGCCGGTTTCGACATTCTGCGCAACCGTGCGGAAAGAGCGCAGGCCAACCGCTTCACGCAGCTCTTCGAGGAACGGCGTCGCGGCACGACGGGCTTTCTGGGCACCGGCGAGCAGGATGTCTTCCAGGTCGGCAGGCCGCTCGATCAGGCTCAGGTACTTCTCGCGGGCTTCGCTCAGTTCGCCATCCAGCAGCTTGAACAGACGACTCTTGGCCTCTCCCCAACCCAGACCCTGCAGCAACTCGGAACGGAACTCGGCCGATTGCTCGGCACTGGAGAACGCCTGATAGAGCGTGAACAGGTGAGAGTTGTCCGGGTCCTTGGCTTCGCCGGGAGCACGGGAGTCGGTGACGATGCGCGAGATAGCGTCCTTCATGTCCTTGGCGCTGCTGAACAACGGAATGGTGTTGTCGTAGCTCTTGGACATCTTGCGCCCGTCCAGACCGGGCAGCGTCGCAACGCTTTCCTCGATCAGGGCTTCAGGCATGACGAAGAATTCCTTACCCTTGCCAAACAGGTGGTTGAAGCGCTGACCGATATCGCGAGCCATCTCGACGTGCTGGATCTGGTCACGGCCGACCGGCACTTTATGGGCGTTGAACATCAGAATGTCGGCCGCCATCAGCACCGGATAACTGAACAGGCCCATGGTGATGCCGGCATCCGGGTCTTCACCCGCCTCGACGTTCTTGTCCACGGAAGCCTTGTAGGCATGAGCCCGGTTGAGCAGGCCCTTGCCCGCCACACAGGTCAGCAACCAGGTCAGCTCCGGGATCTCGGGGATATCGGACTGGCGGTAGAAGGTCACACGATCGACATCCAGACCGGCAGCCAGCCAGGTCGCGGCGATTTCCAGACGCGAGCGCTGAATGCGCTGCGGGTCGTCGCACTTGATCAAGGCGTGGTAATCCGCCAGGAAGTAGAACGAATCGGCATCCTTCTGGCGACTGGCGACGATGGCCGGGCGAATCGCGCCCGCATAATTGCCCAGATGGGGAGTGCCGGTGGTGGTGATACCGGTCAGGATACGAGTAGTCATGGCAGGTCGCTTATTCTATGGCTGCAATCAATTCGAGAGACGCGGCAGGACCAGATCTTTCAGATCGGTCAGCTTGCCGTGAAAAAAGTGTCCGCATTCTGCCACTTTCAGCAGCTCATGGGGGCGTTGCAGAAGCGCAGACCATGCATAGACCATTTCAGGGTCCACGACTTCGTCGGTTTCCGGCTGAATGACGGTCAGCGGGCAGTTCTGCGGCAAGACGCTTTGATCTTTCAGACGCGATGCGGCAGCGGCCACCAGAAACAGATGCTTCAGTTGCTCTCCCTGCGCTTCAAGACGCCCGCCGAGTGTCGCCGCCACGTAACCGCCAAAGGAAAAGCCCAGCAGCGTGATGGGCAGATCCGGCTGTTGTTCACGCAGCCACTGCGCTACGGCAACCGCATCCTCCACTTCTTCAGGCCCGGCAACCGAAGTGCCAGCGCTGGCACCGACGCCACGATAATTGAAACGTAACGTAACCAGACCGGCATCGCGCGCAGTACGCTGCAGCGTCGAAACCACTTTATTAAGCATCGTCCCGCCCTGGATCGGGTTAGGATGACAAATCAGCGCCAAGCCCACGGCACCGGGCAGATCCTGATAAAGCGCCTCAAGCTGACCTTCGGGGCCATCAATGAATACGGGGGTTTCACGCATGGACAAAATAAACTCCGTGACCTCGAAATGGATCGACTCGTCTAGCTGATTGTCTGTGGCTGACATATAAGCGACGCGTCGCGGGTATACAGCGCAGGTTAGAGCCGTTAACGTAAAGCAAAGCCGTTTATAGAGGAAGGACTCGTGGAACACTCGCTCTTAGTTTGGTTGTTGCCGACTCTTGCCCTGGTTGCCGGTGTCGTCATTGGTTTCCTGGTCGCACGTCTGCTGCCCAATACCGTTCCGAATAACACCCAGCGCCAGCTGGACAGCATTCAGGAGCGCTTCGATACCTATCAGAACGAGGTGGTCACTCACTTCAACAGCACGGCTACCCTGGTACAGAAACTCTCGCAAAGCTATCAGGAAGTTCAGGAGCATCTCGCCGAGGGCGCCAACCGTCTGGCCCTTGACGAACTGACCCGCCAACGCTTGCTGGCGGCCTTGCACCCGGAGGCCAACCAGGCACCTCGCGACCGTCTTACACCGCCACGTGACAGCGAAGCACCAAAGGACTACGCGCCCAAGGCACCCAACACGCCGGGCATGCTGGATGAGCATTACGGCCTGAAAAAGCCGTAAGCGACCGATAAACAAAAAGCCCGCCATTCAGATCGAATGGCGGGCTTTTTTGTTGAGGCCCTTTTCGTGAATGAATTCGCTCACAAGCGAATTCATTCACGAAGAACTTAGATCGCGCCGCGGGTGCGCAACAAGTCCAGTACCAGCTTGACGCCCTCTTCCACGCTCAACGACTGGGTATCGATCACCAGATCGGCATCCAGCGGTACGTCGTACGGGAAGGACTCACCTGGAATGTTGTCGCCTTCGGCGGCATACAGGCCTTGCGGATCACGTTCACGGCAAACGGTTGGCGAAGCCTGGACGTAGACGGTCAGCAGACGCTCCTTGCCAACCAGCGCCTTGGCGCGCTCGCGGCCTTCGGCATCCGGCGCAACGAAGGCGGCCAGGGTCAGCAAGCCGGCTTCGTTGAACTGACGAGCCACGTGAGCAGCACGACTCCAGTTCTCGGTACGACCGGCACGGTCCTGTGGCAGGCCTTTGTTCAGGTCGTGACGCAGGTTCTGGCCATCGAGGACATAAACCGCACGCCCCATGTCGAACAGCTTGCGCTCGACCGCATAGGCCAGTGTGCTTTTGCCTGCGCCCGACAAGCCGCTGAACAGCACGGTAGCCGGTTGCTGGCCGAAACGCTGGGCACGCTCCTGAGTCGATACGTGAGCCAGTTCGCCATGATGATTCGCGCCGCCAGCACTGACCGGCTTGGCGATAATCATGCCCGCCGCAACGGTGCCGTTGGTCAGGCGATCAATAACGATGAATGCACCGGTGGTGCGGTTGCTTTCGTAACCGTCCAGCGCGATAGGCGCATCGAGGCTGATCTTGACCCGACCAATCTCGTTCAATTGCAAGGCACTGGCAGGATCTTCGACCAGCGTATTCACATCGACGCGATGCGTGATGCTGGCAATCGAACCCGGCACGTAGCTGGTAGCGCGCTTGATGTCGTATTTCTTGCCCGGCAGCATCGGCTCTTCAGCCATCCACACCAGCATGGCATCGAACGCATCGCTGACTTGCGGAACGTTGTCGGCATGCACCAGCAGGTCGCCACGGGAGATATCGATTTCGTCTTCCATGGTCAGAGTGATGGCCTGGCCCGGACCGGCCTGTTCCAGCTCACCTTCGAAGGTGACGATGGACTTGACGCGGCTGCTCTTGCCCGATGGCAGCACGACGATCTCGTCGCCCTTGTGCACGATGCCACTGGCCAGAGTACCGGCGAACCCACGGAAGTTCAGGTTCGGACGGTTGACGTACTGCACCGGGAAACGCAGGTCCGAGTAGTTGCGGTCGTTGGAAATTTCGACGGTTTCGAGAATTTCCATCAGCGACTGACCGGTGTACCAAGGCGAACGCTCGCTCTTGTTCACTACGTTATCGCCCTTGAGCGCCGACATCGGCACGAACGCCATGGTGGTCGGCTTGAAGGCCAGACCTTCCGCAAACTTCAGGTAATCGGCCTTGATCGACTCGAAAACGCCCTCATCAAAGCCCTTGAGGTCCATCTTGTTGATGGCCACGACAATGTGCTTGATACCCAGCAGCGAGGCGATGTAGCTGTGACGACGGGTCTGGGTCTGCACCCCATAACGGGCGTCGACCAGAATGATCGCCAGATCGCAGGTCGATGCACCGGTCGCCATGTTGCGGGTGTACTGCTCGTGGCCCGGCGTATCGGCAATGATGAACTTGCGCTTGGCGGTCGAGAAATAGCGATAAGCGACATCAATGGTGATGCCCTGCTCCCGCTCGGCCTGCAGGCCATCCACCAACAGCGCCAGATCCACGTCATCGCCAGTGGTGCCGGACTTCTTCGAGTCGCGGGTAATGGCTTCCAGGTGATCTTCATAGATCATCTTGGAGTCATGCAGCAGACGCCCGATCAGCGTGCTCTTGCCGTCATCGACGTTGCCACAGGTAAGAAAGCGCAGCATTTCCTTGCGTTCGTGCTGGCCCAGATAGGCGAGGATGTCCTCGCTGATCAATTCGGATTGATGGCTCATAGGGTTTAAGCTCCAAGCTGTAAGCTTCAAGCGGCAAGCTTGTCGGCGTACAACTAGTCAGAAATTTTGTTGATCAACCCGCTTAGCATTCTTGAAAGCTCACGAGTCTCAGTAATCCAGTCATTCGACAAAGACCTGGGCAGGTACCCTATCTCTTCTCCAATGATGATTTGCGTACGCAACTCAGCACAGGAGGCCTTGGCAATCCATAGAAACCGTGCCTTTTCCTTGGCCGTTCCACGCTCCATACCTTCAGCGATATTCGATGGTACAGAGAGCGCCGATCGTGTGATCTGGTCCTTGAAACCAAAATCCCTGCACGTATGAAACCCTCTGTACACCGCAACTGCCAGATTCTTGCTTCTTTGCCAAACAACCAGCTTCTCAAAATCCATTGCGAGCACTCAAATACGCCCACAAAGGGCGGCAACCTGCAAAACCCTGAAGCTACGCAATGTGCTTCCAACTTGCAGCTTGCCGCTTGTAACTTGAAGCTTAGAAATACCCCTGCCGTTTCTTTTCTTCCATCGAGCCTGCGCCGTCGTGGTCGATGACCCGGCCCTGGCGTTCGGAAGTTCGTGTCAGGAGCATTTCCTGGATGATGTCGGTCAGGCTCGTGGCTTCGGATTCGACGGCACCGGTCAGCGGGTAGCAGCCGAGGGTACGGAAGCGCACTTTCTTTTTGACGATGCGGGCCTTTTCCTCGTCGGTGAGGTGCTCGAGGATACGATCGTCGTCGATCATGATAAGGGTGCCGTTCTTCTCGATGACGTCGCGCTCGGCAGCGAAATACAGCGGCACGATCGGGATGCCTTCGAGGTAGATGTACTGCCAGATGTCCAGCTCGGTCCAGTTCGACAGCGGGAAGACGCGGATCGACTCGCCTTTGTTGACGTTGCCGTTATAGACGTTCCACAGCTCGGGACGCTGGTTCTTCGGGTCCCAGCGATGCTTGCTGTCGCGGAACGAGTAGACACGTTCCTTGGCACGGGATTTTTCCTCGTCACGCCGGGCGCCGCCGAAAGCTGCGTCGAAACCATGCTTGTCCAGTGCCTGCTTCAGGCCCTCGGTCTTCATGATATCGGTGTGCTTGGCGCTGCCGTGGGTGAACGGGTTGATGCCCTGCGCAACACCATCCGGGTTGACGTGGGTGATCAGGTCCAGGCCCATTTCCTCGACCATCTTGTCGCGGAAGCGATACATTTCCTGGAATTTCCAGCGGGTATCGACGTGCATGACCGGGAACGGCAGCTTGCCCGGGAAGAAGGCCTTGCGCGCCAGGTGCAGCATCACGGCAGAGTCCTTGCCGATCGAGTACAACATGACCGGGTTGTCGAACTCGGCGGCGACCTCGCGGATGATGTGGATGCTTTCCGCCTCCAGCTGTTTCAGATGCGTCAGTTTGTCAACCATGGTTACTCACGGAGTGCAATCGTTGTGGGCCGGGAAAAATCCCCCCGGGCGGCCAGCGGGCCGTATTCGAGCCGCGCACTTTATCATGAGGCATACCGCAGGATCAGCGCGCCTGATAGATCGAAACGATCTATCCATATAGCCTCATGTTTGGATCTATCAGATCGGATTCGGGCAATCGATGAAAATATGCTCCAGGGCAAAACGTCTCGCCAGATAGTCACCCAGTGCCTGAACACCGTAGCGCTCGGTTGCATGGTGCCCGGCCGCAATAAAGCTGATGTCGTTCTCCCGGGCGCTGTGAAAGGTCTGCTCCGAGGCCTCACCACTGAGGAACAGATCCACGCCTTCAAGCACAGCCTGATCGATGTAGCCCTGGCCACCACCGCTGCACCAGCCGACACGGCGGATCATCTGGCTGCCTTCGATCAGCAGGGGTTCACGCCCCAGTGCGTCCTGCACGCGACGGGCAAAATCACGAGGCGTCATCGGCTCGGAAAGAGAGCCGACCAGACCGACCACCTTGGGATTCTCCGGGTCCAGCGGCCCTTCGACCGTGATATCCAGCTGACGAGCCAGTTGCACGTTATTGCCCACATCCGGGTGTACATCCAGCGGCAAGTGATAGGCCAGCAGGCTGATGTCGTGCTTGAGCAAGGTCTTCAGGCGGCGCTGCTTCATGCCCACGACACAAGGGTTTTCGCCCTTCCAGAAATAGCCATGGTGAACCAGGATCAGGTCGGCCTGGGCTTCGACAGCAGCATCCAGCAAAGCCTGGCTGGCCGTCACGCCGCTGACGATGCGCATGATTTGCGGCCGGCCTTCGACCTGCAAACCATTGGGGCAGTAATCCTGAATGCGGGCACTGTTGAGATAGCGGTCGGCCTCTTCGACCAGGGTACTCAGGGCAACAGCCATAAAAGACTCCTAAATATGCAGTTCAGAGCTGCTTTGTGCTCGTATAATGCCCGCCATTATGGCGCACTCGTGGAAAATTCTTTGCGCCTGTAACCATCAGGACTTGCTCAATGTTAAAGGCACTGCGCTTTTTCGGCTGGCCATTGCTGGCTGGCGTGCTCATCGCCATGTTGATTATCCAGCGTTACCCGGAATGGGTCGGGCTGCCCAGCCGTGATGTAAACCTGCAACAGGCTCCCAAGACCACCGTGGTGATGCAGGGGCCGTCGTCGTATGCCGATGCAGTGAGTGCCGCTGCGCCAGCAGTGGTCAATCTCTACACCACCAAGATGGTGAACAAGGGCAACAACCCCACCATGTTCGAGGACCCTCAGTTCAGAAGGTTCTTCGGCGATAACGCTCCCAAGCAGAAACGCATGGAATCGAGCCTCGGTTCAGGCGTGATCATGAGCCCCGAAGGCTACCTGCTGACCAACAACCACGTCACCACCGGTGCCGACCAGATCGTGGTCGCCCTCAAGGACGGCCGCGAAACCATCGCCCGGGTCATCGGCAACGACCCTGAAACCGATCTGGCGGTGCTGAAGATCGACCTGAAAAACCTGCCATCCATCACCATTGCGCGCTCCGACGGCATCCGTATAGGCGATGTGGCGCTGGCCATCGGCAACCCGTTCGGTGTCGGCCAGACCGTCACCATGGGCATCATCAGTGCGACCGGCCGCAACCAGTTGGGCCTCAACACCTACGAAGACTTCATCCAGACCGACGCGGCCATCAACCCCGGCAACTCGGGTGGCGCGCTGGTGGATGCATCCGGCAACCTGACCGGCATCAATACCGCGATCTTCTCCAAGTCAGGGGGCTCCCAGGGCATCGGCTTTGCGATCCCGACCAAACTGGCGATGGATGTCATGAAGTCGATCATCGAACACGGTCAGGTGATTCGTGGCTGGCTGGGCATCGAAGTTCAACCGCTGACACAAGAGCTGGCTGATTCCTTCGGTTTGAAAGATCGTCCGGGGATTGTGGTTGCAGGAATCTTCCGCGATGGCCCGGCACAGAAAGCCGGCCTGCAACTGGGGGATGTGATCCTGAGCATCAATGGCGAACCGGCAGGTGATGGTCGACGTTCGATGAATCAGGTGGCGCGCACCAAGCCCAAGGACAAGGTTGCGATTGATGTCATGCGCAATGGCAAGGAGTTGCGCCTGAGCGCCGAAGTTGGCCTGCGCCCACCACCGGCACCGACGCCGGCAGTGAAGGAACAGTAAAACCAGTCTTCACGAATGAATTCGCTCCCACAGAGACTGCACAGTAGGAGCGAATTCATTCGCGAAAGGATCAGATCCCGCTCAACCCATCCAGCAACGCCTGATTCTGCTCAGCCGTACCGATGCTGATGCGCAGGAACTGGGCAATCCGCTCCTGCTTGAAGTGACGCACGATAACGCCCTGCTCGCGCAGCTTCGCCGCCAGGCCAGCCGCATCGTGTTTCGGGTGGCGGGCAAAGATGAAGTTGGCCGCCGAAGGCAGCACTTCAAAGCCAATAGCTTCCAGCTTCTCGACCAATGCCTCACGGCTGGCGATCACCGCATTGCGGGTGAAGTCGAAGTGCTCCCGATCTTCAAAGGCTGCGGTCGCACCGACAATCGCCAGACGGTCCAGCGGATAGGAGTTGAAGCTGTTCTTGACCCGCTCCAGTGCCTCGATCAGATCCGGATGCCCGACCGCAAACCCAACCCGCAGCCCGGCCAGTGAGCGTGATTTCGAGAGGGTCTGGGTCACCAGCAGGTTCGGATAACGATCAACCAGTGCTATCGCTGTCTCGCCGCCAAAGTCGACATACGCCTCATCGACCACCACCACCGAATCCGGGCTGGCCTTGACGATCTGCTCGACCGCGTCCAGCGGCAGCAGGCAGCCGGTGGGTGCGTTAGGGTTAGGGAAGATGATCCCCGCATTCGGCCTGGCATAATCAGCCACGCGAATCTGGAACTGTTCGTCCAGTGCGACAGCATCATAGTCAATGCCGTACAGGCCGCAGTAGACCGGATAGAAGCTGTAGCTGATATCCGGGAACAACAGAGGCTTGTCGTGCTGGAACAGCGCATGAAAGATGTGCGCCAGCACTTCGTCAGAACCATTGCCCAGGAAAACCTGATTGGCCTGCACGCCGTAATAACCAGCAACAGCCTGCTTGAGCAGGTCGCTGTTGGGGTCCGGATACAGACGCAGGTCATCGGTCAATGCTGCACGCATTGCCTCAAGCGCCTTGGGCGAAGGCCCGTAAGGGTTTTCGTTGGTGTTGAGCTTGACCAGCCTGGTCAGCTTCGGCTGCTCACCCGGCACATAAGGCACCAGACTGCTGACGAAAGGACTCCAGAATTTACTCATTACTTGCCCTCCTCTGTGCTGCCCGCACTCCAGTTGGTATCCGTGATCCGGTACTCGGCACTGCGAGCGTGGCCGGTCAACGATTCGCCACGAGCCAGGACCGAAGCGGTCTTGCCCAGCTCGGAGGCACCTTGCGGCGAGCAGTAGATGATCGATGAGCGCTTCTGGAAGTCATAGACGCCCAGCGGCGAAGAGAAACGCGCAGTGCCGGAAGTCGGCAGCACATGGTTCGGACCGGCGCAGTAGTCGCCCAGCGCCTCGGACGTGTGACGCCCCATGAAAATCGCACCGGCATGGCGAATCTGCGGCAACCAGGCTTCAGGGTCGGCGACCGACAGCTCGAGGTGTTCCGGCGCGATGCGGTTGGCGACATCGATGGCTTGCTGCATGTCGGCCACCTTGATCAGGGCACCACGGCCATTGATCGAGGTTTCAACGATGGCGGCACGCTCCATGGTCGGCAGCAATCGGGTGATACTGGCGGCCACCTTGTCGAGGAACCCGGCATCGGGGCTGACCAGAATCGCCTGGGCATCTTCGTCGTGCTCAGCCTGGGAGAACAGATCCATGGCAATCCAGTCCGGATCGGTCTGACCGTCGCACACCACGAGGATTTCCGAAGGCCCGGCGATCATGTCGATCCCGACCTGACCGAATACATGGCGCTTGGCAGTGGCGACATAAATGTTGCCAGGACCGACGACTTTATCCACCTGAGGCACGCTTTCAGTGCCGTATGCCAGCGCGGCAACGGCCTGTGCGCCACCAATGGTGAAAACGCGATCGACACCCGCGATGCAGGCAGCAGCCAGCACCAGTTCGTTGATCTCGCCGCGCGGGGTCGGCACGACCATGACCACTTCAGTCACGCCAGCCACTTTCGCCGGAATGGCATTCATCAATACCGATGAAGGATAAGAGGCCTTGCCACCCGGCACGTACAGACCGGCACGGTCCAGCGGCGTGACTTTCTGGCCAAGCACCGTGCCATCGGCTTCGGTGTAGCTCCAGGAGTCCTGCTTCTGCTTTTCGTGGTAGCTGCGCACCCGAGCGGCAGCCGTTTCCAGCGCCTGACGCTGGGCCGGGGAAATGCGTGTCAGCGCCAGTTCCAGGCGCTCGCGAGGCAGGATCAGGTCAGCCATCGACGCCACTTGCAGGCCATCGAAACGCTGGGTGAACTCGACCAGGGCCGCGTCACCACGCTCACGCACCGCCTTGATGATGTCGAGCACACGCTGGTTGACCGAATCGTCAGACACACTTTCCCAGCTCAGCAGATGATCCAGATGTCGTGCGAAATCCGGGTCGGCAGCATCGAGTCGGCGTATTGCAGTGGGAGTGGTCATAGCGATATCTCAATAAGTGGCGGATGCTCAGGTGCCATAAGCTACCAAGCTATCCGCGCAGGCACCTGAGAAATTTGGCTATGACACGGATAGCTGGGCGCGACTCGAAGGCCGCGCAATCGATCAGCCGCGGTGTCGCGACTCTACTGCCTTGCGCAGAGTGTCGATGAGCGCCTGGATGCGCGCATGCTGCATTTTCATGGAAGCCTTGTTCACCACCAGACGCGAACTGATGGTAGCGATCAGTTCCTGAGGCTCAAGACCGTTGGCACGCAAGGTATTGCCCGTGTCGACCACGTCGATGATCTTGTCGGCCAGGCCGATCAGCGGTGCCAGTTCCATCGAGCCATACAGCTTGATGATATCGACCTGACGGCCCTGCTCGGCGTAATAACGCTTGGCAACATTCACGAACTTGGTCGCCACACGCAGGCGGCCTTTGGGCTCGGCAGCACCAATGGCTCCAGCGGTCATGAGCTTGCACTGGGCAATCTGCAGATCCAGCGGCTCATACAGCCCCTGGCCGCTGTACTCCATCAACACATCCTTGCCCGCGACACCCAGGTCGGCAGCGCCATGCTCGACATAGGTCGGCACATCGGTAGCGCGCACGATCAGCAGACGTACGTCGTCCTGAGTCGTGGGGATGATCAGCTTGCGGCTCTTGTCCGGATTCTCGGTTGGCACAATGCCCGCTTCGGCAAGAAGCGGCAGTGTATCGTCGAGGATACGGCCCTTGGACAGTGCGATGGTCAACATGGAAAACGTAAGTCCTTATCAGGAAACTTTTGCTCCGGGCAGACGGCCCGAAACAACACTTGAGCCCGACATGACGGGCTCAAGGTGAAACGAATCAGAAAATCACACTGCGGATTCCACTGCCCGAAAGGCAGTGGAATCCCATGCTGCTAGCCCGGAACGCGACGGATCTTGGCACCCAGCATTTGCAGCTTCTCTTCGATGCACTCGTAACCACGGTCGATGTGGTAGATGCGATCGATCAGGGTATCGCCCTGGGCAACCAGCGCCGAGATCACCAGACTGGCCGATGCACGCAGGTCGGTCGCCATCACTGGCGCGCCCTTGAGCACTTCGGTACCGGTCACGATTGCGGTGTTGCCTTCCACCTGGATGTGCGCGCCCATGCGATGCATTTCATAGACATGCATGAAGCGGTTTTCAAAGATGGTTTCGATCACTGCGCCAGTGCCTTCCGCGATCGCGTTGAGCGAGATGAACTGCGCCTGCATGTCGGTCGGGAACGCCGGGTAAGGCGCGGTACGCACGTTGACCGCCTTGGGGCGCTTGCCGTGCATGTTCAGCTCGATCCAGTCTTCGCCGCTGGTGATTTCAGCGCCCGCTTCCTGAAGCTTGAGCAATACCGCTTCGAGGATGGTCGGATCGGTGTCCTTGACCTTGACGCGGCCACCGGTGGCAGCAGCGGCAACCAGATAAGTACCGGTCTCGATGCGGTCAGGCATGACCTTGTAGGTCGCAGGCCCCAGACGCTTCACACCGTCGATGGTGATGGTGTCGGTACCGGCGCCCTGGATTTTCGCACCCATGGCAATCAGGAAGTTCGCCAGATCGACGACTTCAGGCTCGCGGGCGGCATTCTGCAGAACGCTGCGGCCGTTTGCCAGGCTGGCAGCCATCATGATGTTCTCGGTACCGGTCACGCTCACGGTATCGAAGAAGAAGTTGGCACCACGCAGGCCGCCTTCAGGGGCCTTGGCCTTGATGTAGCCGCCTTCGACATCGATGATTGCGCCCATGGCTTCAAGGCCACGGATGTGCAGGTCGACCGGACGCGAACCGATGGCGCAACCGCCAGGCAATGCGACTTCGGCCTCACCGAAACGGGCAACCATCGGGCCCAGAACCAGAATCGACGCACGCATGGTTTTAACCAGTTCATACGGCGCGACCAGGGTCTTGATGGTACGCGGGTCGATCTCGACGCTGAGTTTCTCGTCGATCACAGGCTCGATGCCCATACGACCGAACAGCTCGATCATGGTGGTGATGTCGTGCAGGTGCGGCAGGTTCTGAACGACTACCGGGCCATCGGCCAGCAGCGTAGCCGAGAGAATCGGCAGGGCAGAGTTCTTTGCCCCGGAAATGCGAATTTCGCCATCAAGACGAACGCCGCCGGTAATAATCAATTTATCCATTAGAATCTCGACACCAATTGGCTCAGGTGCGCTCGGCCCAGGCAGCGCGGCTGAAAAATTTCATAGTGACCGCGTGGATGCTGCCATCGGCAATCCAAGGGTTCAAATGGGCATAGATGTTTTGCTGACGCTTGACGGGGCTCAGGCTGGCCATCTCGTCACTGATGATATTCAGCTGGAAATTGCAGCCTTGGCCTTCAACTTCCACCTGGATTTCGGGCAGCTTTCCTTCAAGGAAGCTCTTAACTTCTACAGCCTGCATGCTTAACCTCGATCGGCGCCCTGTGCGCGCGGGTCGGCCATCATACAAAAAAGCCCATGCTATGCGAACCCCAACGAAGGGGTGCCAGACAAAGGGCTTTCCCGATAACCGCTATTAATGAATATCCAAAAGCTCGCTCAAGCCGGATACACGGGCAATTTCCTGCATATCCTCGGGCAATGACTGCACGCTGACCGACTTGCCCGCATCACTGGCGTCACGCATGAACGCCAGCAACAGGGCAAGCCCTACGCTGCTGGACTTCACCACGCCGGAGCAGTCCAGAATCAGGCTCGGCGCATCGCTGGACTTGATGAGGGCCGCGCCCTGCTTGCGCAGTTGCGGCCCGCTACGGTAATCCAGCACGCCCGTCAGCTGCAATTGCCCCGGCGAACCAAAGCGTACGGCAGACTCGCTCATTGCGCAGACTTCTGCGCAGCTTCAGTCGTCACTTCCTTGGCCTTGGCGACTTCACCTGCCCAGCCATCGATGGTCTTGTCCAGGTCGTTGCCATTACGCTGCATGGCATCGGCGAACTGGTCACGGAACAGCTTGCCGATGTTGATGCCATTGATGATCACGTTACGTACTTTCCACTCACCGTTGATTTTCTCAAGGGTGTAGGAAACCGGATAAACTGCGCCGTTGTTGCCTTTTACCTGCATATCGACGCTGGTGCGATCAGCGCCCTCATCCTTGGCAGGAGAAACGATAATGCCCTGATTGTTGTATTCCAGCAGCGCATTGCCATAGAACTGCATCAGGCTGCGCTTGAAGTTTTCCTGGAAACGCTGCATCTGCTCAGGCGTAGCCTTGCGCGAATACTTGACGGTCATGATGCTTCTGGAAATGCCGTCAGCATCCACGACCGGGCCAACGATGCGGTTCAAGGCATCGTAAAACGCGCCTGGATTGGATTTGTACTGCTCTTTGTTGCTGGCCAGATCGCTCAGCAACTCCTTGGTGGTGCGATCTACCAGGTCATGAGCGGACGGAGTTGCCGCCGCATTTGCCATCATCGGCAGCACGGCCAGCAACACCAGCAGACCACGGCGCAGGATAGAGATCATTTAAAGCTCCTCATTTGGCTTCTTTACTCACGGTATTGAGCAGGAATTTCCCGATCAGGTCTTCCAGCACAAGCGATGACTGCGTGTCATGGATCGTGCTGCCGTCCTTGAGCAGGGACTGGTCACCGCCCACGCTGATACCAATGTATTTTTCACCGAGCAAGCCGGAAGTCAGGATCGAAGCGGTGGAGTCAGAAGGCAGGTTATCCACCTTTTTCTGGATCTCCAGCGTTACACGACCGGTAAAGGTGTCACGATCCAGATCGATTGCCGTTACCCGGCCGATCGGCACACCCGCCATGCTCACCTTGGCTCTGACAGTCAAACCGGCGATATTGTCGAAGTATGCGTAAAGTTTATAGCTGTCATTGGTCGCACTGGCGCTCAAGCCGCTGACACGCAGGGCGAGCAATAGCAAAGCCAGTATCCCGGCCAGCAGGAACAGGCCGACACCGGTTTCGATTGCACGGTTTTGCATCAGAAATCTCCAAACATCAAGGCGGTCAGAATAAAGTCGAGGCCCAACACTGCCAGTGAGGCATATACAACCGTTTTGGTCGTGGCGCGGCTGATCCCCTCGGAAGTGGGTTCACAGTCATAGCCCTGGAAAACAGCGATCCAGGTCACCACGAAGGCAAAGACGACACTTTTGATAACACCATTGAGCACATCACTGGTGAAGGAAACGCTGCTCTGCATGTTCGACCAGAAGGAGCCTTCATAGACACCCAGCCAGTCGATTGCGACCCACGAGCCCCCCCAGATTCCGACCACACTGAAGATGATCGCCAGCAGCGGCAGGGAAATGAACCCGGCCCACAGACGTGGTGCAATGATGTACTTGAGAGGGTCGACACCGATCATTTCAAGGCTGGACAACTGCTCGGTGGACTTCATGTTGCCGATTTCCGCCGTCAGTGCGGAACCGGCACGCCCGGCAAACAGAAGCGCTGTCACCACGGGGCCCAACTCGCGCAGCAGGGTCAGGGCGACCATCTGGCCTACCGCCTGCTCCGAACCGTATCGGGCCAGGATACTGAAACCCTGAAGGGCCAGTACCATGCCGATGAAAATGCCCGACACGACGATGATGACCAAAGACATCACGCCCACCGAGTACAACTGTTTGATCAGCAGCGAAAAACCGCCGCCGATCCCGCCACGCCCCAGTAAGGCATGGCCCAGAAAGATGCCGGATCGCCCCAGCACTGCAACGGTATCAATGGCCGAACGCCCGAACAGGCGAATACGGTCCAGCAATGACTTATTGCGCATCAGCGCTTCCCCAAAAGATCTTCACGAAAATCCGGTGCCGGATAGTGAAACGGAACGGGGCCATCCGGCTCGCCGGTCATGAACTGACGAATGCGCGGATTATCCGAGGACATCAGTTCCTGCGGCGTACCCTGCCCCAACACCTGTCCGTCTCCGACGACGTAAAGGTAGTCCGCGATACTTGCTGTCTCGGAAAGATCATGAGACACCACGATACTGGTGATCCCCAGCGCATCGTTGAGCAAGCGGATCAGACGCACCAGAACGCCCATGGCTATCGGGTCCTGCCCGACAAAAGGTTCGTCGTACATCAGAATCTGCGGATCGAGGGCGATAGCACGGGCAAGCGCCACACGACGCTTCATGCCACCGGACAACTCGTCGGGCATCAGCTCGAGCGCACCGCGCAAGCCCACTGCCTGCAACTTGAGCAGGACAATGTCGCGGATCATCTCTTCCGGCAACTGGGTGTGAACGCGCAAGGGAAAGGCGACGTTCTCGAAAACATCGAGATCGGTGAACAAGGCGCCGCTCTGGAACAGGACACCCATGTTCTTGCGCGCATCGAACAGGTCGCTGCGTGACAGCTCGGGCAGGTTCTGGCCATTGACCCAGACCTCGCCCGAACTTGGCCGCAATTGCGCTCCCATGAGCCGAAGCAAGGTCGTCTTGCCACAGCCGGACGGCCCCATGATCCCGGTGACCTTCCCCTTGGGAATACGAATATCGACATCAGTGAATATGCTGCGCGTGCCGCGTTTGAAGGACACTCCTTTCAAATCGACCGCGTAGGCGTCATCGGCGCTCATCTAAACTCCTTGCGATACAGCTTCTCCCTTCTCCTGCCTGGCTCTCGCGAGACACAGACAGCACGGGCCAGCCGAACAAGCCGCGCACTATATCACCGCAGCAGCACGCCACCCAAGAAGAGAACCTGTTTGTTAGATACCCCACAGCACCTTGCAGACACCCTGTGCATGCTGAAATAAACCTGAGAACAGCCCTTGCAATAACCACGAAAGGCTGAACAAGCCACTCCAGATACAACTCCATGACGATCAGACGTGAGGGAATCGTACATTACCGCTATAATCGCCGCCTTTCAGCAAGCCGACTAATTCAAGATATGACCCGATCCAGCGACCTGACTCAATCCGCGCAACGAACCATCCGCCTCGAAATGGAAGCCATACAAGGCTTGCTCGGCCATCTCGATGCCGATTTCGTGCGCGCGTGCGAAATGATTCTGGCCAGCAAGGGACGCGTCGTAGTGGTCGGCATGGGCAAGTCCGGACACATCGGCAGAAAGATCGCCGCGACCCTGGCCAGCACCGGCACGACCTCTTATTTCGTGCATCCCGCCGAGGCCAGCCATGGCGACATGGGCATGATTACCCGCGACGACATCATTCTGGCCCTGTCCAACTCCGGCACGACCAATGAAATCGTTACCCTGCTGCCACTGATCAAACGCCTGGGTATCCAGATGATCAGCCTGACGGGCAACCCGAACTCGGTCATGGCCAAGGCGGCCGACGTCAACCTCAACGTCCAGGTGGAACACGAAGCCTGCCCGCTGAACCTGGCACCCACGTCTTCGACTACCGCCGCCCTGGTCATGGGCGACGCCCTGGCCGTTGCCCTGCTCGAAGCTCGCGGCTTCACCGCAGAAGATTTCGCGTTCTCGCACCCCGGCGGCGCACTGGGCCGACGCCTGCTGCTCAAAGTCGAGAACGTCATGCACACTGGCGACGCCCTGCCCAAGGTTCAGCGCGGCACCCCGCTACGCGATGCACTGCTGGAAATGACCCGCAAGGGCCTGGGCATGACCGCAATCGTCGACGCCGACGGCAAGCTGGCCGGAATTTTCACCGACGGCGACC
Source organism: Pseudomonas cichorii (assembly GCF_019719005.1). Lineage (GTDB taxonomy): Bacteria > Pseudomonadota > Gammaproteobacteria > Pseudomonadales > Pseudomonadaceae > Aquipseudomonas > Aquipseudomonas cichorii_E. The sequence continues at coordinate 50,933 of NZ_JAIGPJ010000001.1, forward strand.
TGCGCCGCACCCTGGATCGCCCGATCGACATTCGCGAAACCACTATAGATGAAGTCATGACCCTTCATGGAAAGACGGCCCGCGCAGACATGCTCGCCGCCGAAGCCCTGAAAATCATGGAAGATCACAAGATCGGCGCGCTGATCGTCGTCGACGCCGATGACCGCCCGACCGGCGCCTTCAACCTGCAGGACCTGCTGCGAGCGGGTGTCATGTAATGGCTACTCTTCTGCTCTTTATGAATCAGGAACAAATCACCTGCCGGGGCAACGATCTGCCAGACTTGTCGCCTGTGCGCCGGGCAACATTGAAGCAGCCCGCCATGCATCCTTATGGAAGCCTTTTCTATGTTCAGTAAGAAAATACGCACGATTCTGACCTTCGGGGTGCTGGCACTGCTGCTTGCTGCAGTCGGCTACTGGAACATCAGCCCGGAAAGCTTCATGGATCAGCCTGTCGCCGCCACCGACGACACCGCCATCGACTATTACGCCATCAATGCCCATAGCGTGCAGTATCTGCCCGACGGCAAGATGCAATACGACATGACTGCCGACAAGGTCGAGCACGTCAAGGCCACGGACATCACCCTGCTGACCAAGCCCGACCTGCACATGTACCGCGGCACCCTGTTCCCGTGGCATGTACAGAGCGAGCGTGGCGAGGTTTCGCCGGGCGGCACCGAAGTCGAACTGATCGACTCCGTACGTGTTGCACGTACCGATGAAAAGCAGCGTACGACTATCATTACCAGCAGTCGTATGACCGTATTCCCACAGAAGCAATATGCGCAGACCGAGCAAGTGGTTAGAATCGACGCCGCTGGCGGTGTAACGACAGCCAAGGGAATGAAAGCGTATTTGAACGACGGCAGGATGGACCTGCTGTCCAACGTAAGAGGACAGTATGAGTCTCGTTAAAACTCTTCCTTTTTTGCTCGGCCTGGGCGCAGCACTGGGAAGCGCGAGCGCCTGGTCCCTGCCAACCGACCGCGATCAGCCGATTCACATCCAGTCTGACGATGCGCAGCTCGATGACAAGAAAGGCGTTGCCACCTACAAGGGCAACGTGATCATCACTCAGGGTTCGATGAAGATCACCGGTAATACCGTGACCATCACTCGTAACGCACAGGGCGAAGTCGACGTATTCACCTCCGTCGGCAACCTGGCCTATTACGAGCAGAAACCCTCGGTAGACAAGCCGATCGTGCAGGCCTATGGCGTCACCATCCAGTATTACGCGGCACAGGATCGCATCGTACTGATCGACAAGGCCAAGGTCATCAACGACGGCAATACCTCCGAAGGCGAGAAGATCGTCTATGACACCGTGAAGCAGGTCGTCACCGCAGGCCGCGCCAATGGCGGCGCCAAAGTGACTGCACCGCGCCCACGGATCGACATGGTCATCCAGCCTAAAAAGAAAACCGAACAGCAGAAGGCCCAGTAAATGGCGACGCTTAAAGCCCAGCATCTGGCTAAAAGCTACAAGAGTCGTCAGGTCGTACGCGACGTAAGCCTGTCCATCGACAGCGGTCAGATCGTAGGCTTGCTCGGCCCCAACGGCGCCGGCAAGACGACCTGCTTCTACATGATCGTCGGTCTGGTACAGGCCGATCAGGGCCGTGTCCTGATCGATGACCTCGATGTCAGCCACCAGCCGATGCACGGTCGCGCCCGCGCAGGTATTGGCTATCTGCCTCAGGAAGCCTCGATCTTCCGCAAGCTGTCCGTAGCCGATAACATCATGGCCATACTCGAGACCCGCAAGGAACTCGACTCAGCCGCACGTCGCAAGGAGCTGGAAAGCCTGCTTCAGGAATTCCACATCACCCACATCCGCGACAACTTGGGCATGAGCCTTTCGGGTGGTGAGCGCCGCCGCGTGGAAATTGCCCGGGCACTGGCCACCGCACCCAAGTTCATCCTGCTCGACGAGCCTTTCGCAGGCGTAGACCCCATCTCGGTGGGCGATATCAAACAGATCATTCATCACCTCAAAGCCAAGGGCATCGGCGTGCTGATCACCGATCACAACGTGCGCGAAACCCTGGATATCTGCGAAACCGCCTACATCGTGAACGACGGGCAATTGATTGCCGAAGGCGACTCGGAAACCATTCTGGCCAACCAACTGGTGAAAGAGGTCTACCTCGGCCACGAGTTCCGCCTGTAGTCGATCCTGTGTGAGCTCTCTTGATGCGAGCTTTGCCTAAGCATCCTGTTGACAATGCATTTTTTGTCATGATGCTCTAGGCAAACACTTCAGATTCAGGCATATAACTTGCTTAAGTTGGCGCTTCGGCGCCCTGTAGTGGATGGCGCATGTGCGCCGGCGAATAAGGTGTTTAGCCCCTGCCATGAAACCATCGCTAGTCTTGAGAATGGGCCAGCAGCTGACGATGACACCGCAGCTGCAACAGGCTATCCGCTTGCTCCAGTTATCGACCCTGGACCTCCAGCAAGAGATTCAGGAAGCACTGGAATCCAATCCTATGCTGGAACGCCAGGAGGAAGGCGAGGACTTCGACAACTCCGACCCTCTGGCCGACAACATTGAGCAAAAGCCCAATACCGAGATCCAGGAGCCCAGCTATCAGGAATCCGCACCCACTGTGGACAACCTGGAAGAGGGTGAATGGAACGAGCGCATTCCAAACGAATTGCCCGTCGATACCGCCTGGGAAGATGTTTATCAGACCAGCGCCAGCAGCCTGCCCAGTAACGATGACGACGAATGGGATTTCACCACCCGCACGTCCGCGGGCGAAAGCCTGCAGAGCCATCTGCTGTGGCAATTGAACGTGGCGCCGATGTCCGACAAGGACCGGCTGATTGCCGTCACCCTGATCGACTGCATCAATAACCAGGGCTATCTCGACGAAACCCTCGAAGAAATCGTCGAAGCCTTCGATCCCGAACTGGATATCGAACTCGACGAGATCGAAGCCGTTCTGCACCGTATCCAGCAATTCGAGCCTGCCGGTATCGGCGCCCGCAACCTGAGCGAATGCCTGCTGCTGCAATTGCGCCAGCTACCGGCCAAGACCCGCTGGCTGAGCGAAGCCCAGCGCCTGGTCACCGACTACATCGACCTGCTGGGCAGTCGCGACTACACCCAGCTCATGCGTCGCATGAAGCTCAAGGAAGACGAACTGCGCCAGGTCATCGAACTGGTCCAGAGCCTCAACCCGCGCCCCGGCTCACAGATCGAATCCACCGAAGCCGAATATGTCGTGCCCGATGTGATCGTGCGCAAGGACAACGAACGCTGGCTGGTGGAGCTGAATCAGGAATCCGTGCCGCGCCTGCGGGTCAACCCGCAATACGCCGGTTTTGTGCGCCGGGCCGACACCAGCGCCGACAACACCTTCATGCGCAATCAGTTGCAGGAAGCCCGCTGGTTCATCAAGAGCCTGCAGAGCCGCAACGAAACCCTGATGAAAGTTGCCACCCAGATCGTCGAACATCAGCGCGGTTTTCTCGAGTATGGCGACGAGGCCATGAAGCCGCTCGTCCTGCACGACATCGCCGAAGCGGTGGGCATGCACGAGTCTACGATTTCCCGCGTGACCACCCAGAAGTTCATGCATACCCCAAGGGGTATTTACGAGCTGAAATACTTCTTTTCCAGCCACGTCAGCACCTCCGAAGGCGGGGAATGCTCTTCGACGGCCATCCGCGCAATCATCAAGAAACTGGTTGCAGCGGAAAATCAGAAAAAGCCGTTGAGTGATAGCAAGATCGCTGGTTTACTGGAGGCACAAGGCATTCAAGTAGCCCGTCGCACAGTTGCCAAGTACCGCGAGTCTCTCGGAATTGCACCTTCGAGTGAACGCAAGCGACTGATGTGATGCAGGCAGAGCCACAGCGTTCCAGCGGCAGGAATGAACTCCTGCTTCTTTATGCACTGGCAAAGGAGAAAGCTGTATGCAAGTCAATATCAGTGGACACCAACTGGAAGTGACCAAGCCCCTTCGCGAATACGTTGAGCTCAAGCTCAAGAAGCTCGAAGGGCATTTTGACAAGATTACTAACGTGCAGGTCACCCTGGCGGTCGAGAAGCTCAAGCAGAAGATCGAAGCCACACTGCACATCCATGGTGGAGAGGTCGTAGCCAACGCCGAACATGACGACATGTACGCGGCCATCGACCTTCTCACTGATAAGCTCGACAGACAATTGCTCAAGCATAAGGAGAAGCAGCAGAACATCCTTAAAGGTGCGACAGCTCGCTGACACTCATCCCAATGATCCGACTTGAAAACATCCTGACCCCCGGCCGTTCATGCGTGAACGTGTCGGGCGGCAGTAAAAAACGTGTACTCGAACAAATTGCCAACCTGATCGGTCGAGAAGTACCGAGCATGGACCAGCAAAGTGTGTTTGAAAGCCTTGTTGCCCGCGAAAAACTGGGATCTACCGGTTTTGGCAACGGCATTGCCATCCCCCATTGCCGCCTTGCAGGCTGTGAAACACCTGTGAGCGCAGTCATGCGCCTGGAATCGCCTATCGATTTCGACGCCATCGATGGTGCCCCGGTCGACCTGCTGTTTGTCCTGCTCGTCCCGGAAGCGGCCACCGATGAACACCTGGAGCTGCTGCGCCAGATAGCCAGCATGCTTGACCGCACTGAAGTGCGTGACCGCCTACGCAGTGCCGAAAGCGGTGAAACGCTTTATCAAGTGGTACTGGACGTACAGAACGGACATTGAGCATGCGCCTGATCGTCGTGAGTGGTCGTTCGGGTTCTGGCAAGAGCACAGCGCTGAATGTGCTGGAAGACAACGGTTTCTATTGCGTGGACAACGTTCCCGCCGGCCTCCTTCCAGAACTGGCAGAGCGTGCGCTGATGAACAGCGAGCTGGCAGAGCCTCTGCTGGCAGTCTCCATCGATGCACGCAATCTCCCGAGCCACCTGACGCGTTTCCCGCAGATCCTCGCCGAACTTCGTGCACTCAATATCCAGTGCGACGTGCTCTACCTGGACGCCGACGAAGCGACGCTGCTCAAACGCTTCTCCGAAACCCGTCGTCGTCATCCGCTGAGCACGGCGAACCGATCGCTGGCTGAGGCCATACACGACGAAACGACATTATTGGGACCGATCATCGATCTGGCCGATCTCAAGATCAACACCACGCACCTGAACCTCTATCAGCTACGCGACACCCTCAAGCTTCGCCTGCTGAACAGGCCAGAAGCCGGTACCGCCTTCCTGATCGAGTCGTTCGGTTTCAAGCGCGGCATGCCGGTCGATGCCGATCTGGTGTTCGATGTGCGCTGCCTGCCCAACCCTTACTGGAAGCCGGAACTGCGCGATCACTCAGGCCTTGATGCCCCCGTTGTCGAATACCTGTCAGCACAGCCTGATGTCGAAGAGATGTTCCAGGACATTTTTTCCTACCTCAACAAATGGCTGCCTCGTTTCGCTGCCAGCAACCGTTCATACGTCACCATTGCCATTGGCTGCACAGGCGGGCATCACCGCTCCGTCTACCTGACAGAGCGCCTGGGTCAGGTCCTGCAACAATCACTCAAGAACGTTCAGGTCCGCCACCGCGACCTCAGCTGAAGGATTTTCACTGCGATGCCCGCTCGTCAAATCACCATCATCAACAAACTGGGCCTGCACGCCCGCGCAGCCGCCAAGTTCGTTGGCGTAGCAGGCAAGTTTCCTTGCCAGATCAGGGTTGGCCGCTCACCGGAGAGCATGGTCGACGGCAAGAGCATCATGGCCGTGATGATGCTGGCTGCCGGCAAAGGCACGGATATTCACCTGCTGACCGAAGGCGAAGGCGAGCAGGAAGCTCTGGACGGGCTGATCGAACTGATCAATAACAAGTTCGATGAGGGCGAGTAAGGCACCGATTGGCTAATGCCAGGCAGTCAAGAAGCTTGGGGAAAAATCCATGGGAGGGACCTTGGCCGCGCCCTTCACCTTGACTGGCACATTCCTCAATCAGGCACACAACTCGCGCAGTGCAGCAGTAGCCAGAAAGCCTGATCGCGAAGCGTAGCGGTGATCCTTCTGAACCTTTTCATCAATCCTGTTCAGAAGATGCTCTGGCAGAGAAGCGTTAAACCTCACCGACTTCCCCAGATAAGGAGTCAAGTCGAAGTCAACCAAAGCCCATATGCCATCTGCGTAATCCGGATTACCGAGATGCGCGTCTACTTCTTGCGCCTGAGGTAAAGCCTCATCATCAGCAACGAGCCCCTCCAGGTGCAGCGCCAGTGCTTCGTGTACATTTTCAAGCGCTTGCGAGAAGGTGGTACCGGCCGAGAAGCAGCCAGGCACATCGGGCACAGTCACACTAAAATCAGAGTCGGCATCTTTATGTATTACAACCGGGAATTTCATTAACGTAATTCTCCCTTGAGAATTAAAGCGCTCGTTACACAGAGCCCTTGAGAGCAGTAACTGTAGGTTTGAGAGCCCCGTAAGGCCGCTCAGTCGCCCAGTACTACTTTACTGACACCCTACCGGACCTCGGTAGTCACTCCGAACTCACTTGAGGCCGGCGCTTTTCAATATGTTGTGTAGCGTTCCTTTAGCTATTTCAGACTTGGGGTGTGGAACAGTCACCCGGCCTTTTTTAGTTGGATGTTTGAACTGATGATGGCTTCCCTTCACCGCCACTTCAAACCATCCATCCGCCTCAATCATTTCAATCAAATCTCGACTTCGCATCTGCCCACTCATCACGCCTTATGGTGTGTACGATACACACGCATAATGACTTCGTCAAAGCAGAATACACACGATACACAATAATTTTGTCAGCGCTCTCACGGCTGCTGCCCCTTCAAACCAGCGCCGTATCCAGCACCATCATCAAGCAAAAACCTGCAATCAATCCCAGACTGGCAATCTTGTTATGCCCGTTCAGGCGGGACTCAGGGATGATTTCATGGGTCACCACCAGCAGCATTGCGCCAGCCGCCAGGGCCAGACCGAATGGTAGCAGTTGCTCGGCAATGCCCACCAGCCAGGCACCGAGCAGGGCAAAGAGGGGTTCGACGAGGCCGGAAGCCGCGCCAATCAGGAACGCCTTGCCGCGCGACATTCCAGCACCTGCCAGCACCATGGCGATCACCAGCCCTTCGGGGACGTCCTGCAAGGCAATGCCGATGGCCAGGCTATCAGCCTCCGACAGGCCACCACCCGCCGAAACGCCAATCGCCATGCCTTCCGGGATGTTGTGAGCCACGATGGCAATCACGAACAGCCAGATTCGTGGAGCAATCACAGGATGTTCGGGAGTGCCGCTCAATGGCGAGCCTCTGGAGACGCTGTAATCGACCATGAACAGGCACAAGGCTCCCAGCACAATGCCCGCGCTGATCAGGCCACCCGCGCCCCAGGCCGAAAAACCAAGACCTTCGGCAGCTTCAAGTCCCGGCACAATCAGGGAAAACGCCGTCGCTGCCAGCATGACACCAGCACCGAAGCCGAGCAGTCCATCGGACACCATGATCGGCATGTTACGGATCACCAGTACCGGGACCGCCCCCAATGCCGTGCCCAACGCACAGATCGCGCCGCCTTCCAGCGCCCGCATCAGGCGCGGCTCAAGGTCGAGCCAGGCCAGCCCTTGTGCGCCCAGCAATGCCATGCCGGCCAACAGCAGAACTGTCCCGATCGCCAGACGAAACAACCGCACGCTGCTGACTGTAAGTATTTCCGAACGCATAAACTGCCTTAGGTCTTTATTGGAGAATCAGGCCACAGCGGCCTGGTAGCGCCGGGATACCTCATCCCAGTTGACCACGTTGTAGAACGCGTTGATGTATTCGGGGCGACGGTTCTGGTAGAGCAGGTAGTAAGCGTGTTCCCAGACGTCCAGGCCGAGGATCGGCGTGTTGCCGTTCATCAACGGGCTGTCCTGGTTACCGCTGCTTTCCACCACGAGCTTTTTCTCGGGCGTCACGCTCAGCCAGGCCCAGCCACTACCGAAACGGGTCAGGGCCGCTTTGGTGAAAGCGTCCTTGAAACTGTCGAAACCGCCCAGTTGCTCATCGATAGCCTTGGCAACCTCACCTTGAGGAAGACCACCGCCGCCAGGAACCATGACGGTCCAGAACAGGGTGTGGTTGGCATGGCCGCCACCTTGATTGATCACCGCCGGGCGCAGTTTTTCAGGCAATTGCTGGACGCTGGCCACCAGTTTCTCGATTGGCCACTCAGCGAACTCGGTGCCCTCGACAGCGGCGTTGAGGTTGTTGATGTAGGTCTGATGGTGTTTGGTGTAATGGATTTCCATGGTTTGCGCATCAATGTGCGGTTCCAGGGCGTCGTAGGCGTAAGGTAGTGCAGGCAAGGTATAAGGCATATCAATGTGCTCCGTAGAAAAGGCCAGGAGTGGCGGCTGAATCTCGCTGCAACGATGAGCGCGTATGCTCGCCGTTGCTGTTCAGCAATCTATGCGTCCTTGGGTATTCGCCGTGTTCGCTGATGAAGCCCAACAGTTCGGCATAGGTCTTGTTGCTGTGGCGCAGCGCGGCCTCACGCAAGGCCTTGGGCAGACGCGGTTCCTGCATGGTTTGCAGCAGGTGTTGATGGATCGCGCACAAATACTCGGCGCTCTCCTCCGGCTGCCCCAGGCTCAGGTGCAGATCGGCCAGGTTGTGATGGGAAATGACACAGGCCGCGACCGCTTCGTCGGCATCCGGCCAGCGTTCAAACAGCACTTGAGCCAGTGCCAGCGCCTGAAGGTAAAGCTCGCGGGCCTCGACCCACTCACCCTGGTTGAAACAGCGATTGGCCAGTTCGATGGTGCGTTTCCAATGCTGCATGACATACCTCCAGGCGGGCTTGAATCAGATGCCGCCAGCAGTGAGTTTTTCGGGATTGAGCAGCACTTCCAGCTGACTACGCTGCAAATCGGTGTGTTCAAGGGCTACATCGATGATCGGACGTCCTTGCTGGTACGCCTTCTTGGCGATTTCGGCGGCCTTCTGGTAGCCGATGATCGGATTGAGCGCCGTCACCAGGATCGGATTACGCGACAACGCTTCCTTGAGCTTAGCTTCGTTGACCTTGAAGCTGGCTATCGCTTTGTCAGCCAGCAGACGACTGGAGTTGGCCAGTAATTCGATACTACTGAGCAGATTCTGGGCGATGATCGGCAGCATCACGTTCAGCTCGAAGTTGCCGGACTGCCCTGCCACGGTAATCGCCGCATCGTTGCCGATGACCTGCGCCGCAACCATCGCGGTCGCTTCCGGGATCACCGGATTGACCTTGCCCGGCATGATCGACGAACCCGGCTGCAAGGCCTGCAGCTCGATCTCACCCAACCCGGCCAGCGGGCCGGAGTTCATCCAGCGCAGGTCATTGGCGATTTTCATCAGGGAAACAGCTGTTGCCTTGAGCTGCCCGGACACGGCCACGGCGGTGTCCTGGGAACCGATCAGGGCAAAAAGATCCTTGCCCGGCTCGAACTGCACGCCACTCAAAGCGCTCAGGTGCGTGCTGAAACGCTTTGCGAATTCAGGATGCGCATTGATGCCGGTGCCCACTGCCGTGCCGCCTTGAGCCAGGGCCTGCAGGCTTGGCTGCAGACCTTGCAGATGTTCGATGTTGGCGCGGATCTGCTGAGCCCAACCATTGAGGACCTGGCTCAGGCGAACCGGCATGGCATCCATCAAGTGGGTACGCCCAGTCTTGACGAAGGCGTGTACCTGCACAGCCTTGTGCTCGGTGACCTGAACCAGATGATTCAGGGCCGGCAGCAGTTGTTCGTGCAAGGCCAGGGCAGCGCTGACGTGAATGGTAGTCGGAATGATGTCGTTGCTGCTCTGGCCACAGTTGACGTGATCGTTCGCATTGACCGTTTCACCCAGCACGCGGGTCGCCAGGGTGGCAATCACCTCGTTGGCGTTCATGTTGGTGCTGGTGCCGGAACCCGTCTGGTAGATATCCACCGGGAAGTGAGTCATGAAATCACCGGTCAGCAGCTCTTTCACGGCGCTGACTATGGCTTTGCTCTGCCCTTCGCTGATCTGCTCCAGCTCAAGGTTGGCTTGAGCCGCTGCCGCCTTGGCCAGCAACAGCGCACGAATGAACTGCTTTGGCATGCGCTGCTGGCTGATCGGAAAGTTATCCACCGCACGCTGAGTCTGTGCGCCATACAAGGCCTCTGCCGGGACCTGCAATTCGCCCATGCTGTCGCGTTCGATACGGGTATTACTCATCGGAATGTCCTTGCACCAGTTCAGTGAGAGAAATCGAAGGCTGCAAAACGCAGGACGCCAGTTGATGCGCGCAGGCTGCCCAGCGTTGCTGTCGTGCGGGTGTGGAAGCCAGCGCCTTTACGTCGCGCAACGGCCGCCAGGCCTGATCCAGACACAGGCAGCGCCAGTGCCACGGCAAGACCGTGTCGCGTGCCGTGTCCATCAACAGGCGGAAAGTGGTTTCGGCGATAAGCATCTGTGGCGTAGCCGTGAAACGCGCCAGATAGCGCCCTTCGGCCAGGTAATGATCGATGAGGCGCGGTTCATCAGGCTCAAGGGCACAGCGAATCCGCAGACTCAGACCGCGCCAGTTTTCCAGGTAAGGCAGCTCGTGTAACACAGACCCCATGACCGCATCTCATTTCGGAAATGATATTCATTATTGAATGAGATTAAGAATCAAAACAAGTGTGTAGTTTGAGCGAACCGAAAGAGGAGGATATGAAAAGAGGAATGGAGGGATGGTTTTGATGCAATGGATTCGGTCCCCCCCTTGGAGCGGAGTCATTTTCGGAGAGGGGATTTTGGTACCCGCCCCAGTCATGCGCTCGATCAGCACCGAGCCTGTTCGAATGTTGCTGCGCAGTTCAAGATCGCTGCCAATCGCGACAATCTGCTTGAACATTTCACGCATATTGCCGGCAATGGTCACTTCCTGAACCGGGAACTGGATCTCGCCATTCTCGACCCAGAAACCCGCCGCGCCACGGGAGTAATCACCGGTCACGATGTTCAGGCCACTGCCCATCAATTCGGTGACCAACAGGCCGCGCCCCATGCGACGGATCAGTGCAGCCTGATCTTCGCTGCCATGAGTGACGAACAGGTTATGCACGCCACCGGCGTTCGCCGTGCTGGGCAGGCCCAGTTTGCGGCCTGAATAGGTGCTCAGGATGTAGGAAACCAGCGTGCCGTTTTCCACAAACGGCTTGGCGTAAGTCGCCAGGCCATCGCCATCGAAAGCGGAGCTGCCCATGGCGCGCATCAGGTGCGGACGCTCATCAATGGTCAGCCACTCGGGGAACAGCCGCTCCCCCAACGTGCCTTCCAGGAAGGAAGACTTGCGGTACAGGTTGCCACCGGCAATGGCTGACAACAGGCTGCCGAACAGGCCGCCCGCCATCTCGGCCGAGAACAGCACCGGAACCTCGCAGGTCGGAACAGGACGCGCGCCCAGACGACTGGCAGCACGTTGTGCAGCCTTGCGACCAATGCTCTGGGGATCTGCCAGCAGAGTGCCGATACGGTTGACGTCATACCAGTAATCACGCTGCATCTGGCCTTCACCTTCGGCGATCATCACGCAACTGAGGCTGTGACGTGTCGAAGCGTAACCACCGACGAAACCATTGCTGTTGCCATAGACCCGGCAAGCCTGATGGGTGTTGAGCGTGGTGCCATCGGCGTTCTTGATACGGCTGTCGGCGTCAAAGGCTGCGGCTTCACAGATCAAGGCCTGCTCGATGGCCTGCTCGGGCGTGATATCCCAGGCATGGAACAGATCGAAATCCTTGTTCTCTTTGGCCATCAACGCGGCATCGGCCAGACCGGAGCTTTCGTCCTCGGAAGTATGTTTGGCGATGGCCAAGGCTGCTGCCACGGTTTCGCGAATCGCGCCTGCGCCACTGGCCGAGGTGCTGGCCGAGCCTTTGCGCTGCCCCAGGTACAAGGTGATACCAAACCCCTGGTCGCGGTTGAACTCTACGGTTTCCACTTCGCGCTGACGAACGGATGTCGACAGCCCCTGCTCCAGCGACACGGCAACTTCACAGGCACTGGCGCCCTGGCGCCTGGCTTCGGCAATGATCTGCTCGACCTGTTCCTGCAGTTCGGGCAAGGCCTGAGGGCCGACGCTTTGGGTTGCACTCATGATTTTCTCCATCAAATTCTGCTTTCGGCACACGCCGAATACCGACCGGACCGGACAAGCGGCCCTCGACTGGTTATCATGGCGGCGTTTATTTGCGGACGGCCCCCATGGTTGATTCTTACGACGACTCCCTCGACGGGGAGAAAAGCAAAAGCCAGGTAAAACGCGAGCTGCATGCTCTGGTTGATCTTGGCGAGCGACTGACGACATTCAAACCCGATGTACTGGCCAAGCTGCCTCTGACCGACGCCTTGCGCAAGGCTCTGGCGGATGCGCCGAAGCACACCGCGCACATTGCCCGCAAGCGCCACATCCAGTTCATCGGCAAGCTGATGCGCGATCAGGACCAGGAAGCCATTCTGGAATTACTGGACCAACTCGATGCCTCCACTCGCCAGTACAACGAACGCTTCCACGCTCTGGAGCGCTGGCGTGATCGCTTGATCTCGGGCAACGACGACGACCTGGAAAAGTTCGTCATCGACTACCCGGACGCTGACCGCCAGCAACTGCGCTCATTGATCCGTCAGGCTCAACACGAAGTTGCACGCAACAAACCGCCGGCCACCAGCCGCAAAATCTTCAAATACATCCGTGACCTGGACGAGATTCAACGCGGTCTGCGTTGATCACGACCCTGGGGCTGACCGCAAGGGTCAGCCCCGTCACATCCTCACCCGCCAGTGCCACCGACCGTGATCGCATCGATCTTCAGGGTCGGCTGACCAACACCTACCGGTACTGACTGGCCATCCTTTCCGCAGACGCCCACACCGCTGTCCAGAGACATGTCGTTGCCGACCATCGACACTCGACTCATGGCTTCCGGCCCGTTGCCGATCAGGGTCGCGCCTTTGACCGGAGCGGTGATCTTGCCGTCTTCGATCAGGTAGGCTTCGCTGGTGGAAAACACGAACTTGCCGCTGGTGATGTCGACCTGACCACCGCCCAGGTTGGCGCAATAAATACCTTTCTTCACCGACGCGATGATTTCCTGTGGATCACTCTCGCCGCCCAGCATGTAGGTGTTGGTCATGCGTGGCATCGGCAGGTGTGCATAGGATTCGCGACGACCGTTGCCCGTACGGGCGACGCCCATCAGGCGCGCATTGAGCTTGTCCTGCATGTAGCCCTTGAGAATGCCATTCTCGATCAGGGTCGTGCATTCGGTCGGCGTGCCTTCGTCGTCCACGCTCAGCGAGCCACGACGCCCGGCCAGCGTTCCGTCATCGACGATGGTGCAAAGGCTGGAGGCGACCTTTTCGCCCATCCGGCCGCTGTAGGCTGAACTGCCCTTGCGGTTGAAGTCGCCTTCCAGGCCATGCCCGACCGCCTCGTGCAGCAGTACACCGGACCAGCCGGAACCCAGCACCACAGGCAAGGTGCCCGCCGGTGCCGGAATCGCTTCAAGGTTGACCAGTGCCTGACGCAGCGCCTCGCGGGCGTAGCCCATGGCGCGGTCTTCAGCGAGGAAATAACGGTAGTCGGTACGTCCGCCGCCACCATGACCACCGCGCTCGCGACGACCGTTCTGCTCGACGATAACGCTGACATTGAAACGCACCAGCGGCCGCACATCGGAGGCGAGCGTGCCATCGGCGGCAGCCACCAGAACCTGCTCCCAGACGCCAGACATGCTCACCGACACCTTCTGGATACGCGGATCAAGGGCGCGGGTGGCAACATCGACGCTCTTGAGCAGTTCGACCTTCTCGGCACGGGTCAGCACTTCCAGCGGGTTATCCGGCGCATACAAGCGGGCAACATCCTGAGAAGTGAATGCCTGAACCCGGCCATTCTGGCCTGCACGGGAAATCGAGCGAGCGGCACGAGCCGCCGTGTTCAAGGCTTCCAGAGTGATCGCGTTACTGTAGGCGAAACCGGTTTTCTCACCCGACTGCGCACGCACGCCGACACCCTGGTCAAGGTTGAAACTGCCTTCCTTGACGATGCCGTCCTCAAGAGACCAGGACTCCGAGATCATCCCCTGAAAGTAGAGGTCAGCCGCATCGATTCCCGGGCCGGCCAGCTCGCCCAGAACCGATTGCAGGCTATCCAGCGTCAAGCCACCGGGCGCCAGAAGATGTTCGCTGACAGAGGACAAGCCACTCATATTCACTCCGAAGCAGGCCGCACGGCGTCCTGCGAAAAAAAGCGCCGGTGACTGGACACCGGCATCCGCGCCCGTATGGACGCCTGTTCTTCATTGTCCCGTTCAGCCAGCAGCACAGCTTCACCCTGTTCCTGCCGACTCAGCACGCGACCCCATGGATCGACAATTGCCGCGTGCCCGTAAGTTTCCCGAGGCCCCGGATGAGTCCCACCCTGGGCAGCCGCCAGCAGATAACACTGGGTTTCGATGGCGCGCGCCCTGATCAGGACTTCCCAATGCGCCGCGCCGGTCACTGCCGTGAAGGCCGACGGCGCGGTAATCAATTCAGCCCCGGCTTCGCGCAGGGCGGTGTAAAGCTCCGGGAAGCGCAGGTCGTAACAGACACTCAGGCCCAACCGGCCTACGGGTGTGTCGGCAACAACCAAGTTGTTTCCATGAGCATAGTCATCGGATTCACGATAGCGACCGCGATTGTCCGCGACGTCCACATCAAACAGATGCAGCTTGTCATAGCGGGCAACCTGCTCGCCCTGCTCGTCCACCAGCAGCGAGCAGGCCGTGACCTTGCCCTCGGGCTGGTCATCGGGCGGCAGTGGCAATGTTCCGGCGACAATCCATAACTTGAGGTCACGGGCAGCCAGTTTCAACCACGGCAGGATCGGGCCTTGCCCACTGGCCTCGGCGCGGCCGATATCGGCAACGTCACGACGCCCCATGGCGGCAAAGTTCTCGGGCAACACCGCAAGGCGCGCACCGCTTTCGGCTGCTTGCTCCAACAGCCTGCGAGCCTGGGCAAGATTGCCCTGCACGTCGCTCTGGCTGACCATCTGAATCACGGCAAAAGACATGACGCTTCCCTTAAATGGCCTGCCGCCACTGTACTCCATGACGCGCTATTGAGGTTTTTCAAAAGGCTTGTCGAACGTGATTTTCGGTTCTTTCCAAGGTCCTTCGACCTTGTACTGCACGCTGGCAAAACGCGCAACGCGATCGCCCAGCAACTTGTCCACCAGAAACAGCGCACCACCGATGGCCGGAGCACCGACAATCAGCGCGGCAATCGGCAGGTTGTTGGTCACCGGCAAGGTCACCAGCAGCTTGGCATCGACCCGGTCACGCACCATGTCCAGCGTGCCGTTGAGTTCAAGATTGCTCGACGGCCCTGTCAGGGTAATAGGCTTGCGCGTGACGTAAACGCCGTCACTGGCCACCAGCAAGCCTTTGACCCGATCGTAACTCAGGCCTTTGCCCAGCAGGTCGGAGAAGTCCAGGCGCAGACGACGGCCAATGGAATTGAAGTTCAGCAAGCCGAACACCCGCAAAGCCTGAGCGCCACCTTCCACTTCAACGAACTGCCCCTGACGCAATGTGGCGTCCAGGCTACCGGAGAAACGCTTGAGCCCGACCCAGGCAGGCGAACCCGGCCAACGGCCATCGGCGTCCATCTCGAAGCTTTCGCTGGTAACCGTGGGCGCAAAACCCCATGCCTTGAGCACGTCAGCCAGATTCTTGCCACTGAGCTGACCTTTGAACCAACTGCTGCTGGTGCCCGGCGCGCCTTCCCAACTGCCCTCGCCCTTGAGCAACAGACCCTTGAGTTCAAGATTCATTTCGGACAAGCGAAGTCCGGTCGCCGAAGGCCTGATCTTCAAGGCCCAGCTCCCCAATAATTGCTCGCCCTGATACAGCTGGGCAATCCTTATATCCGTCGCGGGAATCTTGCTCGGGTCGACATCGGCCAGTGGGTCTGGCGGGTTTTCGACCACGGCAGCGTTTGGATCGGGAGCTGGCAAGCGCACATAAAGCAGATCGATGCCAATGGGTACGGATTTGCTGTCGGGCAACGTGGCCGAGCCCTTGACCAGCGCGCTGTCCAGAGACAACGCCCAGGCAGCGGCATTGCGCTGCAACTGCACCCGGACCTGATCCAGAGTCGTGCCCATTGCCGTCAGCTTGCCGACCTGCAGGTCCACACCACTGAGCAACTGCTTGGCACTGCCGCCAGGATCGTTACCCGAATAGCGCTGTGCAATGGCCTGCCAGGGCGCCACGTCCAGCTCCGACAGGTTGCCGCGTATGCGCAAGCCCTTGGCATCGGGAACCACAGCGTTACCCTGGCCCAGAAACAATTCTCCGCGCCCTTCGGTCAGCTTGCCGGCCGGCGTGGCAAAAGCCAGATTCGCCAACCCGCCATAAGCTGCATCAAAGCGCCGCTCGGCCCCCTGCAGCGTCATGTGAAACTCACTGTCACGCTCTTCTTCGGCGGCCTTGCCGAACGGTGCCGGCAGATCGACTGTCACGCCCTTGAGCCCGGAATTGATGAGCAACGAGCTGTCGCCCTCGTTGAGGGTCAGTTGCAGTTGATAAGGCAAGTCGCCTGAAACCGGCAACGGCTGAGTGATGCCCAGCCATTCGGTGAGTTTTTTCAGTGCCACCTGCCCGCTGCCAGCGACACGAGTCACGTTGGCGCCAGGCTTGCCTTCGGCAAAGACCTCGGCCGTCACCGGGCGATCAAACACTTGGGCACGAATCCCCTTGCCGCTTACACCCTTGGCACTGTCGAAGCGGAAATCGCCTTTGAGCTGAGTCAGCTCCAGCACCGGATCGGCGATCTTCAGGCGTGCGCCTTCAGTACTGAAATCCACCGCGACCTTGGGTTCAACTCCCTTGGCCAGCGGGATATCCAGCTTCAGCTTGCCCTTGAGCGGCCCTTCGCCCTGCCAGCCCGCAAAGGTGCTGCCGGTGCCGATGGGCGCTTCCTGGAGAATCTTCATGCCGTCGGCCACAGTGCCGGCAAATTCGCCATCCACCAGCAGATGACTCGGCTGCCCGGCCGGAACGTGGGGAATGTTCACCACGACTTTGCTGACTTGGGTATTGAGCAATTGCCCCTTACTGGCCTTGACCCTCACGCCGCTGTTTTCCACATAGACCTGACCATCGACGCCCTTGAGCGATGGCCAGCCCGGCTGGAAGTCCAGAGTGGCGTCATGCACATCGAAAAACAGACTGATGACGCGGGCCGTATCCGGCGAACCATGGTTAAGCGAACCCTGATACTGGAAATAGCCCTGATTGACTGCACCGCCCACTACCGCCGTGCGTAACCACTTGTCCAGTTCCGGGCTCAGCACGGCTGGCAGGTACTTGCCGGTGTAGCGACCATCGCCATCGACCATGCCGACCCGCAGGTCCATGTAGTCTTCCTGATCGTGGTTGAAATGCAGACGGATCAGGAAGTCGGCGGCAATCTTGCCCTCTTCCCCCAGCACCTTGATGTACGGTGCGATGAGGGTGAAGCCCTGATCATCCAGCTTCCAGGTCAGGCGTGCGTTGGCTTTCAGGTAATGCCATGGATTCTTGAAGATCGGGTCCAGGTGCAGCATGAAGTCATCGGTGGCCAGACGCAGTTCGCCCTGCCCCAGATCACCGCTGATGGCGCCACTGACGTTTCCGGCTGCCGGAGCGCCGTGATAGGCATTGAAACCCACCTTGTCCAGATTGGCAGCAAAGCTCAGACGCTTGTCGCCCACCGCCTGAGGCCGGTAATCGAGCAGCACATTGCGCAGTCCACCGCTAGCCTTGAGATTGTTGAGCGCCGCGCGAAAACCTTCCGGTAGCGGCGCGACGGAATCGAGCAGCGGCGTGACCGGTGTCAGATCCAGCCTGTCGGCCTGCACATGCCAGAGTTCTTCCTGGCCATCGCTGGCAACCGTCTGGGTCAGCTTCAAACGGCTTTCCCAGCGATCCTTGCCCAGACTCATGGCCAGCGAATCCAGCGTCAGGTCAAAACCTGTATCGCTGCGCTGGAACCAGGCATTGAGGGCCAGATTGTCGATGACTGCGGGCTTGCGCTCGGCATAACCCGTTTTGATCTGCGGTGCATTGAGACGTGCGACACCGCTTTGAACAGTCCCCTTGCCCCAGCTCAGCCAGAACTCGCCACCGGTCTTGAGCGTGGAAACCTTCCATTCACGGGTCAGGGCCTTGGGTAGCCACTTGGCCCAATCGCTCTGAGGCAGGCTCAGATACAGATCGGCTTCGCCGTCCTTCCACTGGCTGGCCTGGATTCGCGAGCGCAGGTTCAGGCTCAGCGGCTGGCCGTCCGGAAGGGTCATGCGCGCATCGAGGCGCTGATGATAGCTGCCGGTGAGCAGAGTGAAGTTGACATAAGTAAGGGTCAGCGGCGATTCGTCGAAAGGCTGCAGTGTCACCTGGCTGTCGAGCAGCGACAGGCGCGACACAATCTGCATCTGGTTGAGCAGCTTCTCGGGATCGAGGGAGGCGTTGTCCTGGACAGGCAGCCCCTGGACTGCCCAGGCCCCGTCCTTGTCCTGCTTGAGAATGACCTGCAGGCCGCCGACCTCAAGATGAGCGATACGCACATTTCGGGACTTCAGGCTGTCCCAGATATCAGGCAATACCGTGACCTGATCAAGACGCAAGGCACTGGCGCCCTCGCCCACCATCACATCATGGGCAACCAGCACCGGAGAGAACCCGCTCCAGCTTCCTTCCAGACTGCCGATGCTCAACGGCATGCCGAGCGCCGCACTGGCACGGGTTTCCACATCGACCCGATACTCGGCGACCATCGGCATCAACTGACGCCCGAGGCTGACATACAAGGCAGCCAGAATCAGCGCCAGCGCGCAAAGACCAAGCCCCCAGCGAGTCAGGGCAGAAAAGAAACGGGACAGACGCTCCATTCAGAGAGCCCTCCGCAATAAAGCCAGCCAGTCAGCGTTGCTGAAATGAACCCGGCTCAATAGTGCAGGTGCGGCCCGGTACAGGTTTTGCTCATTTACCACGCATCATTCTCGTTATAAGGGCGTACGGCTCGTCGTCGTGGGCATCAGGCTTTCACGACACGAGCAACTTCAGAGCAGCACCACGTCATATTGTTCCTGTGAATACATGGTTTCTACCTGAAAACGAATGGTGCGTCCGATAAAGCTCTCCAGTTCCGCCACATTGCCCGACTCTTCATCGAGCAACCGGTCAACCACGCGCTGGTTGGCCAGTACCCGATAACCCACCGCCTGATAGGCCCTGGCCTCGCGCAGGATCTCGCGGAAAATCTCGTAACAGATGGTTTCCGGCGTCTTGAGCTTGCCGCGTCCCTGACAGCAGTGGCAGGGCTCGCACAGCACTTGCTCCAGACTTTCACGGGTGCGCTTGCGGGTCATCTGCACCAGACCCAGCTCGGTGATACCGATGATGTTGGTCTTGGCGTGATCACGCTCCAGCTGTTTTTCCAGGGTGCGCAGGACCTGACGCTGGTGCTCGCCATCTTCCATATCGATAAAGTCGATGATGATGATGCCGCCCAGATTGCGCAGACGCAGTTGCCGCGCAATGGCCGTCGCGGCCTCCAGGTTGGTCTTGAAAATGGTTTCTTCCAGATTGCGATGGCCGACGAACGCGCCGGTGTTGACGTCGATGGTGCTCATGGCCTCGGCAGGGTCGACCACCAGATAGCCACCCGACTTGAGCGGCACCTTGCGCTCCAGCGCCTTCTGGATTTCGTCTTCCACGCCGTACAGGTCAAAGATCGGACGTTCACCGGGGTAATGTTCCAGACGGTCGGCGATTTCCGGCATCAGCTCGGCCACGAACTGCGTGGTTTTCTGGAAGGTTTCCCGGGAGTCGATACGGATCTTCTCGATACGCGGGCTGACCAGGTCGCGCAGTGTGCGCAGCGCCAGGCCAAGATCCTCGTAGATCACGTTGGGCGGGCTGATGGTCTTGATCTGTTCGCCAATCTGGTCCCACAGCCTGCGCAGATAACGGATGTCCATGAGGATTTCGTCGGCGCCCGCACCTTCGGCGGCGGTGCGCAGGATAAAACCGCCTGCTTCCTTGATACCTTCCAGTGCCACGCAATCGCTGACGACCTTCTTGAGTCGCTCGCGCTCGCCCTCGTCCTCGATTTTCAGGGAAATGCCCACGTGAGCCGTGCGCGGCATGTACACCAGATAGCGCGACGGAATCGACAGTTGCGTGGTCAGGCGTGCGCCCTTGCTGCCAATCGGGTCCTTGGTGACTTGCACGACCAGACTCTGGCCTTCATGGACCAGGGAACTGATGGTTTCCACTGCCGGGCCTTCACGCATGGAGATTTCCGACGCATGAATGAAGGCTGCACGATCCAGACCGATATCGATGAACGCGGCCTGCATGCCGGGCAGCACCCGCACCACCTTGCCTTTGTAGATATTGCCGACGATGCCGCGACGCTGGGTCCGCTCGACATGGACCTCTTGCAGGACACCGTTTTCCACCACTGCCACCCGCGACTCCATCGGGGTGATATTGATCAGAATCTCTTCACTCATGGCTTTTCACCTTCCAGGCATTGCCAACAGGGTATGCCGAAACTGCCCAGCAGTTCTGCGGTTTCGCACAGAGGTAGCCCAACGACTCCAGAATAGCTGCCATGCAGCTCTTCGACGAAAATCGCTGCAAGGCCTTGGACAGCATAACTGCCCGCCTTGTCCTGCGGCTCGCCGCTGGCCCAGTAGGTCCGGGCTTCATGGGGTTCGACAGGGCGAAAGCGCACGCGGCTGGTCACGATGCGAGCCTCGCTGCGCTGGTGATCGACCAGCGCAATGGCGGTCAGTACCTGATGTTCACGCCCGGACAGCGCAGCCAGCATTGCCAGCGCATCGGCCTGATCCACCGGCTTGCCCAGAATGCGACCATCAAGCACCACAGCGGTATCGGCACCCAGCACGCAAGCGTCTTCATCGCCCAGCAAGGCCAGACCGGCCGCGGCCTTGCCACGCGCCAGACGCTCGACATAGGCCGTCGGGGCTTCATCGTTGAGAGGAGTTTCGTCGATTTGCGCACTCAGCGCAGTGAAAGGCACACCGATCTGAGTGAGCAGTTCACGCCGGCGCGGTGAGCCAGAGGCCAGATAGAGCAAGGGCATAAGGACATCTCCGTGTCTGTGACGATAAGCGCAGCACGACGCAGTCCTGCGCTCACGCTGCGCTTAGTTGATTTTCAAACGCTTGCTCAACCCACGCAGACCATAACTCACCCATGGCCACAACAAGGCACTGACCAGTGCGGGCAGCACGAGCGCCAGGGTTGGCTGTCGATTGCCGTTCAGGGCACTGATCCACAGTTGCACAAGCTGCGCCAGACCAAAGACCACCAGCAACACCAGGCATTGCTGCCACATGGGGAACATGCGCAGACGCTGCTGCAAAGACATGACCAGAAAAGCGATCAACGTCAGGATCAGCGCGTTCTGACCCAGATAGTTGCCGTATAGCACGTCTTCCATCAAGCCCAGCAACCAGGCCGTGGTCATACCGACTTTATGCGGCAGGGCCAGAACCCAGAAACTCAGAAGCAACGCCAGCCACAGCGGACGAAAGATTTCCATGAACTGCGGCAGTGGCGAAATGCTCAGCAACAGGCCGATGGCGAAGGTGAGCCAGACCACCCAGCCATTGCGCCCGGAAACATGACTAACCATCGATTCGCTCCCGAGAGTTGGAAGGTGCAGACGCAGGAGGCTGTGACGTGGCAGGCCTTGCAGCAGGCCGCGCCGGGGCTTGCTGGGTTGCCGGCGCCGGGGTTGCAGCCGGAGCCGAAGTACCCTGGGCAGCCGGTCTGGCATGTGTGGTGCCGGTCGGGAACGATGGGACCGTTGGCATCGGCACCATCGGGAAAGCCGGTGATAGCGGCGGGAGCGTTGGCGCGACGGTCGGCTCAAGGCCCTTGTCGAGGGATTCCTGGGCCTGCGCCGCGTCGGCAGCGCGCTCTTCCGGCGAACGACCATCGGAGAACACCAGCAGCAGATAGCGACTGCGATTCAAGGCAGCAGTAGGAACGGCGCGCACAATGGCAAACGGCTGCCCGGAGTCATGAATGACTTCCTTGACTGTCGCTACCGGATAACCCGCCGGGAAACGCTGACCGAGGCCGGAACTCACCAGCAGGTCGCCTTCCTTGATGTCAGCGGTATCCGCCACATGCCGCAATTCCAGGCGTTCCGGGTTACCGGTGCCGCTGGCAATGGCGCGCAGACCGTTGCGATTGACCTGTACGGGAATGCTGTGGGTGGTGTCCGTCAGCAACAGGACACGGGAGGTATAGGGCATCAGTTCGACCACCTGCCCCATCAGGCCACGGGCGTCGAGCACCGGCTGCCCCAGGACCACGCCATCGCGCTCGCCCTTGTTGATGATGATGCGGTGGGTGAAGGGGTTCGGGTCCATGCCGATCAGTTCGGCGACTTCTACCTTCTCGTTGACCAGCGCCGAAGAGTTGAGCAACTCGCGCAGGCGAACGTTCTGCTCGGTCAGTGCCGCCAGCTTTTGCAGGCGACCTTGCAGGAGCAGGGTTTCGGTCTTGAGTTTCTCGTTTTCGGCGATCAGCTCGGTACGGCTGCCGAACTGGCTGGCAACGCCCTGAAACATGCGCTGCGGCAGATCGACGATCCAGTAGGTCTGCATCAATACCAGCGACATCTGGCTGCGCACGGGCTTGAGGATCGTGAAGCGTGCGTCCACCACCATCAACGCGACCGACAGCACGACGAGCACCAGAAGACGTACGCCCAGCGATGGGCCTTTTGCGAAAAGCGGTTTAATAGGCCGCTCCTCCCGGGCATGCGATCAACGGATCAAGCTTCAATTGGCTGTTATTCATGGGGTATGAACCGGCCTGGACAGATGAAAGAAATAGGCACCTTGTTTCGGCGTCAGCCTGACGCATACAGGTAGCACAAGCGCTACCTGCATACAAAAGACCCTATGAACAGCGCGCCGGCGAATTACTCGCTGGAGAGCAGATCCATGGTGTGCTTATCCATCATTTCCAGCGCACGGCCACCACCACGCGCCACACAGGTCAGCGGGTCTTCGGCAACGATGACCGGCAGACCGGTTTCCTGGGCCAGCAGCTTGTCCAGGTCGCGCAGCAGTGCGCCACCACCGGTCAGGACCAGACCGCGCTCGGCGATATCGGAAGCCAGCTCTGGCGGAGATTGCTCCAGGGCGCTCTTGACGGCCTGAACGATAGTCGCCAGAGACTCCTGAAGGGCTTCGAGCACTTCATTGGAGTTGAGGGTGAAGGCACGTGGAACGCCTTCGGCCAGGTTACGGCCGCGCACGTCGACTTCACGAACTTCGCCGCCCGGATAGGCTGTGCCGATTTCCTGCTTGATGCGCTCTGCGGTGGATTCACCGATCAGGCTGCCGTAGTTGCGACGCACATAAGTGATGATCGCTTCGTCGAAGCGGTCGCCGCCGACACGTACGGATTCGGCATAGACCACGCCGTTGAGCGAGATCAGAGCGATTTCAGTGGTACCACCACCGATATCGACGACCATCGAACCACGTGCTTCTTCAACCGGCAGACCGGCACCGATGGCAGCGGCCATAGGCTCTTCGATCAGGAATACTTCACGGGCACCGGCGCCCAGAGCCGATTCGCGAATGGCGCGACGCTCGACCTGAGTGGACTTGCACGGCACGCAGATCAGCACGCGAGGGCTGGGCTGCAGAAAGCTGTTTTCGTGAACCTTGTTGATGAAATACTGCAGCATCTTTTCGCACACGCTGAAGTCGGCGATAACGCCGTCTTTCATTGGACGAATGGCTGCGATGTTGCCTGGAGTACGGCCCAGCATACGTTTGGCTTCTGTACCGACAGCCACGACACTCTTCTGGTTGCCATGAGTACGAATTGCAACTACAGAAGGTTCATTCAGAACGATACCGCGCTCACGCACGTAAATAAGGGTGTTGGCAGTGCCCAGGTCGATGGAAAGATCACTGGAAAACATGCCACGCAGTTTCTTGAACATGGGATATGGGACCCTAGGGAACGCGTGGGTAAAAAAGTGCGGCAAACTCTAACAACGACAGGGATTTTGGGCAAGGAGCCAATATGTTAAATTGGCGGTTTTCTGAACACACCCCGCGACATTAGCGGCTTTAAGACCGCATAAATGCGGTGGTGTTCCGCAATTTGCTGGCAGACCGATCAGCCGGCATTCCACTGGAGATACCCCATGGCGCTTGAACGCTCCGACGTGGAAAAGATCGCCCATCTGGCCCGACTGGGCCTGGATGACGCCGATATCCCGCGTACTACCGAAGCACTTAACAGCATTCTTGGGCTGGTCGATCAGATGCAAGCGGTCGATACCACAGGCATCGAACCTCTGGCACACCCGCTGGAAGCTTCCCAGCGCCTGCGCGAAGACGCCGTTACCGAGCACAATCGTCGCGACACTTACCAAGCCATCGCACCAGCGGTCCAGGACGGGCTTTATCTGGTTCCGAAAGTCATCGAGTAAGGGAAAGAGCCTGCATGCATCAAATGACTCTGGCCGAGATCGCCCGCGGACTCGCCGATAAAAAGTTTTCTTCCGAAGAACTGACCCGTGTCCTGCTGGCGCGCATCGCGCAGCTCGACCCTCAGCTCAACAGCTTCATCACCCTCACCGAAGACCTGGCGATCACTCAGGCCCAGGCCGCCGACGCACGTCGCGCTGCCGGTGAGAACGGCGCTCTGCTGGGCGCGCCTCTGGCGCACAAGGACCTGTTCTGCACCCAGGGCATCCGCACCAGTTGCGCCTCGCGCATGCTCGACAACTTCAAGGCACCGTATGACGCCACCGTGGTTGCCCGACTGGCAGCAGCGGGCACCGTGACCCTTGGCAAGACCAACATGGACGAATTCGCCATGGGTTCGGCCAACGAGTCCAGCTACTACGGCGCAGTGAAAAACCCGTGGGATCTGGAACACGTGCCTGGCGGTTCGTCCGGCGGTTCGGCGGCTGCCGTTGCGGCACGCCTGTTGCCTGCGGCCACCGGCACCGACACCGGCGGCTCGATTCGCCAGCCAGCCGCACTGACCAACCTGACCGGCCTGAAACCGACCTACGGTCGCGTTTCCCGCTGGGGCATGATCGCCTACGCGTCCAGCCTCGATCAGGCTGGCCCCATGGCCCGCACTGCCGAAGACTGTGCCCTGCTGCTGCAAGGCATGGCCGGCTTCGATCCGCAGGACTCCACCAGCATTGATGAGCCTGTGCCGGATTACTCCGCCAGCCTCAATACCTCGCTCAAGGGCCTGCGCGTCGGCCTTCCGAAAGAGTACTTCAGCGCAGGTCTGGACCCTCGCATCGCACAGCTGGTACACGAAACCGTCAAGGAGCTGGAAAAGCTCGGCGCGATCGTCAAGGAAATCAGCCTGCCGAACAACCAGCATGCAATTCCGGCCTATTACGTCATCGCTCCGGCAGAAGCTTCGTCCAACCTGTCGCGCTTCGACGGCGTACGCTTCGGCTATCGCTGCGAAGAGCCAAAAGACCTGACCGACCTGTACAAGCGCTCCCGCGCCGAAGGCTTCGGCCCTGAAGTACAGCGCCGCATCATGGTCGGTGCCTACGCCCTGTCGGCTGGCTACTACGACGCCTACTACCTGCAAGCGCAGAAGATTCGACGCCTGATCAAGAACGACTTCATGAACGCCTTCGCCGAAGTCGACGTGATTCTCGGCCCGACCACGCCAAACCCGGCCTGGAAAATCGGTGCCAAGAACAACGATCCGGTTTCTGCGTATCTGGAAGACTTCTACACCATCACCGCCAACCTCGCGGGTCTGCCGGGCTTGTCCATGCCTGCAGGCTTCGTCGACGGCCTGCCGGTCGGTGTGCAATTGCTTGCGCCGTATTTCCAGGAAGGCCGTCTGTTGAATGTGGCCCATCAGTATCAGCAAGTCACTGACTGGCACACACGCACACCTGAAGGCTTCTGAGGAGCAACTTATATGCAATGGGAAGTCGTCATCGGGCTGGAAATTCACACCCAGCTTTCGACCCAATCGAAGATTTTCTCCGGTAGCGCCACCACGTTCGGCTCCGAGCCCAACACCCAGGCCAGCCTTGTGGATCTGGGCATGCCGGGCGTGTTGCCGGTGCTCAACAAGGAAGCCGTGCGCATGGCCGTCAAGTTCGGCCTGGCGGTCAATGCCGAAATCGGTCAGCACAACGTATTCGCCCGCAAGAACTACTTCTATCCGGACCTACCCAAGGGCTACCAGATCAGCCAGATGGAATTGCCGATCGTCGGCAAGGGCCATATGGACATCACCCTTGAGGACGGCACGGTCAAGCGCATCGGTATCACCCGCGCTCATCTGGAAGAGGATGCGGGCAAGAGCCTGCACGAAGACTACAGCGGCATGACCGGCATCGATCTGAACCGCGCCGGTACGCCGCTGCTGGAAATCGTTTCGGAACCGGACATGCGCAGCGCCAAGGAAGCCGTGGCTTACGTCAAGGCCATCCACGCGCTGGTTCGTTACCTGGGCATCTGCGACGGCAACATGGCCGAAGGCTCGCTGCGTTGCGACTGCAACGTGTCGATTCGCCCCAAGGGCCAGGTCGAGTTCGGTACACGCTGCGAGATCAAGAACGTCAACTCGTTCCGCTTCATCGAGAAGGCGATCAACAGCGAGATCCAGCGCCAGATCGATCTGATCGAAGACGGTGGCAAGGTCATCCAGCAAACTCGCCTGTACGACCCGAACACCAACGAAACCCGCGCCATGCGCAGCAAGGAGGAAGCCAACGACTACCGTTACTTCCCCGATCCGGACCTGTTGCCGGTGATCATCGAAGACTCGTTCCTCGACGAAACCCGCGCCACCCTGCCGGAATTGCCGCCACAGAAACGCGAGCGCTTCCAGAGCCAGTTCGGTCTGTCGGCCTACGATGCAAGCGTGCTGGCTTCCAGCCGCGAGCAGGCCGATTACTTCGAGCAGGTTGTGAGCATCGGCGGCGACGCCAAGCTGGCAGCCAACTGGGTCATGGTCGAGCTGGGCAGCCTGCTGAACAAGCAAGGCCTGGAAATCGAAGAATCACCAGTCAGTGCCGAGCAACTGGGCGGCATGCTCAAGCGCATCCTGGACAACACCATTTCCGGCAAGATCGCCAAGATGGTGTTCGAGGCCATGGCCAATGGTGAAGGCAGCGCCGACGAAGTCATCGAAAAACGTGGCCTGAAACAGGTTACAGACAGCGGCGCCATCGAATCGATGCTCGACGAAATGCTCGCCGCCAATGCCGAACAGGTCGAACAGTACCGCGCCGCAGACGAAGCCAAGCGCGGCAAGATGTTCGGTTTCTTCGTCGGTCAGGCAATGAAAGCCTCCAAAGGCAAGGCCAACCCGCAGCAAGTGAACGAACTGCTGAAGGCCAAGCTCGAAGGCTGACCCAAGCCGTAGGAGCGAATTTATTCGCGAAAGTCTTCACCGGGCTTTTCGCGAATGAATCCGCTCCCACATAAACAGGCATCACAGGATTAGACCCATGCGCCGACTTGCCACTGCCTGTTCCCTGTTCACCCTTCTGGCCGGTTGCGCCAGTCATGACATCGATCCCCACGGCTACGACGAAACCGGTCGCGCTTCGTATTACGGTGCCCGACATCACGGCAAGCGTACCGCCAGTGGCGAACCCTTCAATCAGAATGCCTTGACTGCTGCTCATCGCGAGCTGCCTTTCGGCACCCGCGTCAAGGTCACCAACCTCGACAACGACAAGACCGTCGTCGTGCGCATCAACGATCGCGGCCCTCATGTACGAGGCAGGCTGATCGACGTATCCCGCGAAGCTGCCGAACAACTGGGCATGCTGCGCAGCGGAACCGCGCCAGTGCGCGTCCAGAGCCTCGACTGAGGACAGCCCGAATTATCCAGCTATCGACCCTTCCCGCCCCCGCGCTCATCCAGTTGGTGAGTGGTCTTCTGCTGTTGCTGATCGGCGCAGAATTATCAGTGCGCGCTGCCGTGCGCCTGGCCTCGATCCTCAGGATTCGACCGCTGATCATCGGCCTGACGGTCGTCGCACTGGGCAGCAGCGCGCCCCAGATGGCCGTCAGCCTGCAAGCCGCCTTCTCCGAAAGCACCGACATTGCCGTGGGCAGCGTCATCGGCAGCAATATCTTCAATGTGCTGGTGATTCTGGGCCTGTGTGCCCTGATCATTCCCCTGCGAGTCGCCCGTCAGGTGCTGCGCATCGATATTCCGCTGATGATCGGGGCCAGTCTGCTGGTCATCGGTCTGTCCTGGAATGGTGAGTTCAGCAAGCTCGACGGGGTGCTGCTGCTGGGCACGATGCTGGGCTGCCTGTTCATCGTCCTGCGCCAGGCCAGTCATGGCGCACGTCACGGGCACACCCACAGCACTGAAAAACCACGCTCACTGACCTGTATCGCCCTGCTGACCAGCGGCCTGCTGTTGCTGGCGTTCGGCGGTCATCTGCTGGTGGATGCTGCGGTGGTGGTCGCGATCAATCTGGGGCTTTCAGAGAGGATAATCGGCCTGACGCTGATGGCCATCGTCACGTCCCTGCCCGCTCTGATGACGTCCCTGATCGCAGCCCTGCGCGGCGAGCGGGATATCGCGGTGGGCAACGTGATCGGCAGCAACCTGTTCAATCTGCTGGGCGTGCTGGGCGCGACCGCGCTGATCTCGCCAGTGCCGTTGTCGATATCCCCCAACGCGCTGGTTTTCGACCTGCCGATCATGCTCGGCGTCGCCGTGCTCTGCCTGCCGCTGTTTTACGCCGGTTATCGCATCACCCGCTTCGAAGGGCTGCTGCTGTTGGCGTTATATCTGACTTACGGGCTGCATATCGTGTCGTTCAGTACTGGCATGCTGTTGGCCGAAAGGCTTGAGCACCTGATGCTCCAGTTCATCCTGCCGCTGCTGGGGATCGCAGTAGCCTTTGGCATCGTGAAGGCCTGGCGGCGTCAACATTGACGGACGACTAGATCCAGCCGCCCCACTGCAACAGGAAGATCCCGATATTGGTTGTCACAGCCGCCGCCAGCGTGGTGATGACGATGATTGCGGCGGCCAGCTCGTAATTGCCGTTGGCCGTGCGGGCCATGATGTAACTGGCCGCCGCCGTCGGGCTGCCGAAATACAGGAACAGAATTCCAAGCTCCGCACCGCGAAAGCCCACCAGCCACGCTGCAAAGGTGCAGATCAGTGGCAGCCAGACCATTTTCACCATGCTCGCACTGATCGCCAACGCACCGCTTTTGCGCAAGGACGCCAGCGACAGCGTGCCGCCGATACAGATCAACGCCAGCGGCAGGGTCATCTGCGCCAGATAGCTGCCGGAGGTTTCCAGCCATTTGGGCAGGCCGATGCCGAAATAGGCGAAAGGCGAGGCAGCGATGACACTGATGATCAGTGGATTGGCCAGCACACTCTTGAAGATACTCCACGGGTCGGACTTGATCACCGGGCTGTAGACCGCCAGCACAATGGTCGAAAGCGCGTTGTAGAACACGATCACCAATGCCGCGAGAATCGCACCCAGGGAAATACCGTACGCCCCATACATACTGGCGGCCAGCGCCAGGCCCACCACGCCATTGTTGCCACGAAACGCGCCCTGGACGTACACCCCCCGATCTTCAGGGGGGCAATGCCAGATCGCCCAGCCCCAGGTGACCGCGAAACTCAGCAGGGTCGCAACGCTGAAGAAAATCAGCAGCTTGGGTTGCAACGCTTCATTCAGATTGGCGTGAATGATCCCCAGAAACAGCAGAGCCGGCATGGTGACGTTGAACACCAGTCCCGAAGCCACGACGATAAAGCCATCATTGATCGCATGGATGCGCTTGAGGATCACCCCCAGGAACAGCATGGCAAATACAGGCGCGGTGATGTTCAGGGTTTCAAGAAAAATAGCCAGCATGCCGCAGACCTGGTCCTGTCGTTAGGTCCCTCATCATAAGCCAGCAGGGAGTGAAGGTGTTGCAAGGAATTTCAGTTCCTGGCGTTCCAAGCACATTGTGGGAGGGGCCTTGGCCGCGACGACATCATGTGAGGTGCGCCCCAAAAGTTGGACACCCATCCAACCTTTGGGGCGCACTTCAGGGCGCTGTCGCGGCCAAGGCCCCTCCCACGAAAGCACACATGGCAACGACAAACTAAACCACAGGCTGCAACTTGCGCTCAAACACTGACACTCCATCCAGATCCCGCAGGGTTACGGTCATTTCTGCGGTCTGGCCATCGATGTTCACTTCCCCGAAGAACTGGAAGCCTGCAAAGGGCGAGGTGTTCTGGGCGGGCGGGGCTTTCTGGAAGACCAGCTCCGGGCCGAAGGTCTTGTCCAGTGGGTTGGGACCGAAGCTGCCGGCATTGAGCGGCCCGGCCACGAACTCCCAGAACGGGTCAAAATCCTGAAACACCGCAAGGTCCGGTTGATAGTGATGCGCAGCGCAATAATGCACATCGGCGGTCAGCCAGACGCAATCGCGGATCTTTTGTGCCCGCATGAACGCCAGCAATTCAGCCACTTCCAGTTCGCGCCCCAGGGCCTGGCCATCGTTACCGTTAGCGATGGCCTCCCAGCGCGCCACACCGGGGCTGACTTCGCCGTCCGGGACACCAAGACCAATGGGCATGTCTGCCGCGATAACCTTCCATTGCGCCTTGGAGGCCTTGAGTTCGCGCTTGAGCCAGTCCAGTTGCTCTCGGCCCAGAAAGGCCGTGGTCGGCCCCGGTTTGTCTGCAAGGTTGGCGTCATTGCCATCACGATAACTGCGCATGTCCAGCACGAACACATCGAGCATCGGGCCATAAGGGATTTTACGGTAGATGCGCCCGCCGTTATCGGCCTGCTGCAAACGCATGGGTGCATACTCCAGAAAGGCCTGCCGCCCGCGAGCCGACAGCAACTGGATGTCCTTGACCTTGTAGCGATCATCCAGCTGTTTGCTGGGCGACCAGTTGTTGGTGACTTCGTGGTCGTCCCACTGCCAGATCTGCGGCACCTCGGCATTGAAGCGGCGCAGGTTTTCATCCATCAGGTTGTAGCGGTAGTTGCCGCGATACTCGTCCAGAGTCTCGGCAACCTTGCTTTTCGCTTCGCTGGTGATGTTGCGCCAGATACGTCCGCCTTCGGTCGTGATCTGCTCCGGGATCGGTCCGTCGGCGTAAATCGTGTCGCCACTATGGATAAAGAAGTCAGGCAAGCGCAGGCGCATGGCTTCGTAGATACGCATGCCGCCAATGTCAGGGTTGATGCCGAAGCCCTGGCCGACGGTGTCGCCACTCCACACGAAACGGATGTCGCGACGCTGTTGCGGCATGCTGCGCAGATGGCCGAACCAGGGCTCGCTGGCCACACCCGACTGGGCATCCTCGAAATGAACACGGTAGAAGATCGCCTGATCCACAGGCAGGCCGCTCAGTTCGACCCGGGCCGTGAAGTCGGTGCGCTGATCGGCAAGCGCCGACACCAGCCGACGCGGATTGGGGAACATGCTGCGGGTGTCCCATTCGACCACCATGCGCGATGGCCGATCGCTGCGGCTCCAGACCATCGCCCGATCACCCAGCAGATCACCGGACTGCACACCGTCGGTCATCTTCGGGCGATCCTGCACCGAAGCAATCACTGCCGGTGCCAGGCCCGGCAACAGAAAGCCGGCTCCGACAGCCTGAATCACACGACGACGCTTGAGATCGAACTGGCTCATGGTTAACCCCTTTCAAGATGCGAAAGGGGAAACCTAGCAGGCCAATGTTGGAGGGATATGACAGCCAACGCCCACGTATCAGGCGGTGGCTTTGGCCAGCTCCATCTCTACCGCTTCAGGCCGTTTGAGCACTGCGTAGATCACGCCGGTCGCCACGCTGCCCACGACAATGGCCAGCAGATACAGCAACGCATGGTTGATGGCGTTGGGGATCAGCATCACGAACAGACCGCCATGGGGCGCCATCAGCTTGCAGCCGAAGTACATCGACAGTGCGCCAGTCAGCGCTCCGCCTATCACGCTGGCAGGAATCACCCGCAGCGGGTCCTTGGCGGCAAAAGGAATCGCGCCTTCGGAAATGAAACACAGCCCCAGCACGAACGCGGCCTTGCCAGCCTCACGCTCGCTCTGCGCGAACTTGCGGCGCGCCAGGATCGTGGCGATGCCCATGCCGATCGGCGGCACCATACCGGCAGCCATCGCCGCCGCCATGGGCGCATAACTCTGGGATGCCAGCAGGCCTACGGAAAACGCATAGGAAGCCTTGTTGATCGGCCCGCCCAGATCCACACACATCATTGCGCCCAGCAGCACGCCCAACAGAATCGCGTTGGTGGTGCCCATGCTGTCCAGGAAAGTGGTCAGGCTGGCGAGCATGCCCGCAACCGGCTGACCCACCACATAGATCATGACCAGGCCGGTGAACAGACTCGACAGCAACGGAATGATGAGAATCGGCTTGAGTGCTTCGACACTGGCTGGCAAGCGTGCGTAGCGATTGATCAACCACGCGCTATAGCCCGCCAGGAAACCGGCCACGATACCGCCGATGAAGCCCGCGCCCAACGTACTGGCCAGCAAGCCGCCGATCATGCCCGGAGCCAGACCTGGACGGTCGGCGATGGAGTATGCGATGTAACCCGCGAGCAACGGCACCATCAGTTTGAATGCCGACTCACCGCCGATCTTCATCAAGGCTGCCGCCAGAGTTCCCTCTTGCTCATAAGCCTTGATGCCGAACACGAACGACAGCGCAATCAGCAGACCACCCGCCACCACCATCGGCAGCATGAACGAAACGCCGGTCAGCAAGTGTTTGTAGACGCCGGTCCCTTCTTTTCTGGACGGTGACTTGGTCACTTCATCAGCCGACTCGACCTGCCCCTCAGCCAAGGCTTTTTTCAAGGTTGCATCGGATTGCTTGAGGGCAATGCCGGTGCCGCAGCGGTAGATTTTCTTGCCTGCAAAACGATCGGTATTGACCTCGATGTCCGTTGCCAGCAGCACCACATCCGCATCGGCAATGGCTTGCGGGCTGAGCGGGTTGCGCGCCCCGACCGAACCCTGGGTTTCCACTTGCAGGTCGTAGTTCAGACGCTTGGCAGCCTGCTGAATCGCCTCGGCCGCCATGAAGGTGTGCGCAACGCCGGTCGGACAAGCAGTAATCGCGACAATGCGCGGCTGGCTGCCGGAGCTGCCGACGGCGACAGCCTCATCGGCCACAGGCGCGGTATAGACTTGAGCATCCTCGGCGGCGCGCTTCAGGAAACCGTCCACATCCTGCAAGGCATGAGCGGGCGTGTCCTGGAACAGGCGCTTGCCGACAAAACGGCTCAGGTCCAGCGGGCCGGTATTGACCACCAGCACCAGATCGGCTGCTTCGATATCCAGCGCCGAAAGGTGTTGTTCGGGCTTGTTCGGGTCCACGACTTCGACGCTGGTTTCCCAACCCTGACGCTGGGCTGCCGCATCGAGCAAGCGTGCGCTGAGGACGCTGCTGACCTTGCCGTTCGGGCAGGCCGTTACAATGGCTAACTTCATCACGATCCTCTCTTATTGTTCTGTCAGGCTGCGTACAGTGACGCCGCTTTCAAGTCGTTTGAGTTGGGCGGCATCGGTAATGCCGAAACCGATCTGGGTCACTGCCATGGCGGCAATCGCGGTCGCCGTGCGCAAGGTTTTCTGTGGTTCATGGCCGCCGAGCAAACCGTGAACCATGCCTGCCAGCAGAGAATCCCCGGCGCCTACGGTGCTGGCGACGGTGACTTTCGGGGGCAGCGAATGCAGCGCGGTGCCGGAACTGAACCAGTGAACACCTTCGGAACCTTGGGAAATCACCACATGCTCGATGCCCTGGGCGCGCAGGCGAGTCGCCGCTTCGGCCTGGGCAGCAATGGAGATGATCGGTGCATCGAGCGCATCGGCCAGTTCTTCAGTGTTGGGCTTGATCAGCCAGGGGCCTGCCGCAAGACCGGCACGCAAGGCCAGGCCGCTGCTGTCCAGCGCCACCTTGAGACCAAGGTTCTTCAGCATGAGCAAGAGCTTTTGCAGCCACTCGGGCGTTACGCCACGAGGCAGGCTGCCAGCGACCACCACGGCATCGAAACCGGGGGCAATCTGCTCGACCCTGGCGAACAGGGCTTGCTGGGCCGCTTCGCTGACCTGCGGGCCAGGGCCGTTCAAATCCGTGATGCGACCACTGCCTTCGGCCAGTTTGATGTTGCTGCGGGTTTCGCCCGGCACGCGCACGAACTCGTCGACAAAACCACGCCGGGTGAACAGGGACTCGAACGGCTGTTGATTATCGATGCCGAGAAACCCGGCCACGGTCAGCTCATGCCCCAGATCGGCCAGCACTTGAGCCACGTTCAGGCCCTTGCCGGCCGCATGGCTGAGCATGGCGTCACTGCGATTGACCTGTCCGAGCTCCAGCTGGCACAACTGCACGGTCAAGTCCAGCGCCGGGTTCATGGTCAGGGTAAGAATTTTCGCCATTACAAAGCCTCCACCAGCGCACGCACTTCGGCTGCGCTGCCTGCCGTCAGCGCCTGTTGCGCCAGTTTTTGAGCGGTGCTCAGTTCCAGCTCACGTACGCAAGCCTTGACCTCGCCAATGCTGCGCGCCGAAACGCTCAACTCATCCACACCCAGCCCGACCAGTACCGGCACCGCCAGCGGGTCCGCCGCCAGCTCGCCGCAGACACCCACCCACTTGCCATTGGCATGGGCGGCACGCACGGTCATGTCGATCAGTTGCAGCACGCTCGGGTGCAAGCCGTCCGCCTGAGCGGAAAGAGTTGGATGACCACGGTCGATGGCCATGGTGTATTGGGTCAGGTCATTGGTGCCGACGCTGAAGAAGTCCACTTCCCTGGCCAGTACCGGTGCCAGCAACGCCGCTGACGGAACCTCGATCATGATGCCCAGTTGCAGATCGCTGACCGGGATTTCTTCACGCAGGCGCTGAGTCATGTCACGGGCCTGACGCCACTCTTCAACGGTGCCGATCATGGGAAACATGATGCGCAGCGGGCCGCTGTCGGCTGAGCGCAGCAAGGCGCGCAACTGGCTTTCCATCACGTCCGGGCGTTGCAGGGTCAGGCGAATGCCGCGCACACCGAGGAACGGGTTTTCTTCCTTGTCGATGGGCCAGTACGGCAACGGTTTGTCACCGCCGACGTCAAGAGTACGGACCACCAGAGGTCGACCGCCCAGATCGGTGAGCACGCGACGGTATTCGGCTTCCTGAGTCGCTTCGTCCGGTGCCTGGGAATGAGCCATGAACAGCAATTCGGTGCGCAGCAGGCCGATGCCTTCGGCGCCCTGCTCTACCGCTGCCGGAGTGCCGGTGCTGTCGCCGATGTTGGCGAAGACTTCGACGGCATGACCATCGCGAGTCACTGCAGGCTCCATGCGCGAGGCGGCTGCAGCCTTGAGACGCTGTTCACGGGCATCGCGGTCCTGTACGGCACGCTGCAGGACCGACTCATCCGGCGCGACAGTCAGACGACCCCGCTGGCAATCGAGCAGCAGAACGGTGCCCGGCTTGAGTTGCAATACTTCATCACCAGCTCCCACCAGCGCCGGAATACCCAGGGCACGGGCCACGATCGCGCTATGCGCCGTTGCGCCACCCCGAGCGGTGAGGATGCCCGCGACATGCGCCGGGTCCAGTCGCGCCACGTCGGACGGGCCGACTTCATCCATCACCAGAATGTAAGGTTCATCAGGAGCGGCAACGGTTTCGACGCCACAGATTTGCGCCAGCACACGGCGCCCGACATCCCGCAGATCAGCAGCACGCTCGGCCAGCAGCACATCATTCAACTGCTCTTGCTGGGAAGCGGCGGCATCGATCACTCCGGCCCAGGCGGCAGCGGCGCTTTCACCCTTGTTCAGGCGCAGTTCGGTCTCGCTGCCCAGCTCCGGGTCATCGAGCATTTCCTGATGGGTGATGAAAATTTCGCGAATGGCCTTGGCCTTGCTGCGCTGGATCAGGTTTCCGATATCCCGGCGCACTTCGGCCAGAGCCTGTTGCAGGCGCTCACGCTCGGCAGCTACAGACTCGCCCTGCTCTGGATAATCGAAGGCTTGCAGCACTTGAATATGAGCAGGCCCGATGGCAATGCCCGGCGAGGCCGAGACGGCTTGCAGCACCGCTCCATCAAGAGGTGCAGCCACGGCCTTGGCCACAGCCGCTTTTTGTGGCGCGGCTTGCGGCTCGCTTGCGACCGGCAATGGCTCGACTTCTTCACCCAAGCCTTGTTCTACAGCCGCCAGCAAGGCAGGCAAAGCGTCGTCTGCAACAGTCGGTTCCGCGATGAATTCCAGCGTCTGTCCGCGACGTGCGCCGAGGCTGAGCAACTTGCTCAGGCTCTTGGCCGACACGGCGGTTTCGCCGGTTTCCACCACGCGCACACGAATCTCGCCTTCAAATTCCTTGGCCAGTTGCGCCAGCACCTTGGCTGGACGGGCATGCAGGCCGTGGGCGTTGGCCAGGCCAATCTGCCGGGTCGGCCACTCAGCTGGCAATTCACCGCCCAGAGCTTGCAGGATGACGCGGCTGTTGGTGGCATGGCCCAGTTCGTGACCACGCCCTTCGATCAACAGCGAGCACAGGCGCTCAAGCAGTGTCTGGTGAGCTTCCCCGAGGCTGGCCAGGCAGAACAGTCCCGTCAGGGGTTGGCCCAGATAGCGCAGAGGTTTGTCCGGTGTCACGAAGGCAAGGCCAGGACGCTTGACCGTCTGCTCGCTGTGCAGCCACCACAGGCCATCACCCAGCGGCAGGGCTTCGACCTGCTGGAGAATCGCGGCAAAACCGTTATTGACGCAATCGGCCCGGCGCAGCAGTCGCGCACCGCGCCAGACCAGTTCTTCAAAATCGTCGGCCGATACGCCGAGGCTGATCATCTGTGCGTCAAGGGCCAGTTCCTGAGGTGCGCCCTGCAAGAGCCGCAGCAGGTCTTCCGGGGTTTTCGCCTCACGCAGAGCCTGACCAAGGTCCGCTTCACCCAAGGCGCGGGTCAGCAGTTGCAGCAGTCGCAAGTGCTCGTCCGACTTGGCAGCAATACCGATGGCCAGGTAAACGATTTGCCCGTCACCCCAATCCACACCTTCAGGGAATTGCATCAGGCGCACGCCGGTACTGAACACCAGATCGCGGGTTTCAGGGGTGCCATGGGGGATTGCGATGCCTTGGCCAAGAAAGGTAGAACCTTGCTGCTCGCGATTCATCAGCCCGTTGAGGTAACCCTCGGCAACCAGACCGTCAGCGACCAGATGGTCGGCGATCAGTTGCAACGCGCCCGACTTATCCACAGCCGTGCGGCCCATGGATATTTGCTCCAGAGAAAGTTCGAGCATGTCCTGACTCCTGTGCAGCGCCATAGCGCTACCTGATTCTTGTTTTAATGACGACCATTGAGTGATCGACAGCCTGGGAGATGAAAGTGCTGCCTGTCGGATGGCAATTTCATCCTGATTTGCAGCAAATATCAGCTTGCTGAATCGTTTAATCTACAATTGCACGGCACGTTACTCGATTATGGCCTCTCGTTGAAGCCCAGTCGGTCCGATAGCTGTAGGAGGCGTCTCAAAATACACCGAGCACTTGGGCATCCCCTATGGTCTGGTGTAAAGATGCTCCGCGATCAGCGAAACTCCTCGTTGATACGAGACAACCACGAAAAGGAACTTTTCGCGTGAAACTCAGCGATATTGCGCGTCTGGCAGGTGTCTCCGTCACCACAGCCAGTTACGTAATCAATGGCAAGGCCGAACAGCAACGCATCAGCCCCTCGACCGTCGAGCGTGTGAGGGCGGTGGTCGAAGAACATGACTTCCGCCCCAACCCTCAAGCCGCAGGCTTGCGTACCCGTCACAGCCGTACCCTGGGCTTCATACTGCCGGACCTGGAAAACCCCAGTTACGCCCGTATCGCCAAGCTGCTGGAGCAAGGCGCCCGCGCCCGCGGCTATCAGTTGCTGATCGCAAGCTCCGACGACGATCCTGCCAGCGAACTGCAACTGCTGCAGGTCTTTCGTGCCCGACGCTGCGATGCGTTGCTGGTCGCCAGTTGCCTGCCCGCCAGTAACGACAGTTACCGCGAACTGCAGAACAAAGGCCTGCCGATCATCGCCATTGACCGGGAAATGAACGCCGAGTTCTTCTGCTCGGTGGTCAGCGATGACCACGACGCCAGCCTGCAGCTGACCCGCAGCCTGTTACAGACGAATCCCGAACACATTGCCTTACTGGGTGCGCGCCCTGAACTAAGCGTCAGCCAGTCGCGTGCCGACGGTTTCCGGCATGCGCTCGGCGGCTTTACCGGCACGACCACGATCGAACATGGCGAGGCGTTCAGCCGCGAGTGCGGCCAGCGTCTGATGAGTGACATGCTGCAACGCCTGGGGCACTTGCCAGATGCACTGATCACTACGTCCTACGTGTTGCTACAAGGTGTTTTCGATGTGCTGCAAAGCCAGTCACTCAATCCGGCGCAATTACACCTGGGCACTTTCGGTGACACCCAGTTGCTGGACTTCCTGCCGCTGCCGGTCAATGCCATGGCCCAGCAACATCAGTTGATTGCCGAAAAGGCCCTGCAACTGGCACTGGCCGCCATCGAAAACGATCAGTACGAACCCGGCGTGCATGCCATCGTGCGGACCTTCAAGCAGCGGATTCACGAGGGCTGACCGGCAATGCTGATCGACACCCACACGCACCTGGACTTCCCGGATTTCGACGATGATCGTCAACAGGTGCTCGACAGGTGCCGCACCCTGGGCGTGGAGCGCATGGTGGTGCTGGGGGTTTATCAGCGTAACTGGCAGCGGCTGTGGGGCCTGACACTGGAGCATCCGGCGCTGTCTGCGGCGTTCGGCCTGCATCCGGTCTATATAGACGAGCATCGCCCCGAGCATCTGACTGAACTCGGCGACTGGTTGAGCCGCCTCAAAGGTCACCCTCAACTGTGCGCTGTGGGGGAGATCGGGCTGGATTACTACGTCGAAAAACCGGACCGCCAGAACCAGCAGCAGGTCTTCGAGGCGCAACTGCAACTGGCGGCTGACTTCAATCTACCGGCACTATTGCATGTACGGCGCAGCCACGCGGATGTGATCGCGACGCTCAAGCGCCACAAGCTCAGGCACAGCGGGATCATTCATGCGTTTGCAGGCAGTCGGGAAGAAGCTCGGGAATATATAAAGCTGGGGTTCAAGCTCGGCCTTGGCGGTGCCGCGACCTGGCCGCAGGCGCTACGCATGCACCGGGTCATCGCCGATCTGCCACTGGAAAGCATTGTGCTGGAAACCGACTCGCCGGACATGGCTCCGGCGATGTATCCGAATCAGCGCAACAGTCCAGAGCATTTGCCGCAGATATCCCAAGCGCTGGCCGGGCTGTTGAACGTCAGCCCGGAGCAGTTGGCACAGGTGAGTACGCGCAATGCCTGTGAGCTGTTCGGGTGGCCTGTTCGCGAATGAATTCGCTCCTACAGATCAGATCAACAATGTCCACAGCGCAAAACCCGCATACCAGACGACTGCGGCGCGCACCAGCAACTCCCAGAGCATATCGAGGCTGGTCACGCCATCGGCGCCCATGACAGGTGCCGGGACTTCGCTGGCAACACGGCCGATGCGGGTAATCAGTTGCGCGGCGCTGATGTTCCAGTTGAGCAATTCATGCAGCATCACCCGGCTGACCGCCACGAAGTTGCCCACCAGCGCGAAGCTGGCCGCCAGCAGCCTGACCGGCACCCAGTCGAAGGCATGACGCAATTGCGTCGCCCGCTCCACCAGCGCCGGAGTCTTGCCATATTCAGCCGCCAGGGCCAGTAAGCGATAAGCCAGCGCCGCGACAGGCCCCAGCAGGAAGTACCAGAAGATCACCACGAAGAAGCTCTGATAAGCCTGCCAGAGCATGTAGCCCTGAACGCCCTCAAGCAGTTGCTCGCCGTTGTCGGCCTGCACGCCCATGTCTCTTTCGGCCACATGCACGGCAGCCTGTTCATCACCACGTCGGCAGGCATCGCGAAACGGACCGAGCGCGGCCAGCAGATCACCACGGCCAAGGCTATAGATCAGCACCAGAAGATGCACAGGCAGCGCCAGCCAGCCGTAAGCCACCGAACCGACGATGGTCAGCGCCAGGTGCAGTATCAGAAGCGGCAGCAGGACCAACAGAGCCAGCATGATCCAGGGGCGAGAAGCGGTTCGCGGACTTGACTCGAGCCTGGCCAGTTCCTTCAGCCATGGCCCGTCACGTTGTACACGCTGGCGCAGCGCCGAAAACTTTTCGACCCACACTGCCAGCAGCAACACCAGAAAACTCATCGCTTGATCCTCACTTCAGTCCTGCAAGGCGGCTTGAAAACGAGCCCAGTCGAAACACGGCCCCGGATCGGTCTTGCGTCCGGGTGCGATATCGCTGTGCCCACAAATGCGATCGGGCGTGATCGCCACAAATGCCTGGCGCAACTGGCGCGTCAGAGCGATCAAGGCGGCATATTGCGCATCGGTAAAGGGCTGGTCATCCGTGCCTTCCAGCTCGATACCGATGGAGAAGTCATTACAGGCTTCGCGCTCCTGGAAACAGGAAACGCCAGCATGCCAGGCCCGGTCAAGACATGAGACGAATTGAGTCACCTCGCCATCACGTTCGATCAGAAAATGCGCCGAAACACGCAGATCGGCAATACCCTCGAAATAGGGATGCTCGGTAATATCCAGCCGGTTCTGGAAAAACTCCTGGACCTTGCCTGTCTTGAACTGAGCAGGCGGCAGGCTGATGTTGTGGATCACCAGCAGCGAGATTTCACCTTCGGGTCGCGCATTGAAATTGGGTGACGGGCAATGCTGCACATCGTCACACCAACCGCTTGCGAGGTCCAACTGCATGAAAGCTCCTTGAAGATGGGTTTCGATAGGCGCAAGTATGCCCAAACAGCACCTGCGGTAGGAACGAATTCATTCGTGAAGGTATTTCAGGCGATGGATCTTCGTGGGCCGCTTGCCGGGCGGCCCTCTCCCCGATCAGGTTTATGCGCCCTTGAGCTTGCGCAGGCTGCTGATCACCGACTCAAGCGCACGGTCGAACAGCAAGGCGTCGTCGAGGATGCGGATGGTGCCGCGACGCAATTCGATGGCCAGCCCCATGCGGGACTTCTCCAGAACCTTCATGCCGGTACGATTGACGAACACGTAACGCCCGGAAGGCTCGACGATAGCCGTGAGCTTGCAGCGCAGCTTGTTCTCTTCGTCTTCCTGGATCTCGACCCAATTGCCAACGCGCAGCTTGTCGACCATCTGCAGGCCTGCATCGTCATTGGGCAATTGCAGGACACTTTCATTGCTCAAAGGCTCGTCCGGCGCAGTCAGAACGATCTCTTCCATCACGACCATCATGGCCGGACCTTCAGCAGGCTCAGCGTCAGTCAATGCTGCTACAGACTGAAGCTCATCGCCTTGCGCATCCTGCAGGCGGGAAAAGTGCTGGAAAGCCTGAACATGGAGCACTTCAAGCTGACTGAAGAATTCACTGGTAGCGAACGGGTCAAAGGCAGCGCTGGTCAGACCCTCGCGCAGTGACTTCAGCAGTCCCGGCACCAGTTCGAGCAGCTTCTGCCGTGACTCCGGGTCTTCGTGCAGTTCGACACTCCAGACCAGATCGTCCATGGCTTGCAAACCCGCCAGCCACTCGCTCGAACCTTCGCCATGCTTGAGGCAGGTCAGCAGCAGCACCTTGCTCCAGGCCTGTTCCAGCAGACGCACCACCGCTTCGGGCAGAGTTTTACCCAGCAAGCGCTGATTCAGTTCATGCTGAACCAACTGACGCGCCAGCTCGGCACGGGTGCGACCCTCTTCGGCATCCCGAGTACGTTGCTCAAGCAGTTCGCTGCGACGACGCTCGTCACTGGTGAAGGCCAGGAAGTCCGCCAGCAATTCGGAGAAAATCGCCGGATCATCGACAAAATCGTTGAGCAGACGCTGCACGATCTGGTCGACACGCATGTACAGCGAGTCGCGCTGATAATCGTCGCGCCCGCCCCAGCCCAGTGCAGCAGTGGCAATTTCGTTAAGCAGACGACGGGCAGGATGGCTGCCACGACTGAAGAAACTCTTGTCGATCACTGCAACCTTGAGCATCGGGATCTGCAAGCGCCCGATCAACGCCCGCAGCGAGTGCGGCAGGTTGCGGTCATCGAGGATGAATTCAAAGAGCATGGCGATCAGGTTGATGACGTCCTCGTCACCAGCACCAACGCCACGAGACTTGCCGCTCTTGACGCTGACACGTGTCAGCAGTTGCTCGAGCTGGTTGCGCAGGTCGAAATCTTCAGGGGCATCCGAAGTCGGCACGTATTGCTGCAAGTGCGAAAGCAGACGCAGCAGGTCTTTGCTGGAGATGGGGCGAACCTCAGAGCTCGGGCCATGGCGCGGCGTCAGGTTGCCGCGCACTTGCAGCAAGAGTTCCTGCAGCGCCGAAAACACTTCGAGCACGCCCTTGTCGAGCTTGTCCGCCGCCTGCGCCAGTGCCGGACCGGACAGTTCGCTGACCCGCGCCCTGGGAACAGAACGGTCGGAAGAACGACGGGCAGGCAAGGCTTTCATTTCAGGCAGGATGCCGGTGGCGATCAACAGCTGGTTGGCCTCGCCATACAGGTGATCGATGTTGGTCAGGATGTATTTCTCGAACAGCTTGAGAACGATCAGCTTGACCTTGATCTCGACCCCCAGGCTGCGCTTGGCCTGGAGGAAGAAATTGCACAGCATTGCCGGCCCCATGGGGTTGGTTTCGACAGTGATGGGCTGGGGAATCAGCTCGTTCAGGCGCGCCGTCAACTGGCTCAGGGCAACGCCATCACGGCTCATGACCTTGGCGACCATCGAATCGACGGCCACGGTTTTTTCCAGCTCGTCGTTGGGCACCAGCGACAGCTTGTCGAAAGCGACCGCTGCAGGCAGCACAGGCTCGGTGATCTGGTATTGGCCCAGTGCCAGGAAAGACTCGTAGAACTTGTCGAGAAACGCCCGCTCGATGCTTTTGCGCTTGAGGCGCAAATCGCGCATGGCCTCGAAAAACAGGTTCTGCTCAGTGTTGCTGACAGCGCGGTCGGCCATCTCGAAGAGGGTGTCGTCAGCGTTGTCGAACAACGCCTGCAAAGCATCCTTGAGCTGCTGTGCGGCTTTATCACGCACCTGCAACAACACGACGGGCAGCCGGGCCAGAGGCGTACTTGTACCCTGGGCAGGAATTCCCTTGCTCAACGGCACAACGTTTTCGTCGTTTTGCATCAAACCCCCTGACAGGAAACGGCTTAAATCCCATCACAAACGCGGCTTGCAACCTTCGCCTGTGAAGCGATCCCCATGGTCTTTGCGCTACGTCAAAGCTATGACGTCAAATACA
This sequence comes from Pseudomonas cichorii, assembly GCF_019719005.1. GTDB lineage: Bacteria > Pseudomonadota > Gammaproteobacteria > Pseudomonadales > Pseudomonadaceae > Aquipseudomonas > Aquipseudomonas cichorii_E. Next base: position 94,393 of record NZ_JAIGPJ010000001.1, read on the forward strand.
AGTCGGATTATCTTTCAAAACTTGTATCGAACGCCAGCGAAGTATTGCGTCTTGTAACAAGCGCATTACAGATCAGGGGATGTGCAGCGATAGACAACGCTAATCGACATATATCGCAAAGGAATTTACAAAACCGACCAACTGCACGCTTTGCGAGCGTGACCAGCCGTACAGGTGGGTTACAAAGGTGCGGTGCCTTATACTCCTGCGACTTTGTTAGTGGAGCCCGCTATGCCGAATTTACGACTCGCCGACCTGACAGCCGAAATAGAAGCCAATGTGCGGCGCGCATTGCTTGAAGACGTCGGCAGTGGCGACATCACCGCTCAACTGATCCCTGAAGAGCGGCTGGCCAAGGCCACCATCATTTCTCGCGACGAAGCCGTGATCGCTGGTGTGGCATGGGTCGACACGGTTTTTCGTCAGCTCGACCCTCGGGTTGCCGTGCACTGGCAAGTGACCGATGGCGACCGGGTCAGCCCCAATCAGGCGCTGTTCCATCTGGAAGGTCCGGCCCGCTCGCTGCTGACCGGCGAGCGCAGTGCGCTCAACTTTCTGCAACTGCTGTCTGGCGTTGCCACCCGTGCGCAGCACTATGCCGACATGGTGAGCGACACTCAGGTCAAGCTGCTCGATACCCGCAAGACCCTGCCCGGCCTGCGTCTGGCGCAGAAATATGCCGTGACCTGTGGCGGTTGCCACAACCATCGCATCGGCCTGCATGATGCCTTCCTGATCAAGGAAAACCACATTGCTGCCTGTGGCGGCATTGCCCAGGCCGTTGCCGCCGCGCACAAGATCGCCCCCGGCAAACCTGTGGAAGTCGAAGTGGAAAGCCTGAGCGAACTCAAGCAGGCGCTCGAAGCCGGTTCCGACATCATCATGCTCGACGAATTGAGCCTGGATGACATGCGTGAGGCCGTGCGCCTGACCGCTGGACGCGCCAAGCTCGAAGCCAGCGGCGGTATCAATGACGATACCTTGCGGGTGATTGCCGAAACCGGCGTGGACTATATCTCCATTGGCGCGATGACCAAGGATGTGAAAGCGGTGGACCTGTCCATGCGCTTGAGCCTCTGACCTGTCCACAGCTCAAAAGAGAGGAGCCGTCATCTTGGAACAATGGTTTGTAGTGAATGCGGGCAAGCAGCTCGGCCCCATGGACGCAGCGGCGGCTCGCCTCATTGCGCGTGAAGCGCCGGGCGCATGGTGCTGGAAGCAAGGCATGCCGGACTGGCAGCCGATTTATCAGGTGCAGGAAGTGCGGGCCATGAAGAAGGATGGCATCACGCCGTTTCCAGACCCGTCGCCCGACATGATCCAGCCACGGCCATCGGCCTTGCCCGCACACGCTGCTCCAGCTCCAGCTCCAGCTCCAGCTCCAGCTCCAGCTATTAGACGACCTTCGTTCACGCCCGATCCAAACAGCTCAAGCGGTTTTGGCTCCGGGCAAGCCACCGATGGCGTGGACTTCAAGCTGTACGGCACCGAAACGCAGTTCGTCGAGCTTGAGCTGGACCGTGGCGAAAGCGCCGTGGCCGAGGCCGGCTCGATGATGTACAAGACCTGCGACGTGCAGATGGAAACCATCTTTGGGGACGGCAGCAACCAGTCTTCAGGGCTGCTGGGTTCGCTCTTCGGCGCGGGCAAACGCATGCTCACAGGCGAAAGCCTGTTCACGACCGTGTTCTCGCAACAAGGCTCCGGCAAGGGTCGCGTCGCATTTGCAGCGCCCTACCCCGGCACCATCCTGCCCCTGCACCTGCGCGACTTCGGCGGCAAGCTGATCTGTCAGAAAGACAGCTTTCTGGCAGGCGCCAAGGGTGTGTCCATCGGCATTCAATTCCAGAAGAAAATCCTCACCGGCCTGTTTGGCGGCGAAGGCTTTGTGCTGCAAAAGCTCGAAGGCGACGGCTGGGTGTTCGTTCACATGGGCGGCACCGTTCGCAAGATCGAACTGTCGGCGGGCGAATCCCTGGACGTGGATACCGGCTGCCTCGCGGCCATGACCCAGAGCGTCGATTACGACATCCGCATGGTGGGCGGCATCAAATCCATGCTGTTCGGCGGCGAAGGTGTGTTCTTCGCCAGACTGACAGGTCCCGGCACGGTATGGCTGCAAAGCCTGCCCTTCTCGCGCCTGGCCGGGCGCATGCTGGCGGCGAGCCCTGCAGGAGTGGCACGAAGCGAGCGCTGAATAATCCCCGGGCCGGTTTGCGGCCCGGAATGCACAAGGAAGAGACATGCAAATCACCCAAGGCCAGCGAATCCCGCTTTCCAGCCTGATTCAGGGCTCGGATCTCACCCTGTCCATCGACATCAAGTCCGCCCATGTGATCGATTACGTCTGCTTCGGCGTCGACGCCCAGGGCAAGCTGTCGGATGACCGCTACATGATCTTCTTCAACCAGCCCAACAGCCCTTGCAACAGTGTCAGGCAGGTAAACGGCGGTGACTTTCAGATTGCCCTCGCCGGGCTGCCCGCCTCTATCGACCGACTGGTGTTCACCGCATCCATCGATGGCGCGGGAGCGATGAGCGACATTCAGACCAGCCATTTCAGCATCAAGGACGCAGGTCGCGAAGTCGCTCGCGGCGAGTTCTCTGCCGCAACCTTTGCTGCCGAGAAAGCCATCATGGTCACCGATATCTATCGCAAGAATGGTGAATGGCGCATTGCATCTAACCTGCAAGGCTACAACGCCGGCCTGGATGCATTGGTGGTGCATTTCGGCGGCGAAGTCTCGCAAGCACCGGAGCCTGCGCCAGCCAGGGTTTCCCTGGAGAAGAAAATCGCCGAGGCCGCGCCTCAACTGGTCAGCCTGGCGAAAAAAGCTCAGGTCAGCCTTGAGAAAGCCAGACTGACTGACACCAAGGCTCGTGTCGGTCTGGTACTGGATGCGTCCGGCTCCATGAACGCGCAATACAGCCGTGGCCATGTGCAGGAAGTGGTCAACCGCCTGATTCCGCTGGCGGTGCATTTCGATGATGACGGCGCACTGGACTGCTGGGCCTTCGGTGCCCGACCTTGTCAGTTGTCGTCGGTGTCGCTGAGCAACTTCAAGGACTTTATCCAGACCGACAACGGCGGCTGGAAAAACTGGGAGTTGGGCGCACGGGTGAATGATGAGCCCAAAGCCATGCGCATGGTCATCGACTACTACAAGCAGTCAGGCGACAAGACGCCGATCTACATCCTGTTCATCAGCGATGGCGGCGTTCATCAAGACAGGGAAATCACCCGACTGATGATCGAGGCGGCAAAACTGCCTATCTTCTGGCAATTCGTGGGCCTGGGCGGACGCGGCTACGGAATCCTGGAAAAACTCGACGACATGACCGGACGGGTTGTGGATAACTGCAACTTCTTCGCCCTGGACAGACTGGATGAAGTCCCGGAAGAGAAGCTTTACGACTTGCTGATGGAAGAGTTCCCGGACTGGCTCAAGGCAGCCAAGGGTGCCGGGATTCTGTAGGTTTTCGCTCCTGCACCAATAAAAAAACCCTGCCATCGCTGGCAGGGTTTTTCATGACGCGGACCGGGTTTAGCCGATCGATACGCCGTGAGCTTCTGCCAGTGGCTTCAGGCCGCCTGCGAAGCCTTGGCCGATGGCCTTGAACTTGAACTCGTCGCCATGGCGATACAGCTCGCCGAAGATCATCGCGGTTTCAGTCGATGCGTCTTCCGACAGGTCGTAACGAGCGATTTCCTTGCCATCCGCCTTGTTCAGAACGCGGATGTAGGCGTTGGCCACTTGACCGAAGCTTTGCTTGCGCTCGTCAGCGGAGTGGATGGTGACGCCGAAAACCAGCTTCTTCACAGCAGCGTTCAGGGTTGGCAGCTTGACCAGAACAGACTCGTCGTCGCCGTCGCCAGCGCCGGAGCGGTTGTCGCCCAGGTGCTCGACCGAACCGTCAGCCGACTTCTTGTTGTTGTAGAAAATGAAGCCGCTGTCGTCCAGCACCTTGCCGTTCTCGCCCACGATGAATACCGAAGCGTCCAGGTCGAATTCGGTGCCGTCGGTCACACGTGGGTCCCAGCCCAGGCCTACGGTGATTTCGGTCAGGCCTGGAGCCTCTTTGGACAGGGAAACGTTACCGCCTTTACTCAGACTTACAGCCATTTGCGTAATCCTTTTCTAAAGAAGTAATAAGGGTATGAATCAGAAATTCATACCGTGAGCGTTGGCAACAGCCTTCAGGCCACCGGCATACCCCTGGCCTACGGCGCGGAATTTCCACTCACCGTTATTGCGATACAGCTCGGCAAAAATCATCGCGGTTTCGGTCGAAGCATCTTCGGCCAGATCGTAGCGAACGATTTCAGCGCCAGACTTCTCGTTCAGTACGCGGATGAAAGAACCGCCCACCTGACCGAAGTTCTGCTTGCGGCTGTCAGCGTCGTGAATGGTCACGACGAATACGATCTTATCGACATCGGCAGGCACGCGAGTCAGGTCGACCTTCACGACTTCATCATCACCATCACCAGCGCCGGTACGGTTGTCACCGGCATGCTCAACGGAGCCATCGGCGCTCTTGAGCTGGTTATAGAAAATGAAGTCGGCTTCGCTGCGGACTTTACCGTTGGCACCGAGCAGGAATGCGCTGGCGTCCAGGTCAAATTCCTGGCCGTCAGTGGCGCGCGGGTCCCAGCCCAGGCCGATCAATACATTGGTCAAGGTCGGGTCGGTTTTGGACAGCGAAAGGTTGCCACCTTTTTGCAGAGTCAAAGCCATGATTCGTTTATCTCCTTTTTCCAGTGTTTACGCTTTTTCTTCAGCCGACTCGTCTTTTCCCGGGAAGAGCAGGCTAGCGACAATACCGATTACCAGCACCACCATCACAACCATGAGGCTGGCGTTGGCGCTGATGCTGTAACCATGATGGAACAAGTGGTCAGTTGCGTTCAGGCCCAGTTTGATCGCGATGAAGAACAGCAGTGCGATAACCGCTTTCTCCAGGTGAACCAGGTAGCGCTTCAGGGCTTCGAGTACGAAGTACAGGGTACGCAGGCCCAGGATCGCGAACAGCATGGCCGAGAATACGATCAGCGGCTCACGGCTCACGGCGATGATTGCCGGCACCGAGTCGAAGGCGAAGAGTACGTCGGAAATTTCAGCCACGACCAGACACAGGAACAGTGGGGTCGCAAAGATCGCGCCTTTGGCAGCCAGGGTGATGCCGCTGTTCTCAGGCTTCTTGATTTCTTCTTCCAGGACAGCGCGGCGTACGAAGAAGTTGTTGCCGTGCAGTTTTGGCCACACCGGGAACAGTTTCTTGGCGAAGCGATATGCCATGTGCTGGGAGTAGTCGATTTCTTCGTCGTCGTTATCGCCAGCTCTGAGCATCATGATGGCAGTCCAGGCAACGATTACCGCAAACACCACTTCGACCCACGGGCCCAGAGCCAGAAGGCCTGTGCCGATGGCGACGAAAATGCCGCGGAAGACGATTGCGCCGATGATGCCCCAGTACAGAACGCGATGGCGCAGGCCATCCGGGATCTTGAACCAGGCGAACAAGGCCATGAACACGAAGAGGTTATCGACGCTCAGGACTTTTTCCAGTGCATAACCAGTCACGAACAGCGTGGCGACTTCAGAGCCGTGCTGAACGTACAGGAAGCCGGCGAATGCCAGCGAGATAGCCACCCAGAAAATCGACCAAGCCGATGCCTGGGTCAATGTGATCGGCTTGTTTCCCCGGTGGGAAAACATGTCGACGGCCAGGGCCGAGATGGCCAGACCGATAAAAACGGCCATGGTAAGTGGAGGGAAGCCAAGAGCGGTGCTTTCCATTTAACTGCGTTCCTCAAGAGGGTCAAAAATTACAGGTCAAAGTCGGAAGGATTCAGGCCGAGCTCATTACAGATGGAGCGGCAGACAGCACGTTCCTTCTCGTCGAAGCTGCCATCTGCGCCACCGATGGCACAGCAGACGCGCACCAGAAGGCGGGCAGCATCTTCTTTTTTCTTGATCTTGCCGATGGTTTTCAGCGCTTCGGCGCGACCGATTTCGACATCGAAGTCGAATTTGGCGCATGCATCCTGAAAAGCCTGGATGACGTCTTTCATGTCAAAAACTTTCAGTTCCTGAGAGTTCTGAATGAAGCCGGCCATTTTCTGTTTTTCACTGGAGCTGATTTCGCCATCGGCTGCAGATACCAGGGCACAACCTGAAACCACTGCATCCATGAACTCACGGTTCTTGAACTTCGAGACTTCGGAAGCAAGCTTGTCGCGAGCTGCTGTTGCGTTTGTTTTCAACCAGTCCAGCATTTCAATCCCCTACGAGGCAGCCAGGCCACCTCAGAAAAATCAATCGTGTTGTTTACTTGGAACCAGCAGCCCAGCGCATGCCCCAGCCATAGGCCTTGTCCATGTTGCTGTGACCGTTGTGGAAGTCCACGCGACGGGTCACCTTGACGGCACCATTGTCGTTTTCCAGCAGAGCGATCGCACACATGCCCTGACGACCGCCTTCCTCGTTGAGGCGAACCTCGATAGGTGGCTGGCCCGGGGCGTGGATGGTGACAACACCGTCGGTTTCTTTCCAGTTCGGTGCGCCTTCATAAATGAATGCGTAAACCAGAATGCGGCGGATCTTGCCCCAGTGGGCGCCGTTGATATGCAACCACTCGCCGTCGCTGATGGAGCCAGTACGGTCATCGCCCATCAATTTGATGAAAGGCTCGGTGTTGAGCGATCCAAACGAATTGCCCAATGCCTGGACCGCGCCTTTGTAACCGTCCTGTAACTCGAACAGGCAGCCTACATCAAGGTCGATCGCATTGCTCTTCTTCATCGAGAAGAAGCCGCTGCTTTTGCTCTCGCTGCGGCGGTTCCAGTTCAGGTTGACCCTGATTTCACCGAAACCGGCACTGGTTTTCTCCAGGCTGACGGAAGCTCGAGTCTTGTCCAGCGTGATCTTGCTGAGGCTGACCGTGGGTTTCGGCGCGGCGACTGGTGCAGGTGCAGGTGCAGGTGCAGGTGCAGGTGCAGGTGCAGGTGCAGGAGGCTGGGCCTCTGGCGCAGCGACTTCAACACCAAAGTTCTTCGCCAGAGGCTCAAGGCCACCGGCAAAGCCCTGAGCGACGCAACGGAATTTCCAGGCGCCCTGACGCAGGTAGAACTCACCGAGAATCAGCGCGGTTTCCTTCATGCCACTGGTAGGAATGGCCGCTTCGATTCCGCCGGTGACGGTCAGGGCAAGATGCGACACGCTGTCGAAGCTGGCCTTGTTTTCATAAATGGTCGCAGTGAGTGCGACCTTCTCGATGGCTGCATCCAGACGGCTCGGATCAAGACTGAAGACAGCGCGGCCCGCTGACGCCTCCGTCAACTGCACCGCACCGCCACTCACGCTCTTCTGGCCGAAGAAACACATGTCGTGATCGCCACGGACCTTGCCGGCACTGGTCAGCAGGAACGCGGAGACATCGATGTCCGCGCCCGCTATAGGGGAATAGCTGACGTCGACCGTCAAGGGTCCAGCAGCTACTGGCGCATTGGCGCCTGGGACAAGTTGAGTCATGCGCGTACCGCTCCGATGGCCAGGTCGACCAGATCGTCAGCGGTACGGCCATTGGTGGCCTGACCTACAGCGGTGAAATCCCAGCCGCTGGAGGTGCGCGACAGGTAGGACATGACTACGCCTGTATGCTGACCTTTTTCGGACAGATCGAAGCGGCCCAGCTCATTACGAGTGCTCAGGTCGACGATACGGCAGTAGGCATTGGCGACTTTTTCGAAGTTCTGGCCGGTGAACGAGTTGACAGTGAACACCAGATATTTCACGGCTGCCGGCAGTTTTTCCAGATCGACGCTGATGGTTTCGTCATCGCCTGCGCCTTCACCGGTACGGTTGTCGCCGGAGTGATGAATGGCACCGTCACGCGATTGCAACTGGCGGAACCAGACCAGATCGAGAGGTTTCTTGTCGGCATCGAGCATGATGCAGGAGGCGTCCAGATCGATATCCCCGCCACCGCCGCCCAGCAGCTTGCCGAAGAAACCGCTCGGCTTTTCAGGGTCCCATCCCAGCCCCATGCTGACTTTCTTAAGGCCTGTACCAGCGGTTTTCTCAAGCGAGATCGTCTGGTTTTTTGCCAAAGTGAGTGCCATTTTTCGCTCCATGTGAACTACGGAATTCGGATAAAAGTGTTACAGCCTTACCGCGATGAGCCATCATTGCCATCCCGATTATGTAACTTGGCGTTAACGGGGCCTTTATAACGGCCCCGACGCCACGCCGGGTGGAACAGGCGCCAGTGCGCATCCTGTGCCGCCGCGAGCAATTCGTGGTCACCCCGCGTGTCGCCCCAGGCCCGTACGCGAAATTGTGAAAGCGGCCCGTAAACTCCTTCCAGGCGCATCACCTTGGAGTCGCAGCGACAGTTGCTGCCTTCGATAAGACCGGTGAGTTTGCCGTCGATCACTTCCAGATTGGTGCCGATCAGTTCGACTTTCAGGCGATCTGCGAAAGGTTGCAGGACCATAGCAGGCGATGCTGAACATAGCGTGACAATGGCGCCCTTTTCGATTTCCGCTGCCACGGACTCCAGCGCCGCAGGACGCATCAGGCGCGACCAGTACAGCTGGCAGAAGGCTTCGGCCTTCTGTTGCAGCCAGTCCACCTCAACGCCGGTCAGAAAGGCCTTGATCAGACGGCCCTTGAGCTCATCGCGGGTCACGCGCTTGGCAAGGTAGCCCAGGCTCGGCAGTACCAGCCGGGCCATACGAACGGAAAAAGCACGCTGCCCAAAAGCGAATTTGAGAAATGGGACAAAGCTGTCATGGCGGGTCAATGTCCCGTCAAAATCGAACACCGCCAGCAGGCGCTGCTCCACTTCCACTTCAAGATCAGGCTCTATCATTTAACTAACTGCCTCAGCGAGTCGAATGCTGGCATCCACGATCGAAGCGGGGGTCGGCAGGACTCCATGCCATTTGGCGCGCTCCATGATGTGGGTTGCCCATTTGTAATGAGTGGCCGGTTCACACATCGCATCGTTGTACTTGAACACCGCCGGAGCGACAGAGTTCAAAATCATCCGGGCGCAATTCAGGTCTGCCAGGCTCACACGAAACGCATTCTGAATGATATTGACCTGCGAGGGGTGGATTGCTGTCTTGCCTACCATACCGTTGGAGATATCCAGCGCCAGTTCCTGCTCCATGATGTCGGGAGTCGCCAATTGCTCAAAAACCGGTGCGGTCAGGGCAAACCCCTGGGAACCCATCACGCCGGACAGCATCGGAATCACATAGCCCATGGGCGTGCCATACAGCGTCATGGCCGGATTGCGGCGCAGCCCCAGACAGCCCATCAGATCGTTACCACCAATACGCAAGGCAATGATCCGCTCACCCAGATTCACCTTGAGTGCCTGCCCCAGTTCGACCATGGCCGTGGGGTTGAACACTTCAGGCGTCTCCAGTGTAGGCATCAGGGCCAGCTCTGGATTGGTAACGGCGTCCTCCCAACTTGTCAGACTTTGCAGCGAGAGCTTGGGAACAACGAACCCGTCGACGTGGGCCATCAGCGGCCAGTCATTGAGAATTTTCGCCATTGCCGCATCACGAGGACGAACAAACAGCAACGGGCCATTGGCCGGCCGTCCGCCACGGTCCTGAATGCGTGTCAGCACATTGCGCAGGTTGACCAGCGCCGTCTCGACATCAATCAGCGCCACGGCGTCTTCCAGGCACACGACCAGCGAACGCAGTTCGGGGATCTTTTCTGCGAATACCACATCGAGAATGTCGTCGCGGGTGGCAGGCATATACAGCGTTGCACCCAAAGCATAAGGCGAAGGTATGGCCATTAGCTGAGACTCCGAATGATGGTTACCGCCCGATAGGGCCCCAGGGCATTTGCGGCTTCCTCGACAGGGATGCCCGCTTTTTCAGTCAGGTGCATGAGCAGTTGCACATCGCTGTCAGTGGTATTGCGTACCAGCACATGATCGGGCACACGGCGCATGACGGCACGGGTGGCCTCGGCAATCCCCGGTTTTACCCGGTTGAGATTGTTGATACCGAACCTCTCGGCCAGAGTGTCGATCACTTGCCGGGCTGTACTTTTAAGCTCGCTGCGCTGCTGCGGCGTCCAGGGTTGCGCCGCAACGACGCCCTGCAGATTGCGGCGCAGACTTTCGATTCGCTCGATGAACGAGCGGGTCACGTCATGCTCTTGCAGGTGATCGTAAACGACACACCCGTGCAATCCGCCATCAGCAGGCCATATGGAACGTGAAACCAGGCCTGATACCGTAGCGCCCAGAATACCGGACGGGATGACCCAATCCTCCGAAGACGCCGCCAGCCACGCACTGCCGCACGGGTCGGCCAGCACCACCAGACGCGGCTCTTGGGGGAACCGCGCATCGCCCGCCAGACTGCGCTTGATCTCCCCGGAAATCGCGCCCTTGCCGGTCCAGCCATCCACGAAAACAATGTTCTGCGCGCCATGAGCCTGAATGATGGCCTCAAGCGCTACCGAGTCGATGCCCCGGTCACGAATGATGCTGATGCCATAGTGATGCGCTTCACGGCCCAGCTCGATCAAGGCGCGACGCAACAAGACACCCAATGGCAAACCGGCACGCACGAATGACACCAGAACGATCTCGCGCCCCTGGTACGCCTGATCGAGGGCCAGCGCCAAAGCCTGCACGTCGGTCGCCATGCGCAGACCATTCTGCATCAGCGCACGTTCGAACAATGCGCCATGCGCCTCGCCCGGAGCTGACTCCAGGCTGATCATTTCTGAATAATGCTTTTGCTTCGTCTGGATCAGACGCTCTTTTTCCTCGACATCGGTGGTGTCCATCTCGACGCCGCGCAGCAGAAAATGCACGTCATCCGCGAGATAGCTACCGCTGCCCACTGTATCGAGCCCGTGAACGGGATTACTCATGCGCAGCACCGGCGAACATCTTCGCTAACTGGCTGCGGGCAGGCGTTGCCCACCAATGGCACTCGTCCATGAAGCCCAGATCAGTGATGCTGTCACCAAAGCCCAGCACCGGACGCTCGCCGTTAACGGCCCGATCACGACGCAGCCATTCCTGCACGGCATAGCGCTTGGCCAGACCGTTGGGCAGGAACGCCAGGTTATTACCGTTGCCATGAACATGCATGTCGTCGAGCAGGCCACGTGCCTGCACTTCGGCAAGCACGCGAGTCAGGATGCTGTCATCGCTTTCATTGTGCTTGGTCACCACATAATGGAAAAGTTTCGCCTCCTCCACTACCCAGCCACGCAACGAAACGCCCATTTCCTGACCAATGGCCAAGGTTGCGGCGCTCAGCTCATGCAAACGTCCCTGATAAGCGGCCAGGGTCTGTTTCATCTGCGCATTCCAGTCGCTGTCCAGGCGACCGGCAGCATCGAGCATCACGCCGCCATGGGAGCAGATTGCGCCCGAGCTGAACGGCAACTTCACCCGGCTGTAGGCCTCTACGCTACGCGCCGTGACCGGCACCACATCGGAATGGGCCAGCAGCCAGTTCACGAAGGACTTCTGCACATTGGTCATGTAGCCATTGGCATTGCCGGTGAGGTCGACGGTTGCCACATGCTTCTCAATACCGGGAGCCGTTTTGCGGGCGGTCTGGAACAGGGTGTCGTCCAGATCCACGAATATCAGCGGGCGTTCGTTACTCATCACAGATGACCTCGGCATTCAGCGCTTCGACCAGCTCGGCGGGCACAGCCTGCTGAGGGGTTTCGGTGCAGATCAGTACGCGATCGAACTGACCGGGCCGTACGTTGTAAAGAAAATTGGGAATCCCCAGGCCGTAGTTGTCGGAGAACGACAAGGCATGATCGATGGCATGCCCCAGCGCAATCGGTGAACGGCTGGTGGAACTGAAATGCACGTCGGCACCGGCCTTTTCCAGACGCTCGGCCAACAGGAACGGGCGCCAGACGAATTCGCTGGTGCCCACCACCAGAACACGCTCGCCCTTGGCGACCTGAATGTCGGGGGCCAGGGTGTCGAGTACCGAGCGAACACCGAGACGTCCCCAGTCATTGGCCGTAACCAAAGGCCAGTCACCCATGGCGACGGTGCCGACTTCCGGCATGTCCGGCAGTGGCGCGGCCAAGTCCTCGGCAAAGGAGTAAGAACCTTGCAGCAACGAAACCTGCTCGGCCACATCGCCCATGGTGGTACTGACCGCACCGGCCGACCAGTCGGTGAGAACGCAGGTCACAACACGCTCGACCTTGCTCAGCCCAGCCTCGACAAGCGCCCGATAGAGATTGATGAATGTCTTGCCGGTGGACGCTTCGTCATCCACCAGCACCAGCGAACGAGCGCCCAGCATCATCTCGCGCAGCGCAGGGTCGGTGGGCAAGTGAATCAGGTGAGCACTGGCGTGGCTGTGTTCTTCCTCGAAACGGGCGAACAGCTCGGTGCCCGTCGGGTGGCGAGTGCTGACCAGATACAGCGAATCCGGACGCGACTCGCTGTAGGCGCGATGCACACCGGCACCCAGCCCTACAGCCGTCTCGGCCATGCCGATGACCAGCACCGGACCAGGAAGATCGGCCGGAATCTTGTGGGCAAGGTCCTGGAAGCTCTTGAGCATCACGCCCGGACGCACCGGGATATGTCGCCCCAACACGCGGGAAACGAAGAGAAACGCCCGCTTGGGATTGCGTCGCTCGGCAAAGCCGAACAGGGAGTCCGGCGCGATGGTGGACGAGTCGACCATCACATCGAGACGACCACGAAGCAGATCAGCGCGAAGCCTTGTAGGGGTTGAAAGAGCTGAACTGCTGTCCATCGATAGATTCCTGGTTAACGGGGCCAATGCCCCTTGCGCCTGCCCGTTTCCCGGAGGAAAGCGGTCGTTACGTGCGCGAGGCCTCAAGGAGCCAGAGCGCCGACTGGGCAGAGCGTGTAATTTCAGTTGTGGTGTACGTCCTCTCAGGACGGGCATGGGATGCCGTTACGCGGCAGGCTTCCAGAAAAGACAGAAGCAATGCCGACTTCACCGCGAAATTCATGTTCTGTGCATCCGGCACACTTGAGGTCACCATCCCGATAACCGCGCCACCGTTGTCGAACAGTGGACTGCCACTGGAGCCCGGCTGAATGGGCGCCGTGAACTGAAACAGGCTGGCATCGCTGTGCAAGCCGAACAGGCCGGATATCCCGCCCTGAGTCACTTGCAGGCTGCCGCCAGAAATAGAAGCCAGTGGATAACCCAGCGCCACCACCGTATCACCAGGCTCCGCGCCCGTGCCTTCCCGGAACGTGACCGGTTTGAGCGGCGAAGCGCCTTGTACCCGCAACAAGGCGATGTCGTTGCGTCGATCAACCACCACCGGCTCGACCTTGAAACGCCCTTCCAGGGAGCTGATATGCAGCACGCTCATGTCTTCGATGACATGGGCACAGGTCATCACATGGGAAGGCCCGACCACAAACGCGGTACCGGTAGCCGACTGATGCTGGTGACCGCCCGGAGAGTTGATGGAACTGCGCCGAGGGTGATGATCATCGACATCCAGCCCGATCTTGCGCCCAAACGCTGCCAGCCCGTAGGCAGAGCCTTCATGCAGCGCCCGAAACTTCCATTGATCGTTGCGCTGGTAAAACTCACCGATGATGATCGACGCTTCACCGTTGTCCCGCAGATCCGCCTGGACTTCGATTTCCTTGTCGATCACCAGCCGCAGACTGGAAATTTCGCGGATCGGGCCAGTGGCGGCATAGACGTAAGCCATCACCAGAACACGGTCACTGCCCGCGGGCAGTCGATCAAGCTTGAGGGAACAACCGACACGCTCCGGCCCGTCGCTCCACTCCATCCAGTCCTGCTCGCGATGCAGCAAGGCAGGATTGCCCTTGGGCTGACGTTTTTCGTCGACCGGCAGCAACGCTACCGCCACGTATTCGCCAAATACCGACGCCTTGCCGCTTTCCAGCAGCCACGTGCAATGTGCATTCGCAATAGCTGTATTTGCGCCCGGTGCCAGCAATTTCATGCCCAATCCTCCCTGATAAGAGCAAGGCAATAGCAAAAAACTATTATCCCGATCAAACCGTAGCCAGTACAGCCACGGTTATGGCCTTGACCCGAATATTATCCCGCCAATGTGTTTCCGGTTCTTTCAGCCCAAGCCGCCGGGTCGCGAAAATACCCGGCAGATTGATACCTGTTTCCCGCGTGTAACCAATACCGCCCGAGTAGCGCGGGTTGATTTCCAGCAAGTGCGGCTTGCCATCGGCGTCGTCACGGGTCTGCACGTTGATCAGGCCGTCGCAGCCAAAGTGCTCGGCGGCCTCCACGGCCAGCCGGACAGCCTCGCTGTCGCGCTCGAACGTCTGGTTCATGCCCTGCTTGCGGCGCCCGACGAAGGCCACCGCCTTGCCGTGCTCACACACCATGTCCACCGAACACTCACTGCCCGGCATATACGGCATGAGTAACATGGGCGGCCTGTCATCGGACTGGCGATAAGCGTTCAGGTACGCCTCGAAGCTGGTTTCCCGAGCGTCGGGGTTGGCGAAGCAACGGAAGTCATCGACGCCTGCCTTGAAGCGCCAGAATCCATGCCCGAAAATCCCCACCGTCGGCTTGATGCACACCTCTCCCGTGCTAGACAGGGTTTCGTAGGCGGCCTGCAACTCTTCGGTATTACTTGCGCTGATCCCCGGTATGCACGCCAGACCAGCCTGTTCGGCAGCGGCAGTGAAAAGGCTTTTGTCGTCTACATTGATAAAAGTCTGCATGCTGGTGCCGCCGGTGACCAGATCAAAACCCTCCGCCACGAAACGCTCACGATGCGCTTCATAAAAACTGCCGACACGCCCGGCAATAATGACTTTTACGCCCAGCTCGCGGGCCGTTTCGAGGACCCAGTCAATGCGCTCTGCGTTATTGCGCGGCTCCTGCAAGGCAACGTCGGCCTGCCCGGTAATTTCCGAGCGATCCTGACGATGGGACGCGATAATCCGCACCGAGGCCGGCAACGCCTCACGCGCGCCCATGATGACTTCGCGCTGGCTGGACTGGCCTTCAAGGAACCAAATCATGTGACTCTCCAGAAAACAAAGCAGCGTTCTAAGCAGCTTTGACGAATTTTGTAATAACTGTTTTGCTTCAAAATGTACGGATTAAGGCAAAGTCACGCCATTTTTCACTAGGGGACAATGACATGAAGTGGCTCAAGCGGTCGATTTGGCTTTTGGTTTTCGTTGCATTCGGGCTCGGCGCACTCAGCCTCTACTACGTATTGCCGCGCCATGATGTCGTGATGGTCACGGGCGTGGAAGTAAAAAGAATGGACGCAGACGGCGTGATCAACGCCGACAACGTGGCCGACGGCCCGACCCGCGATGTCTACTTCATCAACACCGAAGACCCGGACACCAAGAAAGTCGTGGTCTACCGCAACGAAGACACCGGCTGGAGCTTCCCGTGGTACTTCAAGTTCGACTCGGCAGACATCCAGGCCAAAGCCCAGGGTTATTCTCGTGATTCACAACAACTGGCCCTGATCCGCTACTACGGCTGGCGCATCCAGATCCTGTCGATGTTCCCCAACATCACTCAGGTCGAACTCACCAACAGTCGCGAGCAACCCTTTCCGATCTTCAACGCGATCTTCTTCGGCGTGCTGATTCTGTTGGTGCTGGTCGTGGTGATTGCGGTCAAGCGCCGGTTTCGCAAGCAGCCGCGGGTGGATGGGGTTGTGAGGGGGTAGGCGAATTTATTCGGGGGGATGCGCAATGCTCCCCCGCAGCCAGAAACGAGGCAGAGAAGGACCTCCAAAACTCTGCCCGGACTGCTGCTGAAGATTCTCCAGGTCGGGAAAGTCGCGAATGATCGTATAGAAAATCAGGCCTGCTCCCAGAACAAGACAGGCCATCCATAAACGATCAAGAATCAGGTTGCGCGAAACCGGTGTGACCTGCCACTCATGCAAGGCCAATAACCAACCAATAACTATTGCCAGCCATAACTGCGAATACGGCATGACAATGACGCCATCGACCATGGCCTGTGTCAGCGCACCAACCAGACTTGCGGACAGGCAAAGCCGTAGCAGATCGACAGGTTCTAGAGAGTAAGCTCTCTTGCGTAACAAGAGGCCGGTCACCACAAGTCCATAAAGAGCCAGCCCGGCCACGCACAATGTGGAAGGTATTCCCCACTCGCTTGCCCACTGCAGGATCGCCTGATGTGGATGCGCGCCATAAGGGTTCCAGATATCAGCAAAATGCATCGGCCCAAAACCCAGCAGCGGACGCTCCTTGATCATGGTCCATGCCTGCTGCCACAACAGCTCACGGGCAGACAGCGAAGTATTCAGCCGCTCACCGGCAAAGTTGACGACGTCAATGCCCATCCAGGCTGGTAAAAGACTGAAAAGAAGAAGAAACAGTAATACCCCCACTGAGGCGGCCGCCAGTTGCCAGCCTACCCAGTGGCGTCCGGCACGTCCGAAACAGGAAGCCACGACCACAGCAGCGCCCATCCCCAGCCATGTACCTCGCGTACCACCTGTCACGGCGATCATCCACCAGAGACTCAACAGGATAAAGATCGATACCTTGATAGAACGCCGCGCAGAAACCAGAAGCAGCGGCAAGGCGAGTAACGGCAACGTAAACGTCTGAAACTGGCCATAGAAACGCTTGTTGGAAAAACCTTCCAGCAACAGATCGGTATCCAGGGCAGGAGGAAAACTCAGGAAGGCTGCGGCAGTTGCAGAAAGAAACTGAAGTATTTTGATAGAGCAGATGAAGACAACGAAGCCAATGAAAAGCCGGTCAAGCTGAGCGCCGTGATTTTGTCGCTGTTGGGCAAATGCACTGGCGATGGCACAACACAGCAACAAGACCGATAACTCGATCAATGCCCAAAGAGGCTGATGGGCTGTCAGGCTGGAAATGATTCCGCCCAGCAATACACATGAAAAAACAGCCTTGATGCCCGGTTGAAACACACTGACATTCAGGCCCTTGATCGAATATAGACAGAGGGTCAATACGGATAAGGTGCCAATAAGAAACTGTGCCAGTCTCTGGAAGTTGTGGCCGGAAAACTCAAAGGTGCCAGCGCAGATAAAAAGCGTGATGCAACAGAAGAAGAAAAAAATATGTTTTTTTGCTGTAGATAACACTTGGAGACTCCAGACCTCCGACATCAAAAAAGGCGCCGAAGCGCCTTTCTTTCAAGCTATTACGAGCCTTGGCATGTTGCAGGAGAGGCGTTCGTCGGGCTGACAGTACATGTCCAAGTGATGCTTCCGCCTACGCTTCCAACACCCGTAGTTGGAGGTGGTGTTGGAGCCAAGATAACGGTAACAGGAGCACGAGTAGCTGTTAATGTGCCGTTGCCTGAGCAGCCTGTAATAGCAGTAGCCCCCGTACCACAAAGAGCAGTGCCAGTGAGGCCATTGCTCCAGTTCTCTGCTACCGCAATCTTGGCGGAGTCCAGCGTCGCGAGCAGAGCAGAGGCCTGCGCGCGCAAGGTGTAATTTTGATAGGACGGAATGGCTACTGCGGCCAGAATACCGACAATCGCAACCACGATCATCAGTTCGATCAACGTAAAACCTTTTTGTGTTTGCATGGATACATCTCCAAGGCGTCAATGAGGTGGTGCCTTGCAGGAATAAAAGCACAGGCCATGCCAAATCCAGATACCGCGCAATTGATTGACCAAAACCAGCCATAAGTGCTCTTTGCGACCACCGAAATCATCAGAAACTGACAATTTTCGTCACATGCCACACTGCCATTTGGCAGCAAAGCCCGACTGCGCTATAAACCTCACACTGTCTGTGTCTGGTGGTTTTATGTCTGATGTCGTCCTCACCGGTCTGGCCAAGCAATTGGTCGAAGCCGAGCTTCTTACTGAAAAAACTGCGCAGCAGGCTTACCAACAGGCACGGCGCGACAAGATTTCGCTGGTCAGCTATCTGGTACAGAACAAACTGGTCAAAAGCCTGGTGCTGGCAGAGCTGGCATCCGATCAATTCGGTGTGCCATTCCTCGACCTCAACTGCCTGGATAAAGAAAGCCAGCCCAAGGGACTGGTCAGTGAAAAGCTGGTACGCCAGCATCATGCCCTGCCTTTATGGCGGCGCGGCAACAAACTGTTCGTGGGTGTATCGGACCCCACCAATCATCAGGCCGTCACCGATATCCAGTTCAGCACAGGCCTCAATACCGAAGCGATTCTGGTTGAAGACGACAAACTCAGCGATGCCATCGAAAAACTCTTTGACACAGGCATGGGTCTGGGAGAAATGGCCGATGTCGATCTGGGTCTGGATATCGAGCAGGCCGATAACGCCAAAGAAACCTCGATCTCTGGAAAAGACGACGCCGACGACGCGCCCGTAGTGCGCTTCGTCAACAAGATGCTGATGGATGCCATCCGTATGGGCTCCTCGGACTTGCACTTCGAGCCTTATGAAAAGGTCTTTCGCGTGCGCTTTCGTACCGATGGCATCTTGCACGAGGCCGCCAGGCCCCCTATCCATCTGGCCAGCCGGATTGCCGCACGCCTGAAAGTCATGGCGAGCCTGGATATATCGGAGCGGCGTAAACCTCAGGATGGCCGGGTAAAACTGCGAGTGTCCAAAAGCAAAGCCATCGATTTTCGTATGAACACCCTACCAACGCTGTGGGGCGAAAAGATCGTGATGCGGATCCTTGATCCTACCAGCGCCCAGATGGGCATCGATGCGCTGGGGTATGAGCCGGAGCAAAAGGCCTTGTACCTGGAAGCACTCAAACAGCCACAAGGCATGATTCTGGTCACCGGCCCAACCGGCTCGGGTAAAACCGTTTCGCTCTATACCGGCCTGAATATCCTCAATACTGTGGATATCAATATCTCTACCGCAGAAGACCCGGTGGAGATCAACCTCGAGGGCATCAACCAGGTCAACGTTAACCCACGTCAGGGCATGGACTTTTCCCAGGCACTGCGGGCCTTTCTGCGTCAGGACCCGGATGTGATCATGGTGGGCGAGATCCGCGACCTGGAAACCGCCGAAATCGCCATCAAGGCCTCCCAGACCGGCCATATGGTGCTGTCCACCCTGCACACCAATAGCGCGGCGGAAACACTGACTCGCCTGCATCATATGGGTGTCGCGGCCTTTAACATTGCCACGGCCATCAACCTGATCATTGCACAGCGACTGGCCCGTAAACTCTGCCCTCATTGCAAGAAAGAGATCGATGTGCCACGGGAAACACTGCTCAAGGAAGGTTTCCCGGAATCGGAAATCGGCAAGTTCAAGATCTATGGCCCAGTAGGCTGTGACCACTGTAATGGCGGCTACAGAGGCCGGGTCGGTATTTACGAAGTGGTCAAGAAAACCCCGGAGCTGGAACGCATCATCATGGAAGAAGGTAACTCACTGGAAATTTCAAAACAGATGCGCAAGGACGGTTTCAATGACCTGCGCACCTCGGGCTTGCATAAAGCGATGCAGGGCATCACCAGTCTTGAAGAAGTCAACCGCGTGACCAAGGATTAAACATGGCTAGCAAAGCAGTCAAAGTCACTGTTTACACCTGGGAAGGCCTGGACAAGAAAGGCTCGAAAATGAGTGGAGAGTTGAGTGGCCATAACCCGGCACTCATCAAGGCACAACTGCGCAAGCAAGGCATCAACCCCACCAAGGTGCGGAAAAAGTCCGTCTCGATATTCGGCAACGGCAAGAAAATCAAACCTCTGGATATCGCCTTTTTCTCAAGGCAAATGGCAACGATGATGAAAGCGGGGGTTCCGTTGCTGCAATCCTTCGACATCATCAGCGAGGGTGCCGAAAACCCGAACATGCGGGCGCTGGTGGACTTCCTGAAGCAGGAAGTGTCGGCGGGTAACAGCCTGGCAACGGCCCTGCGGCAAAAGCCCGAATACTTTGACGACCTGTATTGCAACCTGGTGGATGCAGGCGAGCAGGCCGGAGCCCTTGAAAGTCTGCTGGATCGGGTTGCCACCTATAAGGAGAAGACCGAGGCACTCAAGTCCAAGATCAAGAAGGCCATGACCTACCCCATCGCAGTCATGTTTGTAGCGGTGATTGTTTCGGGTATTTTGCTGATCAAGGTCGTGCCGCAATTTCAGTCGGTATTTGCAAACTTCGGAGCAGACCTTCCCGCCTTTACCTTGATGGTCATCGGGCTATCAGAGATCGTGCAAAATTGGTGGCTGGCCATCGTCGGTCTTTTTTTTGTGGGCTTTTTCATGTTCAAACGAGCCTACAAGCAATCTCAGAACTTTCGTGACCGTATCGACAGATTCCTGTTGAAAGTTCCGATCATTGGCCCGCTGATTTTCAAATCTTCCGTAGCCCGCTACTCACGAACCCTTGCAACAACCTTCGCAGCAGGTGTTCCGCTGGTGGAAGCACTTGACTCGGTAGCCGGCGCTACCGGCAATGTGGTGTTCAAGAATGCGGTCAACAAGATCAAGCAAGACGTTTCAACCGGTATGCAACTGAACTTCTCCATGCGTTCAGTGAATGTATTCCCGAGCCTGGCCATTCAGATGACCGCGATTGGTGAAGAATCCGGCGCTCTGGATTCCATGCTCGACAAGGTTGCGACTTACTACGAGGACGAAGTCGATAATATGGTCGACAGCCTGACCAGCCTCATGGAGCCGATGATCATGGCAGTACTCGGCGTTATCGTGGGAGGCCTGGTGCTTGCCATGTACTTGCCTATCTTCAAACTCGGAAACGTCGTCTGATATGCCCCTTCTCGATTTCCTGGCCAGCTCCGTGCTGGCCTTCGTCATTTTCACCTCTGTTCTAGGCCTGCTGGTTGGCAGCTTCCTGAATGTGGTGGTTTATCGACTGCCCAAAATGATGGATCGCGACTGGAAGATTCAGGCACGGGAAATACTGGAGCTGCCCGCCGAACCCAAGCCAGACACGTTCAACCTGATCCTTCCGCATTCCAGCTGCCCGCAATGCAACCATCGGATTCGCGCCTGGGAAAACATTCCGGTCATCAGTTATCTGGCCCTTGGCGGTAAATGCTCGAACTGCAAGACCCCCATCAGCAAGCGCTACCCACTGGTCGAGCTGACTTGCGGAGTGTTATCAGCCTATATCGCCTGGCATTTCGGTTTTGGCTGGCAGGCTGCGGCGATGCTGGTGCTGAGCTGGGGCTTGTTGGCCATGAGCCTGATCGATGCCGATCACCAGTTACTGCCGGACTCTCTGGTTCTGCCCTTGTTATGGCTAGGGCTTATCGTCAATGCCTTTGGCCTGTTCACATCCCTCAACGATGCCATCTGGGGAGCCGTGGCCGGCTATCTGGCGTTATGGTCGGTGTTCTGGCTATTCAAGCTGCTGACCGGCAAGGAAGGCATGGGCTATGGCGACTTCAAGTTGCTGGGGATGCTCGGGGCCTGGGGCGGCTGGCAGATCCTGCCGTTGACGATCCTTTTATCGTCGCTGGTGGGCGCTGTGCTGGGCGTGATTCTGATGCGCATTCGCCAGGTCGAGGCGGGGACGCCGATTCCCTTCGGTCCCTATCTGGCCATTGCGGGGTGGATCGCTTTGCTCTGGGGTGGTCAAATAACCGACTCCTATTTGCAGTTTGCCGGTTTCAAATGACCAACCCTGCTTTCAAACCTTGGATTCTTGGCCTGACAGGCGGCATCGGTAGCGGTAAAAGTGCGGCAGCACAGTGCTTTATCGACCTGGGCATCCATACCGTGGATGCCGACCATGTTGCCCGCTGGGTGGTCGAGCCCGGACGTCCGGCGCTGGCGAAGATTGCCGAGCACTTCGGCAGCGATGTGCTTCAAGCCAGCGGTGAGCTGGACCGCGGCGCTCTGCGCGCACGGATTTTCCAGCACCCTGAAGAACGGCGCTGGCTGGAGGCCCTGCTGCATCCGCTGATCAATCAGGAGATCGTCAGCTATCTGGCCCAGGCGCAATCGCCTTATGCGATTCTGGTTTCGCCGCTGCTGATCGAGTCCGGGCAATACAAGATGGTGCAACGGGTTCTGGTGATCGATGCTCCCGAAAACCTGCAAGTAGAACGCACCATGCAGCGCGACGGCTCCAGTCAGGAGCAGGTCCAGGCCATTCTCAAGGTCCAGGCGCAACGTGAAGAGCGCCTGCGCCACGCCGACAATGTGCTGACCAACGATCGCGACCCGGCATGGCTGAAAAGCGAAGTCGAACGCCTGCATCACTTTTTTCTTACTTTGCCCGGAGGCCAATCGTGAGCCAACCAACAATCGTCCAATGCCCGACCTGTGGCGCCCCGGTGGAATGGAGCACCGCCAGCCCTGCCCGACCGTTCTGCTCCGACCGCTGCAAGCTGATCGACCTGGGCGCCTGGGCGTCCGAAGAACATGCGATTCCGGTCAGCCCGGATGCCGAGGACGAACTGTTCTCCGGTGATCTGGACCGGCCGCTACGCGATCACTGACCTTGCCGTTCAAGCGCGGCCAGTAACTGCTCGGCACTGCTGAACTGTTGCTGGCTCACCAGTTGCCCGTCGCGCAACTGCAACCACAGCACCTTGTCTTCATCCCCCGCATACTGCGGCACGATGCGCGCATCGCGGTCGAGGATGACGCGGTAGGAATAGTTACGCATCTTGGGGATCGCAAACAGGCTGGCAATCAAACTGGGCATCTTCTGGATATCGGCCACAAATACGGTTTGCCGAGACTCCAGAAAACCCTTGGGCTTGTCCTTGAGCGCTACATTGACCAGCTTGGCTGCGTCCATGCTGCGGGCGACCAATAGCGTCTGAGTCTGGTTGTTCAGGGTATAAGGCTGATCGTGCTGGTCGAGCAGCGTCCAGGGTGTCAGCCGCTCACCGACTTGCAAAGCCTGTGCGGTCAGAGGCAATAAGGCCAGAAGCAGGATGGGCAAGAGTTTCAATGTGCGAGTCCTTGAGCATGAGTGGCAGTGGGCATGAATGCTTTCACAGACATGCCCACCCAAGTCAACTGCCCAGCGTGTTTAAGGCGTACATTTTCGGCGCCTTCAAACTGGCTGTCGCGGCCAAGGCCCCTCCCACGGTTCCCAACCACCGACTGACGTACACCGTCTCTACAAGCTAAACCTCAGACATTGAAACGCCTCAGCAAACGATCCTGCTGATCGACCTGCTCCACCATCAAAGCACACTGGCGCACCTGAATTTCGGCACTGGCCGCCACTTCATGGCTGATGTCGCGGATATTGGTGGTATTGAGATTGATCTCTTCAGTGGTCGCGCTCTGCTGTTCTGCGGCAGTGGCGATCTGCATGTTCATGTCATTGATGCGGATGATTGCCTGACGGATATCCGTCAGCATTTCATTGGCCGCGCCCGCCTCTTCAGCGGTCTTGCTGGCACTGTCGCGGTTCAGTTGCATACGCGACTCGGCTTGCTTAACGCCGGTCTGCAACTGATCGATCATCTGACGAATTTCCTGGGTCGATTGCTGAGTACGCGAGGCCAGGGAACGCACCTCGTCGGCAACCACCGCAAAACCACGCCCGGACTCACCTGCACGTGCCGCTTCGATGGCCGCGTTCAGGGCAAGCAGGTTGGTCTGCTCGGCAATGCTGTTGATCACCGACAGAATCGACTCGATATTCTGGCTGAGCCTGGCTAGTTCGGTAATCGCCTGGCTGGCCTCATCCATCTCCACGGCCAGGTTCTTGATGGCATTGGTCGAACGCGACACCACACGCACACCGCTGTCGACCTCATCATTGGCAGAGAGCGCCGCCTGAGCCGCTGCCTGAGCGTTACGCGCCACCTCTTCGGCCGTAGAAGCCATCTCCTGCATTGCAGTAGCCAATTGATCGAGTTCCTGCAGTTGTCGTTGCAGGCGGCCATCGGCCTGATTGGCTTCGCCGGAAGTCCGGTTGGTGCTTTCATGAACCTGCTTCGAGCTGCCCATCACCTGCACGATGAGGGTTTGCAGGCTTTCCATGAAGCGATTGAATTCACGGGACAACAAGGCAATTTCATCATTGCCGGAGTCAGGCAAGCGTCGGGTCAGATCGCCCTCACCGCTGTTGATTTCCCGCAAGGAGGTGTGAAGCAGATCAAGGGGCTTGAGCAGCCGCTTCATCAGCGCGCCCAGCACCAGCAAGCTGATCAGAACACCCAGCAGCGTGGCAATAGCAGCTCGCCAGCTCAGGCTATTGGCCTCGGCCATGACGATACTGTTATCCAGTACGACGCCGATGTACCAGTTCATGCCCTTGAGGTTGGACAGCGGAGTGAAAGACACCAGCAGGTCCTTGCCTGAGGCGCTGACCGGCTGCAGCCTGTTTTCCAGAACCGGGCTCTTGCCCTCGAACAGCTCGCTGTAGCTCTTGCCATTCAAAGCACTGTTCGGGTGAGAAATGATGTTGCCGCTACTGCTCATCAGAAAAGCGTAACCGGCACCATTGAAGTCCATGGTATTGATCGTATCGGACACGCTTTTCAAGCGGACATCGCCGCCGATCACACCAAGAAACTCACCCGCATTGCGCAATGGCGTAACCGCAGAAATCAGCGTCTCTCCGGTTGTGGAGTCGACATAGGGTTCAGTGAGCACAGCCTGCCCGGTCGCCTTGCCCGTCGCATACCAGGGACGCGTGCGGCCATCCCATTCAGGCTTTGGCTTCCAGGAATCCAGGTTCTTGATGGGCTTGCCATCGCTTTGCAAGGCACCAAAAACCAGAATGAACTCGTCCTTGAGCAGAGGGCTGCCAATCAGGTGCTGAAGGTTCTCGGCGCTGTAATTGCTGTCGATATTCTGGCTCAACAGATCCATGAGTTTGAGCTTGGAGTTCAGCCAGTTCTCAATCTGTCTGGCCAGCGTATTGCTCGATTCGGCAATGCTTGCCGATACCTGACTGTGAAGAGTGTCACGAACCTTTGCGACCTGCGTCACCGACAATAAACTGGTGGTACAGAACAGTACGAAAGCTGCGGCAAGGCCAGCCTTGTGGACAATCTTCATCAAGTCGCTCCATGCGTTTAGAAAGAAGATTCATCGTAAACAGGATGGTAGCCATATGCAATCAAGCGTTTGATTGAATAGAGCTTTTGTACTATGTCTGTTTTGAATGTGAATTTTCGGAAATACCGAAAAGCATGCTTGTAAACGACAAAGAATGCCAACACACGACAGAATTCAACGATGCAGAAGAGATTTTCAGAGTAATAATCTCTTTCGCAAACACCCGGAAATGTCCCGGAATTCCCCCGCTTACAAAGGCGAAATGGTACCCAGCAGACCAATGCCGATGGTCAGGATCAAAAAACCAATCAGGAAGAATGCAAGCTTAGCCATCTCAGGCCTCCTACAGGGACAGAGTTGCGATACAGCGCGTGGCAGATGACTCGGGGAGCGCTGCGGTGTGGAGATTGTGAGGTGAGGGTGGATTTCGGTACAGATTCAGGTGATGGAGAAAAATGCGGATCAGATTGGATGCATCAATTCAGGGGTTAGTATGAAACTGCACAGAATCACAGTTCAAAAAATTTGGTGAGCGAATCTTAAATAACGCTCACCAGACACGGTCATTTTTTCCTGGTTTTCATTTCTGCCTGCGGATCATCACAGCTTGGTCTTTGGCAAGGTTGAACAGAAGCATCTCCTGTCATTGTAAAGGTTCCTTTTCGCTGCCCATCTTTTGCGCACCTATCACACCAGACCTCAGATGAGTTATCTCGAGCTTCAACATTTCCTGTTTGCATAAAAACTCCTTAAGTTTTCATAAAGCTTTACGGACTGACGATTTATTTAAATCAAGAAACTCTTCCACACACGAAAGCCTATCTGAACGCACAAACCTTCAACTCTCTTTAAAAAGAGGTGCACCGTTACCGGCACACCTCTTCCCAATACTTACTGCCAGTTAGCAGCCAGCACTGCCTCCAGTTGCGTTTGTTGTGCAGCCGTCAGGTTTCTCTCTGCTCCTGCATCGACTCCGAATGACGCCATGCTGTCGACCAGGTTTTGTACCTGGCTGTCGAGCAAGGTTTTGCCATCGGCCGTTTTGAACTGATCCACCTGGTAGTCGTTGGCCGCGTACCAATTGCTCACCAGCACTTTGTCATTAGTGTCGATGATGCTGACTTCCAGATCGTTGCCACTGCGACGGAACCACAGGTCTTCCAGGCTGACATCGGCACCGAACTGCAACACATCCGTGCTGCTGCCGGTGTCGTAGTTGCTGATGGTGTCTCTGCCCGAACCGATGCCGAACTCGTAGGTATCACTGCCATCACCACCGCTGAGGTAGTCATTGCCAGCTCCGCCATTGAGCACGTCATTGCCCGTCCCACCATAGAGCGTGTCGTTGCCGGCATCACCGAAGAGGTTATCGTTGCCTGCGTCGCCATACAGCGTATCGGCACCGGCACCGCCGGTCAGGTTGTCATTCCCGGCATCACCAAAGAGACTGTCATCGCCATCGCCAGCGCTGATGACATCGTCACTGGTGTAGCCACGCAGGGTCTGATCGGATGTACTGCCGAGCAGTACGTGCGACTTGATGAGCGACTGGCTCCAGATCGTGCCATCGGCAAATTGCAGCTGGTCGATCTGATAGCCGCTTGTTGCGTCCTCGGAGAAGTGACTCATCACTCGCAGACTGTCGGTCGTACCGTTCACGCGAATGATCAGATCATTGCTCTCACGAACGATGCTGACATCGTTCACGTTGAGATCAGCAAGCTTCACGGTATCGAGTTTGCCGGTACGGCTTTCATGGGCGTAGTAGATGGTGTCCTGGCCTGCGCCTTTACCGAACAGGTAAGTATCGTCGCCGTTACCGCCGTTCAGTTGGTCATTGCCTGCACCGCCGTCCAGGACGTCGTTGCCGTCTCCGCCGTAGAGCGTGTCATTGCCGATGCCTCCTTGCAGCCAGTCGTCGCCAGCATCGCCGTTCAGGGTGTCAGCGCCAGCGCTGCCTGAGAGAGTGTCGTTACCACTGCCGCCATTGACCGTATCGTCACCAGCACCCGCGTCGATCACGTCATTGCTGGACGTTCCCGAGAGGGTTTCATCAATGTCCGAGCCTTGCAGGACCCGGAACTTGATCTGGTTCTGATCCCAAACAGTGCCATCGGCAAACTCGATGCGGTCGATCTGGTAGCCATAAGTTGCATCGCTGGTGAAGTGGCCGACTACACGCAGGCTATCGGTGCTACCCAGCACGCGAATGAGCAAGTCGTTACCTTCACGAAGCACACTGACATCTGCCACGCTCAAGTTGGTCAGTTTTACGGTATCAAGCTTGTCGGCACGACTTTCATAGGCATAGTAAATGGTGTCCTGACCCGCCCCCTTGCCGAACAGATACGTATCGTTGCCATCGCCCCCGTCGAGTTGATCGTTGCCCAGGCCGCCATCAAGGATGTCATCACCGGTGCCGCCATTGAGCGTGTCGTTGCCCGAACCGCCCTGCAGCAGATCATTGCCCGCACCGCCGTTCAGCGTATCGGCACCGGCATTGCCCATCAGAGTGTCGTTGCCAGCAGCACCATTGATGACATCGTCGCCCGCTCCGGCATCGATGACATCGTCACCGTCGGTCCCTGTCAGGGTTTCCTCGGCTTCGCTGCCCTGAAGCACCTGATTCCTGATGGCTGCCTGATCCCAGAAGCTGCCATCGGCGAACTGGATGCGATCAATCTGGTAACCATAGGTCGCATCACTCATGAAGTGATAAACAACGCGCAGGCTATCAGTGCTGCCCAGCACTCGAATGAGCAGGTCATTACCATCACGACGCACGCTGATATCCGCGGCGTTCAGATCAACCAGCTTGACGGTATCGAGCTTGCCTGCACGATTCTCATAGGCGTAGTAAATGGTGTCCTGACCGGCCCCCTTGGCAAAGAGGTAAGTATCGTCGCCATCTCCGCCATCGAGACGATCATTGCCTGCACCGCCATCAAGGATGTCGTTACCAAGCCCACCATTGAGGGTGTCGTTGCCCAGACCGCCCAGCAACAGATCATCCCCGGCGTCGCCATTGAGCGTATCTGCGCCCTTGCTGCCTGACAGCGTATCGTTGCCGCTGCCACCATTGACGGTATCGTCACCTGCACCCGCATCAATGCTGTCGTCACTGGCAGTGCCTGCCAGTGTCTCATCGGCATCGGTGCCTTGCAGAACAGCGGACTTGATCGCGGCCTGATTCCAGATGCTACCGTCAGCGAACTGGATCTGGTCGATCTGGTAACCATAGGTTGCGTCGTTGGTGAAGTGGCTCACCACTCGCAGACTGTCGGTGGTACCCAGCACGCGAATGAGCAAGTCGTTACCCTCACGACGCACACTCACATCCACCGCATTCAAGTCGGTCAGTTTCACGGTATCGAGCTTGTCGGCGCGACTTTCATAGGCGTAGTAGATGCTGTCCTGACCCGAGCCTTTGCCGAACAGATACGTGTCGTCACCGGCACCACCGTCCAGCATGTCATTGCCGGCGCCACCATCCAGTTGGTCGTTTCCGTTGCCTCCATAGAGAGCGTCCTTACCGTCGCCTCCATTCAGCACGTCATTGCCATCCTCGCCATTCAAGGTGTCGGCACCGCTACCGCCCGAAAGGGTATCGTTGCCGCTGCCGCCGTTGACGACATCGTCACCCGCAGCGGCATTGATGATGTCATCGCTGCCCGTACCGGCCAGGGTTTCATCCGCTTCAGTCCCTTGCAGCACTTGCGCCTTGATCGCGGTTTGATCCCAGAAACTGCCGTCAGCGAAGCCAATCCGATCAATCTGGTAGCCGGCTGTGGCATCGCTCATGAAGTGATAGACGACACGCAGGGTATCGGTTGTGCCGTTGATACGAATCACCAGGTCATAACCGTCACGCGCGACGCTGACATCGGCAGCATTGAGGCCAACCAGTTTCACCTGATCGATTTTGTCTGCACGGCTTTCATTGGCGTAGTAGATGGTGTCCTGGCCCGAGCCTTTACCGAACAGATAGGTATCGTCACCGGCACCGCCATCCAGGCGATCATTGCCAGCACCGCCATCGAGGATGTCATTGCCGCTGCCACCGTAGAGGATGTCGTTGCCCGATCCGCCTTGCAGCAGATCGTTACCCTCGTCGCCATTCAGGGTATCGGCACCATCGCCTCCCGACAGGCTGTCGTTGCCTGCTGCGCCACTGAGTGCGTCGTCGCCTGCACCGCCATCGATCAGGTCATCGCTGGCAAAGCCGGTGAGGGTCTGATCGGCTGGAGTGCTGGTAAGCACTTGCGCCTTGATTGCGCTCTGATCCCAGAAGCTGCCGTCGGCAAATTCGATGCGATCGATCTGATAGCCCGCCGTGGCGTCGCTCATGAAGTGATAGACAACACGCAAGCTGTCGGTCGTGTTGTTGATACGAACAACCAGGTCATAGCCATCGCGTGCAACGCTGACATCCGCTGCATTCAGGTCAACCAGCTTGATGGTATCGAGCTTGCCTGCACGACTTTCATTGGCGTAGTAGATGGTGTCCTGGCCCGAGCCTTTACCGAACAGGTAGGTATCGTCACCGGCACCGCCGTCTAGACGATCATTGCCAGCACCACCATCAAGGATGTCATTGCCTGATCCGCCGTTGAGGATGTCGTTGCCCGCTCCGCCTTGCAGCAGATCGTTACCTTCATCGCCGTTCAGGGTGTCGGCACCTGAGCCACCGGACAGGCTGTCGTTGCCTGCTCCGCCACTGAGGGTGTCGTCACCGGCACCAGCCTCGATCAGGTCATCGGTGGCGTAACCCGCCAGAGACTGGTCAGCCTCATTGCCTTGCAGTACCTGAGTCTTGATCGCGTCCTGATCCCAGGCGCTGCCATCGGCGAACTGGATACGGTCGATCTGATAACCGGAGGTCGCATCACCCATGAAGTGATAAACAACACGCAGGCTGTCGGTCGTGCCGTTGATACGAATCACCAGGTCATAACCATCACGCGCCACGCTGACATCAGCGGCATTCAGATCAACCAGTTTGACCTGATCGAGCTTGCCTGCACGGCTTTCATTGGCGTAGTAGATGGTGTCCTGACCCGCCCCTTTACCGAACAGGTAGGTGTCGTCACCGGCACCACCATCCAGACGATCATTGCCTGCGCCGCCATCAAGCACATCGTTGCCAGCACCGCCGTTGAGGGTGTCGTTGCCCGATCCACCTTGCAGCAGGTCGTTGCCCTCATCGCCGTTCAGGGTATCGGCACCGGAGCCACCGGACAGGCTGTCGTTGCCTGCCCCGCCATTGAGGCTGTCATCACCGGCACCACCGTCGATCACATCATCGGTGGCGTAGCCCCACAGAGACTGGTCGGCATCACGCCCTTCCAGCACCTGGGTCTTGATGGCCTGCAGATCCCAGACGCTACCATCGGCAAACTGGATCTGGTTGATCTGATAGCCGTAGGTCGCATCGTTGATGAAGTGATTGCTGACTCGAATGCTGTCCGTGGTACCGATTACCCTGATCACAAGGTCACTGCTTTCACGGGAAACGATCACATCGCTGCTGTTCAGCCCGACCAGTTGGACGGTATCGACCTTGTTCTGGGTTGAATCATAAGCCGAGACAATATCCTGGCCCGAGCCCTTGCCGAACAAGTAAGTATCATTACCGGCACCGCCATCCAGACGGTCATTGCCTGAACCGCCATCAAGCGCATCGTTGCCAGCACCACCGTTGAGGGTGTCATTGCCCGACCCGCCTTGCAGCAGATCGTTACCGTCCTCACCGTTCAGAGTATCGGCACCCGCACCACCCTCGATCAGATCATCGCTGGCATAACCCCACAGAGACTGATCGGCATCACGCCCCTTCAGCACCTGGGTCTTGATAGCCTGCTGATCCCAGACAGTGCCATCGGCGAACTGGATCTGGTTGATCTGATAGCCATAGGTCGCATCGCTGATGAAGTGACTGCTGACTCGAATGCTGTCAGTGGTACCGGTTACCCTGATCACAAGGTCACTGCTTTCACGGGAGACAATCACATCGCTGCTGTTCAGCCCGACCAGTTTGATGGTATCGACCTTGTTCTGCGCTGGATCATAGGCAGAGACAGTATCCTGGCCTGAGCCCTTGCCGAACAGGTAGGTATCGTCACCGGCACCGCCATCCAGACGGTCATTGCCAGCACCACCATCAAGCACATCGTTGCCGGCACCGCCGTTGAGGGTGTCATTGCCCGATCCGCCTTGCAGCAGATCGTTGCCCTCTTCGCCGTTCAGGGTATCGGCCCCCGAACCACCGGCCAGAGTGTCGTTGCCAGCACCACCACTGACGGTATCGTCACCAGCACCGCCGTCGATCAGATCATCGGTGGCGTAGCCCCACAGAGACTGATCGACATCGCTGCCCTGTAGCACTTGAGCCTTGATGGCCTGCTGATCCCAGATGCTGCCATCGGCAAACTGAATCTGGCTGATCTGATAGCCATAGGTCGTATCGCTCACGAAGTGGCTGCTGACTCGAAGGCTGTCCATGGTACCGATGACCTTGATCACCAGGTCACTGCTTTCCCGAGAGACGGTCACATCACTGCTGTTCAGCCCGACCAGCCTGACGGTATCGACCTTGTTCTGAGCTGGATCATAGGCCGAGACAGTATCCTGGCCCGAGCCTGCGCCAAACAGATAGGTGTCATTGCCAGAACCACCGTCCAGACGGTCATTACCGGCACCACCGTCTAGCACATCGTCGCCACCATAACCGTAGAGCGTATCGTTACCGGCGCCACCGGTGAGGGTTTCGCTTCCTTCCGTGCCGGAGACAGTCAAAGCACTGACCACTGCAGGTGTGAACAGATTGGTGTTGATATCCTCCTTGCTCCAGATCACACCGTCGGCAAACTGCACCTGATCGATGCCATAGCCGTAGATGGCACTGCTGTAGAAGTGCGCGCTGACCCGCAGGATTTCGCCACTGTCCTTGATCTGAATGATCAGGTCATCGGACTCACGGCGCATCACCACATCGGCAGCATTCAGGCCTTCCAGACGAATCACGTCCAGTTTGTTGGCCGTGGTGTCGTTGTAGGCGTAGTTGTTGATGGTGTCCTGGCCTGAGCCCTTGCGGAACACATAAGTGTCGGAGCCATAGTCACCACTCAACGAGTCATTGCCACTGCCACCATCCAGAGTGTCGTTGCCATCTCCACCATTGAGGGTGTCACGGCCATCGCCACCATTGAGGATGTCATCACCGGCACGGCCATTCAGGGTGTCGTTGCCCGACAGGCCGAACAGACTGTCTGCCGAATCGTACCCTGTCAGGGTCTCATCGACTTCCGTACCGGTCAGCAGCGCTGTACGAATCTGCTCATTGCTCAGCACCGTACCATCGGCAAACTGCACCTGATCAATGTTATAGCCGTAGAGAGCGCTGGTGCTGAAATGCGAGCTGACCCGCAGGGTTTCGCCACTGTCCTTGATCTGAATGATCAGGTCATCGGACTCACGGCGCAGTACCACATCGGCAGCGTTCAACCCTTCCAGACGAATCACGTCCAGTTTGTTGGCCGTGGTGTCGTTGTAGGCGTAGTTGTTGATGGTGTCCTGGCCTGAGCCCTTGCGGAACACATAGGTGTCGGAACCGTAGTCACCACTCAACGAGTCATTGCCACTGCCACCATCCAGAGTGTCGTTGCCATCTCCACCGTTAAGGGTGTCATTGCCATCGCCACCATTGAGAATGTCATCACCAGCACGTCCATTCAGGGTGTCGTTACCCGACAGGCCGAACAGGCTGTCTGCCGAATCGTACCCTGTAAGGGTCTCATCGACTTCGGTACCGGTCAGCAGCGCCGTACGAATCTGCTCATTGGTCAGAATCGTGCCATCAGCGAACTGCAACTGATCAATGCCATAGCCATAGATCGCACTGCTGTAGAAGTGCGAGCTGACCCGCAGGGTTTCACCGCTTTCCTTGATCTGAATGATCAGGTCATCAGACTCACGGCGCAGCACCACATCGGCAGCGTTCAGGCCTTCCAGACGAATCACGTCCTGCTTGTTAGCCGTGGTGTCGTTGTAGGAATAGTTATTGATGGTGTCCTGACCCGAACCTTTGCGGAACACGTAGGTGTCGGAGCCGTAACCGCCATCCAGCGAATCATTTCCGCTACCGCCGTCCAGAGTGTCGTTGCCATAGCCACCCGTCAGGGTGTCATTGCCTGCGCCACCCAGCAGCGTGTCGTTGCCATCGTCACCATTCAAGGTGTCACGGCCATCGCCACCGTCGAGGATGTCATCACCGGCACGACCATTGAGGGTGTCGTTGCCCGACAGGCCGAACAGGCTGTCGGCCGACTCGTAACCTGTAAGGGTTTCATCGACTTCGGTACCGGTCAGCAGAGCCTCTCTGATCTGGGCATTGGTCAACACCGTGCCATCGGCAAACTGCACCTGATCGATGCCATAGCCATAGATCGCACTGCTGTAGAAGTGCGAGCCGACCCGCAAGGTTTCACCGCTGTCCTTGATCTGGATGATCAGGTCATCGGACTCACGGCGCATCAACACATCGGCTGCATTCAGGCCTTCCAGACGGATTACGTCCAGCTTGTTGGCCGTGGTGTCGTTATAGGAATAGTTGCTGATGGTGTCCTGGCCCGAGCCCTTGCGGAACACATAAGTGTCGGAGCCGTAGCCGCCATCCAGCGAGTCGTTACCAGCGCCGCCGTCCAGAATGTCGTTGCCATAACCACCGGTCAGCGTGTCGTTGCCTGCACCGCCCAGCAACGTGTCGTTACCGTCTTCACCGTTGAGGGTGTCACGGCCATCGCCACCGTCGAGGATGTCATCACCGGCACGACCATTCAGGGTGTCGTTGCCCGACAGGCCGGACAGACTGTCCGCCGACTCATAGCCTGTAAGGGTCTCATCGACTTCGCTACCACTCAGCAACGCTGTACGAATCTGTTCGTTGCTCAGCGTCGTACCATCGGCAAACTGAACCCGGTCAATGTTATAGCCGTAGAGAACGCTGGTGCTGAAATGCGAACTGACCCTTAGGCTTTCACCGCTGTCCTTGATCTGGATGATCAGGTCATCGGACTCACGGCGCATCACCACATCGGCAGCATTCAGGCCTTCCAGACGAATTACGTCAAGCTTGTTGGCCGTGGTGTCGTTGTAGGCGTAGTTGCTGATGGTGTCCTGGCCCGAGCCCTTGCGGAACACATAGGTGTCGGAGCCGTAGCCGCCATCCAGCGAGTCATTACCAGCGCCGCCGTCCAGGGTGTCATCGCCATAACCGCCAGTCAGCGTGTCATTACCTGCGCCACCCAGCAGAGTGTCATTGCCGTCTTCGCCGTAGAGAATGTCCTTGCCGCCACCGCCTTCAAGCAGATCATTACCAGCACGGCCACTGAGGGTGTCGTTACCTTCAGCACCGGACAAACGATCATCGCTGGCGTAACCAGTGATGCTGTCGTCGATTTCTGTGCCGATCAGCAAGGCTGCTGTGATCTGAGCCTGATCCCAGACGACACCGTCGGCGAACTGCAACTGGTTGATCGCATAGCCATAGCTTTGATCGCTGTAGAAGTGCGAGCTGACCCGCAGGGTTTCACCGGTCTGGCGAATCTGGATCACCAGGTCGTCAGACTCGCGACGAATGCTGACATCTTCTGTGGTCAGCCCCTCCAGACGCACAACATCCAGCTTGTCCGGCGTGGTGTCGTTGTAGGCATAGTTGTTGATCGTGTCGCGGCCATAACCCTTGCCGAATACATAGGTGTCAGAGCCTTTGCCGCCGTCCAGGGTGTCGTTACCGGCACCACCGTCAAGCAGGTCGTTACCTGTTCCACCGCTCAGAGCATCGTTACCTGCGCCACCCAGCAGCGTATCGTTACCTTCCTCGCCGGAGAGCGTGTCCTTGCCATCGCCCCCATCAAGCAGGTCATCGCCGGCACGGCCACTCAGGGTGTCATTGCCCGACTGACCGATGAGGTTATCGTCACTCGCGTAGCCAGTGATGCTGTCATCGCCCTCAGTACCAATCAGCAAGGCTGCCGTGATCTGCGCCTCGTCCCAGACAGTGCCATCGGCAAACTGCAACTGGTTGATCGCATAGCCATAGCTTTGATCGCTGTAGAAATGCGAGCTGACCCTCAGCGTTTCGCCGGTCTGGCGAATCTGGATCAGCAGGTCGTCGGATTCGCGACGAATACTGACATCATTGGTATTCAAACCCTCCAGGCGAACGACATCCAGCTTGTTGGGCGTACTGTCGTTATAGGAGTAGTTGCTGATGGTGTCCTGACCGGAGCCCTTGCGGAAGATATAAGTATCCGAGCCCTTGCCACCCTCCAGGGAATCATTACCGGCACCGCCATCGAGCGTATCGTTACCAGCGCCACCGGACAGGGTGTCGTTGCCAAGTCCTCCCAGCAGCGTGTCATTACCCTCTTCGCCGTAGAGGGTATCGCGACCATCACCACCGCTGAGCAAGTCGTCACCAGCACGACCACTCAATACGTCGTCACCTTCCAGACCAGTCAGCTCATCAGCTGTCGCATAGCCGGTAATGTTGTCGCTGCCCTCCGTGCCAATCAAAAGTGCCGAAGTGATTTTGGCCTGGTCCCAGACGGTGCCATCAGCGAACTGCAACTGATCGATCGCATAGCCATAGCTTTGATCGCTGTAGAAATGCGAACTGACCCGCAGAGTTTCGCCCGTTTGACGGATCTGAATAATCAGATCGTCGGACTCGCGGCGGATACTCACGTCATCGGCGTTCAAGCCTTCCAGACGGACAACATCGAGCTTGTTCAGCGTAGTGTCGTTGTAGGCATAGTTGCTGATGGTGTCCTGGCCCGAACCTTTGCGGAACACGTAAGTATCGGAGCCAAAGCCGCCGTCCAGCGAGTCATTGCCGCTGCCGCCGTCCAGAATATCGTTGCCAGAACCGCCAGAGAGCGTGTCATTGCCAGCGCCACCCAGAAGGGTGTCATCACCCGCCTCGCCGTTCAGGGTATCTCGACCGTCACCGCCATCGAGTACATCATTGCCATTACGCCCGTTGAGGGTGTCATTGCCAGCCAACCCGGACAGCGTATCGGCAGTGTCATAACCCGTGATGGTGTCGTTGCCTTCAGTGCCATTGAGAAGGCTGGCGGTAATTTGCGCTCGATCCCAGACGGTTCCGTCGGCAAATTGCAGTTGATCGATGGCATAACTCCAGTTGCTGGATTCAGCACTGAAATGCGAACGGATACGCAGGGTTTCGCCAGTCTCACGAATCTGCACAATCAGATCATCGGACTCGCGACGCAGACTGACATCTTCGCCATTCAAGCCATCGAGACGTACTACATCGAGTTTGTTGGCAGTCGTATCGTTGTAAGTCGAGTTATCGATTGCATCGGAGCCAGACCCTTTGGCGAAGATATAGGTGTCCGATCCCTTGCCGCCTTCAAGCGTGTCATTACCCGCACCGCCATCCAGAACATCGTTACCGTTTCCGCCACTCAGACTGTCGTTGTCGGCACCGCCGAGCAGCGTGTCATCACCGTCGTCGCCATATAACGTATCGCGCCCGGCACCTCCCAGCAGAGTGTCGTTGCCAAGGGCACCATACAGCGTGTCATTACCTGCCAGACCTTGAAGGGTATCGTCTGTTTCGTAACCGGTAAGCGTGTCGTTGAACTCGCCGCCCGTCAGCAGCGACGCCTTGATTTGCTCCACGCCCCAGACCGTACCGTCAGCGAATTGCAGTTGATCAATGGCGTAGTTGTAGTAAGTGCTGGCAGGAGAGAAGTGTGAGGAAACACGCAGGGTATCGCCGGTTTCCTTGATCTGGATGACCAGATCACTGGACTCGCGACGCAGGCTGATGTCGCCCAGGTTGAGCCCTTCCAGACGGATCACATCCTGCTTCCCCACCGCAGTTTCGTTGTAGACGCTGTTGTAAATGCTGTCCTGGCCCGAGCCTTTGCGGAAGACATAGGTATCGGAGCCGGAGCCGCCATCCAGCGAGTCGTTACCGCTACCGCCATCCAGCACGTCATTGCCATAGCCGCCACTGAGCGAGTCATTACCTGCACCGCCCAGCAAGGTGTCGTTACCTTCGTCACCATTCAGGGTGTCTGCCCCGTTACCGCCGTCGAGCACGTCATCGCCTGCACGGCCACTGAGCGTGTCATTCCCGTCCTGCCCGGAAAGGTTGTCGGCTGTGGCATAACCTGTAAGGGTGTCAGCAACCTCCGAAGCCTGGATAACGGCAGACTTGATCTGCGCGCCGTCCCACACGGAACCATCGGCAAACTTCAGTTGATCGATTGCATAGGCCGTGGTGCCTTCCTGACTGAAATGCGAGCGTACCGTCAGGGTATCGCCTGTCGCCTTGATCTGAATGACAAGGTCGTCACTCGAACGCGAGAACCGCAGATCGGCTGGATTGAGGCCATCGAGCTGGATGGCATCAACCTTGTCTGCAGCTGTTTCGGAGTAGGTACCATTATTGATAACGTCCTGACCATAGCCCTTGGCAAACCGATAAGTGTCGGAGCCACGACCACCGTCGAGAGTATCGTTGCCGGTGCCGCCATCCAGGATGTCGTTACCGTCTTCGCCATACAGGTAATCCGAGCCGGCACCACCGTTCAAGGTGTCCTGGCCAATGCCGCCGTACAGGGTGTCGTTACCGCCATCGCCATTCAGAACATCGTCACCGGCAAGGCCGTTAAGGGTGTCGCCTCCCAGACCACCACTGACACGGTCATCAGAGGCGTAACCAGTAAGAACATCACTGCCGTCGGTACTGGTAAAAGCAGCCATGATCTTGACTTGCTCGACGCTCCACTGCGTACCGTCAGCGAAGCGAATCTGCTCTATAGCGTATGGAGTATCGCCGTCATTCTGGAAGTAGCTGGAAACAGTAACCTTGTCAGTGGCATTTTTCAGCGACAGCACCAGATCATTGCCTGACCGGGTGATGATGATATCGCCAGGAAGAATATCGGCTGCGAACTCGATAACGTCGGTCTTGCCGGTACTTGAGTCGTAGTTGTTGATCGAGTCCTGACCCCAGCCACGGCTGAAGAGGTAGGTATCGGAGCCATCACCTCCAGTCAGATAATCGTTGCCGATACCGCCATCCAGTTGATCGTTGCCCGAGTCGCCATAAAGGTTGTCGTTGCCTGCATCGCCTGCCAGGGTGTCATTGCCATCGCCACCCGTCAGGTAGTCCGAGCCCTCGCCACCGGACAACTGATCGGTACCAGTGCCACCGTACAGATAGTCATTGCCAGCTTCACCGAGCAGAGTATCGTCACCGGCTTCGCCCGAGAGACTGTCAGCACCGGCTCCACCTTGAAGGGTGTCGTTACCTGCCTGACCATACAGGCTGTCATCACCCAGGCCACCGCTCAGCGTGTCATCGGTCGCGTAACCCCAGACATTGTCATTGCCGTCTGTAGTGACGATGGCAAAGGCTTTGATCTGATCGAGATTCCAAGTGGTGCCGTCAGCGAAGCGGATCTGCTCCAGGGCATATGGGGTAACACCATCATTCTGGAAATAGCTGGAGACCGTGATTCTGTCCGTAGAGTTTTTAAGTGACAGGATCAGGTCGGTGCCTGAGCGAGTGACAACGATATCTGTCGAGAGAATATCTGCCGCAAACTCGATAGCATCGATCTTGCCAGTGCTTGAATCGTAGTTGTTGATCGAGTCCTGGCCCCAGCCACGGCTGAAAAGGTACGTGTCGGAACCTTCTCCGCCAGACAGATAATCGTTGCCAATACCGCCATCCAGTTGGTCGTTGCCCAAGTCGCCATATAGCGTGTCGTTGCCTTCATCGCCTGCCAAGGTGTCATTGCCATCGCCACCCGTCAGGTAATCAGCACCCTCGCCACCAGACAACTGATCGGTACCAGTGCCACCGTACAGATAGTCATTGCCAGCTTCGCCGAGCAGAGTATCGTCACCGGCTTCGCCCGAGAGACTGTCGGTACCAGCTCCGCCCTGAAGGGTGTCGTTACCTGCCTGACCATACAGGCTGTCATCACCCTGGCCACCGCTCAGAGTGTCATCGGTCGCGTAGCCCCAGAGATTGTCATTGCCGTCAGTAGTGACGATGGTAAGGGCTTTGATCTGATCGAGACTCCAGACGGTACCTTCAGCAAAGCGGATCTGTTCCAAGATGTAGGAGCTAACGCCATCATTCTGGAAATAGCTGGAAACCGTGATTCTGTCAGTAGAGTTTTTAAGTGACAGAACCAGATCATTGCCTGAACGAGTGACAACAATATCGCTCGGGATAATGTCGCCTGCAAACTCGATAGCATCGGTCTTACCCGTACTTGAGTCGTAGTTGTTGATCGAGTCCTGGCCCCAGCCACGGCTGAAGCGGTAAGTGTCGGAGCCTTCTCCACCAGTGAGGTAATCGTTACCCAGACCACCATCCAGTTGGTCATTGCCCAGGTCACCATAGAGGTAGTCAGCCCCCTCACCACCAGATAACTGGTCGTTACCAGTGCCTCCGTACAGATAGTCATTGCCGGCCTCACCGAGCAAGGTGTCGTCCCCGGCTTCACCCGAAAGGCTGTCAGCACCGGCACCACCTTGAAGCGCGTCGTTGCCTGACTGGCCATACAGGTTGTCATCACCCAGACCGCCGCTCAGGGTGTCATCAGTGGCGTAACCCCAGAGATTGTCATTGCCGTCAGTAGTGACGATGGCAAAGGCTTTGATCTGATCGAGGCCCCAGGTGGTGCCGTCAGCAAAACGGATCTGCTCCAGGACGTAGGGGGTACCACCATCATTCTGGAAGTAGCTGGAAACCGTGATCCTGTCCGTAGAGTTTTTCAGCGACAGCACCAGCTCATTGCCTGAACGGGTGATGATGATATCTGTCGGGAGAATATCTGCTGCAAACTCGATAGCATCGACCTTGCCGGTGCTTGAGTCGTGGTTGTTGATCGAGTCCTGGCCCCAGCCACGGCTGAAAAGGTACGTGTCGGAGCCTTCTCCGCCATAGAGGTAATCGTTACCCAGGCCACCATCCAGTTGGTCATTGCCCAGGTCGCCATAAAGGTAGTCAGAGCCCTCACCACCTGATAACTGATCGTTACCAGTACCTCCATACAGATAGTCATTTCCGGTTTCACCGAGCAGGGTATCGTCACCTGCCTCGCCCGATAGACTGTCCGTACCGGCACCACCTTGAAGGGTGTCGTTACCTGACTGACCATACAGGCTGTCATCACCCAGACCGCCCCTCAGGGTGTCATCGGTGGCGTAACCCCAGAGATTGTCATTGCCGTCAGTAGTGACGATGGCAAAGGCTTTGATCTGGTCGAGGCCCCAGGTGGTGCCGTCAGCAAAACGGATCTGCTCCAGGACGTAGGGGGTAACACCATCATTCTGGAAGTAGCTGGAAACCGTGATCCTGTCCGTAGAGTTTTTCAGCGACAGGAGCAGATCATTGCCTGAGCGGGTGACAACGATATCTGTCGGGAGAATATCTGCTGCAAACTCGATAGCATCGACCTTGCCGGTGCTTGAGTCGTGGTTATTGATCGAGTCCTGGCCCCAGCCACGGCTGAAGCGGTAAGTGTCGGAGCCTTCTCCGCCATAGAGGTAATCGTTACCCAGGCCACCATCCAGTTGGTCATTGCCCAGGTCGCCATAAAGGTAGTCAGAACCCTCACCACCAGATAACTGGTCGTTACCACTACCTCCGTACAGAGAGTCATTTCCGGCTTCACCGAGCAGAGTATCGTCACCGGCGTCGCCCGAGAGGCTGTCAGTACCGGCACCACCTTGAAGGGTGTCGTTACCTGACTGACCATACAGGTTGTCATCACCCAGACCGCCACTTAAAACGTCGTTCGAGGAGTAACCCCATATCACGTCATTTCCAGACGTAGGTACCGAAACGAAAGCTTTTATTTGTTCCAATTCCCACATGACACCATTGGCGAACTGAATGGCTTCAAGCTGATAACTGCTAACCGCATCATTTGAAAAATAGCCATAAACCGTAATCTTGTCGGCACTCCCCCTAAGCGAGAGAACCAGATCTAATTGGCTACGTGAAACCTCAATATCGGCAGGCGAAATATCAGCAGAAAATTCGATTACGTCACGTTTCCCGGTACTGAGATCATAATTCCTGATGGTATCTTGCCCCCATCCACGGCTAAAATAATACTTATCCGAACCCGCACCACCGTACAGATCATCATTACCTGCCCCACCATTTAGCAGGTCATTGCCCTCATCACCCGAAAGTGTATCGGCCCCCACGCCGCCAACAAGAATGTCGTCTCCTACACCACCGTAAATTGCGTCATTACCTTCCCCTCCCATCAGAACATCATTACCCTCATTACCGATAAGATTGTCCCCCCCCGCTCCACCGTGAAGATAATCCCCGACAAGAGATCCCATCTGTGAGTCATGGTTTGAATCCCCTATGAAAACTTTATTTGCCCCTGAATACAATTGACTCAGTTGCAACTTCTGGGCATCGGTCAATTCAGCCACCCAGATACTCAGTTGCTCACTCCACTCTCCATTCTCCATACCAATAGAAAGCTCTGACGCATCCACAATGCCCTGAATGGGGTCAGCGGCATGGGTTTCAATGAGTTTCTGGGTTATACGAGATGTATCAACTCCCACGCCCTCGGCGCTAAGAGTAAAACGCACTTGCGACACATAATCACTTAACCGTGTCTGAAGCACCAGACTTGTATAAACCGAAGACGTCAGAGTATCGTAAGCCTTGTTGATCTGAACGATCTGCTGTGCCTGAAATGAAAACATCTCCTCCGTGACATAAACAATTCCAATT
Organism: Pseudomonas cichorii; assembly: GCF_019719005.1. GTDB lineage: Bacteria > Pseudomonadota > Gammaproteobacteria > Pseudomonadales > Pseudomonadaceae > Aquipseudomonas > Aquipseudomonas cichorii_E. The sequence goes on from NZ_JAIGPJ010000001.1 coordinate 136,191, forward strand.
GGATAAGAAACAGAACGAACCACGCCCGTTTTACGATCACCCGTGGAAGATGAAACCAATACCTGTTTCTTTTCCTCTTCACCTGACTCCTCTTTGGCGAACCTGAAATACTCAATACCAGTAAAGGCCTCAAGAATCTTGATCTTTTCGATCAGAGCCTTAGTTTCTAGCTGGCTGGCAGTCGGTTCACGAGACTGGATGGGCTGACTACCTGCACCGCCATTGTTACTGGCGATGAATTCAGTATTGGGCTTTTCCCAAGAATAGGAGAAGCGAACCTGATAACCCGCGGTAGAAAGGTCTTCGACCCGATCGTCAAAACTCTTGAGCGTACTGGTGCCGGCCCAGGCAGCCACCAGACCATCTATCAATGCAATCTGTCCCTGACGGCTGGTTGTCGATTTGTAAACGGCCAGCACATCCTGAAGATCGCTATTAATCATCGCTGCCTGCCGCAGATCGCGCACAGCACCGGAGCCCGTCATTTCAGGCAAAGCTGCTACTTCAGAGCTGATCTCAATCTCGTCAGCAAACTCTCGATAAAAGGTATTCTTTACAAAGTTAATGCTACCTACCGCGCTGCTCACAGACTCCCCGCTCTGAACGTCGGTATGTGTGTAGGAGCCTGTCGCGGTAATGATATTACCGTTACTTCCATAGCCGCTTTCAACACTCTGTAACCCGACACCGGTAATTCCCAGTTCGTCTAGAGTCTTGAGCTCTGACGTCTGAGAAATACCGTCTTGGTTAGCATCACGCCAAACCTTGACCAAGTTAAAGTTCTCATCCGCCACATCAAAAATGCCGTCGGCGTTACTATCCAGATCAGCCAGAGCTTCAAAGCCATTAGTGGCCTTGACACCATTGGACATCACCCGGTCCACACCAAATAATTCAGTACCATTATTGATAATGTTGTCGCCATTGAGGTCCATGACCAGCAAGCCGTCATCAGAGCCTACCCACCCTGTGCCGGTCTTATGACCGTCGCCATCATGATCGAAAACAATTCCGATATTGCTGGATACCGTTTCGATTCCGTCACCGTCAAGATCAAGAATCAAAGGGTCGACAAACTGAAGCGCAGCACTTAACTGGGAATAAGTACCAAAACCGACTCCTGGATGTCCAAGTTTCTGTTTTAGCCACTCAGCGTGAGACAAGTCTGACTGCGAATCAATCCATTCGCCACGCGTTTTCATGAGTTGACCGGTCCACGACCCTTCTACCAAGTTATAGAAAGACTCCGCAATATCAGTGAGACTCTGACCTAAAATTTTTGCCCCTTGTTCAGTTTCCAGGGTCCAACCGCCCTCAGGGGTATAGGTCGCTTTCGGTTGCCCTGTCAGTTCTATTGCACCATAGGGACTTTTTATGCCGATTTCGGGTCCGGATATTTCTGCCTTGGTCAGAGTGGCACCGCTACCGTTCACCTGCCCAGACAGCTCTACCGAAGCGCCGCCAGGCAGGCCAACAGAGATACCAACCTCCCCGTTTCCATTACCTTTTACCGTTGTATTACCCGCCCCCCAAGTATAGGAAATATCTCCACCAGAATATCCGATCTCATTACCATTTTTATCTGAAATCTTGATATCTCCGCCGGTACCAATATTCAGAGTATTTCCTGCCGAATCTTTGACCGTAATGCCGTCAGCACCAATAGACACGCCCATAACCAAACCCCTTTTAATATAGAGAGTAAATCTGTTAACCAGCACTGGCATCACGATCCCAAGATCGCAGAAGCACACCAAATACAACTAAAAGCTCAGTTAAAAACAACCACTAGAAGCAAAACATTAAACTACCGCTCCCTCAAACTCTCCTGCGCATGCTGCTGCAACGGACTCAAGAAATACTCAATCACCCGCCGCTTGTTCGTCTTAACTTCCGCCGTCACCGCCATACCCGGCGACAATTTGATATCCGTGCCATTGATATTCAGCGTGTCGCTGTTAAGGCGGATCTTGCTGCTGTAGATCAGGCCGCGTTTTTCGTCTTCGATGGCGTCGTTGGAGACGCTGATGACTTCGCCTTCGATGGTGCCGTATTTGGTGAAGGTGAAGGTTTCGACTTTGACGGTGACGGGCTGGCCGGCGCGGACGAAGCCGACGTCCTTGTTTTCCAGCATGGCTTCTACTTCCACCGGCTGGCCATCGGGGACGAGGACCATCAGGGGTTGTGCGGGGGTGACGACGCCGCCGACGGTATGGACGTTCAGTTGCTGAACGGTGCCGTCCACCGGGGCTTCGAGGGTGGTGAGGTCTTCCTGGTAGCGGGCTTTGGTGAGGTCCTGGCTGAAGGTGGCGATTTTCTGGTCGGCCTGTTGCAGCAGGTCGAGCATGGCGCGGCGGGTCTGGGCGACGACGCCTTCGCGGCGGCGTTCGGCTTCCTGGCGGGCGGCGGTGGATTGCAGCACGCTGGCTTGCTGGACGCTGAGCTGGCGTTCGAGGTCAAGGCGGGCCTGTTCCTTTTCCAGGTAGGCGTGGCGGGCGATGTATTGTTTTTGCAGGAGGCTTTCGTAGTCGTTGGCCAGTTTGGTGGCGATGGGCAGGGTTTTCTGCAGGCTCGCGACCTGGATGCGGGCGGCCTGGATATCGGCCTGGCGTTGCTGGATCTCGGCCTCAACCAGATCCAGGCTGCTGCGGTACTCCTGATATTGACCTTGCAGCCAGCGCTCGGCGGCCAGCACGTGTTCGGGATCGGCTTCAGGGATGGTGCCCGTCAGGTCCCGAGGCGGTTTGCGCTGGTTGATGGAGTCGAGCATCGCGGCAGCGCGGGCGCTGTCGATGCGGGCTGCCAGCAGGTCGCTGCGCACGCGGCCAACATCGGCATCGGCAGAGGTGGAGTCCAGTTCCAGCAGCAACTGGCCAGCCTTGACCGACTGTCCGTCACGCACATGAATCGCCTTGACCACCGCCGTCTCGCTGGACTGAATGGTTTTGGTCTTGCCGCTGGGGATGACCTTGCCGCTGGCGGTGGCCACTACATCGATCCGGCCCAGGCAGGCCCAGAGCAATGCTAGTGTGGCAAAGGCCATGATCGCCCACATGAAGATCCGCGGCGCGGGGTGGCTGGGTTTGTCCTGCAGCTCCAGAGCGGCGGGCAGAAATTGCACTTCATGGGCCAGACGCTTGGGCGCATCCATTTCATGACGGCGACGCCATGACTGGCGCCATACCCGGCGATAACGTTGCATCAACCCGCTGGATTCGGCGTTAGACATGACCACCTCCTTGCTGCAAACGATGCAGACGTGAGTAATGGCCGGCCTGATGCGTCAGCAGTTCGGCATGGGTGCCTTGCTCGACGATCTGTCCGCGATCAACGACCACGATACGGTTGGCATCGCGCACCGCCGACAGCCGGTGAGCGATGATGATGACGGTGCGGCCCTTGCAGATGGCCTGCATGTTTTGCTGGACGATACGTTCGGACTCATAGTCCAGCGCACTGGTGGCTTCGTCGAAAATCAGGATGCGCGGGTTGCCCATCAAAGCCCGGGCGATGGCGATACGTTGGCGCTGGCCACCCGAGAGCGAGGCGCCGTGCTCGCCGACCATGGTGTCGTAGCCTTCCGGCAGTTCCAGAATGAAGTCATGGGCACCTGCCAGTCTGGCCATTTGCATGACGGTTTCCAGCGGCGCACCGGCATCGCTCAGGGCGATGTTTTCGCGGATGCTGCGGTTGAACAGCATGTTGTCCTGCAGCACCACACCGATTTGCCGACGCAGAGAGGAAACGTCAGCCAGAGCGAGGTCCATGCCATCCACCAGCACGCGGCCCCGCTCGGGTACGTAAAGCCTCTGCAACAGGCGCGTCAGAGTGCTTTTGCCGGAACCAGAGCGCCCCACGACGCCAATTACCTGACCCGGCATGATGGTGAGATTGATGCCGCGCAGGATCTCAGAACCGTCCGGGCGATAACGAAAATGCACCTGATCGAACTCGATGCGGCCCTTGATCGGCGGCAAGGCGCTGCGGGTGGCCTGGGAGAGTTCGTTACGGGTGTTGAGGATGTCGCCCAAGCGCTGAACCGAGACACCGGTCTGCTGGAAGTTGGTCCACAGTTGCGCCAGGCGCATGATCGGCTGGGCTACACGCCCGGCCAGCATATTGAAGGCAATCAGCTGGCCCACCGAGAGTTGGCCATCGATCACCAACCGCGCTCCGAACCACAGGGTCGCAACAGTGACCAGCTTGCCGATCAGGGAGACGCTTTCGTTGGCAATGGTGGACAGGTTCTGGGTCTTGAAACCGGCAGCGACATAGCCCGCGAGCTGGTTGTCCCACTTGCGGATGGCCTGGGGTTCCACGGCCATGGACTTGAGGGTGTCGATGCCGTTGACGGTTTCCACCAGGAAGGCCTGGTTCTCGGCACCACGGGCAAAGCTGTCGTTGAGGCGTTTGCGCAGCACCGGGGTAATCAGCACCGACACCAGCACGTAAAGCGGAAGCGATAGCAAGACGATCAGAGTCAGCCAGCCGCTGTAATAGAACATCACCGCAATGAAGACCACGGAGAACAGCACATCCAGTAACAGGGTGATGGCGTTGCCGGTCAGGAAGTTACGGATGTTTTCCAGCTCACGCACCCGCGCCACGGAATCCCCAACACGACGCGCCTGAAAGTACGACAGCGGCAAGGTAATCAAGTGACGGAACAGCTTGGAGCCGAGTTCGACATCAATGCGGCTGGCGGTGTGGGCAAATACATAGGTGCGCAAGCCCGACAGCGCCGACTCGAACAGCATGACGCCCGCCAGACCGATAGCGATCACATCCAGCGTCGTCAGGCCGTGGTGCACCAGCACCTTGTCCATGACCACCTGAAAGAACAGCGGCGTAATCAGCGAGAAAATCTGCAGGACAAAGGACACCAGCATCACTTCGCCCAGCAGCTTGCGGTATTTGACGATGGCCGGGATGAACCAGGTGAAGTCGAAGCGTGAAGACTCGCCTGGCGTACCGGCTTCAGAGCGGATCAGCACCAACTGGCCGGTCCAACGCTCCTGCAAGGCCTCGAAGGTAATGACTTCGGGACGCTGGGCAAGCGGATCGTGGATCAGTGCCTTGCCTTGATCCAGACGCGCAATGATAAAGAAGCCGCCGTTGTTGTCGGCCGCGATGGCGGGCAGTGGCGTGCGATCCAGACGTTCTGTGGTGGTCTTGGCGGCCTTGGCTTTAAGACCGAGCTTGCGGGCGGCCAGCAGCAGACTGTCCAGCGACAGGTTCTGGTCGGGGCTGCCAAACTCATGGGCGAGCTGATCGGGCGACGCCGCCACCTGATGAAAGCGGGCAAGCATGACCAGTGAAGCCAGGCCAGTGTCGACGCGCGGAGCGCTTTCGGGCACCGCAGTGCCCATTCCTGAATCGTTCATTGCGCTTCCCTGCCGACATGCCGCTTGAATGGGCAAATCTGATCAAGTTGTTGAACAGTAGCAATAAGCCACTGTGACGAATATCACATTTTTTGAAACTAATGTATCGAGATCGCTACTTTTGAACTACGCAACGTCAAAAACCTCGTTCAAAGCCCGGGCGGCAGAAAATCCCGGGCCGGGTCGTAGTCCTGTTTCAGGTAGAGGGCGAGCGTCTTGAGGTCATCAGGGCTGAGGGTACCCGCAGCCTGTTTAAGCCTGAGATTGTCGAGAATGTAGTCATAGCGGGCATCGTTGTAGTCACGGACTGCCGCGTACAACTGACGCTGGGCATTGAGCACATCGGCAATGTTGCGCGAGCCGACATCCACACCGACCTGGTTGGCTTCCACGGACTTCTGGCCGGACACGATGCTTTGCCGACGAGCCGTGATCTGCTCTATCCCGGCGTTGATACCGCGAAAGGCATTGCGGGTGTTCAACACCACTTCGCGGCGACGGTCTTCCTGTTCGTCCTGGCTCTGATAAAGACGCTCGGTGGACTCCTTGATCTGGGAGTTGGTCATCCCGCCCGAATACAGAGGAATGCTCAGCTCGATACCGATGCTGCTTTGCGCAACCTTTTCGCGATAGCCGTTACTGCCGAAGTCGGTAGGGTTGCTGTAGCCAAAACTGTCGTTGTCGCCCTTGCGGTAGGAGGCTACGGCGTCGATGGTCGGCGCATGCCCGGCCTTGCGCTGGTTGAGCGTCTGTTCGGCGGCACTGACCGCGTGCTCGCTGGCCTGTAGCTCCAGATTCTGCCGCACGGCGGTATCCACCCAGGCGCGAGCATCATTGGGAACCGGCGCCTCGACCGGCAGTTGATGGCCCATGCCGGCAATCGAGGTGTAAGTGTGTTTGGTCAGGCGCTCCAGTGCCTCGTAGGCATCGTCCACTCTGCGCTGTACCTGCTGACGATTGGCGCGGGCATTGTCGTAGGCAGCCTGAGCGTCATACACGTCGGTGATACTCGAAGCGCCATCTTCCAGACGCCCCTGGGCCTGGTCGCGCTGGCGCAGCAGTGCGGTTTCTTCAGCCTGGGCAGCGGCAAAACCATCCAGTTGGCGCAAGGTTTCAAAGTAGGCTTGAGCGGCCGTCAGCACCAGGGTCTGTTCCTGAGCGGAAAGCGTCAGTTCAGCCTGACTCACGCTGGATTGGGCAGCCTTCAATTGAAACCAGCGATCAATACGGAACAATGGCTGGTTGAGGTTGGCACGAAAGGTTGTGCCGCTGCGCTCGCGGCTCAACGCAGGTTCGTCACGCTCAAGACGAGTCACTTCGGAAGTCGCACCGGCAGTCAGGTTCGGCAAAAGACCGGCTCGCGCCTGCGGCACCGCTTCGCGCTGGGCCTGGTAGGCGTGACGTGCAGCCGACAATTGCGCGTCGTTGAGCGCAGCCGACTGATAAACGCCTAACAGATCGGCATGTTGCCCAGGCAAATCACGGGATAAAGCCGACCCGCTGTAAGCGCTGGCGCAACACAGGATGACCAGACCAAGGGAGAAATAGGGATTCATCTACGTTCCATGCGAGAAAGGAATTCCTGAGCGTCATTTAATTGGCTCGCCATGGGTTCGGCGCAAAGAACAAAAGCTTTAGGCAATAAAACCGGTATTTTTTGCCACAGGCCTGCGCCGCCTGAAATCGGTACAAAAAACTCTCGAAACAGCCAAGTCTTTGTTTTTCACGTTCACATTTGGACGCTAAGCTTGGGCCATGGATGACTCAGACTATTTACGCCTGCTCACGAGCCAGGCCGAACAAGCCAACGCCTTCCTTTCCAATGCGCGAAAGTGGGAGCGCGAGCGCTGGGTTTGTGAACGCCTGCTGCAAGGCCTGAACATCCCTCATCGCCATGAAGACTTTCTGCCTGCGGGTCAGGAGCCTCCTGACGTGCTGTTTCGCGACGCCTGTTTCGAGGTGTTCTTTGTGCTGGATGAAGGGCGACGCCTCAATGATGAGTGGCGCGAGGAACTGGAGCGACGACGTAGCGCGTTCTCGCTAAGCCAGTTGGTGCGACGGGAGGCCAAGCCCAAACGCATCCCGGCGTCGGAGCTGCTGCGCAGGCTGGCCCCGACACTCAGCAAGAAAGCCAGCAATTACCGTGAGCGCGGCCTGAATCTGGGCGAGCTGGATATCATTGCGTTTGCCAGCCTCAAGCGTGAAGTGCTGGATCTCAACAGCCACTTTCCACCACCGACTGAATACCTGCGCCAGGGCTGGCGCTCGTTGTCGCTGGTCGGCCCGACCTTCGCGCGGGTATTGTTTGCTCATCCGGACGCCCCGGACTTTCTGCGGACCAACCTGGGACGCAGTGTCGTCTTCGATGTTGGAATCAGTTTATGAGCCCTTTGCAGGAACTGCTGGCCGATGTGCCTCAACAAGGCCTGGTGCGCTGGATCGGCGTACGCCCGCAATCACGTCTCGACATGATCGAGCTGGAAGCCGTGGAGGCCCGTCGCGAGGCAGGGCTGACCGGCGATCACTCGCGCCCTGGCCCGCGCAATGCCCGGCAGGTGACGCTGATTCAGTGGGAACATCTGGCGGTGGTCAGTTCGCTCTTGGGCAGGCCTGTGGATAACCCTATCGTGCCCCAGGACCTGCGTCGCAATCTGGTCATCAGCGGCATCAATCTGTTCAGCCTAAAGGGCCGCCGTTTCAAGGTCGGTCAGGCAATCCTGGAAACAACCGGCTGGTGCCAGCCCTGCGCGCGGCTCGAACAACGTCTGGGCCACGGGACCTTCCAGGCCGTACGCGGCCATGGCGGAATCACAGCCCGAGTGATACAAAGTGGAATCATTCGACTGGATGACATGCTGCGAGTCGAACCACTGGATCTGCCGGCGGTATAAAGTACTGACAGCAGACAACCTCTACGCGAGGCAAAAATGAGCAGCCGTCTGAACCCGGACGACCAAAGCCGTGTCCAACACTACCTCAACGCCCCCCAGCATCAGGTTGAGCGCAGGCCTTTTAGGCCATGGCTGCTCCTTGTTCTGGTAATTGCCGTGGTCATCGGTCTGGGTTTGTTGAGCCGTTTACTGAGCTATCTGACGCTATGAGCTGCCTTGCGCTCGCGAAGATCGAGCTCCTGCCCCCGAATTCCTTAAACCTTCCGAGTAATCCTTATGACTCATCGTATTGTCATCGTTGGCGGAGGCGCTGGCGGTCTGGAGCTGGCAACCCGTCTGGGTAAGACCCTGGGCAAGAAAGGCATCGCCAGCGTAACGCTGGTAGACGCCAATCTGACGCACATCTGGAAACCCTTGCTGCATGAGGTGGCCGCCGGTTCCCTCAACTCTTATGAGGACGAGCTGAATTACGTGGCCCAGGCCAAGTGGAACAACTTCCAGTTTCAGCTCGGCCGCATGACCGGGCTGGATCGTGAAAGTCGGCAGATTCATCTGGCAGCCACTCTGGACGAGGACGGCGCAGAACTGGTGCCGGCACGCAGCCTGGGTTACGACTCGCTGGTACTGGCAGTTGGCAGCACCACCAACGATTTCGGCACCAAGGGCGCGGCCGAGCACTGTCTGTTCCTGGACAGTCGCAAGCAGGCAGAACGCTTTCACCAACAACTGCTCAACCACTACCTTCGCGCCCACGCCGGACAAGTCGACAGTGCTCAGGAAATCACCGTGGCCATCGTCGGCGCGGGCGCAACCGGTGTGGAACTGGCAGCCGAGCTGCACAATGCCGCCCACGAGTTGGCATCCTACGGGCTGGGCCAGATCAAACCGGAAAACCTGCGCATCACCGTGATCGAAGCCGGGCCACGGGTTCTACCTGCCTTGCCTGAACGCATTGGCGCGCCGGTGCATAAAACTCTGGAGAAACTGGGCGTGACCGTGCTGACCAACTCGTCAGTCAGCGAAGTGACTGCCGAAGGCCTGGTCACGGCCAGCGGCCAGGTCATACCGGCGGTCCTGAAAGTCTGGGCAGCCGGCATTCGGGCCCCGGCCTTCCTGCATGAACTCGACGGGCTGGAAAGCAACCGCATCAACCAGCTTCAAGTGCTGCCGACTCTGCAGACCACCCGGGATGAAAACATCTTCGCCTTTGGCGACTGCGCTGCCTGCCCACAGAAAGGCACCGACCGCAACGTCCCGCCTCGCGCCCAGGCCGCTCACCAGCAGGCTTCGTTGCTGGTCAAATCCTTGCGCCTGCGGATCGAAGGCAAGGAACTGCCGGAGTACACCTACAAGGATTACGGCTCACTGATTTCCCTGTCGAGCTTCTCGGCTGTGGGTAACCTGATGGGAAATCTGATGGGCAGCGTGATGCTGGAAGGCTGGCTGGCGCGCATGTTCTATATCTCGCTGTACCGTATGCACCAGATGGCGCTCTATGGTGCCTTCCGTACCTTGATGCTGATGCTCGGCAGCAAGATCGGTAAAGGGACCGAGCCGCGGATGAAGTTGCACTAAGCTGTAAGCTGTAAGCTGTAAGCTGTAAGCGTCAAGTTTGAATGAGCGCCTGGAGGTTCAGGCGCTTATTTCGTATTTTTTCATTTTTGAATACAGTGTCGGACGACTTATTCCCAAGGCCAAAGCGGCTTTGGAGACATTGAAGTTCATGGCTTGCAGTGCAAGAAAGATGGCTTGCTTTTCGGCATCGTGCATCAAGGGCTGATCGAAATCAGGGCTTATGGCTTGATGGGAAACAGCGGACTGCCTGGTAAGATCATTGATCTCATTGGTGTATTCATCCTCGGACTTGAAGCGTCGGGGCGCATTGGCCAACTGTCGAACGACCCGTTTCAATTGTGAAATGTTTTCCTTCCAGTCCTGCTTTTTCAGAAGTTTGCCAAGGCGGACGGGAATGGCTGATCTTTTACCCTCATTCTCTTCATTCCAGAAAAGGCTCGCATAAAGCTCCACATCTTTTGGCCTTTTGCGCAAAGGTGGAAGCTCAAGGTTATGACGACTTAATATTCCGAGCAGTTTTGGGTGCAGTCTCTGCTCATGGAGTACAACGCCCATTGTATCGGTTGTTGCCATAAGAATCTTGAGCCCTGATGTGTGTTGATGCTCTTTCAAGGCCTGAAAAAGATACAACTGTATGGAGATGGGCAGAACATCAACGCCGTCAATAAACAAAGTACGGTTCTTGAAAATATCAGGATGAAACTCCCACCTGCCGACTTGATCGTCCGTAATGACGTAACACAGGATTTTGTCCTTGAAATCTGCGACAGACAATCGGGAACAGTCGATGACCCGCATTTCTTTATGAGTGCTTTCGTCTACACCATGAAGCGCCTGTGCAAAAGTGCTCTTTCCGGTGCCTGGCTCTCCAGAGATCAACAGAGCCTCGTTCAAACCGGCATACTGCTTTGCAGTCTCTATTGCATTCTGAAAGAGAGTGGACGCTCCCAATAATTTATCGAACCCGATACCTGACTCTTCCCTCAGACCTTGATCGGGAAGCGTGGGCGCTGTAGAAAACCTTCTGAATATATTTACAACGGAAACGATTCTACCGTCGTCATCCGCAATGGGAATGGCCGTATCCACCAGGGGAATTTCGTCTTCACCTCGTAGAATGACAACCTTCTTGTTTACGTAGCCACGCTTTTGCGTGAAGACATCTCCGATGATCGGCTCAAACCCAAGCAGATCGCGAAACTGGCGTTTTGCATCGTCTATCTTGAGAATTTTCTTTCCGGCTTCATTTATATACTTCAGGAAACCTGACTGATCGAGAACGAGCAAACCATCTTCAATGAGCCCACTGACGGCATCTCTTTCCCGAATGGATTGCCGGAGGAATATTGAGAATTTGTTGAGCAGGATATTTTGCCCAAAAATGTGGACACCGATACGACCGACCGCTGACAGAATGTGTTCATCAACCTCTACATGACCGTCTTTCTTTAATGAGACGACAAAAAACATACCGACCTGATCGGGAAGGATCTTCCAATAAAACAAATGCGTATGACTTTCGGATGAAGACAATATCCCCGAGTTTTCTTTCAGGTTTTCTGGCAGCACACCGGGAATGTAAACCAGACCGCGAGACACAACCATTTTACTGCTGTGATCATAAAGGGCGAGCGAGAAATTATACTCGCCCCAAACAGGGCTAAGTACGTCCCCTATCAGATTCAGCTCATCATCAAAATCACAAGACTCGCCGTGGTGTGATGCCTTCATTCCATTGATGCCCACTTCATAGCCTGCCATGTAGATTATCGCCCTCTTTCTACCATAAAATAATACCCACCTGCTGACTCCCTCAAAAGCGGCTAATATTTCACCGCTCCCGCCCCGCGAAGATATGACTGCATCCGCACAAATGTAAAGTTTTTTTACAACAATTCAAAAACACCCTTATTCCATTCTCTAAGAATAGATTTTTTTGTTCTTTGCCAAGTACTTGAGCGACTGATAGTTTACCGAACCAATTGTGAAGTCTCCATACGCTGAACGTACCCAGCAGTATCAAGGGATATCTCGCTTCCCACCATGGAGTTACTCAATGCTTGAAGCCAAAGAATTATATAAATTTTTTGGAGATAGAGCCGTATTGGACGGTGTATCCCTTTCTCTTGAAAAAGGAAAGGTGCTGGCACTTTGCGGTCCCAGTGGTTGTGGAAAAAGCACTTTGCTACGGATCCTGAGCGGGCTTGAACCGTCCACTCGGGGCTCGGTATTTCTGGGAGATATTCCCATCAATCGTGAAGCCTTGCGCAAGCCTGAAGTACGGGGGCGTATAGGTTTTGTTTTTCAGCGCCCGGCGCTCTACCCCAATATGCGAGTGATGGAAAACATCACGCTGGCCTTGCGCAAAGTCAGGCAGCTTTCTCATCAGGATGCAGAAGAAAAAGCCTATGAAGCGCTGGGTAAGGTTCGCCTTACCGACAAAAGTACAGCCTGGCCCGCTACGCTGTCCGGTGGCCAGGCACAGCGCGCATCCATCGCCCGCGCACTCGCACTTGAGCCTGACGTGTTGCTACTGGATGAACCCACTTCTGCCCTGGACCCGGAACTTGTCCACGAAGTGCTCGAAGTCATGCGCGGCCTGGCTCGCGGCGGCACAACGATGGCCGTGGCCACTCATGAACTCGCCTTTGCCCGGGAAGTGGCGCATGAAGTTGCCTTTTTCGACCACGGAAAAAACCTGGAGACACAACCTGCCGAGGACTTTTTCAAAAGTCCGCAAACGGATCGGGCCGCTCGTTTTATCGAAAGCATCTTGCATCGCTAGCTGGGCTCACAATCCGTGACATGCATGCCTTGGCTTATCGGCATTAATACGCTGGAATAAATTTATTCCGGGACAACCCACGATATTTATATGGAGCAAGCCTATGAAAACAAACTTGTTGTGGGCAGGAATTCTCGCGATCTCTTCTTTTCTTTCTTTACCCGCCATCGCAGCCGAACCGGTATCGGTGCTGGATCAAGTCAAGCAGCGCGGCAAACTGGTCATTGGCGTAGATCCCAGCGCACCGCCCATGGCGCAGATCGGCGCGGACGGTAAGAGTGTCGGTTTTGCTCCAGACCTTGCTCGTGCAGTGGCCAAAGAGCTGAATGTGAGTGTCGAGTTCAAGCCCATCTCCGGGGCTGTTCAGATTCCCTCCATCAATAACGGCGACATCGATGCGATGTTCGGGTCCACTACACCCACTGTAAAACGCGAGCAGGTACTGGACTTCACCATCGTCTATAACTGGGACTATGTGGTGCCGCTGGTTCGAGCCGGTGACAGTGGCGATATCAAGACCTACACGCCACCCAGACGTGTTTCAACTTCAAAGAACAATTACGCCGCCCAACTCTTCAAAGACCTTGTGCCCACCGGCCAGGTAACGTTTTTTGATAACTACAGCGATGCCGTTGAAGCTCTGCGCTCCAACCAGACAGATGCCGTGCTGCTCAACAGCTTTTCAGCCAAGGCCTACGCCAAACGTTATGGCGACAGCCTGAAAATTGGTGAAGCGTTCTTTACTGATCCACAGGCAATCATCGTGCGGCAGAACGACTCGCTCTGGCGTAATTACCTGAACCACACCATTCAGAAAATCTGGGCGCGTGGCGAGTTTGCCGAACTGTACGAAAAGCACTTTGGCTACAAGCCTGAATTCACTATCTGGTCCCAATACAGACTGCAGCCAGGTATCGAGAATTGACATCGTTCTGGGATGAGGCGAGCACTCTATTCGCCTCGGCGTTTACCACGACTCTGCTTTTGGCCGTCATGAGTCTGGTTATAACTGCACTCCTCAGCGCCCCTGTCGCCCTGGCGCTACACGGCAGGTCTGCATGGGCGCGGGGGTATGTAGACCTGGCGATGAAAATCCCTCTGATCGTCAAACTTTTCGTGTGCTTTTATCTTCTGCAACTCAACCCGCTGGCATGCGGGGTTATCGCGCTTGTATTGCATCAAGTGGGGTATTGCGCCGAAATCCTGTCGGGAGGGCTTAGAGCGGTTCCCACCGAATATGAAGACGCCGCCCTGAGTTCCGGCTTGTCATGGTCGCGAACCGCTTTTTCAATCCGCTTGCCCGAAGCCTTGCGCCTGGTCGCACCTTCGCTGGTGCTACAAACCGCGGAAATCATTAAAAACACCTCGATCGTCTCACTCATTGGCGTTGTTGAACTCACCGGCGCATCGGAAACATTACAGTCGCAAACCTTTGAATACTTGCGCGGCTTCCTCGCCGCAGCAGCCTCATATGCCGTGTTGACGCTACCGATAATGGCCGCCGGCTACTTCATGGAAAAAAGATTACGGAGCAGGATATGAAAATCATCCTGTCCATTATTGGCCGATACCGGCTGCTGATCATCCTTGGTCTTTTTGGTGTATGGGCACTGATCGACCCTATCTGGAAAGAGCTGGCTTCGTCCTGGCCGTTTTTCCTGGAGGGGCTTTATACGACAGCTATTTATTCCGTGACGGGTGTCGTGCTGGGTCTGGTCTTTGGCGGATTATTGGCAAGTCTGCGACTCGCCGGTGGCCCGCTGGGTTTCATCGGGGGCTTCATTGTTGTAGCCACGCAAGCCGTGCCGCCGCTTTTCATTATCAGCGCAGCCTATCTGGTATCACCCGAGGTATTACCCTTCAGAGTGACACCGGCAACAGCCGCAGTCGTGGCGCTGACTCTGATCGGGGGAAGCTATTATTGCGAAGCCCTGCGCAGTGCAATTGCGGGAGTCGAACGGCTACAGATTGAAGCCGCCGAAATCACGGGCCTTTCACGCAGAACAATATTGCTGCGCATCCTATTGCCTCAGGCACTGATCTCCTGCGTCCCGACACTGGGCGCGATATCCATTGTGGTTTTCAAACTGTCCACACTGCTTTATCCACTCGGCATTACCGACTTCTTCAGAACAACCGTGCTGGTGAATAACCGGGTGGTTGCCCCGTGGCAGTGCTACGCCCTTATCGCCGCTTTTTACTATGTCATGAGCGATGTACTGCAGTGGGTCATAAACCGGATATCCGCACGTATTGCTGGCAATTCCCCCCTGGAGCATAAGAACCAGAGCGCCAAAGTTGCCGTCAGTTGAAACCCCATACAAGGAGTAAACCATGACCACTCAACGCCAACTGCACCTGGCTGCATTCGGCGCTCTTGGGGGTAACCATATTGCCTCCTGGCGTCATCCCGAAGCGGACACTTCTCAAGTACTCAACGCCGCTTACTACAAGGATTTCGCACGCCTGGCCGAGCGCGGCCTGTTCGACCTGATCTTCTTTCCGGACATTCTGGCGGTGGCACAGGACCGGGATAAAGACGGCTTTAAAAACATAGCCAAAGGTATTCCCTTTCGAGCAGAGCCCATCAGCACCCTCGCATTGATTGCCGGGGTAACAGAGCATATTGGCCTGGTGGGCACGGTATCGACTGCCCACACACAACCGTTCAATGTGGCCCGCACGTTTGCCTGGCTGGATCATCTCAGCGGTGGGCGCGTTGGCTGGAATATCGTGACGACAGCCAGCGAGGCGGAATCGCGCAACTTTGGCTCAGGCCTGCCACCTCATGATGAGCGATACGCCCGCGCCGAAGAGTTCGTGGACGTGGTGCGCAAACTTTGGGACAGCTGGAAAGACGACGCCATTCTCGGTGACAAGAAAAACGCCCGTTTCGCCGATCCGGCACGGGTGACGCCTATCAACCATGAAGGCCGGTTCTACAAGGTTGAAGGTCCGCTTAATGTCCCTTGCTCACCTCAAGGCCATCCGGTGCTGTTCCAGGCTGGCGCTTCCGATGTCGGCAGAAGCTTCGCTGCCCAGACTGCGGATGCCGTGTTCTTTGCGGCGCAGACCCGTGAGGAAGCCCAGCGAATTGGCTCGGATATCCGCCAACTGGCGCAACGCCATGGACGTCCTGCGGACACATTACGCCTGCTGCTTGGTGTTCTGGTGATCGTTGGCGAAACCGAAGCACAGGCCCGCGAGAAACAGGCCGAACTGGGACGCCTGCTGGAACCCGAGGTCGGCAGAGCCTTGTTGTTTGAACTGATCGGTGTCGATCTCTCGGACTCGCCACTGGATGGACCATTCCCGGAACTCGATCCGGCTACCGTTCCCGGCATTAAAAGCCGCTACGAGCTGCTTCGGGACATGGCGAAGCGTGAACAGATGACGCTAAGGCAGGTTATCGAGCGCGTAGCCAGCGCGGCAGGACATCGGGTCGTGGTGGGTAATCCGCAGCAAGTGGCCGACCAATTACTGGACTGGTTCGATGCAGGGCTCGTGGATGGCTATGCAGTCATGTGGCCACACTTGCTGGGCGGCATGCAGGACTTCGTCGATCTGGTCATACCTGAGTTGCAACGACGCAATGTCTATCGCACCGCTTACACGGGCAATACGCTGCGCTCGCACCTGGAATTACCGAACCTCGACCTGCCGGCGTAAAGCCGACACGCAGCCCCATCTCACGGCAGGTGGGGCTCATGCTGCATTGAATCAGGCAAGGGTGATGCGGTTGGCAGATTTAATTATTTAATTTGGAAGGGCACCACCTTCAAGCTTCAAGCAAAGTACTTACGCAATGAACTCTGGATAGTTAATCGACAGCGGAATCTCTTTATGCGGGTTGAAAGAGTCATAGGGGTTGGAAATATGCCCTTTCTTGGTCGGGTGCCGTGTAAAGAAAATCAGCATGTCTCGCGTGGCTCGTGAATCACTCACGGCCGCATGAACAGGCGAAAGACTGTGCTTTCTCTTGTGATCGACGATCAGCAATGTATCCAGAAAATTTTTGTGCTGCGCCTGCCCCAGGCGATATTCGGGGCTGGCCTCGTTCCATCGGGTGCCATTCTTTTCTCTGTTGTCATGGATAAACGTAATGGCACTGTTATCCGTAATATTCTCTTTGCCCAACAGCGTCGTCATCGTATGGTCGACCCCATCGGCATGTACACCCTCAAGAGCCGGCTCCCCAAGCAATTGCGGCGTCGTGATGGTTCTCAAATTGAACACCGTTGACACCAGGCTGGTGGAATCATAATCAAGGCTTGGCCTTGGTGTAATGGAAGTGTTCTTGATGAGAAATGCCTTGAACAGAAGCAGCGCCTGAAACGCGCGGTTCAATTGCAAGTCGTCACCGATCCCCCTGAACTCTCTTATTTTCCCCGAATCGTGGCGAACAAAGTCCTCCTGGACAGAGAGGACAAAAGGTTGAAACTCGATCCTGTTGATTTTCGAGTTGGCGAAGTCCAGTTCAAAACGACCATTTCTGGACTCTCGAAAAGGCAACGTTGGGTCAGGGGGTAAGTTATCACTGACACGTTTGAGGCTTTCCAGATCCTCATCCGTGGCCCCCAACCCTTTTACTATTTTCGTGACATCAGCCCCGTCAAGGGAAACAAAGCTTTCCTTGACGTAAGCGGATTTTATTTCCGACAAAAAACTGACCAGATTGAAACTACCCATTTTAAACCTCTTTTAAATTAATGCTGCCATGCACTGATGAGTTTGATATCACTAAAACTGCACACCACGATGATACGTAGATTAATTACTTGCCAGAATTCACGCCTCCTACACCATTGACAATCCGAAAAGCCGAACTCAAAATCGCTGACCACTTGATGCTTTCAGGGAAGAACATGTTAAAAACCAAGTTCCATAACAATGCCGTTCTGCTTGTTTCCTGCCTGTGCGTTGTACTGTGGTCCACCGGGTTTATCGTTGGAAGAATGATCGTGGGTTCCGCGTCCCCCAACATTTTCCTTGCCATTCGTTTTTTTCTTTCCTTTTTACTGTTTACCCTCGCCGCAGCCCTGCTGAAAAAAATATGGCCGCCACTTGATGAATGGCGCAAACACATATTGGCGGGGCTGCTCATTAACGCCTTGTATCTGGGCGGAAGTTACTGGGCCATTTCAAAAGGATTGCCCGCCGCTCTGATGGCCCTGCTAGGCGCGTTGCAGCCGCTGCTGACGGTCGTGATTTCGATAGCCTTTCTGAAAGGAAGAATCGTGCCCCTTCAAGCCCTGGGTATCTTTATTGGGCTGTGCGGTGTAACCCTTGTGCTGTCACCTTCGTTTCAAACAGGCAATCATATTGATTACTCGTTTTCAGTTCTGCTGGTTGCCATCCTTTCCGTTTTCGCAATAACGTTTGGCACAATCCTGCAAAAAACCTCACTCGGGAAATCCGAACTTTTACCCTCCATGGCCATACAGAACCTGTTTTCGGCTGTTGCCGCACTGATCTTTATCGTCTTCCTTGGCGAGTCGCACCTGATCATTAATGATCGTTTTATATTTTCTATTACCTGGGCCGTTCTGGTCTTGTCAGGGCTGGGAACACTGTCCCTGGTCTGGCTGGTTAGAAACGGGGACATGACCAGAACAACATCTCTATTGCTACTCGCCCCGCCCTTGGCAGCGTTAGAAGCATGGGCCATTTTTGGAGATAAACTCGTGCCGGTACAGATTGCCGGGTTTATTCTTTCCTTGCTGGGCGTCTGGTTTTGCAGGACAACAAAATCCACCCCTGTGACTCAGTAGCTTTTTATACAGCCTCTATTTGCCGATAATTCCTCAGCGAAACCGCTGAGGAATTATCGCAACCCTCACCCAGACTTGTGGCCCTGTGAGAAACTCCAGATCTTGTGGACCTCCATTGAAAATGGTGAGTTTTAACGCCATTTGATCGTGTCGTCAGGCGTGTTTTATTTCTTGTGAAAATTTAAAGTAGATAATAATCACAGGCTAATATTTGGCAACTACCATTTTTCAACATGATTATTCCAGCATGGAATATACTTCGACTGACAAGTGGTTCTGTAAAGAAACATTACACTGACGTGTGATTTTTCAGAGTTTATTTTCCACGCAAATAACCTTATAACTTCTTTTTATAAGAATACTTCGGGTGATTTTTATCGGGTATCGGGCCTTTCGCGAATGAATTCGCTCCTACGCCGTTCTCAAAGCACCGTGCAGGATCGAATTCATTCGCGAAACTGTTTATTGTGCGGCGATTACAGCAGGAGGCGTGTTCTTTTTCATCGCCAATATCAAGCCAGCCATGATGCACAGCGCACCGATTGTCCCTGCAAGCCCCAACGATTCCCCAAAGAAAGAGAATGCAAACAGGGTGGCAAAAAGTGGATCACTGGTTTCAATGATCTGCACCTTGCTCGCCTCGCCCTGATCTACAGCCTTGGTCGTGAAGTAAAAACCGCCAATAGTGGGCAGCAATACCAGAGCAGCGATGGCCAGCAGAGCAATACCATCTGGAATGGCAAATCCTTCTCTGAGCAAAGGCACCAGCAGATAAAGACTGCCAAAACCAAAGAGCCAGGCCAGTTGTGGCAATCCACTCCCCACGTTCATCAATTTGGAAGTGAAGATGAACAAGGCATAACCCAGGCCACCCAGCAGCGCGAGGGTGATGCCAAGGTAGCTGCCGCTGATCTCGCCTTCGTAGCTCAGAATCAGATAGACGCCCGTAAGGATGGCTGCAAAAGCGATGACTTTGTACAGCCCGATTCGCTCACCCAGGAAAATGGCAGACAGAACGATGGTCATTGCGCCAGCGGCGTAAAGCAGAAACGCTACCAGCGGTATGGAAGCCTCTTCAAAGGCCCATGTCTCAAAAAAGTAGAGGCAGAATATTCCCAGAAAGGCGAGCACGGCGAATTGAGGCCACTTGCTGGTCAGCGCGAGGGTTTCTCGCCTGCGAGCCTGGCTGGTAGCGCAATAGAGGGCAATGACCAGAAAGGCTGCGAAGCATTTCCAGAATGCGATCTGATTGGAGGTTGCCCCGTGTGCGAAGCCCATACGGGTGAAAACACCGATAGTGCCGTTCAGAATCGCGGCAATCAGTGCAAAAAACTCGGGGCGTTTGAATAAGCTGGTACTCATGGATATTCCTTACCTGGAAATAAAGTAGCCGCCTCTTGCATGAGCAGCGGCGATGCTTCCTTGCACAGTGCGCTGATTTTTATAGCGCACAAAAGAAAAATGCCCAGCTTCAGCAGTTACGCTAAGGCCAGGCACTTTTCAGTTCGCATCAGAAGTAAAATCTCTACTTCTGTGCTGATGTATGGTCGGGGTAAGGGGATTCGAACTCCTGACATCCTGCTCCCAAAGCAGGCGCGCTACCGGACTGCGCTATACCCCGTTGAAATCAAGACACCTCAACAAGCTGCCTGCGATTTGATGCTAATGGCATCAGATCTTTAAGATTCGGCCTCAAAGATCACTTTGAAGCCAAAAATGGTGGGTCGTGTGGGATTCGAACCTACGACCAATTGGTTAAAAGCCAACTGCTCTACCAACTGAGCTAACGACCCAAATTATGGTCGGGGTAAGGGGATTCGAACTCCTGACATCCTGCTCCCAAAGCAGGCGCGCTACCGGACTGCGCTATACCCCGACTGAAACTACTGCATTGAACCTTGTGAAATCTGGCTCCACGACCTGGACTCGAACCAGGGACCCAGTGATTAACAGTCACTTGCTCTACCAACTGAGCTATCGCGGAACTTCGGACTTCAGATTCAACTTACTGCCTTGAATCAACTCGCTGTTAACTCGTTGATTCAACCTCTTTGACCTTGCCCGCTTCGTTTGCAACGTTGCGTTCACGTCTCTGAGGCGCGCTATTCTACATTTTCAAAAACACCTGTCAACCCTCTAAATTGCTTTTAAGACAATGATTTGCGATTTTTTTTCAGATCGCCTGCACGCCACCCGCAAACCCGATTTCCTGCCTCCAGCCTCCACGATAAAAAAGGGCCCTCACCTGGAGAGCCCTTGCGTTCAGCTATATATAGAAGCGATCAGCCAAACACGATCTCGTCATCCACCACCTTGCCGGTGATGCTGGAGCCAGGCACGAGGCTGCCCGACAGGATCAACTGAGCCAGCGGGTTTTCGATCCAGCGCTGGATCGCACGCTTGAGAGGCCGTGCGCCATAAACCGGGTCGTAGCCAATGGCAATCAGCTTGTCGAGGGCTTCGGGGCTCAGCGTCAGGGAAAGCTCGCGCTCCGCAAGGCGGCTGCGCAGACGTCCCAGCTGAATTTCCGTAATGCCCGCGATCTGATCCCGCGCCAGCGGCTCGAAAATCACCACTTCGTCGATACGGTTGATGAACTCCGGACGGAAATGCGTACTGACCGCATCCATCACCGCAGCGCGCTGGGCTTCACGATCACCCACCAGTTCCTGGATCTGCGCCGACCCCAGGTTGGACGTCATGACGATCACGGTATTACGGAAGTCCACCGTACGACCATGACTGTCTGTCAGGCGCCCATCCTCCAGCACTTGCAGCAGAATGTTGAAGACGTCGGCGTGGGCCTTTTCGACCTCATCGAGCAGGATCACCGAATACGGCTTGCGACGCACCGCCTCGGTCAGGTAACCGCCCTCTTCATAACCGACGTAACCCGGTGGCGCACCGATCAGGCGAGCGACGGAGTGTTTCTCCATGAACTCGGACATGTCGATCCGCACCATGGCCTCTTCGGTATCGAACAGAAACTCCGCCAGCGCCTTGCACAGCTCGGTCTTGCCGACGCCGGTCGGGCCCAGGAACATGAACGAACCGCTCGGGCGATTGGGATCGGACAGGCCGGCACGGGAACGGCGCACGGCACTGGCCACCGCCACCACGGCTTCGCTCTGGCCGATGACGCGCTTGTGCAGCAGGCTTTCCATCTTCAGCAGCTTCTCACGCTCGCCTTCAAGCATTTTCGAGACAGGGATGCCGGTCCACTTGGAGACGACTTCGGCAATTTCTTCCTCGGTCACGCGGCTGCGCAGCAGCTGGTTTTCCGGCTTGCCGTGCTGATCGACCATTTGCAGGCTGCGTTCCAGATCAGGAATGATGCCGTACTGCAATTCAGCCATGCGGTTCAGGTCACCGCGACGGCGTGCCGCCTCCAGTTCCTGACGCGACTGCTCGATTTTCTGCTGGATTTGAGCCGAGCCAGTCACTTCGGCCTTCTCCGAAGCCCAGACTTCTTCGAGGTCAGCGTATTCACGCTCCATGCGCTCGATATCGAGTTGCAGCTTCTCCAGACGCTTGATCGCGGCTTCGTCCTTTTCCTTCTTGAGGGCCTGGGATTCGACCTTCAACTGGATCAGGCGACGCTCAAGACGATCCAGCACTTCAGGCTTGGAGTCGATTTCCATGCGAATACGGCTGGCAGCTTCGTCGATCAGGTCGATGGCCTTGTCCGGCAACTGACGATCGGTGATATAGCGATGGCTCAGCTTCGCAGCCGCGATGATCGCACCGTCGGTAATCCCGACTTTATGGTGGACCTCATAACGTTCTTTCAAACCACGCAGGATGGCGATGGTGTCTTCTTCGCTGGGTTCTTCCACCAGCACTTTCTGGAAGCGGCGCTCAAGGGCGGCGTCCTTCTCTATATATTGGCGATACTCGTTGAGCGTGGTCGCACCGACGCAATGCAGCTCGCCACGGGCCAGAGCCGGCTTGAGCATATTGCCCGCATCCATCGAGCCCTCGCCTTTACCGGCGCCGACCATGGTGTGCAATTCGTCGATGAACAGGATGATCTGGCCTTCCTGCTTGCTCAGCTCATTGAGCAGCGACTTCAGGCGCTCCTCGAACTCGCCACGGTATTTTGCACCGGCAATCAATGACCCCATGTCCAGCGACAGCAGACGCTTGCCTTTGAGGCCGTCCGGCACTTCGCCGTTGATGATGCGCTGCGCCAGGCCTTCGGCAATGGCGGTCTTGCCCACGCCGGGTTCGCCGATCAGCACCGGGTTGTTCTTGGTACGCCGTTGCAGAACCTGAATGGTGCGGCGAATCTCGTCGTCGCGCCCGATCACCGGATCAAGCTTGCCTTCTTCGGCGCGCTTGGTCAGGTCAACGGTGTACTTGTCCAGCGCCTGACGCGACTCCTCGACGTTGGGGTCATTGATCGCGCCGTCACCGCGCAGGTTATTGATGGCGTTCTCAAGCGCCTTCTTGCTCACGCCCTGACCAAGCAACAACTTGCCCAGCTTGCTGTTCTCGTCCATGGCGGCGAGCAGCACCAGTTCACTGGAAATGAACTGATCGCCCTTCTGTTGCGCCAGACGATCCGCCTGATTGAGCAGGCGCGCCAGATCCTGGGACATGTTGACGTCGCCGGTAGGGTTCTGAATCTTCGGCAGATGGTCGAGCTCTTTGCTCAACTCCTTGCGCAGGCTGTTGATATCAAAACCTACCTGCAGCAATAGAGGCTTGATGGAGCCGCCTTGCTGTTCGAGCAGGGCATGCATCAAGTGCGCGGGCTCAATGGCTGGATGATCCATGCCAACGGCCAGCGATTGGGAATCTGATAAGGCCAGTTGCAATTTGCTGGTCAATCTATCGATACGCATTAGTCACCTTCCTTCAGAGCAGGCCGGAGCAATGAACACACCTATAACGAAAACCTGCTGGATAGTCAGTTAGATGCGGACGATTCTGCGGGTTTCAAGTTTGACTTGATTGATGCATATCAGCCTGACGCTGAAGCGGACTGCAATCAGGCTTGATCGATCCAGATCAGCGAGGCGAAACGGCCCGTGGTGGCACTGCGGCGGTAGGAAAAGAAACGCGAGTCAGTGAAGGTATCCAGCCCGCCACCATGGACTGATAAAACACCATAGGCGGCAAGGCGCAAACGCGCAAGGACGTAGATATCGGCCATGAAACGCCCGGCGTTGACGCTTGGGATAAAGGCATCGGCCGTTTGCGGATGGGTCGCCATGAAGGTTTCACGGACTTCCGGGCCGACCTCGAAAGAAGGCTGCCCGATGGCCGGGCCGAGCCAGACCATGATGTCTTCAGGGGCAACACGCAAACTGTCGGCCGTAGCCTCGAGCACACCTGCCGCAAGCCCTCGCCAGCCAGCATGCGCTGCGGCGACACGAGTGCCCTCACGATTGCAGAACAGAGCAGGCAGGCAATCGGCGGTCATGATGGTGCAGGCAATGCCCGGCGTGTCGGTCCAGCTTGCGTCGGCCTCGGCCACCGAAGCAGGATCGGCATGCGAAACTGCGACGCCGTGTACCTGACGCAACCAGGCAGGCTGCACATTCAGCTGTGAGGACAGGTATTGACGGTTGCTGGCGACCGCTTGCGGATCGTCGCCCACGTGATCGCCCAGATTGAAGCTGTCGAACGGCGCCTGGCTGGCCCCGCCCGAACGGGTGGTGATGCAGGATCTGACGTGCGCAGGCGCAGGCCAGTCTGGAGTCAGCCAGTCACTCACCCGACAAACGCCTCACGGTCCTGCTTGAGCAACGACAGCAACCAGACGAAATCGTCAGGCAGCGGCGACTCCCAGCTCATGCGCTGGCCTGTGACCGGGTGATCCAGCTCAAGGAAACGGGCATGCAGCGCCTGACGCGGGAACGTCTTCAACGACTCGACCATGGTCTGGCTGGCCGCTGGCGGGATACGGAAGCGACCGCCATAGGCAGGATCGCCCACCAACGGGTAGTTGATGTGCGCCATGTGTACGCGAATCTGGTGAGTACGACCGGTTTCCAGCTTGACCCGCACGTGAGTGTGGGAGCGGAAGCGCTCAAGTACGCGATAATGACTGACCGCCTGCTTGCCGCCTTCCATCACAGCCATGCGCTGACGCTGCTGGCCATGACGCCCGATCGGCGCATCGATCTTGCCGCCAGCGGTGACGACACCGATGACGATGCATTCATAGATACGACTGACACTGCGGCTTTGCAGCTGCGTGACCAGTTGTGTCTGAGCCTGGAGCGTCTTGGCGACCACCATCAGGCCTGTGGTGTCCTTGTCCAGACGATGCACGATGCCAGCACGCGGCACGTTGATGATGTCGGGAACGTGATGCAGCAAGGCATTGAGCAAAGTGCCGTCGGCATGACCCGCGGCAGGATGCACCACGAGACCGGCAGGCTTGTTGATCACCAGGATCTGGTCGTCTTCGTAGACGATATCCAGCTCGATATCCTGGGCAACCCACTCGCCCTGAGCTTCCTGCTCGGCAATAAGTTGCAGGACGGAGCCACCGTGAACGATGTCACGCGGGCGCAGGACACCGCCGTCCACAGTCAGACGGCCGTCCTTGATCCAGGCGGAAAGGCGCGAGCGCGAGTGCTCTGCGAATAATTGTGCGGCGACTTGATCGAGGCGTTGACCGCCCAATTCGGACGGCACCTCTGCGCGAAGTTCTATATTTTCGGACATGGCCAGACTAGAAGGCGCGGCTAGCCTTTGGTTTCGGCAGCGCGCTTGTGGTTAAATACGGCGTCTTTTGCCCCGCGGGTCTTGCGGGGCGCTCATCATAACAGGACGGCCCCGCCCAAGACAGCAGGCCGTTATAGGGACGCAAGCCGCCATGCAAGTGAAACACCTGCTGCTGATCGCCATCCTCGCACTGACTGCGGCCTGTTCGTCGAAGGAAGTCATCGACGAGAACCTCAGTGAAGTCGAGCTGTACCAGCAGGCGCAGGCCGACCTGGACAACAACAGCTACAACAGCGCCACCGAAAAACTCAAGGCGCTGGAGTCACGCTATCCGTTCGGTCGCTATGCCGATCAGGCACAACTCGAACTGATCTACTCGAACTACAAGAACAGTGAGCCCGAAGCAGCCAAATCCGCTGCCGAGCGCTTCATTCGTTTGCACCCGCAGCACCCCAACGTCGATTACGCGTACTACATGAAGGGCCTGACCTCCTTCGACCAGGACGTCGGCCTGCTGGCGCGCTTCCTGCCGCTGGACCAGACCAAGCGTGACCCGGGCGCTGCACGGGACTCGTTCAACGAGTTCGCCCAACTGACCAGCCGCTACCCGAACAGCCGTTATTCGCCTGACGCCAAGCAGCGCATGATCTACCTGCGCAACCTGCTGGCGGCCTACGAAATCCACGTAGCCGACTACTACCTGACCCGTCAGGCTTATGTCGCCGCCGCCAACCGTGGCCGCTACGTGGTGGAAAACTTCCAGGAGACGCCTTCGGTCGGCGACGGTCTGGCAGTGATGGTCGAGTCCTATCAGCGTCTGCACCTCGACGAGCTGGCAGCCACCAGCCTCGAAGTCCTGAAGACCAACTACCCGAACCACCCGCAACTGGCTGACGGCCAGTTCACGCCTCGTCAGGCCGAAGCCGACAACCGTACATGGCTGTCGAAAGCGACACTGGGCCTGATCAACGGCAGCGCACCGCTGCCACCGGGCGAAACCCGCGCCAACCAGGACATCCAGAAGCAGTACCAGGATGCCAAGGACGCCATCCCGAAAGAACTGCTGCCGGAAAACCAGGCAGAGCTGGATGAGCAGGCCAGAGAAGCCGAAGAAGCGAAAGGCACCAAAAGCCGCTCTTGGTTCAGCTACATGACATTCGGCATGTTCGACTGAAACCGGTGATGACAACGAAGAGGCCTGCGGGCCTCTTTTTTTGTGCCATACATTTGTGGGCGCTCCGCTTATCCGCGATGGCGGCCTCTTCGCGAATAAATTCGCTCCTACTTCATTCCCGCCTGCGCCTTGGCTACACTGCGAACTCTTCAATCATTAAGCCTGGTAGTCATGATTCGCATAATTATGTGGGTCGCGTTGATCGCGGCAGCGGTGTGGTTCGTCAAGCGCCTGCTCAACCCACCTGCTCCGAAAAAACGTGCAGAGCCGCCAGAAGCGGTGGCATCGCCCATGGTGCGTTGTGCCCATTGCGGCGTTCATCTTCCTCGTGATCGTGCATTGAGCCAGGAACAACAATGGTTTTGCAGCGAAGCGCACAGGCTAGAAGGCCCAGCGACTCGTGACCGCTGAGACGCTTTCACTCGGCAGCCCCCAAGCGCAACGGATCCTGCGGCTGTATCACCTTTATCGACTGACCATTGGCATCGTGCTGGTGCTGTTGATCTCCAGCGACCTGGACACCGAACTGTTGCAACTGGCCAACCTGAATCTGTTTCGGGCTGGCTGCTGGCTGTATCTGGTATTCAACATTCTGGTTGTGGTGCTGCTAGAGCGCCCCAGCCATAAAGTACAGCTCTTCAGCCTGGCAGTGACCGATACGGTGATGTTGTCAGGGCTGTTCTATGCAGCGGGCGGCACTTCAAGTGGTATCGGCAATCTGCTGATTGCCTCGGTCGCCATCAGTAATGTCCTGTTGCGCGGCCGCCTCGGCCTGCTGATTGCTGCTGTTTCCGCCATCGGCATCATTTACCTGACGTTCTTCATCAGTTTCATCAGCCCGCTGGCCTCCAATGACTATGTGCAGGCCAGTACGCTGGGTGCCTTGTGCTTTGCCGCCGCCCTGCTGGTACAGGCCCTGACCGCCCGCATGCAGGTGAGCGAAGTACTGGCCGAACAGCGTGCCGCCGATGTCGACCAGCTCGAAGAGCTCAATGGCCTGATTCTGCAACGCATGCGCACCGGCATTCTGGTGCTCGACTCGCGCCGCCAGGTGCTGCTGGCCAATCAGGGCGCCTTGAGCCTGCTGGGCCATGAGCAGCTGGTCGGCCAGGTCATCGACCAATACTCGCCACAACTGGTGGATCGCCTCCGGCAATGGCTGATCAACCCCATCATGGCTCCGCGCAGCATATCGACCTCCGCCATCGGCCCGATCCTGCAACCGAGCTTTGCCGCACTCAACCGTGGCGACCAGCGCCAGACGCTGATCTTCCTGGAAGACCTCTCGCAGGTTGCCCATCAGGCCCAGCAACTGAAGCTTGCAGCACTGGGTCGCCTGACAGCCGGCATCGCCCATGAGATCCGCAACCCGCTGGGCGCTGTCAGCCACGCGGCGCAACTGCTGAATGAATCGGAAGAGCTGTCAACACCGGACCGACGACTCGGGCAGATCATTCATGATCAGTCGCGACGCATCAATGTGGTGATCGAGAACGTCCTGCAATTATCGAGACGCCGCGAAACCGAGCCCGAACTGCTGGACCTGAAAACCTGGCTGGAGAACTTCGTTGCAGACTTTCGCAGCTCGGCACCAGCCAACCAGAATGTGCATACCGAGATCGGCCAGGGCATGCTCACCACGCGCATGGACCCGGAACAATTGAACCAGGTGCTGAGCAACCTGCTGCAGAACGGACTACGGTACAGCGGTAAACACCATGAAATGGCGCAGGTCTGGCTGAGGCTGTTCCACAACCAGGAAAACGACCTGCCGACCCTGGAAGTGCTCGATAACGGGCCAGGCGTATCCGAACAGCATCTGGCCAAACTCTTCGAGCCGTTTTTCACCACAGAAAGCAAAGGTACGGGCCTTGGCCTCTACCTTTCCCGGGAGCTGTGCGAAAGCAACCAGGCGCATCTGGATTACACCCTTCGCCCCGAAGGCGGTAGCTGCATGCGCATCACTTTCGCTCACCCGTTCAAGTTGAGCTGAGCATGACCCAACGGCAAAAGATCCTGATAGTCGATGATGAGCCGGACATTCGTGAACTCCTGGAGATCACCCTCGGCCGCATGAAACTCGACACCCGCAGCGCCCGCAATGTGACCGAGGCCCGCGAGTGGCTGGCCCACGAGCCATTCGATATGTGCCTGACCGACATGCGCCTGCCTGACGGTAATGGCCTGGAGCTGGTGCAGCATATTCAGCAGGTTTACCCACAGACACCCGTGGCAATGATCACCGCCCATGGCAGCCTGGATATGGCCATCCATGCACTGAAGGCCGGGGCATTCGACTTCCTGACCAAACCGGTGGACCTGACCCGGCTTCGTGAACTGGTCAGCAGCGCCTTGCGTCTGAAGCCCTGCGCCCCGGCAGAACGCAGCATCGACAGTCGCCTGCTGGGCAACTCGCCACCGATGCGGGCCTTGCGCAAGCAAATCGACAAGCTGGCGCGCAGCCAGGCGCCGATCTATATCAGTGGTGAATCGGGGAGCGGCAAGGAACTGGTCGCCCGGCTGATTCATGAGCAAGGGCCACGTATCGACAAGCCTTTCGTGCCGGTCAACTGCGGCGCGATCCCGTCCGAACTGATGGAAAGCGAGTTCTTCGGCCATCGCAAAGGCAGCTTTACCGGCGCCCACGAAGACAAGCCAGGCCTCTTTCAGGCCGCCAATAACGGCACGCTGTTTCTGGATGAAGTGGCTGACTTGCCGCTGGCCATGCAGGTAAAACTGCTGCGGGCCATTCAGGAAAAATCCATCCGCAGCGTCGGTGGTCAGCAAGAGCAAGTGGTGGATGTGCGCATTCTCTGCGCCACCCACAAGGACTTGAACGCCGAGGTCGCTGCCGGGCGCTTCCGGCAGGATTTGTATTACCGCTTGAACGTCATCGAACTACGAGTCCCGCCCTTGCGTGAGCGGCGTGAAGATATCGACCAACTGGTCGGCAGTGTCCTGCAACGTCTGGCGGCCAACTGCGGTCAGGCCTCGGCACGCCTGCACCCTCAGGCGCTGGAAACCCTGAAAAGCTACCGCTTCCCCGGCAACGTTCGCGAGCTGGAAAACATGCTGGAACGTGCTTACACCCTTTGCGAAAACGATGAAATCCACGCCTCGGACCTTCGCCTTGCCGAGTCTGGTACGCCTCAGGAACACGACGGCCACAATCTGGCCGATATCGATAACCTGGAAGATTACCTGGAAAGCATCGAACGCAAACTGATCCTGCAAGCCCTGGAAGAAACCCGCTGGAACCGGACTGCGGCAGCGCAGCGCCTGAGCCTGTCATTCAGATCGATGCGTTACCGGTTGAAGAAGTTGGGGTTGGATTAAACCCTTTTCGCGAATGAATTTGCTCCCACTCACAGCGAATTCATTCGCGAAAAACCCGGTACATAAGGAGCCGGATCGATAGTCGGCTCACGCCCCACCAGCAAATCCGTCAACAACTGGCAGGACGCAGGCGCCAGCACCAGACCATTGCGGTAATGCCCGCAATTCAGCCACAACCCATCGAAACCCTCCAGCGGACCGATAAAGGGAATGCCTTCGGGCGAACCGGGGCGCAGCCCTGCCCACTGGGAGACGGGCTCGGCATTGGCCAGCTCGGGGATCAATTCGATGGCCGAGGCCTTGAGGCTTTCCAGCGCTGCGGTGGTCGGCGTCTTGTCGAAGCCCTCGTGCTCCAGCGTGCTACCGATCAAGATATGACCATCACGACGCGGGATCGCGTAACGCCCCTTGGCCAGCACCATGCTGGACAGGAAATCGGACTCGCACTTGTAGAGAATCATCTGCCCCTTGACCGGTTCGACGGGTAATTCCAGGCCCAGGGTCTTGAGCAACTCACCGCTCCACGCTCCCGCCGCCAGCACGACACGATCGCCCAGGATATCGCCCGATTGCGTGCTGACACCACGAACAATATTGCCCTCGCGCACAAACCCGCTGACCTCGCACTGCTCGCGAATCTCGACATTGGGCAACGCCAGCAGCGCAGCCTTGAGGGATTTCACCAGACGCGGGTTACGCACATTGGCCACATCAGCCATGTAAATGGCCCTTGAATACCCTTGCCCCAACGCCGGCACCGCATCATGAACAGCCGACACGTCGACACTGCTCAGCGGCCGTTGCTCGCGGGCCGCCCAGTCCAGGGCCTGCTGCTCATCGTCCAGATCCAGCCAGTACAGACCTGTTTTATGCACTTCAGGGTCAACGCCTGTTTGGGCGAACAGGCGTTCGGCCAGATGCGGGTAGAAGTCCTGGGACCAGTGCGCGAGGGCGGTGACTGCCGGGCTGTAGCGCCATGGATAGAGTGGCGACACGATCCCGCCACCTGCCCATGAAGACTCCTGACCGACGCCGGAGCGATCAAGCAACACGACACTGGCCACTTCGGCGGCAAGGTTGAAGGCAGTCAACAACCCGATAACACCACCACCGACGATCACTACATGTTGCTTGTGCATTTTGGTCTCTAGGCAAAGGAAAAGAAGTTAACGTCCCCAGCAGTCCTTGGTTGTCACGCCGCTGGTAGCGCCTGAGTTGCTGATCGCCCCGGTGTTCTTGATGACAAAACTACCGCATTTGTCACCGTTCATAAGCGATCCGGCGACAGGGCTGGCGGTCAAGGTGAAGTCCGTGGCGGTGGGGACCGAGCCGATGTTGTAATAAGCATTGCCGCCACTCAAACCTTGCACTCCAACGTAAGTGCCATTTCTCGAAAAGAAACGCTCAAGTACCTGGGTCTGCTCTGAAAGGAGGCTGGCAATGGCCGAGCGCTGAGTACGCTTTGTGTACTCGACATAACTGGGGTAAGCAACGGCCGCCAGAATACCGATAATCGCCACGACGATCATGAGTTCGATCAAGGTAAAGCCTCTGGATACTGCTCGCATGAATCACCTTCCCTACTGGATTTGTCGCCACATGATGCGCTGGAAAACGTTGGCACTGCCGCCCTTCTCCAGTAGCTTGACTGGCGTTCCGCCACTGGAGTCGATCAGGTACTTGTTGTCGTTGGTGCCGTTAGTGCCTGCAACGATGGAAGCAACCACCGGAATCCCCGTGCCGATGCCAAGGCCTGCAACAAGGGTGTCGGAAGCGGTAATGTCATTGTCGCCGTTGGTATCGAGCACCTGGTAATTGAGCATGCTACCGGTGGCGGCATCCAGCTCGAAAAGACGCCCGGTACCGGTACTTTCACAAGGGTCAGTGGAGTTCACCGACGCCGTGGTGAAAATGATACGGCCACGAGAGGTCTGTGCAGGATAGATGATCCGCTCACCCAGATAAGGCGCAGCGGTTGCCAGTGGCATGTACCAGCCTTTCCTGGTGGCCCAGTCCACATCGTTGGAGGTTGAGGTGAAATAAGTATTGCCATTACCGGTCACCGAACCATTGACCGCCTGGGCCTGCAGGTTGGCTTCAACGATACTCCCCGAGCCCGCATCGCCATCCCAGATCGCGTAGAAGTCCTGCAAGGCACTGGTCTGCTTGTCGGTAGCCTCACTGAATTTGCCAGTACCGAAATACACCAGCTTGCCGTTGAGCGGGTGATCGATCAGCAGAGGCTGAACCGTAATCGGCTGGTTGGCACCTCTTGGCGCAGTGAATAACGGCGAACCATTGAAAGCGACCCTCCAGCTGGAAGCCGCGGCACCACTCATGTCGAACTTCCACATGCGCCCCTTGAGGTCGCCAGCATAAGCGGCCTGAACAACGTTCTGCGAGTTGACCCGCAGCTTGACCGAGGACAGACCGTTGTCTGTCTCGCCACTGACGACAACCGGTGTCTGGATTTCCGCAATGAATGCGCCGGTATTGGCATTCAGTACATACAGCGACGCCCGGCCTGTAAAACTGCCATAGCCATTACCCACCACCATGATGCCAGTCCCGTCGGCCATGCGCGCGACATCAGGCTTGGAGTAGCTGTAACCCAGGTTATTGAACCTGTTAGTGGTGTCAGAGGTGTCCGGTGCCTTGACCTCCCACATGACCTCAGGGGTATTGCTGCTACCTTCGAACAGTTTGATTGCGAAGAATGCCTTGCCGCCCGCCCCAAGCCCTGAGAAAGCGACTGTACGCCATGCAGAGCCAGCGGATAATTGAGTATCGAAAACCGCAATCTGCCCATCAACCGTGAACTTGTGCACCCCTGAACCGTAGTTGGTTGAAGAAATGGTCGCCAGAGACGCTAGCGACGTGGAAGGCATATAGGCGTATCGCCGCACTCCGTTACTGGCATTGATGACATTGAAGAGGCCATCGTTGGCATTGGCCAGAAGGCTGTAGCTCATGTTGCTGTTCTTGTTGGCCAGATAGGTGGCGTAACTGGTATCGCCAACCAGATCGGTAGCTGTCTTTTCGGTGGGCAGGCCCGCGCCCAGCGTAGAGTTGATGATGTCACCCAGCAGCCTGGTACGCGCGCGCAACTTGGCGTTCGCAGTGCCCTTGGCCCAGGCAATCACCTCTGGCCCCGTCACGCCTGTAGGCAGTGTGGTCGTGAATGCAAGCTGCTGTGCCGGACTGAAGTTGGTGTAATCCAGTGCGATTCTCGCAGGTGTAGTCCCCGTGCTCCATGACTCGAAAACAGGTGCAGTAGAACCACTGACAATCGTGCTGTCTGTTGTCCAGACAGGGCTACTCAAGGCGCCGGTCGTGGCATTGAGATTGTAGGCCCTGACAGTACCGTGCCAGTCGGTCGGGTCGTAGAGCGTCTGGTAGAACTGTGTTCCGGCCTGGAGGGTCGATGAACTTGATACGCCACCACCGCCAGAACCTGCCTTGGCGTAGATGTCTGTAAGGGCAAGGTTCAATGCGGTATTCAGGCCGGCACTGTCATTGGCCTGAAAGTATTTGCCATGGCCATGGTTATCGTCCGCAGCATCGATAAGCATCTGGTTATCGAGCGTGAAGCCGATCGTGTATGTACTCAGGTTCTGCCTCGGGAAACCGGCATTGTCCCAGCTTCGCCCCGTCAGGTCGCCACCTGGTGAAGTAGAGTCCTTGCGCATGTCAATGTCATAGGCAAACTTGGCAATATCATCCAGATATAGCGTATCCCCTTCATTTTCCGGATTGATATTCGGACCATCATTGTTAACGCGATCCCAGTTAGGTAACCAAGCAGGGTCGAAATCATCGACGTCATTTGTGGGGAACGTTTTGTCGTGAGTGGGCAAGCCATCAGTCAGTACAACACCATAGTTTTTCTGGCAACGGTATTGAATCGGGCTTGTAAACGTTCTCGGTGAGCCGGTGTATGACGGGAAAGGAGTAAGCCCACGAAAATAACGAGTCACCTGATAATAGGTTTCAGCAAGAGGCGTGTTGGCTTCTGCAGTCAACGCCGAAATCGCGGCGCGCAGATTTCTGTAGTTTGTATCAGCCGTCGCCTGTGTAACACCCGCTTGGTAAGTTGTGGCAGGAACAGGCGACAAGTCGACTATCGCCTGCTTGATATTCCCGCCCGGCCCAGGATCGTTACTGTTTGGTGGATTGTAAGTCGCCAAACCGATGCGCAATGACCGGTTGGCATCGACCAACCCCAATGCAACGGAAATGGCAGACGTCAGACGGCTTTCAGTCGGTATATTCGCCACACTGTTTCTAGAGCTGACCTGTGACACCAGATAAGACAGATAAGCACCGGGATAACGTGTATTGCCGGACCTCGCCGGATCAGGCAAGGATATGCAATAAATGGTGTTTTCATTGGACTTGGCAAAACTATAGCCACTGAAGCAGCGATCCCTGCTCAAAGCGCTCAAAAATACATATTGCCCAGCACCTGTCGGAATTGTTTCCCTTACACAAAACCCTAAAAAATTGCAATTGAAATTATCAACAGTCGGCCAGGAAGCCGACGCATTGAACCCCGAATCAAAAATGATCGTATCCATACTGCCCGAGTTATCCACCTGCAGCATGACATTGGGCGTAACGGCAGAAGCACTCAGCAACGGTACTTGTGAAGGTGTGAACGCATACACCGGCGCAGACAGATAAAGCGCAGCCAAGGCACCATACGCATACTTCAACCCGTGACGAAACGCCTTAGCAATTGCCATAAATACTCTCCAGCACCGTTCTCGATGTGCCTTGAATGGCGACGGCTGTAACACGATAAAGCGTCACGCTAGCCCTCTCATCACAGGTAGGCGGTCGTTTTATGGGTGTTGCCGTGGTGCCAAGATTCTGGATGCCATAAAAACCACCTCCCGTTGCTGCAACCCAGCTCACCCCGGACGTGCCATTTGTACCTGCCGCCGTCAGTGTGGTGGATTCGGCAGGCGGGGCGCAGGTTGTGTTATTGGTGCATTTGGCCATGGTAAAACCCACCACCCGGATGGACGACTCACCCAGTCGCAATGCCGCCTCGGCCCTCTGGAAAGTCTGATTGCGCAAAGCCACACTGCCCGCCATCTTTTCCTGCAAGGTGGCGTTCTGCATGGAGGAAATCCCCAGCAATGTCAGCAGCAACAGAAATACCAGGCTGACCAGCAATACCATTCCGGATTGTCGGGCCGGGAATGCCGGCATGATGCAAAACCGCTTTGTATTCATTGCATACGGCCCTTTCAAAAGCGATTACGCAGGTAGGCAACCACATTGTATTGCTGAGGTCTGACGCGATTATCCGGATCCTGCAGGGTCAGGCTGATGCGAACGCTGCGTATATCGGCCGCAGCGGCAGTCGAGACTGTCGTGTTGTAGGTCATGGGGTTGCCCGCCATGCCAAAGGAAACGTCGAAGGCACTGACGTTTTGCAGCAACGGTTGCGCAGTCCCGCCTGTGCCGTATTTGATGGTCAGGTTCTGCCCGGTAAGGGTGTAGACAAACTGACGCATCGGAAACGCGGTTTCCCCCGCTGCCGGCAATCTTGCCCCGGCATAAAGCTGGGTAGAGGTCTGACAGTTGGAAATGATCGTCCAGGTCGGTGAGGTGCCGGTGGTGCCGATGTCGGAGGTCACCAGAGTCAGGGTTTTATTGGCGTTATCCCACAGGATGGGGTTATCGAGCGCGACAGGCCATGCAATGGCCGGAGGGACTGGCACATAGTTGTTGAACCCCAGACAACCGTACATCCCGGTCATGCGGATTTCCTGCATCAGTTTGCTCAGCACGAAACGCGCATCCTCCTGCATTCGGGCCGAGGCATTCTGGGTCAGGAACGTGCCTCGGGAGGCGCTGAATATCTGGATGATGCCCATGCTGACCACCAGCCCCAGCACCAGCGCCACCATGATTTCGATCAGGCCAAAACCTCGGGATGACTTCTTCATGGGTTCACCCCGATACGCGAGGTCAGGGTAAAGGTCTGCAAGGTGTTAGCGGCCGCCGTACCGCCGGATGCAACGGTGCTGGAACCCGCCGCCCGCGTATCGTCCCAGGTGATGGTAATGGTGACGGCCGGAGCGCCGCTGACATCGATGCTGGCTGTGGCTGTGGAGCCTGCAAAAGTGGCGATGTTGGTCTTGAAATCGTAAAGGTCCTGATCCCGAGCCCGGCTCGTATTCCCGGTCGACGGAGCCGAGGTCAGATTGGCCAAGGCATAAGTCGCCAGTACGTTGGTGGTGCCGTTGGCGACCGCATTGCCATCCACATTCGCCCGGATACGATCCATCATGTCGTAGGCAATGAAGCTTGCCTGACTGGTCATGGTAGAGCTGTCGGTGTACTTGAGAGCGTTGAGCTGAATCGCGGCGGCGCCCAGCAGGCCAATGGCAAGTATCAGGACCGAAACCAGCACCTCGATCAATGTCATGCCTGACTGGCGATGTCGGTTCTCATTAAACATCAGCAATTTCCACCCAGAATGATCCGACCTGTCAGACAAATGTTCATGGTCCTGGCAATCGAGCCTCGCGTGTAATTCATCACCACCGCAGTGGCGGGCGTAGACAAGGCACCC
Source organism: Pseudomonas cichorii (assembly GCF_019719005.1). Taxonomy (GTDB): domain Bacteria; phylum Pseudomonadota; class Gammaproteobacteria; order Pseudomonadales; family Pseudomonadaceae; genus Aquipseudomonas; species Aquipseudomonas cichorii_E. Next base: position 172,377 of record NZ_JAIGPJ010000001.1, read on the forward strand.
AGGTTATTGAATTCGATCCCGGTGACGTTGGTCGCCGTCAGGGTTGCTCCACTGCTCATCGCCGCAACCCTGCGCAACGCAGTCGGGGTGGCCGACGCATCGGAAGCCAGAAAGACCTGTAGCTCCGTGCCCCAGTCCGCACCGCTGGTGGGTGCAATACGTACCGTCACACCCCGGTTTATCGCCTCAAGCCGCGCATAGTTGAGCGCGTGCTGCAAATCGCTGAGCTCGGTATCCGCCTTGTTGTTCTGGATCGAGCTGGTAAAGCTCGGAACGGCAATGGCAGCCACGATCGCCACCACAGACACAGTGACTAACAATTCAATGAGGCTGAAGCCCTTGGACATATAACGCATTGGGTGTCTCCTAGACGTTACGACTATAAGGCAGCAGCGATGCCTGAAAATCGCTGGCAGGATATACGGTTGTTTTGCGATGACGAATGCCCGGATGGCGTTTGGAACAAGGTTTTCCAGGGAGGGAAAAACAATGAAGCATGCAGGATTCACGTTAATCGAGCTACTGATCGTGGTTGCTATTGTGGCCATTCTTGCCAATGTTGCCAGCCCGCCGTTTACAGACCTGATCAATGCCAATCGAAGGCACGTAGCGGCCCAGGAACTGGCCAGCGGCATACGCTCGGCACGGGTTGCAGCCATTACCCGCAATCAGGTGGTGACCCTGTATGCCATTGAGGGAGACTGGAGCAACGGTTGGCGAATCATCACCGACACCACAGGCAACGGACCAGACGATGACGATACCTTGCTTGTCGAGCGGGCCATCAATGGAAAAACGCGCATAGTCGGCAACAGCAAGATTGCGGAGTACATCAGCTTCAACGGCCTGGGAGGCCTCAGGAAAGCTGCCAACGGTACCTTTCACGTCTGCGTCCGTGATGAGCCCGTGAGCCACTATCGCGTGATAGTGGCCATTACCGGCAGAGTCAGAGTCGAGAACGACAAGATACCGACAGATCTTTGCGCCTGATCTTACGGCAGAGACTTGACCCGCAGCTCCTTGGGAACGGAGAACGTGATGTTCTCTTCGCGGCCAGACAGTTCCTCGGCACCGGTCGCGCCCCAGGCCTGCAATTGCTGGATCACGCCGCGCACCAGCACTTCCGGCGCAGACGCACCCGCGGTGATACCGATACGCTCGATGCTGTCGAACCAGCTGCGCTGCATATCTTCGGCACCGTCAATCAGGTAGGCCGGTGTCGACATGCGCTCGGCCAGCTCGCGCAGGCGGTTGGAGTTGGAACTGTTGGGACTGCCCACCACCAGAACCACATCGCACTCATCGGCCAGTTGCTTGACCGCATCCTGACGGTTTTGCGTGGCATAGCAGATATCGTCCTTGCGCGGCCCGCCAATGGCAGGGAAGCGCGAACGCAGTGCATCGATGACACGACTGGTATCGTCCATGGACAAGGTTGTCTGGGTCACGAAAGCCAGGGCATCGGGGTTGCGCACCTGGAGGTTGGCGACGTCTTCCTCGTCTTCCACCAGGTAAATCGCACCGCCATTGCTGGCGTCGTACTGGCCCATGGTGCCTTCGACTTCCGGATGGCCTTCATGGCCGATCAGGATGCACTCACGGCCATCACGGCTGTAACGGGCCACTTCGATATGCACCTTGGTCACCAGCGGACAGGTCGCATCGAAGACTTTCAGGCCACGGCCTGCGGCTTCGGCGCGTACCGCCTGGGAAACACCGTGGGCGCTGAAGATGACGATGACATCGTCCGGCACCTGTTCCAGCTCTTCAACGAAGATCGCGCCACGAGCGCGCAGGTCTTCGACGACGAATTTGTTGTGAACGACTTCATGACGCACATAAATCGGCGGGCCAAACACTTCCAGGGCGCGATTGACGATTTCGATCGCACGGTCCACACCAGCGCAGAAGCCGCGGGGGTTGGCGAGTTTGATTTGCATGCTTTGCCTCGTATTTACGTGCGGAGCAGCCCGGCCGAAGCCGGGCTTGATATCCGGCTCAGGAAGCCAGAATCGCCTTGACCTCGAAGATTTGCACTTCAAAGTTTAGTGTCTTGCCAGCCAGGGGATGGTTGAAATCGACAGTGACCAGTTCATCGTCGAATTTTTTCACCACACCCGGCAGCTCAGTATTGGCCGCATCGTTGAAGATCACCAGCAATCCTTCGGACAGCTCCATGTCCTGGAACTGCGAACGCGGGATGATCTGCACATTTTGCGGGTTGGGCTGACCAAAGGCATTCTCTGGCGGCACCTGGACGGTTTTTCTGTCGCCGGCCTTGAAGCCGAAAATGGCGGCTTCAAAACCGGGCAACAGATTGCCATCACCCACCTTGAACGTGGCCGGAGCCTTGTCGAAAGTGCTGTCTACCGTGTCGCCGTTTTCAAGATGCAGGGCGAAGTGCAAGGTGACTTGCGTGTTCTGGCCGATGCGCAGCTCGCCTTGAGTCGATGACTGTTCAGCCATGAGCAGGCTCCTCTTCTTTCTTGCTCTTGAACATATCCACAGCCAGCATGACAGCGCCGACGCTGATTGCGCTGTCGGCTACGTTGAAAGCCGGGAAGTACCAACGGTTTTGCCAGTGCACCAGAATGAAGTCGATGACATGGCCAAGCACGACACGGTCATAGAGATTGCCGATAGCGCCCCCCAGGACCAATGCCAGGGCAATTGCCAGCCAGGTGTCATCACGGCCAAGACGCTTGAGCCACACGACCAGCACGCCACTGACAACAATCGCAATCAGGGCAAACAGCCAGCGCTGCCAACCGGCACCATCAGCCAGAAAACTGAAGGCAGCCCCGGTGTTATAGGCCAGGGTCCAACTGAAGTAATCGGGGATGATGACGATCTGGTCGTACATCTCCAGCCGGTTCTCGAAGTAATACTTGCTGGCCTGATCGACAATCAGGACCAGCAGGCTCAACCACAACCAGCTCAAACGACCGAAACGGCCTGTAGCGCCTGGGTTAGGCATAGTGACGCACCTCGCCAGCGCCGCTGATATTATCCACACAGCGACCGCAGATTTCAGGATGCTCAGGGTTCACGCCAACGTCTTCACGGTGGTGCCAGCAACGGGCGCACTTCGCGTGACCGGACTTGACCACTTTCAGCTTCAGGCCAGCAACCTCAGTCACCACCGCATCGGCCGGAGCCGACAGCAAAGGCGCGACAGTCGCGGTGGAGGTGATCAGGACGAAACGCAGTTCGTTGCTGAGCTTCGACAGGTCGGCAACCAGCGAATCTTCAGCGTACAGGGTCACTTCGGCCTGCAGGTTGCCGCCAATGGCCTTGGCAGCGCGCAGGTTTTCCATTTCCTTGTTGACCGAAGCCTTCACCGCCATGATCCGCTCCCAGTAGGCGCGGTCCAGCTCGAAACCTTCAGGCATTTCGCTCAGGCCTTCGTACCATGTGTTGAGCATCACGGATTCGTTACGCTCGCCCGGCAGGAACTGCCACAGCTCATCGGCAGTGAACGCCAGGATCGGCGCGATCCAGCGTACCAGTGCTTCGGAGATGTGGAACAACGCGGTCTGGCAAGAGCGACGCGCCTTGCTGTCAGGGGCCGTGGTGTACTGACGGTCCTTGATGATGTCCAGATAGAAGCCACCCAGCTCCTGCACGCAGAAGTTGTGGACCTTCGAGTAGACGTTCCAGAAGCGGTATTCGCTGTAGTTCTCTTGCAGCTCGCGTTGCAGCAGCAGAGTACGGTCCACGGCCCAGCGGTCCAGCGCCAGCATTTCTTCGGCCGGCAGCAGGTCGGTGGCCGGATTGAAACCGGACAGGTTCGAGAGCAGGAAGCGTGCAGTGTTGCGGATCCGCCGGTAGGCGTCTGCGCTGCGCTGCAGGATCTGATCGGAAACCGCCATTTCACCGGAATAGTCAGTGGCCGAAACCCACAGACGCATGATATCTGCGCCCAGCGTATCGTTGACCTTCTGCGGCGCGATGACGTTGCCCAGCGACTTGGACATCTTGCGGCCGTTCTCGTCCACGGTGAAACCGTGGGTCAACAGCTCGCGGTATGGTGCGTGATCGTCGATGGCGCAGCCGGTCAGCAGCGAGGAATGGAACCAGCCACGGTGCTGGTCGGAACCTTCCAGGTACAGGTCGGCACGCGGGCCGGTTTCGTGGCCCATGGAGTGCGAGCCGCGCAATACGTGCCAGTGAGTGGTACCGGAATCGAACCAGACGTCCAGGGTATCGGAGATCTTGTCGTACTTGGGGGCTTCATCACCCAGCAACTCGGCAGCGTCCAGTTTGAACCAGGCTTCGATGCCCTCTTTCTCGACGCGCTGAGCAACTTCTTCCATCAGCTCGACAGTGCGTGGATGCAGCTCGCCGCTTTCCTTGTGCAGGAAGAACGGGATCGGCACGCCCCAGTTGCGCTGACGGGAGATGCACCAGTCAGGACGGTTGGCGATCATGGAGTGCAGACGCGCCTGACCCCAGGCCGGAACGAATCTGGTGTCTTCGATGGCTTTGACCGCACGCTTGCGCAGGGTCTCGCCCGTCCCAGGCTGCTTGTCCATGCCTACGAACCACTGGGCGGTGGCGCGGTAGATCAGCGGCGACTTGTGACGCCAGCAGTGCATGTAACTGTGGCTGATGGTTTCGGTGTGCAGCAAGCTGCCAACCTCGGCCAGCTTGTCGATGATGTTCTGGTTGGCCTTGAAGATGAACTGGCCGCCGAAGAACTCCAGAGACTCGACATACACGCCGTTGCTCTGCACCGGGCTGATGATGTCGTCGTTGGTCACGCCGTAGCTTTTGCTGATGACAAAGTCGTCGACGCCGTAAGCAGGCGAGCAATGAACAACACCGGTGCCAGCGCCCAGTTCAACGTACTCGGCCAGATAGACGGGCGACAAGCGGTCATAGAACGGGTGACGAAAGTTGATCAGCTCAAGCGAGGTGCCCGTCGTAGTAGCAATAACGGTGCCTTGCAGGTTGTAGCGGGTCAGGCAGCTTTCAACCAGCTCCGAGGCCAGGACCAGCAGTCTGTCACCGACATCAACCAGCGCATACTCGAACTCTGGATGAACGTTCAGCGCCTGGTTGGCAGGAATGGTCCACGATGTAGTGGTCCAGATCACGATGGCAGCAGGTTTGCTCAGCGAATCGAGGCCAAATGCCGCAGCCAGTTTCGCGTCATCGGCAACAGGGAATGCCACGTCGAGGGTGGTGGACTTCTTGTCCTGATACTCGACTTCCGCTTCAGCCAGGGCCGAACCGCAATCGAAACACCAGTTCACGGGTTTGAGGCCCTTGAACACGAAACCGCCCTTGACCATTTCGGCCAGCGCACGGATTTCGCCGGCCTCGTTAGCGAAGTTCATGGTCAGGTACGGATTGTCCCAGTCGCCCAGCACGCCCAGGCGAATGAACTCGGCCTTCTGGCCTTCGACCTGCTCGGCAGCATAGGCGCGGCACAGCTCACGGGTCTTGTCGGCGGACAGGTTCTTGCCGTGAGTGACTTCGACTTTATGCTCGATCGGCAAGCCATGGCAGTCCCAGCCCGGAACATAAGGCGCATCGAAGCCCGACAGGGTCTTGGAGCGCACGATCATGTCCTTGAGGATCTTGTTGACGGCGTGACCGATGTGAATATTGCCGTTGGCGTAGGGAGGACCGTCGTGCAGGACGAACTTTGGACGATCCTTGCCAATCTCGCGCAGCTTCTGGTACAGGCCAATGCTGTCCCAGCGCTGCAGAGTTTGCGGCTCGCGCTGGGGCAGGCCGGCCTTCATCGGGAAGGCGGTGTCCGGAAGGTTTAGCGTGGCTTTATAATCAGTCATTTCAGGCTCTTGATTAGCGGTTAACCATGCCAATGGGCACGGGCGGCGGCGACGTCCGCATTGATCGCCGTCTTGAGCGCCTCCAGTGAGGCGAAACGCTGCTCATCGCGCAGCTTGTGGTGGAAAGCCACCGTCAAACGCCGGCCATAGATATCACCGGCAAAATCCAGAAGATGAACCTCAAGGTGGGCACTGCCATCACCTGCCACGGTCGGGCGCACGCCGATATTGGCGACTCCCGGCCAGGCCTTGCCATCGATATTCGTGCTGACCAGGTAAACCCCGCTCAACGGCACACGACGACGCTTGAGTTGCACATTGGCCGTGGGCGTACCCAACTGGCGTGCCAGCTTCTGGCCATGCAGAACCCGTCCGGTAATCTGGAACGGGCGACCGAGCAAATGCTCGGCCAGGGCAAAATCCGCGACAGCCAGGGCATTACGCACCTTGGTACTGCTGACCCGGACACCATCGATCTCAACGGTCTGCGCCGCCTCTACGGTAAAACCGTGGGTATTACCGGCTTGTTGCAGGAAGTCGAAGTCGCCGATGCGGTCGCAACCGAACCGGAAATCGTCGCCTACCTCAAGATGCTGCACGCCCAGCCCGTCGACCAGGATGGTCTCGACGAAGCTGGCGGCACTCAGTTTGCTCAGACGCTGGTTGAAAGACAGGCACAAGACCCGGTCAACACCCTCGGCGCTCAGCAGTTCAAGCTTGTCACGCAGCCGGGCCAGACGTGCTGGCGCGGTTTCAGGAGCGAAGAATTCCCGTGGCTGCGGCTCGAAAATGACCACGCAAGTGGGCACGCCCAACTCGACAGCGCGCTCGCGCAGACGCATCAGGATCGCCTGATGACCGCGGTGGACACCGTCAAAGTTGCCAATCGTGGCGACGCAGCCCCGATGGGAGGGGTGCAGGTTGTGGAGGCCTCTAACCAGCTGCATAACGCACTTCTTGCTCATAAAGTGGCCGATTATAACCACACACGGCCCCGGGCGACAGGCAACACACCCAGACCAGACAACAGCGGCCGGACCGCAACGCGAAAATCCGACAGCCACCCCGTCAAACTACGTTTACATGATTGCCTTGCGAGCGAAATGCCGCAGGCGAAAACCCAACAGCAGCAGCATACCGAAATAAACCACCACACCCGCCGCGACCAGCGCCCCCAGGCGCACGAACCGCTCAAGCATCTGCCCTTCGCTCCAGGCCGGCATCACATGCATCAGCCCCAGCAGCACTGCCGACATGACCGAAACAGCCAGAATCAGCTTGAACAGAAACTTCGCCCAGCCAGGCTGCGGCTGAAACAGATCCTGCTTGCGCAATTGCCAGAACAACAGACCGGCATTGATACACGCCCCAACACTGATAGCCAGAGCCAGACCCGCATGCTGCAACGGCACGATAAACGCCAGATTGAGCAACTGGGTAACGATAAGGGTAAAGATCGCGATTTTAACCGGCGTGCGGATATTCTGCTGGGCATAAAAGCCGGGAGCCAGCACCTTGATCAGGATGATCCCCAGCAACCCCACCGAATAAGCCACCAGCGCACGCTGGGTCATGGCCGCATCCAGCGCATCGAACTGGCCGTACTGGAACAGTGAAACGGTCAACGGCTCAGCCAGCAGGCCCAACGCAAGTGTGCAAGGCAAGACCAGCACAAAGCAAAGGCGCAAACCCCAGTCGAGAATCCGCGAATACTCCTGGCGATCCTTGTTGGCATAGGTTTTCGACAGGATCGGCAACAGGATCGTCCCCAGCGCCACGCCCAACACACCAGACGGCAGCTCCATAAGGCGGTCGGCATAGTACATCCACGACACGGAACCTGCGACGAGGAACGAGGCAAATATCGTGTTGATAATCAGCGATATCTGACTGACGGATACGCCAAGGATGGCAGGCAGCATCTGCTTCATCACACGCCAGACACCGGTATCCCGCAGATTCAGACGCGGCAGGACCAGCATGCCGATTTTCTTCAGGTGCGGCAGTTGATACAGCAACTGCAACAAACCGCCCGCCAGGACCGCCCACCCGAGCGCCATGACCGGCGGATCGAAATAAGGCGTCAGGAACAGGGCGAAGAAAATCATGCTGACGTTAAGCAGCGTCGGCACGAACGCCGGCACGGAAAAACGATTCCAGGTATTGAGGATCGCACCGGCCATGGATGACAGGGAAATCAGCAATATATAAGGAAAGGTCACCCGCAGCAGGTCCGCGGTCAAGGCAAACTTCTCAGGCGAATCGACAAAACCCGGCGCAGTGGCCCAGATCACCCAGGGCGCGAAGATGACGCCCAGCAAGGTGACCAGCGCCAGCGCCAGCGTGAGCAGCCCCGTGACATACGCCACAAAGGTGCGAGTCGCCTCCTCGCCCTGCTGGCTTTTATATTCGGCAAGGATCGGCACGAAGGCCTGGGAAAAGGCCCCTTCGGCAAAGATCCTGCGCAGCAGGTTCGGCAGCTTGAAAGCAATGAAGAAGGCATCCGTCGCCATCCCGGCCCCGAACGTACGGGCAATGATGGTATCGCGAATGAAGCCCAGCACCCGGGAAAGCATGGTGATAGAGCTGACGGCAGCTAATGACTTGAGTAGATTCATTGAAAGAGTGTTATGCCCTGGCTAAAGGATAGGCGCTCAGGCCTTCATTTATGCGATACTTCGCGCCGCAAAAAGCCCGGAACGAAAGTCCGCGAGTTTACAGGTCGTACGCCGGAAATAAATATCCGGGTTCAGATCACAACCACTCAGCGGAACACCTCAACTGCCCTTGACAAGTGACAAACTCATCGGCATGATTCGCGGCCTATTTTGTTAGCTATTTCATAAAAGTCTTTCGAGGAGCTCGACGGTGGCCAACACACCTTCCGCCAAAAAACGTGCAAAACAGGCTGAGAAGCGTCGCAGCCACAACGCCAGCCTGCGTTCCATGGTTCGTACCTACATCAAGAATGTGGTCAAAGCCATCGACGCAAAAGACGCAGAAAAAGCGCAAGCCGCTTATGTTCTGGCTGTTCCTGTTATCGACCGCATGGCCGATAAAGGCATCATCCACAAGAACAAAGCTGCTCGCCACAAAGGCCGCCTGAACGGTCACATCAAGGCTCTGAGCCTTGCTGCTGCCGCCTAAGCGATCTGCTTGTTGAAAAACCGACCCAAGGGTCGGTTTTTTATTGCCTGCAATATAGCGAACAGGGGAACACCCATTCGCGAATGAGCCACCCCCACATCACGGCGTAGCCGCATGCGGCCACGGCAGGATTGGAATCGCGGTCACCGCATTCTGCGGGCTACCCTCGATAATCCGGTCGCTGTAGACCAGATACACCAGGGTATTACGCTTCTCATCCAGGAAGCGCACCACCTGCATGGTCTTGAAGACCAGCGAAGTACGCTCCTTGAATACCTCCTCACCATCCTTGAGCGGCGGCTGGAAACGAATCGGCCCGACCTGGCGACAAGCAATGGAAGCCTCGGCACGATCCTCGGCCAGGCCAAGACCACCCTTCACCCCGCCCGTCTTGGCACGGGACAGATAACAGGTCACACCCTCGACCTTGGGATCATCGAAAGCCTCGACCACGATCCGGTCATTGGGGCCGACGAACTTGAATACCGTCGACACCTGACCAATCTCTTCAGCCACCGACAATGCCGGCACGACCAGCAATGCCGCCAGAACAGCCTTCATGACCCGCATCGAACCTTCCTTTCTGATAGACCGCATCAAACGAGAATCAGGTTATCGCGATGAATCAGCTCGGGCTCGGCCATATAGCCCAGCTCACGCACGATGGCATCGGAGGACTGACCGATAATTTTCTGCGCCTCGACAGCGCTGTAGTTACTCAGACCACGAGCAATCTCCCGACCGTCAGGCGCCACACACACCACCATTTCGCCACGACGGAAACTGCCCTGAACCACTTTCACACCCACAGGCAACAGACTCTTGTGATCCTTGACCAGAGCAGCCACCGCACCGCCATCCAGCACCAACGTGCCACGAGTCTGCAGATGACCGGCCAGCCACTGCTTGCGAGCCGCCAGCATTTCACGCTCGGGCGACAACAAGGTCCCCAACTGCTCACCCGCTTTAAGGCGCGCCAGCACGCGATCGATACGACCGCCCACAATCACCGTATGCGCCCCGGAACGAGCCGCCAGACGCGCCGCACGCAACTTGGTCTGCATGCCACCACGCCCAAGGGCGCCACCCGTGCCGCCAGCCACTGCATCCAGCGCCGGATCATCGGCACGCGCCTCATAGATAAGCTGAGCCTCGGGATTGTTCCGCGGATCGGCATCGAACATGCCATCGCGATCCGTCAGGATCACCAGCAGATCAGCCTCGACCAGGTTGGCCACCAGAGCGGCCAACGTGTCGTTGTCACCAAAACGGATTTCGTCGGTCACAACCGTGTCGTTTTCGTTGATGACCGGCACAACACCCAGCTCGACCAGCGTGCGCAGGGTGCTGCGAGCGTTCAGATAGCGCTTGCGATCGGACAGGTCGTCATGGGTCAGGAGAATCTGCGCGGTATGCCGGTCATGCTCGGCAAAGCTCGATTCCCAAGCCTGCACCAACCCCATCTGACCGATGGCAGCAGCCGCCTGAAGCTCATGCATGGCACTGGGTCGCACAGACCAGCCCAGGCGACTCATGCCGGCAGCAACAGCCCCGGAAGAAACCAGCACCAGCTCGACGCCCGCCTCATGCAGCGCCACCATCTGCTCAACCCACACACCCATGGCCGAACGATCCAGGCCCTTGCCATCCGCCGTCAGCAGGGCACTGCCGATCTTCACGACCCAGCGCTGGGCACCCGTCACTTTGCTGCGCATCATCTTCCAACCTTAGCCAGAGAATTTTCTTAATACGGATTCGAGATACAAAAACGCCGCTATCAGTCAGTAGCGGCGTTCAAGTTTACTGCAAGCGATCAGTCTCGGACGTAAATGATTTCCGGACCATCTTCGTCGTCCACATCTTCTTCATCCCAGTCATCTTCGCCAATGTCATGCACGCTCTTCACGCCACTACGACGCAGGGCACGCTGATCATCCAGCGCCTGCAACTGGGCACGCGCCTCGTCTTCGATACGCTGATCCAGCTCGGCCAGCTCTTCAGCATAACCAGGCTCCTCGACCAGACGCAGGCTGCGCTCTTCAAGATAGCGCATGATGTCACGAGACAACTGCTCAGTGCCTTCCTTCGCAATCGCAGAGATCACGTAGACCGGACCGGTCCACTCCAGACGCTCGACGATTTCCTGCTTGCGAGCCTCCTGCTCTTCCTCAAGCAGTTGATCGCACTTGTTCAGCACCAGCCAGCGATCACGCTCAGCCAGAGACGGACTGAACTTGACCAGCTCATTAACGATGACCTCGGCAGCATCGGCAGCACTGGTTTCATCCAGTGGCGCCATATCGACGAGATGCAGCAGCAAGCGCGTACGCGCCAGGTGCTTGAGGAAGCGAATCCCCAGGCCTGCGCCATCGGAGGCACCTTCGATCAAGCCGGGAATATCGGCAATGACGAAGCTCTTCCAGCGATCGACACTGACCACACCCAGGTTCGGCACCAGGGTCGTGAACGGGTAATCCGCCACTTTTGGCTTGGCTGCAGACACAGAGCGAATAAAGGTACTTTTACCCGCATTCGGCAAGCCCAGCAGACCGACGTCAGCCAGCACTTTCAACTCCAGCTTGAGATCACGCTGATCGCCCGGCTTGCCCGGCGTCGTCTGACGCGGAGCGCGGTTGGTGCTGGATTTGAAACGGGTGTTACCCAGACCGTGCCAGCCACCCTGAGCAACGAGCAGGCGCTGGCCGTCCTTGGTCAGGTCGCCGATGATTTCCTGGGTTGTCGCATCGATCACGGTCGTGCCGACCGGCACGCGCAACACCAGCTCTTCACCCTTGCGACCCGTGCAATCGGCGCTGCCGCCATTCGAACCGCGCTCGGCGTCGAAATGACGGGTATAGCGATAGTCGACCAGCGTGTTGAGGTTGACGTCGGCGATCATATAGACCGAACCGCCATCACCACCGTCACCGCCGTTAGGACCACCGTTTTCGATAAACTTTTCGCGACGGAAGCTCATGCAACCGTTGCCGCCGTCACCGGCCTTTACTCGAATTGAAACTTCATCTACAAACTTCATAACGCACGCCTCCCGCCACAGGGACGAGCAGAACCACATAAAGACATAAGACTCTTGCAAAAATGAGCGTTGCGATACCGATCAGAAACCAGCGACCCGTAAGGTCCACATCACAACAGCCCGCACAAACAGCTTTGCAAGAGACTCACCAACCTCAATTACAAACAAAAAAGCCCCGTCGCGAGACAGGGCTTTTCAAGCTACTGCGCAATTACGCTGCGGAGACTTCAGTCTTCGGAACGATGCTCACGTAGCGACGACCGAAGGCGCCTTTAACCTGAAACTTGATCACGCCTTCCACTTTCGCGAACAGGGTGTGATCTTTACCCATACCAACGCCATAGCCAGCGTGGAATTGGGTGCCGCGCTGACGCACGATGATGTTGCCTGGAACGATAGCCTGGCCGCCATACATCTTCACGCCAAGGCGTTTGGCTTCTGAGTCGCGACCGTTACGGGTACTACCACCAGCTTTTTTGTGTGCCATGAGTCAATTCTCCAAATGAGGATTAGGCTGAATTAAGCCTGAATACCTGTGATTTTGATCTCGGTGTACCACTGGCGGTGGCCCATACGCTTCATGTGGTGCTTACGACGACGGAACTTGATGATGCGAACCTTGTCGTGACGACCTTGCGAAACCACTTCAGCCACGACGGTAGCGCCAGCAACAACCGGAGCACCGATATTGACGTCGTCGCCATTGCCAACCAGCAGGACGCGGTCAAAAGTGACGGATTCGCCAGTAGCGATTTCCAGTTTTTCAATTTTCAGGTATTCACCTGGGGCGACTTTGTACTGCTTGCCACCGGTAACAATTACTGCGTACATGGTATTTCTCCGAAAATCCTGCTCACCCAGCTCTTTATAAGAAGAGTATCGGCTGGCATGGCTGCATCAGGCTGGAACGGCCTGGTTGCAATTGCGTAAGGCAGGTGCTGCCCAGGAAAGTTAGGGTGCGCGATTGTACGCAAGGCAAGGATGGGTTGCAAGGCCCCGGACGGCATACCTTGACAGGCCCTACCCTGCAACCTAGCATGCGGCGCAACCTATCTGGAGCACTTGTCGCTGATGCAACCCCAAGCCTTCTACCGCGCGGTGGCGGACGACTTTAGTGCCGTTGACCTTATCATCAAGAAGCAACTGACGTCTCGTGTGCCGCTGGTCTCGAAAATCGGCGATTACATCACGTCAGCCGGCGGAAAACGCCTGCGCCCGCTGCTGGTGCTTCTGTGTGGCAAAGCCCTGGGACGCGAAGGCGACGACCTGCGCCTGCTGGCCGCCACTATCGAGTTCCTGCACACCGCCACCCTGCTGCATGACGACGTCGTCGACATGTCGGGCATGCGTCGCGGTCGCTCCACGGCCAACGCACTATGGGGCAACGCGCCCAGCGTCCTGGTCGGTGACTTCCTTTATTCCCGCTCGTTCGAAATGATGGTCGAGCTGGGCTCGATGCCGGTCATGCAGATCCTGTCCAAGGCAACACGGATCATCGCCGAAGGCGAAGTCCTGCAGCTGTCCAAGATTCGCGATGCCAGCACCACCGAAGAAACCTACATGGAAGTGATTCGCGGCAAGACAGCCATGCTGTTCGAAGCCTCGACCCACAGCGCCGCCGCCCTGTGCAATGCCAGCACCGAACAGAGCGAAGCCCTGCGTACTTTCGGCGACCATCTGGGCGTGGCATTCCAGCTGGTCGACGATCTGCTGGACTACCGTGGCGATGCCGAGACACTGGGCAAGAACGTCGGTGACGATCTGGCCGAAGGCAAGCCTACCCTGCCGCTGATCTACACCATGCGCGAAGGTTCGCCGGAACAGGCTGCTCTGGTCCGCAAGGCCATTCAGAAAGGCGGCCTGGAAGATCTGGAAAGCATTCGTGACGCCGTCGAAAAGGCCGGCGCCCTGGATTACACCGCGCAACTGGCCCGCGACTATGCTGCCCGCGCCATTGCCTGCCTGGACGCCCTGCCGCCAAGCGAATACCGCGACGCACTGGTAGAGCTGAGTGAATTCGCGGTAGCCCGCACTCACTGACAGTCATCGGCCGCACAAGAGCCCGTCCTCAGTGACGGGCTTTTTCATGGACACAGATCAACCATCCGGCAGAAAATGCGAATTAATCTCAAATAGAAGCTTGCTATTATCGTAATAGGAATTATTCTCATCAAATCGAAAGCAGGAGATGGAATATGACTTATTTGATCGATGCATGGCTGGACCGGCCACAGCCCTACCTGAGAATCCTTCACCGCGAGACAGGCGAAGTCTGTGCCGTACTTGAAGAGGAAGCGCTGGAAGAGTTACGCGATCAGGGCGATCTGGATGTCCACAGCCTCAGCTCCAGCGAGCCCGTGGTGCTGAAAGAACTGGTGCGCAATCTGTTTCTGTTCTGTTATGCGCGGGCCTTGCGCCCTGCTGGAGAGCTGCACTGAACATGATCCATTCACGTACTGCTGCTGAACGAATCAACGCGATTCGTTCAGCAGCCATCTGCATCAACCAGTAACCGATTACAGAACAGCCAGCAGCTCTACGTCGAATACCAGGACGCTGTGCGGCGCGATGCTGCCAACGCCTTGAGCGCCGTAAGCCAGCTCGCTCGGCACGTACAGGCGCCATTTGCTGCCGGTATTCATCAGTTGCAGTGCTTCGGTCCAGCCCGCGATAACGCCGCTGACCGGGAATTCTGCAGGCTCGCCACGATCGTAGGAGCTGTCGAATACAGTGCCGTCGATCAGAGTGCCGTGGTAGTGAGTGCGAACCTGATCTTCACGCGTAGGCTTTGGGCCATCGCCAGCGGTCAGCACTTCGAATTGCAGACCCGAAGCCAGAGTGGTCACGCCTTCACGCTTGCCGTTTTCAGCCAGGTAAGCCAGACCAGCGCCAGCAGCCTTTTCAGCCTTGGCAGCCGCTTCGGCCTGCATGATTTCACGGATGACCTTGAAGCTGGCGGACATTTCTTCCTGACCAACACGGCTTGGCTGACCGGCGAATGCATCGCTCAGGCCGGCCAGGATGGCTTCCAGGTTGACGCCCGGTGGCGGGTTGTCACGCAGTTGGTCGCCCAGCTGACGGCCAATGCCGTAGCTGACGCGGGTTTCGTCGGTGGACAGATTGACTTCGGACATGACGCTGCTCCGTTGAGGGGCACCCAGACAGCAAACGGCGAGAGAATCGCCCTTTACCCTGATGTGTCCCGAACCAAAAGGGCAAGCAGCCTAGCACAATTGGCTGTGGTGCCCTATCGCAGTCAGGACCAGGATGAATGAAAGGAGATCGGCAGGCGCATCACCGACCGGTCATTGACCGGCATGCCGCACAGTTCGTCATGAACCACTGAATGGACCAGGTAGAACGGCACCACCGGCAAGGTCTTGAGCAAGTCCCGTGCATGTTCGACCGAGCGCAGATGCAGGGTCTTGCCTTCGGCGCCCTTCAACATGCGCGAGCCACCTTCCATGCACACCTCAAGCAGGTAGATACCGCCTTCGATGGAAATCAGATTCAGCTCATCGACCTTTCCGGCCTGGGCATGATCGGTAAATTCCTGAACATTCATGATCGAACCTCGCAGTGGATTAGAGGAATCAGAACAGGTTTTCTACCTTATCTCGCCACAACACGCCAGAAACGAAACCGCCCGCCCCTTTGTTCATCGCTGAACACAGAAGGCGGGCGGCGGGAATGGAGCAGACCTCAGTTCTTGGTCAGCTTGTCCAGATAGCCCATGGCAAATGCCGATATCACAAACGTCATGTGGATGATCACGTACCACATCAGGTATTGCGTCTCGATGTTCTTGGCATCCATGAAAACGCGCAGCAGGTGGATGGACGAAATCGCCACGATGGAGGCCGCAACCTTCATTTTCAGGGACGAGGAGTCCATGGTGCCCAGCCAGTTGAGCTTTTCCTTGTCCTCATCGATATCCAGTTGCGAGACGAAGTTCTCGTAACCGGAAATCATCACCATGACCAGCAGGCCGCCTACCAGCGCCATGTCGATCAGCGACAGCAGGACCAGAATCAGGTCGGATTCGGCCAGGGAAAAAATGTTGGGGAGAACATGAAAGATTTCCTGGAAAAACTTCAGGCCAAGCGCCAGCAGCCCGAGAGACAACCCGAAATAAATGGGTGCCAGCAGCCAACGCGATGCGTACATCGCATTCTCGAAAAAACGTTCCATTGAGACTCGCCAGTGGTTTGGAATGACGGGCGAGTATATTCAGGGAGAGCCCATAGCTCTAGAGGCGTGACAAAATGACACAGAAAAAGCTTCGCCACTTGCCTCCATCACCCTCTAGAAGGGAAACGAGCGCTGACAGCGGGCAATGTCACTGTCGATGCGGCGCAGCTCGCTCTGCATGTGCAGCCTCCAGATCGGCACATCTGCCACCGTTTCATAACCATGCAGAAGAAGGCTTTCAGTGATGGCGAGCAATATCGACTCAGCGGCCATCAAACCGTTGAACGGCCCTTGAGACTTGATGGCTGAAGGCTGTTCGCCGGACATCCCGGCGGCGAAGAGCAACATCCACATGCCCCCATCACCAGGAAGAGGCCGGATGACACATTCAATGCGGGTCATCAGCCCCAGGCATTGACGGGTAAGACAGAGGCTACGCGACATGGCGAGTTCCTCGTGAGCGACAGTATTCGCCTCTCCCGTTCAAGGGAGTGACGCGCCAGTCCATTTGGCCACTGTGGTAATCACACAGGATAGAAGAAAAGCAGCAGAACAAAAGCAGGCCGGATGAACGGGCATCCGGCCTTCATTCTGTGGGAGCGACTTCAGTCGCGAAGAAGCCAGTACATCCAAAAACCATGTATCGCCTTTAATGCCGCCTCGCGAATAAATTCACTCCCACAGACGCTGTGATTCCGTAGGAGCGACTTCAGTCGCGAAGAGGCCCTTATACCCAGAGAATACGAGGCTCAGGCTTTCAGCTCGGGCTCCGTCTCCAGTTCTTCCTTGAGTTCCTCATCGCTGAGCATTTCTGCGATATCGCGCAGGCGCTCCACCACTCGGGCATTGACGCTGCCTTCGGGGAATTCGCCATTCTCGTCCGGCGTACCGGCAGGCTCGCCCACCAGCAGGCTCAAGGCTTCGTCTGCCTGACGCACCGCATACACATGGAACTGCCCGGCGCGCACGGCTTGCAGCACGCGCTCATCGAGCATCAGGGTTGCGACGTTGGCCTGCGGGATGATCGCGCCCTGCTCGCCCGTCAGGCCACGAGCCTCACAGAGACGGAAGAAACCTTCGATCTTTTCGTTGACCCCGCCCACTGCCTGCACTTCACCAAACTGGTTGATGGAGCCGGTAATCGCGAAGCATTGCTTGAGCGGCGTGCGGGAAAGCGCCGAAATCAGCGTGCAGGCCTCACCCAGCGAAGCGCTGTCGCCATCCACATAACCGTAGGATTGCTCCAGAGCGATACTGGCCGAAATCGCCAGAGGGAATTCCTGGGCATAACGACTGCCCAGATACCCGGTGAGAATCATCACGCCCTTGGAGTGGATCGGCTGGCCAAGGTTGACCTCACGTTCGATGTCGACAATGCCGCTGCCGCCGGGATAGACCGTCGCCGAGATGCGCGCCGGTACACCGAACGCCGAATCGCCGACCTCCAGCACCGTCAGCCCGTTGCACTTGCCGACCGCTGCACCATCGGTGTCGATCAGGATGATGCCGGCCAGCATGTCGTCGAGAATCCGTGCCGAGACGCGCCCGGTGCGGGTAGCCTTGGCCTTGAGCGCTCGCTCGATGTGCCCGGCGTCGGTCTGTTCTTCGTTGGCCAGTTGGCGAATGAAATCCGCCTCGCTGACCAACTGGAACAGATCACCGATGCGCGCCGACAAACGCCCCTGATGCTCGGCCAGACGCGCGCTGTAGGTCGCCAGACGCGCCACGGCATCGGCGGTCAAAGGCGCCATGCCTTCTTCCGAAGTACGGGTTTTCAGCAGTTGGGCGAACTGTTCCAGGGTTTCGTCGACCAGCGGGATTTCTTCGTCGAAATCCACCAGTACCCGGAACATCTCCTGGAAGTCCGGATCGAGGTCCTGCAGGGTGTAATACAGCGAACGCGCACCAATGATGATGATCTTGACGTTCCACGGGATCACTTGCGGCGTCAGGGTGACAGTCGCCAGACGTCCCATTTCCCCCAGCGGCGACTCCATTTTCAGCTTGCGAGATTGCAGGGTGCGCTTGAGCGCATCCCAGACATACGGCTCGCTGAGCATCTTTTCCGCTTCCAGAATCAGGAAGCCGCCATTGGCGCGATGCAGCGCACCGGGCCGCAACTGGCGATACGTGGTGTAGAGCGCGCCCTGGTCGGTGCTGTATTCGATACGACCGAACAGGTTGTCGTAGGTCGGATGCGGCTCGAAGACCACCGGCGCACCACCGCTGTGGGTGTGGCCGACAACCAGGCTCGGGCAGTATTGCTCTTCCAGCAGCTTGCGCGCCTGGGCGTCGGTCTTGCTGTCATCCACCAGTTGCTCGACAACGGTCTTGAGCAGATAGACCTGCATCGCCTGCAGGTAAGCGCAGACGGCGGCATTCTCGGCATACTTTTCGGACAGCGGAGCCAGCAGCGGCTGCAAGGTCAGGGTGATGGTTTCTTCGTTCAACTGGCGCAGTTGATTACTGGATTCGCGCTTCCATTGCGGCAGGCTGGCCAGCTCTTCGTTCAGGCGCTCTTCGAGACCGGAGATATCTTCGTGGAAGCGATCCCGCTCGGCTTCCGGCAACTGGGAGAACTCGGCCTCGTCCAGCGCCTTGCCGTCGGCCATGGGCGTAAAGGCAATATTGGTGCTGTCGCGGTACAGCGCAATGTCCTTCTCCAACGCCAGACGCTCAATCACATCCAGAGCGCGGTCATAACGCTGGTTGAAGGCGCGGTCGATGGCGCTCTTCTTCTGCTGATACGACGGATGCTCGAAGACCGCCGGAAAGGTCGCCAGCAGGTTATCGATCAAGACACCGATATCGGCCATGAACGCCTGAGCACTGCCTGGCGCAAGCTCCAGGGCCTTGGGCTCGCGAGGCTCATCGAAATTGTTGACGTAGACCCAGTCCGACGGCGTCTGCATGCGCTTGCCCTCGGCCTTGAGGTAGCGCTTTACAAACGAAAACCGACCTGTGCCGGGCTCACCCATGACAAACACGTTGTAACCGGGACGCGGCATCGCGACCCCGAACTGCAAGGCTTCTACGGCTCGTTCCTGGCCGAGTACTCCCCGAAAGGGCTCCAGATCATTGGTCGTCGAAAAGCTGAACTGTTCAGCGGAAAACGGGCGTGTCAGCGCTTGTGGCGCTAGACGAAGGCTGGCTGCGACAGAATCGGGCATCAGTGTTCCTTACATCAGGCGGGGCAGATGTCGGCATTCTGGCGCTCGCCGGACAAGACTTGCAAGACAGTAAAGCCCGGAATGTCCGTTACCGCCGCGAACATGGCTGCGGGAACACAAAAAACCCTCATGGCGCGAATAAATCTGCAATTGGCCACGGAACCCTTGGAACCGACCTAAACTCCAAATTGCGCATGTGGTTACAAATAGCCATTTGCCTTGATGTATCGGTGGGTGCGAGAAGTCAGCGGACACAGGATTTTTCGCGCCGAACCGGTTCAAGAACCCCGACACTGGTTGAACATAAAGAGAAAAAAGCTATGAAACGGATTCTTCTTGGAACGCTCTTCACCGCAGTCTCTATCAACGCAATGGCACAAGCTCCGGGCGGCCCTGATTGTGGCTG
Organism: Pseudomonas cichorii; assembly: GCF_019719005.1. Classification (GTDB taxonomy): domain Bacteria; phylum Pseudomonadota; class Gammaproteobacteria; order Pseudomonadales; family Pseudomonadaceae; genus Aquipseudomonas; species Aquipseudomonas cichorii_E. The sequence goes on from NZ_JAIGPJ010000001.1 coordinate 192,129, forward strand.
GGGCAACATGTTGTTCGAAGGCCAGCGTGGCACTCCTGCGCACTTCCTGGCATCAACCACTAACGGCACTTCCGGCAACGCCACCTTTGGCATGACTTCCGGCACCAACGGCTGCTCCACCAACGGCGCACTGACCTACGGCGGCAAATCCTGGCTGGCCATGAACGGCATGATGGATGAGCTCTCCAAGGACATGGCCATGGGCCAAGGTGAAGCACTGACAACCTACGCGGTCGTACTGGGCGTTGCACCAGAAGATCGTGCGCATTTCGCCGCAGTCACCCACGAACATTTCTCGCAGATCTTCAGCAAGGCCGACACCACCGCTGAAGACGTACACAGCAACACAATCAATGTTCTGAAAAACGATCCGACCCTGGCCAAATACGCAACCCAGGCCTAAAGTCGTTTGCCCGCCCCTCGGTTCCGGAGGGCGGGTCCCCATCTCCTGACAAGTTGCTTTCTATGCTCAAACGTCTTGCGTATCTGGCGCTATTTGTCTGTGCCCCGTTATCTGCCGCCCCCCATCTGAGCGCAGACCGTTTGCAGCAATTGGCCAATGAGCCCTTCTGGCTTTCTCTGGGCCACTACGAAGCCGGCAAGCTGGGCGGCTGGCGCAGTTACGTCGACGACCCGAAATTCTTTCTCGCTGCCGACGGTGCCCATGACCCGAAGGCAGAGCTGAGCGCAACACTTGCAGCCCTCTACGCACCTGTCGGCAATGAACAGGCACATGCCCAATGCGTCTATCCGTCCCGCACCCGCTGGCTGCGCGACCAGTTGCAACTCACCGATCTGCCTGCCGTGGACTGCAAGGACTTCAAGGCGTGGTTCAAGGATGTGGCACCGGACAGCACAGTGCTGATTTTCCCGGCGGCCTACCTCAACAGCCCGTCCTCCATGTTCGGCCACACATTGCTGCGCATCGACCCGGCCAGCGCCAAGACCAGCGGCACAACGCTGCTCAGCTATGCCATCAATTTCGGCGCCTATATCGAAGGCATGGACAACAGCATTCTCTACGCCTGGAAAGGCCTGATGGGAGGTTATCCCGGCCTGTTTGCACTGGTGCCTTATCAGGAAAAACTCTCGGAATACCGCAGCCTGGAAAACCGCGACCTGTGGGAATACCGGCTGAACCTGACCAGCGAAGAAACGCAGCGTATGGTCGAGCATGTCTGGGAACTGAAGCAGATCCGTTTCAGCTACTTCTTCTTCGATGAAAACTGCTCTTACCGCTTGCTGGAGTTGTTGGAAGTGGCCCGGCCGGGCCTGAAACTGACCAACCAATTCGAGCTTACGGCCATTCCCACCGATACCGTGAAGGCGATAAAAGCCGCCGGGCTGGTGGAGAAAATCGACTACCGCCCTTCCCGCGAACGTGAACTGCTGAGTCGTGCCGAACCGCTGAGCCAGGACGAACAGGAATGGGTACTGAAAGTCAGTGCCGACCAGACACAACTCAAGAACAGCCAATACCAGGCGCTGCCCAAGGAGCGTCGTGCCCTGATTCAGGACGCGGCCTATCGCCTCGAACGCTACCGTGCCAACGGCCTGGAGCGCGATGCTGCCCGTTCACAGCGCAGCTTTGAGCTCCTGCAAGCCATCAACCAGAACCCGCCTGCACAACTGGACATCCAGCGCCCCGGCCTGCCGGAAGAAGGACACGAGTCACGGACCTGGCAACTGGGCGTGGGCAGCCGCAACGACCGGGCTTTCGCCGAATATGGCCTGCGCATGGCCTATCACGACCTGAACGACAACGCCTATGGCTTCCCGCTGGGCGCGCAGATCGAAATTCTTCAGCTCAAGCTGCGCCAGTACGAGGGCAATGACTGGCAAGTGCAACAACTGGATCTGGCGACTATCCGCTCCCTGACACCTCGCAATACCCTGCTCAAGCCATGGTCATGGCAAGTGACAGGCGGACTGGAGCGCGTGCCGGGCAAACATGGCGATGAAAACCTCGTCAGCCATGTGAATGGCGGCGCCGGCGGTACCTGGAAGCTGGGCGAAGAAGTGCTGGGCTTTGCCTTGGGCACCGTGCGGGTCGAGCACAACAATGACTTCGCAGAATTCATCTCGCCGGCAGCCGGCTTCAATACCGGCCTGCTATGGCGCAACCCGCTGGGTAACCTGAGCCTGGAGGCCAAGGGCGATTACTTCACCAATGGCGAAGTACGGCGCAGCATCAGCCTCAACCAGCAATGGGAACTGTCCCGCAACCTGGGCCTGCGCCTGAGCGCCCAGCGCGAGTTCAGCCAGTTGGCCACACCACAGAATGAAGTGATGCTTGAGGTGAAGTGGTATCACTATTGAGCGCGCACTCATCCCAAAAGCACACTTGGCGGCAGGGCACTCCATAGGATTTATAGACACATCTTTGACAAATAACTCACAAGCGGACAACTACACTGAAGTCACTTGTAGAGGAATACAGAAATGAACCTGCGCTGGGTGCTGTTGTGGCTGGTTGTCGTGCTGACAGGCTGTCAGTCCGCCCACGAGTATTTGCTGGCCGAAGGTTATCCACCGGCATTCGCCGATGGCTTCCAGGATGGCTGCGGCAGTGGCAAGGAAGCAGCCGGTGCGTTTACCGGGCAGTTCAAGAAGAACGTCCCCCGTTATCTCAAAGACCCGCTTTACGCTGAAGGCTGGAACGACGGGTTCCGTCAATGCCAGGCCATGGCAGACCGACGGGACCGGCTCGACCCCGGACAAGTCTGGAATGACCGCGACCGTGACTGGGAGCGGGAGAAAACCAGAAGCGCCGCCAAGGCCTATCGTCCAAATTAAAAGACGCTTCGGGAAATCAGACGAAACCAATCCGATGCAACCATGGACCAACTCTCAAAGAGGAGGACAAACCATGAGTCGCGCTTTCGTCAATGAAGACAACGCCGCCGCAGAGGCCAGTCAACCGGTTGAGCGTCTGATCAGCACACACCCCAATTACGTCACCGCCCACGGGCTCCTGCTGCTGCAACAGCAGGTCAATGAACTACAGACACAGCACAGCGCCCAGACGGCTTTGGGAGATAGCGCCGACAAACAGCGTCTGGCCGATCTTGAGCGGGATCTTCGCTATTTCACCCAGCGCCTGCAGAGTGCGCAGGTGGTTACGCCGGCCATCTCAACCGAGCAGGTACAGATCGGCAGTCGGGTTACGTTCGCGGATGAAAGGGACAACCGTCAGCAGGTGCAACTGGTCGGTGAGGATCAGGCCGATGCCGCCAAGGGGTTGATCAACTGGAGTTCGCCACTGGGGCGTGCATTGCTGGGGACACAACTGGGAGACGAGGTGCTATGGAAGCGCCCGGCCGGGGATCAGATCATCGAGATCGTATTGATCGAACCCGATGCTGGAGCGGCCGGGGCTTAGTCTTCACGGGCAAGCGCCACTCCCGGAGATGGGAGCGGGCTTGCTCGCGAAGGGGTCAATCAAGCCAGCTTCTTGTGACGCACTCGGTGCGGCTGCGCTGCGGCATCACCCAGACGTTTCTTGCGATCGGCTTCGTATTCGGTGTAGTTGCCTTCAAAGAAGACCGCTTGCGAATCGTCTTCGTACGCCAGGATGTGGGTGGCCACACGGTCCAGGAACCACCGATCGTGAGAGATCACAATGGCGGCGCCCGGGAAGTCCAGCAGGGCTTCTTCCAGAGAACGCAGGGTTTCAACGTCCAGGTCGTTGGACGGTTCGTCGAGCAGCAACACGTTGCCGCCTTCTTTCAAGGTCAGTGCCAGGTGCAAGCGACCGCGCTCACCACCGGAAAGGTCCTTGACAAACTTCTGCTGGTCGCCGCCCTTGAAGTTGAAGCGCCCCACGTAGGTACGCGACGGGATTTCGTAGTTGCCGATGCGGATCTGGTCCGAACCGTCGGAAATCTGCTGGAACACGGTCTTGCTGCCGTCCAGGTCGTCACGACTCTGATCGACACAGGCCAGTTGCACGGTTTCACCGATTTCGATGCTGCCCGAGTCCGGTGCTTCCTTGCCCATCAGCATGCGGAACAGAGTCGACTTACCGGCACCGTTACCACCGATCACGCCGACAATGGCGCCTTTAGGCATGGCAAACGACAGGTTGTCGATCAGCACGCGGTCGCCATAGCCTTTGGAGACGTTCTTGAACTCGATAACCTTGTCACCCAGACGCGGACCGGCCGGAATGTAGATCTCGTTGGTTTCGCTGCGCTTCTGGAATTCCTGAGATTGCATTTCTTCGAAGCGTTGCAGACGGGCCTTGGATTTGGACTGACGCGCCTTGGCACCTTTGCGAACCCACTCCAGCTCGTCTTTCATGGCTTTTTCATGGGCCGACTGCTGCTTGGATTCCTGGGCCAGACGATCGGACTTGGCTTCCAGCCAGCCCGAATAGTTGCCTTCGTATGGAATGCCCGCACCGCGGTCGAGTTCCAGAATCCAGCCAGCGACGTTATCCAGGAAGTAACGGTCGTGCGTGATCGCGACCACAGTGCCCGGGAAGTCGTGCAGGAAGTGCTCAAGCCAGGCGACGGAATCGGCATCCAGGTGGTTGGTCGGTTCGTCGAGCAACAGCATGTCCGGTGCGGACAGCAGCAGGCGGCACAAGGCAACGCGACGTTTTTCACCACCGGACAACACCGAAACCTTGGCATCCCAGGCTGGCAGACGCAGCGCATCGGCGGCGACTTCCAGTTGGCGCTCCAGGTTATGGCCATCGCCAGCCTGCAGGATCGCTTCCAGCTTGGCCTGTTCGGCTGCCAGTTTGTCGAAGTCGGCATCCGGCTCGGCGTATTCGGCGTAGACCTGATCCAGGCGGGCCTGAGCGTCCTTGATGACGCTGACCGCTTCCTCGACCACTTCACGGACGGTCTTGTTCGGGTCAAGTTGTGGCTCTTGCGGCAGATAACCCACATTCAGCTCGGGCATCGGACGTGCTTCGCCGTCGAACTCGGTATCGACGCCGGCCATGATTTTCAACAGCGTGGATTTACCCGAACCGTTGAGACCCAGCACGCCGATCTTGGCGCCCGGGAAGAAGGAAAGGGAGATGTTCTTCAGGATTTCCCGCTTCGGCGGCACAACTTTGCTCAGCCGATGCATGGTAAAGACGTATTGAGCCATGGAATGAAAACCTAGCGTCTGTGAGGGTGACTGATTAAAGCGCGAGCTTTTATTTGTCTCTGCTACTTGCCGCAGTGCCATTCAAAGCCTTGAATGAAACAGACAGAGAACGGACTTCTGCATCCGGGCAAATATAAAGCTGGATCGATGTTTGCAGGCAGTGGATTCACTCTTGCAGGAGTCGGGTTACAACGCGCATCGGGCAAAGCTACCCGAATGCGGCCTGTAGGGCAAACGATCCGGCCCCACAGGGCTGGCACTTCGCTACAACTCAGGGCATGCTAGCCGCCCTTTGGGCGTCGGGCTTTAATTGCATAACGCACTCGCTGCTTCAGTCCAGTAGTCAGGAACAACGATTTGCCTACACCAACGCCCTCCACGCCATCAGAAACAGCCAAAAGCACAACCGTTGTGCCTTTGCGTAGTTCCTTGAAAGGGCTACTGGCAGCGCTGGTTCTACTGATGCTTGCACTGCTGTTGTGGCAACTGCTCGAGCAGTTTCACCAGACACAGGAGCGCCAGCGTCAGCGCAGTCTCGACTACAGTACGCAACTCGCAGACCGCCTGAGCCTCAACATGGCCCTGAGCGCGCAGATCACCATGAACCTGCTGGATGAGGGAACGCCATCCAGAAACGAGATCGCGCCTCAGAAACATACCCTGCAAAGGCTGCGAGAAACCGTACCGTCCTTGCGCAGCGTGGCATGGCTCAGTCCTCAGGGCGATGTGATCCGCGACAGCGCCGAAACCACACTGGACGGTGCATTTCTCAAGAGCGCGCTCCAGCAGGCAGTGGGTCGGCCTTATTACTACACCAGTTCCGAAGATGGCCTGCAGATCTACATGTTCGTGCATCAGGCCGACGGCCTCGGCGGCGCCTACTGGGCCGTACGCATGGCGCCGGATGCTCTCAAGGCACTGATACAGCAACCCAGCCAGGACTTTCAGCATCTGTGGCGGCTCGAAAACCGCCTGACCCAGCGAGTCATCCTGCGCGACGCATCGATGCAGACCGATTCAGGGCAGGCCGAAAGCGTATTGCTGCAACCCTTGAGCAACAGCGACTGGCAACTGCACGGCCTGTTCGATGCCCACAAGGCACGTCAGGAACTGATTGCGCCCCTGATCGTGAAATGCGTGGTCGGCCTGCTGTTTTCACTCCTGCCCCTGGCCGCCATTCTCAGCATGCGCCGCCGCCAGCGCCAACTGCTGAAAAGTCGCCGCCGTTATCAGGACATTTTCGAAGGCGCAGGCGTTGCCATCTGCGTACTGGACATGTCCAACCTGCCTGAGCAGCTCGAAACCTTCCAGATCCGTACCACAGAAGACTTCGATCACTTTATCGAGACACAACCGGTGCTGCTGAAGCGACTGCTGCAGCAGATACGCATCACAGAGGTCAATCAGGTTGCCCTGAGCCTGTTGAATATCAAATGTGGCGATGAAGCCTGGCAGCAACTGATAGAAGGCGAATCGCGCAAGCGGCCCGGCATCGGCACCCAGGTGATTCAGGCGGTCCTGAACCGGCAGCAACGACTCGAACTGGAAATCCGCCTCACCCGTGAGTCCGGCCAGGACCAGCATCTATGGCTGGTATTGCGCTTGCCTGAAACCCGGTCCGACCATGACGCCGTCATCCTGAGCATCGGCGACATCACCAGCCGCAAGCAGATAGAACTGTCATTGCAGGAGCGCGAGCGATTCTGGTCGGATGTGGTCCGCACCGTGCCCGATCATCTGTATGTCCAGGACGTGCTCAGCCAGCGCATGATCTACAGCAACCACCATCTGGGGCAGACGCTGGGCTACAGCAAGAGCGAACTGCACGCCATGGGCGAGTTTTTCTGGGAAATCCTGCTGCACCCCGAGGATGCCCAAAGCTATCAGGACATGCGCCTGCGTCAACGCCATCACGGTCACAACGAACTGCTGCAATGTGCCCTGCGCTTTCGCCACAAGGACACTACCTGGCGTTGCTTCGATATCCGCGAACAAGCCCTGACACGGGACAAGGAAGATCTGGTCACCCGCATTATCGGCGTCGCCAAGGACATCACACGCCAGGTCGAGGCCAGTCAGTCCTTGCGCGACAGCGAGCAGCGCTACCGGATGCTCGCCGAAAGCATCAGTGATGTGATCTTCTCCACCGACAGGCTGCTGGAAGTCAACTATGTCAGCCCCTCGGTGCAAAGCGTTCTGGGCTACGAAGCCGACTGGGTTATCCAGAATGGCTGGGGCTCCACCGTTGCCAACCCGCAGCAGCTATCAGGCTTCTACAACCTGATAGCGCGCATCAAACGGGTGCTCGACCACCCTCAGGAACTGGCGAAGCTGCGCAGCGCTGTTCCCACCCAGCTGTACCTGTTCGATTGTCTGCGTGCCGATGGCCGCAAGATCCCGGTAGAGCTGCGACTGGTTCTGGTCTGGGATGAGCACGGAACATTCGAAGGCATACTGGGCGTAGGGCGCGATATCAGCACCCAGCGCCGCGCCGAAAAAGACCTGCGCATGGCCGCAACGGTGTTCGAACACTCGACCTCTGCCATCCTGATTACCGACCCGGCGGGCTATATCGTCCAGGCCAACGACGCCTTCACCCGGGTCAGCGGCTATGACGTATCGGAAGTGCTCGATCAATTGCCGAACATGCTCACCGTTGACCGGGAGCAGGAAGCTCATCTGCGCTATATCCTCAAACAGTTGAACCAGCGCGGAACCTGGGAAGGCGAAGTCTGGCTCAAGCGTCGTAATGGCGAGCATTATCCGGCATGGGTCGGCATCACCGCCGTGGTCGATGATGAAGGCGATCTGGCCAGCTATGTATGCTTCTTCAGCGATATCAGCGAGCGCAAGGCCAGTGAGCAACGCATTCACCGTCTGGCCTATTACGACGCCCTGACCCACCTGCCCAATCGCACACTGTTCCAGGACCGCCTGCACTCGGCTCTGCAACATGCAGAAAGGCAACAGGCCTGGGTGGTCCTGATGTTCCTGGACCTGGATCGCTTCAAGCCGATCAACGACTCCCTGGGCCATGCAGCCGGCGACCGCATGCTCAAGGAAATGGCCACCCGCTTGCTGGCCTGTGTCGCTGACGATGACACGGTCGCGCGCATGGGCGGCGATGAGTTCACCCTGCTGCTGCAACCGGGAGCCACCCGCGAGATCGCGCTCAATCGTGCGATCCACGTGGCCGAGCAGATCCTCAACAGCCTGATCACGCCTTTCGTGCTGGAAGGCCGTGAGTTCTTCGTGACCGCCAGTATCGGCATCGCCCTGAGCCCGCAGGACGGCAACGAACTGAGCCAGTTGATGAAGAACGCCGACACCGCGATGTACCACGCCAAGGAGCGCGGCAAGAACAACTTCCAGTTCTACCAGACCGACATGAACGCCACTGCCCTGGAACGTCTGGAACTGGAAAGCGACCTGCGCCATGCCCTGGAGCAGCAAGAGTTCACGATCTACTACCAGCCTCAGTTCAGCGGCGACGGCAAACGCCTGACCGGTGCCGAAGCCCTGTTGCGTTGGCGGCATCCACGCCGTGGCCTGGTGCCGCCCAGCGACTTCATCCCGGTTCTGGAAGAGCTCGGCCTGGTGGTGGAAGTCGGGGACTGGGTACTGGCTGAGGCCTGCCGTCAGCTCAAGAGCTGGCATCAGGCAAAAGTGCGGGTTCCCAAGGTGTCGGTGAACATTTCCGCCAGACAGTTCTCGGACGGCCAGCTCGGCAAGCGTATCGCCCGGATGCTGGGCGAAACCGGCCTGCCACCGGCTTGCCTGGAGCTGGAACTGACCGAAAGTATCCTGATGCGCGAAGTCAGCGAAGCCATGCAGATGCTCGACGGCCTGAAGAATCTTGGCCTGAGCATCGCGGTCGATGACTTCGGCACCGGCTATTCATCGTTGAACTACCTCAAGCAGTTCCCGATCGACGTACTGAAAATCGACCGCACCTTCGTCGATGGCCTGCCATCGGGCGAACAGGACGCACAGATCGCCCGCGCAATCATCGCCATGGCCCACAGCCTGAACCTGGCAGTAATCGCCGAAGGCGTCGAAACCCACGAACAGCTGGAATTCCTTCGCGAACACGGCTGCGACGAAGTCCAGGGCTACCTCTTCGGCCGCCCGATGCCAGCTTCGCAGTTCGAGGCGCAGTTCAGTAATGATGCGTTGTTCATGTTCGACTAGGTCGAACGGGAACACAGCGGCAAGCGGCAAGTTGAAAGCTTCAAGAAAAAGCGAGAGCAAAAGCAGACCGTGTGTTCTCCATGCCCGCTCTTGCTTGCAGCTTGCAGCTCGTAACTTGCTGTATCCATCCTGCATCTCGTTCATCCGCCAAATGAACCCCTTTCATATGCCAGATAAAACGCGATGGGGTAGAATGCCCCCCTTTTCCGCTCCAACCCCTCGAGGACTGCCATGTTCAGCCGTGATTTGACTCTCGCGAAGTACGACTCCGATCTTTTTGCCGCCATGGAGCAGGAAGCCCTGCGCCAGGAAGAGCACATCGAACTGATTGCCTCGGAAAACTACACCAGCCCGGCTGTCATGGAGGCTCAGGGCTCGGTCCTGACCAACAAGTACGCTGAAGGCTATCCGGGCAAGCGCTACTACGGTGGCTGCGAGTACGTCGACGTCGTTGAGCAACTGGCCATCGACCGCGCCAAGGAACTGTTCGGCGCCGATTACGCCAACGTCCAGCCTCACGCTGGCTCCCAGGCAAACTCGGCTGTTTACCTGGCTCTGCTGCAAGGCGGCGACACCATTCTGGGCATGAGCCTGGCTCACGGCGGTCACCTGACCCACGGCGCCAGCGTCAGTTCCTCGGGCAAGCTGTACAACGCCGTTCAGTACGGCATCGATGGCAATGGCATGATCGACTACGACGAAGTCGAGCGTCTGGCTGTCGAGCACAAGCCAAAAATGATCGTGGCCGGTTTCTCTGCCTACTCCCAGGTTCTGGACTTCGCCCGTTTCCGCGAAATCGCTGACAAGGTCGGTGCCTACCTGTTCGTCGACATGGCTCACGTAGCCGGTCTGGTTGCCGCTGGTGTCTACCCGAACCCGGTTCCATTCGCTGACGTGGTCACCACCACGACCCACAAGACCCTGCGCGGTCCACGCGGCGGCCTGATCCTGGCTCGCGCCAACGCCGACATCGAGAAGAAGCTGAACTCGGCAGTATTCCCTGGCGCACAGGGCGGCCCGCTGGAGCACGTCATCGCGGCCAAGGCTGTCTGCTTCAAGGAAGCGCTGCAACCTGAGTTCAAGACCTACCAGCAACAAGTGGTCAAGAACGCCAAGGCCATGGCTGGCGTGTTCATCGAGCGCGGTTTCGACGTGGTTTCCGGCGGTACTGAAAACCACCTGTTCCTGCTGTCGCTGATCAAACAGGACATTTCCGGTAAAGACGCAGACGCCGCCCTGGGCCGCGCCTTCATCACCGTGAACAAGAACTCCGTCCCGAACGACCCACGCTCCCCGTTCGTCACCTCCGGCCTGCGCTTCGGCACCCCGGCAGTGACCACTCGCGGCTTCAAGGAAGCAGAGTGCAAGGAACTGGCTGGCTGGATCTGCGACATCCTGGCCGACCTGAACAACGAAGCGGTAATCGACGCCGTTCGCGAGAAGGTCAAAGCCATCTGCGCCAAGCTGCCGGTTTACGGCGCTTGATAGCGTAGTTACTGGTCACATGAAAAAGCCCGGGCTCTTGAGTCCGGGCTTTTTCATTTATGGGGGGCTTTCACGCGGCCTGCGCAATAGATACATAGCGCCAGAGTTGCAAGCACGATACAGACAAGCGTGAATGGCCCTGGCTGACCCGGCGGCAAAACACCGGCTATCAACCCACAGCATGCAGCTATCGCCTGATGTATGAATCCGGTCAATGCCATGGCGTAGGGACCGCTGACAGACGTACTCTGATTGGCAAGGGATTGGCAAAGTGGATAAACGATGCCCTGACCGAAAAGCAGCAAACAGTAAGACAGCCACAGAGCAGAGCCTGTTGCTGGAAACAGGAACTGCCCTGCTCCCATCAGCAAGGCACCCAATGCCAGAAGCTTCAACCCAAGCATCAGGCTCTGATCCTGACTGCGTTTTAAAAGCAGCCAACCGACCGACAAGGCACCAAGCATATAGGCACCGCTGACTGGCCACCCCATCCAGCCATACTCCACGGAAGTCCAGTTGAAGCGAAGCTGAAAGAGCGCTGGGGCACTGGCTCCGAAAAGAATAATCACGCCATAACCCAAGCCACCCGCCAATACTGGTCGCATGAATTGAACGTCTCGAATGAGGGTGCCGTATATTTTTCGACCTGGGCTTGAGGCCCGACGATCAGGCGCTCCACTCGGGGTGTATCGCATAACAGGGAAGATCAATAAAAAGCCCAAAGCTGCACTTGTGAAAAAAACTGCCCTCCAGCCCCAGGCTGTATGTATCAACGCACCTGCAAACTGCGCCAGACCCAGCGATATCACAAAGCAGATCGACAGCCAGCTCAGAGCCTTTGCCAAATGCTGAGCGCTGAAATTATCGCGTAACAACACACGAGCCATGACCGAAATACCTCCGGCAGCCGCTCCTTGAACAGTGCGACAGATAATGAACATGCCAGTGTCGGCCGATAGCGCAACACCCAGGCTGCTGATAGAAAACAGCAAAAGCGCCCAGATCATCGTTGCCCTGCCCCCCAGCAAGGCCGCCACCCTGCCCCACAGCAACATCGGCAACCCCATCCCCGCCAGAAATGCCGAAAGTGTCAGCGCCGAAAAACCGGGGCTGGCATGAAAATTTTCGACAATTGAGGGCAAGGACGGAAGATAGAGGGTTATGCCTGACTGCGCCGTCAGCACGGCCAGACAAGAGATAACGATATGGCTGTCGATTTTCATGGTTTAAGGCAGCCAGATCGCTGTGAGTTTATTTATTGGTTATCAGTAAAAAACAAAACCTCTGACAACTGAACTGCCATTTTTGCAGCGCTGCTTATTAATGTATGTAGGGGACTTCTGAGCAAAAGCAGAGCCGCAGTGTTTTTTCTGTAAGAAAGCTCTTTATTGAATTCACAGGGGATCTGCTACATACCACAACGAATTGGCCGCCATTACCTGGCTTTTTAGCCCCACTCTGTGTTTTCAAAAAACCTGCGGGCGATCTAACTCTCAGCCATTTCTTGCAACCCTCGCAGAAACGTCCTGCATAAACACCAAGGTCATACGCGCAACGATGCATGCCTCGCATTCTTGAGGCTGACCATGACTCCCGTTTCTCGCCTGACAGACCAGCACGCTTGCCCCATTCCTTTGCATGGCCTGACCCCGATCGTTAGCGCCTCCCCTAATGTCTTCGTAAACGGGCTGCCCGTCGCCAGGGTCGGTGATAAATCAGGCTGCGGTGCGGTAATCGTGTCAGGCATTCCCAGCATTCTGATTAATGGTCGGCCCATAGCCCACCTGGGCAGCCTCAGCAGCCATGGCGGCACTATCATCACTGGCAGCACCAACACCATGGGCAGTACCGGTGAACTATCCACTTCGAAACTGGTAATCGACTTCAGTAAGCTTGGCGCAATCTCGGATGATGGCTCGGTAAACGAAGAACTACTGGCTGAACTACTGACCGATCCGCACCTGAAACAACGCGCTCAGGCCGCCGGAGCGCTGGTGAAAAACAATAATGCACCCTCTGTCGTTACCAACTTTGCCTGTTCGTTTCGGGTGACCGACAGCGAGACGGGCAAACCACTGGACAATCGTGCTTACACCACTGTGGTTGACGGCAATAAAGCCACAGGACTTACAGACGCTCAAGGAATGGTCCATGTAGCCGCGACCAAAGCGGACTCGATCATCAAACTGCATATCGAATTCAACTCCCCGGCCCGCACGCTCACGGAATTATCAGAAGAACCGTTGGCTGACGGCCAGTTCACTACCTTGGCGAAGGCGCACCCTGTACGGCCAGGCGAGTCTCCCCCTCCAGTCGCCGTGACGGTTAATGATCGCGCCGCTACGCGAGAAGCGATCATTCGCAAGGTCCGGGCGTTGGGGCATCAGTTTGTTGAGCGATCGGAGTGGCGGGCCAAGCCAGCCAAAAATCCGCTGGAGCGTGATTGGGACTACAGCATGATTGCTTTGCATCATGCGGGACGCAGTTATTCGTGTGGAAGAAGTGAGGAGCAGATGCTAGATATCCAAAGGGGTCATCAGTCAGATGCATTTGATGATATTGGCTACCATTTTGGGATCGACTGCCAAGGAGTCATCTATGAGGGACGAGATATTCGATTCAAAGGCTCTAGCGTACATAGGTATAACACTGGCGTGATTGGTATAGTCTTGCTTAATAACCTGTCCACTCCCGAAGAAGGCGAGGACTGGGTAGCATCGATACGCAAGAAATTGCATACAGTAGGGATCGATACCACTAATAAAATCCCGGCACACCAAGTGGATGCCACAGTCAACCTCATTACAGCCTTGAAAAATTCACTGGCTATAAAATATTTAGGCGGACACAGAGAGTTTCCTAATCAGACAGACGAAGGAAAAATATGCCCTGGCAACATTGGCATGGAGCTGACTTTAAACATCCGCAAGGTTACCCAACTTATGAAACCTCCCATAAAATGAAAAAATATTTTTCCCTGCCCCTATTATTTTTCATCGCCTGGCTATTTACCGGATACTACAACTCAATCGAAGACGCAGAAATTCACAGCCACTTCTTCATTAAAAAGAGCCCCACACTACAAATCAAGTTCACCAACATTTACGCCAACAATGCCGACCCCAAGCGTCTGGCAGAGCTTGACACCCAACAGCGCCAGTTAGTCATAGACTATTGCAAGTATCGACTGGGCATTGAAGTCCAACTTAATACAGACAACGAGTTGGAGGCCTGCCAAGCTCGATAGAACCTGAATCTGACCTCTCAAAAATACTTTTCAGACGACAATGCAGAGCTCAATGCCTCTTTGTCGTCTGACACTCTCGTCGGCAACCATCGATATCACAAAACAACTGGAACTGGTCCAAGCCATACGAACAAAAACCCAACTGCTGGGCTGGCACCGCCAAAAAATGAAGAAATCAATCGTACTTCTAACCGTGACACTTACTGCCTGGCTATTTATCGGCTGCTACGAATCCATTGATGATGCAGAAGTGAACACCGTGCTTTTCATCAAGAAGCGCCCTACATTCCAATTGAAATTCGTGAACCTTTTCGCCAACGATGCCGATGACAAAAAGCTGCATGAATTGAATGAAAGGCAGCGTCAACTCGTGATTACCTATTGCAATTACCGCCTAGGCATCGAAACCAGACTGAATAACAAGGAGGAACTGGAGGCGTGCAAAAATCGGTAGAGACTTGATCAAAAAGCAAGTAACTCTTCGGCGACGAGGGCTAGTTAAATCGGCACATCATCGTCGCCCTTCGCTTCCCGGCATGACCCCCACAGCATGAAGAGAACTCTCATACTGCCCCTTGCTGCCTTGATGCTCACACCGTTCGTTGGGTATTACGAACATCACGGGGAGACAGATTCAACCCCTGTATTTTTCATCAAGAAAAAGCCCACCTTAAAAATAAAGTTTCACAGGATATTCCACCCGAACTTTGAAAAGAAACTGCATGAAATAAACGTTTTGCAACGACAGCAAGTGATCGACTACTGTAAATACCGCTGGGGTATCGAAACCCGGCTTGAGACGGAAGAGGAATTCAATTCCTGTTGGGATGATTGATATCTGCTCTCACCAAACGAAACGCAATATCATGAATCAAATAGAACTCCCGCAGGAGTAATCAGGTGGGGCTCCGCTTATTCGCGAAAGCCCGTACCCCCGAAGAAAATTTATCGACTTCAATGACGTCTCGCGGATAAATCCGCTCCTACGAAATCAGCTGGCTGGCTCACACATTAGTGTTACCCCCCCACCATCTCACCAAACGCCGCCCGAATCTTCTCTTCCGGCAATTCATCGGCAATGAACACGATCACGCTTTCGCGCTTTTCGTCTTCTGCCCATTCGGTGTCCCAGTCGAAACCATAGAGTTTCAGTACGCCCTGGAACACCATTCTCCGGGGTTCGCCTGCGATATTGAGCACGCCTTTGTAGCGCAGCAGTTGTTTGCCGTGGTCTTCGAGCAGTTCGTTCATGAACTCGCTGAGTTTGTCGATATCCAGCGGTTTGTCGCTGCGCAGTACCAGGCTGGAGATACGGTCGGCGGATTTGCCTGCCGGGGCAAGCGGGCGCAGGGTGACTCCGCCGCCGAGGTCGGCGTTGAGGTTGAAGCCTCTGACATCCAGCAATTCGGCCAGATCGATCTTGCCGTGTTCGACGATGCGAATCGGGGCGCGGCGGTTGATGCGGGTCAGACGGGTCGACAGTGCCTGGAAGGCTTCTTCATCCACCAGATCGCGCTTGCTCACCAGCAGGCGGTCGGCGAAGCCTATCTGCGCCTGGGCGATGGTCTGGGCAAGATGGGTGTCGGCGTGGGCCGCATCCACAAGCGTGATGATGCCGTCGAGGATGTAGCGCTCGCGCATTTCTTCGTCGATGAAGAAAGTTTGTGCAACGGGAGCCGGATCGGCCAGCCCTGTGCATTCGATCACCAGTCGGTCGAAGGCTATTTCACCGCTGTCCAGGCGCTCCAGCAGCAGATAAAGGGCTTTGGTCAGGTCAGTGTGGATGGTGCAGCAGACGCAGCCGTTGGACAGCGTCATGATTTGCACGGGATCGGTGCCGAGCAACTGGCTGTCGATACCGGCCTCACTGAATTCGTTTTCGATTACCGCGATTTTCAAGCCGTGTTCGGCCTTGAGCAAATGACGCAGCAGAGTGGTCTTGCCTGCTCCCAGAAAACCGGTCAATACGGTGACGGGGATGGGTTGCGCAACAGTCATGTGTACTCCAGCAGTTCGATATGTACAGATGCTCTATAAAAACGACAACGCCACAGGTGTTGGCCTGTGGCGCGTCGGTTCAAACGATAACGCAGATCAGAGGATCAGCAACACTTGGGACCGCCCTTGCCGCCGTAACGAGCTTCCTGGCGTTCCCGAAAGAACTCCTCGTAACTCATCAACGGCTTGTCCGGGTGCTTGGTCTGCATGTGTTCGACATAAGTGTCGTAGTCGGGCATGCCCACCATCAGGCGTGCGGCCTGACCGAGGTATTTCCCGAGGCGACTCAGGTCATTGAACATGGGCTGATCCTCTCTTCATGACCGTTATCACACCTGCGATCCCGGAGGCATGGGCTGGTATGGCATTTCCTTGTCGCTGCGCTCTTTCTTGATCCACGCCGCACGGCCGACTTTCAGCGCGTAGAACAGGATGCTGGACACGACGAACAGGAACAGGATGGTCAGACCGGCGTTAGTGTAAGCGTTGAAGATCACGTGCTGCATCTGGTCCATGTTCTTGGCCGGAGCCAGGATCTGACCGGCATCCGCTGCGGTGCTGTACTTCTTGGCCAGGGCCAGGAAGCCAACGGCCGGGTTGGAGTCGAACAGCTTGATCAGGCTCGCGGTCACGGTGCAGATCAGCAGCCAGGACGCAGGCAGCAAGGTCACCCAGACGTAGCGCTGACGCTTCATCTTGATCAGCACCACACTGGCAAGCATCAGGGCGATACCGGCGAGCATCTGGTTGGAGATACCGAACAGCGGCCACAAGGTATTAATGCCACCCAGCGGGTCGATCACGCCTTGATACAGCAGGTAACCCCAGAGCGCGACGCAACCGCCGGTACCGATGGCATTGGCCACCCAGGACTCGGTGCGTTTCAGAGCAGGTACGAAGCTGCCCAACAGGTCTTGCAGCATAAAGCGACCGGCACGAGTACCGGCGTCGACAGCGGTCAGGATGAACAGGGCTTCAAACAGAATCGCGAAGTGGTACCAGAACGCCATGGTGTTTTCACCCGGCAGGACCTGGTGCAGGATCTGCGCGATACCGACTGCCAGGGTCGGAGCACCACCGGCACGGGCCAGGATGGTGTGCTCACCGATGTCATTGGCCACGGCGGTCAGTTGCTCGGGCGTAATGGTAAAGCCCCAGTTGCTGACGGTTGTCGCCACCGACACCACATCACTGCCCACAATTGCAGCCGGGCTGTTCATGGCGAAGTACACACCCGGCTCGATCACCGAAGCGGCGACCATGGCCATGATGGCGACGAAGGACTCCATCAACATGCCGCCGTAACCGATGTAGCGGGCGTTCTTTTCGTTATCCAGCAGCTTGGGCGTGGTGCCCGAGGAAATCAGTGCATGGAAGCCCGACACCGCACCACACGCAATGGTGATGAACAGGAACGGGAACAGTGCGCCTTTCCAGACCGGCCCAGTACCGTCGGTGAACTGAGTCAGGGCCGGCATTTTCAGCTCGGGTGCCAGAATCAGAATGCCGATGGCCAGCGCAACGATGGTGCCGATTTTCAGGAAAGTAGAGAGATAGTCACGCGGTGCGAGCAGCAGCCATACCGGCAGCATTGCTGCAACGAAGCCATAGCCCACCAGCATCCAGGTGATCTGCACACCAGTGAAGGTAAACATCGGGCCCCAGACCGGATCCGCAGCCACCGAGCCGCCTACCCAGATGGAAAGCAGCAGCAGGACCACGCCGATAATGGAGATTTCACCGATGCGACCCGGACGGATGTAGCGCATGTAAATGCCCATGAACATCGCGATCGGGATCGTCGCCATGACCGTGAACATGCCCCATGGGCTTTCAGCCAGGGCCTTGACCACGATCAGCGCCAGCACCGCAAGGATGATGATCATGATCAGGAAGCAGCCGAACAAGGCAATGGTGCCTGGGATACGACCCATTTCCTCGCGGACGATATCGCCCAGGGAGCGACCGTTACGGCGCGTGGACAGGAACAGGATCATGAAATCCTGTACCGCACCTGCCAGAACCACACCGGCGATCAGCCAGAGCGTACCGGGCAGATAACCCATCTGCGCGGCCAGTACCGGGCCGACCAGCGGGCCTGCACCGGCAATGGCTGCGAAGTGGTGACCGAACAGAATGTGTTTGTTGGTCGGCACATAGTCCAGACCATCGTTGTTGACCACCGCCGGGGTTGCCCGCAGCGGGTCGAGCTGCATGACATGGTTGGCGATGAAAAGACTGTAGTAACGATAAGCAACCAGATAAATAGCTACAGCAGCGACCACGATCCACAAGGCATTGATTGCCTCGCCACGACGCAGTGCTACCACCCCCAGGGCACAAGCCCCAATAATTGCGAGAAGCAGCCAAGGCACGTGGCGCATTAGGCTATTGTTATTTTTCATTTTCTTATTCCAGCAGAGTTGACTAGAAGGCAAGCACCCCGAGTTTAGCCCTGTCGGAGCGAAAGGCCACCCCCAACCATGGTCTAGAGCGCTTTAATAGCCTGTCAAAACGTAAATAACGCCTCCCCTTCCTGCAAACGAATCTACAGAAGCAATAAAAGTTATCCACAGAACTGTTCGGCAACTCCGTTCAGGTCTATCGTGCCTAGACAAGGGTGCCATTATCCATGGCATGTCCGCTGACCCAGCGTCAGTCGATACCACGAGAGCTCACCTGATGACCGACTCCCCCTCAGATCGCCGTCGTTTCAAGCGCATCGCTTTCGATGCCAGGACCGACCTCAGCCAGGGCAACCACAACTGGAAAGTGCAGTTGCTCGATCTCTCTCTGAAAGGACTGCTCATCGAACGGCCGGAACCCTGGACAGGTGACCCGGACGAGCATTTTCTGGTCGACATCCATCTCAGCGACGATGCCTACGTGAAGATGGACGTGAAGCTGACCCATGACGACAACCAACATCTCGGATTCGTCTGCCTGCACATCGGACTGGAATCGATCAGTCATTTGAAGCGGCTGGTGGAGCTGAATCTGGGAGATCCGGCTGAGCTGGACAGGGAACTGGCGGCGCTGATCGAGATTTGAGCCCAAGACTGAGTTCCGATCAAAATCACTTTGTGGGAGGCAGCTTGCTGGCGACTTCAGCGTACAGACGCAGAATATCTGTCGATTTCAGGCCTTTTTCGCCAGCAAGCGGCCTCCTACAAGTTTGTTGTGGCCTTGACTGATCAGCCCTACTCGAACAACGCATCCAGCGCCTGTTCAAGGCGGGTAACCGCAATGATCTGCAAACCGGCCGGCGCTTCCTTGGGGGCATTGCCCTTGGGAACGATGGCTCGCTTGAAGCCATGCTTGGCAGCCTCTTTCAGACGTTCCTGACCGCTGGGCACCGGCCTGACTTCGCCGGAAAGCCCCACTTCCCCGAACACCAGCAAGTCATGAGGCAGTGGCCGGTTGCGCAGGCTCGACATGACCGCCGCCATCAACGCCAGGTCAGACGCGGTTTCCAGTACCTTCACGCCGCCCACCACATTGAGGAACACGTCCTGATCGTGGGTCGGTATGCCGCCATGACGATGCAGCACCGCCAGCAGCATGGCCAGACGGTTCTGATCGAGCCCCAGCGTCACACGCCGCGGGTTGGACATGTGGCTGTCATCCACCAGCGCCTGAACTTCCACCAGCATCGGGCGCGTGCCTTCCCAGGTCGCCATGACCACGCTGCCGGGCACTTCTTCCTGAGCACGGGTCAGGAAAATCGCTGACGGGTTAGAGACTTCCTTGAGCCCCTTGTCCGTCATGCCGAACACGCCCAGTTCGTTGACGGCACCGAAACGGTTCTTCACTGCCCGGAGCAGACGCAAGCGCCCATCCGACTCGCCCTCGAAATAGAGAACGGTATCCACCATATGCTCCAGAACCCGAGGCCCGGCCAACGCGCCTTCCTTGGTGACGTGGCCGACCAGGAAAATCGCCGTGCCGCTCTGCTTGGCATAACGCACCAGCAAGGCGGCGCTTTCCCGAACCTGCGCCACGCCGCCGGGAGCGGATTGCAGTTGTTCGGTGAAAATCGTCTGGATGGAGTCGATCACCATGACCTTGGGATGTTCGACACGCGCAGTGGCGATGATCGTCTCGATGCAGGTTTCGGTCATTACCCGCAGTTTGTCCTGAGGCAGACCAAGACGCCGGGCGCGCATGGCCACCTGTTGCTGGGACTCTTCCCCCGTCACATACAGCGCCGGCATGCGCTCGGCGATATTGCACAGGGTTTGCAGCAGGATCGTGGACTTCCCGATACCCGGATCACCCCCGATCAATACGACAGAACCGTCCACAAGGCCGCCGCCCAGGACGCGATCCAGTTCGTTGGAATTGGTGGAGAAGCGTGGAATTTCTTCGACACTGACTTCGGCCAGGGTCTTGATCTGGGCCTGCGAGCCCGTCCAGCCGGTGCGTCCGCTGGGAGGGGCGGCTGCGCCGCTTTCCAGCATGGTTTCAACCAGCGTGTTCCAGGCACCGCAGTCACTGCACTGGCCCGCCCATTTGGGAAAAGTCGCGCCGCACTCCGTGCAGCCGTACAAGCGTTTGGCCTTGGCCATGACAACCCCAGTCGTAAAAAGCAGCATGATAACGCAGCGAATGCCGCGCCGTCGGAACCCGGTTTTTACCGCAAAAGATAAAACTTACCGCGCCAGGCCCGGTCGATTGAACGTGTAGACGGCAGGATACAGATTGCTCCGTTACACTGATTCCGATCACATCCATCTGTAACAAGGAATGACCCATGAGCGTATTAAGCGAATTCAAGGCCTTCGCCGTCAAAGGTAACGTGGTCGACATGGCCGTGGGTATCATCATTGGTGCGGCATTCGGCAAGATCGTTTCGTCATTCGTCGGCGACGTGATCATGCCCCCGCTGGGCCTGTTGATCGGCGGTGTGGACTTCAGTGACCTGGCCATTACCCTGCGAGCGGCCGAAGGCACAACGCCTGCCGTGCTGCTGGCCTACGGCAAGTTCATCCAGACCGTACTCGACTTCGTCATCGTGGCGTTCGCCATCTTCATGGGCGTCAAGGCCATCAACCGCCTCAAGCGCGAAGAAGCCAAGGCCCCGACCCTGCCACCGACACCGTCCAAGGAAGAAGTCTTGCTGGGCGAGATTCGTGATTTGCTCAAAGAGCAGAACAAGCCAGCGACACCGATTACGGTGGACCCTGGTCGTCCGGTTTGATGGCTGTTCGCGAATGAATTCGCTCCTACGCAAACCGTGTGGG
This sequence comes from Pseudomonas cichorii, assembly GCF_019719005.1. Lineage (GTDB taxonomy): Bacteria > Pseudomonadota > Gammaproteobacteria > Pseudomonadales > Pseudomonadaceae > Aquipseudomonas > Aquipseudomonas cichorii_E. The sequence continues at coordinate 213,399 of NZ_JAIGPJ010000001.1, forward strand.
AGCGAATTCATTGGCGAAAACACCTACCAGTAATTCTCCACCACAACCTGCCCCGGCCGACGGGTCAGGTTGAGTTGCATGTTGCGCTGTTTGAGCACGGCCCGGGTGTCGTCAATCATCTGCGGGTTACCGCAAATCATCACTCGCGAATGCTCGGGCGTCAGTTCGACACCAGCGGCACGCTCCAGCTCGCCATTTTCGATCAGGTGCGTGATCCGGCCATGCAAGGCGCCGGGATGCTGCTCACGGGTCACGGTGGGCAGAAACAGGAACTTGTCGGCGTACTCAGCCAGATAATCGCGTTGCATCAACTCGGCAATCAATGGTTGATAAGCCAGCTCTCTGGATTCACGGGCGCTGTAGACCAGAATGATGAGCTCGAATTTATCCCAGATCTCGAAGTCCTGAAGGATCGAGAGAAAAGGCGCGACGCCCGTGCCTGTGGATAACAGCCACAAGTCTCGCCCGTCGACAAAACGGTCCGGCGTCAGATAACCGGTCGCCAGCTTCTCCACCAGCAAGGTGTCGCCTTCGCGCAGACGGCTCAGTTCACTGGTGAACTCCCCGCCCGGAACCACGATGGAAAAGAACTCCAGAAACTCGTCATGGGGCGCAGAAACCATCGAGTAGGGCCGCCATACCGTACTGCCATCGGTTCTGGTCACGCCAAGGCGAGCGAACTGCCCGGCACGAAAACGGAACCCGGGATCGCGCGTGGTGCGCAAAGTAAACAGATTGTCGGTCAACGGCGTCACGCACTGCAGTGTCTGGCGGGTGAACTTGTCTTCGCTGGCGGTCATGGGAGGCTTCTGGCTCCAGAGCTGGAAAAGGTTTCCAGTGTCCCCCAAAGCGCGCTCGATAAACACCGGCTGTTTGTAGTGCTTTGACCAACATCGGTGCAGGCGATTTAGAGTATTTGGTTCTTGAGCCGGGTGTTGGTTAGTTGAAAGCCTGAGTGCCTGAAAAGCCGTAACCAAGCTCCCATCAGCGTTTCAGCCAGAGAACACCCCTTTGAATACAAAAAAGCCATCACACCACTCGTCTAGATAGTTTCTCTCATAATTTGTAACCGATGGATTTTTTCTAGACTGCTTAGACAATACAGAAACAACTCGCCATCAAAGGCATGGAGGCGATCATGGGATCCATGGAATTCAACTCACCATCCCCATTTCCAGCAAAAAACCTGACACAACGAGAAATCGAGATCCTCAAATGGTCCGCGGAAGGCAAGACAGCGGGCGACATTGCAATCATCCTGAGTCTGAAAGAGCGCACCATTCATTTTCATATCGCCAGTGCGATACAGAAAATGGGGGTTTGCAACAAGACAGCTGCAGCCGTGCAGGCAGCCTTGAGAGGGATGTTCTGAAGAGGTCGGCAATCGACCCGCAACATGGAGGGTGCCAAACAGCAAAAAGCACGTAAACTTGCTGATCTCAGCGAGCCCATCAGATGCCGGGCTCGCATGACATACGTCGATTCCCAGAGTTATCCTGCCCATGCCCGTGCTGACCAGTCCCTTCGCTCAACTTGATCTCATTCGCCAACCCGAACAACAAGATGAGCCTTTGCAGGCATTTGATGCGGCGGATGAATACCTGCTGAACCATGTGGCAGAAACCGGCCTGACCCTGCAGAGCAAGGTACTGGTACTCAACGACAGCTTTGGCGCATTGGCCGCAAGCCTCGCACAGCATGCAACAGTGGTCAGCAGCACCGATTCGTATCTGGCGGCACAAGGCCTGGAAAAGAACCTGACCCGCAATGGCATGGCCTATGACGCCGTCCCTGTGATCCCGGCCAGCGAGCCGTTGAACGGCCCTTTCGACTGGGTACTGATCCGGGTTCCCAAGACCATGGCGCTGCTGGAAGAACAGCTCATTCGCCTGCAAGGCCAGCTGGCACCGGGCGCCCAAGTGATCGCGGCGGCTATGGTCAAGCACCTGCCGCGCTCGGCAGGTGATTTGCTGGAAGAATACGTTGGGCCGGTACAGGCATCGCTGGCCGTGAAAAAGGCACGCCTGCTGTTCTGCACGCCGGAGCCAAGAGAGGTCCTGAGTTCGCCCTACCCGACCCGTTACAAACTCGATCAACCCGCCATCGAGCTGGTCAACCACGCCAACGTATTCTGTCGCGACAGCCTGGATATCGGCACACGAGCCTTCCTGCCTTATCTGCCCAAAAACCTCGGCTCGGCCAGAGTCGCCGATCTGGGTTGCGGCAATGGTGTGCTGGCCATCGCCAGTGCCCTGGATAACCCGGATGCCCGTTACACGCTGGTGGATGAGTCGTTCATGGCCGTGCAGTCGGCTGCCGAGAACTGGCAGGCAACGCTGGGGGCGCGCGAGGTAGTGATTCGTGCCGGCGATGGCCTGGCCGGCCAGGAACCGGACTCTCTGGATGTGGTGCTCTGCAACCCGCCCTTCCACCAGCAGCAGGTGGTCGGTGATTTCCTGGCATGGCGCATGTTCCTTCAGGCGCGGGCTTCACTGGTGGTCGGTGGCGCGTTGTATATCGTCGGCAATCGCCATCTGGGTTATCACAGCAAACTGGCCCGGCTGTTTCGCGGCGTGGAACAGGTCGCCGCAACGCCCAAGTTCGTGATCCTCAAAGCCCGCAAATAAACCTCAAAAAAAACCCTCCGCAAGGAGGGTCATGAAGCCGTGTCCACAAGACACGGGACGGGAATTCAGTGCCGGGTGATCAGTGGGTGGTCAAGCCCGCTGCATTCATGAACATACGCATCAGGCTGGCCACGATGAACAGCGCAAAAACGCTGCCTGCCCAGATGCCGACCAGCCAGGCCAGCCGCTGCCAGAGCGGCTTGCTCAGCGCCGGGTCCTTGTCGTGCATGGAGTTCTTGCCAGACATCGCCAATCTCCTCTAGTGATAACCGTCTTCAGCAGTCACCTTCCCGCGGAAAACGTAATAACTCCAGAAGGTGTACCCCAGAATGAACGGGATGATGAACAGCGTGCCCACCAGCATGAAGCCCTGGCTCTGAGGCGGAGCCGCAGCCTGCCAGATGGAAACCGACGGCGGAATGATATTGGGCCACAGGCTGATTCCCAGGCCGCTGTAGCCCAGAAAGATGAGCAGCAGCGTCAGCAGGAATGGCGTGTAATGGGCATTGCGGGCCACTGCCTTGAACAGGCCGTACAGGGTGACCAGCACCAGAATCGGCACGGGCATGAACCAGAACAGGTTTGGCAGGCTGAACCAGCGCTGAGCGATGTCCGGGTGAGCCAGCGGCGTCCAGAGACTGACAATACCGATGACCGCCAGCGTCGCCAGCGCCAGGGGACGTGCCAGATCGTGCATCGCCGTCTGCAACGGGCCTTCGGTCTTCATGATCAGCCAGGTGCAGCCAAGCAGCGCGTAGGCCACGATCAACGCCAGGCCACAGAACATCGGGAACGGCGCCAGCCAGTCCAGCGAACCACCGGCGAACTCGCGATTGACCACCGGGATGCCTTCGATGAAAGCTCCCAGCGCCACGCCCTGGAAGAAGGTCGCAACCAGTGAGCCGCCAATGAACGCCTTGTCCCACAGGTGACGCTTCTCTTCCGTGGCCTTGAAGCGGAACTCGAAAGCCACGCCGCGAAAGATCAGCCCCATCAACATGAAGATCAGCGGCAGATAGAGTGCCGACAGCACCACCGCATAGGCCATGGGGAAAGCACCGAACAACGCTGCACCGCCCAGAACCAGCCAGGTTTCATTGCCGTCCCAGACCGGAGCGACGGTGTTCATCATCACGTCACGGTCGGAGCTGTCTTTCATGAACGGGAAGAGAATCCCGATGCCCAGGTCAAAACCGTCCATCACCACATACATCATGATGCCGAAGATGATGATGACCGCCCAGATCAGTGGAAGATCGATGCCCATGACTCAGTTCCCCTTGCTCAGGCTGTCGAGGTTGTCGCCGTCTTCGGAGCCTTCTTCGGCAGCGGAGAGCGGACGGGCTGGTGTGCGTTTCTGGCCGGGACCGCCGGTCGGCGTATGCTCGACGTGTTTCTTCGGTCCTTTGCGCACCAGACGCAACATGTAACTGAGGCCGGCACCAAACAGCAGGAAATAGACGACCACGAACAGCACCAGGGTGATGCTCATTTGTGTGACGCTGTGGCCGGACGAAGCATCCGCCGTGCGCATCAGGCCGTAGACGACCCAGGGCTGACGCCCGATTTCCGTGGTGAACCAGCCCGCCAGGATCGCGATCAGACCCGAGGGCCCCATCCACAACGCCAGATAGAGGAAAGCACGGTTGCTATAAAGCGCATCACGCTTGCGCAGCCAGAGGCTCCACAACCCGGTAAAGATCATCAGGAAACCCAGGCCGACCATGATCCGGAACGACCAGAACACAACGGTCGAATTAGGCCGGTCTTCAGGCTTGAACTCCTTGAGCGCCGGGACTTGCTTGTCCAGGCTGTGGGTCAGGATCAGGCTGCCCAGATAGGGGATTTCCACGGCATATTTAGTCCGTTCCTCTTTCATGTCGGGCCAGCCGAACAGGATCAGAGGCGTCGGCTCGTCACCGATGTTTTCCCAGTGACCTTCAATGGCGGCGATTTTTGCCGGCTGGTGCTTGAGCGTGTTCAAGCCATGGAAGTCACCGACGACGGCCTGCAGCGGCGCGACCAGCAACGCCATCCACATGGCCATCGACAGCATCGTGCGGATCTGCGGTGTATCGCGGCCACGCAACAGGTGCCAGGCCGCCGAAGAACCGACGAAGAAAGCGGTCGCCACAAAGGCGGCAATCGACATGTGCGCCAGGCGATACGGGAAGGACGGGTTGAAGACCACTGCGAACCAGTCGGTGGGGATCACGCGACCGTCGATGATTTCAAAACCTTGCGGCGTCTGCATCCAGCTATTGGACGACAGGATCCAGAAGGTGGAGATCAGGGTGCCGATGGCGACCATGACCGTCGAGAAGAAGTGCAGCTTGCGGCCGACCCGGTTCCAGCCGAACAGCATCACACCCAGGAAGCCTGCTTCAAGGAAGAATGCCGTCAGGACCTCATAGGTCAGCAACGGCCCGGTAACCGCGCCGGCAAAGTCGGAAAAGCGGCTCCAGTTGGTGCCGAACTGATAGGCCATGACCAGCCCGGAAACCACGCCCATGCCGAAGTTGACGGCAAATATCTTCGACCAGAAATGGTAGAGGTCGCGGTATACGTCGTTGCTGGTTTTCAGCCACAAGCCTTCGAGCACAGCCAGGTAACTCGCCAGACCGATGGTGATGGCAGGAAACAGGATATGGAACGAAATCGTGAATGCGAACTGGATGCGGGCAAGATCTAGTGCCTCCAAACCGAACATGATTCTTCCTCTCTTCAGGTGATACCAGCCTTTGGCAGAAAGCCATTAGCGATTGCCCCACGGTCAGGGAGTCGGTGCATCGGAAGTCTTCTGATGAGTATCTCGATGCTGGTTTCATGCTTTCGGTTCACACTGAATGCGTGAACGCAATGATGCAGATCAACCGACCATGAAAGAGTAGTCCCATTCAGCCCTTGAGGTTGTGTGGTCTATTGCCGCGTGGCGAGTTGCCTCATGCAGCAGAACGGTCTTTGTGCTCAGGCGATAAGGAGCACTTCACAGAGCAGCCACAGCCTCAACCTGCTGGTATGATGCGCGGCTTTTTCCGACTCGCAGAAACGGCGGGCTGCTGCGTCAGCCTGTGCTTTGCTTCTGGAGTCAAACATTCACGACGCAGGCCGCGTTACGGAGAGCCAGACATGCTGGAAAGGCTGTTTCAACTCAAGGCACACAACACCAACGTGAGGACCGAGATACTGGCGGGCGTCACGACCTTCCTGGCCATGGCATACATCCTGTTCGTCAACCCGAGCATCCTGGGCGAAACCGGCATGGACAAGGGCGCGCTGTTCGTCGCGACCTGCCTGGCCGCCGCCATCGGCTCGGCCGTAATGGGCCTGATCGCCAACTACCCGATTGCCCTCGCACCGGGCATGGGCCTCAATGCCTTCTTCACCTACACCGTGGTCCTGCACATGGGCCATACCTGGCAGGTGGCGCTGGGCGCGGTCTTCATTTCAGCGGTGATGTTTTTCCTGCTGTCGCTGTTCAAGATCCGCGAGTGGATCATCAACAGCATTCCCCTGCCCCTGCGCTCGGCCATTGCAGCAGGCATCGGCCTGTTCCTGGCGCTGATCGCCCTGCATAACGCCGGCATCGTGGTCAGCAACCCGGCGACCATGATCGGCATGGGCGACCTGAAACAACCGGCGCCGATACTGGCGACCCTGGGCTTCTTCCTGATCGTGGCGCTGGACCAGCTCAAGGTCCGCGGTGCCGTCCTGATCGGCATTCTGGTCACCACCCTCGCCTCCATCGCGCTGGGCTTCACGCCATTCGGCGGCGTCGTCTCGATGCCTCCATCGCTGGCCCCGACCTTTCTGCAACTGGACATCATGGGCGCGCTGGACGTGGGTCTGGTCAGCATCATTTTCGCCTTCCTGTTCGTGGATATCTTCGATAACTCCGGCACCCTGATCGGCGTCGCCAAGCGTGCGGGCCTGATGGGCAAGGACGGCCACATGCCGAAAATGGGCCGTGCGCTGATCGCCGACAGTACCGCCGCCATGGCCGGCTCGCTGCTGGGTACCTCGACCACCACCAGCTACATCGAATCCGCAGCCGGCGTCAGTGCCGGTGGCCGCACCGGCCTGACTGCCATTGTCGTCTCCGTACTGTTTCTGCTGGCGCTGTTCTTCGCACCACTGGCCAGTAGCGTGCCCGCTTTCGCCACGGCACCGGCCTTGCTGTTCGTTGCGGTGCTGATGGCTTCCGGCATGGCTGAAATCGACTGGGAAGACCTCACAGTCGCGGCACCGGTGGTGATTACCGCCCTGGCCATGCCTTTCACTTACTCCATCGCCAACGGCATCGCCTTTGGTTTCATTTCCTGGACAGCAATCAAGCTGCTTTCGGGACGCGGGCGCGAGCTGAATTCGGCGCTGGTGATCCTGTCGATTCTGTTCGTGATCAAGCTGGGCTGGTTCAACGCATGAGTGTTCCTTTCGATCCCGCGAGCTACGATCGTCAGCTCGAAGAAAAAGCCGTCCGGTTGCGTGAGCTGCTGGCCCCTTTCGACGCACCAGAGCCGCAGGTATTCGACTCGCCATGCGAGCATTACCGCCTGCGCGCGGAATTTCGCCTGTGGCGCGAAGACCAGAAGCGTTACTACGCCATGTTCGCGCCGGGCGACAACAAGACGCCGATCCTGCTCGAAGGCCTGCCGATTGCCAGCGAGCGTATCAATGCGTTGATGCCTGTGCTGCGAGAGCGCTGGGAAGCCAGCCCGACGCTGAACCACAAGCTGTTCCAGGTGGACTTCCTGACCACTCTCGCGGGCGATGCCATGATCACCATGTGCTATCACCGCCCGCTGGACGAAGAATGGCAAGCCGAAGCGCAGTCATTGGCGAGCGAGCTGAATGTCAGCCTGATCGGCCGCTCCAAAGGCCAACGTCTGGTGATCGGCCTGGATTACGTGACAGAAAAGCTGGAAGTCGCCGGTCGCACGTTCAGCTATCGCCAGCCCGAAGGCGCGTTCACCCAGCCAAACGGCACCGTGAACCAGAAAATGCTCAACTGGGCCTATGACGCGCTGGGCGAGCGCACTGACGATTTGCTGGAGCTGTATTGCGGCAACGGCAACTTCACCCTGCCGCTGGCCACCCGCGTGCGCAAAGTGCTGGCGACCGAAATCAGCAAAACCTCGGTGAATGCTGCGCTGAGCAACCTGGATGACAACGCAGTGGATAACGTCACGCTGGTGCGTCTCTCTGCCGAAGAGCTGACCCAGGCGCTGAACGATGTACGTCCTTTCCGCCGCCTGCAAGGCGTGGACTTGAAGAGCTATGAGTTCGCCAGCGTGTTCGTCGACCCGCCACGGGCCGGCATGGACCCGGACACCTGCGAACTGACCCGCCGCTTCGACCGCATCCTGTACATTTCCTGCAACCCGGAAACCCTGGCCGCCAACATCGCCCAGTTGCACGACACGCACCGGATCGAGCGTTGCGCGCTGTTTGACCAGTTTCCCTATACGCACCATATGGAATCGGGGGTTTTGCTGGTCAGGCGTTGATAGCCTTCGCGAATGAATTCGCTCCTACGCAGCCCCAGCAACCTTTCGCGAATGAATTCCTACCTAATTCGTAGGAGCGAATTCATTCGCGAACAACACCACACAAAACAATTTAGTTACTTCATGTGTAGCGCTCCATGGGCTAAGGTATGACGCCACCCATGTAATCGCCGCTTCGATGGATAACTGTCTTGAGTTCTGAATCCCCCGCCTCATCAGTCAAACTGTCCCGCGCACCAGGTTTCGTCAATTTTATCTTCGCTCGGCTGCTGGCGGTCTTCGCCATGCAGATCCAGGCCATAGTCGTGGCCTGGCAGGTCTATGACATGACCCGTGAGCCGATGGCGCTGGCCTATGTGGGTCTTGCTCAGTTCATCCCCATGTTGTTGCTGCTCATGCCGGCCGGGGACCTGATCGACCGCTACAACCGCAAGCTGATCCTGAGCATAAGTTGGGCGGTACAGGCGCTGTGCGGGCTGATTCTCTTCTTGTTTTCGGCGTTCAAACTGCATGACCTGCGTCTGATCTACGGCGCACTCGTGCTCTATGGCTGCGCCCGCGCATTCACCGGGCCTGCGCTGCAAAGCCTGCTGCCGCAGATTGTGCCTCGGGAGCAACTCGCCTCGGCCATCGCCACCAACAGCGTCATCATGCGCTGCTCCACCGTGGCCGGCCCGTTGATCGGGGGCGGTCTGTATGCGCTGGGCGGCGCGGAACTGACCTATTCGACCTGCGTGGTTTCGTTCCTGGTGGGCATTCTGTGCCTGAGCAGGGTCGCGACGCCTTTTGCCGGCAAGCCTGTGGACCTGGGCGACGGGGCCTGGCAGCGATTTACCGCAGGCATCGCCTTCATTCGCTCCCGGCCAATCATTCTGGGCACCATTTCTCTGGACCTGTTCGCCGTATTGCTCGGCGGCGTGGTAGCCCTGTTGCCGATCTATGCCCATGAGGTCCTGCATCTCGGGCCACAAGGGCTGGGAGCACTGCGCGCCGCCATGAGCCTGGGCGAACTGGCGACCGGGGTTTACCTGAGCATGCGGCCTCTGGATCGCAATGTCGGCATGACTATGTTTCTGGCCGTCGGTGTGTTCGGCGTGGCGAACCTGGTGTTTGCCCTGTCCACCCTCTTCTGGCTGTCCTGCCTTGCTCTGTTGATTGCAGGCGCGGCGGACATGGTCAGCGTCTATATTCGCTCGGCTCTGGTGCAATTCTCGACGCCGGATGCCATGCGTGGCCGGGTCAATGCGGTGAACATGCTGTTTATCGGCTCATCCAACGAACTGGGCGAATTCCGCGCAGGCACCAGCGCCTCGCTGATCGGCCCGGTTCCTGCGGCAATCATGGGCGGTCTGTGCACCCTGGGCGTCGTGGGCGCCTGGATGGTCGGGTTCAAGAGCCTGCGCCGGGTCAATCACTTTGCCGATGCAGCGCCCCCCGTAGAGAACGAGCACCGGGCAAAACCGGTCTGATGCTGGCCAGACAGACCGCCGGACTGGCGCAATGACGTATCACCGGCAACACTCCCTAGAGTTCAGCGGAGGGCTTCAGAATGTTGTGGAAAAAAGGCCGACGCAGCGACAACGTAGTCGATGCTCGCGATGGCAGTAGCGGCGGTGGCGGCGGTGGCGGCATGCGCATCGGTGGCAAGGGACTGAGCCTGGGCGGCATCGTGATTATCGTCGCCTTTGGCCTGCTGACCGGCCAGGATCCGATGCAGATTCTCGGGCAGCTCACCGGTGAAATGACCCAGCAAACCTCTCAAGTCAACCCCCAGACACGCCAGGCTCCGCCCGCCAACGATCAGCAGGCCGAGTTCGTGCGCAGCGTGCTGGGCGATACCGAAGATACCTGGCGGGCCGTGTTTGCCCAGAGTGGCCGACAGTACAAGGACCCGGTTCTGGTGCTGTTTCGCGGCCAAGTGAACTCCGCATGCGGCTTCGCGACTTCGGCTACAGGCCCCTTCTATTGCCCGGCCGACCAGCAGATTTATCTGGACCTGGATTTCTTCCGGGAAATGTCCCAACGCTTTTCGGCTGCCGGGGATTTCGCCCAGGCTTACGTCATCGCCCATGAAGTGGGCCATCACGTGCAGACCCTGCTGGGTATTTCAGCCAAGGTCCAGACGGCTCGCCAACAAGGCCAGCGCATGGAAGGCAATAACGGTCTGCTGGTCCGCCAGGAGTTGCAGGCCGACTGTCTTGCGGGTGTTTGGGCCTACAACGCACAAAAGCGTTTGAACTGGCTTGAGCCGGGTGATATTGAAGAGGCACTGAATGCGGCAAACGCCATTGGCGATGATCGCTTGCAGCAGCAAGGCCGTGGCCGGGTCGTACCGGATTCCTTCACCCATGGAACGTCAGCCCAGCGCGTGCGCTGGTTCAAGACCGGCTTTGCACAAGGTCAAATCAACCAATGCGATACGTTCGCCGCCAAGAGTCTCTGAGCACATGATTAAACCGCTTATGGTCCTGTTGTTAAGCACTGCCTTCGCGAGCCTCGGCGCTCATGCCGAGGATCAAGCGGTAAAATCGATCAGCCCGGATCGCCTGACCATCAATGGCAGCCAGGCCACGCTGGGCCTGAGCCAGGAATGGGTGCATCCAAAACCCCGGATCGAGCGCGTCGTGATCGTGCTGCACGGTCGCCTGCGCAATGCGCAAACCTACCTGCGCAGCATCGAGCGGGCGGCCAACCAGTCCAAGGAGCGCAGCAAGACCCTGCTGATTGCCCCGCAGTTTCTGGATGAGAAGGATATCGTCGCCCACCACTTGTCCGACTCGATCCTGCGCTGGCGCCAGAACAGCTGGATGGAAGGCGCCACGGCTGTGGACCCCAAGCCGATCAGCTCGTTTATCGTCATTGACCACATCCTCAAACGCCTGAGCGACAGCAAGCTGTTCCCCAACCTCAAGGAAATCGTCATTGCCGGACACTCCGGTGGTGCCCAGGTGGTGCAGCGCTACGCAATGATTGGCGGCAAGGAAGATGCGTTGCTCAATCGTGAAGGCGTGAAACTGCGCTACGTGATCGCCAACCCGTCGTCCTACGCCTACTTCGACGCAGAGCGCCCTGAAACCGTATCGGCGCAAAGCTGCCCCAACTTCGACGACTGGAAGTACGGCCTGAAGAAAATGCCGTTCTACTCAGGCAAGGAAAAGCCTGCGGATATCGAAAAAGCCTATGTGAAGCGCGATATCACCTATCTGCTGGGCGAACTGGACACTGACCTCAATCATCCGGCGCTGGACAAGACCTGCGCCGCCGAGGCACAGGGCCCGAACAGGCTGACTCGCGGGCAGAACTACTTCAAGTACCTGCAAAAACGTCACCCGGAAGGGCTGAACCAGCATCTGGTCATCGTGCCGAAAGTCGGGCACAGCGGTGACGGGATCTTTACTTCGCCTGAAGGGCAGGCGGTATTGTTCAAGCCGTTTTGATTGCGCACCGTTCGCGAATGAATTCCCCACGGGGTAGGTGTGGTGCGAGTTCATTCGCGAAGATCACTGATCCAGCATCCCCCGCAATGCCACACAATCGGCGACATGCCAGTCGGTCAGCTCTGGCCAGGGGTTTTCGGGCAGGTTGACCAGCACTGTCTTTGCCCCCGCTGCACGGCCACAATCCAGGTCATGGCGGTAATCGCCAATCATGACCATCTGCCCGGGCGACACATCCCATGCGCCCGCCAGTTTCAATAACCCGGCCGGGTCCGGTTTTGGCGTCGCTTCGTCACGACCCAGTACGTCCTCGATCGCAAAACAATCCGCAATGCCGATAGCCTCAAGGGTGATGTGGGCCAGTTCACGGGCATTGCGGGTCAGGATACCCAGGCGATAACCGCGCCCGGCCAGCTCGCGCACCAGTTCGACAGCGCCTTCGGCCGGCCGCGAGGCCAGCGCCAGTTCGCGCTCGTGCTCCAGCAACCAGGCATGCTTGGCCGCAGAGACATCCACAGGCAAGGCCGCCAGGTGTCCGAGAATATCGTCCTCCAGCGGAATACCCAGTGCCCGCTTGATGGCCGGAAAATCATGCACGGCGATGGTCAGGGTGCCATCCATGTCGAATACCCAGTTCGGGATATCCCTGAGGCTCATGACCAGTCCTTGCGATGGCGGATCAGGCCTTCCTGGCTGACCGAAGCAACCAGTTGCCCGGCGCGGTTGAAAATACTGCCGCGAGAGAAACCGCGAGAGTTGCCGGCCCACGGGCTGTCCATAGCGTACAAAAGCCAGTCATCGGCGCGCAGGTCGCTGTGGAACCATAGCGAGTGATCCAGGCTGGCGACCTGCATGTCGCGCTGCCAGACGGTCTTGCCATGGGGCAGCAAGGAGGTGGTCAGCAAGTTGAAGTCCGAGGCGTAGGCCAGCAAGTATTTATGCAGCGCCGGAACGTCCTTCAAGGTGCCATCGGCACGGAACCAGACATACTTCACCGGTTCACCCGGCTTTGGGTTGTACGGATCTTCAGCGGTGACCGGGCGAAACTGAATGGGCTTGGGACACAAAAACTTGTCGCGCATGGCTTCGGGAATCAGGTGCGCCCGCTGTGTCAGCAGCTCCAGCTCCGAAGGCAGGTTTTCCGGGCCTGCAATCTGCGGCATGGTGGTCTGATGCTCGAAACCCTCTTCGTCATACTGGAACGATGCGCTGCAGGTGAAGATCGGCTTGCCCTTCTGGATCGCCGTTACCCGGCGCGTGCTGAAGCTGCCGCCGTCACGCACACGGTCGACCTGATAGACCACAGGCAGGGCGGCATCGCCAGGGCGTAGAAAGTAGCCGTGCAGGGAATGAACATGGCGATCTTCTTCTACGGTCTGGCTGGCGGCCGACAGCGACTGCCCCAATACCTGCCCGCCGAACAGCTGGCGAAAGCCAAGGTCCTGGCTGCGACCGCGAAAAAGATTTTCCTCGATCGGTTCCAGCGTCAGCAGCTCGACCAGATCATCCAACACTTGGCTCATTCACGACTCCTCGCACAAAACATACCCGCGCACACAAGACCTGCGCGGCAGGGTTGAAATGATACAGAATTTAATGCGGCTGGCTGAATCAGGGTTTGAGCGTGTTGAGCCACTGTTCACGGTTTATTCGATACAGCACATGGGGTTTGAGCGGATGCCCCTCTTCCAGATCGGGATGATTGAAGTCATCGGCCACATCGTGCTGCATGCCAATGGCCTGCATCACTTTCTGCGAGGGCTCGTTGCTGACCGCCGTGAAGGACACGATTTCTTCCAGGCCCAGACGCTCGAAACCACAGCCCAGAACCGTCCAGGCCGCTTCACTGGCAAAGCCCAGCCCCCAATGCTCACGCGCCAGACGCCAGCCGATTTCCACCGCAGGCGTGAAATGCTCATCGAAACCCACGACCCCAAGACCGGTAAAGCCGATAAAAGCCCCATTGTCCTTGCGCTCAAGAGCCCACAGGCCAAAGCCCAGCTCAGCGAAATGCCCCCGTACACGCCCGATCATCGCCGCACTTTCCAGGCGACTCATGGGTTCGGGAAAGTAGCGCATGACCTGAGGATCCGCACACATGGCAGCAAACGTGGGCAGGTCATCGTCCCGCCATTGCCGCATCAACAGCCGAGCGCTGTCGAGTTTGAGTATCGGCTCCATCGATTCCTCCCGGGTACCACGCAAATGATTGCGCCAGTGTAGCCTGTCGACGCCCAAGGTTGCTGTGCGACGGCCTGCATTACTGGCACTATCCGGCTTCGACCCCTGACCGGACGAAAAATGTCCCTGCCGCTTATCTATCATGATGATTACAGCCCGCACTTCCCGGCTGACCATCGCTTCCCCATGGACAAGTTCCGCCTGCTGCGCGATCACCTGGTCGACAGCGGCCTGGTTCGGGACACCCAGCTTCTGCGCCCGGAACTGTGCCCGGCCGACATTCTGGCACTGGCTCATGACCCTTCCTATATTCAGCGTTACCTGAGCGGCGACCTGTCACGCGAGGACCAACGCCGACTGGGCCTGCCCTGGAGCGAAGACCTGGCGCGACGCACCATTCGGGCAGTGGGCGGTTCTCTGCTGACAGCCGAGCAGGCGCTCAAGCATGGTCTGGCCTGCCATCTGGCTGGCGGCACTCATCACGCACACTACGATTACCCCGCCGGGTTCTGCATCTTCAACGACCTGGCCGTCATCAGCCATTACCTGTTGGCCAGCGGTCGCGTGAATAAAGTGCTGATCTTCGACTGCGATGTGCATCAGGGCGACGGCACGGCGCGCATCCTCGCCGACACCGAAGACGCCATTACCGTGTCGCTGCATTGTGAAAAGAACTTCCCGGCCCGCAAGGCCCAAAGCGACTGGGACATTCCGCTGCCCATGGGCATGGGCGATGCGGACTACCTGAAAGTCGTCGACGACCTGCTCAACTACCTGCTGCCGATCTACCAGCCGGATCTGGTGCTTTATGACGCAGGCGTGGATGTGCACAAGGACGATGCCCTCGGGTACCTGCAACTGACCGACCAAGGCCTGGCCGCACGGGATGAAACCGTCATGCGACACTGCCTGGGCCGTGATATCCCCGTGATGGGCGTTATCGGCGGCGGCTACAGCAAAGACCGCAAAGCCCTGGCTCGCCGACACGGCATCCTGCATCACAGCGCGCAGCGGGTCTGGGTGGAGATGGGGTTGGGTTAAATCCATGTCAGCATAGATGCCTCAAGGCCAATATTTGAATCTCGGGTAGAATGCCCAGCCTCTCCTCACTGACACCCCGCTCACCATGACCGACTCAAAATCCTCAAAGCCTTCATCCGTCGCCATCATCGGAGGCGGGCCTGCGGGGTTGATGGCGGCTGAGGTGTTGAGCCAGGCCGGGATCAAGGTCGATCTGTATGACGCCATGCCGTCGGTAGGGCGCAAGTTTCTGCTGGCGGGCGTGGGCGGGATGAATATCACGCATTCGGAGCCTTACCCGGCGTTTCTGTCGCGCTACGCCGAACGTGCGCCGATGATCGCGCCCTTGCTGCGCAGCTTTGATGCCGATGCGCTGTGCGCATGGATTCATGAGTTAGGCATTCAGACCTTCGTGGGCAGTTCGGGTCGTGTGTTCCCCACCGATATGAAAGCCGCCCCGCTGCTGCGAGCCTGGCTCAAGCGCTTGCGCGAAGCGGGCGTGGTGATTCATAACCGCCATCGCTGGCTGGGCTGGAATGCCGATGGCAGTCTGCGCGTTGCCTCGGCGCAGGGTGAACTGGCCCTCAAGCCCGATGCAACCTTGCTCGCGCTGGGCGGCGCCAGTTGGGCGCGCCTGGGTTCCGATGGCGCCTGGCTGCCGTGGCTGCAGGAACGCGGCGTTGAGATTACGCCGTTGCAGGCAGCCAACTGCGGTTTTGAAGTCTCGGCCTGGAGCGAACTGCTGCGCAGCAAGTTCGCGGGCGCGCCGCTGAAAAATATCGCCATCGGCCTGCCAGACGACACGCCTCGCCTTGGCGAATGCGTGCTGACAGAAACCGGTGTGGAAGGCAGCCTGATTTATGCGCTTTCGGCGCGGATTCGTGAGCAGATCAACCGTGCAGGCTCGGCGACGGTACAGATCGATCTGTTGCCCGGCAAGACGCTCAGCGATGTGCAAAAAGCCCTGAGCAAGCCTCGCGGCTCGCGCTCGATGTCCAAGCATCTGCAAAGCCAGTTAGGTCTGGACGGCGTCAAGGCCGCGCTGCTGCGTGAACTGGCGACCAAGGAAGCCTTTGACGATCCAGCCTTGCTGGGCAAAGCCATCAAGGCACTGCCTCTGACCCTGATCAAACCGCGTCCGCTCGATGAGGCGATCAGCACCGCAGGCGGCGTGACCTTCGAGGGGCTGAACGAGGCTTTGATGCTCAAGCAACTGCCGGGCGTGTTCTGCGCCGGCGAGATGCTTGACTGGGAAGCCCCGACCGGCGGCTACTTGCTGACCGCCTGCTTTGCCAGCGGCCGGGCTGCCGGGTTCGGAATCATTGATTGGTGCAACAAATAAGCAGGAGCGAATTCATTCGCGAGAGGCCCGTACACCTGAAGAAGACTTATCGCCTTCAGTGACGTCTCGCGGATAAATCCGCTCTCATCAAACATAAACGCAACATCATGAATTAAAACGTTTTTCTGTAGGAGCGCGCTTGCCCGCGACCGGCTGCGTAGCAGTCGTAGATTTTGCGAGCGCTGCGCACTCGATCGCGGGCAAGCGCGCTCCTACACCGTCCTCTGTTTGCTGCGCGACAGCGCGGCGCCAAGGCGGCGGGTGATCTCCTACTCAATCAAGGCTTTTTCTTGCGCGGCCCGGTATTGAACACCGGCACCTTGCGCACCGCCTTGACCACTGGCGCAGGCTCGCTATCTCCGCTGTCGACCCACTTGCCCAGGTTGCGCTTGCCGCCTGAGACCTTGGGTTTTTTCGGTTTCTTGGGTTTCTTGAGAATCTGCCCGCTGGCGTCGGTGGTCGGCACACGATGTTCCGGCTCGAAATCCTGCTCTTCCTTGCGCACCAGCGTCTGGCGGGTCAGCACTTCAATCGCCGACAGCAGCTCGACTTCATCGGCGCAGACCAGCGAAATCGCTTCCCCGGTAAGCCCCGCACGCCCGGTACGCCCGATGCGGTGGATGTAATCCTCGGCAACAATAGGCAAATCCAGGTTGACCACGGTCGGCAGATCATCGATATCCAGACCACGGGCCGCCACATCGGTCGCCACCAGAATCTGCACTTCACTGGCCTTGAAACGATCCAGAGCACGCTGACGAGTTGCCTGTGGCTTGTCTCCGTGAATGCCATCGGCGTTGATGCCCAGCCCTTGCAGACGCTCAACCAGTTGGTCGACACCGACGCGGGTCTTGGCGAATACCAGCACCTGGCCCCAGCGCTGCTTTTTCAGCAGGTGGATGAACAGCTCGCTCTTGCGCTTCTTGTCTACCGGCACCACCCACTGCTTGACCGAAGACGCCGCCACATTGCGCGGGCTGACTTCAATGCTCAGGGGATCGTCGAGCATCTGCGAGGCCAGCAGACGGATCTCGTCGGAGAAGGTGGCGGAGAACAGCAAGGTCTGGCGACGCTTGGGCAGCGCGGCATAAATCCCGCGCAGTTCTTCGGCAAAACCCAGGTCCAGCATGCGATCGGCTTCATCGAGGATCAGGGTTTGCAGCTGCGAAAACTTGACCGCGTTCTGGCGGTGCAGGTCCAGCAAACGGCCTGGCGTAGCGACCAGAACATCCACGCCCTTGCGCAGCTTCATCATTTGCGGGTTGATGCTGACGCCGCCATACACCGCATAAGTGCTCAACGGCAGATGTTCGGCGTATTGGCGAATGCTTTCATGCACCTGCTCGGCCAGCTCGCGGGTCGGCGCCAGTACCAGGGCACGCACCGAGTTGGGGGCGACTTTCGGGCCTTCCATGGTCAGGCGCTGCAACAGCGGCAAAGCAAAACCGGCAGTCTTGCCAGTGCCGGTCTGGGCGGCGGCCATCAGGTCACGGCCAGCCAGCACCGGAGGAATCGCCTGTGCCTGAACAGGCGTCGGGGTCTGGTAGCCAAGTGCATCGAGGGCACGCAGCAAGGGTTCGATCAGGCCGAGAGAGGCGAATGTCATGGGGGTACCGTTGGGGAATTCACTGCAAGGCGCGCAGTTTACCCTGTCCGGCCCTCGCAGGTTAGCTCACGCGTGCCGATCCAGCCTCTTGCTGCTTCGGCTTGCGCCATTGCGGCAGACCAATCAGCACCACAGCCCCGATGATGACCAGCATCGCCAGGCACTCTTCAGACGCAATCGTCTCCCCGGCAAACAGCACGCCCAGCATCACCGCAACGGCCGGGTTGACGTAGGCATAGCTGGTCGCCGCCGCCGGACGCACATTCTTGAGCAGGTAGATATAAGCGCTGAAGCCAATGACCGAGCCGAACACCACCAGATAGGCCAGCGCGCCCCAACCGGCAGCGCTCGGCATATGCTCCATGCGCTCGCCACTCAAGGCGCTGCCCAGCAACAGCATGACGCCTGCTGCGATCATCTGCGTGCCACTGGCCATCGGCCCTGCTGGCAAAGGCAAATGCTTGCTCCAGACCGAACCGAAGGCCCAGCTCGCCGCAGCGAAGAGCAGTAACACCGCGCCGTATGGGCTGGCTTGCAGGTTGGAGCCCAGGTTGAGCAAGGCGATGCCTGTCATGCCGAGGAATATCCCGGCCCATTCAAGATTTGTCGTGCGATTACCCCACAGCAGCCCGAACAGCAAAGTGAACAGTGGCACAGTCGCAACCGCCAGCGCGGCAATACCTGAAGCCACACCCGCATGCTCGGCAAGCGTCACACCGCCATTACCACACGTCAGCAGCAAGAACCCGATGGCCGCAGACGACTTCCATTGTGTCCAGGTCGGTGCAGGTACGCCGCGATAGCGCAGATAGCCATACATCAGGCTGCCCGCCAGCGTGAAACGCACTCCCGCCAGCATCAACGGAGGCCAGGACTCCACACCGATACGAATCACCAGATAAGTGGAACCCCAGATCAGGTAAAGCGCCATGAAGGCACCAATCAGCAACAAGGGAAAGCGACGAGAAGCAGGCATGTCAGGCTCGATGAGGATTTGTTATGGTCACTTATTGTATGAAGGCAAATGCAGGCTCATAAGCAGTAAAACCTGTTTAAATCGGTATTAAACTTTTTATTCGATGGTTATTTAGGGATTTTTCCTTTCATTGGAAAAACCGAACAAAACAAGTCTGGAGGTGCGCCATGACACTGGATAAATACGACCGGATTCTGCTCGCGGCCTTGATGGAAAATGGCCGGGCTTCTTTTGCTCAACTGGCACGACAGGTCAACCTGTCGGCACCGGCGGTCGCCGAGCGCGTAGCCAAGCTGGAAGCCTGTGGCGTCATTACCGGTTACGAAGCCAAGGTCGATCTGGCGAAAGTGGGCCTGCCGATTCAATGCATCATCGAACTGCGCATGGCCAGCCACGGCAACCAGCAGGCCTATGACGAGTTATGGAAGCTTCCCGAACTGATCCAGTGTCATCGGGTGACCGGCGATCCGTGCGTGATCATTCGTGCCGCCGTGGACTCAATGCCTCACCTTGAAGACCTGATCAACCGCATCGCGCAGTTTGGCTTCAGCAAGACCTCAATCATTCTGTCCACAGCCGTGGAGCGCCGCTTGCCTTTCAAACATCTGGAGAATAACGGCAGGCAGGAGAAAGCTAAAAACCACGCTGACGCTTGAGCGCCTCGCTGATTTTTGCCGCAGGGACTTTCTGTAGCGAACACAACAACTGATGGGAAACCCCGGCGATGCCGTGGGTCTGGCGCAGTTCGTTGGTCAGGTAAGCCGTCAGGTTGGCGGCCATCTCGGCATCGGCCATGGCCCGGTGAGCCTTGCCGGTGTTGGGCAGGCGGGCATAGCTCGTGAGGGTGCCGAGCTTGTGGTTGGGTGCTCCCGGCATCAGGCGGCGCGCCAGCAACATCGAACAGGCGAAGCTTTGCTCGCGGGTGCGCTGGATGCGTGACAGTTCGTAATCCCAGAACTTCTGGTCGAACGAAGCGTTGTGCGCCACCAGCGGCGTTGCACCGACAAAATCACAGACATCATTCATCACCCGCTCAGCCGACGGCGCGGTGCGGATCATATTGTTGCTGATACCGGTCAGACCTTCGATAAAGGCTGGAATACGCACCCCGGCGTTCATCAGGCTCTGATAGCGATCGACGATACGCCCCTGCTCCATGATCACCACGGCAATCTCGGTAGCCCGGCAGTTATGGCCGGGAGAGATACCGGTGGTTTCAAAGTCGATGACAGCGATACGTTCCAACACGGGGTGCAATCCTTAAAAAATGACCATCATTTGAGCAACAACGCGCCTTCGATGGGAATGTAGCGGCTGGCGGCACGAATCAGTGAGTTGGCCGTCAACCCAGGAACCCCGTAGGCAACCGCCTCGACGCCGTGCTTGGCGATGATGCGTTCGAGCAGCAGATCGAAATCGCCGTCACCGGACGCCAGCACCACCTCATCCACCTGCGGCGCGACGTCCATGATATCGATGGTGATCCCCACATCCCAGTCGCCTTTGGCCGAACCATCACTGCGCTGGATATATGGTTTGAGTTTGACGGTGAATCCCAGGTTGCGAAGGATCTGCTGGAATTGCTGCTGTTTGCTGTCACCGCGATCGATGGCATAGGCAAATGCCTCGACTATCTGCCCGCGCGAGCTGATATCCGCCCACAACGCGGCGTAATTGAAGTGACAACCATGCGCCTGGCGCACGGTGTAATAGAGGTTCTGTACATCAGCAAACACCGCGATTTTCTTCACCGCAATTCCTCATGACGCGGACAAAATTCGTCAGCCGGTGCAGCAGTATGCCATGAGATGAAAAAGACCGCGGCTCAAGCAGCGACGGGCAAACCACCTCGACACGTCATGGAAGCAGGTTGCCCGCGACACCATTGCGACTCAGACGAAGGAATCATCGTCCGAAAACATGCCACCGCCATCGTCATAGTTGTCATCAGCCATGTATTGCTGATCCTGCTGCCCCCAATTGCCCGAATCATTACTTTGCATGGGCTGATCGTGAATGACTTCAACTATTTCTTCAGGCTGGCTGTGATGTCCAAACAGGCTGCTGATACCTTGAGCCAGCATCACCCCGCCCGCCACACCGGCTGCGGTCTGCAGAGCACCGCCAAGAAACCCGGTGCCTCTGGGCGCAGCAGGTGGCTGGGCATAATTGCCTTGCTGGGCAGGTGGCGGGTTGAAACCGGCACCATCCCGCCAGCCGCCGCTGGAAGCCGGGGAAGGCTGGGACTGCGGAGCACGTGACGGGCTGCCACCGAAAATGCTCGACAGAAAACCACCACTGGCCTGGGCAGACGAAGCCTGGCCCCTGGCCTGCTGGAGTTCGGCCTGAAGCTGCTGGATCTGCTCGTCGCGTTGCCTGAGCTGCTGATTCAACTGGTTGACTGCCGCTTCCTGAACCAGAATCGCCTGCGCCATGTAATAAGGAGCGCCGGGCTGGTGGGCAAGATGCTCCTTGATCCGCGCTTCGGCCCCTGGGTCACGGGGAGTCGAGGCTGTTTCGGCACTTTTCAGCCTGGAGAAAAGTTCGTCGATCAGGGTTTGCTCTTCGCTGTTCATGGCGACCTCGCTGGATTGCCGTTGGAAATCTTCGTCCAGTCGAATGAGTGGACTTCACTCAGGTAATGGGGCTGGACAAGCGCGCTTCAACCGGATGAACAAAAAGTTAAGAAAGCCACCCTCCCTGTCATTGCCACTCTTGGTTCGACAAAAGGCATGGGCTACAGTGTCGCCTGCTTTTTTGCCTGCGACTTATCCACATGAACCCGCTGAACGTTATCCAGGACTCGCTGTACTTCTTCCGGCAAAACCTGGGAAGCATCCTGATGCTGTGCCTGCCGCTGGTGGTGCTTGAAGCCCTGGCCAAACAGGCCCTGGGCACTGAAGCCCCCTTCGCTTATGAGCTGTTGATCGGCCTGCTGTTCTATCCGCTCTACACGGGCGCGCTGATCCTCTTTCTCGATGCCCGCACGCGAGGCGAGGCTCCTGCGACCCGGGACCTGCTGGCAATGACCCTGCGCCTGTGGCCGACCTTCGCCGTGCTGTCGGCCATCAGCACCCTGCTGATTCTGTTCGGGCTGTCGCTGTTCGTCATTCCCGGCCTGTGGGTGATGGTCAAGCTGGCTTTCAGCGAGTACCTGCTGGTCATGCGCAAGCTGACGCCCTTCATGGCGATGCGCGAAAGCATGCTGATGACCACCGGCCATTTCATGCGCATTCTGGCCTGTGTGCTGGGGGTCTACATTCCCCTGTCATTGCTCGAAGGCCTGGGGCTTTACCTGTTCCCCGAGCCCCAGAGCCCTGCGGTATCCCTGATACTCGACAGCATCGGCAGCTTCCTGCAACTGTTCATTACTGTCGTGATATTCCGTCTGTTCATGCTGATCAGCGAACCTTCGAACAAGGCTTGAGCCACGAAACGGCTGCCAGGGACTGGCAGCTCGGCTATGCTCGTTCGCGAACCCGACACCGAGCGCCATGCGCTCCAAGCCGAGCCGATGCCCCGTTTACTCTTGCGCCTGACACTCATTGCCCTGACCCTGACCGGCCTTGTGCTGGCAATGATCCATAGCCTGACCTGGCGTCCGGAAGACCGGGAACCGGTCACGGCCATCTGCACCTCCCAGGCACCACCGCTGATGCCGGGCCAGGCGCTGAAAGTCATGACCTGGAACATCCAGTATCTGGCGGGCAAGCGTTACGTCTTCTGGTACGACATGGCCGATGGCAGCGGCGAAGACGAGCGCCCGACCCACGAAGATATCGCCTATGACCTCGATGAAGTGGCCCGCGTCATTCGGGACGAACAGCCGGATATCGTGTTGCTGCAGGAAGTCAGCGACGGCGCCAAAAATGCCGATTATCAGAACCAGCTGGCCCTGCTTCAGGAGCGAGTCACGGATCTGTATCCCTGCAGCACCGAGGCGTTCTACTGGAAAGCCGACTTCATCCCGGACCTGCACATCCGCGGCAGCGTCGGCATGAAACTGGCGACCCTGAGCCGCTATCGCATCGATCATGCCGAGCGGCTGCAACTGCCGCTGCCTGACACCAACATCATCAGCCGCCAGTTCAAGCCGCGCCCCGCCTTGCTGGTGAGCTACCTGCCCTTGCGCGATGGCGAACAGCTTGCAGTCATCAACACCCATCTGAGCAGGCCAACCCGTGGCGACGACACGCTGCAACGCCAGATCCAGGTCACTGGCAAATTGCTGGACACCCTTGAAAGCAGCGGCACGCCCTGGCTGATCGGCGGCGACTTCAACCTGCTGCCTCTGGGCCAGTACCAACGCCTGCCCGCCGAACAACAGGCCCCTTATAACCCTGACAGCGAACTGCATGCGCTCTGGGACAAATACCCGATGATCCCCAGCAACAGCGAAGCCAGCGGTATCGACCGCAGCCAGTGGCTGACCTTCTTCCCCAACGACAAGCGAGTCAACGGGCCGGACAGAACCGTCGACTATCTGTTCCACAGTCCGAAACTGAAGCGTATCGAAGCCAGGGTTCGCCGGGATGACACGCTGCTGATTTCGGATCACCTGCCGGTCATCGGGCGGTTTCTGTTGCCCGTGCAGGAAGAGAAGCCCAACGCCTCTGATCTTGTGCCCGAGCGCTAGCCCGAACGATCAGGTCGGGATCAGAACTCCGTTACAACGGTTACGCCTGCCGTCTCGAACCGATCCATGTTCACCAGTGCATCGATGGACTGCTCCAGGCTGATGGTTTTGCCGACGAGTTTCTCCGGAGCCAGTTTGCCGGAGCTGATCATCTCGATCATCGCGTCATAACGATGCGCCTGCATGCCGTGGCTACCGTAGATTTCCAGCTCATAGGCGATGACCTTGCTCATCGGAATCGCCGGTTTCGCATGGTCTGCGAGCATCAAACCAACCTGAACGTGCCTGCCACGACGACGCAGATTATTGATGGAGTTGAAGCAGGTGGTCGGATGGCCCAGAGCATCCAGCGAAACATGAGCGCCACCCTTGGTGATTTCCAGAACGGCCTCGGTGACATCCGCAACGCGGCTGGCATTCACCGTCGCAACAGCACCGAGCGAGCGGGCCAGTTCAAGCTTGTCGTCCGAGATATCAATGGCAATGACGTTAGCCCCGATGGCTTGAGCAATCATGACGGCCGACAAACCAACACCTCCACAGCCGTGAACCGCGACCCACTGACCCGCCGTAACCCTGCCCTGATCAACGACCGCCCGGAACGAAGTGACGAAGCGGCAACCCAGGCTGGCCGCCGTCGCGAAATCCATGCTCTCGGGAAGCGCGACCAGATTCAGGTCTGCCTTGTGGATACCCACGTATTCGGCGAAGGAACCCCAGTGAGTGAAGCCCGGCTGAAACTGGGTATGACAGACCTGCTGATTGCCGCTGCTGCACTCAGGACAAGCACCGCAACCACCCACGAACGGCACGGTCACGCGATCACCGATCCTCCACTTGGTAACGTCCTTGCCCACCTCAGCCACGATGCCGGCCAGCTCATGCCCCGGAACATGCGGCAGTTGAATGTCCGGGTCATGCCCCTTCCAACCGTGCCAGTCGCTACGGCACACGCCTGTGCCCTGCACCTGAATAACCACGCCATGAGGCTCCGGAGTCGGGTCTTCGACAGTCATGAGACGCGGCGGCAGGGAAAAGGCTTCGTAGACTACAGCTTTCATGAAAAACACCTCTGCTGGGACAGGCACGACAACGAAAAAACACCGACTGAATCGCGCCTCCAGTATGAATGAACCCGGTGAAATTACCTTTCAAGCTGCAATTGACGCCGCGCAACAATTGAAATTAACTTTCATTTAAATATTTAAAATGAAAGATTCCGCCATGATCGAACAGCTGGACAAGGTAGATATTGCAATATCGGATCGACTGCAGCGCAACGGCAGGCTGTCGAATGTCAAACTGGCGGAACAGCTTTCCCTCAGCGAAGCCTCCTGCTGGCGAAAACAGAAACGCCTTGAAGAAGACGGAGTGATCGAGGGATACCAAGCCATCCTGAACCGCAAGAAACTGGGGCTTGGAGTCATGGCCTTCGTGCAGATTTCCTGCACCGACCACAGCGAAGAAGCCACCGCCAGGTTTGAAAAGATCATCGAGTCGGCCCCACAAGTGCTCAGTTGCCACAACACAACCGGCGAGGCGGACTTCCTGCTTCAGGTGGTTGCAAAAGACCTGGACAGCTACAGCCGGTTTGTCGAAAAAGTCCTGAGGAAACTGCCGGGGGTATCGAGTATTCGCTCGAACCTTTCATTGCGGGAATTGAAGACGACCAATCGGTTGCCGGTGACTGAGTTGTTGAGTATTTAGGCAGCTCTCGTATGCGACGCAATCAGGAAAGAATGGGGCAAGACAGGCGAAGGCTTCGTAACCTACCGAGTAGGCCCCGATCCTTGGGGCCAAAATGATTACAGCGTGAACTCCACTACCTCATTAAGACCGTTGACCAGCAATACAAGGGAAACGATCGGTTTATAGTCATAGGGAATATCCTTCAACAAAGGAGAAATCTCCTTTGAAATAATCTTTTTGGCAAGGCTGGCTTTATTGTAAAAACCATCGAGGTGGATCGTCCCAGTAAAAGTTGTCTCAACCTCCGCATGTTTATTCCAGCCATTTTCAATATTGAGAATTTTATTGCGAACTTGATCAGCAAAATCCTTTGAAAGCTCACTCTCGTAAGAACTTGCTTTTTCTTTTCGTGAAACTGTGTAGCTAAGCATAAATAAATTAGAAGCCATAGAACCGACACCTTTGTAAACTGCAAAAACATTTTCAAATCGAATGTGCAATAAACCAAATAGCTCACAACGCAAACGTTTGGAACACTCAATAAAATGGGAGCCTGTCCATAAAGCAACCGGCTCACCTACGAGTCAAAAACCTTAGCTCTAAACTCTATTTACTGGGTGTGACATACCGAGGAGCATGTCCGGCAACCATTCGATTGCGGGTACGTGTTGCGAGCTTGGCGCACAGCAGTTACACAGGTAGTGTGCTGACCGAGATCAAGACGGTTGTGGGGTGCCGGCAAGTAAATACACGAGTTGGTATGTACCTCATGGTCACCGTTGCTCTGCGCGTTGCGGTTCACGAAATATTGAGCCATTTCACTCACCCCGCTCTTTGTTCGATTGGGCAAGTACCGAGGCCGCGAGAGTCTTGGTAGTGGCGTTGTACTTGTTACTATCAAGGACGTGACTGGCCTTGGTTTCCATACCTGCACCGGTTTGCTTACCGGTAGAAGCCTGAGCCATAGCCGAACCAGCCAACTCCTTCTGAATGGCCGATGCGCTGTCGCTGCGAAGAACTTTGGAAGCCAAGCTGGCCACGGAAGTCGAAGTTTGTTTAGTATTTTTTGGCACGTTTAGGTGCTCCTACGTCATTAAATATATCAATTAGGCAGGAGCAACCCTTGAGCAGAAAACCGAGCTGAATAGTTGACATCCAGCGCCGGTTTTTTCTCTAATGCGCGTCCCACCAATGTACGCATTGGTTCAGGGTAGGCGGGTGTGCGTGCTCGGCGACCAAACTCTGCACGCATACCCGCTGTCTTTACTGAATCCGCAGCTCACTCGCAAAAACACAACATATGGTGTCTTTAGCGAGATCCCACACAAGATAATGTGATCACTTTGACATTGCAAGATGGCAAAGGTGTGGATAACTTGTGCAAAAACTGTGAATTGGATCCACTTTCAACCTGTATGGATGGCCAGCCCTTCTAAATCGCGGGCTACAACCCTACAGGAATGAAACAACCTGAAACACTCTCACATCTCATTACAGCGTTTCACGCCTGAAACAGTCGTTTTAAGCATTTGAAACCGACAATTCTATGGCATCACTTCTTTGGTTGAGCAGGCTTGGATTGCAGATTTCGTGAGCTGGTACAACAACAGTAGGGAAGCCAGAGTATTTGACTGGAGGGATGCCAGGGAAATAAAACCTATCAGGAAAAAGCACGTGTGCTTTCTGTCGATCATATGTTGTGCTGACACGCTCTCATCAAAAAACATCCGTAGGAGCGAATTTATTCGCGAGAGGCCCGTGAACTCAAAGAAATGTATCGCCTTCAATCACGTCTCGCGGATAAATCCGCTCCTACTCAGCACGGGAGTTGATCTCCCTCCTAACTCTTCCTCGGCTTAACCCGCGCAGTCGCCTCCGCCACCAACGGATCATCCGGCCAATAATGCTTCGGATACCGCCCTTTCAAATCTTTCTTCACTTCCGCATAAGTACTGCGCCAAAAGTTGGCGAGGTCTTGCGTCACTTGCACCGGGCGGCGGGCCGGGGACAGTAGGTGCAGTTTGACGATTTGTCGGCCATTAGCGATGCGTGGGGTGTCGGACAGGCCGAAGAGTTCTTGCAGGCGCACGGCGAGGATTGGCGGGTATTCGCTGTAGTCCAGCCGCACTGATGAGCCGGATGGCACGCTCAGGTGATGGGGAGCCTGTTCGTCCAGACGCTGGGGCAGTGGCCATGGCAGGAGGTTGTGCAGGATCGATGAAAAATCCAGGTTGCCGAAATGGCTGAGTCGGGTGACTTTGCCCAAGTACGGCAGCAGCCAGGACTCCAGGGTGTCGAGCAAGGCCGCATCGCAAACGTCCGGCCACTCGCTGGCGTCCTGTTTCTCCAGATCCAGTTGGCGCAGCAAGGTCACGCGGGCTTGCCATTGGCGAAGTTCGGGTGTCCATGGCAACAGTTCCAGCCCTTTGCGTCGTACCAGCCCCAGCAAGGCCTGGCCTCGGGCGGACTCATCGAGGCCGGTCAGTGGTTCGCGGCTGAGGATCAGTTCTCCGACCTTGCGTTGACGCTCGGCGCGCAATACGCCTTCGCGTTCATCCCAGTCCAGTTGATCGAACTCGGTTACCTGTTCAGAGAGCACGGAATCGAACAGCGCAGGATCGAATTCCGCCGCCAGATAGATCCGCTCTTCGCGCTGGCCCTGACGACTGCCAAGGTCGGCGATCACCAGCCAGGGTTGTTTCATCAGCGCATCGACTTCCGCGAACAGGGCTGCACGACCGTTGGCCAGTCTGTATTCGGCACCGCCAGCGCGGCGTTGCTGCGCAACACGATCGGGATAGGCCAGTGCCAGCAGGCAACCCAGCCAGCGTGAATGATCAGGATCGCTGACCGGTGTTGTTGCAGCGCCCTTCAAGTAACCGCGATATTGACGCGCCAGTTGTATGGCCCGCTGCACACCGCCTTGAGCACCACGGGCGGCGCGCTCGCTTCCGGCCAACAAAGTCAGGCGACTGTGCACGTCGGCTCCGGCGCCGCGCAGGATATCCCGCTCGCCCAGCAAGGCCGCGACATCACAGGCCAGAGTCCCTAGCCCCAGTTCATGACCGCGCAATAACAGATGAGCGATTCGAGGATGCGCCGGGACTTGTGCCATCGCCTGACCGTGGGTGGTCAACTGGCCCTGCGAATCACTCAAGGCACCCAGCCGGACCAGCAGATCCTGAGCCTGTGCATAAGCCGCCGTCGGAGGGTTATCGAGCCAGACCAGTTGGGCCGGCATCACGCCCCAGCGCGCCAGTTGCAGTGCCAGCCCGGCCAGGTCCGCCTGGAGGATTTCCGCCGAGCCATAGGCGGCGAGTTGGTCATGCTGGGCTTCGGACCAGAGTCGATAGCAGACACCTGGCTCCAGACGCCCTGCCCGACCGGCCCGCTGGGTCGCGCTGGCGCGAGAGATGCGCTGGGTGTCCAGACGTGTCATGCCGCTGCCCGGATCGAAACGCGGCACCCGCGCCAGACCGGCATCGATCACGACCCGCACGCCATCGATGGTCAGGCTGGTTTCCGCGATATTGGTCGCCAATACGACCTTGCGCGAGCCTTTGGGCGCGGGCTCGATGGCTGCACGCTGGGCCGCAAGGTCCAATTCTCCATGCAGCGGGCAAAGCAGGATATCGGCCCGTTCGCCCAAGGCTTCGGCCAGTTGCTGATTGACGCGCCGGATCTCGGCCTGCCCCGGCAGAAACACCAGCAGGCTGCCGGACTCATTGCCCAGCGCATCGAGAACGGTCTGAACCACTCGCGGCTCGATGAACTCGCCGGGCTGAAAGGGTCGTCCCCACTGCATGCTCACCGGGAACATACGCCCTTCGCTGCGCACCACTGGCGCATCGTCCAGCAGCGCGGACAGGCGTTCGCCTTCCAGAGTGGCCGACATCAACAGAATCTTCAGCGGCTGCTCGTCACGAAACAGGTCGCGACCGTTGAGGCTCAGGGCAAGCGCCAGATCGGCGTCCAGACTGCGCTCGTGAAACTCATCGAAAATCAGCAGCCCAACGCCTTCCAGCGCCGGATCATCCTGCAGACGCCGAGTCAGAATCCCTTCGGTGACCACTTCGATGCGGGTATTGGGGCCGACTTTGCTGTCCAGCCGAATGCGGTAGCCAACGGTTTCCCCAACCTTCTCTCCCAGTTCACTGGCCAGCCGCTCGGCTGCGGCCCTGGCGGCCAGACGGCGTGGTTCGAGCATGAGGATGGTTTGCCCGGCCAGCCACGGCTCATCGAGCATCGTCAACGGCACTCGTGTGGTCTTGCCCGCACCGGGCGGGGCTTCGAGGATGGCTTCGTGGCGGGAGGTCAGCGCCTGGCGCAGGGCCGGCAGGACAGCATCGATGGGCAAGGAAATCATGGCGGCTCCAGAACAGGCGACCGATTATAAGCTGCACAGGCGTTTGCAGAAGGTCAGCGGGTGCGGATTTATCCGGGAAAGCGTTATTTCTGGCGACCTCTTCGCGGATGAATCCGCTCCCACACAGCAATCGCTCCCTTTTCGCGGCGAAAGCTACCGTGATGAATATATGCTGACGCGAAGAACCACCCGAACACGCAATAGTCTTAGCGACGTAGCCTTTGCCTTGTATAGTTGCCACCTCACTTCAGGAGTTCTCCATGCGCATTCCATCCCGTTTTATCGGCGGCGTTCTGGTCGCCACGCTTTTGACCCAGATTTCTGCGTGCGGCAGCATTTTCTATCCTGATCGCCGCGGGCAGATCGAGGGCAAGATCGATCCGGCCATTCTTGCTCTGGATGCCGTCGGCCTGTTGTTTTATGTGATTCCGGGCGTTATTGCCCTGGCTGTGGACTTCACCACGGGCGCGATCTACTACACGCCGACCGGGCATGCGCAGGTCGATCCGCAGAAGCTGCAACCGGCAATCAATGCTGACGGCAGTGTCGACAACAGCAAGCTGCAAGCCATTCTGGAAAGCGAGCTGGGCCAATCCCTGCCGCTCAACGACCCTCGTCTGATCCAGTACAAGGGCAGCGTCGAGCAACTGGCGACCCTGGGTCTGAAACCCGCGGCTTGAAGCCCTCCGACAAGGACGCGTCATGAACACCAGCACCGAACACGCCCGCCTGCTGCGCCTTGCAACGCGGGCATCGCTGCTGGTGGCCAGCACGCTCATCATCGCCAAGGGCGTGGCCTGGTGGTTCAGCGGCTCGGTAAGCCTGCTGGCCGGGCTGACCGATTCGCTGCTGGATGGCGCGGCTTCGTTCCTCAATCTGCTGGCGGTGCATTACGCGCTGCGCCCGGCAGATGAAGATCATCGTTATGGTCACGGCAAGGCTGAAGCCTTGTCGGGCATGGCTCAGGCGCTGTTCATTGCTGTCAGTGCCGGGCTGATTGCCTTTCAGGCCATACAGCGTATTCAGCACCCCGAACCGCTAGGTGCGGCCGGTCTTGGCATCGCTGTGATGGTGTTGTCACTGGTCCTGACCCTGGCGCTGCTCTGGCTGCAACACAAGGTCATCAAGGAAACCGGATCGGCAGCCATTCGCGCCGACTCGCTGCACTATCGCTCCGATCTTCTGCTTAATTTCAGCATTCTGCTGGCGCTGACACTCACCCTGTTCGGCTGGCAACAACTGGATGCGTACTTCGGGTTGGGAATTGCCGTCTACATTCTGTGGAGTGCGTTTCAAATTGCCCGCGAGACGGTCTCGGTGCTGATGGATGAAGAATTGCCGACCGATGTCAGCCAGCACATGCTGGAACTGGCGTGCAGCGTGCCGGGTGTTCTGGGCGCACATGACCTGCGCACGCGGATTTCCGGTAATCGCTGGTTCGTGCAGTTGCATCTGGAGTTGCCGGGCAGTCTGACGCTCAGCGTCGCTCATGCGTTGTGCGATCAGGTGGAAAGCGCCATACACCAGCAGTATCCGAAAGCGGAAGTGTTGGTGCATGCCGATCCACAGGAAGTGGTGAAGCAGGCTGCGGCCCGATCACCTAATTGACGCTGTAGCCTCGCCCCGCAAGGCAGGCACCCATCGAGCGACGATACAGATCCACCACCTCGGCCTGCGGCTGGGAGGTAATGTTCGCCGGATCGAAGCCGCTTTGTTCTACGGCCCAGCGGTAGCATTGGTAACGATCCAGCTCGACCTGCTCAGGGCTTTGACCATTGAGCGGGTAGGAAACAGGGTCATAACCGTTCTGCGCAGGTGCCTGGCTGTAGGTCGGTTGATTCTGTGGCGGGTTGACCACCACATAATCCTGACTGTCGGACTGGTAGGCGTAGTAAGTGCCAGCCGCCAAGAACAGCAGCGAACTGCCAATCCAGATTTCCTGCGAGTAGGACGGCAGGCTGCGTACGCGCAGGCCATAAGGCGGCGTTACCACCACATAGCGTGGGCCTTGCGGGCGATACCAATAACCTTGTGAATAGAAATAATCCTGCCCGCGATACGGGACACGCGAGTAACCGCCGGGAACCCGGTCTATCGTATAACCGGGTCGATACTGCGGGCCTGGGCCCCAGCCATTGCCGCGCCCGTCGGGCCGACCTTCCCAGCGATCATTGGGACGGCCATTACCGGCCTGCCAGTTGCGATTGCCACGCGGATTATCCTGGTAATAACCCTGACGCGGCTGCTGGGTTTGCCATGATTCGCGAGGAGCGGTCTGGATCGGCAGATTGTTCTGGTGCTGCTGAAACTGCTGGCGTTCGATCTGACGTTGCTGATTTTGCTGGTCCTGGATCTGGCGCTGCTGATTCTGTTGTTGCTGGTAGATCTGCTGTTGCTGCTGGCGCTCGACGTTGCGCTGCTGCTGCATCTGATCCTGAATCTGGCGTTGCTGATTCTGTTGCTGCTGGTAGATCTGCTGTTGCTGCTGGCGCTCGACCTGACGCTGCTGATTCTGTTGTTGCTGAATCTGCTGCTGTTGTTGGCGCTCAACCTGAAACTGCTGGTTCTGCTGCTGTTGCTGGATTCTGCGCTGTTGCCCATTGTCCCCGGAACTGCCGCGATACTGGTCCTTGAAGGAGTCATCATCGGCCACAGCATGGGCACTGATGCTCAGACACAGCAGACTTAACCCCGTCAGCTTCCAGATGCCAGATTTCATGCTTTCCTCACTAGGACGCGGGTAGACGTAAATAAGACTGTAAGAGTGGCGCGCCGTTCTGCGTACTTTATCAGGACGCAAAGAAAAGGGGGCCTGATTGGCCCCCTTGAGATACTTCGTCCTGGCGCGACACTTTTGACATCGGCTCACCTCATACGTCTTCTGGACTGTATGTAGCCCGGGGGCCTGGCCGACCCTGTCGGGTGGGAGGCCGCGACTGCCTGATTGGGCGAGTCGCGCTGGACGCTGTGTCCGGGCAGTGATTCTGTTGAAAAGAATAGGCCTGCCGGACCAGCAAAAGATTGCGAAGATTGCTCACAAAAACATTACTTGCGCAATTTTTTACTTCATACCAATAATTCAGCGCAATCCAACTCACAAAGGGGAACATCGTGAGCAAGCTCGACAGATATGACCTGAGCATTTTGGCCGAACTGCAACGCGACGCACGCATTTCCAACCAGGAACTGGCAGAGCGTATCGGGCTGTCGCCATCGCCCTGCTCACGCCGCGTGAAACAACTCGAAGACGACGGTTATATCGTGCGTCAGGTTGCCTTGCTGGATCGCAAGAAGCTCAGCCTGAACCTGACGGCCTACGTGCTGATCGGCATGGATCGCCATACGCCGGAACGATTCGAGCATTTCGAGCAACAGATCCGCAACCTGCCTCAGGTGCAGGAATGCAGCCTGGTAACCGGAATGGACGCCGATTATCAATTGAAAGTGGTGGTTCCTGACATGGATCATTACCAGAAACTGCTGCTGGGCCATCTTACCCGCATCGAAGGCGTCACCAGCGTCAAGTCGAGCTTCGTGCTCAACCAGGTACTGGCCAGCACTGAATTGCCCTTGACTCACCTGCGCAGCTAAACAGCCCCCGGACTGGAGCAAACGATGGACCCCATGCTTTTCGAAGAATGGATGATGACCATTCTGGTCAGCGTCCTGATCTGTTTCATGGGCTTTATCGTCTGGGATCTGGCGAAGAAATCCAAAGCGGGCAAATTCGGCACCTTCATCCTGTTCTTCGTGCTGGGTCTGGGCATCATGGCATTCGTGATCAAAAGCCTGGTGATTGCCTATATCGAGAATGGCTCATGAGCCCCCGTGGGAGCGACTTCAGTCGCGAAGAGGCCGGTGCATTCCACACATATTTATCGCCTGACGTCTTCGCGGATAAATCCGCTCCCACACAGTCTACCTACACAAGTCAGGGCTTGATCTCCCGGTACTGCCCCTGATCCAGCCCCTCCAGCGTCCAGTCGCCAATCCTGACCCGCACCAGCCGCAGGGTTGGCAGACCCACCGCAGCCGTCATGCGCCGCACTTGCCGGTTGCGGCCTTCCTTGATGATCAGCTCCAGCCAACTGGTCGGTACGCTCTTGCGAAAGCGCACCGGCGGGTTGCGTGGCCAGAGTTGCGGCTCATCCAGTTGGCGGGCCTCGGCGGGCAAGGTCGGGCCGTCGTTGAGTTCGACGCCGTTACGCAATTGGTGCAGTTGCTCCTCGGTCGGCTCGCCTTCGACCTGCACCCAGTACGTTTTGGGCAGTTTGTGTTTGGGGTCGGCAATCCGCGCCTGGAGCTGGCCGTCGTTGGTCAGCAGCAGCAAGCCTTCACTGTCGCGGTCCAGACGCCCGGCCGGATAAACGCCGGGAATGTCGATAAAGTCCTTGAGCGTTGCCCGACCTTCGCCATCGCTGAATTGCGTCAGCACATCGAAAGGCTTGTTGAACAGGATGAGCTTCGGCTCGGCCGGAGGCGCTTTGGTTACGCGGCGAGTAGCACTGGCACTCTTGGGTGCGGGACGACGAGACACAGGGCGTTGAGTGCGGGACATGGGAACTTAGAGACTTGAAAACAGAAAGGGCCACTTTAGTGGCCCTTTCAATAAATACCAATCACTTAACGGAACGGCGGCTCGTCGAAACTGCGCAGTTTGCGTGAGTGCAACGAGTGCAACTCGGTACGCAGCAGGTCCAGGGCCGCGATGCCGATCTTCAAATGCTGGCTGACGGCACGCTCGTAGAAAGCATTGGCCGAACCCGGCAATTTGATTTCACTGTGCAAAGGCTTGTCCGATACGCAAAGCAATGTGCCGTAAGGCACGCGCAGACGGTAGCCTTGAGCTGCGATGGTGCCGCTTTCCATATCCACGGCAACTGCACGGGACAGGTTGATGAGCGGACGTTCCTGAGCCCAGCGCAGTTCCCAGTTACGGTCGTCATAGGTCAGGACCGTGCCTGTGCGCAGGCGCTTCTTGAGATCATCGCCACGTTCGCCGGTGATCTGCGCCGCCGATTCCTGCAATGCCAGTTGCACTTCGGCCAGGGCCGGGATCGGAATGTGCGGAGGCAGTACGCGATCCAGAATGCCATCGCGACGCATGTAGGCGTGAGCCAGCACATAGTCGCCAATGGTCTGGGACTGACGCAGGCCGCCACAGTGGCCGATCATCAGCCAGCAATGCGGACGCAGCACCGCCAGGTGATCGGTGATGTTCTTGGCATTGGACGGGCCGACGCCGATATTGACCAGCGTGACACCATGACCATCTTCCGCGATCAGGTGATAGGCCGGCATCTGGTAACGGTGCCAGACCACACTGGCAACAATGGCCTGGGCCTCTTCGACGCCCATGCTCTTGTCGACCACCACATTGCCGGGCAACACCATGCGCACGAAACGCGGGTCTTCGCGCAGTTTTTCCAGGCCATGCAGGATGAACTGGTCAACGTAGCGGTGGTAGTTGGTCAGCAGAATCCAGGGCTGCACATGACGCCAGTCACTGCCGGTGTAATGCACCAGACGCCGCAGCGAGAAGTCCACCCGCGCCGCGTCGAACAGTGCCAGCGGCAGGGGATCGGTATTGGCCCAGTCGTAAAGGCCATCAGCGATGCCGTCGGTCGCAGCGGACAAGTCGGTGCTGGGGAAAACACGGGCCAGCGCAGCGGCGGTCACGCCGGAGCCTGCCAGTTCATCGCCCTGCTCGACCACGTATGGGTAAGGAATGTTCTGCTCGCTCACGCCCACTTCGATGGTGACCGTGAAATCACTCATCAGCGGCCGCAGTTGCTCGAGCAGGTATTTACGGAATGCCTTGGGGTGAGTCACGGTGACACTGTAGGTGCCGGGCAACTGCACCTTGGCGTAGGCGCGAGTCGTCAGCGGCACATCGCCCTGATAGGCGTAGGTCAGACGCAATTCCGGGTAGCGGAACAGCGCACGTTGCTCGGCGTCGGGTTCGACGCGGTCTTTCAGGTAGCGCTTGAGCGCCTGGCTCAAGGCACTGGTTGCACGTTCATGCAGTTCTGCGAGCCGCTCCACAGCTTGCTCGGCGCTTTCTACAACAACAAAGGCTTGCGTCACGGTTTAGGTCCTGTCTGATCTTGCAGACCCTCATCCTAACGGGTTCGCGTGCTTATGCCACCTGCGGCGAAGCGCGAGCCAGCAAAGTTTCTGCATCGACGCCTACCGGCAAAGCGCCATAAACCCGCCCGGAGGACAGCAATCGACCGGCAATGAATCCATCGCTGACAGCCGCATTGCCCGCTTCGAGCAGCAGTCTGGCCTGCAAGCCCACCGCGATGTCTTCGGTCAGCTGTCGGGCGCGGTACTGGATATCGCGGGTGTCCGTGAATGCAGCTTTCAGTTTTTCGATATGCGCCTTCAGGTGCCGGTCACCATGCCCGTCGCACAGTTCAGCGAACAAGGCATCCAGCACGCCGGGCTCTTTGGACAGCGCCCGCAACACGTCCAGACACTGCACATTGCCGGAGCCTTCCCAGATCGAGTTGACCGGCGCTTCGCGATACAGGCGCGGCAGAATGCTGTCTTCGACATAACCGGCACCGCCCATGCATTCGGCGGCCTCGTTGATCATGGCTGGCGCACGTTTGCAGATCCAGTACTTGCCCACTGCCGTGACCAGACGCACAAAGCGCGCTTCATGATCGTCATTCAGGTGGTCCAGCGCACGCCCCATGCGCAGGGTCAGCGCCAGTGCGGCTTCGCTTTCCAGTGCCAGGTCGGCCAGCACGTTCTGCATCAACGGCTGCTCGCTGAGCAGTCGCCCGCTGATCTTGCGATGGGCACAGTGATGAGTGGCCTGGGTCAGGGCCTGACGCATCAGGGCGCTGGAACCGATCATGCAGTCGAAACGGGTCATGGCGACCATTTCAATAATGGTCGGCACACCACGGCCCTCTTCACCAACCATCCAGGCCAGTGCGCCGCGCAGTTCGATTTCGCTGGAGGCGTTGGAGCAGTTGCCCAGTTTGTCTTTCAGACGCTGGATATAGAACTCGTTGCGGGTGTCATCCGGCCGATGGCGTGGCAGCAGGAAACAGCTCAGGCCCTTGTCAGTCTGCGCCAGGGTCAGGAACGCATCGCACATGGGCGCGGAGCAGAACCATTTATGGCCGACCAGTTCATACGCCTGTCCCGGCCCGCCAGCGCCCACCGGGTAAGCCCGCGTGGTATTGGCGCGCACATCGGTGCCGCCCTGTTTCTCGGTCATGGCCATGCCGATGGTTGCACCGGTTTTATGGGCAATGCCGATATTGCGCGGGTCGTACTGGCTGGAAAGAATTTTCGGCAGCCATATCTGCGCCAACTCAGGTTGCAGTTTGAGAGCCGGTACGCTGGCAAAGGTCATGGTCAGCGGGCAACCGCTGCCGGGGTCGGCCTGGGTGTGCAGATAACTCATCGCAGCACGCGCCACATGGGCACCGGGTTGCGGATCGGTCCATGGCAAAGAGGGAATGCCATGGTCGATGGCGGTGCTCATCAACTGGTGATAAGCCGGGTGAAATTCGACCAGATCGATGCGATTGCCGTATCGGTCATGACTGGCGAAGGTCGGCTTGTTCTGATTGGCGAGGAAACCGGCCTCCATGAGAGGTCCGCCCGCCAGGGCACCATAAGCATCGATTCGGGGCTCGGCCCAACCCGCGCCAAAACGTTTTACCCAGGTTTGCAGTGGCAGGTCGATGCGGTAGAGGTTGACGCCGTCCAGTGACGGCGGCTGGTTGGTCACCTGATGGGTCTCGGCGAACTGATGCAGGTTCATGAGTGGCCTCCTGTCTGCGTTTGCAGCAGTGAACCACGCAACAAGAGCTTTCAACAGTGCCGTTCATGACCAATGATCGGGCTTTTTTCCGCCCCTCAGATTCCCCATTGAGCCTTGGCGGCCGGAGCCCTGCGCACGGCACCCGGTATGGCCATCAACAAAGGCAGGCTCAGGGTGAAACAACTTCCCCTGCCCGGCTCGGAGCGATGGCTGAGGCTACCGCCCTGCAACTCGACCAGTTGCCGACAGATTGCCAGGCCGATTCCCAGCCCGCCATACTCGCGGGTCATGGAACCATCGACCTGAAAGAAACGCTGATACAACGTTGCTTCATCCAGTTGGCTGAAACCTATACCGGTATCCATCACCTCGACCCGAAGTAACAGGACATCGTTGTCATGCTGCTGAGACATGGCTCGTACCTTGACCGCGCCTCGCTTGGTGAACTTGATCGCATTGTCCAGCAGGCACTCAAGGCACTGGTACAGCTTGTGAACATCGCCGCGCACGCTTTCCGGCATCTGCTCGTCCAGCTCGAACCTCAACTCCAGCCCCTTGGCCTGGGCTGCGCTGCGAAAACGGTCGCGCAACTGTTCAAACAGGCCGCACGTATCGAAGGCATCGCTTTCGGCATACAGCACACCGGCCTGAAGCTCAGTCAGGGTCAGGATGCCGTTGATCATGCTCATCATGTCCTGAGCGGAGGCAGAGGCCGTTTGCTGATACATCTCCAGCTCGCCGTCCATCGGCACGGTCTGCATCAGCTCCAGTGAACCGATGACCCCATTCATCGGGGTTCGAAGCTCATGGGTCAGCGTGGCCAGAAACTCGTCCTTGAGCCGGTTGCTGGTGGCCAGCTGGCGGTTCAGGCGTTCCATGTCCTTGCCGGCTTCCGCCAGGGTCTGGGCCTGTTGCTCGCGGATGTGATTGACCCGATCAGCCAGCGCCAGCGACAGCAGAGCCATTTCCAGCACTGAACTGATCTGGCCGGCGTACAGGCTAAGGAAGGTATTGGGGATATAACCGAACAGCATCACGGCGTTGACCAGTCCCCCCATCGCAAATACCACCCAGGCGGCCAAGAAGTAGCGAGCGATTCGGATGCCCTTGAGCACCGCCGTGATACCAGTTGTCAGCATCGCCAGAGAACACGCCAGCACCAGCATCGTCACACTGCGCAATGCCAGGCCGTAATTGGCAAACAAGGCCAGCAGCATTACCACCACGGCGCTGGCCATCACTGCGATCAACAGGACATCCAGCCAGCGCGCCAGGGTTCTGGTCTGCAGAAAGCTGCGTGAAAACTGGCTGACGAACAGCACCGAAATTGCCATCAGTAGAGGCGTGGCGGTGTTGGCCCACACAGGGCTGTTCGGCCAGAGGTATTCGATGGCGACGCCACTGATCGATAGCTGATACAGACCGAACGAGGCGATATACAGGATGTAGTACAGATAACCGGGGTCGCGCACGCTGATGAAGATGAACAGGTTGTAGACCAGCATGCCCGTCAACACGCCATAGATCAGACCCAGGATGTAGACCTTGGCGGGCTGTTCTTCCATATAGGCGTGGCTGGCCCACAGATTGAGCGGTGCCTGGATCGGCCCCTGGCTGGCGACACGCATATAGACAGTCGTCTGCTTGCCCGGCGGCAGGTCCACCCCGAACACGAAGTTGCCCTGCTTAACATCGCGGCTTGAAAACGGCAGCATGTCGCCGGTCTTCCAGGCCAGTTGATAGCGCCCGTTGCCGTCCGACAGATAGACATCCACATGGTCCATCGGTGGATAGGCCAGTTCCAGCAGCCAGTCGGAATGCGGTGCGCGGGGATTGGGTTTGTAGAACAGATCGACCTTCAGCCAGAACGCCGAGCGCGAATAACCCGCGTTGAGTGTTTCACTGTCGAGCGCACGAAAGGCTCCCGCCTCGGAGATGACCCTGTCGATACTCGCCTTGCCACTCACGTCTTCAAAAACCTGAATCTCGCGCCCCAACGGCAAGCTGCGAATGTTTTCATCAAACTCGACGGCATGAGCCAGCAAGGGAAACCAGGCAACCAGCATGATCAGCAAATAGCGCATAAAGCCCCAAGGTAGAACGTCGCTGTCATTTCATCCGTTGATGACGACGCCCCGCAAATTTCTTTCCTTGAAACAGGCAATAGTTCAAAACAGACACGTCAGTGTGTGGACCTTGCTTACGCTGATCACCCGACTCTGGCGATAGAAATCGCCAGAGACAAAAAGGCTTCAGGAATAACCAAGCATAGCGGTTAATGGCCTATAGTCACTATCGCTTCAAAATAAAAGCAACGGCTCTATCTCGGCACTTGCAGAGCAAACTCAAATATTTCTGTCTTGAGGGCATCATCAGGTTTTCACCTTTGCCCAGAAAAAACCGGAACGACCGACAGCCCGGGAAAGGTTTAGTGATAAGCTCGCGCACCATGAATATCTATAGCTCCCGTCCCGTAGTCCTCTGCCTCAGCGGCCACGATCCCAGCGGTGGTGCTGGCTTGCAGGCCGATATCGAAGCCCTGCTCGCCCAAGGCTGCCATGCTGCTGCGGCCGTGACTGCCCTGACTGTTCAGGACACCGTCAATGTCAGCGACTTTCGCGTTCTCGACCGCGAATGGGTCCTGGCCCAGGCCAATGCGGTCTTCAATGATTCGAGCGTAGCAGCAGTCAAGCTGGGCATGCTGGGTTCGCTGGAAATGGTCGACACCGTTGCCCAATTGCTGATCGAGCATCCCGACTTGCCTGTGGTCTGTGACCCGGTTCTGCGCGCGGGCGGTGGTGGCCAGCTGGGCAAGGATGAGGTCGGCTACGCAATGCGTGAGCGCCTGCTTCCACTGTCGACGATTGCCACTCCCAACCTGCCTGAAGCCCGCATCCTGGCCGAACTGCCTGACGGCACGGCCGACGAATGCGCACAAAAACTGCTGCCATTCTGTGAAAACCTGCTGATCACCGGCGGGCATGGCGATGAGCAGGAAGTGCACAACCGACTGTACACCCGCTGCGGTCAGACCCACACCTTTATCTGTCAGCGCCTGCCCGGCAGCTATCACGGTTCGGGCTGCACGCTGGCCAGCGCCCTGGCCGGACGACTGGCTCAGGGAGAAGGCCTGATCAGCGCGGTGCAAACGGCACTGGATTACACCTGGCGAACGTTGCGGGACGCTGAGCAGTTGGGTAAAGGGCAATTCGTGCCTCGCCGCCTGCCGCTGGATTTTGGTTCGTAACGCCCTGCCATGAGGCTCATTCGATGAAACTACGTGGCTTGTATGCCATTACCGACAGCACATTGCTGGCCGGTAAATTCCTGACCTACGTCCAGGCCGCCCTCGACGGCGGCGTGACCCTGCTGCAATACCGGGACAAGACCAGCGACGAATCCCGTCGCCTGCGCGAAGCCAGCGAACTGCTCAAGTTGTGCGAGCAGTACAAGACCCGATTGATCATCAACGACGACGCCGAACTGGCAGCCCGCCTGGGCGTAGGTGTTCACCTGGGGCAAACCGATGGCTCGCTGCCGGATGCCAGGGCACTGCTGGGTCATAAAGCGATTGTCGGGGCCACGTGCCACGGCAAGCTTGAGCTGGCTGAAAAGGCCAAGGCAGACGGTGCTACTTATGTGGCATTCGGACGGTTCTTCAACTCACAGACCAAACCCGATGCGCCTGCCGTACCTTTCGATCTGCTGAATCAGGTGCGCGCCAAAGTGCATCTGCCGATTGCCGTGATTGGCGGGATTACCCTGGAAAACGCCCCGCAACTGGTGGCCCACGGGGCGGATCTGCTGGCGGTGGTGAACGGGCTGTTCGGCGCAGAGAATCCGCAGGAAGTGACGCGGCGGGCGAAGGCGTTCAATGATCTTTTTCGTGAATCTTTTCGCGAATGAATTCGCTCCCACACAGCCTGCGAAGGCCGCTACACGACGCCAATAACCTTCAGCTCAAAATCAGGCATCCCGTTGGCATTCTCCAGCGCCAGTAACGCACGCTTGCGATCAACGCCGCCGGCATAGCCTGTCAAATCTCCGCCTGAACCAATGACCCGATGGCAAGGCACAATGATCGAAATCGGGTTCTTGCCGTTGGCGGTACCCACTGCACGGGAATGCCCGGGGCTGAGGCCCATTTTCCGGGCCATGGCACCGTAGGACAGCACTTCGCCATAGGGAATCCGCGCCAGTTCGCGCCAGACCTGCTCCTGAAAGGAAGTGCCCCGAAAACGCAGCGGCACCTCGAAGACCCGACGCTGGCCGCTGAAGAACTCGGTCAGTTGCTCCTGAGCCTGGCGAATTACCTTGGGGACGGCATGATCGTTGGGCAGCAATACCAGTTGCGGAAAGTATTTCTGGCCGACGAAGTACACGCCGGTCAGCGCATCGTCCTCGGCTCGCAAGGCAACATCGCCCAGCGGGCTGGAAAGCAGATAGCCATGAATCATTTTTTGGCCTCCTCACGTTGACGCCAGACATGCACCGTAGCGTAAGCACGCCAGGGTGCCCACTGGCTGGCGTATTCATTGAGCTGGGCGACCGTTGCACAGCCTAGATGTTTTTTAAGTACCGCATCACCTTCCGGAAACGCATTGGGCCAGCCCAAGGCTCGCATGGCGATATATTGCACGGTCCATTCACCAATGCCGCGAATATGCCGCAAGGCAGACAGGGTTTCATCCAGTGGCACCAAGGGCTCAAGAATGATGCGCCCTGCCGCCACTTCCTGCGCCACGGCAATAATGGCCTCGGCACGAATCCGGATGATACCCGTGGAAATAAGCTCCTCCGGGCTCAGGCAGGCAATGGCTTCAGCCATCGGGAACGCATGACGCAACCCGAAAGGTGCCTCTTCCACCGCCGTACCGAAACGCTCGGCGATACGCCCCAGAATCAACCGGGCCTGAGACACCGATATCTGTTGGCCCACCACCGCCCGAACCGCGATCTCGAAACCATCAAACGCACCGGGCACACGCATGCCCGGCAATTCGGCCACCAATGGCCCCAGATGCGCATCCACCAGATCGGGCCGACAACCCGTGTCGAACACGCGCCGCACGCGTCCCAAGACCTGAGCGATAACCGGCTGAAGTGAAGCCGATACCGTCACCACCAAGGCATGGCGCAACGGCGCATGGCTCACGGTCAACCAGCCGGCCAGACGACGCCCGGTGTGCTCGACTGTGATCACACGGGTGTAAGCGTCTTCACTCACATGTTCAACCCCGGCAATACAACGATGCGCCAGAAACTCCAGCACACCGTCCCATGAAAAAGGCGGCCGGTACGACAACTCGAAACGCATGCTGGCCTCACCGCCCCGGTTCGTCGTCTTCCTCAAGCGCAGCGGGTTGAGACCATAACGCGCCTGAAACACATCGTTGAAACGTCTGACACTGCCGAACCCGGAAGCCAGCGCCACTTCAGCCATGGACATGCCTGTATCGGTCAGCAGACGCTTGGCGATCAGCAGCCGCTGGGTCTGGGAATAATCGATCATCGACACACCAAACTCGGCCTCGAAGATCCGCCGCAGATGCCGCGAGGTCACGCCAACCCGATCAGCCAGGGCATCGAGGCTTCTGCCGCTTAAAAAGCCTTCGTCTATCAAGCGTGCGGCAGCCTGGGCCAGACGGCTGGAGACATCCAGCAAGCCATGGCCGGGTGCCAGTTCCGGGCGGCAGCGCAGGCACGGACGAAAGCCCGCCTGCTCGGCAGCGGCTGCCGTTGCATAGAAACTGCAATTGCGAGGCAGTGGCTTACGTACCGGACACATGGGCCGACAGTAAATTCCGGTCGTCGATACGCCCATGAAAAACCAGCCGTCAAAACGGCGGTCCCGGGCGATAAAGGCCGCATAGCACACATCTGGATCAAGAGTTTTCATGAGGCTGACCCTACTCCTGCGCCGGGAAAAAGTCTGGCTGAATTCGGACATGTGCATCCGGCAGCCATGTGGCATTTGCTATAGTGCGGCTCCCTACGCCTTCTGGCCTCGTGACGTCACCGAAGCAGCCATGCACAGAGCTGCGCACTCAGCGTAGAAACGACTTCCCGGTTCAAAAGCAGAGACCCGATCATGTCCCGTTCCGAAACACTCTTCGCCAACGCCCAGAAACACATCCCAGGCGGTGTCAACTCGCCGGTCCGCGCATTCAAGAGCGTTGGCGGCACGCCCCTGTTCTTCAAACATGCTGCCGGCGCTTACGTGACTGACGAAGACGACAAGCGTTATGTCGATTACGTCGGTTCCTGGGGCCCGATGATTCTGGGCCACAGCCACCCGCAAGTACTCGACGCCGTGCGCAGCCAGCTGGAACACGGTCTGTCCTATGGCGCACCGACCGCCATGGAAACCGAGATGGCCGATCTGGTCTGCTCGCTGGTGCCTTCCATGGAAATGGTGCGCATGGTCAGTTCCGGCACCGAAGCGACCATGAGCGCGATTCGCCTGGCCCGTGGCTACACCGGCCGCGACAGCATCATCAAGTTCGAAGGCTGCTACCACGGTCACTCCGACAGCCTGCTGGTCAAGGCCGGTTCCGGCGCACTGACCCTGGGCGTGCCCAGCTCGCCCGGCGTTCCGGCAGCGTTCGCCAAACACACCCTGACCGTACCGTTCAACGACCTGGAGGCCGTGCGCCAGTTGCTGGCCGATGTCGGTCAGGAAGTGGCGTGCATCATCGTCGAGCCGGTCGCGGGCAACATGAACTGCGTTCCGCCTGCACCGGGCTACCTGCAAGGCCTGCGCGCCCTGTGCGACGAACATGGCGTGGTGCTGATCTTCGACGAAGTGATGACCGGTTTTCGCGTGGCACTCGGCGGCGCCCAGGCTTACTACGGCGTGACACCGGACCTGAGCACCTTCGGCAAGATCATTGGCGGCGGCATGCCGGTGGGCTGCTTTGGCGGCAAACGCGAAATCATGTCGCATATCGCACCGCTGGGGCCGGTCTATCAGGCCGGTACGCTGTCGGGCAACCCGCTGGCCATGGCCGCCGGCCTCACCACCCTGCGCCTGATCAGCCGCGAAGGCTTCCACGATGAGCTGAGCGACTACACTCGCCGCCTGCTCGAAGGCCTGCAACAGCGTGCTGACGCTGCGGGTATCCCGTTCGTGACCACTCAGGCGGGTGGCATGTTTGGCCTGTATTTCAGTGATGCCAAGGAAATCGTGACCTTCCAGGACGTCATGACCAGCGATGCAGACCGCTTCAAACGTTTCTTCCACCTGATGCTCGAAGGCGGCGTGTACCTGGCGCCAAGCGCATTCGAGGCTGGCTTCACCTCCATCGCCCATGGCGAAACCGAGTTGAAACTGACTCTCGATGCTGCCGAAAAAGCGTTCGCTGCGCTGAAATAAGCTAATGTAGGAGCGAATTCATT
Organism: Pseudomonas cichorii; assembly: GCF_019719005.1. Lineage (GTDB taxonomy): Bacteria > Pseudomonadota > Gammaproteobacteria > Pseudomonadales > Pseudomonadaceae > Aquipseudomonas > Aquipseudomonas cichorii_E. The sequence continues at coordinate 257,973 of NZ_JAIGPJ010000001.1, forward strand.
CGTTAATGAATTCGCTTCCACGGGTTTGAACCATAAAAACGGGGCCCGTGCAGCAGAAAAACCGTAAAGACTTTGTAAGGTTGGCCCTGCTTATTTCATAATGGCCAGCCAGCACGTTTCGCTGGACGGGCAAGCCCGCACCTTTTTCAGAGGTAAGTCGACTCCCATGAACCGCACCGGCCGCACCCTTGCATTGGGCTGCCTGTTGCTTGTCTATCCCCTGCTGACCAATGCAGGGAGCAACTCGTTGTTAATCCCAGCGGTGGGTCGTTGTACCCTCAATACTCAGCCCGAGAATCTTCCGGCTGCGCTTTCGGCATGCCAGCAAGCTGCACAATCGGGGGATGCACAAGCGCAATACGAGCTGGGCGAGTTCTATTACGAAGGCCAGAACACCCCTCGCGACCTGCCACAGGCGCTGAATTATTTCGAGCAGGCGTCGTTGCTGGGTCATGCGCAGGCGCAGTATCAGCTGGGCTTGATGTTCGCCCGCGGCGAAGGCGTGCAGGCCAATAACATTCAGGCGTATATCGTGCTGAAGATGGCGGCGGTCAATGGCTCGGAAGAAGCGCTGGATGCGGCGGACGAAGTGTCGGCCAAGATGAAGCGCGACGAACTGGAAGTCGCAACCCAGGTGCTGGGCCAGATCTTCCGCAAATACCTGATGGAACTGCAAACCGCCGAAGGGCGCAGCCCGTTCTCGCCACTGCCCTGATCGAATCGCTTCAGGGCAGGCTTTCCTTACTTTTCTACTGCTTTCTACTTTTCAGGCATCGGCATCGGAAACGGCATTACATTGCCACCTCCACGCGCCTCGCTGATCTTTGGCGTACCCATGCGCTCGACCTCGTCGATACGCACAATGGAATGCATCGGCACGAAACTTCGCACCACCCCCTCGAACTGTGCCTTGAGCTTTTCTTCGCTGGGATCAACCACGACAGTCGTGCGCTCGCCGAAGACGAACTCTTCCACTTCCAGAAACCCCCACAGATCGCTCTGATAGATCTGCTTGGCGTACATCTCGAACACCTGGCCCTGGTTGAGGAAAATAACCTTGTAGATTGGAGCTTCGCGTTTGGTCATAAAAGCCGGATAACGATCGGGGATTGAAAAAAGGGCACGAACTATAGCATGCCCATCGGACAGCCAACGCTAGGAACCCGTGAGCATCGTCCCTATAATGCGCGGTTCTTTGAATCCGCTGATGATCACGCATGGCCAAGAAGCTTTATATCGAAACCCACGGTTGCCAGATGAACGAGTACGACAGCTCGCGCATGGTCGATCTGCTGGGCGAACATCAGGCCCTGGAAGTCACCGCTCGTGCGGAAGATGCCGACGTGATCCTGCTCAATACCTGCTCGATTCGCGAGCGCGCCCAGGATCGGGTTTATTCCCAGCTGGGTCGCTGGCGTGAACTGAAGCTGGCCAATCCCGAGATGGTCATCGCTGTCGGCGGCTGCGTCGCCAGTCAGGAAGGCGCTGCGATTCGTGATCGCGCCCCTTACGTGGACGTGGTCTTCGGCCCGCAGACCTTGCACCGTCTGCCGGAAATGATCGACACCGCCCGTATTACCCGCCTGCCTCAGGTGGACGTGTCGTTCCCGGAAATCGAGAAATTCGACCACCTGCCCGAGCCGCGCATCGATGGCCCGAGCGCCTACGTGTCGGTGATGGAAGGCTGCAGCAAGTACTGCACGTTCTGCGTCGTGCCTTATACCCGTGGTGAAGAGGTCAGCCGTCCGTTCGATGACGTCCTGGCGGAAGTCATTCATCTGGCCGAAAACGGCGTGCGTGAAATCACGCTGCTGGGCCAGAACGTCAACGGCTATCGCGGCACGACCCATGATGGTCGCGTGGCCGATCTGGCCGACCTGATCCGCGTGGTTGCGGCAGTCGACGGTATCGACCGCATCCGCTACACCACGTCGCATCCTCTGGAGTTTTCCGACAGTCTGATCCAGGCTCACGCCGAGGTACCGGAACTGGTCAAACACCTGCACTTGCCGGTGCAATCGGGCTCCGACCGCGTTCTGGCGGCCATGAAGCGCAACCACACCACGCTGGAATACAAGTCCAAGCTGCGCAAGCTCAAGGCTGCCGTGCCGGGTATCAGCATCAGTTCGGACTTCATCGTCGGCTTTCCGGGCGAAACCGAGAAAGACTTCGAGAACACCATGAAGCTGATCCAGGACGTGGGTTTCGACTTTTCGTTCTCGTTCATCTACAGCCCGCGCCCTGGTACGCCAGCCGCCGATCTGAAAGACGACACCCCGGAAGCCCTCAAAAAGGAACGCCTGGCGGCCCTGCAACATCGTCTCAACCAGCAGGGTTTCGAGATCAGCCGACAAATGGTCGGCAGCACCCAGCGCATTCTGGTGACCGACTACTCGAAAAAGGACCCCGGCGAGCTGCAAGGGCGCACCGAAAACAACCGGATCGTCAACTTCCGCTGCGACAACCCCAAGCTGATCGGGCAATTCGCCGATGTACACATTGACGATGCACAGCCGCATTCGTTGCGGGGTTCTTTGTTGCAGTAATGGTTTATTCGCGAATGAATTCGCTCCTACGGTCGGCCTTGTGGGAGCGAATTCATTTGCAAACGACGTCAGACCTTTCGCCCAAGGTTCTCTAGGGGTATTCTTCAATTCAACTCAACTGCCGTCGGGCGGCTAAAAACGACCTTGAACGCTCCCACAGAACCTCATCGCTTCATCCTCGAACCTTTCGAGGCCCATCGTTTCGCCAACTTGTGCGGGCAACTCGACGAGCATCTGCGCTTGATCGAACAACGCCTGGACATCGAGATCCGCAATCGCGGCAATCAATTCGAGCTCATTGGCGAGTCCCGGCAAACCACCTCGGCTGAAAACCTTCTGCGCCGCCTGTACCGTGAAACCAAAGGTACGGACCTGACGCCAGACATGGTTCACCTGTTCCTGCAGGAATCCGGTGTCGACGGGCTGGACAACCATCCGGCCGCCGAAGTGGGCGTGGCCCTGCGCACCAAGAAAGGCATGATTCGCCCACGCGGCTTGAATCAGCAGCGTTACGTCAAGGAAATCCTCGGTAACGACATCAACTTCGGCATCGGCCCTGCGGGTACCGGCAAGACCTATCTGGCCGTCGCCTGTGCGGTGGATGCCCTGGAGCGCGAGCAGATCCGCCGCATCCTGCTGGTGCGTCCGGCCGTGGAAGCAGGTGAAAAGCTCGGCTTCCTGCCCGGCGATCTGGCACAGAAGATCGACCCCTATCTGCGCCCGCTCTACGACGCCCTCTACGAAATGCTGGGCTTCGAATATGTCGCCAAGCTGATCGAGAAGCAGGTCATTGAAGTTGCACCGCTGGCCTACATGCGCGGACGCACCCTTAATAACAGCTTCATCATTCTCGACGAGAGTCAGAACACCACCGTCGAGCAGATGAAAATGTTCCTGACCCGTATCGGCTTCGGCTCTACCGCCGTCATCACGGGTGACATTACCCAGGTCGACCTGCCCAAGGGCACGAAGTCGGGCCTGACTCATGTCATCGATGTCCTGAAGGATGTGCCGGGCATCAGTTTTACCCATTTCAAACCCAAGGACGTGGTTCGCCATCCGCTGGTGCAGCGCATCGTCGAAGCCTATGAGCGCTTCGATGACCGTTTCAGCGACACGCAGAGCAGCAGCGTCAATTCTTCACGGGACAGCCGCCGCGATGCTTGAGCTGGATCTGCAACTGGCAAGCGAAACAAAAGCCCCCAGCGAAGCCCAGTTCCGCCTCTGGTGCGAAATGGGCCTGCGCCAGCGCAGCGCCGATTCGGAACTGACCATCCGTCTGGTCGACGAACCCGAAGGGCGCGAACTTAATCACACATGGCGGCACAAAGATTACGCCACCAACGTGCTTTCCTTTCCTGCGGACGTGCCCGACGACATGCTGGACATTCCGCTGCTTGGCGATCTGGTCATCTGCGTGCCGGTGGTCAATCGCGAAGCACAGGAACAAGGCAAGGCCGTTGATGCGCATTGGGCGCACATGGTCATTCACGGCTGCCTTCATCTGCTTGGTTACGACCATATCGACGATGAAGAGGCCGAAGAAATGGAATCACTGGAACGAACGTTGCTTGAGGAACTGGGCTATCCGGATCCTTATGCAGACGACGAAAGCGCCGAACATCAACCTTCAGAAACGACAAGCAAGGATCACGAGTAAGGGCTATGAGCGAAGACCGATCGAGCAACGGACAAAAGTCATGGCTGGGTAAACTGACCCAGGCTTTTGTCCACGAGCCGAAAAACCGCCAGGAGCTGCTTGAGCTGCTGCGCGAAGCCCAACAGAACAAACTGCTGGACAGCGAAGCGCTGGCCATTGTCGAAGGGGCCATTCAGGTGGCTGACCTGCAAGTACGCGACATCATGGTGCCGCGCTCGCAGATGATCAGCATCAAGGCGACCCAGACACCCCGCGAATTCCTGCCAGCGGTCATCGATGCCGCGCATTCGCGCTACCCGGTGATCGGCGAAAGCCACGACGACGTGCTCGGCGTGCTGCTGGCCAAGGATCTGCTGCCGCTGATCCTCAAGGCCGACGGCGACAGCGACGACATCAAGAGCCTGCTGCGCCCGGCGACATTCGTCCCCGAGTCCAAGCGCCTCAACGTGCTGCTGCGCGAGTTCCGCGCCAACCACAACCACATGGCCATCGTCATTGACGAATACGGCGGCGTGGCGGGTCTTGTGACCATCGAAGACGTGCTGGAACAGATCGTCGGCGACATCGAGGACGAGCATGACGTCGAAGAGGACAGCTACATCAAACCGCTGCCCAGCGGCGACTTCCTGGTCAAGGCCCTGACTCCCATCGAGAGCTTCAACGAGTTCTTCGACAGCGAATTCTCCGATGACGAATTCGATACGGTCGGCGGGCTGGTGATGAATGCCTTCGGTCATTTGCCCAAGCGCAACGAAATCACCGAAATCGGTGCCTATCGTTTCCGTGTCCTGAGCGCTGACAGCCGTCGCATTCACTTACTACGCCTGAGCCCTATCTCTCGCCCGTAACGTTTCAAGGAATAGACATGCGCTGGATAACCCGTCCCGGCTGGCCCGGTAATCTGCTGGCCGTGGCGGCTGGCGGACTCACGACCCTGGCCCTGGCGCCCTTCGACATCTGGCCTCTGGCCCTGGTGGCGGTGGCGATTTTCTACCTGGGCCTGCGCGAGCCTAGTCCACGCCAGGCATTCGTCCGGGGCTGGTGCTACGGCTTCGGCCTGTTCGGCGCAGGCACCAGCTGGATCTACGTCAGCATCAACACCTACGGCGGTGCATCGCCACTGCTGGCCGGGTTGTTGATGCTGCTGTTCATCAGCCTGATCGCCCTGTTCTTTGCCCTGCCCGCCTGGGTCTGGGCACGCTGGATTCGCCGCAATGAAGCGCCGCTGGCCGACGCCCTGGCCTTCGCGGCCTTGTGGACCGCTCAGGAAGCCTTCCGCGGCTGGTTCCTGACCGGCTTCCCGTGGCTGTATTCGGGTTACAGCCAGCTCCATGGTCCGCTGGCCGGCCTGGCACCTGTCGGTGGTATCTGGCTTATCTCCTTCGTACTGGCGCTGACCGTTGCCCTGCTGAGCAATCTGCACCGCTTGCGGGCACGCAAGTCCTTCCTGGCAGCAGGCGTCGCGCTGCTGCTGGCACCCTGGATTATCGGTATCGCCCTCAAAAACCACGCCTGGACTTCACCGGCAGGCGCACCTCTGAAAGTCGCGGCGATACAGGGCAACATCGAACAAAGCATGAAGTGGGACCCCAAGCAGTTGAATGCGCAACTGGCGCTTTATCGCGACATGACATTCAACTCGCAGCAGGCCGACCTGATCGTCTGGCCGGAAACAGCTGTGCCGGTGCTCAAAGAGTCGGCGGAAGGTTATCTGACGATGATGGGCAAGTTCGCCGCCCAACGAGGCTCGGCGCTCATTACCGGCGTACCGGTGCGCGAAGTGACCGAGCGCGGCGAGTCCCGTTACTACAACGGCATCACGGTCACTGGGGAAGGTGATGGCACCTATTTGAAGCAGAAGCTTGTTCCGTTTGGCGAATACGTGCCATTGCAGGACATTCTTCGCGGGCTGATCGCCTTCTTCGACCTGCCGATGTCAGACTTCGCCCGCGGCCCGAGCGACCAGAGCATGCTACAGGCCAAGGGTTATCAGGTTGCGCCGTTCATTTGCTATGAAGTGGTCTACCCGGAATTCGCGGCCAGCCTTGCGGCACAAAGCGACGTGCTGCTGACCATCAGCAACGACACCTGGTTCGGCACCTCCATTGGCCCGCTGCAACACCTGCAGATGGCCCAGATGCGCGCCCTGGAGGCCGGTCGCTGGATGATCCGCGCCACCAACAACGGCGTCACCGGCCTGATCGACCCGTTCGGCAAGATCACCGCACAGATACCGCAATTCGAACGCGGCGTGCTGTATGGCGAAGTGGTCCCGATGCAGGAACTGACACCTTACCTGCACTGGCGCTCATGGCCGCTGATTATTCTGTGCGGACTGTTGTTTGGCTGGGCATTGCTGGCGGCGCGAATTGCAAAGACGGTATAGGGAAGGGAGCTGCAAGCTGCAAGCTGCAAGCTGCAAGCTGCAAGCTGCAAGCTGCAAGCTGCAAGCTTTTGACTTGAAGCTTAAAGCTTGCGGCTTGCAGCTCAATACATTGCCCTATAAAACAATTGCCCCAACGCTTCATTGATCAGCCACATGTTCTGCATGAAGGCCTTGGCTTCGGGCATCCAGCCACCCAATGGCTGGTCGTTGGTGCTTCCCAGGAATCCGACGGGGGCGGCGACTACGGTGAAACCCGCTTCCTCGAAGCTCCAGCGTGAGCGAGGCATGTGCCAGGCCTGAGTGACCACCACAACCCGCTTGATTCCCAAGGGCTGCAAAACCTGAGCTGTCATGGTCGCATTCTCCCAGGTGGTGCGGCTGAGCCCTTCCTGCCAGCGCACCGTGACACCGAAGTCATCCTGCAGCGATTGAGCCATGATCGCTGCCTCGCTTGGCGGCTCGCCAAAATGCAGGCCACCGGTTGTCAGGATCGGCAGCCCTGAAGCCTTCGACAGTTGTGCAGCAAAGCGCAACCGCTCAAGTCCGGGCCCCGTCGGGGTATCCGTGCCCCAGGCCGGATCATTGCGCTCGCGCCCTGCCCCAAGAACCACAATGGCATCGGCCTGCTGCGCAAGCGTCGACCACTGCTGGCGCGACAAGGGCTGCTCGCTTTCAAGCCCCCGCGCAGCCCACTCCACCACCACAGGCAGGGTCATCAGCCAGAAGCCGCCCAGGCCCAGCGTGAAACACACAGCCGCGATACGCGGACGGGTGCGACGCAGCCACCAGGCGCTGATCAGCAATACAAAGAAAATGCCCGGAGGCAGAAGAAGGGCTTTAAGCAGATAACGTATAGGCATCGAGCATCTCCAGAGATACCCGAAGCCTAAGTTTTTTGAAACTAAGCAGCAATGCTTATAAGGCGGACACGCAGCCCGCTACGGTTAGAGCTTGAACGTGGTATTTGACGTGTAACGGCTCAACCCACCCGATGCCCTGGCCCGCCTCTTGTCCTTGAGCCAGATGATTCTGGCGGACTCTTTGGGCGGCATTATCGAGTGTGTCTGCTCCGGCGAAACAATGAAACTGCCCTCAGACTTACCCTTAACAGCCCCGCTCACACCCATCGTATCTTTCTCAAGATAAGCCTCGATAAATTCGAGTTCGGCACTGCTCAAACCTGCAAGTTCAAGCTCGACGGGCGACTCGTTACGGAGTCGAACCGCAGTATCTGCCGTTTCCAGAGCAAGCCCCAGACGATGGATCAAACGTTCATACAGCTCAGGAGTGCTTACTGTGTGCTGCAACTCTGTCATCCGCTCACCTCTTTGAAGAGTAAAAACATACTCTCGTCATTGAGCTTAGCGCTGCTGTAAAAACAGGCGAGATACTGCGACCAACGGCCAGATAGAGCCCTCTGAACGGTCTTTGGAGGGGCGGTGCAACAATCAGCGTTTCCCTCGGTAGACAGCGCTCATGTATGCTACGGCGCTTCCTGTAATTCCACTTCCGCTCTCCAAGAGCCTGTACGCACCGCAAAGACAGTCACGATTGTCCGGCAAAGGGTGCCAAGCTGACTCGGCGAAGCAATGAAGAGGTCAAGGGTCACCAATCTTTAGTAAAAAGTAGCCATGCACGAACTCTATCAGCCCCGCGAAATCGAAGCCGCCGCCCAAGCCTTTTGGGAAGAGCAAAAGTCTTTTGAAGTCAGTGAGCAGCCAGGCAAGGAAACCTTCTACTGCCTGTCGATGTTCCCTTATCCGAGCGGCAAGCTGCACATGGGTCATGTGCGCAACTACACCATTGGCGACGTGATCTCTCGCTACCAGCGCATGCAGGGCAAGAACGTCCTGCAGCCCCTGGGCTGGGATGCTTTCGGCATGCCTGCGGAAAACGCCGCAATCGACAACAATGTCGCGCCGGCCAAGTGGACTTACGAAAACATCGCTTACATGAAGGCCCAGCTCAAGAGCCTGGGCCTGGCCATCGACTGGTCCCGTGAAGTGACCACCTGCAAGCCAGACTACTACCGCTGGGAACAATGGCTGTTCACTCGCCTGTTCGAGAAAGGTGTGATCTACCGCAAGAACGGCACAGTCAACTGGGACCCGATCGACCAGACCGTACTGGCCAACGAGCAGGTCATCGACGGCCGTGGCTGGCGTTCGGGCGCGCTGATCGAGAAGCGCGAAATCCCGATGTACTACTTCAAGATCACCGCCTACGCCGATGAGCTGCTGCAAAGCCTCGACGAGTTGCCGGGCTGGCCTGAGCAGGTCAAGACCATGCAGCGCAACTGGATCGGCAAGTCCCGTGGCATGGAAGTCCAGTTCCCTTACAACGAAGCTTCCATTGGCGAAGCCGGCGCGCTGAAAGTCTTCACCACACGCCCCGACACCCTGATGGGCGCCACCTACGTGGCCGTGGCCGCCGAGCATCCGCTGGCGACCCAGGCAGCTCAAGGCAATGCCGAGCTGCAAGCGTTCATCGATGAGTGCAAGGGCGGCAGCGTTGCCGAAGCCGACGTTGCCACCCAGGAAAAGAAAGGCCTGCCGACCTCGCTGCTCGTCGAGCATCCACTGACCGGTGAAAAGCTGCCGGTGTGGGTCGCCAACTACGTGCTGATGCACTACGGCGACGGCGCGGTCATGGCCGTACCGGCTCACGACGAGCGCGATTACGAGTTCGCCACCAAGTACAACCTGCCGATCAAGGCCGTTGTGCGTACCAGCGCGGGCGACGAAACCCCGGCGCCATGGCAGGAAGCCTACGGCGAGCATGGCGTGCTGATCAATTCCGGCGAATTCGACGGCCTGGATTTCCAGGGCGCGTTCGATGCCATCGAAGCTGCCCTTCTCAAGAAAAACCTGGGCCAGTCCCGCACCCAGTTCCGCCTGCGCGACTGGGGCATCAGCCGCCAGCGCTACTGGGGCTGCCCGATCCCGATCGTCCACTGCGCCACGTGCGGCGACGTACCGGTTCCGGAAGATCAACTGCCGGTCGTACTGCCGGAAGACGTCGTACCCGACGGTGCAGGCTCGCCACTGGCTCGCATGCCTGAGTTCTACGAGTGCAGCTGCCCGAAATGTGGCGCACCGGCCAAGCGTGAAACCGACACCATGGACACCTTCGTGGAGTCGTCCTGGTACTACGCACGTTATGCGTCCCCGCATTACGAAGGTGGTCTGGTCGAGCCGAACGCTGCCAACCACTGGCTGCCGGTGGATCAGTACATCGGCGGTATCGAACACGCGATCCTGCACCTGCTCTATGCGCGCTTCTTCCACAAACTGATGCGCGATGAAGGTCTGGTAACGTCCAACGAGCCGTTCAAGAACCTGCTGACTCAGGGCATGGTCAACGCCGAAACCTACTTCCGCATGGAAGCCAGCGGCAAGAAGACCTGGATCAACCCTGCCGATGTAACCCTGGAGCGCGACGCCAAGGCCAAGGTCATCAGTGCAGTCCTGACCAGCGACGGCCTGCCAGTGGAAATCGGCGGCACCGAAAAGATGTCGAAGTCGAAGAAAAACGGCATCGACCCGCAAACCATGATCGATCAGTACGGCGCCGACACCTGCCGTCTGTTCATGATGTTCGCCTCGCCGCCTGACATGAGCCTGGAATGGTCCGACTCCGGCGTCGAAGGTTCGCACCGCTTCCTGCGCCGCGTATGGCGTCTGGCTCAGGCCCACGTAGGCCAGGGCCTGCCGGGCAGCCTTGATCTGGCGACCCTGAGCGATGACCAGAAGGCCATCCGCCGTTCCATTCATCAGGCGATCAAGCAGGCGAGCCAGGATATTGGTCAGAACCAGAAATTCAACACGGCCGTCGCCCAGGTGATGACCTTGATGAACGTGCTGGAAAAGGTCCCTCAGGCTACTGCCCAGGATCGCGCACTGCTTCAGGAAGGTCTGGAAACCGTCGCCCTGCTGCTGGCACCGATCACGCCGCACATCAGCCACGAGCTGTGGAAACAGCTGGGGCATGACAACGCGGTTATAGATGCCGGCTGGCCGGTTCTGGACGAAAGCGCACTGGTACAGGACAGCCTGCAACTGGTGATTCAGGTCAACGGCAAGCTGCGTGGCCAGATCGAAATGCCGGCCAGCGCCAGCCGCGAAGAAGTCGAAGCCGCTGCACGGGTCAACGAAAACGTGCTGCGCTTCATCGATGGCCTGACGATCCGCAAAGTGATCGTCGTGCCGGGCAAGCTGGTCAATATCGTCGCAAGCTGATTGGATCGGGCGCCTGGCAAGGGTCGGGCGCCAGACATATTTCCAGGGCTGCAAGGTCGGCCCAAACGGATTCAAGGGGAGCATCAAGATGATCAAACGCAATTTGCTGGTGATGGGCCTGGCGGTGTTGTTGAGTGCCTGTGGCTTCCAGCTGCGTGGCACCGGCACCAACGAGCTGGCGATCAAGGAACTGGATCTCAGCGCACGCAATCAGTACGGCGAAACAGTCACCCAGCTCAATCGCACACTGACCAACTCGGGCGTCAAGATCTACACCGGCGCGCCCTACAAGCTGATCCTGACCAACGAATCCGAAACCCAGCGCACTGCCAGCTATTCGGGCTCCGGTCGCTCGGCCGAGTACCAGTTGACCGTTACGCTCAACTACGAAATGCGTGGCGAGAAAGACCTCGTCCTGCTGGGCGATAAAGTCAGCGTAGAGAAAATCTACAACCATGACGGCAACAACCTGACCGCTTCGGATAACGAAGCACAGCAAGTGCGCAACGAAATGCGTAGCGAGCTGGTCCAGAAGATGATGGCTCGCCTGCAACAGTTGACTCCGGAGCGTCTGGAGCAACTGCAGAAGAAAGCCAACGATGTTGCCAAGGCTGAAGCGGACGCCCTGGAAGCGGCCCAGCGGGTACGCGACGAGACGCCTCAGCAGTCGCCTCTCGAAATACCAGCCAGGTAAGTGTCCGGGGCCAGCTTGCTGGCCCCGGTATCATCTGAACCATGAAACTCGCCCCCGCCCAACTCAGCAAGCATCTGCAAGGCGCACTCGCGCCTGTGTATGTCATCAGCGGCGACGATCCGCTGCTCTGCCAGGAAGCTGCCGACGCCATCCGCACGGCCGCCCGCCAGCAAGGTTTCGACGAACGCCAGGTATTCAGCGCCGATGCCAGCTTTGACTGGGGCACGCTGCTGCAGGCAGGCGCCAGCATGTCGCTGTTCGCTGAACGCCGCCTGCTGGAGCTGCGCCTGCCGTCGGGGAAACCCGGCGACAAAGGCGCTGCCGCACTGATGGAGTACTGCGCCAACCCTGCCGAAGACACGCTGCTGCTGATCAGCCTGCCCAAGCTGGACGGCAGCGCCCAGAAGACCAAATGGGGCAAGGCGCTGATCGAAGGCCCGCAGACCCAGTTCCTGCAGATCTGGCCGGTGGATATCGGCCAGCTACCGCAATGGATTCGCCAGCGTCTTTCCCAGGCCGGGCTGTCTGCCACTCAGGATGCCGTCGAGCTGATTGCAGCCCGTGTCGAAGGCAACCTGCTGGCTGCCGCCCAGGAAGTCGAAAAGCTCAAGCTGATGGCCGAGGAAGGCCAGATTACTGTCGACACCGTGCAGGCGGCCGTGGCTGACAGTGCACGCTTCGATGTTTTCGGCCTGACCGACGCGGTACTCAATGGCGAAGCCGCCCATGCCCTGCGCATTCTGGAAGGACTGCGCGGTGAAGGCGTCGAAACGCCAGTGATTCTCTGGGCGCTGACCCGGGAGCTTCGGGTACTGGCCAACATGTCATTGCAGTACAGCCAGGGCATCCCGCTGGATAAAGTCTTCAGCTCGGCAAGGCCGCCGATCTGGGACAAGCGCAAACCCCTGATGAGCAAAGCCTTGCAACGCTACTCTGCCAAGCGCTGGGCTCAACTGCTGATGGACGCCCAACGCATCGACGCCCAGATCAAAGGCCAGGCCGCCGGCTCACCCTGGAGCAGCCTGAGTCGGTTGGCTTTGCTGATGGCCGGTCAGAAACTGCCTCTGCCTGCTGAATGATCGTTTTTCGCGAATAAATTCGCTCCTACAAAATCCGTAGGAATTCATTCGCGAACAAGGTTTTCCATAGCACACAACTATTAGACAGACGCCCCGCTCTGTCCGATGATGCGCATCGTTCAACACCCAGCCGAGAGTACCCCGCCATGAGCAAACCGAAGCGGCCGAACAAGGCCAAGTCCATCATTGCCCAGCCATTGTTCCGCAGTCGTCAGGAACGACCAGCTAAGGGCAAAGGCAGCTACCGCCGCGAAGCCTTCCAGTCTAAAAGCTGGGAGGCTTCTTGCTTTCTGGCTGCGTGATAAAGAGCAACAAGCCTCCAGGCGATTTCAACCGCCAAGCCGTGTTAAGGTCTGCATCTATCGGTAATCCCTTTGGACCCAAGCATGCCTTCTTGTTTTACCCATCCCTGGCAGTTGCGCCAACTCATCGCCGCCTCCAGCCTTATTGCTCTGGTAGCTTGCGCAGAAAAACCCACTGCTGCCGATGCCACCCCTCTTCAAGCCAGCAAGACCCTGCCTGTTACGCCCGTAGCGGTGCCGACACCGGCTCTGGTCGTGGATGAAAACCTCACCATCCAGCCCGCCATCAGTTTTGCGGAATGGCAGGCAGGCTTTCGCAATCAGGCACTGAAGGCCGGTATTCGCGCAGACGTCTTCGACCGTGCATTCAGCGGCGTGACGCCGGACATGAGCGTGGTGAAGGCCGACCGCAGCCAGCCGGAGTTCAGCCGCCCGGTGTGGGAATACCTGGACGGCGCGATTTCTGCCGCGCGGGTACGCAAGGGCCAGGCCCTGCTTTCCCAGTACAGCACCGACCTGCAGAACATCGAGCAACGCTATGGCGTCGACCGTCAGGCACTGGTCGCGGTGTGGGGCATGGAGAGTAACTTCGGGCAGTTCCAGGGGTCGCAGTCGGTAATCCGCTCCCTGGCCACACTGGCCTATGAGGGCCGTCGCCCGGACTTCGCCCAGAGCCAGTTGCTGGCGGCGCTGGAAATCCTCCAGCAAGGCGATATCACTCCTGAGAAAATGCTTGGCTCATGGGCTGGCGCCATGGGGCAGACCCAGTTCATACCGACCACCTACAACACCCATGCGGTGGACTTCAACGGCGATGGCCGCCGGGATATCTGGAACACCCCGGCCGACGCCCTGGCGTCCACCGCTCATTACCTGCAAAGCTCGGGATGGCAGCGTGGCCAGCCGTGGGGCTTCGAAGTGGTATTGAGCTCGGACTTCGACTACGCCCTCGCTGACGCGTCGACCCGCAAGAGCCTGACTGAGTGGCAAAAGCTTGGCCTGAAGCTTCCCGACGGCTCGGCACTGCCTCTGGCCTCCAGCCAGCAGCAAGCGGCCCTGCTTCTGCCTGCGGGCTATCGCGGCCCGGCCTTCCTGGTGCTGGACAACTTCCGCGCCATCCTGCGCTACAACAACTCGTCGTCCTATGCCCTGGCCATCAGCCTGCTGTCCGACCGTTTCAAAGGGGCCGGTTACATCGTAGGCAACTGGCCTCGTACAGACCTGCCTCTGAGCCGCTCAGAGCGGATCGAGCTACAGACCCTGCTGTCGGCCCGTAAATACGATGCAGGCGCGCCAGACGGCATTATCGGCGCCAATACCCGCAAGGCAATTCGCAGTGCCCAGCAGTCCTTTGGCTGGCCAGCCGATGGCTATCCGACTCATGAGCTGCTGAACAACCTGCGCAAACCCTGACAGACCGCAATAAAAAAACGGGCCGGATATCACTATCCGGCCCGTTTTTCATTACCGTCAAATGCTTTTCAGAGCAAATTTTTGGCAATCTTGGCCTGTTCGTCGGCATGGTACGACGAACGCACCAGCGGCCCGGAAGCCACGTTCTTGAAGCCCATCTTGTAACCTTCCTCGGCGAACCAGGCGAAGGTGTCCGGATGCACGAAGCGCTGGACCGGCAAGTGGCTACGCGAAGGTTGCAGGTACTGACCCAGGGTCAGCATGTCGATGTCATGTTCGCGCATGCGCTGCATGACTTCGATGACTTCGTCGTCGGTTTCACCCAGGCCCAGCATCAGGCCGGATTTGGTCGGAACGTGCGGCACCATCTGCTTGAAGCGTTGCAACAGGGTCAGCGACCACTGATAGTCCGAGCCCGGACGCGCAGCCTTGTACAGGCGCGGTACGGTTTCCAGGTTGTGGTTGAACACATCAGGCGGCTCGGCTGCGGTGATTTCCAGCGCAACGTCCATGCGGCCGCGGTAGTCCGGGACCAGAGTTTCGAGCTGGACATTCGGCGACAGGGCACGGATTTCACGGATGCAGTCAGCAAAGTGCTGGGCACCGCCGTCGCGCAGGTCGTCGCGGTCGACCGAGGTGATGACCACGTACTTGAGGCGCAGGTCGGCAATCGCCACTGCCAGGTTATGCGGCTCTTCGGTATCCAGAGGCTTCGGACGGCCATGGCCGACGTCGCAGAACGGGCAGCGACGGGTGCAGATGTCACCCATGATCATGAAGGTCGCGGTGCCGCCGGAGAAACATTCGCCCAGGTTCGGGCAGGATGCCTCTTCGCAGACGCTGTGCAGCTTGTGCTTGCGCAGCAGTTGCTTGATGCGGTCGACTTCAGGGGAAACCGGGATTCGTACACGAATCCAGTCCGGCTTCTTGGGCAGCTCGACCGTCGGGATGATCTTGACCGGGATGCGTGCGACTTTTTCGGCACCGCGCAGCTTTACGCCCGCTTCGACTTTCGGACGGGGAGCGCGCTCGGAAACATCCAGCGTCGGGATCAGGGTTTGCACGGTGTCAGTCATATCATTCTATTCCGCCCGTAAGGGTCGCCTGCTCAGCATAGTCGAGGTGTTTGACGAGCTGCGCGCGCAGCCGGGCACTTACCTCGGAAAATTCCGTCTTCCCTGTGTGATCGCGCAACTGGGTCATTGCCAGCCCGGCATATCCACAGGGGTTGATGCGGCGGAACGGCTCCAGGTCCATGTCGACGTTCAACGCCAGTCCATGAAATGAGCAACCGTTACGAATGCGCAGGCCGAGAGACGCGATTTTCGCGCCGTCGACATATACGCCAGGGGCATCGGCCTTGGCCGCCGCCGTCACCCCGTAACTGTCCAGCAAGGCAATAAGGGTGTTTTCGATCCGGGTAACCAGATCGCGAACCCCAAATCCAAGGCGCCTGACATCGAGCAACAGATAGGCAACCAATTGGCCGGGGCCATGATAGGTCACTTGGCCGCCACGATCGACCTGTACGACAGGAATATTACCCGGCAACAGCAAATGTTCTGCCTTGCCGGACTGTCCCTGGGTAAAGACCGGGGGATGCTGCACCAGCCAGATCTCGTCTGCGGTGTCACGGTCACGCCCGTCGGTGAAGCGCTGCATGGCATGCCAGGCGCTTTCGTAATCGATCAAGCCAAGATCACGAAAGCCCAGGATGTCGCCCATCAGAGCACCATATGCACGACACCCGTAGCGCGAAGGGCACTATTGATATCGCGCAACTGGTCTTCGCCGGTGGCGACGATATGCAGTTGTACGGTGGTGTACTTGCCGTTGCTGCTCTGACGCTCGGCGAGCGTGGAGACGTCGATCTTGGCGTGCTTGCCCAGAATCTCGATCACTGCAGCAGTAAAACCCACGCTGGTGTCGCCGATCACCTTGATCGGGTAGTCATCGCAGGGGAATTCGATTTTGTGCGACTTGACGTCGGTATCGGTCATGGCAGTAAAGGTCTCACAAGCCGTGACGACGGACACGCGGCCTGCTCAGGAAGCAGGCCGCGAGAAGGTCGGCATTGATTACTAGAAGGTCAGTTGAACAAGCCGTAGAAGAACAGACGAATGCTATCCCACACGCGGCGGAAAATACCACCTTCCTCGACAGCTTCCAGTGCGATCAGGTTGGCAGTGTGCACAACCTTGTCTTCCTTCTTCACTTCAACCTTGCCGATCACGTCACCCTTGGCAATTGGCGCAACCAGTTGCGGGTTCATGGTCATGCTGGCGCTGAGCTTCTTCATGTCGCCCTTGGGCATGGTCATGCTCAGGTCTTCTGCCAGACCGGCCTTGACCTGACGAGCGGTGCCTTTCCAGACAGACGCCTGGGCCAGCTCGGTGCCTTTCTGGTAGAAGTTCTGGGTTTCGAAGAAACGGAAACCGTAGGTCAGCAGCTTCTGGGTTTCGGCTGCACGGGCCTGCTCGCTGTTGGTGCCGAACACCACGGCGATCAGACGCATGCCGTCACGCACTGCCGAGGACACCATGCAGTAGCCGGCTTCTTCGGTGTGGCCGGTTTTCAGACCGTCAACGGTCTTGTCGCGCCACAGCAGCAGGTTGCGGTTAGGCTGCTTGATGCCGTTCCAGAAGAACTCTTTCTGCGAGTAGATCGCGTAGTGAGCCGGGTCTTCGTGGATGATGGCACGTGCCAGGATGGCCATGTCATGAGCCGACGAGTAGTGCTCAGGGTTCGGCAGGCCGGTCGGGTTCATGAAGTGGCTGTTGGTCATGCCCAGATCGCCAGCCGTCTTGTTCATCATGTCGGCGAAAGCGTCTTCGCTGCCGGCAATGTGCTCGGCCACGGCAACGCTGGCGTCGTTACCCGACTGGATGATGATGCCGTGCAGCAGGTCGCTGACCGTCACCTGGGTGCCGACCTTGATGAACATCCGCGAACCGCCGGTACGCCAGGCATTTTCGCTGACGGTGACCGGATCGTTCTCGCCGATCTGGCCACGACGGATTTCCAGGGTAGCGATGTAGGCCGTCATCAGTTTGGTCAGGCTCGCAGGAGCCAGACGCTGATCACCGTTGTTTTCAACCAGAACGTTGCCGCTGGAGGCATCCATCAGCACGTAGGACTTGGCGGCCAGTTGCGGCGCAGCAGGCGTCATCTGTTCGGCAGCCCAGGCAGCCGGGGTGATGACCAGTGGCACAAGCAGGCACAAACGTTTTGCAAAGGTGGTGATGTTCATCCGTCTCTCGAAATTGCTAATGGGCAAACATGCCCTCACGGGCAAAGCGGAACAAGCCGGCGAAGCGCATGCACTTCACCGCGGCTCGTGGCGCCAGGCTAAAACCCTGGCTGACAAGATCGCCTGTTCAACACACGATCCTGCGGGCAGTGCCTGCAACACTTGCTCTGACGGCAAGTCCGCATTGCGGGCCACTGCATATCGTTCTTCATACCGCCAAGAACGACTGTTGATTCAATCCAGTGTTACAAGGCTCGGCTGACCAAGGTTGGCCGATCTGACACTATCCTGCAATTGCTGGGCTTCACCCTGAGTGCCTATCGGCCCCATACGAACCCGATAGAGCGTCTGCTGGTTGCGGGCTATCGAACTCACGAAAACCGGCGCCCGGACCATCGCGCTCAACTTCGATCTCAGGAGCTCTGCAGCGTCCGGATTCGCGAAGGCTCCCACCTGGAGAAATAGCCCAGAGGCTTGTCCTGAAGCGTTTTTTTTTGCGTCAACCTGCAAGGGTACAGGCGGAGCGGCATGCTGCTGAGGGGGTGGCGTGTATTGCTCGACCGTCCCGGTGGAGGTCGTGAACGCCGGCGTGGCCGCCTGGGCCACCACTTGTGGCTGGTCCAGGGCCAATGGCGCCGGACGACCCCGTTGTGCCCACCATTCCTGCGGATCGATACCTTCGACCTTGACTCGCGCCGTGCCGCTTTCGGCATAACCGAGCTTCTTGGCAGCCGCATAGGACAGGTCAATGATCCGGTCGGAGTAAAACGGACCACGGTCGTTGACGCGCAGAATCACGGTACGGTTGTTGTCGAGGTTGGTCACACGCACATAGCTGGGCAATGGCAGGGTCTTGTGGGCCGCACTCATGCCGTACAGGTCATAGACCTCGCCATTGGCGGTGTTCTGACCATGAAACTTGGTGCCGTACCAGGAAGCCGTACCCGTGGCGACATAGCGCTTGGATTCGCTCATCGGGAAGTAGCTCTTGCCCAGCACCGTATAAGGGTTGGCCTTGTAGGGACCTGTGTGGACAGTCGGCGTGGCATCGGGAATGCGCGAGATATCCACATCCCACCAGGGAGCCCCGTCCTTGTGCGCGCGGTTGATATCGAGTCCCGGAGCAGAGCGCACGGCGGTGCCGCTCTGCTGTTGTGGCGAACGCGAGGTGGACGAGCAGCTTGCCATCAGCAATGCCAGCCCCGCACAAGCCAGCACTTTCAAAGGTGTACGAATCGGCAATGGCCGCATTACTTAACGCCTCGTGCTTGAACCAACGATTCAGACAGCTGATACACGGCCATGGCGTACATCACACTGCGGTTATATCGGGTGATTGCATAAAAGTTATTCAATCCCAGCCAGTATTCCGGACCTTGATCGCCCTCAAGGCGAAATGCCGTGACGGGCAGGTCGTCGCGCAGCGCATCATGACTCGCCCAGCCCAGGCCTCGCAACTCCCCGACCGACATGACCGGGTCCAGACCAGGACTCAAACCCTCATCGACCCGACTGCCGCGTGCCGAGGCACGACTGACGACACGCTGCCCGGCCACCCAGCCATGGCGCTTGAAGTAGCTGGCGACACTGCCGATGGCATCGTCCGGGTCGGTCCAGATATTGATGTGCCCGTCACCGTCGAAATCCACGGCATAGGCGCGAAAGCTGCTCGGCATGAACTGCGGCAGTCCCATCGCACCGGCGTATGAACCCTTGAGGGTCATGGGATCGACCTGCTGTTCACGGGCCAACAGCAGGAACTCGCGCAATTCCTTGCGGAAAAACGGGGCGCGAGGCGGATAGTCGAAGCCCAGCGTGGACAACGCATCGATCACCCGGTAGTTCCCGGTATTGCGACCGAAAAAGGTTTCGACACCGATGATCGACACGATAATCTGCGCAGGCACGCCATATTCCTGCTCGGCACGAGCCAGGGCCGCCTCATGCTGACGCCAGAAATCGACGCCGCGAGCGATACGGGCATCGGTAATGAACATCGGGCGATATTCTTTCCACTGTTTGACCCGTTCGGCCGGGCGGGAAATGGCATCGAGGATCGCCTGCTTGCGCTCGACTTCGCGAAACACGTCCATCAGTTGCTCGCCGGCAAAACCGTACTCACGGGTCATCTCACCGACAAATTCGGCCACTTGAGGAGAACCTTCGTAGTCGCCGGCGATAGCCTCTTGTACAGACCCAAGGATGCTGACCAGACCGACCACCGGAGCATATCGAGCCCAGTTTCGCACTACCTGCATTGAATTCTTCACCTTAATCAAACCTGAGCGATCCATTTACGATGCGTATGGATCGACATCAAAACCCCAAACGCTGACAGCAGCGTCACGAGCGAAGTTCCGCCATAGCTAATGAAAGGCAGTGGTACGCCTACAACCGGCAACAGGCCACTGACCATACCGATGTTGACGAATACATAAACAAAAAATGTCATTGTCAGCGCCCCGGCCAGCAACTTGCCGAACAGGGTCTGGGCTTGCGCGGTGATGACCAGGCCACGACCGATCAGCAGCAGGTAGATGACCAGCAGCGCACAGATTCCCACCAGCCCGAACTCCTCACCCAATACCGCAATGATGAAGTCCGTGTGGCTCTCAGGCAGGAAGTCCAGGTGCGACTGAGTACCCAGCAACCAGCCCTTGCCGAAGACACCACCCGAACCGATGGCTGCCTTGGACTGGATGATGTTCCAGCCAGTGCCCAGCGGATCGCTTTCCGGATCGAGAAAGGTCAGTACCCGCTGTTTCTGGTAGTCGTGCATGAAGAAGAACCACATGGCGACAGCCGCTGGTACCGCAGCAGCCAGCACGCTGATGATCCAGCGCCAGCGCAGCCCGGCCATGAACAGCACGAAAGCGCCCGAGGCCAGGATCAACAGGGATGTGCCCAGGTCAGGCTGGCGCACGATCAGTACGAAAGGCACGCCGATCAACGCAAGGCTGACCGCCACATGCTTGAGCTGCGGCGGCAAGGTGCGCTTGGACAGATACCAGGCGATGGTCGCCGGCATGATGATTTTCAGGAACTCCGAAGGCTGGAAACGGATGACCCCCGGAATGTTGATCCAGCGCGTGGCCCCCATGGCGTTGTGGCCCATCACATCCACCACCACCAGCAACAGCACGCCCATGACGTACATGACCGGTACCCAGCGCGCCATGAATCGCGGCTCGAACTGGGCAATGACCAGCATTGCCGTCAGGCCGATGCCGAAAGAGCTGGCCTGCTTGAGCAGCAGGTCCCAGTTCTTGCCACTGGCCGAATACAGGACGAACAGGCTGCCCGCCGCCAGAGTCAGCAACAGGATAAGCAACGGGCCATCGATGTGGATGCGCTGCAGGAACGTCGCACGACGACGCATCACGTCTTCGCTGGAAAGGATGCGGTCGAAATTACTCTTCACGGGCCGCAGCCTCCGGATTCAGGGAACCGGCGTACTCAGGCTTGAGTGCGCCATTCTGGTCGAGCAGCCAGGCATCCATCACCTGACGAACCACTGGAGCCGCAACACCAGAGCCGGACTCACCGTTCTCCACCATCACAGCCACGACTATCTTGGGGTTGTCGGCTGGCGCAAAGCCCACGAACAAGGCGTGGTCGCGATGACGCTCCTGAACCTTGGTGCGGTCGTACTTTTCACCCTGCTTGATGGCGACAACCTGAGCGGTACCGCTTTTACCGGCGATCCGGTATTGCGCACCGATGGAAGCCTTGCGCGCCGTACCACGGGCGCCGTGCATCACTTCCTGCATGCCATGGTTCACCCTGGCCCAGTTGGACGGGTCGCGCAGGATGATGTCCGGCATCGGATTTTCGTCAACCGGCGCCTTGCCTTCGATGCTCTTGGCCAGATGCGGCCGGTTCCACTTGCCCTTGTTGGCGACCAAGGCCGTGGCCTGCGCCAGTTGCAGCGGCGTGGCCTGCATATAACCTTGGCCGATCCCGAGAATCAGGGTTTCGCCAGGGAACCACGCCTGACGCCGGGTGGCCCGCTTCCAGTCCCGGGACGGCATCAAGCCGGGAGATTCCTCGAACATGTCCAGAGACACCTTCTGCCCAAGGCCGAACTTGTTCATGTAACTGGACAGCCGGTCGATGCCGAGCTTGTGCGCAAGATCGTAGAAATAGGTGTCGTTCGAACGCATGATCGCCACATCAAGGTCCACCCAGCCATCGCCGGTGCGGTTCCAGTTGCGGTATTTGTGGTCATAGTTCGGCAATTGGTAATAGCCTGGGTCGAATACACGCGAACCCGGCGTCACGACGCCAGCATCCAGCCCGGCAACGGCGACCGCAGGCTTGATGGTGGAGCCCGGCGGATAAAGGCCGCGCAGAATACGGTTGAACAGTGGCCGGTCGATGGAATCGCGCAGCTCGGCGTAAGCCTTGAAGCTGATCCCCGTCACGAACAGGTTCGGGTCGAAACTCGGTGCGCTGACCATCGCCAGCACTTCGCCTGTATTGGGGTCCAGCGCCACAACGGCACCGCGACGACCGCCCAGTGCAGCTTCGGCGGCTTCCTGAAGATTGATGTCCAGGCTCAGGACGATGTCCTTGCCGGGAATCGGGTCGGTGCGCTTGAGCACACGCAATACGCGGCCCCGTGCATTGGTTTCGACTTCTTCGTAGCCGACCTGACCATGCAGCTCGTCTTCGTAGAAACGTTCGATACCGGTCTTGCCGATGTGGTGCGTGCCGCTGTAATTGACGGGATCGAGGCCTTTGAGCTCTTTCTCGTTGATGCGGCCCATGTAACCGACCGAGTGGGCAAAGTGCGGCCCTTGGGGATAGTGACGGACCAGTTGCGCAACCACTTCGACGCCGGGCAGACGGAACTGGTTAACAGCGATCAGGGCAATCTGCTCTTCGGTCAGCTCGAACAGGATCGGCACCGGCTCGAATGGCCGACGCCCCTGTTTCATGCGTTTCTCGAAGATAATGCGGTCATCGGGCGTAAGCTGCAGCACTTCGACGATGGTATCGAGCACCTGGGACCAGTTGCCGGAGCGCTCGCGGGTCACGCTGAGGCTGAAGCTTGGCCGGTTGTCGGCCACCACAACGCCGTTGCGATCGAAAATCAGGCCGCGACTCGGCGGAATCGGCTGGACGTGAACGCGGTTGTTTTCCGACAGGGTCGAGTGATAGTCGTACTGAATGACTTGCAGGAAATACAGGCGCGCAATCAGGACGCACACCAGCAACATGACGGCCACTGCCCCGAACACGACCCTGCTGCGCACAAGGCGTGCGTCTTTTTCATGGTCTTTTAGGCGGATCGGCTGAGGCATCTAGGGCGCGTTCACAGTAAAGACAAGGCTACTTGTGATAAGGGTGCCCGGACAGAACTGTCCAGGCGCGATAGATCTGCTCACCGATCAGTATCCGCACCAGCGGGTGCGGCAAGGTCAGTGGTGACAGCGACCAGCGCTGCTCGCTGCGCGCGCAAACCTCGGGTGCAAGGCCTTCCGGCCCTCCGACCATGAGGTTTACCGTGCGCGAGTCCAGACGCCAGCGATCAAGCTCGCTCGCCAGTTGTTCGGTGCTCCAGGGCTTGCCCTGCACTTCAAGCGTGACGATCCGCTCACCCGGTTGCACCTTGGCCAGCATGGCTTCGCCTTCCTGACGGATCAGGCGTGCCACGTCGGCATTCTTGCCACGGGTATTGAGCGGAATTTCCACGAGTTCAAGCGCCAGTTCGGAAGGAAGACGCTTGGCGTACTCATGCCAACCCTCTTCCACCCACTTGGGCATACGCGAACCAACGGCGATCAGACGCAGACGCACAACGATGCCTTATTCGTGGCCCGGAGTGTGGTGCGCAGCGCTGGCAGCGCGGCTCTGCTCTGCGCCTTGCCACAGACGCTCCAGGTCGTAGAACTGGCGTGCAGCAGCGGTCATCACGTGAACCACGACATCGCCCAGGTCCAGCAGAACCCAGTCGCTGTCGCCCTTGCCTTCTTCGCTCAGCGGCATCAGGCCGGCAGCCTTGACCTTCTCGCGAACGTTATCCACCAGCGCGTTGAGCTGGCGGTTGGAGGTACCGGTGCAGATCAGCATGTAATCGGCGATGCTGGTCTTGTCACGCACGTCGAGCGCCAGGATGTCCGACCCTTTGACGTCTTCCAGTGCAGCCGTTGCCAATGCCACGACTTCTTCACTACTCATTTTCTGCTTTGTCATAAAAAAACTCATTCAACTCATATGTGTGGAAACGCCCAAACGCTTATCTATAAAAGCAGCTTCAGGGCGATCCATCAGTTTTCGGCGCACAGTACAGTCCGTGCACATCGATATAGGCCAGTACCGCGTCTGGCACCAGAAAACGTACCGACTTACCGCTGGCCAGCAGTTGACGGATCTGGGTGGCAGACACCGATAACGGCGTCTGCCAGACGAATGTAATGTGTCCGCCCGGCCCTTTCAGGGCCTTGGGGTCGCTGACCGAGCGTGCCGCCAGCAGGTTGCGCATGGCATCCGGCGACTCGCTGTCCGCATCCGGGCGTTGCAGCACCACGATATGGCAGTGCTCCAGCAGTTCTTCCCACCGATACCAGGTGGAGAGCCCGCAAAAGGCATCCCAGCCCAATAACAGAAACAACTGGTCCTCTGCGGCCAGTTCGGCCCGCATCGATTCCAGGGTGTCGATGGTGTACGACGGTTTATCCCGTTTCAGCTCACGGTCATCCACCGTCAAGGGTGACACACCGGCCACCGCACACTGAACCATCGCCAGACGGTCCTGCGCAGTCACGCTGGGCATGTCGCGATGGGGAGGCCTGGCGCTGGGCGTCAGGCGCAACTCATCGAGTTCAAGCAGCTCGGCCACTTCCAGTGCGCCGCGCAAATGACCTATATGTACCGGGTCGAACGTTCCCCCCAGCATGCCGATACGTCTGGGCAAGGCTGCTACGGGCTCGCTCAAGTCAGGCTGGCTCCTGGCCGCGCAATTGACCGTCACCGATCACGATGTACTTCTCGCAGGTCAGGCCCTCCAGGCCGACAGGGCCACGGGCGTGCAGCTTATCAGTAGAAATGCCGATCTCGGCACCCAGACCGTACTCGAAGCCATCGGCGAAGCAGGTCGGGGCATTGATCATCACCGAGCTGGAGTCGACTTCCGCCATGAAACGGCGAATCTGGCCCTGCTGCTCGGAAACGATGGCGTCGCTGTGATGCGAGCCATAGTGATTGATGTGCTCGATGGCTTCATCCAGCCCGGTCACTACACGAATCGACAGGATCGCCGCCAGGTACTCGGTGTGCCAGTCTTCTTCGGTCGCAGGAATCGCGTCGATCAGCTCGCGGGTACGCTCGCAGCCACGCAACTCGACGCCCTTTTCATGAAAGCGGGCGGCCATTGCCGGCAGGAACTCGGCCGCAACGGCCTGATCCACCAGCAGGGTTTCCATCGAGCCGCAGATACCGTAACGGTAGGTCTTGGCATTGAAGGCGATGTTCTGGGCCTTGGGCAAATCGGCGTAAGCGCTGACATACACGTGGCAGATGCCGTCCAGATGCTTGATGACCGGCACCCGGGCATCACGGCTGACACGTTCCACCAGCCCCTTGCCGCCACGGGGAACGATGACGTCCACGTATTCAGGCATGGTGATCAGCGCGCCCACGGCATCGCGATCGGTGGTTTCGACAACCTGTACCACACCGGAAGGCAACCCGGACTCGGCCAGACCGCGCTGGATGCAGGCAGCCACCGCACGGTTGGAATGAATGGCTTCGGAACCGCCGCGCAGGATAGTGGCGTTCCCGGACTTGAGGCACAGGCTCGCGGCATCGATGGTCACGTTCGGACGCGACTCATAGATGATCCCGACCACGCCCAGCGGCACGCGCATCTTGCCGACCTGAATACCCGAAGGCCGGTAGCTCATGTCGCGGATCGCGCCAACCGGGTCCGGCAGACTGGCAACCTGACGCAACCCGACGATCATGCTGTCGATACGTGCGGGGGTCAGGGCCAGACGTTCGAGCATGGCGGGGGCCAGGCCATTGGCGCGACCTGCGTTCAGGTCAAGCTCGTTGGCGGCGGACAGCTCGGTGCGGGCTTCGTCCAGAGCGGCGGCAATGGCCTGCAGGGCGCGGTTTTTCTGCGCGGTGCTGGCACGACCGATCACTCGCGAAGCTTCGCGTGCGGCGCGACCCAGGCGGGTCATGTAGTCAAGAACGGACTCAGTCATGGTCTCAGAGGTCTTGGCAGAGAAGAAAGCGGCCGATTATAGCTGTCGCGCCGCCCGAACGACAGCGCAGACAGGCGGATGGTCGATAACAGTGCAAAAAATGATCATGCAGCGCCCATTTCGCCAGCACAGTGCCTCTCAGGATGAAAGATTGCGAGTGAGCCTGTATTTTTGTCATGTCCAGAAACAACAAAGTTGGCAGCCAAATGACATTAAGGTGCTTTTAAGACAGCGCTTGTTATGATTTGCGCCCTCTCACTTCATGTGTCCGCCTATGCCCGTTGCTCTAGCCGACAGCTTTTTCAACCGAGATGCCCAGGTCCTGGCCCGCGACCTGCTGGGCAAGGTCATCCGGCACAAGGTCGGTGAGCTATGGCTGGCAGCGCGGATCATTGAGACCGAAGCCTATTACTGCGCCGACAAGGGCAGCCACGCTTCGCTGGGCTACACCGAAAAACGCAAGGCGCTGTTTCTGGACGGTGGGCACATCTACATGTATTACGCCCGTGGCGGGGACTCGCTGAATTTCAGCGCCCACGGACCGGGCAATGCGGTGCTGATCAAGTCCGGTTTTGCCTGGGTCGATGAACTCAGCGATGCCAATGCCCTGGCACAGATGCAACTCAACAACCCGGATGCCAGCGGAGCGCTTCGTTCACAGGAGCGTTTGTGCGCAGGCCAGACCTTGCTGTGCAAGGCCCTAGGCCTGAAAGTCCCGGCCTGGGACGCCAAGCGCTTCGATCCACAAAAGCTGCTGGTCGAAGACGTTGGCCAGACACCGAAGCTCATCGTTCAAACCACACGCCTGGGGATTCCCCATGGCCGCGACGAGCACTTGATGTACCGCTTCGTCGATGCCGAATACGCCCGCTTCTGCACGCGGAACCCACTACGTCGCGGTCAGGTCGAAGGCCGCGACTATTTTCTAATCCCTCAAGGAAACTGATCCATGGGCGAACTGCTCGATGGCATTACCGGCTGGTTGACTGCTAACCCGTCCTGGGTGGCGATAGCGATATTCGTGGTGGCATTCATCGAATGTGTCGCCATTGCCGGGATCGTCGTGCCAGGCACCGTTCTGATGTTCGCCATCGCGGCCCTGGCAGGCAGCGGCATTCTGTCGCTGAGCGAAGTCCTGCTGCTGGGCTTTCTGGGCGGCCTGCTGGGGGATGCGGTGTCGTACTTCATCGGCAAGCACTTCCATCAGAATATCCGCCAGTTGCCGGGCCTGCGTCAGCACCCGGAATGGCTCACGGGAGCAGAAACCTATTTCCATCGCTATGGCATCGCGAGCCTGCTGGTGGGCCGCTTCATCGGCCCGCTGCGCCCGATGCTGCCGATGATTGCCGGCATGTTCGACATGCCCTTCCCGCGCTTTGCCATTGTCAGCATCATCGCCGCCGCCGGCTGGTCGATCGTTTACCTGATGCCTGGCTGGGCTGCGGGGGCCGCCATTCGCCTGCCGTTGCCTGAAGGGTTCTGGAGCGAAGCGGCCTTCGTAGGTGCAGGTCTGGCCATTCTGTTCGGGCTGAGCATCCAGGCCAGCATGCGCAAACAGCGTCATGCGACCAAGGTGATTGCAGGTCTGAGCGTGGTGATGCTGGCGGCCTTGCTGATCGGCTGGCCGTACCTGAACCATTTCGACCAGGGCCTGATGACACTGGTCCAGGAACATCGCAGCGCAACCGCACAGAATATCGTCCTGCTGGTCACCAGCATTGGCGACTTCAAGGCACAACTGCTAGCTGCGGCGCTGCTGATCATTGTCCTGCTGATCGCCCGGCAATGGCGCCATGCAGCCTTCGCACTCGCCACCACACTGGGCACTGCCGTAGCGAACGGCACGCTCAAGGCATTCTTTGGCCGCGCCCGGCCCGAGGTTTTGCTCGACCCGCTGACCACCTACAGCATGCCCAGCGGACACAGTTCGGCGGCATTTGCACTGTTCATGACCCTGGCGGTGCTGGCCGGACGCGGACAACCGATCAGACTGCGCCTGACCTGGCTGCTGCTGGGCGGCGTTCCGGCGCTGGCCATTGCCTTGTCACGGGTTTATCTGGGTGTCCACTGGCCGACGGACATCCTGGCCGGGATGATGCTGGCGTTCTGTATCTGCGCCGCAAGCCTGACCCTGATCCAGCATCAGACGCCACTGCCAGCCATGTCAGCCAAAGTCTGGTGGCTGATCGTGCCAGCCATCACCGGCCTGCTGGGCCTGTTTGCAGTCAATGCATTGGCCCATGCAACGTTGCGGTATCAGTATTGAGGTAGTGGCTTTCGCGAATGAATTAAATGAAGTTTCCGTAGGAGCGAATTCATTCGCGAGGCGTCATTGAAGGCGATAGATTTTTGGGGCGTCTCGCGAATGAATTCGCTCCTACGACTCAGGCTTGCAGGTCACCCTGCATCTCATCGAGCAGTTCCTGGATCGCATCCAGGCGCTCTTCGGGGTCGTCGATTTCCAGCAGTTCGATCTTGTCCTGCTCGGTAAAGGGCAGCAGGTAGGCCAGTTGGTTGGCCAGTGATTGCTGACCACTGGCCTCAAGCCCCATATTCAGGGACGCGACCATCGGGTGCTCTCCCAAGGCTTCGAGCAAGGCGACCAGATCGGCGTCCTCTTCCTGCAACGGCCGCTCCTGTTGCTCGTCCAGCCACTGAATTTCGGCCAGCAACGACTGGTCACGCTGCACAGTGGCGTCGGTCACCCGGAAACGCCGTCCACCGACGACACGAATCCCCAGCAGGCCGTTTTCCTGCTGCTGGAAATCGGTGACCAGCGCTTCACAACCGATCAGCGAATAACCTTCAGGTGCCAGGCCGACTTCGCTGCCATGGGTGATGCACACCACGCCGAAGCCTTCTCCCTGTTTCATGCAGCGGCTAACCATGTCCAGATAGCGTGCCTCGAACAACTGCAGGTCGAGCACGCAACCGGGGAACAGCACAGCATTGAGTGGAAACAGCGGCAACGTCATAAATAAGTACCCTTAAACAGCCAAAGACACGGCCAACGGCAGAAACAATGCCGTTGCAACACCCATCAGACTCATTGCCAGAGCAGCAAACGCGCCCGCCTCTTCACCTTCCTGCAAAGCCAGCGAGGTTCCCACCGCATGGGCGGTAAGCCCCAGCGCCATGCCGCGGGCCGCATGATTGTGCACCCGCGCCAGTGACAGCAGGCCCGGTCCGAAAATGGCACCGAACACACCGGTAATCAAGACGAAAACCGCAGCCAGCGCCGCAACGCCACCGATCTGCTCGGCCACCAGCATGGCAATCGGAGAGGTAACCGACTTGGGCGCCATGGTCATCAGGATCATGTGATCGGCGCCCAGCAGCCAACCCAGGGACAGGCACAGGCCGGTGGCAAAAACACCACCAATCACCAGCGTAGTTAAGGTTGGCCACAACAACTGACGAATCCGCCGCAGATTCAGATAAAGCGGCACTGCCAGCGCCACCGTGGCAGGCCCCAGGAGAATGCCCAGGATCTCGGTGCTTTTGCGGTATTCGGTGTAATCCAGACCACAGCTGAACAGGATGCCGATCACCACCACCATCGAAACCAGCACCGGTTGCAGGAACAGCCAGCGGGTTTTCTCATAAGCGGCCATCGCCAGTTGATAGGCGCCCAGGGTGATGGCGATGCCAAACAGGGGATGATGAATCACCGACATCCAGGCCCCGTGCCAATCCAGGTTCATGGCTGCTCCTGACGGCGCGACTGACGCTCGATGAGTTTCTGCATCAGCCAGCCGACAAAGGTCAGCGAAACGATCAGCGACAAAAAGAGGGTGCCGAAGATGGCCCAGAAGTCTTCGGCAATGGCAGAGGCATAAACCATCACGCCCACCGCAGGCGGCACCAGCAGCAGCGGCAGGTAACGCAACAGGCTGCTGGCTGCGACGCTGATGGGCTCGCTCACTTCACCACGCCAGATCAGGTACACGATCATGAAGACCAGCCCGATGATCGGCCCCGGCAGTATCGACAAGAACAGATGATTGAGCGCCGTCCCCAGCAGTTGGAACAGCACTAGCCACGTCAGACCCCGTAACAGCATGAGAACTCCAGAAAATAAATGAACCCGGTGAATTCACGGCGCCATTATAAACACGCTGCGTTCAACGCTATGGACAGGTATTCGCCTGCAAGGAGTCACTTGACCAACCGGCAACCCTCTGCTGATCTTGTCACTCGCCCGACAGGCAATGTCCCGGAAGGGATCGGGCATCAAGGTGTAAAACCGAAAGATCAAGGAGAGTGACATGCCTTTTGTACCTGCTACAGAGCTCAAGAACTACATCGGCAAGGAACTGGGACGTTCCGAATGGCTGACCATCGACCAGGAACGCATCAATCTGTTCGCTGAAGCCACCGGCGACTTCCAGTTCATTCATGTCGATCCGGTCAAGGCAGCGCAAACTCCTTTTGGCGGCACCATCGCCCACGGCCTGCTATCGCTATCGCTGATCCCCAAACTGATGGGTGATCTGCTGGTCGTGCCCGAAGGCCTGAAGATGGTGGTCAACTATGGCCTGGACAGCGTGCGTTTCGTTCAGCCGGTGAAAGTCGACTCACGGGTGCGCCTGAAAGTGGAACTCACTGACGCCACGGAGAAAAAACCGGGGCAATGGCTGCTCAAGGCCACGGCCACCCTGGAGATCGATGGGCAGGAAAAACCGGCCTTTGTCGCAGAGCCTTTGACCCTGTGCTTTGTGTAATCCTGCTGAAACATGAAACAGTCGTAACAGACTGTTTCACCCCCATTACTCGCTGCGGCATACTCCCACCGGTGTGACACGAACATCTGCTCAAGCAGAGTCACGGACCAACTCTCTTGGGATCTTAAATGCGCGCGCTTGCTCCTCTGGCTTTGACCCTCCTGATCGCTGGCTGCGGCGACAGCGAATCCCTGTTGCCTCCCGATGGCCTGCTGCCCGATGGCGGACGCTACCGTGGCGATCTGGTCAATGGCCGCTTGCAGGGCGAAGGCCGTATCGACTATCCCAATGGCAGTTGGTACGCCGGCCAGTTCGAGAATGGTCTGCGCCACGGCCGCGGCGAATGGCATGCCAGCAACGGCGACATTTACACAGGTCAGTTCGAGCACGGCCTGTTTCAGGGGCAGGGCAAGCTGACCAGCGCTGGCGGGACTTACGTCGGCAGCTTCAAGCTCGGCCGTCGGGATGGCGAAGGCACCTGGCAGGAAAAGGGCACGCTCTACCGAGGTCATTTCAAGGCCGGTCAATACGATGGACCTGGACGTCTGGAGCTGGAAGACGGCAGCCAGTTCCAGGGCCAGTTCGCCCAGGGCAAACCCAACGGCGAAGGCGTGCGCACCGATGCCAGCGGCAACCAGTTCAGCGGCCCGTTCGTCAACGGTCAGCTCCAGGGTAACGGCAGCTTCGCAAGTGCCGATGGCGATCACTACATCGGCGGCTTTCGCAATAACCTGCTCGACGGCGATGGCCGCTACGAGAACAGCGATGGCGATGTCTGGAACGGCCAGTTCAAGGAAGGGGCGCTGACCGGCCAGGGCGAACTGATCGGATCGGACGGCAGCCGCTACAAAGGCCACTTCAACAATTGGCAGTTTTCCGGCGAAGGCCATCTGCAACTGGCTGATGGCAGCCACTACGTCGGCCAGTTCGCCAATGACACCTACCAAGGCCCCGGCGTGCTGACGTCCGCCGACGGTACCGAACTGCGCGGAGTCTGGGCCAACGGCCAGCGGATTCGTGACGCCCAGGGCAAGTTGCTGCCCGATCCACTGGAAGCCGGTCTGCTCGCCCAGGGCCCGTTGCTGGACAAGGCGCTGGCCGCCGTGCCCGCCTCGACACCCGGCCTGGAGCTGTACAGCCTGGTCGTGGCCGGTGACGGCAAGCAGAGCGTGTTCATGCGCGAGGCCGATTACGTCAACAACCTGTTGGCGTCGCGATTTGGCGCTTCAGGGCAAATCAGCCTGGTCAATCATCGCGACCATATGAGCGACCGCCCTCTGGCGACCCGTGAATCCATCAGCCGCGCTGCCCAGACCCTGGCGCAACGCAGCGGCCCGGAAGACCTGGTGTTCATTTACCTGACCAGCCATGGGACTCAGGATCATGAACTGGTGCTCGATCAGCCGCGTCTGTCACTGGCGGACTTGCCTGCCGACGCGCTGGCCGCCGCACTGGCACCGCTTAAAGACCGCGACAAGGTCATCGTGATTTCTTCCTGCTATTCAGGTGGATTCATCCCGGACCTCAAGGACGAGCGCACTCTGGTCATGACGGCTTCGCGAGCGGACCGTGTATCGTTCGGCTGTTCGGAGGAAGCTGACTTCACCTATTTCGGAGATGCACTATTTGCCAGGGCACTGGTCGAAACCGATGACCTGCAACAAGCTTTCAACGATGCCAAAGCGTATGTCGCACAACGTGAAATCGAAGATGATTTCGAGGCTTCAGAACCGCAAATATGGGCACCCAAGGGCGTCCTTGCCCGCTGGCAACTCTTACGCAAGAATCAGGCAGAACGAGCGCTGAATACGACGTTGAACCGCAAGGAAGCGAAGACCTCCACTAGCCGCTAGGCTATTCAGTATCAAGGGAGAAACACTATGTACTTGACGCCGCAACACATCCTGCTTGCAGGGGCAACCGGACTCACAGGCGAACACTTGCTGGATCGCCTGCTCAACGAACCCACCGTCAGCCGCGTGCTGGCCCCTACCCGTCGCCCATTGGCAGGCCACTCCCGCCTGGAAAACCCGGTGGGCGAACTGGACAGCCTTTTACCCACCCTCGGCGGCAAAGTGGATATCGCGTTCTGCTGCCTGGGCACCACCATCAAACAGGCAGGCTCGCAGGAGGCCTTCCGCGCCATCGACCTGAATATGGTACTGACCGTGGCAGAGCGCGCCCGCGAACTGGGTGCGCGGCATTTTCTGGTGATCAGCGCCATCGGCGCCGATGCCCGCTCCAGCGTGTTCTACAACCGCACCAAGGGCGAAATGGAAGAGGCCCTGCGAGCGCAGGACTGGTCGCAACTGACCATCGCCCGCCCGGCCCTGCTGGTAGGCAACCGCACGGAAACCCGCTGGGCCGAACAGCTCGCCGCACCGATTGCCAAATTGCTGCCCGGTAAATACGGCGCCATCGAAGCCTGCAGCCTGGCTCGCGCCATGTGGCGGCTGGCCCTGGAAGAACAGGATGGTGTGCGGATTGTTGAGTCGGATGAGTTGCGTAAATTGGGGAAATAAACGGGGTGTTCGCGAATGAATTCGCTCCTGCGGGGCGTGTAGGAGCGAATTCATTCGCGAAAAATCAG
This sequence comes from Pseudomonas cichorii, assembly GCF_019719005.1. Taxonomy (GTDB): domain Bacteria; phylum Pseudomonadota; class Gammaproteobacteria; order Pseudomonadales; family Pseudomonadaceae; genus Aquipseudomonas; species Aquipseudomonas cichorii_E. The sequence goes on from NZ_JAIGPJ010000001.1 coordinate 291,068, forward strand.
AGCCCTCCCTGGGCTTGATACCCCACTCCCAGCGCCGTCAATATCGACAACGGCAGCAACAAGGTGTCGAGCAATGCGCTGGCGGGTAAATCCAGGGCCGGGTACTCGGGCGCTTCGGCGCCGAAGCGGTCCTTCTCGCAGCAACCGCCTTGCATCGCATACAGATCGAGTCGTGTACCGGCATACACGACAGGCGCGCCCGGCTGGGCCGCATCCAGCGTCCTGACCGTGGCGCAGCCCGTCATGAGCAGCGCGACGGCGATCAGCAGGAGCTTATTCATCACTCCCCATATGATGCTCCCCCCAACGCGGCAACATGTCCTGAGGGATGTTCAACAGGTTGAGGATCCGAGCAACCACGAAATCCACCAGATCGTCGATGGTCTGCGGCTGATGATAGAAGCCCGGAGAGGCAGGCAGAATCACCGCCCCCATGTTCGACAGCTTGAGCATGTTCTCCAGGTGAATACTGGAAAACGGCGCTTCACGTGGCACCAGAATCAACTGCCGGCGCTCCTTCAAGGTGACGTCCGCAGCGCGCTCGATCAGGTTATTGCAGGCTCCGCTGGCAATGGCCGACAGAGATCCGGTCGAACATGGCACCACCACCATCGCACTGGGCGAGCCCGAGCCCGAGGCCACCGGCGACATCCAGTCATCGCGGCCATAAACACGAATCTGCCCGGCAGTCGCGCCAGTGTATTCGGTCAGAAACGCCTGCATCATCGCCGGTTTGGGCGGCAGCCTCACGTCGGTTTCGGTCGCCATCACCAATTGCGCAGCCTTGGAGATCAGGAAGTGGACTTCCCGGTCTTCACGCACCAGACAATCCAGCAGGCGCAAGCCGTACTGGGCGCCCGAGGCACCGGTCATGGCCAGCGTAATGCGCTCCGGGCCACTCATTTCAAGGCCTCGGCCAGTTTGCCGTGCAGGCCGCCAAAGCCGCCGTTGCTCATGATCACCACATGGGTGCCGGGCTGAGCCTGGCTTTTGACTCGCTCGATGATCCCTTCAAGGGAATCGCTGACGATCGACGGCACCGAACATTGCGCAGCGGTCGCGGCCAGATCCCAGCCCAGATTGGCCGGTGCATACCAGACCACCTGATCGGCCTGCTGTACGCTTTCCGGCAGACCATCGCGGTGCGCGCCCAGCTTCATGGAGTTGGAGCGCGGTTCGATAATCGCAATCACCGGCGCATCGCCGACTTTCTTGCGCAGGCCGTCGAGGGTGGTGGCGATGGCCGTCGGGTGGTGAGCGAAGTCGTCATAGATAGTGATGCCGCGAACCTCTGCGACTTTCTCCATGCGGCGCTTCACGCTCTTGAATGCACTCAGCGCCTCGACACCTTGCGCAGGCACTACACCCACATGTCGCGCCGCTGCCAGAGTCGCCATGGCATTGGCCACGTTGTGCTGCCCAGTCATGTCCCACTCGACCACACCCTGCAACTGCCCCTCGAACAGCACTTCAAAACGCGAGCCGTCTTCACTCAACAGACGCGCCTGCCACTGGCCGTTCTGGCCTGTGGTTTGTACTGGCGTCCAGCAACCCATTTCAATGACGCGCTGCAAGGCAGGCTCGGTGGTCGGGTGAATGACCAGCCCTTCGCTCGGGATGGTGCGCACCAGATGGTGGAACTGGCGCTCGATGGCTGGCAGATCCGGGAAGATATCCGCGTGATCGAACTCAAGGTTATTGAGGATCGCAGTACGCGGGCGGTAGTGGACGAACTTGGAGCGCTTGTCGAAGAAGGCGCTGTCGTATTCGTCAGCCTCGACCACGAAGAACGGCGTGCCGCCCAGACGCGCCGACACCGCGAAGTTCTGCGGAATGCCGCCGATCAGGAAACCGGGACTCATGCCCGCATGCTCGAGCACCCAGGCCAGCATGCTGCTGGTGGTGGTCTTGCCATGAGTACCGGCAACCGCCAGCACCCAGCGGCCCTGCAATACATGGTCGGCCAGCCACTGCGGGCCGGAAACATAAGGCAAACCTTTATTCAGCACGTACTCGACGGCCGGGTTACCACGCGACAGCGCATTGCCGACCACCACCAGATCCGGTGCCGGGTCGAGTTGGGCGGGATCATAGCCCTGAGTCAACTCGATACCCTGAGCCTCCAGCTGGGTGCTCATCGGCGGGTAGACGTTGGCGTCGGAGCCCGTGACGCGATGCCCCAGCTCTTTGGCGAGTACCGCCAGCGAGCCCATGAACGTGCCGCAGATACCAAGGATATGAATATGCATGATGACCTCTTATAACATCCGCGCAGGGTAGCTCAGGACCGCTGAAATGGCACCCGGTCTTTGTCCGGTAGTGCGAAAGTCCGTGCCTGAATTTCATTCCCGAACCGGGTATAAATGGCCTACTCTTGGCTACTCTCTGCCACAGGTTTGACCACGCTGAATTCCCCACAACAAGAATCAGGAGACTTCACCATGCGTTACGCACATCCCGGTACCGAAGGCGCTCTCATCAACTTCAAGGAACGCTACGGTAACTACATCGGCGGCGAGTTCGTCGCTCCGGTCAAAGGCCAATACTTCACCAATACCTCGCCGATCACCGGCAAACCCATCGCAGAATTCCCCCGCTCCACCGCCGAGGATATCGACAAGGCGCTGGATGCCGCCCACGCCGCCGCGCCGGGCTGGGGCACGACCTCCGTGCAAGAGCGTTCGCTGACGCTGCTGAAAATTGCAGATCGTATCGAAGCCAACCTCGAAAAACTGGCCATCACCGAAACCTGGGACAACGGCAAGGCGGTTCGTGAAACCCTGAACGCCGACATCCCGCTGGCAGTCGATCATTTCCGCTACTTCGCTGGCGTCCTGCGCGCTCAGGAAGGCAGCGCGGCAGAGATCGACGGCAATACCGTGGCGTATCACATCCACGAGCCGCTGGGCGTGGTCGGCCAGATCATCCCGTGGAACTTCCCGATCCTGATGGCCGCCTGGAAACTCGCGCCAGCCCTGGCAGCCGGCAACTGCGTTGTCCTCAAACCAGCCGAGCAAACGCCACTGGGCATCAGCGTTCTGGTCGAACTGATCGGCGATCTGCTGCCACCCGGCGTGCTGAACATCGTCCAGGGTTATGGCCGCGAAGCCGGTGAAGCGCTGGCCAGCAGCAAGCGCATCGCCAAGATCGCCTTTACCGGCTCGACGCCCGTAGGCTCGCACATCATGAAACTGGCGGCGGACAACATCATTCCGTCCACCGTGGAACTGGGCGGCAAGTCGCCGAACATCTTCTTTGAAGACATCATGAGCGCCGAGCCGGAGTTCATCGAAAAGGCCGCCGAAGGCGTGGTCCTGGCGTTCTTCAACCAGGGCGAAGTCTGCACCTGCCCTTCCCGTGCGCTGGTTCAGGAATCCATTTATCCACAGTTCATGGAAGCGGTGCTGAAAAAGGTCCTGAAGATCAAACGTGGCGACCCGCTGGATACCGACACCATGGTCGGCGCACAGGCCTCGCAGCAGCAGTTCGACAAGATTCTCTCGTACCTTGAAATTGCACAGTCCGAAGGTGCCGAGCTGCTGACCGGTGGCAAGGTGGAAAAACTGGAAGGCGATCTGGCGACCGGCTACTACATCCAGCCGACGCTGCTCAAAGGCAACAACAAGATGCGCGTTTTCCAGGAAGAAATCTTCGGCCCGGTGGTCAGCGTCACGACCTTCAAGGACGAAGCCGAAGCCCTGGCCATCGCCAACGACACCGAGTTCGGCCTGGGTGCCGGCGTATGGACCCGCGACATCAACCGCGCTTACCGCGTGGGCCGTGCAATCAAGGCCGGTCGTGTCTGGACCAACTGCTACCACCTGTATCCGGCGCATGCGGCGTTCGGTGGTTACAAGAAGTCCGGCGTAGGCCGCGAAACCCATAAAGTGGCGCTTGAGCATTATCAGCAGACCAAAAACCTGCTGGTGAGCTACGACACCAATCCGTTGGGCTTCTTCTGATTGGTAGCTCGCGCCAACGCACCAACGCCGGGCATTCTCCCGAATCCCGGCGCTCCATCTTGAAGCAACACCCGCAAGATCCTCCAGTCACACCCCGCAAATTCGCACTTCCATTCACTATGGAGTATTAATTGCTTACATCGCTTCCCACAGTCGCTTGAACCGGAACGTCACCGGTTTGACCGAAAGACTACGTCCGACGCCAACGGCGGGACGTCATGGAGAATCTGTATGGCAAGCTTTTCCCAGGCTATCGGTGCGCTGACGTACCGTTTCGACAGCCTCAAGGACGTGATGGCAAAAGCCAGTCCTGCCCGTTCCGGCGATTTTCTGGCCGGGGTTGCAGCGCAAAACGATGGTGAGCGAGTCGCCGCACAAATGGCGCTGGCCAATATTCCCCTCAAGCACTTCCTTGAAGAAGCGCTGATCCCCTACGAAAAAGACGAAGTCACCCGCCTGATCATCGACACCCACGACAAACAGGCCTTTGCGCCCGTGAGCCATCTGACCGTGGGCGGTTTTCGTGACTGGCTGCTCAGCGACAAGGCCGACGAAACCAGCCTTCGCGCCCTGGCTCCCGGCCTCACACCGGAGATGGCCGCAGCGGTCTCGAAAATCATGCGCGTGCAGGACCTGGTGCTGGTGGCGCAGAAGATTCGCGTCGTGACGCGCTTTCGCAACACCGTCGGCCTGCGCGGTCGGCTGTCGACACGCCTACAGCCCAATCATCCGACCGACGAGCCGTCAGGCATTGCGGCCAGCGTGCTCGACGGCCTGCTGTACGGCAACGGCGACGCCATGATCGGCATCAACCCGGCCACCGACAGCACTTCGTCCATCGTTGCGCTGCTGGAAATGCTGGATGCGATCATTCAGCGTTATGAAATCCCGACTCAATCCTGCGTGCTGACTCACGTCACCACGTCCATTGAAGTGATCAATCGCGGCGTACCGGTCGATCTGGTTTTCCAGTCCATCACCGGCACCGAGGCCGCCAACGCCAGCTTCGGGATCAACCTGAAACTGCTGCAGGAAGGTTATGAAGCAGGCCTAAGCCTCAATCGCGGGACGCTCGGGCAAAACCTGATGTATTTCGAGACCGGGCAAGGCAGCGCTCTGTCGGCCAACGCCCACCATGGCGTCGACCAGCAGACCTGCGAAACCCGCGCTTACGCCGTGGCCCGACATTTCAATCCGTTTCTGGTCAACACCGTAGTGGGCTTCATTGGCCCGGAATACCTGTACAACGGCAAGCAGATCATCCGCGCCGGGCTCGAAGACCACTTCTGCGGCAAGCTGCTGGGCGTGCCCATGGGCTGTGACATCTGCTACACCAACCACGCCGAAGCCGACCAGGACGACATGGACACGCTGCTGACCCTGCTGGGCGTGGCGGGGATCAACTTCATCATGGGCATTCCCGGCTCGGACGACATCATGCTCAATTACCAGACCACCTCGTTCCACGATGCGCTCTATGCGCGGCAAAGCCTGGGCCTGCGCCCGGCGCCCGAATACGAGGCCTGGCTGGAAAAAATGGGCATCTTCACCCAGACCGATGGCCATGTGCGCTTTGGCGACAGCCTGCCACCGGCCTTTCGCCACGCCTTGGCGCATCTGGCATGAGTGAGCCTTCCATGACCGACGACACACTCCCCAACCCATGGCTGGAATTGCGCCGCCTGACCCCGGCACGTATTGCCCTGGGTCGTACCGGCACCAGCCTGCCGACCAACGCCCAATTGGACTTCCAGTTCGCCCATGCCCAGGCCCGGGATGCGGTGCACTTGCCCTTCGATCATGCAGGGCTGAGCGCACAACTGGCAGAAAAAGGCCGTGAAACCCTGCTGCTGCACAGCGCCGCCGCAGACCGTCACAGCTATTTGCAACGCCCGGACCTGGGGCGACGCCTGAACGAAGACTCGGCCCGGCAATTACAGGATTACGCTGCCGCCCATCCCGGCGGCGTCGATCTGGCCATCGTGGTTGCCGATGGTCTGTCATCCCTGGCCGTTCATCGCCATACCGTCCCGTTTCTGGCGCGCATGGAAGAACAGGCCGCAGCAGAAGGCTGGACGCTGTCTCCAGTGGTTCTGGTAGAGCAAGGCCGTGTCGCCATCGCCGACGAAATCGGTGAGTTGCTGGGCGCGAAGATGGTGGTGATCCTGATCGGCGAACGCCCGGGCCTCAGTTCCCCGGACAGTCTGGGTCTATATTTTACCTATGCGCCCAAGGTTGGCCTGAACGACGCCCATCGCAACTGCATCTCCAATGTGAGACTGGAAGGCCTGAGTTACGCAATGGCGGCTCATCGCTTGCTTTATCTGATGCGTGAAGCCTGCCGGCGACAGGTTTCGGGGGTGAACCTCAAGGATGAAGCCGAATTGAAGACTGTGGAATCGGATGACGCAGCCGATAACAAGGGTAACTTCCTGCTCGCAGGCCCGGTTGAGCCGCTTTAGATTGCGCTTTCTAAAGCCAGTCGGCAGCATCGAACCGTCGCCCGAGCACACTGCATTCGCCCATAGTGAAGTTGAGGCCCAATCATGCGGATCATAAAAGCAACTCTTGAACACCTGGACCTGCTCTGCCCGCTGTTCATCAAATATCGCGAATTTTATGGCGAGTTGCCCTTCCCGGATTCGTCACGCGACTTTCTGGAAAAGCGTCTGCGCCGCGATGAGTCCGTGATCTACCTGGCACTGGCCAAGGATGACGACACTAAAGTGCTGGGCTTCTGCCAGCTCTACCCAAGCTTCTCGTCGCTGTCGCTCAAGCGCGTGTGGATTCTCAACGACATCTACGTGGCCGAAGACTCCCGCCGTCAACTGGTCGCAGACCATCTGATGAAGCATGCCAAACAGATGGCCAAGGAAACCCATGCCGTGCGCATGCGCGTGTCCACCAGCAGCGACAACGAAGTGGCGCACAAGGTGTATGAGTCCATTGGCTTCAAGGAAGATACCCAGTTCAAGAACTACGTGTTGCCGATTAGCTGATTTCTGCGTCTTTTTTGTTCGCGACTGAAGTCGCTCCTACACATTTCGTAGGAGCGACTTCAGTCGCGAAAAACCTGTTGCCATGCTTATCCCTCTATAATGCCGCCCGTAGCGCTCAGTAGTTTCTTCCGCACGCGCCCTGCTCCAAGGGTCTGGCCTCAGGTATACCAATGGAATTCAACCCCCTCGACCTCATCCTGCACCTCGATGTGTACCTCGACTTTCTGGTAGAAAATTACGGCACCTGGATCTACGCCATCCTGTTTCTGGTGATTTTCTGTGAGACCGGGCTGGTGATCATGCCCTTCCTGCCAGGCGACTCGCTGCTGTTCATCGCAGGCGCAGTAGCAGCCGGTGGCGGCATGGACCCGGTTCTGCTGGGAGGGCTTCTGATGCTGGCAGCCATACTGGGCGACAGCACCAACTACATCATAGGGCGAACCGCCGGAGAAAGGCTGTTTCGCAATCCCGACTCGAAAATCTTCCGCCGCGACTACCTGATCCGCACTCAGGAGTTCTACAACCGCCATGGCGGCAAGACCGTGACGCTGGCTCGCTTTCTGCCGATCATTCGTACCTTCGCGCCCTTCGTCGCCGGCGTTGGCCGGATGAACTACCTGCGCTTCCTGGGCTTCAGCGTGCTGGGCTCGATCCTGTGGGTCGGCAGTCTGGTTACGCTGGGGGTCTATTTCGGCAATGTGCCTTTTATCAAGCAAAACCTGACGCTGCTGGTGCTGGTGATCATTCTAATCTCCCTGATCCCCATGATCATCGGCCTGATCCGCAGTCGCACAGGCCGCTCGGCAGACGCACGCTGAGCCATGTGGTCTTTCAGCAACTGGCGCAGGCAGCGCACGCTGGCCAAAAACCCCGTCGCCCCAGAAATGTGGGCACGGGTGCGCCAGCGGCTGCCGATTCTGGATGGTTTGAGCGACGCGCAGGATCAAGCTCTGCGCGAGGCCAGCGTGCTGTTTCTACAAGCCAAGCACCTGACGGCATTACCGGGCGTAGAGCTGGACGATGAACAGCGGCTGTTTCTTGCGGCCCAGGCCCAGTTGCCGCTGCTCAACCTCGGCGATCTGAACTGGTATCAGGGTTTTCATGAAATCGTCCTGTACCCCGGCGACTTCATCAGCCCACAGCGACACCGCGATGCCAGCGGGATCGAACATGAATGGGATGGCGAACACAGCGGCGAGGCCTGGCAACAAGGCCCGGTGATTCTGGCGTGGCCGGGCGTACTGTCCAGCGGCGACTGGGATGCCTATAATCTGGTCATCCACGAACTGGCACACAAGCTCGACATGCTCAATGGCGATGCCAACGGCCTGCCACCGCTGCATGCCGACATGCGGATCATCGAGTGGGCAAGGGTCATGCAAACCGCCTACGACGATCTCAACCGGCAACTGGACAACGACCCGGACATCGAAACCGTCATCGACCCCTACGCCGCCGAAGACCCGGCAGAGTTTTTCGCCGTGACCAGCGAATACTTCTTCAGCGCACCCGACCTGCTGCACAGCAGCTATCCCGAGGTCTACGAGCAACTGAAGGCCTTTTACCGCCAGGATACCCTGGCACGCCTCGAGGCCCTGCAAAAGGGCGACACGGCGTCTCAAAGCCAGCACTGATCCAACGCGATGCGTGTCAACGCCCACAGAATATGCCTATAATCCGGCCCACTTTTTGGCGTTAGTGCCAATATCTGTCTGGTCAACTACGGGGGCAAAACCCAATGAGCTACAGCAAGATTCCGGCTGGTAAAGACCTGCCGAACGACATCTACGTCGCTATCGAAATCCCGGCCAACCACGCGCCGATCAAATACGAAATCGACAAAGAGTCCGATTGCCTGTTCGTTGACCGTTTCATGGCCACCCCGATGTTCTACCCGGCCAACTACGGTTTCATCCCTAACACCCTGGCTGACGACGGTGATCCCCTCGACGTGCTGGTTGTTACTCCTTACCCGGTTGCTCCAGGTTCGGTCATCCGCGCTCGCCCGGTCGGCATCCTGAACATGACCGACGACGGCGGCGGCGATGCCAAGGTTATCGCTGTACCACACGACAAGCTGTCCCAGCTGTACGTCGACGTGAAAGAGTACACCGACCTGCCAGCCCTGCTGCTGGAGCAGATCAAGCACTTCTTCGAGAACTACAAGGATCTCGAAAAAGGCAAATGGGTGAAGATCGAAGGTTGGGGCAATGCTGACGCAGCCCGCGCCGAGATCCTGAAATCGGTTGCAGCCTACAAAGGCTGATCACCCGGTTCGCCGTTTCGGAACACCTGACAGGGTGTTCCGGACACCCTCTGCAAAACGCGTCGCCCTCCTCGCTCCTCCCGCCTCGCAAATCCTCCAGAACATCATCAATAAACAAACGTATAAAAATACATCCGTCATTTAAAACGCGATAAACAAAGCGTGAACCCGGCACAACCGGTTTAAAACAGAACACGGCGTTTATTTAAAATAAACCGATTGCGGAACATGCCTACACAACAACTGTTGCACCTGTAGGTCGCTAACCGTAGGTAATAAGGGAACAGCAGTATTTGAACACCCCGTTCATTTAAACGGATTCGCGACCGCCGTAAACTCGGCTTCATGAATACATCAGGTGATCGACTACGCATCCTCCTGCGGGAGTGCCATCTTTCTGCGACGGACTTTGCAGCCAACCGCAAAGTCACGCCCCAGCACGTGAACAACTGGTTCAAACGCGGCGTACCCATGGCGCGGCTGGAAGAAGTGGCTGAACTACTGACCGTCAACCCCCGCTGGCTGCGCACCGGCGAAGGCCCCAAACACCCGACAGACTCCGCCAACGAGAACAATGGCGGCGACACCCCGATTACGCTTCACCAGGGCAGAAGCCTGCTGCGCGGCGATGTGGAAATTCAGATCTACAAGGAAATCGAATCCACCAACAGCATTGGCAAGACCGTACTGGCCGAAGCGCCCGGACAAAAAATACGTTTGCCCATGCACGTGCTGCAAACCATGAACATCGACCCCAAGAACACCATGTGCGTCGCCATGATCGGCAACAGCATGGCCGACAAGATCCAGGACGGCTCACTGCTGGGCGTCAACCGCGACCTGACCCAAGTCATCGACGGCGAAATGTACGCCCTCGAACACGGCGGAATCCTGCGCGTCAGATACCTCTACCGCCTGCCAAACGGCGGCCTGCGCCTGCGCAGCCACAACAACAGCGAATACCCCGACGAACTCTTCAGCGCCGAAGAAATCGAGCGGGAAAACATCCGCATCCTGGGCTGGATATTCTGGTGGTCCACCCTCAACAGCCGCCGAAACGCCATGCTGCTGCGCTAAACCGGGACAGCCACGTATGAGAAAGTGTTTCAAGACTGGGCATCGGAGGAAAACATCAGTATCCTAACGCCACCATTCGGCACAGACCGCCCAGCGCGACCCGTGCCACACAAGGCGAACGACACGTTCGGTTTGTTACCTTTTTAGCATCCCTTGCGGTTGCACCTGTTGAAGGCGATTGCGGTTTACCAAAAATAAACCAAGACCGTCCCCGAGAAGCCGGCCACAAGCCGGCTTTTTATTTGCCTGCGAAAAGTCAGACACCTGCTCCGGGCAGCGAAAGCCCAAGAGTATGCGCGTCTTGAAAAGCGGAGCAGAGAAATCGCTTTGGGTTAATCCCGAATCAGGTTATTCAGGTTGCCGGACCATCAAACGGCACACCTACGTGAAAACCATCCACAACACCCGCTACCAAGCCCTGCTCCAGCTTTTACTGGAGGCACGCGAAGCAGCCGGTCTGACTCAAAAGGAACTGGCAACCCGACTCGGTCGCCCGCAATCCTTCGTCTCGAAAACCGAGAATGCCGAGCGCAGGCTGGATGTGATTGAGTTTTTGGAGGTGTGTGAGGGGATTGGGGTGGATCCGTATGGGGTGCTTCGGGGGGTGGAGGGTGCGGCCACCTTGGTTTGAGCGAGCAAAAGGGCAGGATCAAGCAGTTAAAGTCTTACACGACAGCATCTGGCGATAATTTCGAGGTGTTTGACAAGGTCCACTGACAAATGCTCAAAGTGTCCTCAGTCCTAGGACAAAGGACAGTTGTGAACTGAGAGCCTCGGAAGAGGCTCAGACGTCCTGCTGCTACTCAAATTGATCTGCCAACTGAAGCGCGAAAGCGAAACGGCAGAGCTGATCAAGCCCTCATAAAGTGCTCACGCCACGCTACGTCGCCTGAGCCGGTATAATCCAAGGCATACCGGGCGGGCCGATGTAGCCCTGAACCTGATCAACAAGCTGTACGGCGTCGAGCGCGAACTCAAGAACGTCAGCGATGAACAACGGTTTATCGGTCGTCAGGAGAAAAACCTGCCGATCCTGGCCCAACTGAAAAGCTGGCTGGATAAAACCCATTCTCAGGTGACGCCGCAAAGTGCATTAGGCAAGGCTGTGCATTATCTGGCAAACAACTGGAGCCGGCTGGAGTGCTATGTCGAAGCGGGTTATTTACCGATTGATAACAACCCGGCAGAGCGTGCAATAAAGCCGTTTGTCATCGGGCGCAAGGCCTGGCTGTTCAGAGATACCGTCAACGGTGCCAGCGCCAGTGCGAAGATTTATAGCGTGGTCGAAACCTGGAGCGGTTACCCCACGCTCAATCGGTAGCCGATTACGAAGCGTTGTTGCCCTGGAATTGCTCACCGGAGATGCCACGGTAAACCGTTAACCCATCGTTGGTCAGGTGGAGTTTATGAAGCGGTTACGCCGAAGCAGCATACGCATTTGGCTAGTTTCAAAGGTGAGCACTGCTCCTGTAAAAAACAGCGGTAGTTAAAGCTTTACAAAGCTGCCTTTCTGTAATTTAGCTCATTTCTCATGCAGCGAAGGATAGTCTCCACCTGCTCATGCTTTGCTTTTGGATACCAAATGGCAGTAATGCCTAGCCTTGCCAACTCGCTATTGCGTGCGATCAAGCTCTTGAGATCATCCGGCATTTGCTCGATACAAAAGTGCTGTGGAAAAGAATAATCACCAGCCTGTGCTTTAACCTCTCGGAATACTTGAATGGTTCGGTCATTATTTAAACTACATCCAACAAATAGCAAGCTGTTGTTTGTAAAATAATAGCGAAGCATCTTTGGTATGGCACGTTCTAAGTCTAATTCAGCTTCGCCATAAGCTTGATCATATTGCAGTTTTCCGAGAATGCACCGAGCAGGGTTTTTGATGTCCCCATGCATTTTGATAATGGTAATTTTGTTAGGGTCAGGAGCTTCCATGGCAGTAACCCCGTTGATCACCTGAACTTCAGAGTCCGACCCGGTATCAAAAACTTGTTCAAGCAACTTGTCGTAATTTGTAGTGATCAGGGTGTCTTTGAACATTCCGGAGATGAGCAATGTAATATATTGGATGCTTCCGCGCTTCCCAAATACGTCACGAATTTCCTGTGCAAACACGTCTCGTCCATGCACCTGTTCAATATGTGCAATTATTTGCTCAAATTCACCTTGTGCTAGCCATGCTTCTATTTGTTTTCCACCAATACCCGCCGTTCGACCCTGCTGACGCAAATGATTGGCCCAAGTAGGGAAACCGCCACCGACTGAAATGCCGGCGCCGACAAACGGCACCACCATTTCTTCTGCAAGGCGATCAATCAACTGGTTAAAACGTTGTTCGTTTCGTTCATACCAATGCAGTCCGTCCTCGGGCCCAAAAGATTCGATCAGGTATTCCCTGCTCAGCGCCTCATGGCGCCTGACAAGGCGATAGGCTCTCAAAGCCTGTTCATAAGCTTCTTTGTCTCCGGCATAGAAGGCTTTACTGGGGCTGGACAGTCCTACCGTGCTGAGTTTTTCAAGCAATGGTAAATCAAGGTCAACCTCGCCCTGATTGATCCAGTCGTTAAAATCCTCAAATAGATCGAAGACGGTGTGCCCATCCTGCTGACACCAGCTTTCCTTAGCGACCATCATGGGAACCTCTTCAATGCCTGCTCTGTAATTGCATCTGCCAAATGCAACTGAGTGGTCTGCGCGTCGCTAAGGCAGGCCTTGAGCTGCTCACACAGCGCCATCAGCTTATTGACTTCAGAAACAGTTTGCTCTTGTACATCGATCGGCGGAACGACTATTTGGATAGTCTCAACAATATTTTTGCTGATTTTTGGCATTGTTCCAGATGCTCCTGACATTCTTTCCCACATGTGTTTCCTTGCCTGTGGGGAACAAAGCCATATGGATACATACTCTGGAGAAATACCCGCCGCTACCCGCAATTTCATCATTAAGTCAGGGTAAATTACATTATCAATAGAGTTTTTAATTAGTATGCTTGAGCCAACAAAAGCATGCGAATTCCCCCTTTGAAGAAGAATATCGCCAGCCTTTAACCAGAGGTGGGAGTCTTTAGGGATCTCATCTTCAAAAAATTTGGTTTGAGATAGATCTAAAACTCCATAGCTGGTAGCTCCTAGCTTTAGTACTTTTTGCCCGGTTTCAATTTGGGATTCGTTTGGTGAGAAGCCATTCTTTGGTCCAAATGAAAGGAAATTTTTGAGTAGCCCTTTTTTTGAGTTTTCGGGCAATTCAACAATTAGCCCATTAACGGCCATAAACAGAATAGTTTCTTGGAGCTGGATGATGCTGTCTTCAGTAGTGAAAAGAGTATCGAAATTGGTGGTAATATGTTGCCAAATTTTGGAGAACTGCGCGTGATCAAGCGCGCTGCTTAGGGTCGTCATCAGCATTTTCACGAGTGTTTGGTGAGCGCCGAGGCTGGAGTCAATTTTTTGTTCCAACTGATCACACAACGCTATCATCTCGTCAACTTTGGCAGCGATGCGGTTTTGCTCCAGCACAGGTGCAATCGGCACTACTAACTCAGAAAATTTTGCAGATGATATGCCTCCAATAATACCGGTCATGGCAGAAGAGAATTGAGTAAAAAATGTTGGCGTTAAGTATGCTGACAAAATAAATTTTGAATTTATATCTCCAAGCGGTTCATTGGCAAACAGCTTGTTTCCAAAGCAAATGTCTCTATCTGTGATGCCACACTTTTTACCTGCACTACCGCCTTCAGCACATATGAGGACAGCATTCTTCTTTGCAACTTTAAAACCTGCTTCCTCTGTCGGTATACAGACTCCGTTGTGATAATCGAGTATTTCGAACCCATAGCCAACGTCTTTTGTAGCTATAAATGGTAACCCGTCGACATTTGTGTATTTATTTTCTTTAATAGTGGCATTTACGCTATTGCCATTGAATATATTCCCTATAGTACCCAGACGGGACCACTCCCATCCCATTGGTAGCTCAAATGGCTTTTCCTCGTCGCTAATCGGAGGTAGCGCTCTTCCCTTTTTGATCCTTCCTTCTTTCACCAGCCTGGATTTCTCCGTCGCAATCTTCCTTAACAGCTCGCTTGCAGGTTCGTCGCTCGGATCTTGGGGTACCAGCAGACCGCGAACCGCCAGCTCCAAAATAAGTTCCCGCAGCTTTCTAATACCATATAGTTCAAATTTTTTTGAGGAACCACGCCCCGAGGAGGATTTGCGCCTGATGACGGATGTCCACAGATCAAGATGGTTCATCACTAGTTGTTCGACGGCACTCATACTTGCTTGGCTCCATTGAGTGCATTGGCAAGGTTGGCCTTCAGTTGATCGCGAAGGCTTTGGATCTCCTCTTGTTGTGTTTGATATTGCTCAAGCAGTTCTTCAGGATCATGACTGATTTGCTCGCCAACATGGGGATTTTTGATATCCAAGTTGAAGTTGCGAGCAGCGATGTCGTCGATGCTCACCTTCCACGCCTGAGGAGTTTCGATGCGTGTGCTGAAGCCGTCAGCCTCATTGCCCCACCAAGTGCGCTCGGTTTCAAATTCTTCAAACTGCATTGGGCGGGTTTTATTGTAGCTGCTCACACCCTCTGGGTAGGGGTGATCGTAAAACCAAACCTCTTTGGTGGCCGGCCATTCGTTTTCCGGTTTTTTGGTAAAAAACAAGATGTTGGTTTTAATGCTGGTGTAGGGATTGAAAACACCATTGGGCAAACGCACGATAGTATGCAAGTGGCATTGCTCCAGCAGCATTTGTTTCAGGCGAGTTTTCACTCCTTCGCCAAACAAAAAACCGTCAGGCAGTACTACTGCAGCACGTCCGTTTTTTTTCAGTAACTTGACTACTAACGCCATGAAAAGGTCTGCGGTTTCGCGCGTTCGCAGCGTGGCGGGGAATTGGTTTTCCACCCCGTCTTCTTCCATTCCGCCAAATGGAGGGTTAGTAACAATGATGTTTACCCGATCGGCCTCGCCGTAATCCTTATAGGCGCGCCGGCTGAGCATATTGTCGTGCTCTATTTGGGTGGGCGTGTCGATACCGTGGAGGATCATGTTGGTGGTGCAGAGCATGTGCGGCAGCGCTTTTTTCTCTACGCCGTGAATGCTAGTGACCAGTTCGATCTCGTCCTTGCTGTTTTTGACGTAATTGACGCGTTTGTGGCCAATGGTGCAGGCCAGAAAGCCGCCGGTACCGCAGGCAGGGTCCAAAACACTTTCATCTAGCTGGGGGTCCACCCGGTCCACAATGAACTTGGTTACGGCGCGAGGAGTGTAGAATTCCCCCGCATTGCCCGCGCTTTGCAGATCCTTGAGGATCTGTTCGTAAATGCTGCCGAAGGTGTGGCGGTCTTGCGTATTATTGAAGTTGATCTCGCAGATCTTATTGATAACCTGCCGCATCAGGGTGCCCGACTTCATGTAGTTGTAGGCATCTTCGAACACATTGCGTATCACCAACGCACGCGCGCCGGTGTCGCCACTGAGCTTGAGCTTGGTCTTCAAAGTTGGGAAGAGCTGCTGATTCACAAAGTCGTTGAGCTCATCGCCCGTCATGCCCTCTGGATCAGCCGCCCAGTTACGCCATCGTAAGTACTCTGGTATCGGAGATTGGTAGTGGTCTTCCAGCAGCTCGATCTCGCCTTCGCGGTCATCATAGATTTTCAAGAAGAACATCCAAACCAGTTGGCTGATGCGCTGGGCGTCTCCATCGACGCCCACATCCTTACGCATGATGTCCTGGATGGATTTGATGATGCTGCTGACGTTACTCATTGAAATTCCTGGGCCTACTAGGGGGCTATCTGAATCAGTTGGCTTGCGTAAACAGTTCGCTTTCCAGCGCCTGCACGGCATGCTCGTAATTGGCTTTGCCGCCAAAAAAACCGTTTATGATTTCCACGGCCGTGCCCATCCTGTTGAAGGGTGCTAGCTTGAGCACGCTGTTGTTCTCAATGCTGGCGATGCCTTCGTCGGCATACTTGTCCAGCAGGGCTTCCAGCACGGCGCGGGCCTGCTCGCCATAATGGGTGAAGTAATTGCGTTTTTTGACATTGTTGGCCCGCTCATGGCGGGTAAGAGGAGGCTGGTCAAAGGCAATGTGGCAAATCAAGTCGAAGTCGCCGTAATCTTTACCAACATCATGCGCTAGTTTGGGCAGTTCAATACCGTATTCGGCTAGCGCCTCGATGATGGCGGTTTTCTTTTTTGCGCTGGTCCATTTCTGCAAAAAATCATCCAGTGACGCGAACTCTTTGCGGATGTTTTTGCGGCTATAGTCGCGATAGCTTTCCATGACCATCTTGCCGTCTTCGCCGAGGTATTCCACGCGCTCAGAGAGGATGCGTACTTCTACGCCGCTGACGTGGACTTTCTTAACCCCCTCGTTCTCCTCGCCATCCTCAGCGTCGCCATCATCGTCAGCCTTGGGATCCGGTGGCACCGGATCGTCATCATCTTCGGGTTCGTATATCACCACAGGTTCACCATCAAATTCTGGATCCTTGAACAGCTCGGTAGCCCGTTTAAAATCCATGATGATGAAAAAGTACTTGTTCTGAGACTCTTCAATGCGCGTGCCACGGCCTACGATTTGCTTGAAGGTGGTCATGGAGTTGACGGATTTGTCGAGCACGATCAGCTTGCAAGTTTTAGTGTCCACGCCCGTCGTGAGCAATTCCGAGGTTGTAGCAATCACCGGGTATTTGCTTTCGGGGTCAATAAAGTTGTCCAGCTCGGCCTTACCTTCCACGCTATCGCCGGTGATGCGCATGACGTATTTACTGTTTTCTTTCGCCAGTGCACCAGCTGCATTGACGATGGCCTTACGCATGCGCTCGGCATGGTCGATGTCTTCGCAGAAGATGATGGTTTTCTGGTAGGGATCGGTGGCATCCAGTAGTTTCATCACTCGCTCGGCCACCAGCTTGGTACGCTTGTTCAGTACCAGTATGCGGTCCATGTCCACCTGGCTGTATTCGCGCTGCTCGATTGCGTTGCCTAGGTCATCCTTCATGCCGAGCGGTGGTGTCCAGCCGTGAATATCCTTGTCGATATCGATTCGAACTACTTTGTAAGGGGCAAGAAATCCATCCTGAATGCCCTGCTTCAGCGAGTAGGTATAAATGGGCTCACCAAAGTAGGTGATGTTGGAGGCATACTTGGTTTCCTTTGGCGTAGCGGTGAGGCCCAGCTGGATGGCACTGTCAAAGTACTCAAGGATTTCCTTCCACGCGGAATCATCGTTGGCACTACCACGGTGACACTCGTCAATCACGATCAGGTCAAAGAAGTCGCGCGAGACAGTTTTGAAAATTTTGTCTTCTTCATCCGGGCCGGTAAGCGCCTGATACAAGCCTAGATAAACCTCATAAGACGGGTCTATCTTACGGTTTTTAATTTTGGTCATCACCGAGCCGAAAGGCTTGAAATCGTTTACCAAGGTTTGGTCGACCAGGATGTTGCGGTCTACTAGAAAAAGGATGCGCCGAACTTTTTTGGCTTTCCACAGGCGCCAGATAATCTGGAAGGTGGTATAGGTCTTGCCGGTGCCGGTGGCCATGACGAGTAATAGGCGCTTCTGTCCCTGGGCTACCTTTTCAACCACACGGTTGATGGCCTCGGCCTGATAGTAGCGGGGCTCCTTGTTGGAGCCATCGTCGTAATAGGGTTCAGTAACCAGTGTTTCCTGTTCGTCTAGGATACCTCGGAAGCGCTTGTAGCGCTGCCACAGCTCATCCGGGGAGGGAAAGGCCTCCAGCGTAAATTCGGTTTCAATGTCTTCGCCAGGGGCGGCAGTCTTATCGTGGCAGGCAAAGCCGTCACCATTAGAGCTGAAGGCGCATGGCACTTCGAGGATATCGGCATAACCCAGGGCCTGCTGAAGACCATGGCTGACGGTATAGTTGTTTTCTTTGGCTTCGACCACCGCCACCGGCACGCCCTTTTCCTTTTGCAGGACGTAATCGGCAAACTTCTTTTTCTTCTTGTTGCGTGATGACAGGTTCCCGCGTACCACAACCGGACCAGGGGTGAGTGTGACTTCACGGCGGATCTGTGTCATTTCATCCCAGCCGGCCTTCACCAGTGCCGGAGTGATGAATTTAGCCTTAATGTCGGCCTCGCTTAACTCTTTCTTTTCCTTGCTAATCATTGCGTCCTCGCTGCGATTAGCAGCACTCATGTGCCTGAATACGGCCATTTTCCAACGTTAGGAAATTTTAACCAGTTGTGTTCGTCAACCACCAGCGGCAATTGCCTTGATCAAGGGCTTTAACCTCTTTGGCAAGCTAGGTGATGGATGTCTGCCTAGTTTTGCAGCGCGGGATTCAATGTCCTGACTAGTGCTTTGTCTGCTCATCCCATAGGTGCCGTAGTTGCTACTAGCCGACCAACCAAGCAGTTTGTGCTTGTCCTAGATCACCTCGGTCATAGATCAATTTGAATGAAATCTACCGCATCATTAATTACATGAAGTGGTACGAAAAACCACTCTCTCGCTTCTAACGGATACCAAAACGCTCTTCGATTGTCAGATCTGACCTTTACGCCCCACTCCCCCCAAATACTGACTCCGCTTCACTCTCACCGGACAAAGCTCAAGACCAAACGGCTTGAACACAGCATTCATCGACTTGATAGTCTGATTACCTTCTTCGTGCTCAATGTGTGCCAGGGTACGAATCGAGATTTTGCACATTATTGCAAAGGTGCGCTGATCCATCATGGCCACCATTGTTCGAAGCATCACCACGGCCTGGCCCATGGAGATTTCGCCATGTCCCAGCTTGCTCTCAATGGAGCGAATGAGCTCTTCCCGTGTCATTGCACTGAGGTCCAGGCCACTCATAGCGACATTTGAACTCATAGAGTCCTCCAGGATTGCATCCTGTCTTTGAGGTTAGCCAGCGGGATGCAGGGGTGGATCCAGATCAGGGCTGGAAGATCTTCAGGGAGGTGAAGAAAGAGCTGGGCGTCCTCCCTGCTCGTGCGCATAGAACACGCTCAAAGGAAACCTCCCGTCGAACCTCGAAAGACGAGATGAAAAGCATCACTCCACTGGCCTTCATCGTGGATCTGGATTGTGAGCTGCATATCGCGCACCTGCAATATAGTGCAGAAGATAATAGGTCAGAGGCTAAAAATGTGCAATTTATTGCAGAAAATCGAACTCTCCCACCTATAAAAGTGCACTATATTGCAGATCCAGTGATAGGTGCCGAAGGCTTATCAGCAGTTCAAACTAACCCGTCCGCTAAACCACGACATGACCAACGTTACGCAGCCTGCAAGTCACGCAGTGCCTCAGGGTGCCGACAACTTTACCTGGGGCGAGCGCGCAGCCTTACCAGCTTTCATTTCGCGTACTGCAACCAGCAGGTCTTTCTGAAACTGCTCCAGCTCATGGTCCATGACTGTTCTCCTCTTTGAATTGATTCAGGAAGGCGATCGGCAGGCAGCACGCTTGCATATTGCATATATCTCAATGAAGCGATTACCCAGAAACTGTGGCAGATAATCTTCTATTGGCTTATGAAAAATCCACTCGCTCCGCCTCATCCACCCCAAGCCGCCTCCGCCGCGCCACCAACGCCCGCCGAAACGAAATATCCGCATACTCCATAAACAGCCGCGCCAAGTGATTCAGCCCCTCCTCTTCGCCTTCACTACCCACAACAAAATCAAAACCCAGCGCACGCTTGTTCTGCTCGGGCAGCTCTTCCCAACTGTTCATCAGGTAGGCGTACATCGCGCTGACGACTTGTTGCCGGGTCATGGTTTCGTGCATTGGCCGAGCCCGCCTATCAGGTAGACGGCGTTGCTGGAAGCCGCATTTGGGGCAGAGGGTTTGCGAAGGTGAAATACGGGACGCCCTGAAAATCTGTGTTTTTTTACGATTCATTGAATAGCTCCGATCTGCACGCCGTTGCGTGTCCTCGTCCCTTTAGAAATTCATTCGCCAAAACGAATGCTATAGCGTGTAGTGCCATAGCGTGCATTCAAGCGAAATCCCTTTCTTTTGTAAAGGGGCTGGGCGATGGAACTGAGCAAAGCAGTAGGCGCTGCGCTGAAAGAAGCCAGAGAAGCCAAAGGCCTCACTCAAGAGGATTTCGTAGGTGTAAGCGGGCGCTCATATCTGTCTGAAATCGAGCGAGGGCTGAAAAGTCCGACGCTTGAGAAGCTGGATCAGCTCGCCACCAGAATCGGGATTCATCCTCTGGAGCTTTTGATCTCGTGTTATGCAATACAGGCATCAGTTAGCCAGCAGGAGATGCTGGATCTATTGAGTAAGCGATTACTGGAAGGGAATAAGTAACTGCCATCTGGATGATGCGTACCTGAGTCGGATGCACACAATCTCTCATCTCGAGAAACCGGGATGCCAAACACAGACTCGATGTGATTATGTGTCGAAGATTTGAAGCCGATCCGGCTTCGCAGACAGGACCGCTGAAACCAATAGCAACCGCGCCCAAAGGCGCGGCTGCTTCCACCCTTACTGCCAGTTAGCCGCAATCACAGCATTCAACGAGGCTTGGTAGTTTTCCGACAGCTTCACTTCTCCCGGTGCAGGAGGCGCGAAAGCCGCCATGGCTTGTACCATCTGGTCAACCTGACTGGCCATCAGGACCTTGCCGTCCGCCGTGCGGAATTGCTCGATCTGTTGGGCCTTCTCCCAAGTGCCCTCGCCCCAGAATGACCATTTGGATACCGTCACCTTGTCGCTCGTGCCGATGACGCCGACTTCCAGGTCCCAGCCATTCTTGCTGAACCACAGTTGGTCGGCCGCAATACCGCTACCGAACTGCAGCACATCCGTGTTGGCATCCGGGTCAAAGTCGTCGATGACGTCCTGGCCACCGCCGCGCTCGAACTGATAGAGGTCGTTGCCACGGTCGCCATACAGCCGGTCATTGCCCGTGCCACCGATGAGGGTGTCCGCGCCTGCGCCGCCGTTCAGTTCATCATCCCCGGCACCGCCCGACAGCACGTCGTTGCCGCCCAGACCATAGAGCTTGTCGTTGCCTGCAAGGCCACTGAGCGAATCGGCCACAGCATCATCGCCATAAAGCGCGTCATTGCCCTGGGTGGACGTGCCGTTGCTCATGGTCTTGATGGTGCTGGCATTCCAGGTGGTCCCGTCAGCGAACTGGATCTGTTCGATCAGGTTCGCGCTATTGGAGAACCATCCGGAAACCGTCAGCCTGTCGCTGGTGCCGGCAATGCCGACATACAGGTCGTTCAGGCTACGGGTGAGCTGGATATCGGCAGGTTTGAGGCCTTCCGCAAGCTTGATCACGTCCAGGTTGCCGGCCGTATTGTCGTAGTCGCTTATCCAGTCCTGCCCGGCACCGCGATAGAACAGGTAGGTGTCGTTGCCTGCATCGCCATACAGGCTGTCATCACCGGCACCGCCATCGAGGATGTCCGCTCCTGCTCCGCCATAGAGCTTGTCCTTGCCAGCGCCACCGTTGAGGGTGTCGTTGCCTGACAAGCCGTAAAGGCTGTCGTCACCGCCCAGACCGCTGAGGACATCGGCAACAGACTCTTCGCCTTGCAGGGTGTCGTTGCCTTCACTCGCCACGCCTTTGACCATGGCTTTGAGGGCCGTCGCATCCCAGACGGTGCCGTCCACGAACTGGACTTGCTCGATCTGCGAGTCGGTGGAGTAGAACCAGTCGCGAACGGTGATCTTGTCCGAAGTGCCGATGATCGCCAGTTCGAGGTTGTCGCCCACGCGCGAAGCCTTGATATCGCCCGGGCTGATACCTGGTGCCAGCTTGATCACATCGATATTGCCGGAGGTCCAGTCACGGTCGTAGATCTGGTCCTGGCCACCGCCCCGCTGGAACAGGTAGATGTCGTTGCCCGAGCCACCATACAGCGTGTCGTTGCCTGCTCCGCCATCCAGCGTATCGACACCCGTTCCGCCATCGAGCATGTCATCGCCAGCACCGCCAATGAGCACATCGTTACCGGCCTGGCCGTACAACTGATCATTGCCGCCAAGCCCGTCGATCTGCTCGCCCGTCTCGTCGCCGTAAATCGTATCGGCCGCTTCGCTGGCCACGACCACCGACAGGCGCTTGAGGTCCGCAACAGACCAGACGGTCCCGTCCGCGAACTCGAAGCGCTCCACCTGATAGTTGGAGCTGGTGTAGTCGTAGATTTTCATCCAGTCGTTCGTGCCCTTGATGGAGAGCACGATATCCGTCCTGTCACGCTTGACGATGACATCGCCAGGAGTGATGCCTGCCGCGACTTTGATGGTGTCGACATTGCCCGTGGTGGAGTCGAACTCGTTGATGGTGTCCTGACCCATGCCGCGATAGAAGAGGTAGGTATCATCGCCGCGAGATCCGCTCAGGGAATCGGTGCCGGCACCGCCATCGAGAATGTCATTGCCATCGCCACCATCGAGGTAGTCGTTACCGGCTCCGCCATTGAGGGTGTCGTTGCCGCTTTCGCCGTACAGCGAGTCGTTGCTAGCCCCGCCGTTAAGCTGATCATTGCCAGCATCACCGTACAGTTTGTCGTCGCCATTGAGCCCATCCAGTACATCGGCCCCAACGTCGCCATACAGGGTATCGGCTGCATCACTGGCCACTCCACGGGTCATGGCCTTGAGGGTATCGACATCCCAAACCGTGCCATCGGCAAATTCGACACGCTCTACCTGGTAGTTGATGCTGTTGAAGAAGGTGATCGACATTTTATCTGTCGTTCCCTTGATCGAGAGATGCAGGTAGTTGCCGTCACGATTCAGAATCACATCGGCCGGAGCGATATCGGCCGCGACCTTGATGGTGTCGACATTACCCACAGTCCAGTCGAAATCAGTAATGGTGTCCTGCCCCATGCCGCGGTAGAAACGATAGGTGTCATTGCCGAAATCGCCCGACAGCCTGTCGTTACCGGCACCGCCATCCAGAATGTCGTTACCGTCGCCGCCGTAGAGCCAGTCGGCACCATCGCCGCCGTTCAGTACGTCGTTGCCAGCCCTGCCGTACAGGGTGTCGTCCCCACCCAACCCATTGATGGTTTCGGCCTGTGCATCGCCAGTCAGGTAATCACCACTCTGGGTACCGTTGATCAGGCCGGTCTGCGCGCCGACCACGATGTCGAACACATCACTGACCGTTGCTCCCGCACGGTCCACGGCCGAAACCTTGACCGAGACGGTTCCCTGGCTTCCAGGCGTGCCGCTGAAGGTGCGAGTGGCCGTATCGAACGTCAGCCAGGCTGGCAACGCCTGACCGTCGGCAGACTGCGCGGTAATGCTCAATGTGTCACCAGCATCAACATCAGTGAAGGTCGCTGCCGGTAGGGCAAAGTTCAGGAGTGTGCCTGCGGTTGCAGCCTGATCGACAATGGCCTTGGCCAGGACCGGCGCATCGTTGGTATTGCTGATCCGTACGTCAAAACTGTCGCTGACGGACAGGCCAGCCTTGTCGGTCGCCGTGACGCGAATCGACAGGTTACCGACGCCGCTGTTGTCTGGCGTGCCGCGGAAGGTACGGGTGGCAGCATCGAAACTCAGCCAGGCGGGCAGAGGTTTGCCATCAGCCAGGGTTGCGCTCAGCTTCAGGGCGTCACCGCTGTCCGCATCGACAAAGGCGTTGTTCGCCAGTGTCAGGACAAAGCCGCTGTCTTCTGCCACGTTCTGATCGGCAATCGCCTGTGCGATGGTCGGTGCACGGTTGGCCTGGGTCGCCAGCGTGGCGGTGTTCCAGACCGTGCCATTGGCGAACTCGATGCGCTCGATGCTGTGACCACGGGCAGCGGTCCAGCCGGAGATGATCTGCTGACCATCATTCAGGCGCAGCACCATCCCTTGCGCGGAGTGATCGACAGCGACGTCGCTTGCGTTGATACCCGCTTCAAACACGATGGTGTCAACGCCACCACTGGCATCCAGGTCTTCGTTGATCAAGTCCTGACCATGACCGACGCCGAACACGTAGCGGTCATTGCCTTTGCCACCCTGCAGGAAGTCATCGCCCGCACCGCCGTACAGGCGGTTGTCATGTTCGTTGCCGAACAGTTCGTTGGCCTGCGCGTTACCCGTTGCATTCAGGGCGGAACCGGACAAGGTCAGGATCTCGACATTCGCCGCCAGGCTGTAGTCGACCGTGGAAATGACCTTGTCATTACCCGCGTCGGCATCCTCTATGACCACATCGCCGGCGTTATCGACAAAGTAGGTGTCATTGCCCAGGCCACCGATCATCAGGTCTGCGCCCTGGGCGCCGTCGAGACGGTTATCGCCGATATTGCCGCGCAGGATGTTGTCGACGCTGTTGCCCGTGGCGTTGATGCTGGCGCTGCCGGTCAGGTTCAGGTTTTCCAGGTTGCTGGCCAGTGTGAAGGAAACCGAGGCATTGACTGTGTCCGTGCCCTGACCTTGGGACTCGACGACCCGGTCGGAACCGTCATCAACCACATAGGTGTCGTCACCCAGGCCGCCGATCAGCACATCGGAACCACCGGCACCGTCCAGCACGTTGTTGGCGCTGTTGCCCACAATGCGGTTGGCCAGTTCATTGCCGGTGCCATTGATCGCCGCAGTCCCCAGCAATTGCAGGGATTCGACTTCATTGGCCAGGGTATGGCTGACACTGGATTTGACCAGGTCATAGCCACCGCCCACCACTTCCTTGATCACGTCACCGACATTGTCGACGATATAGGTGTCGTCGCCTGTCCGTCCTTCAAGCACATCCGCACCAGCACCGCCATCGAGGGTATTGCCGCCGGCGTCGCCGATCAGCAGATCGTTGGCAGCCGTGCCGCTAAGCAGCACTTTGGGCTGTGCAACGGCCTGACCAAAAATGAAATTGGCAGCGGACAGTTGATTGGCGGTGACGCCTTTGAGGGTCAGGTATTGAGTGCCGCTGGCCATCGCGCCCAGCCAGACTCTCAGGTACTGCTCGCCATCCACCGTCACGGAACTGAAGTTCAGCTCGGCAAAGCTGTGTACCGCTCGGATCTGTGACAGGTCGATTTTCTCGGCTGGATTGGCCACCTCGAAATCGTCGATCAGGTTGGCCATGATGCCTTGCGAAGCACTCGCCTTGAGGTCTTCGACCACGACAAAACGATCATTCCCGGCACCGCCCGCCACCGAGGCTCCGGTGTGCGAGGCTGCACCGCCGAGGTTGATGTTCGGTGACAGCAATGTGGTGGTCGCGTAGTCAGCGATGCCTTGATCGCCTTCCAGGTAGAGGACATCGTTACCGGCATCGCCGCCGAGATAATCCAGCCCGGCACCGCCGTAGAGCACGTCATCGCCTGCACCGCCACGCACCACGTCATTGCCTTCGCCACCGTTCAGGGTGTCGTTGCCGCCGACACTCGAAGACGTGGAGCTTTCGCCGACCAGCACATCATCACCCAGACCACCGGTGATCACATCGGCTCCCGTGCCGCCGAAGACGCGCTCGCCGCCCTCATTGGCCCAGTACAGAACGCCATTGGTCGTGTCCGGCAGAATCCGCTCGGTCACGGTGCCATCAAGCCCGAAACCAAAGCCGGAGTAACGCTCCAGACGGCTCAGGCTCACGCCTTCCGGTACATGCACGAAGCTGCTCAGGGTCAGGCCCTGGGACTGCACATTTTTAAGTACCAGAACTTGCCCATCATCCAGCGTCAACCGGGTGTCCGCACCTTGCTGGCTGATGCCCATCGTCGAATACACATCAGGGCCGAAACCGGACAGAACGATTCGGTCGGTGCCGATGACGAAGTCGGTCAGGGTATCGACGTCGCCCGCGTTCTTGTCGATCACAAAATAGTCGGTATCGGCGCCGCCGGTCAGGGTGTCATTGCCCTGCCCTGCGATCAGCGTATCGATACCTGCACCGCCCGACAGCAGATCGTCGCCACGCCCACCCGAGAGATGGTTATCCGCAGCGTTACCGGTCAGCGAGTCACCAAACTCGCCGCCGATGAGGTTTTCGATCTGGCCAGGGTTAGAGATGGTCAACTGGGCACCGGCCAGGGTCGCCTGACCTTTGGAAAGGTCGATGACGCTGGCGCTGGCAATCGCTGCGGCATTGATCGTGTCTACGCCGCCATCGGTATCGTTGAGCACATTGCGTCCGCCTGCAGCGGCCAACTGTGCATACTCATTGGTATACACATATTGGTCATCGGACGTACCGTCCTTGCCGTAAACGTTCATGCTCCAGCTGTTGAGTGTGCCGGTGTCGCCGGTAACCGTATCGATGACTTGCAGCGTCCAGTTGCCCTGGGCCGTTTCACCACGCAGAAGCGCCGTGTCGAAAACGTAATTCAGGGTCGAGCTGCCCGCGAAGTCGGCATTGCCACGATCGCTCGCCGCACTGCCCGGCGCCTTGCCCGGACGGTTCATGAGAATGGATTCCGTACCGGACGGCGAGATCAGCTTGAGAATCAGGTCACCCGGACGGGAATGCGTCAGGCTGACTTTGACTTCAACATGCTCGACAGAAATACCGGCGTTACCCAAGGTCAGGGAATGGCTGATTCCTGCGCCCTGTCCATCAGTGATTGCGCGGTTGAGGGTGCCGGAGTCCAGAGGCTGGTTCAGGCTGAATTCATTAGCGAAGGTCTGCTGGGTATTCCAGGTTTCGGCCAGACGAACCGCCGCGCGGGCATCGACTTCGCCATAACCATAATCGTGGCTGACGTGCATGCCGCCGCCGTTCCAGTTCTGGCTTCCGTTTTCCTGCCACGAGGTATCAGGGTCGGCTACCTTGCGAGCCGAAAGCGCCAGGATCTGCTGGACGTCGCGATACCCCAGCTCAGGGTTGGCTTCGAGCATCAGTGCCACGATGCCGGAGACGATCGGCGCGGCAAAACTGGTGCCTTGCGAAACGCTGGTGTCGGCACCGAACGTGGAGCCATTGTCGTTCTGCACCAGACGCGAAGTGGAGGTCACATTCGAACCCGGCGCACTGACCAGAATGCTGGCGCCCGGGCTGGAAAACGGCTTGCCGCCAAACTGGAGAGCTCCCAGGTCGGTGGTGGCATTGATCGCGCCGACAATGATACTGCTGCGGCTGTTGGAGACGTTCGAGTAGTTGGTGTTCCCGCCTTTCTGCCGATCGTTACCGCCTCCTGTGACAATCACGGTCCCCAGCCCGTCACGCCCCTCTTGCAGGGCCTGACGATGTGGCGTCGGCAGCAGTCCCAGTTCGGCCGGGGAAAACTTCAGGTCGAAGGGAATGCTACTGCCCCAACTGTTGTTCACCACGTCATATTCGTGCATGTGGGACATGGTGCTGAAGTCGTCTTTATTGACCCAGTAACCGGCAACCGTGGCGTCATAAGCCACGCCCACACTGCCTTCGCCATTGCGGGAGGCGACCATCACACCGGCCACCAGAGTGGCGTGATCGCTGAAGACGCCGCCGCTGCCCTCGCCCGCCATCTGCCCCGGCGTGGCATTGGCCAGCCAGTTCTTGTCGATGTTGTCTTTCAGGTCGGCATGACGGTAATCGAGCACTTCCTTGGTCGTGCCGAAAGGGCTGGTGGTTTCGATCTGGGCAATTCTGACGCCCTTGCCGGTGTAATCCTTCCAGACCGGAAGAATATTGGCCTGGGACAGATACCATTGATCGGTCACCAGCGGATCGTCGGGCAGGTCCGAGGTCTTGAGGTAAACCGCAGCACGCATCGTCGCGCTTTCGCCGGTCCCCATGCTGATGACCGTACCGGCCTCATTGCCCTTGGCGTCGGCAACGGTGTACTTGAAGCCCATGATGCCGGTAAAGGTTGCATCCGGCGTGAACAGCACATCGCCCGCCTGGGTCACACTGGCCGTACCGCCCACGACATCGAACAATCCGGTGATGTGCAGCGCATCATGCTGCCAGTCGATGTCGTTCTGCAGCAGTTGTTCCTTGCCGATCAGATGCGCACTGGTACGCTCGAAAGCAGCACCGGCCTTGTCGTTGCTCAGGACATCCTTGACCAGCAGAGGATTCTCGATGCCTTCGCTGGTGGTGCTCGGGATCTCGACCAGCTTGAGATTCTTGAAGTTGACCTTTTCGATGTTCTGCAGGAAATCGGTACCGTCGCGCCCGGCCACGGTGTCGCTGATCCAGACACCTTCTGCCGTTCGTGTCAGACGGTAGTCGGCAAAGTCGCCGGACAGTTCGATGACGTCCAGGCCGTCACCGCCATCAATCACATCATCGCCCGCACCACCGATCAGTACATCGTCACCGGCACCGCCGTTGAGCGTATCGTCATCAAGGCCACCATCGATAAAGTCGTTGCCCAGGCCACCATGAATCTGGTCCTGTCCACGGTGACCACGCAGCACATCATTACCGGCACCACCGCTGATAAAGTCGTCGCCATCCTCACCGGACAAGGCATCGTTGGCAGAGCCACCCACCAAGACATCGTCACCGTTGCCACCGCGCATGTAGACCGTGCTTTGCCCGTCGGCGATAAACACGTCATTGCCTCTGCCGCCCTGAGCGATCTCGATCTCAGCCGTGGTCAGGTTGAGAACAACACCTTGATCGCCGATCACCTGAACGATATCGGTACCCGCACCGCCATGGATATTGGTTGCATCGTCATCAGCGTCGATCAGCAGCACGTCATCCCCGGCACCGGCCTGGAAGCTATCGCTGCCCTGCCCACCTGAGAGCCAGTTGTTCTTGCTGTCGCCCAGCAGAGTATCGTTACCTGATGAACCACTGGCATTGCTGACGCCCTTTTGCGCCACATCAATGGTTTCACCGGTCACAGAAGAGGACGCATAGGCACTCACGGGTGCCACCTCTCCACCGCCCTGAGTCGAAACAATCGTTCCATTACCACTGGCACTGAAGGTGTGGCCATTAGGGTTTGCCAGGAAATTGGCTGCAATCGCTTCCTTACTGACGCCATTCTGGATGAACGTGCCACGGGCCAACACTTCGTTGCCATCGCGTACTTCGCCGTTCTGCAGAGTATTGGCAAGGTTGATACGGGTGATACCAAGCTCGTTCAGCGAGCGAACTTCATCGGCCTCGCCAGCATCGACCGCCCCATTACCGTTGCTATCCACCCAGCTTTTGCCGTCATGGTTAGCATCGACCCAAACCTTGACACTGGACCAGGCGTCATCGCGATTATCAAAAACACTGTCACCATTGCTGTCCAGACTGGCAAGCGCAGCAAAACCATTGGCAAAACGTTTTTCCCCTGCATTTCCGGCAGTCCCTGCGGCTCCGCCAAAGTATTCGGAAAGGGTCTCGCTGATATTGTCGATCTTGCCGTTATTGTTGCGGTCGACCACGACAATCCCGTCTTGAGCACTGACCCAGCCGGTTTCTTCCAGACTGCCGCCATCGTTGTCGACATCAAAAAGCACAGGCTGGCTGACATAATCAGTCAGCCGGACACCATCGCCATTAAGATCGAGTACCAGAGGGTCCGTCGGAAGGGTCAGACGTGACAAGGCATTGCCCGAGTTCAGCCAGGCGCCCGCCTGCCCCGAAACACTGTCGAATGACAGACCGCTACTGGCACTTTTCAGGCTGAAATCGAATACGTCCTTGACCGTGTTGCCGTTACCAGGCCGATAGCTGTCGGCAAGAATCTGCGTCGCAGCGGCAGCGAAGGTGTTGTTGACCCACGAATCCTGTATCTGATTGATGTTCAAACTGCTCGGGTTGTAAGTGATCGCCCAACCACCGCCACTGCGCACAAGCCCATCCGCTACTTGTGCCGCAAACCGGTCATGGTCCGTTGCGTCTTTCTCGAGTGTCAGGCCCGCGTTGAAGATATCGAGATTGAAATCGTTAATGCTGGGGGGCTTGGTAGGGATACCTACATAGGCCTTGATCTGATCGACGTTCTCAAGGTAAACCTCACCACCACTGACGCCTCCGCCTGGCTTGGGTGCATATTGACCATCCGGGGTCTCGGCGAAAAACTTGTCAGCCCTCTCGCTCGCCCATTCCTTACCGTTGTTGTAATACGTGATCAGAATGGCGTCTTTGGTGTCCTGATCATAAATACTCCAGGCAGCAGCGGCCTTGGTAGAGTAAAACTCTTGGCCCTCTTGAAGCATCAAGGCTGCAAACTTCAAACTCAGGTTATTACCTTCGTTAGAAAGATCACTGACCAATTTCTTATAATCATTTGTATACCCCTTCAACCCCAGAGGGTCCGAGTTTGGATCTAAATTATTGCCATTATATTTATTCAACAGCTGAATGGCTGTCAATACCTTGACATTTCCAGGCCCAACATCATTAAGTACCGGATTATCCCATTTGATTTCAAGCTTTTGACGGGCACCTGCTGTTACGACATCCTTAAGGATACTCTGACTGCCAATAACACTCTCATAGTTTTGTTTGAGTTCTTCATGACTGTAGCTGGTTACTCGCACGGTTTGAACCCAGTCTACGACTCCAAGCGACTCGTACTCCTCACCAATAGCACCTAACAGACCTTGAGCAGTTACCCCCGGAACGCCAAGCGCATTGGCGACCTCCTTAGCTTTATCGGCTTGGCTTTTTATATAATCCAGCGTTGACTTACTAAATGCCATTACACAATCCCTTATGAATAAACAGATCAGCTAAAAAGGTGATGACGACTCGCTCATGAAGAACCATATCCAAAAACAAGAACTACCACCATAAATAAGACATGCGAAATGACCGAGATTATGGATACCCACAACCCTGCCCTTTTCAAAATACTTGCGTTACCCCACCACCCGACAAAAGCCAAAGCGCCCCCAAGCCATCCGGCCTGCGAAAACGCAAAGACATATATAAGGGAAGTCGCAAAATTCAAGCTACCACCGCTGGCATAAACCCAAGCGATGTAACAAAACGCAGAAAGCGGAATACTGCAGCTCCAGATAAATAAAGAACCTGAATTTCCAGACTTGGACTTTATGGCTATAAGACCTGAAACTAAAAGCCCTAGATAAATATACTCATCCAGGTTTCTGAGAAAATATTTCAGCTCATCCATTAGCGCCCCCACTCCCTGCGTTTACAACCACTGACCTTTAGCTGCCGCTCAAAAGCAA
Organism: Pseudomonas cichorii; assembly: GCF_019719005.1. GTDB lineage: Bacteria > Pseudomonadota > Gammaproteobacteria > Pseudomonadales > Pseudomonadaceae > Aquipseudomonas > Aquipseudomonas cichorii_E. The sequence goes on from NZ_JAIGPJ010000001.1 coordinate 322,407, forward strand.
CTAGCGCCTTCCTCCGTCATCGTCGAAAAGGGTCGTTACTTTGCTGACTGGCACTATAGAGGCACTAAGCCAGCAAATGTATAGATTCCGATACATTACTTCAAGCCAAGTTTTTGCTCACCAAACAGGCAAATAGACCACTTTTCAGGCATAAATCTCTCTGACTGCCACAAGACCGGCAGGTCAGAGTGCATTAACCTGACGCTGTAGATGACTCATACGACCAGGAAGTCCCCCCCATGAAACTCCACCACCTGCTCCTCGCCATCCTGATCACCGCGATCTGGGGCCTCAATTTCTCGGTCATCAAACTGGGCCTGACCTCTGTGGACCCGTTCATTCTGGCGGGGCTGCGTTTTGCGCTTTGTGCACTGCCAGCAATCTTTTTCATTCCCAAGCCTGATGTCGCGTGGCGTTACATCATCGGTTACGGGCTGATCTTCGGCATAGGCCTGTGGGGTGTCGTCAATCTGGGGATCAAGTCCGGGCTGTCGGCAGGGATTGCTTCGCTGGTTTTGCAGTTCAGCGCGTTCTTCACGATTCTGCTGGGTGCCTGGGTGTTCAAGGAGACGGTCACGCGCTACCAACTGGCCGGGATTGGTGTCGCGCTGTGCGGGCTGTTGAGCATTATTTTTATCGTGGATGGCTCGGTCACGGCGACCGGGCTGATTCTGGTGCTGTTGGGTGCAGCGGCCTGGAGTGTCGCAAACATCATCAATAAAAAGGCCGGGACCAAGCAGGTATTTGCCTTTCTGGTCTGGTCCAGCGCCTTTTCGCCGATTCCGCTGTTCCTTCTGGATTACATCGTCAATGGCACCAGCGGTTACGCCACATTGATCAATGAGCTCGACCATCGTGCTGTCTTGTCGATTCTGTTTCAGGTTTACCCCAACACCTTGTTCGGTTACTGGGTCTGGAATTCATTGCTCAATCAATACCCGGTTTCCACGGTTGCTCCGTTGTCGCTGCTGGTGCCTATCTTCGGGATTCTGGGCTCGGTGGTGATTTTTGATGAAAGCCTGTCGCTGATAAAACTCCTTGCCGTGATTCTTATCGTGTCGGGTCTGGCTGTTGGTCTGTATGGTCAACGTATCAGTAACGCCTTGTTCGCTCGCTTCAGTCGCCCTCTGGCTTGATTGATCGTGATGAACAACAGGCAGCACCATCGGTCGAATTGATCGCCCTCAACATTGCGAGGTTCCCCTATGAGCAATACCCCTTACACGCCGCCAAAGGTATGGCAGCCAGCTTCGTCCGGCGGTGCCTTCGCCAATATCAACCGCCCCACTGCCGGCCCGACCCATGACAAGGAACTGCCAGTAGGCAAGCACCCGTTGCAACTCTATTCACTGGCAACGCCCAACGGGGTGAAGGTCACTATCCTGCTGGAAGAGTTATTGGCGCTTGGGCACAGCGGTGCCGAATATGACGCCTGGCTGATCAAGATTTCGGAAGGCGATCAGTTTTCCAGCGGTTTTGTCGAGGTCAATCCCAATTCCAAGATCCCTGCGCTGCTGGATCGCAGCCAGGAGACGCCGGTGCGGGTGTTCGAGTCCGGCTCGATCCTCCTTTATCTGGCGGAGAAGTTTTCCAGCTTCCTGCCCACCGATCACGCAGGCCGCACTGAAACCCTGAACTGGCTGTTCTGGCAGATGGGAGCTGCGCCATATCTGGGCGGCGGGTTCGGGCATTTCTATGCCTACGCTCCCGAGAAGAACGAGTACGCCATCAACCGTTTCGCGATGGAAGCCAAGCGTCAGCTTGATGTGCTGGATCGTCGCTTGGGCGAGAGCCGTTATCTGGCCGGTGACACTTACACCATCGCCGACATCGCCGTATGGCCATGGTATGGCGCGCTGGTGCAGAACAGTGTTTATTCCGCGGCAGAGTTTCTGTCGGTGCATGAATACCCGAACCTGCTTCGCTGGACCGAAGAGATCGCCGCACGCCCTGCCGTGATACGCGGCAAGACGGTTAATCGCGTATGGGGAGATGCATCGGATCAGGTTCCAGAGCGGCATCAGGCGTCTGACTTGTAGAAGCGAATTTATTCGCGAGACGTCATTGAAAACGATAGGTTTTCTTTGGATGTACGGACGTATCGCGGATAAATCCGCTCCTGCATTTTTAATGCTGATCAGTTGTGTTTGTGCCTCAACTGATCGGCATTACCGCTCCAGAGTGTCCAGCTCATCAGACAAGGCCGCTTCGATCTGGGCAATACTCGGCAGGCTTTGTGTCAATGTTTCTGGCAAGTCTCGCAGTAACTGATATTCCGCGACGCCCATTGGTTTGCCGAAGCCGGATAAAGCGTAATCAGCTACCAGGCGGTTGTGTTGTCGGCACAACAACAGGCCGATGGTGGGCTTATCATCGTCCGCCTTGATCTGCGCATCGACAGCTGCCAGATAAAAGCTCAGTTGCCCGGCGTGTTCAGGCTTGAATGAGGTGGCCTTGAGTTCTACCACCACATAGCACTTGAGCCGCGTGTGGTAGAACAGCAAGTCGATGAAGAACTCGTCACCGCCCACTTCCAGCCGGAACTGGCGCCCTACAAATGCAAAACCGGCCCCCAATTCCATCAGGAAACGGGTGATGTGCTGAATCAGCCCATTCTCGATTTCTCGCTCCCGGGCGTCATTGCCCAGGCCAAGAAAATCGAACAGATACGGATCCTTCAACACCTGCCGTGCAAGAGCGGAATCATCGGATGACAGGTGCATATCGAAGTTGGAGACAGCCCCGCCCTGACGCAAGTGCAAGCTGCTCTTGATATTGGCTTCCAGAGTGCTGCGCGACCAGCCATGCTGGACGGCTTGCGCCGCGTACCACTCTCGATCTGCTGTGTTATTCAGCTTGGTCAGCAGGGTTACGATATGGAACCAGGGCAATTGGGCAGCAGGCTGCTGCCCAAATTGACAATCAGGACAATGAAGCGCGAAAAACGCCATGTACTTGAGGTTCCGGCTTGAAAAACCGCGAATGTCAGGAAACGCATCTGAAAGATCAGATGCAAGCCGTTCGATGATCTTCGCGCCCCAGCCACGCTGCGTTTGCCGTTCCCGGATATCCAGCCCCATACGATGATAAAGCATCACCAGCTCACTATTGACCGCCAGAGCCGCACGCTGCCGCGCCCGCTTGATGTCACCCTTGAGCGACGCCAACCAATCGCTATATCCCTCAGGCTGAACAGACGTCGTACTATTACCCACAAATCACCTCTTCTATCGCTCAAATACAAGAGGCAGCGCATGATAATCACCCGTGACGTCAGGCTGTATGCAGGATGCTTCTGAATCGCGTGTCCCCTGCGTAGCAAGCTGAAATTCTTTTATCCAGTAGTTCGGAGCCGGCAATGCCCCAAGACAAAGACCCACTCGCCCAGACTGCGCTATCCCAACATGGCCGTAGCGCCAGCAGCGGGCCGGGCATAGCGGTGAATCCGCCAGTGGTGCGCATGAGCACGGTGTTGTTCGACAGCCTGCAAAGCCTGCGTGAAGCGGAGGCTCGGACTGCCGGGCCGGATCGCTCGCTGACGTATGCGGCCAACGGCAACCCGACGGCCTTTGCATTGCAGGACCTGGTTTCCGAACTGGAAGGTGCCCACGGCACTTGTCTGTACTCCACAGGCCTGGCCGCAGCGGCGCAGATGTTTCAGGCCTTTGTGCGCCCTGGTCAGCATGTGCTGATCACCGAGGCGGTATACGGCCCGGTTCGGCGGCTGGTCAGGACATGGATGACGGCCTTCAATATCGAGTTCGATTACTACGCCGCCGACGGCAGTAACGTGGAGTCGCTGATCAAGCCCAATACGCGCATGATCTACGCCGAAGTCCCGGGATCGCTGACTTTCGATATGTGTGATCTGCCCGCCCTGTCGCGACTGTGCAAAGCACGCAATCTGCTACTGGCTGTGGATAACTCCTGGGGTTCGGGGGTGCTTTTCAAGCCGCTGGAACTGGGCGCGGACATTTCGTTGATGGCCCTGACCAAATATATCGCCGGGCACTCGGACGTGATGATGGGCAGCATCAGCACCACCGAAGAACACTGGAAAACCCTCAAGACCATGAACACCGCCGTGGGCAACACGGTGAGCCCCGACGATGCCTACCTTGTGTTGCGCGGTGCCCGAAGCCTTGCGGCACGCATGAAGATGCACGAGCACAATGCCCTGCAAGTCGCACAATGGCTGCATGGCCACGAGCAGGTCGGTCGTGTCCTGCATCTGGCACTGCCGAGCGATCCGGGCCATGCCCTCTGGAAACGGGATTTCCATGGCTGCAACGGCTTACTGAGCTTCGAGTTCAAGACCGCCGACCGTCAGGTGCTGGACCGTTTTACCGGAGCCTTGAAGCTGTTTGGTGTCGGTTACTCATGGGGCGGCTTTGAAAGCCTGGTGTCGGAGGTGGATCACTATGGTGCCCGGGAACAGGGTCTGCCGATGCTGCGCCTGCAAATCGGTCTGGAAAACCCGGATGATCTGATCGAAGACCTGAAGGCCGGATTTGCAGCCGCCCTGAACTGAAGGCCAGCCACTCTGCCCCTTCAAGCGTTTGCCCCGCGGCCCCGGCTCTGCTAGTGTCGCGGCGGTTTAATCTTCACCGGGAATGCCGCCATGGCCCGCAAGAAAGCTGCACTGGATTTCGAACAATCCCTTACCGATCTGCAAACGCTGGTTGAGCGTCTGGAGAATGGTGAGCTGTCGTTGGAAGACTCATTGACCGCTTTCGAGCAAGGCGTGCGCCTGACACGTGACTGCCAGAATGCCCTGGCCCAGGCCGAGCAGAAGGTGCAAGTGTTGCTGGAGCGCGATGGCGAGCTGGCCGAAGAGCCCTTCGAAGCGGAACAACCCGAATGATCGCGAGCTATCAGGCCCAAAGCCAGGCTCGCGTCAACGCGGCACTTGATGGTCTGTTTGAAGCGCCGAGCCCGGAGCTGACCCGGCTTTATGCCGCCATGCGCTACAGCGTGATGAACGGTGGCAAGCGGGTACGTCCGTTGCTGGCTTATGCAGCCTGCGAAGCGTTGGGCGGTGTCGCCGAGGATGCCAATGGCGCGGCCTGTGCGGTCGAGCTGATCCATGCCTATTCACTGGTGCATGATGATCTGCCGGCCATGGACGATGACGACCTGCGTCGCGGTCAGCCCACCACCCATAAAGCCTTTGATGAAGCCTGTGCGATCCTCGCGGGCGACGGCCTGCAAAGCCTGGCGTTCACCGCTCTGCTCGATCCGCGCCTGAACTCACGTGATGCCGAAACCCGCTTGCAGATGGTCAGCACCCTGGCCGTGGCCGCTGGCCCGGCGGGCATGGTGGGCGGGCAAGCCATTGATCTGGGTTCGGTCGGTCTGAAACTCGATCAGGCGGCACTGGCATTCATGCACCGACACAAGACCGGCGCACTGATCGAAGCCAGCGTCAAACTCGGCGCACTGGCCAGCGGTCATGCCGATCAGGCCAGACTCGATGCCTTGCAGGTTTATGCCCGGGCCATTGGTCTGGCCTTCCAGGTGCAGGACGACATTCTTGACGTTGAAAGCGATACCGCGACCCTGGGCAAACGCCAGGGCGCCGACATTGCCCGCGACAAACCGACCTACCCCGCGCTGCTTGGCCTTGAACCTGCCAAACTCTATGCACTGGAGCTTCGCGATCAGGCGCTGAACGCGCTGCAACCTTTCGACGCCGCCGCAGAGCCTTTGCGGGAGCTGGCGCGTTACATCGTCGAACGCCGCAACTGATACAGACAACCGAACGTCAGACACGATGAATCAAGCGTGCCAAATCAGGTCTGATTTTTCATACCCGCGTATCTGCAGGATGCACTTCATGGGCAGCTTGCGATGCATAAGGTAAACTGCCGCCTCTTTTACTTATAACGATTCGCCTGATGCCCACGACGTTCAAAGAGATTCCCCGCGAGCGCCCGGTTACGCCGTTGCTCGACCGTGCAGATACACCGGCCGGCCTGCGCCGCCTGGGTGAAGCCGAGCTGGAAACCCTGGCCGATGAACTGCGCCTGGAGTTGCTCTATTCCGTTGGCCAGACCGGCGGGCATTTCGGTGCAGGCCTTGGCGTCATCGAACTGACCATCGCCCTGCATTACGTGTTCGATACCCCGGATGACCGTCTGGTCTGGGATGTCGGTCATCAGGCCTATCCGCACAAGATCCTTACCGGCCGCCGCCAGCGCATGACCACTCTGCGCCAGAAGGACGGCATTGCCGCGTTCCCGCGTCGCAGCGAGAGCGAGTACGACACCTTTGGCGTCGGGCACTCCAGCACCTCCATCAGTGCTGCGCTGGGCATGGCGATTGCCGCCCGTCTGCAAGGCAGCGACCGTAAGTCCATCGCGGTCATCGGCGACGGCGCCCTGACCGCAGGCATGGCTTTCGAGGCGCTGAACCACGCGCCGGAAGTTGCCGCTGACATGCTGGTGATCCTCAACGACAACGACATGTCGATCTCACGCAATGTCGGCGGGCTGTCGAACTATCTGGCCAAGATTCTTTCCAGCCGTACCTACACCAGCATGCGCGAAGGCAGCAAAAAAGTGCTTTCCCGTCTGCCCGGCGCCTGGGAAATTGCCCGGCGCACCGAAGAGTACGCCAAAGGCATGCTGGTCCCCGGCACGCTGTTTGAAGAACTGGGCTGGAATTACATCGGCCCTATCGATGGCCACGACCTGCCGACCCTGATCGCCACCTTGCGTAACATGCGTGACCTCAAAGGCCCGCAGTTCCTGCATGTCGTGACCAAGAAAGGCAAAGGCTTCGCGCCAGCCGAAGTCGATCCTATCGGCTATCACGCCATCACCAAGCTCGACCCGCTGAATGCTCCCGCCGCGCCGAAAAAAGCCAGCGGGCCCAAGTATTCGGGCGTGTTCGGTCAGTGGATCTGTGACATGGCCAAGGCCGATTCACGGCTGGTGGGCATTACCCCGGCCATGAAAGAAGGCTCCGATCTGGTGGAGTTCAGCGAGCGTTTCCCGAGTCGCTACTTCGACGTGGCGATTGCCGAACAACACGCGGTGACCCTCGCTGCCGGCATGGCCTGTGAAGGCAGCAAGCCGGTGGTCGCGATCTACTCCACCTTCCTGCAGCGCGGTTATGACCAACTGGTGCATGACGTGGCGGTGCAGAACCTCGACGTGCTGTTCGCCATCGACCGCGCCGGTCTGGTGGGTGAAGACGGCCCGACTCACGCTGGCAGCTTCGATCTGTCTTACCTGCGCTGCATTCCCGGCATGCTGGTGATGACGCCGAGCGATGAAAACGAGCTGCGCCAGATGCTCAACACCGGTTACCTGTATGTCGGCCCGGCCGCTGTGCGCTACCCGCGTGGCACTGGCCCGAATGCAGTGATCGATAACGGCCTGCAACCCATCGAAATCGGCAAAGGCGTGGTGCGTCGTCAAGGCAAGCGCGTTGCCATGCTGGTGTTCGGCGTGCAACTGGCCGATGCGCTGGAAGTCGCGGAAAAAATCGATGCCACGGTGATCGACATGCGTTTCGTCAAACCGCTGGACGAAGCCCTGATCCGGGAAACGGCAGCCGGCCATGATTTGCTGGTCACCATCGAAGAAAACGCCATTATGGGTGGCGCGGGCGCGGCGGTCAGCGAGTTCCTGGCTCGGGAGAATATCCTCAAGTCAGTGCTGCATCTCGGCTTGCCGGACATCTATGTCGAACATGCCAAGCCAGCACAGATGCTGGCCGAGTGTGGACTGGATGCCGAAGGTATTGAAGCAGCAATCAATGCACGGTTGGCGTTGATCGGCTGAACCTGAACCGGCAAAAGCAAAAAGGCGCTCAGTGAGCGCCTTTTTTGTACCTGAGATTTATCCCAGTTGCGGCGGGATGCGGTACAGGTAAAACAGCGCCACAGTGGAAAGCGCGAGCAGAAACACGGGCACCGGCTCAAGCCCGATGAACAAGGCCCCAGCCGCCACCCAGGCCGGAATCCCGGCGAACAGAAAGGCAATGCGGCGAGTCGCAGCAAGCTTGAGCCAAGCGGCGGTTTCCTCAGGTGTATCGAGTGCCGCCTGAGTGGCAATCAAGGCACGCTTGAAAGCGCCGAAAGGCTTGAGGCTAAGGAACATCGACGCGACACCGGCGATGAACAACGGCATTGCCAGTACATGAATCAGGACTTCGCCCGCATCCAGAAAGATGCAAACCACCAACAATGGCGCAAGACTCAGACCCAGTTGCTGCCACCAGGCCAGCGCCATCCGTCTGCGCACATTGTTGCGATTCACGCCGGATCGACCTCACTCTGGTGCTCATTGCCCATCATGTGGCCCAGCTTGCCGGCCTTGGTCGCCAGGTAGAGTTTGTTATGCGGGTTATGACCGGTGTGCAGCGGCACACGCTCGGCAACCTTGATACCCATGTCGGTCAAGGCTTTGACCTTGCGCGGGTTGTTGGTCATCAAGCGCAGAGAACCGACCTTCAGGTGTTGCAGCATCGGCAGGCAGATCGCGTAATCACGCTGATCGGCCGCGAAGCCCAGACGCTCGTTGGCTTCAACAGTGTCTGCACCGCCGTCCTGCAATTCGTAGGCGCGGATCTTGTTCATCAGGCCGATGCCGCGACCTTCCTGACGCAGATACAGCAGCACACCGCGACCTTCAGTGGCAATGGCGCGCAAGGCAGCTTCAAGTTGCGAGCCGCAGTCGCACCGCTGGCTGAACAGGGCATCGCCGGTCAGGCATTCGGAATGCACCCGCCCAAGAACAGGAGCGCCATCGGCAATATCACCCAGGCTCAGAACCACGTGCTCGCGCCCGGTTTCCTGCTCGAAAAAGCCGTTCATGGTGAATTCTGCAAAAGGGGTAGGCAGCTTGGAGGCAGCAACAAATACGACGGGCACCGTGTGCTCCTGGTAGTAGAAGACTGAGAATTCGCAAGGTCCGATTGTAACAGCACGTTCCTGGGGACGCTTAGGCTGAATTCTTACTCATTAATATCAAAAAGCTAGATCAGACCCCAGGCCCAGACCAGTCCCTGCATGGAAAACCAGGCAAACACACCGGCCAGCACATCATCGATCATGATGCCGAAGCCTCCGTGAACATGCCGGTCCAGCCAGCGAATGGGCCATGGCTTGAGGATGTCGAAAAAGCGGAACACCAGAAAACCCACCAGCAACCATGCCCAGCCTTCGGGCACCAGCCAGAGGGTGATCCACATCCCGACCATTTCGTCCCAGACGATGCCTTCGTGGTCGTGTACGCCCAGATCGTCCGCCACCTTGCCGCACAGCCAGAAGCCAAACAGCATGGTGACGCCCAGCATGAGCCAGTAACCCCAGCCCGGCAGCATTTGCCACAAGGGAATGAATGGCACGGCAACGATCGAACCCCAGGTTCCGGGAGCCTTGGGCAACGTGCCCGAACCAAAACCGAAGGCGAGAAAATGCCAGGGGTTGGTCCAGACCGAAGGTGGTACAAACTCGGCTGGAACCTGTTCGGGGTTGTTTTTCACGCTTCACTCCGGAAATGCTGATAGCCCAGCGCGGCAGGCGTGATGTCTTGCCCATCGGCATCCAGCAAGGCAACGCCCTGCCCTTCGACCACTCGCCCGATCACATGCACCGGCCAGCCTGCATCGAGCAGACCAGACAGTTGCTCGGGCGGCAGCGTGAAGGCCAGCAGATAATCATCGCCACCACTGAGCGCCGCCTGCTGTGCAGCAGGCAGATCAAACAACTGTAGCAAGGGCGCAGACATTGGCAGCTTGTCCCGCTCGACCAGCAGGCGCACAGCCGACGACCGGGCAATGTGCCCACAGTCCGCGAGCAAGCCATCGGAAATATCCAGCGCAGCCGTAGCCTTGCCACGCAACGCTTGCCCCAGCGCCAGTTGCGGCTGTGGCGACCAGTAACGAGCAAGCAAGGGTTCGGCAATCGAAGGCTCGGCGCTGCGCTGATTCAGCACCAGCGGCAAGGCTGCCGCCGCATCGCCCAAGGCTCCACCGACACACAGCAAATCGCCTTCACGGGCACCGCTGCGAGTCAGGGCCTGACCGGCAGGCACCGCACCGAACACTGTCAGCGTCAGGCTCAGCGGCCCACGGGTAGTATCGCCTCCCACCAGGCGCAACGAGCAACCCTGCGCCATCAGGTTCAAACCTTCGGCAAAGGCCTGTAACCAGTCGGCTTCGACCTGAGGCAAGGTAAGGGCAAGTGTGAAGGCCACAGGGCGGGCACCCATGGCAGCCAGATCGCTGGCAGAAACCGCCAGGGCGCGCTGGCCAAGCAGAAAGGGATCGCAGACGTCGGGAAAATGCACCCCGGCAACCAGCGTATCGGTGGAAATCGCCAACTGCTCGCCGGGCGGTAACGCCAGCAGCGCGCAGTCGTCGCCGATGCCAAGTGCAACGCCTTCGCCGTCCTGCGCACAGGGCGCGGCAGCGAAGTAATTGCGGATCAGCTCGAATTCACCCATGTGAAGTCCAGGCGCCAATCAGCGCTTGTGGGCCTTCACTTCAGCTTCGCGCAGACGCGGCGCCAGCTTGTCCAGCACGCCATTGACGAACTTATGGCCGTCAGTGGAGCCGTAGACTTTTGCCAGCTCGATGCCTTCGTTGATCACAACGCGATAAGGCACGTCGATGCGCTTGAGCAGTTCGAACGTGGACAGGCGCAATACCGCCAGCTCAACCGGGTCCAGCTCTTCGACGGTCAGGTCAAGGCAAGGCTTGAGTGCGACATCGATTTCGGTCTTGTTGGTGGCAACACCATGCAGCAACTCGCGGAAGTAAGCGCTGTCGACGTTACTGAAATCGTTGTCGACGCGGAACTGCGCTTCGATTTCGTTCAACGAATGACCTGCCATGTGCCACTGGTACAGCGCCTGGGTCGCGAGCTGACGCGCTTCGCGACGTTTGGCGCTCTTGCCTTTGGCTGCCTCGGGAGACTGGGCGTCACGCGGGTTGAACTGATCGCTATCGTCGGAAATCACTTGGCCTCCAACTGCGACAGCAGACTGACCATTTCAATGGCAGACAGTGCAGCTTCAGCGCCTTTGTTACCGGCCTTGGTGCCGGAACGCTCGATGGCTTGCTCGATGGAGTCGACAGTCAGTACGCCGAAAGCGACTGGAATGCCTGCGTCCATGGAAACCTGAGCCAGGCCTTTGACGCATTCGCCAGCCACGTATTCAAAGTGCGGAGTACCACCACGGATCACTGCGCCCAGGGCGACGATGGCCGAGAACTCTTTGCGTTGGGCAACTTTCTGCACAACCAGAGGAATCTCGAAAGCACCCGGCGCACGGATGATGGTGATGTCGCTTTCGCTCACGCCATGGCGAACCAGCGCATCGACAGCGCCGCTCACCAGACTTTCCACGACGAAGCTGTTGAAACGGCCAACTACCAAGGCATAGCGGCCTTGTGGGGCGATGAAGGTACCTTCGATGGTCTTCAAGGTCATTGGGGTGAGTCTCGTATTAAAGAGCAAGCCCGCCTTGGGGCGGACTGTCAGGGATTGTAGGCCACGAATCGGAACTGCCAGGCCGGAACATGCAAAACACAAGCGTCAGCACACAACGACCTGCCGGTATTTATTCGGAGGGCACGTATTCTACAACTTCCAGATCGAAACCGGATATCGCATTGAACTTCATTGGTGAACTCATCAGGCGCATTTTGCGCACGCCGAGGTCACGAAGGATCTGGGAACCGGCGCCAACCGTGCTGTATGTGGTCGGTGTCTTGATGACCTGTTGCCCGGCTTTTTCCCGGATATGGGCCAGCAGAACATCGCCATCGAGCGGGTGACCGAGCAACAGAACCACACCGCTGCCCGCCTCGGAAACCGCAGACATCGCGGCCCGCAGGCTCCAGCGGCCCGGTTGCTTGACCATCAGCAGGTCGCGCAGCGGGTCCATGTTGTGTACACGAACCAGGGTCGGTTCTTCTGCACAGATATTGCCCAGGGTCAGCGCCAGGTGGACATCACCCTCGACGGAGTCGCGGTAGGTCACCAGATTGAAATGACCCAGCTCGCTGTCCATTGGCTGCTCGGCAATCCGCTGAACGGTACGTTCGTGGATCATCCGATAGTGAATCAGGTCGGCAATGGTGCCGATCTTGATGTCGTGCTCAAGGGCAAAGGCTTCGAGCTCGGCACGACGGGACATGGTGCCGTCGTCGTTCATCACTTCGCAGATCACGCCGCTCGGCTCGAAACCGGCCATGCGCGCCAGATCGCATGCTGCTTCCGTGTGACCGGCACGGGACAGGGTTCCGCCAGCCTGGGCCATCAACGGGAAGATATGGCCTGGGCTGACGATATCTTCAGCCTTGGCATCCTTTGCAGCAGCCGCCTGCACGGTACGGGCACGGTCAGCAGCAGAAATGCCGGTGGTCACGCCTTCGGCCGCTTCGATGGAGACGGTGAACTTGGTGCCGAAACCGGAACCGTTACGCGGCGCCATCAGCGGCAGCTTGAGGGTTTCACAACGCTCGCGGGTCATGGGCATGCAAATCAGGCCACGGGCGTACTTAGCCATGAAGTTGATGTGTTCGGCTTTGACGCATTCGGCGGCCATGATCAGGTCGCCTTCGTTCTCGCGGTCTTCATCATCCATCAGGATGACCATCTTGCCCTGGCGGATGTCTTCAACCAGTTCTTCGATCGTGTTGAGCGCCACTCGGCACCCCCTTCAATTCAGGATTTGAGGTAGCCGTTCTCGGCCAGAAAGCTTTCGGTGATCCCGCCATGGCCTGGCTCGGCAGCCTTGTCACCCAACAGCAGACGCTCCAGATAGCGCGCCAGCAGATCCACCTCGAGATTGACCTTACGGCCCGGGCGGTAGTCGGCCATGATGGTCTCGACCAGGGTGTGCGGCACGATGGTCAGCTCGAATTCAGCGCCATTGACCGAGTTGACGGTCAGGCTGGTGCCATCGACGGTGATCGAACCTTTATGAGCGATGTACTTGGCCAGTTCGCGGGGAGCGCGCACGCGAAACTGGATCGCACGGGCATTGTCTTCACGGGAGACGATTTCACCCACGCCATCGACATGGCCGCTGACCAGATGGCCACCCAGACGCGAAGTCGGGGTCAGGGCTTTTTCCAGGTTGACCCGGCTGCCGGTCTTGAGGTCGACAAACGCGGTAACGGTCAGGGTTTCACGACTGACGTCAGCCCAGAAACCATCACCCGGCAATTCAACGGCGGTCAGGCAGACGCCGTTGACCGCGATGCTGTCGCCCAGTTTGACGTCACTCAAGTCGAGCTTGCCGGTTTCCACGTAAACGCGGACATCGCCGCCTTTGGGAGTCAGGGCGCGGATGCTGCCGATGGATTCGATAATGCCGGTAAACATGGGTCCTCCGGGAGAACAAGGGCTGCGCGCTAAGCGAAAGCCGGGAATTATACGCCCTGAGCCATAACAGGGAGAGCGATGACTCGCCAGTCATTGCCGACTGCGCGCATTTCTACAATCTTCAGCTCCAGGGCTTCGCTCATTTGTGCCAGCGGCAGGTCGAGCAGCGGGCGGGCCGTGGAGCCCATGAACTTGCCCGCGATGAAAATCTGATATTCGTCGACTAGCCCCAGGCGTGTGAAAGCACCGGCCAGACGCGGCCCCGCTTCGACCAGCACGTCATTGACGCCACGCGCCGCCAGCTCGACCAGCAACTTGCGCAGGTCAACATGGCCATCGTTGTTGGCCAGGGCCAGCATTTCGTGGCCTTCATCGTGATAGCGGCTACGTGCCGACGCGGCGGCGCGGGTCGCAACCAGAGCGCTGCCAGCCTTGAAGAACGGTGCATCCAGCGGCACTCGCAGACGACTGTCGATCAAGACCCGCAAGGGCGGGCGCGTGGCGGCCAGGGCACTCAGTTCTGCATTCAGGCCCAGCTCGTCGGGGCGCACAGTCAGCCGCGCCTTGTCGGCCAGTACAGTATCGGCACCCGTCAGCACCACACTCGACTGCGCTCGCAGCCGTTGCACGGCGGAACGGGCTTCAGGGCCGGTAATCCACTGACTTTCACCGCTGCTCATGGCCGTACGACCATCCAGGCTCATGGCCAGTTTGACCCGCACATAAGGCAGGCCTTTTTCCATTCGCTTGAGGAAGCCCTTGTTCAGCGCACGGGCTTCGGCCTCCAGCACGCCGCACTGAACCGCGATGCCCGCGCCCATCAAACGCAGCAGGCCGCGCCCGGCGACTTCAGGGTTCGGGTCCTGCATGGCAGCGACAACACGAGCAACACCGATATTGATCAGCGCATCGGCACAAGGCGGCGTGCGACCATGGTGGCTGCAAGGTTCAAGGGTGACGTAAGCGGTTGCGCCACGGGCCTTGTCGCCCGCCTGACGCAAGGCATGCACTTCGGCATGGGGTTCGCCTGCACGTGCATGCCAGCCCTCGCCCACGATCTGGCCGTCACGCACGATCACGCAGCCGACACGGGGATTGGGATGAGCGGAATAGATGCCTTTGCGCGCCAGTTCCAGCGCACGGGCCATGTAATGAATGTCCAGAGCTCCTTGCTCAGTCAACGCTGTACTCATTCTTTACCCGGCTCACGAGCAAGACGCTCGATTTCCTCACGAAACTCGTTGAGATCCTGGAAGCGTCGATAGACCGAAGCAAAGCGGATATAGGCCACTTCATCGAGTTTTTGCAGCTCGGTCATGACCAGCTCACCCACCACCAGGGATTTGACTTCACGCTCGCCGGTGGCGCGCAGCTTGTGCTTGATGTGTACAAGGGCCGCCTCAAGACGCTCGACGCTCACGGGGCGTTTTTCAAGAGCCCGCTGCATGCCGGCCCGCAGCTTTTCTTCGTCGAAGGGCTGTCGGCTACCGTCCTGTTTGATCAGGCGGGGCAGGACCAGCTCGGCGGTTTCAAAGGTCGTGAAACGCTCGCCGCAAGCCAGGCACTCGCGACGGCGACGTACCTGTTCGCCTTCGGCAACAAGGCGTGAGTCGATGACTTTGGTGTCATTGGCACCGCAGAAGGGACAGTGCATGGTGGCAGGCAACAATAAATGGGGAGCGCCATGGTAGCGCATCCCGCCGTCAAGACAAGACTCCGGCACTGCCCGCGAGCTGTTAATAACGCATAAAAATGCATCCAGGCGATGTGAAACTGCCTGCATTCGGTAATACTGCATCACGGTCTTTTTACAGGCCCTTTGTATTTTGTTTTTGTTGGAGCCGTTCATGACGCTACGCCCCTTTGTCTTGCTCGGGCTCATCGGCCTGCTGAGCGCTTGCAGCAGCACCGAAGCCCCACAACCGGCTCCCGCCAAACCCGTGGCGACAGCCCCCAAGGTTCCGGCAGGTCCAGGCCCGCTGCTGCCTCATCAACGGGAGCTGAGCGGGCAACTGTTGGGCGTGCCGGCCGGTGCGGAAGTCGAACTGGCGGTATTGGTGATCGACGAACGTGGCCGCCCGCAGAAACTGCTGACCAATACCAAACTGCAAGGCAACGGCCAGTCGCTGCCCTTCCAGTTGCGCTTCAACCCCGAAGCCTTCCCGGTTGGCCAGCGGGTTGAATTGCGCGGACGCGCCAGCAAATCAGGCCAGTTGATCCTCCATCTGCCTTCGTTGCGCATCGAACAGCCCACCACTCAAGCTTTGGGACAGTTGCAATTCGTCAGCGCGCCATGAGTGCGCCGCCCGCCCTTCAGCAGTCGCTGAGCCAGTTGCTCGGCGACGCTCGACTGGTCGCTACCGCGTTACCGGGCACCGAGCTGAAACTGTGGCTGATCGATGCCGACAATATGGACCGCGCGTTCAGCCCCGACGAAACACGCCGCATTCTGGATGAACCGCCTTACTGGAGTTTCTGCTGGGCCAGCGGCCTGGCACTGGCGCGCTTTCTGGCCGAACACCCACATTGGGTAGCGGGCAAGCGTGTCCTGGATTTCGGTGCAGGCTCCGGCGTGGCTGGCATTGCAGCAGCCAAGGCCGGGGCCGCCGAAGTGGTCGCATGCGACCTGGACCCGCTGGCGTTGGCGGCCTGCCGGGCCAATGCCGGACTCAATGATGTGCAACTCGGTTACTCGGCAGACTTCTTTGCCGAAGCCGATCGTTTCGACCTGATTCTGGTTGCGGATGTCTTGTATGACCGCGCCAACCTGCCGTTGCTGGATCGGTTTCTCAGCCGTGGCCACGAGGCACTGGTTGCGGACTCACGGGTCCGCGACTTCAGGCATGTCGCCTATCAACGCCTGGCTATGCTGCATGCCCATACCCTTCCGGACCTGGCAGAGCCCCACGAATTTCGCGACGTCAGCCTGTATCACGCCCGACGCTGAAGCGTCACCGCAGGTCTTGCCCTGATACTCGCCGCTTTCAGCAATGCCTTGAGGCCTTTATAGTTGGCGGCATTCAGATTTTGCGAGACACGCAATGAGCCAGGACACTTCTTATATCTTCGAGACAACCGCAGCGAACTTCGACCAGTTGGTGATCGACAAGTCATTCGATCAGCCTGTGCTGGTGGATTTCTGGGCCGAGTGGTGTGCGCCTTGCAAAGTGCTGATGCCGTTGCTGGAACAGATCACGGCGAGCTATCAGGGTGAATTGCTGCTGGCCAAGGTCAACTGCGATATCGAACAGGAAATCGTCGCCCGCTTTGGTATTCGCAGCCTGCCGACCGTGGTGCTGTTCAAGGACGGCCAGCCGGTGGATGGTTTTGCCGGGGCACAGCCCGAGTCGGAAATCCGCAAGATCCTCGAACAGCATGTGGTCATGCCGCCTCCGCCAGCAGCCGATCCGCTGCAACAGGCTCAGGCGCTGTTCGCCGAAAGCCGTTTCTCTGATGCCGAAGCAGTGCTCAAAGTGCTGCTGGGTGAAGACAACACCAATGCCTCGGCACTGATTCTGTATGCACGTTGCCTGGCTGAACGTGGCGAGTTGGGCGAAGCACGCACCGTGCTGGATGCGGTCAAGAGCGACGCCCACAAGGCCGAACTCGCGGGCGCGAAGGCGCAACTGACGTTCCTGGCCGAAGCCGCCACGCTGCCGGATGCTGCAGAGCTGAAAACCCGTCTGGCGCAGAATCCGCTGGATGATGAAGCGTCACATCAACTGGCCGTCCAGCAATTGTCCCGCCAGCAATATGAGGCGGCGCTGGAAGGCTTGCTCAAGCTGTTCATTCGCAACCGCAATTACGCCGAAGGCCTGCCGCACAAAACGTTGCTGCAGGTGTTCGACCTGCTGGGCAATGACCATCCGCTGGTCACGACCTACCGTCGCA
Source organism: Pseudomonas cichorii (assembly GCF_019719005.1). Lineage (GTDB taxonomy): Bacteria > Pseudomonadota > Gammaproteobacteria > Pseudomonadales > Pseudomonadaceae > Aquipseudomonas > Aquipseudomonas cichorii_E. Next base: position 339,646 of record NZ_JAIGPJ010000001.1, read on the forward strand.
AGTTGTTTGCAGCGTTGTATTAAAGCTACATTTTCGTCGGGGGGGGGAGGGGCGCCGACTCCATCCGTCCCCGGCCAGGGCCCCCCCCCCCACATTCTTCAAAT
>NZ_JAIGPJ010000001.1:339759-393528 GCF_019719005.1 Pseudomonas cichorii
GGACGCGACTTCAGTCCGTCGCGGCCAAGGCCCCTCCCACATGATTCTTCAAACGTCGACCCAGCTATAAAGCGGTGCATCCGCGCCGCTTTCGACTTTCACATTGGCGCTATGGCGCAGACGCACCAGCAGGCGCTTGCCAGCGGCGGTGCTGCCGGTCAGCCCTTCCAGTTTCCCCAGCAGATCCGGCCCGCTGAGTTGTCCGGCCTTTTGCAGCAGATCCCTGGCGGCCTGCCAGGTCCTGTCGTCCTGATTGATCGGTCTGTTTTCCACGACGCTGCTCACCTCGGGGGCGGCAGCCTTGAGCTGGGCACCCAGTTGCGCCCAGTCTCCGTCGTCCAGTTCCAGCGTCAAATCCACAGGCCATTGCCCGATGGTTCCACGAATACGCAACATGCTCTGTCTCCTCGCTTGGCTGGAGTACATGCTCCCACAGCATCAGACACAGAGCCAGCGAGCGGCCCGCGCATCATCTCCCATCAGAAAGCCAGCAAAAGCCCCGACGTCATAGGCGTTTTCCCAATGCTCGATGACCTTTCCCTCACGAAAACGCCACAGCCCGCAAAACGGTATACAGATGCTCTTGTCGGCGGACGTTGCGCGCAGGTTGCCGAGAACCGTACCGAAATACTCATTGGCGATGATTTCCTGCACATCCATATGAAGCGAAGAGTGCGTCATAGCGATGAGTTCGACTTCATGACTGCGCACCGCCTGCTTGCCAATGGCAGTGGGCGGACGGGCATTGCGGTCAGCCTTGTGCAGCACAATGTCATCGTCCGCAAATTCGGCAATGCGGGTCAGGTCTTCGTAGATAGCTCGCAGGGTTTCGATATTTCGCTGGCAGGTGCTCATGATAATTCCCCCTCAACGCTCGGGACGCCAGACCGGCAGCGAGAGCTGATCGAGTTCCCGGGCAATCGCTGACAATTGGTTTTCATCCAGCTGAACACTGGCAGCCTTGGCGTTTTCGTCCAGATGAACGAGAGAGGTGGTTCCGGGAATCAATACCGTGTTCGGGGCATGATTGAGCAACCACGCCAGAGCCAGTTGTGAAGGTGTCAGGCCATATTGGCTCGCAAGCGGCTGCAACGCACTGCCCGGACTGACAAGAGCGCCATGACCAAGCGGGAACCATGGAATGAACGCGATATTCAATGCCTGGGCCCGCTGCAATACCGGTTCATCGGTGCGATCGGCAATGTTGTAGAGGTTCTCGATGGCGGCAATGTTCGCCACACGATGGGCCTGCTCCAGTTGCTCCAGAGTCACGCCTGGCTGGTTGGATAATCCGATGTGGCGGATCTTGCCCTGCTCGCGCAAACGGACAAGCTCGCCCAAGGATTCGGCAAGCGGCACTTGCGGGTCGATGCTGTGCAATTGATACAAGTCGAGACGCTCGACCTGAAGGCGGCGCAGGCTCATTTCAACCTGCTGGCGCAGATACTCGGGCCGCCCCAAGGGCACGATATACGGAGCGCCCGGCGCGCCATGAATCCAGTCGTTGGGGCCGGACCTCAGCATTCCGCCCTTGGTGGAAATGACCAGATTCTCAGGATAGGGGTAAAGCGCATCGCGAATGATGTCTTCGTTATTGCCCGGCCCGTAGGAGTCTGCCGTGTCGATAAAGGTGACACCCAGGTCATGAACGGCATGGCGCAATACCGCCTTGGCCTGCTCAGTATTCTCCGCAGGCCCCCACATGCCATAACCGGTCAGGTGCATGGCTCCATAACCCATGCGTTTGATGGGCGTGTCGCCTCCCAGCAAAAAAGTATCTGGCACTAAAGCTGCTGTGGCAGTCATGGTAAAACCTCCCTGTTGTTCCATGTACCCAAGGTTATTTCCGCAGTGATACCGGGACCGAACCCGGCAATGATTCCGCGTGCGCCCTGATGAGCACCGCCAGTCTCGAAAAGCCGGCGCAATGCATCCAGCACAACGGCCGATGCAATGTTGCCGTACTCGGTTAATGTGGCCCGGCTGTGCATGAACAGAGCGCCGTCCACGCCCAGGTAATGCGACAGGTCATCAAGAATCCGCGGGCCACCGGCATGAATGATGTAGAAGTCCAGATCGTCGGCCTGCCAGCCATGATCTGCGGCTACCGAACGAAGCTCCGGCGCCAGTTGCTCCATGGTTCCGGGCACACGTCGGTCAAGGCAGAAATGAAAGCCGGTGGCTTTGACGGCGTAGCTGATCCAGTCTTCGGTGCCCAGCACCAGACGCGAGCCATTACCCACCAACTGGATGCCCTCACCGCCCTGACCTCGCACCACCGCAGCCGCCAGCGCATCGCCGAACAGGCCATTGGACAGCAGATTGCCGACCGTCATGTCCGTGGGCTGATAACACAGCGAACAGAACTCGCAGGCCACAATCAACACGTTGGCATCCCGATAAGCCAGGCAGAAATCATGGGCACGATTGATGGCCGAGCCGCCCGCCGCACACCCCAGTTGGGCGATGGGTATCTGCCGTGTATCGGTGCGAAATTCCAGCTCATTGATCATCCAGGCCGTCAGCGAAGGCATCATGAAACCGGTACAGGACACATAAATGATCGCGTCGATCTGCCGGGGAAGCAGTTGGGCATTGGCCAGCGCCCGGCTCACGACATCGGGAATGCGGGCCTTGGCTTCACGTTCATGGATCCGGTTACGCACCTCGAAACCCGGATGCTCCAGGGTCTGCGCTATCGGTTGCACCAGATGGCGTTTTTTTACTCTGGTATTGCGGATAAGACGCCTTGCAAGCGCCAGTTGAGGATGATGCGGATGCAGACTGGAAACGAGTGCCAGAGTCTCTTCAAGGCTGATCGTGAACGCCGGAACACCGACAGCCGGGCAACAAAGCGTTGGCATGGCTCTCTCCCTGAGACTCGGTAACGGACCGATGAAATGCCTTCTTCATTTGACGTTAGGAGGAATTTCAGGCGCCATGAGATTGCTTCGTCATAACTTGAGTACCGCGTATGCCAAATCGAAGACCCGGAGAAAAAACAGGTCACTCGCGCCATCAATTGTTATAAGATCACATAACAGATTTTTTCAAATCATGTCCGGAGTCCTTCATGCGCCGTCTGCTTCTCGCCCTACCCTTCGCGTTGCTGCCACTGGCCGTTGCCAATGCTGCCGAACCACACGATCACGAACACGAACATGGCAGCCTGGGTGCGCATGAGCACGGCGTGGGTCGTCTGGATGTGGTCCTGTCGGGCAAGACACTGGAACTGGAGTTCGAGAGCCCGGCGATGAACATCGTGGGCTTCGAACATGAAGCGACTTCCGCCGAAGACAAGGCCAAGCTGGCCAAGGCTCGCGAGCAACTGCTCAAGCCCAATGCACTGTTCAGCATCTCGGATGCGGCCAACTGCTCGGCCACTTCGGTGAAGCTCGAAAGCCCGCTGTTCGGCGACAAGGATGACGATCACGACGAAGACGACCACGCCAAGGGCGGTGATGAACATCATCACGAACACAGCGAAATCAAGGGCCATTACAAGTTCGTCTGCGACGCTCCGGCCATTCTGAAAAAGCTGGACCTGAGCCAGATTTTCCTGACCTTCCCCGATACCAAGAAACTCCAGGTACAGCTGATCTCACCAAGCGGCCAGTCTGGCGCAGAAGTGATTGCATCGAACCCGTCGATCAAGTTCTGATTGCCGCACGCTGCAGAACGACCGGGCCTGGCCCGGTCTTTTACTTTTCATGTACACCTCAACACACCGCGAGTCAGGCTATGACCCAAGCACTTATCGAGCTGTCGGACCTGAGCTTCAACTGGCCGGGACATCCGCAATTGCTGGATATCCCGGCCTTTCGCCTGGAGCCTGGAGAAACACTGTTCCTCAAAGGCCCGAGCGGCAGTGGCAAGACCACCTTGCTGGGCCTGCTGGGTGGCGTACAGAAACCGGGGAGCGGCAGCATCCGGTTGCTGGGACAGGACCTGTCGCAATTGTCGGCTGGAGCACGGGACCGCTTTCGGGTCGATCACACCGGTTACATCTTCCAGCAGTTCAACCTGCTGCCGTTTCTTTCGGTGCGGGAGAACGTCGAGTTGCCCTGTCACTTCTCCAGCGTCCGTGCCGCACGCGCCAAGCAGCGCCATGGCAGCGTCGAACAAGCCACCAGCACGCTGCTTGCGCACCTGGGCCTGAAAGATCCGGCCTTGCTGAGCCGCCGTGCCGGTTCCCTGTCCATCGGCCAGCAACAGCGGGTGGCGGCAGCTCGCGCCTTGATCGGCCAGCCGGAACTGGTGATCGCCGACGAACCCACCTCGGCTCTGGATGCCGATACCCGGGAATCCTTCATTCGCCTGTTGTTCGCCGAATGCCGCGAAGCCGGTTCCAGCCTGTTGTTCGTGAGCCATGACCAGAGCCTGGCGCCGCTGTTCGACCGCAACCTGTCGCTGTCCGAACTCAATCGCGCTGCCGTCGACGTGGAGATTTGAGATGTATCTGTTTCGTCTGGCAATGGCCAGCCTGGCCAACCGCCGCTTCACCGCCTTCCTCACTGTTTTCGCCATTGCCCTGTCGGTCTGTCTGTTGCTGGCCGTCGAGCGGGTGCGCACCGAAGCCCGCGCCAGCTTCGCGAGCACCATCAGCGGCACGGACCTGATCGTCGGCGCCCGCTCCGGCTCGATCAACCTGCTGCTCTACTCGGTGTTCCGCATCGGCAACGCCACCAACAACATTCGCTGGGACAGCTTCGAGCATCTGGCCAATCATAAGCAGGTCAAATGGGCGATTCCGATTTCACTGGGCGACTCCCATCGCGGCTATCGGGTAATGGGCACCAACGAATCCTATTTCGAGAATTATCAGTACGGCCGCCAGCAACACCTGACACTGGCCGATGGTCGTGCCTTCCAGACCGACCCGTTTGAAGTGGTCCTGGGCTCGGAAGTCGCCAAGGCCCTGCATTACAAGCTGGGCGACAAACTGGTCCTGGCACACGGCGTGGCCGCGATCAGCCTGGTCAAGCACGACGACAAGCCATTCACGGTGGTGGGCATTCTGAAACCCACCGGCACACCGGTCGACCGCACGCTGCATATAAGCCTGGGCGGTATGGAGGCCATTCACATTGACTGGCACAACGGCGCACCAGCCCGAGGCAATGAGCGCATCTCCGCCGATCAGGCGCGCAACATGGACCTGACGCCGACGGCAATCACAGCCGTCATGCTGGGCCTGAACAGCAAGATTGCAACGTTCAGCCTGCAACGCGAGATCAATGAGTTCCGCGGCGAGCCATTGCTGGCAATATTGCCGGGTGTTGCCTTGCAGGAGTTGTGGAGCCTGATGGGCACGGCCGAAAAAGCCCTGTTCGTGATATCACTGTTCGTGGTGCTCACCGGCCTGATCGGTATGCTGACGGCTATTCTGACCAGCCTGAACGAACGTCGTCGTGAAATGGCGATCCTCAGATCAGTTGGCGCAAGACCCTGGCACATCGCAAGCCTGTTGATCTTCGAAGCCTTTGCCCTGGCACTGGCGGGCGTCATCAGCGGCCTTGCACTGCTCTATCTCGGCATCGCGCTGGCCCAGGATCATGTACAAAACAGTTACGGTTTATACCTGTCGACTATGCCACCTGGCCAATATGAATGGAAATTGCTCGGTGGCATCCTTGCTGCCGCGCTGTTGATGGGGACTATCCCGGCATGGCGAGCCTACAGGCAATCGCTGGCCGATGGCCTGTCGATTCGCTTATGAGGAGCTTCACCATGCGGCGCCTGCTGATAACCCTGCTGTTCTCGGCCAGCACTTCGGTGTGGGCCGTCGAGCCGCGCGAGCTGACCTGGAACGACATGATTCCACCCGATGCACCTGTCGTGGCGCCGATTACAGCGCCGATGCACGACATGTCGAAGCTGTCCGATGCACTGGCCATGGAGTCAGCACCGGCAGCCAGACAACTGGCTCCCCATGCACCTGTCGTCAAGGCACTGGATGGCAAGCTGGTACGCCTGCCGGGTTACATCGTGCCGCTCGAGGTCAGCGAGGAAGGTCGAGTGACGGAGTTCTTGCTGGTGCCGTATTTCGGTGCCTGCATCCATGTTCCGCCACCGCCCGCAAACCAGATCGTACATGTCACCAGTGAACTGGGCGTGAAGGTCGATGAGCTGTATCAGCCTTACTGGATTGAAGGGCCGATGCAGGCAAAATCATCGACCAGCGAGCTGGCCGAGGCGGGTTATCAAATGCAGGCAGACAAGATTTTTGTCTATGAATTGCCGGATTCGTGAGGTTCCAGAGGGCTCTCAACCGTTTCATTGAGCTGTATCAAAGTCGCCTCAAAACAGCGCTTTAACATTAGCCCATAAAACTTATTGACCCCTTGGAGCCACTCATGAAAACGTCCTTGCTTCGCGCTTCTCTGATAGCCCTGGCCATCGCTGCTCCCACTGCCGCACAAGCCTATGAAGCGGGTGACTTCATCGTCCGCGCCGGTGCCGCACATGTTGACCCTCAAGAAGAGAGTGGTGAGCTGAAGTTCGATGGCAACAAAGTCTCCGGCACCAAGGCAAGCCTCAATGGCGATACTCAGCTCGGCCTGACCTTTGCCTACATGCTGACTAACCATATCGGTATCGAGCTGCTGGCAGCGACCCCTTTCAACCACACCGTTTCGGTCAGCGGCCTGGGCCCAGGACTCGACGGCAAGCTGGCCGATGTAAAGCATTTGCCACCGACCCTGTCCCTGCAGTACTACCCAATGGCGCCTTCGTCGAAGTTCCAGCCTTATGCGGGCATCGGCATCAACTACACCACATTCTTTGACAACGACCTGACCAGCAACCGCAAGGATCAGGGCTTCAGCAACCTCAAGCTCAAGGACTCGGTTGGCCTGGCCGGACAGCTGGGCATGGACTACCTGATCACTGACAACGTTCTGCTCAACGCCTCGGTCTGGTATGTCGACATCGACACCGAAGCCACCGTAGACGGCCCGGCCGGGCTGGGCTTCAACAAGACCAAGGTCAGCGTGGACATCGACCCATGGGTCTACATGGTCGGCGTGGGCTACAAGTTCTGATACCTGCGACACGCATCGAGCAATACACAAAGGCACCCGAAACGGGTGCCTTTGTCGTTTCAGGACGGATCGCTGGCCATCAGGAACAAGTCGCCGCCTGCGTACACAATGGAGAGTCCGCTCAGGTCCTCCCGGCCGTCAGGCAATTGCAACTCATAGAACGCCAGCAGAAAAAGCTCGGGACGCAGCAGGTCACCAGACTTCCCCGAGTCAAAAAACTGCCCTGCGATCAGCAGCAAAAAACCTACCGAGACAATAGGACCGGGATACAGCTGGATAAACTGGAAAAAAGTCGGCCCGCACCCGATGCTATACGTGACGCTATCAGGACCGAAGAGCAGCGTCAGGCCACCGACCACGAGCATCAGCCAGGCAACGATACCAAGCAGGAGAGGAAGTATTGAAGCCGAGGGCTGGGCAGTACCGGCGTGGCGCCCCAGGTATCTGGAATATTCATCCACAAAACCATCCACGACCAGCTCACACGGCAATGAGCTTACTACGATCGTTTTAACAACACCGACGCCACTGTCATCCTGCATACCATACGCTCCATGTGAGAAGGCGCTGGATGCTAAAGGCTATTCGGACGTTTTAAAATTTCAAAAATACCAATTACAAAAAACTCGGAAACGTCCTACTACCACCGAGGAAATACCGCCACTCGAAGTGGCGGTTAGTCGTAGTAGCAATCTGAAAAGAGTCATCAATCCAAGCGAATTAACGCCCCAGCAAACGCGCCAGTCCGACACTCAGCGGTGTCGTCTCTTCCAGCGTGAAACGCTCCAGCAGACGCCGGTTATCCGCCCGCGAATGACGAATGTCACCGGAACGCGGAGCCTGATGGCTGACCGGCGGCAAACTCCCGACTACATCTGACAGAGCCGCCAACAGCTCATTGAGCGAAGTGGCCTTGTTCAAGCCGACGTTGATAGCGCCTTCAGCCGGGCTGGTCTGCTCCAGAGCCTGGGTCAGCAGTTTGGCCAGATCGCCGATGTAGAAAAAGTCCCGGGTCTGCTCGCCATCACCAAACACCGTGATCGGCAACCCTTTCTCGGCACGCTCGGCAAAGATACTGATCACACCGGAATAGGGTGACGATGGATCCTGACGCGGGCCGAAGATATTGAAAAAGCGGAAGATGACCGGCTCGAAACCGTGCTGACGGCGGTAGAAGTCCAGGTATTGCTCGCTGGCCAGCTTGTCCGAAGCGTAAGGCGTCAACGGCGACTTGGGCGTATCTTCAGTGATTGACTCACCTTCGCCATTGTTGCCGTACACCGCAGCACTGGAAGCGAACAGCACGCGTTTGATGCCCGCCTCACGCATGGCTTCGCAGACATTCAAGGTGCCGATGAAGTTGCTCTGGTGGGTTTTGACCGGGTCTTCTACCGAGGCCTGGACCGAAGCGACTGCCGCCAGATGCACGACGGCCTGACACCCCCGGGCTGCACGAGTGACCAGGGCACTGTCGGCGACATCGCCTTCGATCAGCTCGATACGAGCATTATCCAGCGGCAGATTGCTGCGCTTGCCGGTCGAGAGGTCGTCGAGGATGCGTACCGCATACCCTTGGGCCAGCAAGGCATCAGCCAGATGGGAGCCAATGAAGCCAGCACCGCCGGTAATCAGGATTGGAGCGTCAGACATGTCGATAGTACCGATCCAGCAGGCTTGGCAACCCCGCACGCCAGGCGCGGGGCTTGATGCCGAAGGTATGGAGAATTTTCTTGCAGGCCAGCACGCCATGCTGCGGCTCTTGCGCGGCATCGGGCCGTGCAGCGTGGGCCTGGGCAGTAGGCGATTCGATGGCCAGAGGATGCAGCAGGCGTGCCTCGGTGAGAACAGCCTGCCCCAACGCCAATGGCGTCGTGGCCTCGTGACCGGCGTAGTGGTAGGTCCCCCACAACGGCGCCTCGCAGTCGAGCTGCTTGAGAACCGAAATGATGACCCGGGCAGCATCGTCGACCGGCGTCGGATTGCCGCGCCGATCATCGGCCAGCAGCAATTCTTCGGGCTGTTCGGCGCGGGTCAGGAAGCGGCCCAGCACACCATCGGCGCTGTCATCCAGCAACCAGCCAAAGCGTACCAGCAGATGTTGCGGGCAGGCCGCACGCACGCTCTGCTCGATACGCCACAAGGCCTGACCACGCAGCCCCAAAGGCACGGGATCGTCCTTTTCGCTGTAGGCAGTCGCCCGCGAGCCATCGAACACTCGGTAGCTGGAAGGCTGAACAAGAATGATGTTGTGGTGCTGACACAATTCGGCCAGGCGCTCCACGGAGCGTTCCTGGTGGGTCAGACGCGCTTCACTCACTGTCTCCGCCTGAAACCAGTCGAAGTAGTAAGCAAGGTTGATCAAGGCATCGGGACGGGTGTCATCGAGCAGTTGCGTCAGGCTCGCTGCGTCCCAACCGTCTTGCGGTGGACGCGGCGCGAGGAAACCAATGTCTTCCTCGGCACCCAGACGAATCAGCGCTTGCCCGAGGGCATTCCCGCCGCCCAATAGCATAAGGCGCATTCGCATAGAGTCAGCAGGCTCGGTAAATCATCAAGTAATCAGGTGAAAAACGCCTGCAAACATATCACGTTGACCGCTAACCCCCAACACTTGCAGCCAAGGAGCGAATTCATTGGCCGATGAATTCGCTACTCGGGAGCCGGAGCAGGTGCAGGCACCGGAGCCTGTGCCTGACCCGGACTCATGACCACCTGTGGATAAGTCTGGGCAAAGCGCACATCCGGGTGTTTATCCACAAGTCGCTTGAGCCGTTCGTTGAAGGCACGACCTACGCTGTACTGCCCGCCCGACGAGGTGCGGAACTGGGCGGTCAGGACCACGCCATTGAGGTCCATGCGCTCCACACCGAATACTTCCAGCGGTCCTTGCAGATTGTTCTTGAGCAGAATGTCCTCGGTGATCGACTGCCCTGTTTCACGAATCAGCGCCAGGGCTTCGTCGATATCGGAGTCATAAGTGAACTGCACCGAGAAGAACGCATAGGCAAACTGCCGGGACTGGTTGGTGACGGCCTTGATCTGCCCGAACGGCACAGAATGCACGAAGCCTTTGCCGTCACGCAGGCGCACGGTACGAATCGTCAGGCTTTCCACCGAGCCGGAATGGCCAGTGCTGAGCACCACCCAGTCGCCGACGGAAAAGGTGTCCTCGATGATAATGAACAGGCCGGTGATGACATCCTGCACCAATTGTTGCGAACCGAAGCCGATGGCCAGGCCCACCACACCGGCACCGGCCAGCAATGGCGCGACGTTGATCCCCAGGTTGGCCATGGTGGTAATCGCACAGATCACCACCAGAATGATTTTCACCGCATTGCGCAACAACGGCAGGATGGTCTTGATTCGCGTGCTGGGCTGACGCCCGTTGCGATGGTTGACCGGTGGTTTGAGAGCTTCCTGAATGGCCGTGTCGAGCACCACCCACAGCAACCAGGTCACCAGAAAGATCAGACCGATGCTGCTCAGCGAATCGCTGATCACCCGGCCAAGGGTATTGCGCTGGGCGAACTCGAACATCGAGAAGCCCCAGATCCGCCCCAGTATCTCGATGAACGCCACCGCCAGCGTAATCCGCAACATCGCATACACCAGCCGCAGCAGGCGCGCCTTGTACACATGCCCGCCGCGCCCGCCTTCTTCGGCAGGTTTGAATATGTGCTCGAATACCGTGCTCAGGAATACTGTCGCGATCAGCAACAGCGTGGTGAACAGCGCACAACGCAGGGTTTGCTGACTGTCCTCGCCAGCACCGATCAGGTTGATGGCCGAAACCAGGATCATCAGCAGGATCGGCAAGTGCCAGAGGTTGGAGAATATTTTCAGGGATCGCTGCAATGCAGGCCTTTGCATGCGGCTGCTCAGGGAGCGGTTGCGAATCAGGTGGGCAATCGGGCGACGCACCTTGATCACCAGCATGCAGAACACGACCGAAGCGAACAACCCGGTGAACACCGACACGCTGGTGGTGAAGTTACTGCCCAACTGGCGGGCGATCTGCGGGCTGGTCAGCGCATCGCTCAGTGCCGCCAGAAAGCCGATGATGAACAGCGGGCGCGGGCTGTAGCGACGAATCATGCGTACCGCTGCACGCTTGTGTCCCGAGTTGAACATGACGATGACGCACAACAGCACCGACGTGGAAACGATGCCGCTGCTGGTCGCGTAGGCAAAACAGAGCGACAGCGCACGCCCCACGGAGGACGGCATGAAGTGGCTGACGTACAGCGTCAGCGGCAGGCAGATCACGGCAGGCAGCGTGAAAGGCAGCACATATTTCAAAAGCGCCTGGCTGCGCTCACGAACCTGAAGAAACGGGCGTCGACTCAGACGGACTGCCAGAAAACGTCCCAATGTCGTCAGCACCGCAAACGCACCGATCCACACCACCGACAGAATCAGGAAATCGCCCACTACGCTCCACGGAGAACGTGCCGTGCGCTTGTTGACCAGATCACCAATCTCGTCGGCCGCACGGTCGGCCCGCAAACGCCAGGCATCCCACAGGCTTTCATCCAGATTGAGGGTCTTTTGAATGTCATCGATGCTGGTGCTGATTGCACCGAGCAGACCGCCTTGCACCAGAATCTCGGCAGCCGGTGGTTCGGTCTCTGCAACTTTTTCCTCGGGCTTCTCAGCGGCCTTCTCGTCAGGTTTGTCAGCCTTTTTCTCAGCAGACTTGTCATCGACAGGAGCCGCTGCCGCCATAGGGAGTGCCGGCACGTCGGCAGCCTGAACATGAAAACTGCCTGCGCAAAACAGGAGCCCCAACAGGATCAAGGTTCTTAACTGAGACACCGGGCAGCTTCTCCTTCGTTGAATGGCAGACAGAGCAAAAACTCCATGCAACTGATCCCGGTTCGGGCCGCAAGTTCGATCACAACTGCAAATGCATGGCATTTCAGAATCAAACTGAAGGGGCTTGACTGAGGTAGAACGATCGTTCTACTCTTTTACCCATGACGACTAAAACACCCTCCCCTGTGCAAGACAAGATTCTTCAAACCGCCGAAGCGCTGATCTATCGCGTCGGTATTCACGCCATGGGCATGGACTTGCTGGTGCGTACCTCTGGCGTGGCTCGCAAGAGCATCTATCGCTACTTCACAACCAAGGACGAGATTGCCGCACAGGCATTGAGTGCCCGCGATATCCGCTGGATGCAGTGGTTCAGAACTGAAACCGACAAGGCCGAAACACCCGAGGAACGCATCCTCGGCATGTTTACAGTGCTCACCGGCTGGTTCGAGTCCGAAGGCTTTCGGGGCTGCGCCTTTATCAATACCGCAGGCGAAATCGGCGATCCTGAAGACCCCGTGCGCCTGATTGCCAAGGATCACAAGCAGAAGCTGCTCGATTACGTGATCGAACTGTGTGAACAACTTTCCGTGCCGACGCCTGAAGCGCTGGCCAGGCAACTGCTGATCCTGATTGATGGAGCCATTACCCAGGCTCTGGTGATGGGCGATCACGCGGCTGCCGACAATGCCCGTGAGGTGGCCCGCCTTCTGCTCAAGACCGCCAGCCTCTCAACTCCCTGACACCCACCACTCCGAGGTTCCGCCATGTCCGCCACCGCTCAGCCACGCCCGCCGTTACCGCCCTTCAACCGCGAAACCGCCCTTCAGAAAGTCCGCCTGGCTGAAGATGGCTGGAACAGTCGGGACCCGGAAAAAGTATCCCTGGCCTACACCGAAGATACCCAATGGCGAAACCGCGCCGAATTTGTCACCAATCGTGAACAGGCCCGGGATTTCCTCGCCCGCAAATGGGCAAAGGAGCTGGACTATCGCCTGATCAAAGAGCTGTGGGCCTTCACCGACAACCGCATCGCCGTGCGCTATGCCTACGAATGGCATGACGATTCGGGCAACTGGTTCCGTTCCTATGGCAACGAAAACTGGGAGTTTGAAGAGAACGGGCTGATGGCCAGACGTTTTGCCTGCATCAACGACCTGCCGATCAAAGAGTCGGAACGCAAGTACCACTGGCCGCTGGGTCGCAGGCCGGATGGCCATCCGGGGCTTTCGGAATTGGGGTTGTAATAACGTTGATCAAGACTTTGCTGTGACGGGTAAGGCTTGAGCGATTCAGTGCCACCTGAAGACTTACTGTCTATGAAATAAAAAAGCGAAGCCTGAGGGCTTCGCTTTTTATTTTCAGTTCTGAAAAAAGTCGAATTCAGAACGGAATATCATCATCAAAGCTGTCGAAATCAGCAGCCGGCTGTGGCGCTTGCTGTTGCGGAGCCGGGCGGGATTCGCGTTGTGGCTGTTGCGAATACGACTGCTGTGGCGGAGCCGATTGCGGGCGCGACTGTTGTGGACGTGGTGCGGAGTTGCCGTAGCTGCCACCGCCCTGACCTTGTTGAGCATCGCCTTGTGGACGGCCGCCCAGCAGTTGCATGGTGCCTTGCATGTCGACGACGATTTCGGTGGTGTAGCGCTTGATGCCGTCTTTTTCCCACTCACGGGTTTGCAGCTTGCCTTCGATGTAGACCTGGGAACCCTTGCGCAGGTATTCGCCAGCGATCTCGGCAACCTTGCCGAACATCGAAACACGGTGCCATTCGGTCTTTTCGACTTTCTGACCGGTCTGCTTGTCAGTCCATTGTTCGCTGGTTGCCAGACTCAGGTTGGTCACGGCGTTACCGTTAGGCAAGTAGCGAACTTCGGGATCCTGGCCGCATGTACCGACCAATATGACTTTGTTAACCCCACGGGCCATAACGTTCTCCTAGGCTTCGCACGTTTCGGATGCCGGATTGACCAGCTTTTCCAGAGACGCACGATCCAATAATTTTGTATCGAGTTTGATATAGATGGCGCACTCTTCTGCGACCACCACTGCATCCGTCACGCCTGCTACGGACATTAAACGCTCTGCCAGGCCTGCTTCACGCTGGGCCTCGGCTGACAACGGCAGGCGCAGGCTCGTCACGTAAGGCGGTTCACGCATGGTTACCGCAAAGGCAAGCCAGATGGCGGCCATGCCGGCGCCTCCCAGGAAAACCACGTCGAGCCCACCATGCTGGAACAACCAGCCGCCGAGTATCCCACCTGCAGCCGAACCAAGGAACTGGCTGGTTGAATAAACTCCCATCGCCGTGCCTTTTCCGCCAGCCGGCGATACTTTGCTGATCAGTGACGGCAAGGACGCTTCCAGCAGGTTGAACGCGGTAAAGAATACCACTGTCCCTATCACCAGCGCCCGCAGCGTGTCGCCGAATGCCCAGAAGGATAGCTCAGAGAGCATCAGAACTGTGACGGCGCCGAGCAGCACACGCTTCATCTGACGCTTTTTTTCTCCGTAAATGATGAACGGGATCATCGCGAAGAAGGAGATAAGCAGCGCAGTGAGGTAGACCCACCAGTGCTGCTCCTTGGGCAGACCGGCTTTTTCCACCAGCGCCAGCGGTAATGCGACGAAACTGGACATCAGCATCGCATGCAACACGAAGATACCCAAATCCAGACGCAGCAGGTCCGGGTGACGCAGGGTCGCGCCCAAGGCCTGCTTGGCGACGCCCGACTCACGGTGCAATAACGGACCATTGGCTTTCGGGACGACGAACGCCACGATCAATATTCCCAGCAGCGCCATGCCGCCCGTCGCCAGGAACAGCCCCGAAAGGCCGAAAGACCCGGTCAGCAGAGGCCCGACCACCATGGCGATGGCAAACGACAGACCAATGGTCATGCCGATCATGGCCATGGCCTTGGTGCGATGCTGTTCACGGGTCAGATCTGACAACAAAGCCATGACCGCCGCAGAAATCGCGCCTGCACCTTGTAGGACACGTCCGAAAATAACGCCCCAGATCGAGTCGGCATTGGCGGCCACCAGACTGCCGAGCGCAAAGACGATCAGGCCCAGGTAAATCACCGGCCGTCGCCCGATCCGGTCGGAGATGACGCCGAACGGAATCTGCAACACAGCCTGGGTCAGCCCGTAGGCACCGATGGCCAGGCCAATGAGGGCCGGGCTCGCGCCCGCCAGGTCCATGCCGTAGGTCGCCAGGACCGGCAGAACCATGAACATGCCAAGCATTCGGAAAGCGAACACCAGGGCCAGACCGCCTGCTGCGCGTGTCTCACCGCTACTCATCCGTTCGCTATAAGGATCGTGCATGGAAAAACCTCGTGTGAACCGGCGGCGATTCTACCAGTCCCATCGTGGTACAGCACATACACGAGATGTACGCGACGCTTTGCCGCGTAATGGCATGCAGCCGTATACTCCGATGTTTATGCCCGCCAAGCGAGGCCGCAGTGGACAAGATCCTGATACGTGGGGCACGAACCCACAACCTGAAGAACATAGACCTGACCCTTCCGCGCGACAAACTGATCGTCATTACCGGCCTGTCCGGCTCCGGCAAGTCATCGCTGGCATTCGATACGCTGTATGCCGAAGGCCAGCGTCGCTATGTCGAATCTCTTTCAGCCTACGCCCGCCAGTTTCTATCGATGATGGAAAAACCGGACGTCGACACCATCGAAGGCCTGTCGCCTGCGATTTCCATCGAGCAGAAATCCACGTCACACAACCCGCGGTCGACCGTCGGCACCATTACCGAGATCTATGACTACCTGCGCCTGCTGTATGCGCGAGTCGGTCAACCTCGCTGCCCGGATCACGATATTCCGCTGGAGGCCCAGACCGTCAGCCAGATGGTCGATCTGGTACTGGCGCAACCTGAAGGCAGCAAGTTGATGCTGCTGGCTCCAGTCATTCGTGAGCGCAAGGGTGAGCATCTTTCGGTGTTCGAGGAGCTGCGCGCTCAGGGCTTCGTCCGGGCCCGGGTCAATGGCAAGCTGTTCGAGCTCGATGAACTGCCCAAGCTGGATAAACAGAAGAAGCACTCCATTGATGTGGTCGTGGATCGCTTCAAGGTGCGTCCGGACTTGCAGCAGCGTCTGGCCGAGTCGTTCGAGACGGCATTGAAGCTGGCCGACGGCATTGCGCTGGTCGCGCCGATGGACGATGAGCCTGGCGAAGAGATCATTTTCTCTGCGCGCTTTGCCTGCCCGATCTGCGGCCATGCCATCAGCGAGCTGGAACCCAAGCTGTTCTCCTTCAACAACCCGGCCGGCGCATGCCCGACTTGTGACGGGCTGGGCGTGAAGCAGTTCTTCGATGTGAAACGACTGGTCAACGCCGAACTGACGCTGGCAGAAGGCGCGATACGCGGCTGGGACAGGCGTAACGTCTATTACTTCCAGATGCTGGGCTCGCTGTCCAAGCACTACGATTTCAGCCTGGAAGTGCCATTCAAGGAGCTGGCTGCCGAAACGCAGAAAATCCTGCTCAACGGCAGCGGCACGCAGAATGTCGACTTCCGTTATCTGAATGATCGCGGCGATATCGTCAAACGTGCGCATCCGTTTGAAGGTATCGTGCCGAACCTTGAACGCCGCTACCGGGAAACCGAGTCGGCAACCGTCCGTGAAGAACTGGCCAAGTTCCTCGGTACTCAGCCTTGCCCGGACTGCCGTGGCACTCGTCTGCGCCGTGAAGCGCGTCACGTATGGGTCGGCGAGAAGACCCTGCCTGCGGTCACCAACCTGCCGATTGGCGATGCCACCGACTATTTCAGCGGCCTGAAGCTGACCGGACGCCGTGGCGAGATTGCCGACAAGATTCTCAAGGAGATCCGCGAGCGCCTGCAGTTCCTGGTCAACGTCGGACTGGATTACCTGACCCTGGATCGCAGCGCCGACACGCTCTCGGGCGGCGAAGCGCAGCGTATTCGTCTGGCGAGCCAGATCGGTGCCGGCCTGGTGGGTGTGATGTACATCCTCGACGAGCCGTCGATTGGTCTGCACCAACGCGATAACGACCGCTTGCTGGGCACGCTCAAGCATCTGCGGGATATCGGCAATACCGTGATCGTGGTCGAACACGATGAAGACGCTATCCGCCTGGCGGACTATGTCGTTGACATCGGTCCGGGCGCTGGCGTGCATGGCGGTAATATCGTCGCCGAGGGTACGCCTGACGAGGTCATGAGCCATCCAGACTCGTTGACCGGCAAGTACTTATCAGGTCGGGTCAAGATTGAAGTGCCGGCCAAACGTACGCCGCGCAACAAGAAACTGTCGCTCACGCTCAAGGGCGCACGCGGCAACAACTTGCGCAACGTGAACCTGGACATCCCGATTGGCTTGCTGACCTGCGTGACCGGTGTTTCCGGCTCGGGCAAGTCGACGCTGATCAACAACACCCTGTTCCCGCTCAGCGCCACGGCGCTCAACGGCGCAACGACGCTGGAAGCCGCGACCCACGACAGCATCAATGGCTTGCAGCATCTGGACAAGGTTGTGGACATCGACCAGAGCCCTATCGGCCGCACGCCACGCTCGAACCCGGCGACCTACACGGGTTTGTTCACACCTATTCGTGAGCTGTTTGCCGGTGTGCCGGAGTCGCGTTCTCGCGGTTATGGTCCTGGGCGCTTCTCGTTCAACGTCAAGGGCGGACGCTGCGAAGCGTGCCAGGGTGATGGCCTGATCAAGGTCGAGATGCACTTCCTCCCGGACATTTACGTGCCGTGCGACGTGTGCAAGAGCAAGCGCTACAACCGCGAAACCCTTGAAATCAAATACAAGGGCAAGAACATCCACGAAGTGCTGGAAATGACCATCGAAGAAGCTCGTGAATTCTTCGATGCCGTTCCGGCTCTGGCGCGCAAGCTCCAGACATTGATGGATGTCGGGCTTTCCTACATCAAGCTAGGGCAGTCGGCGACAACCTTGTCGGGCGGTGAGGCACAACGGGTCAAGCTGTCTCGCGAGCTCTCCAAGCGTGATACCGGCAAGACGCTGTATATCCTCGACGAACCCACCACCGGCCTGCACTTTGCCGATATCCAGCAACTGCTCGATGTCTTGCATCGTCTGCGCGATCACGGCAACACAGTGGTCGTGATCGAGCACAATCTGGACGTCATCAAGACAGCCGACTGGCTAGTGGATCTCGGGCCGGAAGGTGGCTCAAGAGGTGGACAGATTATCGCCACCGGCACGCCGGAAGAAGTGGCAGAGATGGAGCAGTCCTATACCGGACACTATCTCAAGCCGCTTTTGATCAGGGACCGCGCTTGAGCTGGCGGTTTGCGTAGACACGCAAAATGAAAAAGCCCCTGCCACATCAGTGCGCAGGGGCTTTTTGCTATACGGGCTGCGGAATCAGAACTGCGATTGCAGGTAGTTTTCCAGACCGATAGCCTTGATCAGACCTTTCTGCTGCTCAAGCCAGTAGGTGTGGTCTTCTTCGGTATCAGCCAGTTGCAGACGCAGGATGTCGCGGCTGATGTAATCCTTGTGCAGTTCGCACAGCTCGATGCCTTTGCACAGCGCAGCACGCACCTTGTACTCAAGACGCAGGTCGCTGGCGAGCATTTCAGGCACCGTGGTACCGATATCCAGATCATCCGGGCGCATGCGCGGCGTACCTTCGAGCATCAGGATACGACGAATCAGCGCATCGGCATGTTGCGCCTCTTCTTCCATTTCATGATTGATACGTTCGTAGAGCTTGGCGAAACCCCAGTCTTCGTACATGCGCGAATGGATGAAATATTGGTCACGAGCAGCCAATTCGCCAGTGAGCAACGTGTTCAGATAATCGATTACTTCTGGATGGCCTTGCATCGCACCAGATCTCCCTGCTGAAAGGCCATAGTTTGAACCAAGCTGACTGTCAGGTCACTTCCAAAAACGCAATAATCCGATAAAAAGCGGCGAAAAACGGGCTATAAGAAGCGAAAAACCGCCCAAATGAGGGCGGTTCTGTTTCTCACTTCGAGTTAGCCCAGTTTGACGCCCAGAGCTTTGGCAATACTTTCACCATAAGCCGGGTCGGCCTGGAAGAAGTACTGCAACTGACGCTGTACCACATCACTGGAAACCCCCTGCATCGCACCGGCAATATTGCCGATCAGCAACGCCTTTTGGTCGGCGTCCATGAGGTTGAACAACTTGCCAGCCTGGCTGTAGTAATCGGTATCTTCACGATGGTCGTGACGATCGGCAGCTCCACTCAGGGCCAGAGCCGGTTCAGCATAACGAGGCGCCTGCTTTGGCGCATCGCCATAGCTGTTTGGCTCGTAGTTCGGAGCCGCACCGCCGTTAATGCCAAGCGCCATGGCACCGTCACGCTGATAGCTGTTTACCGGACTTTTCGCAGCATTGATCGGCAAGTGCTGGTGGTTGGTGCCTACACGGTAGCGATGAGCATCGGCGTAAGCGAACACACGTCCCTGAAGCATGCGGTCAGGCGACAGGCCCACACCTGGCACCATATTGCTCGGGCCGAAAGCAGCCTGCTCGACTTCAGCAAAGTAGTTGAGCGGGTTACGGTTGAGTTCCAGCTCACCGACTTCGATCAACGGGAACTCTTTCTGCGACCAGGTCTTGGTCACGTCGAACGGATTTTCGTGATGATTGGCGGCCTGGGCTTCGGTCATCAACTGGATGCACACCTGCCATTTCGGGAAATCACCACGCTCGATGGCGGTGAACAGGTCGCGCTGCGCGTAGTCCGGGTCAGTACCTGCCAGGCGCGCAGCATCAGCCGGCGTCAGGTTCTTGATGCCCTGTTTGGACTTGTAGTGCCATTTGACCCAGTGACGCTCACCTGCTGCGCTGATCAGGCTATAGGTGTGACTACCGAAGCCGTGCATATGACGGTAGCCATCAGGGATGCCGCGATCAGAGAACAGAATAGTGATCTGGTGCAAAGCCTCTGGAGAGTACGACCAGAAGTCCCACATCGCTTGTGCACTTTTCAGGTTGCTCTGGGGCAGACGCTTTTGGGTGTGGATGAAGTCCGGGAATTTCAGTGGATCACGGATAAAAAACACAGGCGTGTTGTTACCCACGATGTCCCAGTTACCTTCCTCGGTGTAGAACTTCACAGCGAAACCACGTGGGTCACGCTCGGTGTCAGCCGAGCCACGTTCACCACCGACAGTGGAGAAGCGCAGGAATATAGGCGTCTGCTTGCCGATAGACTCGAAGAGCTTGGCGCTGGAGTATTGGGTAATGTCGCGGGTGACTGTGAAAGTACCGTGAGCCCCCGATCCCTTGGCGTGTACACGACGCTCCGGGATGTTCTCGCGGTTGAAGTGGGCAAGCTTCTCGATCAGGTGAAAGTCGTCCAGCAGCAACGGGCCACGAGGACCGGCGGAGCGAGAGTTCTGGTTATCCGCGACAGGCGCGCCACTGGCAGTGGTAAGCGTTTTGGTCTGGCTCATTGGATTCTTCCTCAGTCTTATAGGCTGGCTAATGGTCTGGGGAGGATTATTGGTCAGAACTGAAACACTCTCAAATTTATTAAATTATGCGAGCTGATAGTTTTTACGAATTTAAAAAACAAAAAACCGGGCACAAGGCCCGGTTCTTTGTTCAGACTGACGTCTTATTCAGCAGCTTCTACAACACCACCGACAGGACGATCAACCAGCTCGACGTACGCCATTGGCGCGTTGTCGCCAGCGCGGAAACCGCACTTGAGGATACGCAGGTAGCCGCCCTGACGGGTTGCATAGCGCTTGCCCAGATCGTTGAACAGCTTACCAACGATTTCTTTCGAACGAGTACGGTCGAAAGCCAAACGACGGTTAGCAACGCTGTCTACCTTGGCCAAAGTGATCAGCGGCTCGGCAACGCGGCGCAGTTCCTTGGCTTTCGGCAGGGTAGTTTTGATCAGCTCGTGCTCGAACAGCGACACCGCCATGTTCTGGAACATAGCCTTGCGGTGAGAGCTGGTACGGCTCAGGTGACGTCCACTTTTACGATGACGCATGGTTCATTCCTTACCAAACACAACGTTCGGTGATTACGACGATCAGGCAGTCGCCTTGTCGTCCTTCTTAAGACTTGCAGGCGGCCAGTTGTCGAGGCGCATGCCGAGGGAAAGACCACGAGAAGCCAGGACATCCTTGATCTCGGTCAAGGATTTCTTGCCCAGGTTCGGAGTCTTCAACAGTTCTACTTCGGTACGCTGAATCAGGTCGCCGATGTAGTAAATGTTCTCCGCCTTAAGGCAGTTGGCCGAACGCACGGTCAGTTCCAAATCGTCAACCGGACGGAGGAGGATCGGATCGATCTCATCTTCCTGTTCGATTACCACTGGTTCGCTGTCACCTTTGAGGTCGACGAACGCAGCCAACTGCTGTTGCAGAATGGTTGCAGCACGACGGATAGCCTCTTCAGGATCCAGAGTACCGTTGGTTTCCATATCAATAACCAGCTTGTCCAGGTTGGTACGCTGCTCGACACGGGCGTTTTGCACCTCGTAGGCGATGCGACGTACTGGGCTGAACGAAGAGTCAAGCTGCAGACGACCAATGCTGCGGCTTTCGTCCTCATCGCTCTGACGCGAGTCTGCCGGTTCATAACCACGACCACGAGCTACTACGAGCTTCATGTTCAAGGCGCCGTTAGACGCCAGGTTAGCGATTACGTGATCGGGATTAACGATCTCGACATCATGATCCAGCTGAATATCGGCAGCGGTAACCACCCCCGAACCCTTCTTCGACAAGGTCAGCGTAACTTCGTCTCGACCGTGCAGCTTGATAGCCAGACCTTTAAGGTTCAACAGGATTTCAATGACGTCTTCCTGTACACCTTCGATGGCGCTGTACTCATGGAGTACACCGTCAATCTCGGCCTCGACTACTGCACAGCCGGGCATGGAGGACAACAGAATGCGGCGAAGCGCGTTGCCCAGGGTATGGCCAAAACCACGCTCGAGAGGCTCGAGAGTAATCTTGGCGCGGGTTGGACTGACAACCTGCACATCAATGTGGCGGGGTGTCAGGAACTCATTTACCGAAATCTGCATGGATGCACCTATTTTCTAGCCCTTACTTGGAGTAGAGCTCGACAATCAGGCTTTCGTTGATGTCGGCGGATAGATCACTGCGAGCTGGAACGTTCTTGAAAACGCCCGATTTCTTCTCAGTGTCTACTTCTACCCATTCTACGCGGCCACGTTGGGCACACAGATCGAGAGCCTGGACAATACGCAGTTGGTTCTTGGCCTTCTCGCGAATAGCGACTACGTCACCAGCACGAACCTGGTAAGAAGGAACGTTAACGGTTTTGCCGTTGACGCTGATCGACTTGTGCGAAACCAGTTGACGGGATTCGGCACGAGTCGAGCCGAAGCCCATACGATATACAACGTTGTCCAGACGGCATTCGAGCAATTGCAGCAGGTTTTCGCCTGTTGCGCCTTTCTTGCCGGCAGCTTCTTTGTAGTAGCCGCTGAACTGACGCTCGAGAACGCCGTAGATACGACGGACTTTTTGCTTTTCACGCAGCTGAGTACCGTAATCGGACTGGCGACCGCGGCGTTGACCGTGGATGCCTGGAGCTGCTTCGATGTTGCACTTGGATTCGATAGCGCGAACGCCGCTCTTCAGAAAGAGATCGGTGCCTTCACGACGAGCAAGTTTGCATTTTGGACCAATGTAACGAGCCATTTCTTACAGTCTCCTGGATTACACGCGGCGCTTCTTCGGCGGACGGCACCCGTTGTGCGGGATTGGCGTCACGTCGGTGATGCTGGCGATCTTATAGCCACAGCCGTTCAATGCACGGACAGCGGATTCACGACCTGGGCCTGGACCCTTGACATTGACGTCGAGGTTTTTCAGACCGTACTCCAGCGCGGCTTGACCAGCACGCTCGGCAGCTACTTGAGCAGCGAACGGGGTGGACTTGCGTGAACCACGGAAACCCGAACCGCCGGAGGTAGCCCAGGAAAGAGCGTTACCTTGACGATCGGTAATGGTGACGATTGTGTTGTTAAACGACGCGTGGATGTGGGCGATGCCATCAACCACTGTCTTTTTAACTTTTTTACGAGGACGAGCAGCAGGTTTTGCCATGACTAAATTCCTGTCGAAACGCTGGAGCGATTACTTGCGGATCGGCTTACGCGGACCTTTGCGAGTACGCGCATTGGTCTTGGTACGCTGACCGCGTACTGGCAGACCACGACGATGACGCAGACCGCGGTAGCAGCCCAAATCCATCAAGCGCTTGATTTTCATGTTGATTTCGCGACGCAGGTCACCTTCAGTGGTGAACTTCGCCACTTCGCCACGCAGCTGTTCAATCTGCTCGTCGCTCAGATCTTTGATCTTTGCCGCTGGGTTAACCCCAGTGGTTGCACAAATTTTCTGTGCAGTTGTGCGACCAACACCATAGATGTAGGTCAGCGAGATAACAGTATGCTTGTTATCTGGAATGTTAACGCCTGCAATACGGGCCATTCAGTGGGACTCCAATTGACAGCTACCTACGCCCCGGAAGCCAAGAAATAGGGCGCGAGATAATATCGCTGTAGGAACAAATAATCAACCCAGCAGCGCACTAGCTGCTGGGCTTAAGCACAAATCACAATCAGCCTTGGCGCTGCTTATGACGTGGTTCCGCGCTGCAAATTACTCGAACCACACCTTCGCGGCGAATAATCTTGCAGTTACGGCACAGCTTTTTCACCGATGCACGAACTTTCATCACCAACTCCTCGAACCTTATGGGTACCTCAGCGCAGCATTCCGCCGCCGCTGCCGTAACCCTTCAGGTTGGCTTTCTTCATCAGGGATTCATACTGGTGCGAAACGAGGTGAGATTGTACTTGCGACATAAAGTCCATCACAACCACGACCACGATCAGCAACGAGGTCCCGCCAAGGTAGAACGGTACGTTTGCTGCAACCACCAGAAACTGGGGAAGCAGGCACACGGCCGTCATATAAAGAGCACCGAACATGGTCAAGCGGGTCAGGACGCCATCAATATAGCGTGCCGACTGCTCACCTGGACGGATACCCGGAATAAAGGCACCGGACTTCTTCAGGTTTTCCGCTACGTCTTTCGGATTGAACATCAACGCCGTATAGAAGAAGCAGAAGAAAATAATCCCTGCACTAAACAGCAGAATATTCAACGGCTGACCAGGAGCGATCGACTGC
Source organism: Pseudomonas cichorii (assembly GCF_019719005.1). Classification (GTDB taxonomy): domain Bacteria; phylum Pseudomonadota; class Gammaproteobacteria; order Pseudomonadales; family Pseudomonadaceae; genus Aquipseudomonas; species Aquipseudomonas cichorii_E. The sequence continues at coordinate 363,820 of NZ_JAIGPJ010000001.1, forward strand.
GAGATGTCCTGCAACCAGCCCATACCTTCAGACTGACCGAACCAGGAACCCAGCGAAGCCGGGAACAGCAAGATGCTGCTCGCGAAAATGGCAGGAATAACACCAGCCATATTCACTTTCAGCGGCAGGTGGCTGGTCTGCGCAGCGAAGACCTTACGGCCCTGCTGACGCTTGGCGTAGTGAACAGCAATACGACGCTGACCACGCTCAATGAACACCACGAAACCGATGATCGCTACTGCCAGCAAACCGATCGCAACCAGGGCGAAGATATTGATATCACCCGTGCGTGCAGACTCGAAAGACTGCCCGATCGCTCTCGGAAGACCGGCGACGATACCTGCGAAAATCAACATCGAGATACCGTTACCAACACCGCGCTCGGTAATCTGCTCGCCCAGCCACATCATGAACATTGCACCAGCCACGAAGGTGGTGACAGCCACGAAGTGGAAGCCGATATCTGCAGAGAAAGCAACGCCCTGACTGGCCAGGCCAACGGACATGCCGATAGCTTGAACCAATGCCAGGACGACGGTGCCGTAGCGGGTGTACTGGCTGATCTTGCGACGGCCAGCTTCACCTTCCTTCTTCAACTGTTCCAGCTGCGGGCTGACGGCGGTCATCAGCTGCATGATGATCGATGCCGAAATGTACGGCATGATCCCCAGTGCAAAGATGCTCATCCGCTCCAGCGCGCCGCCGGAAAACATGTTGAACAAGCTAAGAATGGTCCCCTCATTCTGTCGAAACAGGTCTGCGAGTCGATCCGGGTTGATACCTGGAACCGGGATGTGTGCGCCTATTCGGTAGACGATAATCGCCAGGAACAGAAAACGCAGACGAGCCCAGAGTTCAGACATACCGCCTTTGCCGAGCGCAGAGAGAGCACCTTGCTTAGCCATTTATTCCTCGAACTTGCCGCCAGCTGCTTCGATAGCCGCACGCGCACCTTTGGTGGCTGCGATACCTTTGATGGTGACAGCGCGAGTAACTTCGCCGGACAGCATGATTTTCACACGCTGTACGTTCTGGTTAATCACGTTGGCATCCTTCAGGGACTGCACAGTTACGATGTCGCCTTCCACTTTGGCCAGTTCGGACAGACGCACTTCTGCGCGGTCCATGGCTTTCAGGGAAACGAAACCGAATTTTGGCAGACGACGATGCAACGGCTGTTGGCCGCCTTCAAAGCCCGGAGCAATGGTGCCACCGGAGCGGGAGGTCTGACCTTTGTGACCACGGCCACCAGTCTTACCCAAACCACTACCGATACCACGGCCCGGACGATGCTTTTCGCGACGGGAACCCGGCGCTGGACTCAGATCATTGAGTTTCATCGATTAACCCTCGACTCGCAGCATGTAGTAAGCCTTGTTGATCATCCCGCGATTCTCGGGAGTATCCAGGACTTCTACAGTGTGACCGATGCGACGCAGACCCAGACCCTTAACACACAGTTTGTGGTTAGGGAGACGGCCGGCGGTGCTTTTGATCAGCGTTACTTTAACGGTAGCCATGATCAGATGATCTCCTCAACACGCTTGCCACGTTTGGCCGCGATGGACTCAGGAGACTGCATGCCCTTCAGACCTTTGAAAGTGGCGTGAACCACGTTTACCGGGTTAGTAGAGCCGTAGCACTTGGCCAATACGTTCTGGACACCAGCAACTTCCAGCACTGCGCGCATAGCGCCGCCAGCGATGATACCGGTACCTTCAGAAGCAGGTTGCATGTACACCTTCGAAGCGCCATGGGCAGACTTCATTGCGTACTGCAGGGTAGTGCCGTTCAGATCGACTTGGATCATGTTGCGGCGAGCAGCTTCCATCGCTTTCTGGATTGCAGCAGGCACTTCACGTGACTTGCCACGGCCGAAGCCAACGCGCCCTTTACCATCACCCACTACGGTCAACGCAGTGAAAGTGAAGATACGGCCGCCTTTTACGGTTTTGGCCACGCGGTTAACTTGAACCAGCTTCTCGATGTAGCCTTCGTCGCGTTTTTGGTCGTTATTTGCCATAACTTAGAACTCCAGCCCGCCTTCACGAGCAGCATCAGCCAGCGCTTTGACACGGCCGTGGTACTTGAAGCCAGAACGGTCGAAAGCCACTTGCGATACGCCAGCGGCTTTTGCACGCTCGGCGACCAGCTTGCCAACCTTAGTGGCCGCGTCGATGTTGCCAGTGGCGCCATCACGCAGTTCTTTGTCCAAAGTCGAGGCGCTTGCCAGGACTTTGCTGCCGTCGGCCGAAATGACCTGGGCATAAATGTGCTGCGAAGAGCGGTGCACGCAGAGACGCACGACTTCTAGCTCGTGCATTTTCAGGCGTGCTTTGCGAGCGCGACGCAGTCGGGTAACTTTTTTGACGGTCATTTGCTATGCCCTACTTCTTCTTGGCTTCTTTACGGCGGACGACTTCGTCTGCGTAACGCACACCTTTGCCTTTGTACGGCTCAGGACGGCGGAAGTCGCGGATCTCAGCGGCCACTTGACCAACCAACTGCTTGTCGATACCACGAATGAAGATATCGGTTTGGTTGGGGGTCTCAGCGGTAATGCCATTCGGCAATTCGTAATCCACCGGGTGCGAGAAGCCAAGTGCCAGGTTCAGGACCGAGCCTTTTGCTTGCGCTTTGTAACCAACACCGACCAGCTGGAGCTTGCGCTCGAAGCCTTGGCTTACGCCCTGGACCATGTTGTTAACCAGTGCACGAGTTGTGCCTGCCATTGCGCGAGTCTGTTGATCGCCATTGCGAGCAGCGAAACGCAGCTCACCAGCTTCTTCAACAATTTCAACGGACGAATGGACGTTCAGTTCCAGAGTACCCTTGGCACCCTTCACCGAAAGCTGCTGGCCAACGAATTTGACTTCGACACCGGCTGGCAACTTAACGGGGTTCTTAGCTACGCGTGACATGCTTATCCCCCCTTAGAACACAGTGCAAAGCACTTCGCCACCGACACCGGCAGCGCGCGCAGCACGATCCGTCATCACACCTTTGTTGGTGGAGACGATAGACACACCAAGACCGCCACGAACTTTTGGCAGATCATCGGAGGACTTGTACTGACGCAAGCCTGGGCGGCTGACGCGCTTCACTTCTTCGATGACTGGACGGCCTTCGAAGTACTTCAGCTCGATGGACAGCAGTGGCTTGATTTCGCTGCTGATCTGATAACCCGCAATGTAACCTTCGTCTTTCAGAACTTTGGCTACAGCAACCTTCAACGTGGAAGATGGCATGCTTACGACGGGCTTTTCAGCCATCTGGGCATTACGGATACGAGTTAGCATGTCCGCTAACGGGTCCTGCATACTCATGGGCTAGACGCTCCTAATACAAAATAATTAGCCTTGCGGCTACAGCTTGTCGCCGAGATATTCCGGGCAAGTAAAAACACGGGCTCAGGCGAGCCGGCAATTCTAGACCTACCGCAGAAACGAATCAAGCCCCAAAAGGGGCTTGATTTGATTTCCCGACTCACCTGGCATCGATTTCTTGCGAAACCGACGACAGGTAGCGAGAGGTACGTCTTACCAGCTGGCTTTAACCAGACCCGGTACGTCGCCACGCATTGCTGCTTCACGCAGCTTGTTACGGCCCAGGCCGAACTTGCGATAGACACCGTGTGGACGACCGGTGATGCGGCAACGGTTACGCATGCGCGAAGCGCTTGCGTCACGTGGTTGCTTCTGCAGAGCTACGGTAGCTTCCCAACGCGCTTCTGGACTTGCGTTCAGATCAACGATGATTGCTTTGAGCGCTGCACGCTTCACGGCGAACTTGGCAACGGTGAGCTGACGCTTCAGCTCACGGTTTTTCATGCTCTTCTTGGCCATTTTCCTACTCCAATCAGTTGCGGAACGGGAATTTGAAAGCACGCAGCAGTGCGCGACCTTCATCATCGTTCTTGGCAGTGGTGGTCAGGGTAATGTCCAGACCGCGGAGAGCATCGATCTTGTCGTAGTCGATTTCCGGGAAGATGATCTGCTCTTTTACGCCCATGCTGTAGTTGCCACGACCATCGAAGGACTTGGCATTCAGGCCGCGGAAGTCGCGAACCCGAGGCAGGGAGATCGACAGCAGACGATCCAGGAACTCGTACATACGATCGCGGCGCAGAGTTACTTTGACGCCGATCGGCCAACCTTCACGGACTTTAAAGCCAGCGATGGATTTCCGAGCGTAAGTCACAACAACTTTTTGACCGGTGATCTTTTCCAGGTCAGCAACAGCGTGCTCGATGACTTTCTTGTCACCGATCGCTTCGCCCAGACCCATGTTCAGGGTGATTTTGGTAACGCGCGGAACTTCCATCACGTTCGCCAGCTTAAGTTCTTCCTTAAGCTTCGGAGCGATTTCCTTCCGGTAAATCTCTTTTAGTCGTGCCATGGTCTTCTACCTAGCAGTGTTCAAGCATCAACCGCTTTTTGGGTCGACTTGAAGACACGAATTTTCTTGCCGTCTTCAACTTTGAAACCAACGCGGTCAGCCTTGTTGGTTGCGCCGTTGAAAATGGCGACGTTGGAAGCGTGCAATGGCGCTTCTTTCTCGACGATACCGCCCTGTACGCCCGACATCGGGTTTGGCTTGGTATGACGCTTCACCAGGTTGATCCCACCAACGACCAGACGGTCGTCAGCGAGAACCTTGAGCACCTTACCGCGCTTACCTTTGTCTTTGCCGGCGATCACGATGATCTCGTCGTCACGACGAATCTTTTGCATGTCGGATCTCCTTACAGCACTTCTGGGGCGAGCGAGACGATCTTCATGAACTTCTCAGTACGAAGTTCACGGGTCACTGGCCCAAAGATACGGGTACCGATCGGCTCTTGCTTGTTGTTCAGAAGAACAGCAGCGTTGCCATCGAAGCGGATGATGGAGCCGTCTGCACGACGAACACCGTGGCGAGTGCGGACTACAACAGCAGTCATCACTTGGCCTTTTTTCACCTTACCGCGCGGAATTGCTTCCTTGACGGTCACTTTGATGATGTCACCGATACCAGCGTAACGACGATGGGAGCCACCCAGCACCTTGATGCACATAACGCGGCGAGCGCCGCTGTTATCGGCCACATCGAGCATGGATTGAGTCTGAATCATATAATTTCTCCGACCCCTAGTCCTTAGACTTCCACAGCGCGTTCGAGGATATCAACCAATGCCCAAGACTTGGTCTTGGCTACCGGACGAGTTTCACGAATAGTGACTTTGTCGCCGATATGGCACTGATTGGTTTCGTCGTGCGCGTGCAGCTTAGTCGAACGCTTAACGTATTTACCGTAGATCGGGTGCTTTACGCGACGCTCAATCAGAACGGTGATGGTCTTGTCCATCTTGTCGCTGACAACACGGCCAGTCAGCGTACGGACGGTTTTTTCGGCTTCAGCCATGATTACTTACCTGCCTGCTGGTTGAGCACAGTCTTCACGCGAGCGATGTCACGCTTAACTTGCGAGAGCAGGTGAGACTGCCCCAACTGGCCAGTTGCTTTCTGCATACGCAGATTGAACTGGTCGCGCAGCAGGCCGAGCAGTTGCTCGTTCAGCTGCTGTGCTGATTTTTCACGAAGTTCATTCGCTTTCATCACATCACCGTCCGCTTAACAAAGGAGGTGGCGAGCGGCAGCTTTGCAGCAGCCAGGGCGAAAGCCTCACGCGCCAGCTCTTCAGTAACACCCTCGATTTCATACAGGACTTTGCCTGGCTGAATCTGGGCAACCCAGTACTCGACGTTACCCTTACCTTTACCCATACGAACTTCTAGGGGCTTTTTGGAAATAGGCTTGTCCGGGAATACACGGATCCAGATCTTGCCGCCACGTTTAACGTGACGGGTCAGAGCACGACGCGCTGACTCGATCTGACGAGCGGTGAGACGACCACGAGCTACAGACTTCAGCGCGAACTCGCCGAAGCTGACTTTGCTACCGCGCAATGCCAGACCACGGTTGTGGCCAGTCATTTGCTTGCGGAACTTCGTACGCTTTGGTTGCAACATTTGGCGTACCCCTTACTTAGCAGCTTTTTTACGAGGCGCTGGTGCTTGTGGTTTCAGTTCTTCTTGGCGACCACCAATTACTTCGCCTTTGAAGATCCAAACCTTTACACCGATCACACCGTAGGTGGTGTGAGCTTCGTAGTTGGCATAGTCGATGTCGGCACGCAGGGTGTGCAGTGGCACACGACCTTCGCGATACCATTCAGTACGTGCGATTTCAGCACCGCCGAGACGACCGCTCACTTGGATTTTGATGCCTTTGGCACCAATGCGCATGGCGTTCTGTACAGCGCGCTTCATGGCGCGACGGAACATTACACGACGCTCCAGCTGCTGAGCTACGCTCTGCGCAACCAGCATACCGTCGAGCTCCGGCTTGCGGATCTCTTCGATATTGATGTGCACAGGCACACCCATTTGCTTGGTCAGGTCCTGACGCAGTTTCTCAACATCTTCACCTTTCTTCCCGATAACGATACCTGGACGAGCGGTGTGGATGGTGATACGTGCTGTCTGAGCCGGACGATGGATATCGATACGGCTTACGGACGCGCTTTTTAGTTTGTCTTGGAGGTACTCACGCACCTGCAGATCTGCCAGCAGGTAGTCTGCGTAAGTGCGACCGTCTGCGTACCAGACGGAGGTGTGCTCCTTGACGATTCCCAGGCGAATGCCAATGGGATGTACTTTCTGACCCATCTCTTCGACTCCGTTACTTGTCAGCGACCTTGACAGTGATATGGCAAGACCGCTTGACGATGCGATCAGCACGGCCTTTGGCACGTGGCATGATGCGCTTCAGCGAACGCCCTTCGTTGACGAAAACGGTGGAGACCTTCAGGTCATCAACGTCTGCGCCTTCGTTATGCTCGGCGTTGGCTACAGCCGACTCCAGCACTTTCTTCAGGATCTCGGCGGCTTTCTTACTGCTGAAAGCCAACAGGTTGAGCGCTTCGCCCACCTTCTTCCCGCGGATCTGGTCGGCGACCAAGCGGGCTTTCTGGGCGGAGATTCGAGCGCCCGACAACTTAGCGGCTACTTCCATCGTTCCTTACCCCTTAACGCTTGGCTTTCTTGTCTGCCACGTGCCCACGATAAGTGCGGGTACCGGCAAACTCGCCCAGTTTATGGCCGACCATGTCTTCGCTCACGAGAACTGGGACATGTTGACGACCGTTATGCACAGCAATGGTCAGACCGACCATTTGTGGCAGGATCATCGAACGACGCGACCAGGTTTTCACTGGTTTGCGATCGTTCTTTTCCGCCGCCACTTCGATCTTCTTCAGTAGGTGAAGATCAATAAAAGGACCTTTTTTCAGAGAACGTGGCACTGTCGTATCCCTCTATTTACTTGCGACGACGGACGATCATTTTGTCGGTACGCTTATTACCACGAGTCTTCGCGCCCTTAGTCGGGAAGCCCCACGGCGATACCGGATGACGACCACCAGAGGTACGACCTTCACCACCACCATGTGGGTGGTCAACCGGGTTCATGGCAACACCACGAACGGTTGGGCGAACGCCACGCCAGCGTTTGGCACCAGCTTTACCCAGGGAACGCAGGCTGTGCTCGGAGTTCGAGACTTCACCAAGCGTTGCACGGCATTCAGCCAGTACTTTACGCATCTCACCGGAGCGAAGACGCAGAGTAACGTACACACCTTCACGAGCGATCAGCTGTGCAGAAGCACCAGCGGAACGAGCGATCTGTGCGCCTTTACCTGGCTTCAGTTCGATGCCGTGTACGGTGCTACCAACTGGAATGTTGCGCAGTTGAAGAGCGTTGCCCGGCTTGATTGGAGCCAGAGCACCAGCGATCAGCTGGTCGCCAGCACTCACGCCTTTAGGGGCGATGATGTAGCGACGCTCGCCGTCTGCGTACAGCAGCAAAGCGATGTGAGCAGTACGGTTTGGATCGTATTCGATACGCTCGACAGTGGCAGCGATGCCATCTTTGTCGTTGCGACGGAAGTCAACCAAACGATAATGCTGCTTATGACCACCACCCACGTGACGTGTAGTGATACGGCCATTGTTGTTACGACCACCAGACTTCGATTTTTTCTCGAGCAGCGGTGCGTGAGGAGCGCCTTTATGCAGCTCCTGGTTGACCACCTTGACCACAAAACGGCGGCCAGGGGAAGTCGGTTTGCATTTAACGATTGCCATGATGCACCCCTTCCTTACTCAGCACTGCTGCTGAAATCGAGATCTTGGCCTGGCTGAAGGGAGATAACTGCCTTCTTCCAGTCATTACGCTTGCCCAGACCGCGAGCAGTGCGCTTGCTCTTACCCAGAACATTCAGGGTAGTAACACGCTCTACTTTCACGCTGAACAGGCTTTCGACGGCCTTCTTGATTTCCAGCTTGGTTGCGTCAGTAGCAACCTTGAAAACGAACTGGCCTTTCTTGTCAGCCAGAACCGTGGCCTTCTCGGAAACGTGCGGGCCAAGTAGAACTTTAAATACGCGTTCCTGGTTCATCCCAGCAGCTCCTCGAATTTCTTCACGGCCGACACAGTGATCAACACTTTGTCGTATGCGATCAGACTAACTGGATCGGAACCTTGAACATCACGCACGTCGACGTGAGGCAGGTTACGAGCAGCCAGGTACAGATTCTGGTCAACAGCGTCAGACACGATCAGAACATCGGTCAGACCCATGCCATTCAGCTTGCCCAGCAGGTCTTTGGTTTTCGGTGCTTCGACAGCGAAGTCCTGAACCACGACCAGACGATCAGTACGGACCAGCTCACCAAGAATGGAACGCAGAGCAGCGCGATACATCTTCTTGTTGAGTTTCTGGGTGTGATCCTGAGGACGAGCTGCGAAAGTGGTACCGCCGCCACGCCAGATTGGGCTACGGATAGTACCGGCACGAGCGCGGCCAGTACCCTTCTGACGCCATGGGCGCTTACCGCCACCGGAAACGTCGGAACGGGTCTTTTGCTGCTTGCTGCCCTGACGACCGCCAGCCATGTAGGCTACGACTGCCTGGTGCACCAGTGTCTCGTTGAATTCGCCGCCAAATGTCAGTTCGGAAACTTCGATTGCTTGAGCGTCATTTACATTTAATTGCATGTCAGCTTCCCCTTAACCGCGAGCCTTGGCTGCTGGACGTACAACCAGATTGCCGCCAGTAGCGCCAGGAACAGCGCCCTTGACCAACAACAGATTGCGTTCAGCGTCCACGCGCACTACTTCGAGGGACTGCACGGTCACGCGCTCAGCGCCCATATGACCGGACATTTTTTTGCCCTTGAATACACGACCAGGAGTCTGGCACTGGCCGATAGAGCCTGGGACGCGGTGGGATACGGAGTTACCGTGGGTGTTATCCTGACCACGGAAATTCCAGCGCTTGATCGTACCCTGGAAGCCTTTACCTTTGGACTGACCGGTTACATCAACCAGTTGACCAGCAGCGAAGATTTCAGCGTTGATCAGATCGCCAGCCTTGTATTCGCCTTCTTCAAGACGGAATTCAAGAACAGTGCGACCAGCAGCTACGTTCGCCTTGGCGAAGTGGCCAGCTTGGGCAGCTGTAACACGCGAAGCACGACGCTCGCCGACAGTGACTTGCACTGCACGATAGCCATCGGTTTCTTCGGTTTTGAACTGAGTGACGCGATTCGGCTCGATCTCAATGACCGTGACCGGAATGGAGACACCTTCTTCGGTGAAAATACGGGTCATACCGCATTTACGACCGACTACACCAATAGTCATGTTGTAAACCTCATGAGTGTACGGGGCTTTCACCCGCTATGGCCGCCCATTTCAGAGCGTTACACGACTAAGACCCGAGTCTTAGCCGAGGCTGATCTGCACTTCCACACCGGCCGCAAGATCAAGCTTCATAAGAGCATCAACGGTTTTATCCGTTGGCTGGACGATGTCCAGAACGCGCTTATGAGTGCGGATCTCGTACTGGTCGCGCGCGTCTTTGTTGACGTGCGGAGAAACCAGAACGGTGAACCGCTCTTTACGGGTCGGCAGTGGAATTGGACCACGCACCTGAGCACCAGTACGTTTCGCGGTTTCCACGATTTCCTGGGTTGATTGGTCGATCAGGCGATGGTCAAAAGCCTTCAACCTGATACGGATTTGCTGATTTTGCATTGGATTTCAGACTCCAGATTGCTGTTCCCACCGAGCGCAATACGCCCGTTAAAAGGAGGCGCAATTCTATAGACGAGCTAACAGAGTGTCAACCCAATAAAAAAGCCCCCGCAAGCGGAGGCTTTTTCTTGAATCAACGCTTAAGCGATGATTTTGGCTACGACGCCAGCGCCGACGGTACGACCGCCTTCACGGATAGCGAAACGCAGACCGTCTTCCATTGCGATTGGCTTGATCAGGGTAACGGAAACTTTCACGTTATCACCTGGCATTACCATCTCAACGCCTTCCGGCAGTTCGCAGCTACCAGTTACGTCGGTAGTACGGAAGTAGAACTGTGGACGGTAGCCTTTGAAGAACGGAGTGTGACGACCGCCTTCTTCTTTGCTCAGAACGTAGATTTCAGCTTCGAACTGAGTGTGCGGCTTGACGGTGCCTGGCTTGACCAGAACCTGGCCACGCTCAACGTCGTCACGCTTGGTGCCACGCAGCAGAACGCCGCAGTTCTCACCAGCACGGCCTTCGTCCAGCAGCTTGCGGAACATCTCAACGCCAGTGCAAGTAGTTTTGGTAGTGTCACGCAGACCTACGATTTCTACTTCTTCCTGGATCTTGATGATGCCGCGCTCAACACGACCAGTTACAACAGTACCGCGACCGGAGATCGAGAATACGTCTTCGATTGGCATCAGGAACGGCTTGTCGATAGCGCGCTCAGGCTCTGGGATGTAGCTGTCCAGAGTCTCAACCAGCTTCTTGACAGCAGTGGTGCCCATCTCGTTGTCGTCTTGGCCGTTCAGAGCCATCAGAGCCGAACCGATGATGATCGGGGTGTCGTCGCCCGGGAAGTCGTAAGTGCTCAGCAGATCGCGCACTTCCATCTCAACCAGTTCCAGCAGCTCAGCGTCGTCAACCATGTCAGCCTTGTTCAGGAAGACAACGATGTACGGAACGCCAACCTGACGGGACAGCAGGATGTGCTCACGAGTTTGCGGCATCGGACCATCAGCGGCCGAGCAAACCAGGATCGCGCCGTCCATCTGGGCAGCACCGGTGATCATGTTTTTTACGTAGTCGGCGTGACCTGGGCAGTCAACGTGTGCGTAGTGACGCACGGACGAATCGTATTCAACGTGAGCGGTGTTGATGGTGATACCGCGAGCTTTCTCTTCCGGGGCGCTGTCGATCTTGTCGAAGTCAACCTTTGCGGAACCGAAAACTTCGGAGCAAACGCGAGTCAGAGCAGCGGTCAGAGTGGTTTTACCGTGGTCAACGTGACCGATGGTGCCAACGTTGACGTGCGGTTTGTTACGTTCAAATTTTTCTTTAGCCACGACAGTGAACTCCTAGCCTAAAGGGGCTGAATCAGCCTTGTTTTTTAACGATAGCTTCGACGACATTCGACGGAGCTTCGGAGTATTTGGAGAATTCCATAGAGTAGCTCGCGCGACCCTGAGACATGGAGCGGACGTCGGTCGCATAACCGAACATCTCACCCAACGGAACTTCGGCGCGGATAACCTTGCCGGAAACCGTATCTTCCATACCCTGGATCAGACCACGACGACGGTTCAGGTCACCCATCACGTCACCCATGTAGTCCTCAGGTGTTACAACTTCAACCTTCATGATCGGCTCAAGAACAACACCGCCACCTTTGGTAGCCAGTTGCTTGGTCGCCATGGAGGCCGCCACCTTGAACGCCATCTCGTTGGAGTCGACGTCGTGGTAAGAACCATCGAAAACGGTAGCCTTCAGGCCGATCAGCGGATAGCCGGCAACAACACCGTTCTTCATCTGCTCTTCGATACCCTTCTGGATAGCCGGGATGTATTCCTTAGGAACAACACCACCCACTACTTCGTTCACGAATTGCAGACCTTCCTGACCTTCGTCAGCAGGGGCAAAACGGATCCAGCAATGGCCAAACTGACCACGACCGCCGGACTGGCGAACGAACTTGCCTTCGATCTCACAAGCCTTCGTGATCTTCTCACGATAGGAAACCTGTGGTTTACCGATGTTGGCTTCGACGTTGAACTCACGGCGCATCCGGTCAACCAGGATGTCCAGGTGCAATTCGCCCATGCCAGAGATGATCGTTTGACCAGTCTCTTCATCAGTCTTGACGCGGAAAGACGGGTCTTCCTGAGCAAGTTTGCCCAGAGCGATACCCATTTTTTCCTGGTCATCCTTGGTTTTTGGCTCAACGGCAACCGAAATAACCGGCTCCGGGAAGTCCATACGAACCAGGATGATTGGCTTTTCAGCGGAGCAGAGGGTATCACCAGTGGTGACGTCCTTCATGCCGATCAGGGCCGCGATGTCGCCAGCGCGAACTTCCTTGATCTCTTCACGGGTGTTTGCGTGCATTTGCACCATACGACCCACGCGCTCTTTCTTGCCTTTTACCGAGTTGATCACGCCGTCGCCGGAGCTCAACACGCCCGAGTAAACACGAGCAAAGGTCAAGGTACCCACGAATGGGTCGGTAGCGATCTTGAACGCCAGAGCCGAGAACGGCTCGTTGTCGTCTGCATGACGCTCCATTTCAACAGTCTCGTCATCCGGATCGGAACCCTTGATGGCAGGAATGTCGACTGGCGCAGGCAGATAGTCGATAACGGCGTCGAGAACCAGGGGAACACCCTTGTTCTTGAAGGAAGAACCACAAACAGCAAGAACGATTTCGCCAGCGATTGTGCGCTGACGCAGTGCGCCCTTGATTTCCTCGATGGAAAGCTCTTCGCCTTCGAGGTACTTGTTCATCAGCTCTTCGTTGGCTTCAGCAGCAGCTTCAACCATGTTGCTGCGCCACTCTTCAGCCAATTCCTGCAGTTCAGCAGGGATCGCTTCGCGACGAGCAGCCATACCCTTGTCAGCATCATCCCAGTAAACAGCTTCCATGGTCATCAGATCGATCTGACCCTGGAAATTGTCTTCTGAACCGATAGCCAACTGGATTGGCACTGGAGTGTGACCCAGGCGCTGCTTGATCTGACCGATCACGCGCAGGAAGTTCGCACCAGCACGGTCCATCTTGTTTACATAAACAAGACGCGGAACGCCGTACTTGTTGGCTTGACGCCATACGGTTTCCGACTGAGGCTCAACGCCCGAAGTACCGCAGAAAACCACGACAGCACCGTCGAGAACACGCAGCGAACGCTCTACTTCAATAGTGAAGTCAACGTGGCCGGGGGTATCGATGATGTTGAAGCGATACTTGTCGAATTGTTTGGCAGAACCAGCCCAGAAGGCTGTGGTTGCAGCGGAAGTAATGGTAATACCCCGCTCCTGCTCTTGAACCATCCAGTCCATGGTCGCGGCGCCATCATGCACCTCGCCCATTTTGTGGTTTACGCCCGTGTAAAAAAGGACGCGCTCGGTGGTCGTGGTTTTACCAGCGTCCACGTGAGCAACGATACCGATGTTACGGTAGCGGTTAATCGGAGTAGTACGAGCCATAAAGCCCTCGCAAAATTAGTGACGCCGGAATTAGAAGCGGTAGTGCGAGAAAGCTTTGTTGGCTTCAGCCATACGGTGCACGTCTTCACGCTTCTTAACTGCAGCACCTTTACCTTCGGCGGCGTCCAACAGTTCGCCAGCCAAACGCAGAGCCATAGACTTTTCGCCACGCTTGCGCGCGAAGTCTACCAGCCAGCGCATTGCCAATGCATTACGACGGGACGGACGAACTTCAACCGGAACCTGGTAAGTAGCACCGCCTACACGGCGCGACTTCACTTCGACCAGCGGAGCGATGGCGTCGAGAGCTTTCTCGAAGATTTCCAGGGGGTCGCTGTTCTTGCGTTCTTTAACCTTGTCCAGCGCGCCATAAACGATACGCTCGGCAACGGCTTTCTTGCCGCTTTCCATCACGTGGTTCATGAACTTGGCCAGGATTTGGCTTCCGTATTTTGGATCGTCAAGCACTTCGCGCTTGGCTGCTACGCGTCTTCTTGGCATGGATAAGCCCTCAAACGGTCTTCAGGTTAGCTCGGAACCACCATCCCCTGAGGAATGCGTCCGACCTTACTCTTATCGACTCAGAAAAATAGAAATCTGCAAACTCAATCAGAAGCCGAATACTACTTAGGCTTCTTGGTACCGTATTTCGAGCGACCCTGGTTACGACCTTTAACGCCGGAAGTATCCAAAGAACCACGAACGGTGTGATAACGAACACCTGGCAAGTCTTTTACACGACCGCCACGGATCAGTACCACGCTGTGCTCTTGCAGGTTGTGACCTTCACCACCGATGTACGAGGAAACCTCGAAACCGTTGGTCAGGCGCACACGGCAGACTTTACGCAATGCCGAGTTAGGTTTTTTCGGCGTGGTGGTATACACACGAGTGCACACACCGCGACGTTGCGGGCAGTTCTGCAGCGCAGGCACGTCGGATTTCTCGACGATACGCTTACGCGGCTGACGTACCAGCTGGTTGATAGTTGCCATCTACTAGCTCCACTGTTGTCTTGCGACGCTATTGTCTTACAAGAAAGCAAATGACAGGGCGTAAGCCCCGCCAAATTTAGGGGTACAAGAGTCTAAAGAGGATCCTGCCCCCAGTCAAGACAAAGCCCCGACCTCTTCACCCGGCGACCACAGCAAAATACTGTGGTCGCCGGAAGAAAAATGCCGAGGCTTTACTCTTAATTACCGCTGGAGTTCAACGCTTCAGTCAGAGCGGCTTCTACTTCGCTCGCGCTGACACGCAACGGTTTGTCGATATCACGGCGACGCTTGCGCTCGCTGTGGTATGCCAGACCGGTACCAGCCGGGATCAGACGACCCACGACTACGTTTTCCTTCAGGCCGCGCAGGTAGTCACGCTTGCCGGTTACCGCCGCTTCGGTCAGTACGCGGGTTGTCTCCTGGAAGGAGGCCGCGGAGATGAACGACTCGGTGGACAGGGAAGCTTTGGTGATACCCAGCAATACACGAGTGAACTTGGAGACAAACTTGTCTTCCGTGCTCAGACGCTCGTTCTCTACGAGAACGTGAGTCAGCTCCATCTGGTCGCCCTTGATGAAACTGGAATCGCCGGATTCGGCAATCTCAACCTTACGCAGCATCTGACGCAGGATCGTCTCGATGTGCTTGTCGTTGATCTTCACGCCCTGCAGACGATAAACGTCCTGGATCTCGTTGACGATGTACTTGGCGAGAGCACTTACACCCAGCAGACGCAGGATGTCGTGCGGATCGCTAGGACCGTCGGAAATAACTTCACCACGGTTGACCTGTTCACCTTCGAACACGTTCAGGTGACGCCATTTCGGGATCAGCTCTTCGTACGGATCGCTACCGTCGTTCGGAGTGATGACCAGGCGACGCTTGCCCTTGGTCTCTTTACCGAACGCGATGGTGCCGCTGACTTCAGCAAGAATCGACGCCTCTTTCGGACGACGGGCTTCGAACAGGTCGGCAACACGCGGCAGACCACCGGTGATGTCACGGGTTTTCGAAGTTTCTTGCGGGATACGAGCGATAACATCACCGATCGCGATCTGCGCACCGTCCGCCACGCCGACCAGGGCGTTGGCTGGCAGGAAGTACTGAGCCGGTACGTCAGTACCTGGCAGCAACAGATCCTTACCATCCAGACCCACCATCTTGACGGCAGGACGAATGTCTTTGCCGGCAGCTGGACGGTCCTTGGCATCAAGAACTTCAATGTTGGTCATACCGGTCAATTCGTCTGTCTGACGCTTGATCGTGATGCCTTCTTCCATGCCCACGTAGGTCACGGTACCTTTCATTTCGGTAACGATCGGGTGGGTGTGCGGATCCCACTTGGCCACGATCGAACCAGCGTCGACCTTGTCGCCTTCCTTCACCGAAATCACAGCACCGTAAGGCAGCTTGTAACGCTCACGCTCACGACCGAAGTCATCAGCGATAGCCAGCTCACCGGAACGGGACACGGCTACCAGGTGGCCATCCACTCGCTCAACGTGTTTCAGGTTGTGCAGACGAACAGTACCGCCGTTCTTGACCTGGACGCTGTCGGCAGCCGAAGTACGGCTTGCAGCACCACCGATGTGGAACGTACGCATTGTCAGCTGGGTACCAGGCTCACCGATCGACTGGGCGGCGATAACGCCGACAGCTTCACCGATGTTGACCTGATGACCACGAGCCAGGTCGCGACCGTAGCACTTGGCGCAGATGCCGTAGCGGGTTTCACAGCTGATTGGCGAGCGAACGATCACTTCGTCGATGCTGTTCAGCTCGATGAATTCGACCCACTTCTCGTCTACCAGCGTGCCAGCAGGCACGATGACGTCTTCGGTACCCGGCTTGAATACGTCACGGGCGATGACTCGACCCAGAACGCGCTCACCCAGAGGCTCTACAACGTCACCGCCTTCAATGTGCGGAGTCATCAGCAGGCCATGTTCGGTACCACAATCAACTTCGGTAACGACCAGATCCTGGGCAACGTCCACCAGACGACGGGTCAGGTAACCGGAGTTCGCGGTTTTCAACGCGGTATCCGCAAGACCTTTACGAGCACCGTGAGTCGAGATGAAGTACTGAAGTACGCTCAGGCCTTCACGGAAGTTCGCAGTGATCGGCGTCTCGATGATCGAGCCGTCCGGCTTGGCCATCAGACCACGCATACCGGCCAGCTGACGAATCTGAGCAGCGGAACCCCGGGCACCGGAGTCAGCCATCATGTACATCGAGTTGAACGATTCCTGGTCAACAGTCTCACCGTGGCGGTCGACAACCTTCTCTTTCGAGAGGTTCGACATCATCGCCTTGGAGACTTCATCGTTGGCCTTGGACCAAAGGTCGATCACCTTGTTGTACTTCTCGCCCTGAGTTACCAGGCCCGAGGCGTACTGACTTTCGATTTCTTTAACTTCTTCGGTAGCAGCATCGATGATGCGAGCTTTTTCATCCGGGATAACGAAATCGTTAACACCGATCGAAACACCCGAAATGGTCGAATAGGCAAAACCGGTATACATCAACTGGTCAGCGAAAATGACGGTCTCTTTCAGACCAACCACGCGGTAGCACTGGTTGATCAGCTTGGAGATCGCCTTTTTCTTCATCGGCTGGTTGACGACGTCATAGGACAGGCCGGCCGGAACCACCTGGAACAGCAGCGCACGGCCGACAGTGGTGTCGACGATACGGGTGTTCTTGACGCTGCCGCCATCACGATCATTGATCGTTTCATGGATACGGACTTTGACCTTGGCGTGCAGAGCTGCTTCGCCGGCGCGGAATACGCGGTCGACTTCCTGCAGATCCGCAAACACACGACCTTCGCCCTTGGCGTTGATCGCTTCACGAGTCATGTAGTACAGACCCAGTACAACGTCCTGCGAAGGAACGATGATTGGCTCACCGTTCGCTGGCGAAAGGATGTTGTTGGTCGACATCATCAGCGCACGCGCTTCGAGCTGGGCTTCCAGCGTCAGCGGTACGTGAACGGCCATCTGGTCACCGTCGAAGTCGGCGTTATATGCCGCACAGACCAGAGGGTGAAGCTGGATTGCCTTGCCTTCGATCAGAACCGGCTCGAACGCCTGGATACCCAGACGGTGAAGCGTCGGAGCACGGTTGAGCAGGACCGGGTGTTCGCGAATCACTTCAGCAAGAACGTCCCAGACCTCTGGCAGTTCGCGCTCGACCATTTTCTTGGCAGCTTTGATGGTCGTGGCCAGGCCACGCATTTCCAGCTTGCCGAAAATGAACGGTTTGAACAGCTCAAGAGCCATTTTCTTCGGCAGACCGCACTGGTGCAGACGCAGGGTCGGACCAACGGTAATTACCGAACGACCGGAGTAGTCAACACGCTTACCGAGCAAGTTCTGACGGAAACGACCTTGCTTACCCTTGATCATGTCAGCCAGGGATTTCAGAGGACGCTTGTTGGAACCGGTGATAGCGCGGCCACGACGACCGTTGTCGAGCAGAGCATCGACAGCTTCCTGCAACATACGCTTTTCGTTGCGCACGATGATGTCCGGAGCAGACAGATCCAGCAGGCGCTTCAAACGGTTGTTACGGTTGATCACTCGACGATACAGATCGTTGAGGTCGGAAGTCGCGAAACGACCACCATCCAGCGGAACCAGAGGACGCAGGTCTGGCGGCAGAACCGGCAGAACGGTCAGGACCATCCACTCAGGCAGGTTGCCCGAGCCCTGGAAGGCCTCCATCAGTTTCAGACGCTTGGACAGCTTCTTGATCTTGGTTTCGGAGTTGGTTTGCGGAATCTCTTCACGCAGACGGCCAATCTCGTGCTCCAGATCGATAGCGTGCAGCAGTTCACGGACAGCTTCGGCACCCATGCGGGCATCGAAATCATCACCGAACTCTTCCAGCGCTTCGAAGTACTGCTCGTCGTTCAGCAGCTGACCTTTTTCAAGAGTGGTCATACCCGGATCGATAACGACATAGCTCTCGAAATAGAGAACGCGTTCGATATCACGCAGGGTCATGTCCATCAGCAGGCCGATACGGGACGGCAGGGACTTCAGGAACCAGATGTGGGCAACAGGAGAAGCCAGTTCGATGTGGGCCATGCGCTCACGACGAACTTTTGCCAGTGCAACTTCAACGCCGCACTTCTCGCAGATCACACCACGATGCTTCAGGCGCTTGTACTTACCGCACAAGCACTCGTAATCCTTGACCGGGCCAAAGATCTTGGCGCAGAACAGGCCGTCACGCTCAGGCTTGAACGTACGGTAGTTGATGGTTTCCGGCTTTTTAACTTCACCGAACGACCACGAACGGATCATCTCAGGCGACGCCAACCCGATACGGATCGCGTCAAACTCTTCGACTTGACCCTGGTTTTTCAGCAAATTCAGTAGGTCTTTCAAGGCTTTCCCTCCTGGCGGAGCAGGGAGCGGGCCATAAGGCACCGCTCCCGATTCGCGTCACGTGTTATTCGGTTTCCAGATCGATATCGATACCGAGCGAACGGATTTCTTTGATCAACACGTTGAAGGACTCGGGCATGCCCGGCTCCATACGGTGATCGCCGTCCACGATGTTTTTGTACATCTTGGTACGACCGTTCACATCGTCCGACTTCACTGTGAGCATTTCTTGCAGAGTGTACGCCGCGCCGTATGCTTCCAGCGCCCACACTTCCATCTCCCCGAAACGCTGACCACCGAACTGCGCCTTACCACCCAGCGGCTGCTGGGTAACCAGGCTGTAAGAACCAGTGGAACGCGCGTGCATCTTGTCGTCCACCAAGTGGTTCAGCTTCAGCATGTACATGTAGCCAACGGTTACAGCGCGCTCAAACTTGTTGCCGGTACGACCGTCAAACAGTTGCATCTGGCCGCTTTCCGGCATGTCTGCCAGTTTGAGCATTGCCTTGATTTCACTCTCTTTGGCACCGTCGAAAACCGGAGTAGCCATAGGCACGCCATTGCGAAGGTTCTTCGCGAGGTCTTGAACTTCCTTGTCGGACAGATCATCCAGGCTTTCCTGGCGACCGCCGATTTCGTTGTAGATCTCGTTGAGGAACTTGCGCAGTTCGGCAACCTTACGCTGTTCTTCGAGCATGCGATTGATCTTCTCGCCCAGCCCCTTGGCCGCGAGGCCCAGGTGAGTTTCGAGAATCTGACCAACGTTCATACGCGAAGGTACGCCCAGCGGGTTGAGTACGATGTCCACCGGTGTGCCATTGGCATCGTGTGGCATGTCTTCAACCGGCATGATCACGGAGACCACACCCTTGTTACCGTGGCGACCGGCCATCTTGTCGCCCGGCTGGATGCGACGACGGATTGCCAGGTAGACCTTGACGATTTTCAGAACGCCCGGAGCAAGGTCATCACCCTGCTGCAGCTTGCGCTTCTTGTCTTCAAACTTGTCATCGAGCAGGCGACGACGATCAACGATGTAAGCCTGTGCTTTTTCAAGCTGCTCGTTCAGAGCATCTTCAGCCATGCGCAGTTTGAACCACTGACCATGCTCAAGACCGTCCAGGACCTCATCGGTGATTTCCTGACCTTTCTTAAGGCCAGCACCGCCTTCAACCACGCGACCAACCAGAGCAGCACGCAGACGCTCGAAAGTTGCGCCTTCGACGATACGGAACTCTTCGTTCAGATCCTTGCGGATCTCGTCAAGTTGCGACTTCTCGATGGACAGTGCGCGAGCATCACGCTCAACACCATCACGGGTGAAGACCTGAACGTCGATGACAGTACCCTTGGTACCGGTAGGTACGCGCAGGGAAGTATCTTTAACGTCGCTGGCTTTTTCACCGAAGATGGCGCGCAGCAGTTTTTCTTCCGGAGTCAGCTGGGTTTCACCTTTAGGGGTGACCTTGCCAACCAGGATGTCGCCGGCGCCCACTTCGGCACCGACATAAACGATACCGGCTTCGTCCAGCTTGTTCAGAGCCGCTTCACCCACGTTAGGGATGTCAGCAGTGATTTCCTCTGGGCCAAGCTTGGTGTCACGAGCAACGCAAGTCAGTTCCTGGATATGGATCGTGGTGAAACGATCTTCCTGAACCACACGCTCGGACAGACAGATGGAGTCTTCGAAGTTGAAACCGTTCCAGGCCATGAACGCGATGCGCATGTTCTGACCCAGAGCCAGCTCACCCATATCGGTGGACGGGCCATCAGCCATGATATCGCTGCGCTGAACACGATCACCTTTGCTCACCAGCGGACGCTGGTTGATGCAGGTGTTCTGGTTCGAACGGGTGTACTTGGTCAGGTTGTAGATATCTACACCCGCCTCGCCCGTTTCAACTTCGTCATCAGCAACACGCACAACGATACGGCTTGCATCGACCGAGTCGATCACGCCGCCACGACGAGCCACGACGCAGACGCCGGAGTCACGAGCAACGTTGCGCTCCATGCCAGTACCTACCAGCGGCTTGTCGGCACGCAGGGTTGGTACAGCCTGACGCTGCATGTTCGAACCCATCAACGCACGGTTGGCGTCGTCGTGCTCAAGGAACGGAATCAGGGAAGCTGCGACCGAAACTACCTGCTTGGGCGAAACGTCCATCAGGGTTACGTCGGCAGGCGCCTTGACGGTAAATTCGTTCAGGTGACGAACGGCTACCAGCTCGTCGATCAGCTCATTCTTGTCGTTCATTGCGGCCGAAGCCTGTGCAATGACGTGGTCCGCTTCTTCGATTGCCGAAAGGAAAACGATTTCGTCGGTTACCAGGCCTTCCTTAACAACGCGGTACGGGCTCTCGAGGAAACCATACTGGTTGGTACGGGCGTAGGCCGCAAGGGAGTTGATCAGACCGATGTTCGGACCTTCCGGCGTTTCAATCGGGCATACACGACCGTAGTGAGTCGGGTGTACGTCACGAACTTCAAAGCCGGCGCGCTCACGAGTCAGACCACCAGGGCCGAGTGCAGAAACACGGCGCTTGTGGGTAATCTCGGACAGCGGGTTGTTCTGGTCCATGAACTGGGAAAGCTGACTGGAACCGAAGAACTCCTTGACTGCCGCAGCGACAGGCTTGGCGTTGATCAGGTCCTGAGGCATCAGACCTTCGCTTTCTGCCATGGACAGACGTTCTTTTACAGCACGCTCTACGCGGACCAGACCGACACGGAACTGGTTCTCGGCCATTTCGCCAACGCAACGAACACGACGGTTACCCAGGTGATCGATGTCATCGACAATGCCTTTACCGTTACGAATATCGACGAGAGTCTTCAGAACGGCAACGATGTCTTCCTTGCACAGGACGCCCGAACCTTCGATCTCGGTGCGACCGATACGACGGTTGAACTTCATGCGGCCTACAGCAGACAGGTCATAGCGCTCTGGGCTGAAGAACAGGTTGTTGAACAGTGTTTCAGCGGCATCTTTGGTCGGCGGCTCACCTGGACGCATCATGCGATAGATTTCGACCAGGGCTTCCAGTTGGTTGCCGGTAGAGTCGATCTTCAAGGTGTCGGAGATGAACGGGCCGCAATCGATGTCGTTGGTGTACAGAGTCTCGATCCGAACGACCTGGGCCTTGGCGATTTTTGCCAGGATTTCAGTGTTCAGTTCGGTGTTGCATTCAGCGATGATTTCACCGGTCGCAGGATGCACGATGACCTTGGCGGTAGTGCGGCCCAGGACGTAGTCCAGCGGCACTTCCAGCTCTTTGATCCCGGCCTTTTCCAGCTGATTGATGTGACGAGCGGTAATACGGCGACCTTGCTCGACAATAACCTTGCCGTTGCCATCCTGGATATCGAGGACAGCAATTTCACCACGCAGGCGCTGAGGCACCAGCTCCAGACTCAGGTTTTCACCGCGAACATGGAAAACGTTGGTGGTATAGAACGCATCAAGCACTTGCTCGGTCGTGTAACCCAGAGCGCGCAGCAGTACGGAAGCAGGCAGCTTGCGACGACGGTCGATACGGACGAATACGCAGTCTTTCGGATCGAACTCGAAGTCCAGCCACGAACCACGGTAAGGAATGATGCGAGCGGAGTACAGCAGCTTGCCGGAGCTATGCGTCTTGCCACGATCGTGGTCGAAGAATACGCCTGGCGAACGGTGAAGCTGGGACACGATCACACGCTCGGTACCGTTGATAACGAAGGTACCGTTTTCAGTCATCAGGGGGATTTCACCCATGTAGACTTCTTGCTCTTTGATGTCCTTGATCGCTTTGTTCGACGACTCTTTGTCGAAGATGATCAGACGGACCTTGACTCGCAGAGGTACAGCGTAAGTCACACCGCGCAGCACGCACTCTTTGACATCAAATGCCGGTTCGCCCAAGCGATAACCTACATACTCCAGCGCAGCATTGCCGGAGTAGCTGATGATCGGGAAAACGGATTTGAAGGCTGCATGCAGACCGACGTCGCGGAACTGATCTTTGGTCGCTCCCGCCTGCAGGAATTCGCGATACGAATCCAGCTGGATGGCCAGTAGATACGGCACATCCATTACGTCCGGCAACTTGCTAAAGTCCTTGCGGATACGTTTTTTCTCAGTATATGAGTAAGCCATCAGCGTTCCCCAGCTTGGTCACCTGCTTGTTTGGCTCCCTCCGACGGAAGCAGCCAGAAAATCGTGCAAACCCCTTGGTCTGCGCCACCATCTTGGTGGTTCTTGCACGTTATGGACGCTGGCAAAGCCAATCGTCCGTAACGGAAAAAGGCCGGTGGCAAAAGCCACCAGCCATCAGCCTTTCGCTTAACGCGTGGGCTGGACGTTCAAAATCGATGCTTATTTCAGCTCGACTTTGGCGCCTGCTTCTTCCAGAGCAGCTTTGGCTTTTTCAGCAGCGTCTTTAGCTACTGCTTCCAGAACCATTGCTGGAGCGCCGTCAACGACTGCCTTGGCTTCTTTCAGGCCCAGACCGGTCAGTTCACGAACTGCTTTAATGACGTTAACTTTCTTCTCGCCAGCTTCGGTCAGCATGACGTTGAATTCGGTTTGCTCTTCAACAACAGCAGCAGCAACAGCTGGGCCAGCCGAAGCAGCGGCAGCAGTTACGCCGAATTTCTCTTCGAAAGCCTTGATCAGTTCAACAACCTGCAGAACGGACATCTCGGCTACTGCGTTGAGGATATCGTCTTGAGAGATAGACATGAATCTAATTCCTGAATTGGGGGACGGCCTACGCGACCATCGAAATAAACAAAAATACGCGAGAGAAAATGCTCAGCCTTAGGCTGCGGCAGCTTCTTTCTGGTCGCGAACAGCCGCCAGAGTACGAGCCAATTTGCTGGTAGCGCCTTGAATCACGCTCATCAGCTGGGAAATTGCTTCGTCACGGGTCGGCAAGGTAGCCAGTACGTCGATCTGATTAGCTGCGAGGAACTTGCCCTCGAACGCAGCTGCCTTGATCTCGAACTTGTCCTGACCTTTCGCAAACTCTTTGAACAAACGCGCAGCAGCGCCTGGATGCTCGTTGGAGAAGGCGATCAAGGTCGGGCCTGTGAACGCATCGTTGAGGACACTGTATTCAGTACCTTCAACAGCGCGCTTGAGCAGGGTGTTACGTACAACACGTACGTATACGCCAGCTTCACGAGCCTCTTTACGGAGTCCGGTCATTGCGCCTACTGTAACGCCACGGGCATCAGCCACGACAGCGGACAGAGCGACTTTGGCAGCCTCGTTGACTTCAGCGACGATGGCCTTCTTGTCTTCGAGTTTAATTGCCACGGGTTTAACTCCTGCTTGTTACCGTTTCATCGGACCTAAGCCTGATGTCGTTTTGGTGTCTGATTCGGTAAGGAACCGGGAGCACCATCTGCGTAGGCTTGTGGTTTAAGACTTGCGTCGCCTACGGTCTTGGATAGCCCCCGCCAGGCAGGGACCCCAATCTTTTAGTAACACAAAACTGTGTTACTTCTGTCTTACGCGTCCAGGGAACCCTGGTCGATGACCAGGCCCGGGCCCATGGTGGTGCTCAGGGTAACGCGCTTGACGTAGATACCTTTCGAAGAAGCAGGCTTGATGCGCTTGAGATCAGCGATCAGGGCTTCAACGTTTTCCTTCAGCTTGACTGCGTCGAAACCGACCTTGCCAACGGAAGTGTGGATGATGCCGTTTTTGTCGGTGCGATAACGAACCTGACCAGCCTTCGCGTTCTTGACGGCGTTAGCGACGTCAGGAGTAACGGTACCGACTTTAGGGTTAGGCATCAGGCCACGTGGACCCAGAACCTGACCCAACTGACCAACAACACGCATTGCATCAGGAGAAGCAATGACTACGTCGTAGTTCAGGTCGCCAGCTTTCATTTCGGCAGCCAGATCGTCCATGCCAACGCGATCAGCACCGGCAGCCAGAGCAGCTTCAGCAGCCGGGCCTTGGGTGAAGACAGCAACACGTACGGTTTTACCGGTACCGTGCGGCAGAACGGTTGCGCTACGAACAACCTGGTCGGATTTACGAGGATCGACGCCCAGGTTAACAGCAACGTCTACGGACTCGCTGAACTTGACGGTAGACAGCTCGGTCAGCAGAGCAGCAGCGTCTACGAAGTTGTAGGCCTTGCCAGCTTCAAGCTTGCTAGCGATTGCCTTTTGACGTTTGGTCAACTTAGCCATTACACACCCTCCACGTTAAGGCCCATGCTACGAGCGGAACCGGCGATAGTACGCACGGCCGCTTCCAGGTCTGCAGCTGTCAGATCAGCGCTTTTTGCTTTAGCGATGTCTTCCAGTTGAGCACGAGTCACGGTGCCAACTTTAACGGTGTTCGGGCGAGCCGAGCCGCTGGTCAAGCCTGCAGCTTTCTTCAGCAGAACAGAGGCAGGAGTACTTTTTGTTTCAAAAGTGAAGCTACGGTCACTGTATACAGTGATGATCACTGGAGTCGGCAAGCCTGGCTCAAGACCCTGAGTACGGGCGTTGAATGCTTTACAGAATTCCATGATATTCACACCGTGCTGACCCAGAGCAGGACCAACTGGCGGGCTAGGGTTAGCCTGAGCGGCTTTCACTTGCAGCTTGATGTATGCGGTTATCTTCTTGGCCATGAGGCACTCCAATTACGGGTTCAAACGCCCTTTAAGGCTCCCCGGCTACTTACACGTATATCCCAGTGACGAAAAAACCCCACAGCCTTAGGCTGCGGGGTATGGGATTCCAGCTCAGTTATGCCTTTTCGACCTGACTGAACTCCAGCTCTACCGGAGTAGAACGTCCGAAAATGAGCACAGCCACCTGGATACGGCTCTTTTCGTAGTTAACTTCTTCGACCGTGCCATTAAAATCAGCGAACGGACCATCGGTGACGCGAACAACTTCACCTGGCTCGAACAGTGTTTTTGGCTTCGGCTTATCGCTGCCATCAGCAACACGACGCAGAATGGCTTCTGCTTCTTTGTCGGTGATTGGAGCTGGCTTATCAGCAGTACCGCCGATAAAGCCCATGACGCGAGGAGTATCCTTGACCAAGTGCCAAGTACCCTCATTCATTTCCATCTGTACAAGCACATAACCTGGGAAGAACTTACGCTCGCTTTTGCGCTTCTGGCCATTACGCATCTCAACCACTTCTTCAGTGGGAACCAGAATTTCGCCGAAGCCATCTTCCATGCCTGCCAGCTTCACACGCTCGATCAACGAGCGCATTACATGCTTCTCGTAACCCGAGTAAGCATGCACTACGTACCAACGCTTAGCCACGGGACACCCTTAGCCAACTATCAAGGAAACAAGCCAGCCGAGCAGGGAATCTAGCCCCCACAACAGCAACGCCATGACCAGAACGACAGCCACCACAATCAAAGTGGTCTGCGTGGTCTCTTGGCGAGTAGGCCATACGACTTTACGGATCTCTGCGCGTGCTTCTTTTGCCAAGACAAAGAAAGCCTTGCCTTTACCGGTTTGAAGAGCAACAAACGCAGCAACGGCAGCAATCACAAGAAGCACGAGAACACGATACAGAATCGGAGCGGACGAGTAATACTGATTACCGACGACACCAACCACAACCAAAGCGACTACCAAGAGCCATTTCAGCGAGTCAAAGCGCGAGTCTGATGCTTCAGCCTTGGGATTCATCTACGGAGATCCTGTGAAAAGAAAGCCAGATTACATCTAGGGAATCTGGCAGGTCAGGAGGGAATCGAACCCCCAACCTACGGTTTTGGAGACCGTCGCTCTGCCAATTGAGCTACTGACCTAAAAGCAAAATCAGGCCGACGATTATGCGGACCCGACAAGAGTTTTTCAACACTTCATTCAGAAACCATCAACAGATGCTGCTGACAGAGGCTGAAAGCTTTAAGTGAAACACTTCAAGAGTGAGACCACTTAAAACAAAGGCAGATATTTGCATATCTGCCTTTGAACAATGGAGCTCTTGAGCGGATTTGAACCGCTGACCTCACCCTTACCAAGGGTGTGCTCTACCAACTGAGCTACAAGAGCGAAACACGTTGCAAGAACCGCAAATATGGAGCGGGTAGCGGGAATCGAACCCGCATCATCAGCTTGGAAGGCTGAGGTTCTACCACTAAACTATACCCGCACAACTTGCAGCTCGCGCTAAATATGGTGGAGGGGGAAGGATTCGAACCTTCGAAGTCGTAGACGTCAGATTTACAGTCTGATCCCTTTGGCCGCTCGGGAACCCCTCCTAAGCGAGGCAGCATTCTCAATGCTTACTGCCCTTCTGTCAACCTTTTTCTCATTAAAAACCTGAGGTTACATGCGTTGACTACTGCTGCTTCACTTGCGAGGCTTACACCTCACTGCGAAGCGGGCGCCATTCTATGCAAACTAATCGGCAGTTGCAATGCCCTCACAAGACATTATTTTGTTTTTTAATTGCGGGAAATCCTGAAGCAACTGATTGAGCATTCCATCACCGACCAGACGACGACTTTCAGGGGAGATCCTGAGCCAGTAGCCTGTCACACCACCCGACGGCAAGACCTGAAACTGAGACTGCACATCCAGGCTATTGAGACGCTGCTCGACCGCACGCGCCTCCTCCTGGCGTGGGAAACCGCCAAGATACAGACAGCTACTTTCAGCGTCACGGGAGGCGTGCCCCACGTCGGACTCACTAAGCAGCCGGATATCCTGCTGAGGAGCACGGTACAACGACAAAGGCAGTACCTCCTTGGCACGCAAAGGAGCTTCTTGCTGATGCCAGATGTAATAAAAGGCATTGAGCATCAACAGCAAAAGGAATAGCCAACGCATAAAAACCTCAGCGCAACGGACAGGCTAGAGCCAGACCGACGAAAACCAGGTCAGGCACCACTCGAACATCAGTCAGGACATCCTCGACCAGCCCCGCATCGCCGCCGGTTACGAAGACACAAAAATCATCACCCCAATAAGTGCGCGCCAGTTCCAGCTGCGTCAGCGCAAAGCCTCGCAGCATCAGTGAACAACCGCGCTCAACCGCCTCGGAAGTTGCACGCCCCGGAACAAAGCTGACCAGCGCACGCTCGGCCGCAGCATCATCGTATCGGATCCGCCGCGTATGGGTGCGCAGCTGGTTACGCATCAACGGCATCCCCGGACATATGAAGCCTCCCAGGTGCCGACCATCTGCATCAACGAAATCAGAGGTTACAGCCGTACCGAGATCAATGACCAGGCACGCCCTTCGGGCTATGTGATAAGCACCGACAAAGGCAAGCCAGCGGTCGAGCCCCAGACGCTCGTAGTCGTCGTATCCATTCTCAACCCCCGCCAACTCTCTTGCGGGTGCTGCACAGACAGGATGAATCGCGAAAGCCTGGACAAGGGCCGCCACAAGCTTCTCGGTTTCCTCGGCGCTACGGACACTGACCAGGCGACAGGCACTCAACTTCAATCCTGGAAGGTGCAGCAAATGCTCCAGCAGGGCACTATCGGAATCAACGACGCCACCCGCAAATCGGGCCACACCTCCTACATCAATTACACGCCACTTGATGAAGCTATTCCCACAGTCGAGTTCAAGTATCATCACGCAACCTCAGGCTGAGCTCACCACCACTAAAGCTTTTCTCCACGCCACCTACATCGAGGCACAACGCACCCAGCACATCAACCCCCAAGACTATGCCCTCGACGACCTCGACACCCGAAAGCAGGGTGACAGCGCACCCCTGCCACAAGTGTCCTTGCTCCCACTCAGCCTGAAATGCCGCAAAACCTTTCTCACGATGCAAGACGAGCAAGGCATCAAGCTTTTGACTCAAACGGGCAGCAAGGCTATTGCGATCAGAAAGGGCGCCCGTCTCAAGACGCAGAGACGTCCAGGACTGATCCACGTCGACAGAGGTCTGCATATTGACGTTGACGCCTATGCCTATCACGACATGACACACATCTGCAGGATCACCAATCAACTCAAGAAGGATGCCGGCAATCTTGCGCCGCCCCACAAGAACATCATTAGGCCACTTGAGACCGGCCCCCTTGACTCCCGACTCACGCAGGACCTGCATGACAGCAAGCCCGACCAGCAGGCTGAGGCCTTCGAGCTGACGCATTCCGCCATCCACGCGCAACGCCAGACTGTAATACAGGTTCTCACCAAAGGGGCTCACCCACTTGCGACCACGACGCCCTCTTCCAGCCGTCTGGCTTTCTGCCAGTACCAGCATAGGCATGGCAGCGCCCTGGCCGATCTGACGCACCGCTTCGGCATTTGTAGAGTCGACCGAGTCTGAAACATGGACCGACCAGCCCGCAGGAAACCCCATTTGCGATATGGACGACGCAGACAGAAGAGAAACCGGACTGGCAAGCCGATAGCCACGGCCACGCACCTTATGAACCTCAACGCCCAACTCAGCCTCAAGCTGTTGAAGCCGCTTCCAGACGGCGCTTCGACTGACGCCGAGCACATCACCCAAAACCTGCCCGGAGTGAAACTCGCCATCGGCCAGAAGCCTTAACAAGGTCATCATGTAAATATCGCCTAGCAATGAGGCACGCATGATAGCCACGCAAGCCTGGGATGCATAGAAACGAAAAAGTGTTTTTCAAGCCAGAAAGACAAAACCCCCACCTGCGTGTGCAGATGGGGGTTTTGAATTTGAATCTTGACGATGACCTACTCTCACATGGGGAAACCCCACACTACCATCGGCGATGCATCGTTTCACTGCT
>NZ_JAIGPJ010000010.1:0-88465 GCF_019719005.1 Pseudomonas cichorii
CTTCGCGCCCGTGTCCATTGCACCTTCCTGAAAAGAAGTTAGAAGGTGTAAACCTTATTCAGGACGGGACACCACCCACTAAAAAGCCGACCCTCAAGATCGGCTTTCTATCTACCCGCAAAACTTATGCACGTTTTCAGCTCACTAATGAGCTTCAGAAATAAGCAGCTAAATTAATGACTTAGCCGCTTTTTTCGATGATTTTGCAAAAATGGTGCACAGGTTATCCACAAAATCAGACTTCGACTTTCTCGCTGCTCGAGACAGGTGCAACGTCTGAACCCAGGGACTTCTGGGTGGCTTCGTTCCAGGCCTGTACGCGGTCGTTGAGGGCTGCAATGGCGCGGGGGCCGGAGCCTTCGGCGTACATGGGTTCACCAATAACTACCTGGATGGTGCCTGGCTTTTTCGCCCAGCCTTCCTTCGGCCAGTATTTGCCGGCGTTGTGTGCCACAGGCAGTACAGGCAGTTCGGCGTTGACGGCCAGGGCCGTGCCGCCACGGGAGAACTTGCCGACCTGACCGAACGGGACGCGGGTGCCTTCCGGGAAGATCAGTACCCAGATTCCGTCCTTGAGCAATTCGTCGCCCTTCTTGGCGATTTGCTTGAGTGCGGCCTTGGGGTTGTCGCGGTCAATCGCGATAGGGCGCAGCATGGCCATGGCCCAACCGAAGAACGGGACATACAGCAGCTCACGCTTGAGCACCTGGCTCAGGGGCTCGAAGTAGGCCGAGAGGAAGAAGGTTTCCCAGGTGCTCTGGTGGTTGGAAATGATCACGCAAGGTGTCTTTGGAACGTTGTGCGCGCCGGTCACTTCCACGTGGATATTCAGGAACACGCGGGTCAGCCAGATTGCACAGCGGCACCAGTAGACATTGATAAACCGGTAGCGAGCCTTGAAGGGTAGAAAAGGCGCAATGAAGAAACTCAGGGTGCACCACAGCAGCGAGCTGGTGCCTAGCAACAGGTAAAAGAAAAAGGTCCTGATTGCCTGGATGATCGACATAGTTGCTTTTACCGTACGGGCAGGTGCCCGCTCATTCAGCGTACCGTTGAACCTGAGGGCTTACAGCGAGACGCTATTGTGGATAAGTTCTGCGGCAACTGCCGCCAGATCGTCAAAAATCAAAGTGCCGGCCGGCACTGTACCGTCCATTGTCCTGCGGCCTTTACCGGTCATTACCAGAACTGGTTGTGCATCGACGGCCAAAGCGGCCTGCAGGTCACCCTTGCTGTCGCCCACGAACCATAAACCTTTCAGGTCTGTTGCGTAATGATTGGCGATGGTCTGCAGCATGCCTGGCTTTGGCTTGCGGCAGTCACAACCTTGATTCGGCCCATGTGGGCAATAAACGATCAAGCCAACCTCGCCACCCTGCCCTGCCACCAGCTCGCGCAAACGCGCATGCATGGCATCCAGAGTAGCCAGGTCGTAATAACCTCGGGCAATGCCCGACTGGTTGGTGGCAATCGCCACCGTCCAGCCGGCCTTGCTCAATGCTGCGATGGCCTCGATCGAGCCAGGAATGGGAATCCACTCCTCCACCGACTTTATATAAGCGTCGGAGTCATGGTTGACGACTCCGTCCCGATCGAGAATCAGCAGCTTCACTCTCTATTCCTCAACCCAGCAGCGAGATATCGGCAACGCCCAGGAACAGGCCGCGCAGACGTGCCAGCAATGCATAACGGTTGGCGCGCACGTTGGCGTCGTCAGCGTTGACCATCACTGCCTCGAAGAACGCATCCACAGGCTCGCGCAGGGTTGCCAGGCGTGCCAGGGATTCGCTGTACTGACGCTCGGCAGCCATCGGCTGTACCGCGTGGTCGGCCTGTTGAATGGCTGAATACAGGGAGAACTCGTTGGCGTTGTCGAAGTACTTGGGCTCGACGGTCTGGGCAATGTTGCCCTCGGCCTTGCTCAAGAGGTTCGATACGCGCTTGTTCACCGCTGCCAGCGCAGCAGCCTGTGGCAACTTGCGGAACGCCTGTACGGCCTGGACCCGCTGATCGAAGTCCAGAGCAGAACCTGGCTGCAAGGCACGGACCGACAGGTAGACCGCAACCTCGACGCCTTCGTCTTCGTAACGCGCACGCAGGCGGTCGAAGATGAATTCCAGCACCTGGTCGGACAGGCCTGCAGCCTTGACCTTGGCACCGAACTGGCTGACCGCGAACTTGACGGTCTCGATCAGATCCAGATCCAGCTTCTTGTCGATCAGGATGCGCAGGATACCCAGCGCAGCACGACGCAGTGCATACGGGTCTTTGCTACCGGTTGGCAGCATGCCGATGCCGAAGATGCCGACCAGCGTGTCGAGCTTGTCGGCAATGGCCACGGCCGCGCCGGTCAAGGTGGTAGGCAGTTCTGCACCCGCACCGCGAGGCATGTACTGCTCGTTGAGCGCCAGTGCGACGTCTTGCGCCTCACCGTCAGCCTTGGCGTAGTAGAAACCGGCAATGCCCTGCATTTCCGGGAACTCGCCGACCATTTCGGTCGCCAGGTCGCACTTGGACAGAATGCCGGCACGCGCCGCACGCTGGGCGTCGCCGCCAATGCGCGGGGCGATGAAGGCTGCCAGCCTGGAAACGCGCTCGGCCTTGTCGAAGACGCTGCCCAACTGAGCCTGGAACACTACGTTCTTCAAGCGATCGTTGAAGGTCTCCAGCTTCTGCTTCTTGTCCTGCTTGAAGAAGAACTCGGCATCGGTCAGACGCGGGCGAACCACCTTCTCGTTACCGGCGATGATCTGTGCCGGATCCTTGCTCTCGATGTTGGCAACCGTGATGAAGCGCGGCAGCAACTTACCTTCGCTGTCCAGCAGGCAGAAATACTTCTGGTTGTCCTGCATGGTGGTGATCAAAGCTTCCTGAGGCACTTCGAGGAAGCGCTCTTCAAACGAGCAGACCAGTGGCACTGGCCACTCGACCAGCCCGGCCACTTCGTCCAGCAGGCTTGGCGGCACGATGGCAGTGCCTTCCTGCTGGGCAGCCAGTTCATCAACGCGCTTGCTGATGATCTGACGACGTTCGTTGAAGTCGGCCAGTACATGAGCGGCTCGCAGGTCGCTGAGGTAGCTGGCAGGCGAGGAAATACGCACATCTTGCGGATGATGGAAGCGGTGACCGCGAGAATGACGGCCTGCGCTCTGGGCCAGGATCGTGCAGTCGATCACCTGGTCGCCCAGCAGCATGACCAGCCATTGGGTCGGACGCACGAACTCTTCCTTGCGGGCACCCCAACGCATGCGTTTGGCGATCGGCAAGTCGTTCAGCGAGTCTTCGACAATGGTCGGCAGCAGTGAGGCTGTCGGTTTGCCGATGATGCTCTGGCTGTAACGCAGCTTGGGACCGCTCTGATCGATTTCGCTCAGATCGACGCCGCATTTCTTGGCGAAGCCCAGTGCTGCCTGAGTCGGGTTGCCGTCAGCATCGAAAGCGGCCTGACGAGGCGGACCGTCCAGATTGACGCTGCGATCCGGTTGTTGCGTGGCCAGGCCGGTCACCAGTACCGCCAGACGGCGTGGCGCAGCGTAAACCTGCTTGGCGCTGTAGGTCAGGCCAGCGCTCTGCAGGCCTTTTTCGATACCGGCCAGAAATGCATCGCCCAAGGCACTGAGGGTCTTGGGTGGCAGTTCTTCTGTGCCCAGTTCGACCAGAAAATCTTGAGCACTCATTGTGCAGCCTCCAGCTTAGCCAACACTTCATCGCGTAGATCGGGCGGTGCCATCGGGAAGCCAAGCTTGGCCCGGGCTTGCAGGTAGCTCTGGGCAACAGAGCGGGCAAGCGTGCGCACGCGCAGGATGTACTGCTGACGCGCAGTCACGGAAATAGCCCGGCGCGCATCCAGAAGGTTGAAGGTGTGCGAAGCCTTGAGGACCATTTCATAGCTTGGCAATGGCAGCTCAAGCTCGATCAGGCGTGCAGCTTCGCTTTCATAGAAGTCGAACAGCTCGAACAGTTTTTCGACGTTGGCGTGTTCGAAGTTGTAGGTCGACTGCTCCACTTCGTTCTGGTGGAACACATCGCCGTAAGTCACCTTGCCGAACGGACCGTCAGCCCAGACCAGGTCGTAGACCGAGTCCACGCCCTGCTGGTACATGGCCAGACGCTCAAGGCCGTAGGTGATTTCACCGGTCACCGGATAGCACTCGATGCCACCGACCTGCTGGAAGTAGGTGAACTGCGAGACTTCCATGCCGTTGAGCCAGATTTCCCAGCCCAGACCCCAGGCGCCCAGGGTTGGCGATTCCCAGTTGTCTTCGACGAAACGGACGTCATGCACCAGCGGGTCGAGGCCGATGTGCTTGAGCGAGCCCAGGTACAGTTCCTGGAAGTTGTCCGGGTTCGGCTTCAGGATCACCTGAAACTGATAGTAATGCTGCAGGCGGTTGGGGTTTTCGCCGTAGCGGCCGTCAGTCGGGCGACGGCTTGGCTGTACGTAAGCGGCGTTCCAGGTTTCCGGGCCTACGGCGCGCAGAAATGTGGCGGTGTGGAAAGTGCCGGCGCCTACTTCCATATCGTAGGGCTGAAGTACCACGCAACCTTGTTCTGCCCAGTATTGCTGGAGGGCGAGGATCAAGTCTTGGAAGGTACGCACGGCTGGCGTAGGCTGGCTCACAAAATTCACCTGTGCTGGGCTGCGATTTAAAGAGCGGGAGTATACCCGATTCGGCTGCACGTCCACCCTTGGAAGGCCTATGACTCGCTGCTTTTGGTGCAATGAAGACCCGATTTACATCGCTTATCACGATCAGGAATGGGGAGTGCCACTGCGCGATGCGCAGAAGCTCTTCGAGTTGCTTTTGCTCGAAGGGTTCCAGGCCGGTCTGTCATGGATCACGGTTTTGAAAAAACGCCCGCGATATCGCGAAGTCATGTTCGGTTTCGATGTTCATCGCATCGCCGCCATGACTGACGACGAGATTGAAGTCCTGATGCAGGAACCAGGCATCATCCGTAACCGCCTCAAACTCAACGCTGCCCGCCGCAATGCTCAGGCCTGGTTGAAACTGGACGACCCGGTCGGGTTTCTCTGGTCGTTTGTCGGTGGGCAGCAGAAGGTCAACCATTTCAAGGACCGCAGCCAGGTCCCGGCCATCACGCCAGAGGCCGAAGCCATGAGCAAGGCCCTGAAAAAGGCCGGCTTCACCTTTGTCGGCCCGACCATTTGCTACGCCTACATGCAATCGAGCGGCATGGTCATGGATCACACCGTCGATTGTGATCGATACGCGACTCTGGTCCGCTGAAGGTTACAATGCGCACCTCGAGAATGTGGGAGTGATCTGTGGATAAGTTCAAAGGTGCCATGATTGTCGGGGCGTTGCGGTTGTTTGCCCTGCTGCCCTGGCGTGCCGTGCAATGGGTCGGCACTTCGATTGGCTGGTTGATGTGGAAACTGCCCAACCGCTCCCGTGAAGTGGCGCGGATCAATCTGTCCAAATGCTTTCCGGAGCTGAACAAGGCTGAGCTGGACCAATTGGTGGGTCGCAGCCTGATGGATATCGGCAAGACCCTGACCGAAAGCGCCTGCGCCTGGATCTGGCCTGCCCAGAAGTCCATCGACCTGGTGCGTGAAGTCGAAGGCCTCGATGTGCTCAAGGATGCTCTTGCTTCCGGCAAGGGGGTGGTCGGCATCACCAGCCATCTGGGCAACTGGGAAGTGCTCAACCACTTCTATTGCAGTCAGTGCAAACCGATCATTTTCTACCGTCCGCCCAAGCTGAAAGCGGTGGACGAACTGCTGCGCAAGCAGCGAGTGCAGTTGGGCAACCGAGTGGCGGCTTCCACCAAAGAGGGCATCCTCAGTGTCATCAAGGAAGTGCGTAAAGGGGGCTCGGTGGGTATTCCTGCCGATCCGGAGCCGGCAGAGTCGGCCGGTATCTTCGTACCCTTCTGCGGTACCCAGGCACTGACCAGTAAATTCGTGCCCAACATGCTGGCTGGCGGCAAAGCCGTTGGTGTCTTCCTGCATGCCATGCGCCTGCCGGACGGTTCAGGCTATAAGGTGGTTCTGGAAGCTGCACCGCAAGACATGTACAGCACCGACACTGAAACCTCGGTGGCAGCCATGAGCAAGGTGGTCGAGAAATATGTGCGAGCTTATCCGAGCCAGTACATGTGGACCATGAAGCGCTTCAAGAAGCGCCCGGAAGGCGAAGCACGCTGGTATTGAGAAATCTGTAGGAGCGAATTCATTCGCGAAGGCTGCCTGTTCGCGAATGAATTCGGCTCCTACAAATCAGAAGAAGCTCAACCCCACCTGAAACAGCCGCTCCACATCGCGGATGTATTTTTTATCCACAAGGAACATGATCACGTGGTCGCCGGATTCGATCACGGTGATGTCGTGGGCGATAAGGACTTCTTCGTCGCGGATGATGGCGCCGATGGTGGTGCCTTGCGGGAGAATAATGTCCCTGATGGCCTTGCCGATGACTTTGCTGGATTTGGCATCGCCGTGGGCTACGACCTCGATGGCTTCGGCCGCTCCCCTGCGCAGTGAGTGTACGCTGACGATATCGCCGCGTCGCACGTGAGTCAGCAAGGTGCCGATGGTCGCCAGTTGCGGGCTGACGGCGATATCGATCTCCCCGCCTTGCACCAGATCCACATAGGCCGGGTTATTGATCAGGGTGACCACTTTGCGCGCCCCCATCCGCTTGGCCAGCAGCGACGACATGATGTTGGCTTCGTCGTCGTTGGTCAGGGCCAGGAACAGGTCGGTATTGCCGATGTTCTCTTCCATCAACAAATCACGATCCGAAGAGCTGCCTTGCAGGACCACTGTGCTGTTGAGGGTTTCTGACAGATGACGGCAACGGGCCGGGTTCATCTCGATGATCTTCACCTGATAACGGCTTTCGATGGCTTCGGCCAGGCGTTCGCCAATGTTGCCGCCACCGGCGATGACGATGCGTTTGTAGCTTTCGTCCAGGCGGCGCATCTCGCCCATCACGGCGCGAATATGCGCCTTGGCCGCAATGAAGAACACTTCGTCATCGGCTTCGATAACCGTGTCGCCATGGGGCGTGATGGGTCGGTCGCGACGAAAGATCGCGGCCACGCGGGTGTCGACATTGGGCATGTGGGCCCGCAGCTGGCGCAGTTTCTGACCCACCAGCGGTCCGCCGTAATAAGCCCTGACGGCGACCAGTTGTGCCTTGCCTTCGGCAAAGTCGATCACCTGAAGGGCGCCGGGGTATTCGACCAGGCGCTTGATGTAGTTGGTGACGACCTGTTCCGGGCTGATCAATACATCCACCGGAATTGCATCGTTGTCGAACAGGCCGGCGCGGGTCAGGTAAGCCGCTTCACGGACCCTGGCAATCTTGGTCGGCGTGTGGAACAACGTGTAGGCCACCTGGCAGGCGACCATGTTGGTTTCATCGCTGTTGGTGACGGCCACCAGCATGTCGGCATCATCGGCACCCGCCTGGCGCAGAACCGTGGGAAACGAGCCTTTGCCCTGTACCGTGCGTATATCCAGACGGTCGCCCAGGTCACGCAGGCGATCGCCATCGGTGTCGACTACTGTGATGTCGTTGGCTTCACTGGCCAGATGTTCGGCCAGCGTGCCGCCAACCTGCCCTGCACCCAGGATGATGATTTTCAACGGCTATCTCCCTGTCAGACCGACGCTGCGATCTTGATCAGTTTGGCGTAATAGAAGCCATCATGCCCACCTTCCTGCGCCAGCAACTGGCGGCCGTGGGGCTGCTTGATGCCTGCAGGTTGCTGGCCGAGCTGTCCGGCGATGTCCAGCTCACGGGCGCCGGAGGTACGGGCCAGGAAGGCCTCGATCACTTCGGTGTTTTCCGTGGGCAGCGTCGAGCAGGTGGCGTACAACAGAATGCCGCCGACTTGCAGCGTTGGCCAGAGCGCGTCCAGCAGTTCGCCTTGCAGCGTGGCCAGGGCAGTAATGTCATCGGCCTGACGGGTCAGCTTGATATCCGGGTGGCGGCGTATCACGCCGGTTGCCGAGCAAGGTGCGTCGAGCAGAATACGCTGGAAGGGCTTGCCGTCCCACCATTGGGCGGTTTCCCGGGCGTCGGCTGCGATCAGTTCGGCATCCAGGCCCAGGCGGTCGAGGTTTTCCCGTACGCGCACCATACGCTTGGCTTCCAGATCCACAGCCACCACGCCACTGAGTTGCGGCTGCACTTCCAGCAGGTGGCAGGTCTTGCCGCCCGGCGCGCAGCAGGCATCCAGCACACGTTGGCCGGGAGCCAGTTCCAGCAGGTCGGCAGCCAGTTGCGCGGCTTCATCCTGCACGCTGATCCAGCCTTCGGCAAAACCTGGCAGCGAACGCACATCACCCGGCTCGGCCAGCAGGATGCCGTCCTGGCTGAAGGTACAGGCAACGGCTTCGATCCCGGCTGCTTTCAACAGCTCAAGGTATTGAGCGCGGCTGTTGTGCCGACGGTTGACCCGCAGGATCATGGGCGGATGCGCGTTGTTGGCGGCGCAGATGGCTTCCCAATTCTCGGGCCACGCGGCTTTCAGGGTTTTTTGCAGCCAGCGCGGGTGAGCGGTACGCACCACCGGATCGTGTTCCAGTTCAGCCAGCAGCGCTTCGCTTTCACGTTGGGCGCGGCGCAGGACCGCATTGAGCAATGCTTTGGCCCACGGCTTTTTCAGCTTGTCGGCGCAACCCACCGTTTCACCGATGGCGGCGTGGGCGGGAATGCGGCTGTAGAGCAATTGATAAAGCCCGACCAGCAACAGCGCCTCGACATCGGCATCAGCCGCCTTGAAAGGTTTTTGCAACAATTTGGCCGCCAGCGCCGACAGACGTGGCTGCCAGCGTGCAGTGCCAAAGGCCAGATCCTGAGTGAGGCCCCGATCACGGACGTCGACCTTTTCCAGTTGGGTCGGCAACGAACTGTTCAGCGAAGCCTTGCCGCTCAGGACGGCGGCCAAGGCTCTGGCGGCAGCCAGACGCGGGTTCATTGGCCCAATACCGTGCCGGTGGCGAACTTCTCGCGACGGCTGTTGAACAGGTCAGTGAAGTTCAACGGCTTGCCGCCCGGCAGTTGCAGACGGGTCAGGCGCAGCGCGCCTTGTCCACAGGCGACGATCAGACCGTCCTTGCTGGCACCGAGAATCGTACCCGGTGCGCCCTGCCCTTCGGCAAGGCTGGCGGCCAGTACCTTGAGGGCTTCTTCATTCAAGGTGCTGTGGCTGATAGGCCACGGATTGAAGGCGCGGATCAGGCGCTCCAGCTCGTCTGCCGGTCGGCTCCAGTCGATGCGTGCTTCGTCCTTGTTCAATTTGTGAGCATACGTGGCGAGCGTATCGTCCTGCACTTCGCCAACCAGCGAACCCTCTGCCAGACCGGCCACAGCTTGCAATACGGCAGGCGGACCGAGTTCGGCAAGGCGATCGTGCAAGGTGCCGCCGGTGTCTTCTGCCGTGATGGGCGTTGTGACCTTGAGCAGCATCGGGCCGGTATCCAGGCCGGCGTCCATGCGCATGACGGTCACGCCGCTTTCGGCATCGCCAGCCTGCACGGCCCGCTGGATAGGTGCTGCACCGCGCCAGCGTGGCAGCAGGGATGCATGGCTGTTGATGCAGCCCAGACGAGGAATATCCAGCACCACTTGCGGCAGGATCAGGCCATAAGCGACCACCACCATAAGGTCGGGTTTGAGTTCGGCCAGCTCCTGCTGAGCGGCTGCGTCACGCAGGGTTGGTGGTTGCAGCACCTGAAGACCATGCTGTAGCGCCAGTTGTTTGACCGGGCTTGGCATCAGCTTCTGTCCACGACCGGCCGGGCGATCAGGCTGTGTAT
This sequence comes from Pseudomonas cichorii, assembly GCF_019719005.1. Classification (GTDB taxonomy): domain Bacteria; phylum Pseudomonadota; class Gammaproteobacteria; order Pseudomonadales; family Pseudomonadaceae; genus Aquipseudomonas; species Aquipseudomonas cichorii_E. The sequence continues at coordinate 9,797 of NZ_JAIGPJ010000010.1, forward strand.
AGACCGCGATGATCTGATGAGGGCTGTCCAGCAGGGCCTTCAAGTGTTCGGCGGCAAATTCCGGAGTACCGGCGAAGACGATGCGCAGTGGCTCGGTCATGGGCTTCTCGTTGTGTAAAAAAGAAAAGGCCCTCACAGGCCTTTTGGGTGATGGATCAAGCGTTCTGCCTGTGCTGTTTTTCCAGCTTTTTCTTGATCCGGTCACGCTTCAGACTGGAGAGGTAGTCGACGAACAGCTTGCCGTTCAGGTGATCGCATTCATGCTGGATGCAGACGGCGAGCAAACCTTCGGCAACCAGTTCGTAAGGCTTGCCGTCACGGTCCAGAGCCTTGATCCGAACTTTTACGGGGCGGTCGACGTTTTCATAGAACCCGGGCACCGAGAGGCAGCCTTCCTGATACTGATCCATGTCTTCGGTCAGCATTTCGATTTCGGGGTTGATGAAGACGCGAGGCTCGGTGCGATCTTCGCTCAGGTCCATCACGACCACGCGCTTGTGGACGTTGACCTGGGTCGCTGCCAGACCGATGCCTGGGGCCTCGTACATGGTTTCAAACATGTCGTCGACCAACTGGCGTATGCCGTCGTCTACTATCGCCACAGGTTTGGCGATGGTGCGCAGGCGCGAATCGGGAAATTCGAGAATGTTTAGAATGGCCATATACGTAAGGGCTGCACTGTAGGGTAAAGTCAAAATCGGCTGCCAGGCTTGAAACGTCAAAGCAGACAGCTATATGAGACTGATGGGACTTATGTTTACGCGAGACAACATGATAAAGGGATTCACCGCATGAGGAAATCACTACTCGCCCTGCTGCTTTTGACTGCCAGCGGTCTTGCTCAGGCGCAAGTGCAACTCAAGGAAGGCCACCCGCAGAGTTATACCGTCGTTGCCGGTGACACACTTTGGGATATTTCCGGCAAATTCTTGCGCGAACCATGGAAATGGCGCGAGATATGGCGGGCCAATCCCCAGGTGCGCGATCCCGATCTCATCTATCCCGGCGACTCGCTTTCGCTGATCTACGTCGATGGTCAGCCTCGTGTGGTGCTCAACCGCGCCGAATCCCGCGGCACCATCAAATTGTCACCGCGTGTGCGCAGCACGCCGACGATCGAAGCGATCCCGAGTATTCCGCTGGGCGCCATCAATGCGTTCCTGATCAGTAACCGTATCGTCGACGACGCCGACCAGTTCAACAAGGCCCCTTACATCGTTGCAGGCAATGCCGAACGCGTACTCAGCGGTGGAGGCGACCGCATTTACGTGCGCGGCAATCTGGACCCTGATCAGATGAGCTACGGGATCTTCCGCCAAGGCAAGGTCTATACCGATCCGGCTACCAAGGAAGTGCTGGGCATCAATGCCGACGATATCGGCGGCGGTGAGGTCGTTGCCACCGAAGGTGATGTTTCTACCCTGTTGTTGCAGCGCTCTACTCAGGAAGTGCGTCTGGGCGACCGCCTGTTCACCAGTGAAGAGCGGGCAATCAATTCGACGTTCCTGCCCAGTTCGCCACAGAACGCCATCGAAGGTCTGATTCTCGATGTGCCCCGGGGCGTGACCCAGGTCGGCGTCTACGACGTGGTAACGCTCAACAAAGGCCGACGTGACGGTCTGGTCGAAGGCAATGTGCTGGCGATTTTCAAGACCGGCGAAACGGTCCGCGACCGGGTGACCGGCGAGCAGGTGAAAATTCCCGACGAGCGCTCCGGGCTGCTGATGGTTTTCCGCACTTATGAAAAGCTCAGTTACGCCTTGGTCCTGCACGCGAACCGATCTTTGGCCATTATGGACAAGGTCCGTAACCCCTGAGGCTCTGTCTCAGTCCTGAGACAGGTTTTTCCACCGGACGTTTCACTTATCAAATTGTTGTCAACAGAGTTATCCACAGGTTTGCCCACCTCCTGAAGTGGGCTATGGATCAAGGACGATCTTATGCCGTTGTTTGAAAAAGCTGTTCCTTCGCCTGCCGAACTGGAAGCGCGTCTGCGTTTGCATCGCTTGCCGGAGGTAGGACCCAAGCGCTTTTCCAGACTTATCGATGCCTTCGGTTGCGCCTCGGCTGCCCTCTCTGCACCTGCCAGTGCATGGCGCGCATTGGGGCTGCCGACGGCCTGTGCCGAAGCCCGGCGCGACCCGCTGGTGCGTGATGGGGCCAGTGCCGCAATGGCCTGGCTTGAGCATGAGGACCAGCATTTATTGATGTGGGACGACCCTGGCTACCCGGCACTGCTTGCTGAAATCGCCGACCCACCGCCTCTGTTATTCATCGCTGGCAACCCTTCGATTCTTGAGCGACCCCAGTTGGGAATGGTTGGCAGTCGTCGTGCCTCGAAGCCGGGAATGGACACCGCCGCAGCTTTTGCCCGAAGCCTGGCGGGTGCCGGTTTTGTCATCACCAGCGGTCTGGCGTTGGGAATCGACGGTGCTGCGCATCAAGGTGCCCTTGACGTTGGCGGAGCCACAATCGGCGTGCTGGGCACGGGGCTCGAAAAACTTTATCCACAGCGCCATCGACAGTTGGCGGCGCAGATGATTGCCCAGGGCAGCGCAGTGGTTTCCGAGTTCCCGCTGGATGCCGGACCACAGGCCAGCAACTTCCCGCGTCGCAACCGGATCATCAGTGGCTTGTCGCTTGGTGTGCTGGTGGTGGAGGCCAGTGTTGCCAGTGGTTCGTTGATCACCGCCCGACTGGCTGCCGAGCAGGGGCGCGAGGTGTATGCCATTCCCGGTTCTATCCACCATCCCGGCGCTCGCGGTTGTCATCAGTTGATCCGCGACGGTGCTGTGTTGGTGGAAACCGTCGATCATATCCTTGAAGCCCTGCAGCACTGGCACCGCCTGGCACCCGAGGCTTCCAAACCAGAGCAACCGGCCTCTTCTTCAAAACACCCCTTGCTGAAGATCCTGCATGTTGCGCCGCATACCAGCGAGGCACTTGCAGCGGCCAGTGAATGGCCGCTGCCTCGGGTGCTGGCAGCCCTGACCGAGCTGGAACTGGACGCAATGATCAGCAATGAAGCCGGACGATGGTTCGCACGGGTGCCCTGAGGTTAAACTGCCCGGCAAGATTTAGCGGAGATACATCAATGGTCAGCAGTTGGCGTGTGCAGCAAGCCGCTCGAGATATTCGTGCCGGAGCGGTGATTGCCTATCCAACCGAGGCAGTCTGGGGGCTTGGTTGCGATCCTTGGGATGAAGAAGCGGTTTATCGCCTGCTGGCGATCAAATCGCGGCCTGTGGATAAAGGGCTGATTCTCATCGCCGACAACATCCGTCAGTTCGACTTTCTGTTCGAGGATTTCCCCGAGCAGTGGATCGACCGCATGGCCAGCACCTGGCCGGGCCCCAACACCTGGCTGGTGCCGCATCAGAACCTGTTGCCCGAGTGGATCACTGGCGTGCATGAAACCGTGGCCCTGCGCGTGACCGATCACCCGACCGTGCGAGAGCTGTGTGCTCTGGTCGGCCCCTTGATTTCCACCTCTGCCAACCCTGCCGGTCGCCCTGCTGCCCGCACGCGTCTTCGCGTGGAGCAATATTTCCGTGGGCAGATCGATCTGGTGCTCGGCGGCAGCCTGGGCGGTCGCCGAAACCCCAGTGTCATTCGAGATATCGAGACCGGCCAGGTGGTGCGACCCGGTTAAGGAATCAGAATCGTCGATCCCGTGGTGCGCCGTGCCGACAGTTCGATCTGAGCCTGGGCGGCGTCCTTCAGGGCATATTGCTGGATATCGTTGAGCTTGATCTTGCCGCTGGCGAGCATGTTGAACAGGTCATCGGCCATCGCTTGCAGGTTCTGCGCGTTATTGGCGTAGCTGCCCAAGGTTGGGCGGGTCACGTAAAGCGAGCCCTTCTGCGCCAGAATCCCCAGGTTCACGCCTGAAACCGGACCTGAGGCATTGCCGAAGCTGACCAGCAGACCGCGAGGTGCCACGCAGTCGAGGGAGGTCAGCCATGTGTCCTGACCGACGCCGTCGTAGACCACCGGGCACTTCTTGCCTTCGGTCAGTTCCAGTACCCGGCTGGCCACGTTTTCATGGCTGTAGTCGATGGTTTCCCACGCACCCAGGGCCTTGGCGTGCTCTGCCTTTTCCGGTGAACTGACGGTGCCGATCAGGTTTGCTCCCAGAGCCTTCGCCCATTGGCAGGCCAGCGAACCTACGCCACCGGCAGCAGCGTGGAACAGAAAGGTTTCGCCGGGTTTGACCTGATAAGTCTGGCGCAGCAGGTATTGCACCGTCAGGCCTTTGAGCATGACCGCTGCCGCCTGCTCGAAGCTGATGGAATCGGGCAGCTTCACCAGATTGGCCTCGGGCAGTACATGCAACTCGCTGTAGCCGCCCAGCGGGCCTGTGCCATAAGCCACACGGTCGCCTACCTGAAAGCGCGTCACTTCGTTGCCGATGGCCTCGACAATGCCCGCGCCTTCCGTGCCAAGCCCCGAAGGAAACGAGGGTGCCGGATAAAGGCCGCTGCGGTAATAGGTATCGATAAAATTCAGGCCAATGGCCTTGTTGCGAACCACGACCTCTTGCGGGCCGGGTTGGGCCGGCTCGAAGTCGACATATTCAAGAACTTCGGGTCCTCCGACAGTGCTGAACTGGATACGCTTTGCCATTTGCTATCTCCATGCTGAAACGAATCGTCAGATAGGCTATCGGACTCCTTCAAGTGATTCTCGTCAACTGCGAAGGCAGGTCGGCCAGTGGTATGCTACGCGCCAATTTGCCTGTACCCCTTGGCATTCGGGGGGCTCAGCCGTTTGAAGTCAGCATCAGGGATCAACTATGACTACCCGTACCGAGGCCGTAAAAGCCTACCTGCTGGATCTGCAAGACCGAATCTGCACGGCCCTGGAGCTCGAAGACGGCAGCGCACACTTTGTCGAAGATGCCTGGACACGGCCTGCAGGTGGCGGTGGTCGAACGCGGGTCATCGAAAACGGCTCTGTCATTGAAAAGGGCGGAGTCAACTTTTCCCACGTCTTTGGCAGCAACCTGCCGCCGTCGGCCAGTGCTCACCGGCCCGAACTGGCCGGGCGCGGCTTCGAGGCCCTGGGTGTTTCCCTGGTGATCCATCCGCACAACCCCCATGTGCCGACTTCCCACGCCAACGTGCGGTTCTTCATCGCAGAAAAAGAAGGCGAAGAGCCGGTCTGGTGGTTCGGTGGCGGTTTCGACCTGACGCCCTACTACGGCGTCGAAGAGGATTGCGTTCACTGGCACCGGGTTGCCGAGCGCGCCTGCGCGCCGTTTGGCGATGACGTCTATCCCCGTTACAAGGCCTGGTGTGACAGCTATTTCCACATCAAGCATCGCAACGAGCCACGCGGGGTTGGCGGCTTGTTCTTCGACGATGTGAATCACTGGGATTTCGACACCAGCTTCGCTTTCATGCGCGCTATTGGTGACGCCTACATCAACGCCTACCTGCCGATTGTGCGTCGTCGCAAAGCCACGGCTTATACCGTGCAACAGCGCGAGTTCCAGGAATTCAGACGTGGCCGTTATGTCGAGTTCAACCTCGTCTATGACCGCGGCACGCTGTTTGGCCTGCAATCGGGTGGCCGTACCGAATCGATCCTGATGTCCCTGCCCCCGCAAGTGCGTTGGGGTTATGACTGGAAGGCTGCGCCGGGCAGCGAAGAGGCTCGCCTGACCGAGTACTTCCTGCAGGATCGGGACTGGCTGGCGGAATGACGCAACCCCGGCCTCCTACACAGACCTGCACCGGGCGATAAATACATCAACAGGAACACAAATGGACCAGTACGTCGTATTCGGTAATCCCATCGGCCACAGCAAGTCGCCATTGATTCACAGCCTGTTCGCCAGACAGACAGAGCAGCAACTGGATTACCAAACCGCGCTGGCGCCACTGGATGACTTCACGGCCTTCGCCCGGAATTTTTTCCATACCGGTCGGGGAGCCAATGTGACGGTGCCGTTCAAGGAAGAAGCCTATCGCCTGGCTGACAGCCTGACCCAGCGTGCCCGGCGCGCAGGTGCTGTGAATACCTTGAGCAAGCAGGCCGATGGCACGTTGTTGGGGGATAACACCGATGGCGCCGGGCTGGTGCGTGATCTGACGGTCAATTACGGTGTCAGCCTGCAAGGCCAGCGCATTCTGCTGCTCGGTGCCGGTGGCGCTGTTCGGGGTGCTCTGGAACCGTTGCTCGCGCAGAAACCCGCTGCCCTGGTGATTGCTAATCGGACAGTGGAAAAAGCCGAAAACCTCGCTCAGCTCTTTACCGACCTTGGTCCGGTATTCGCCAGCGGTTACGACTGGCTGGAAGAGTCGGTCGACCTGATTATCAACGCCACCTCCGCCAGCCTCTCGGGCGAGTTGCCGCCGATTGCCCCCAGCCTGATCCAGCCGGGTCATACCTTCTGCTACGACATGATGTACGGCAAGGAGCCGACCGCCTTCTGTCGCTGGGCGAGCGAACACGGCGCAGCTCAGGCAGTGGATGGTCTGGGTATGCTCGTGGAACAGGCTGCCGAAGCCTTTCTGCTATGGCGCGGTGTGCGTCCGGATTCGGCGCAGGTCCTGGCCGAAATGCGGCGGCAACTGGCGAGCGCCTAATCCTCGAACAGGATCGGGCACTTGTCCGCGCCTTCCAGCTTCTGCAATTCTTCGACGACCTGCTGCCGGGCGCGGCGCAAAGTCAGCGTCCGGTCCTGTTTGAGCAGGCGTCGTGCCTCCTGGTGCAGCATTTCCACGCCTGAATAGTCGATGAAGTTGATGTGCTGGGCGTCGATCACCACATGCTTGCCTTCCGTGCGTTGCAGACGGGTTTGCAGGTAGTGACTGGCGCCGAAGAAAATCGACCCGCCGACGCGCATGATGTCTTCGTCACCTTCGCGCCATTGCTGCACCTTGGGCTGGGAGGTGCGCTTGAGATAGAAAAACAGCGAAGCCAGCACGCCGGCGTAGATTGCGGTCTGCAACTCCAGCAGCAGGGTTGCGACACAAGTCAGCGCCATCACGAAGAACTCTGAACGGCTGACCCTGAACAACGCCGCGATACCGCGATGATCCACCAGCCCCCAGCAGATCAGCAGAATCGAGGCCGCCATGCCCGGAATCGGAATGTGGGCAATCAATGATGCTCCGGCAATGGCGAACAGCATGACCCATAACGCCGAAAATACACCCGCCAAAGGCGAGCGGGCACCGGCTTCATAACTCAAGGCAGCGCGGGTAAAGGAACCGGCAGACATGTAGCCGGAAAACAGTGAGCCGACCATGTTCGACAGGCCTTGGGCACGGACTTCCTGGTTGGCATTGATCAATTGCTGGGAGCGCGCCGACAGCGAACGGGCAATCGACAGGCTGTTTACCAGTCCGAGCATGCCTATGGCCACTGCGGTGGGCAGCAGTTTGAGGATCAACTCCAGATCCAGCGGCAGCGGGCTGAACGGCGGCAACTGTCCCACGAAAGCCTTGACCACTTTCACGTGGCCAAACATCGCAGGCCATAGCCAGACCAGCAGGCTACTCGACACAAGGGCGATCAACAGCGTCGGCCAGCGCGGGACGAGATATTTCAGGGTAATGCCCAGCGCCAGAGTCAGCAGACCAAGAATCAGCGAGGGTTTGTCTATTTCCTGGCTGTGTTCGAGGACCGCCGTCAGGCTGTTGAGGGCGGTGTTCTGGCTGGGTAGGTCGATCCCGGTCAGATTCGGTATCTGCCCCAAGGCAATCACGATGGCCGCACCCAGAGTGAAACCCAGCACCACGGAATGCGAGACGAAATTCACCAGCGCGCCGAAGCGCATCATGCCCAGCAGCAACTGAAATGCTCCGGCAATGAACGTCAGCAACAGGATGAGGGTGATGTAATCCTGACTGGCCGGAACCGCCAAAGGGCTGATGCTGGCATACAGCACGATGGAAATGGCGGCTGTCGGCCCGCAGATCAAATGCCACGAAGACCCCCACAGACAGGCGATCAGTACCGGCACGATGGCGGCGTACAAGCCATATTCCGGGGGAAGACCGGCGATCAGCGCGTAAGCGATGGATTGTGGCAGTGCCAGAACGGCACCACTCAACCCGACCAATGCATCGCGGCCAACGCTGGTGCGGGTCTGTCCGGGCAGCCAGGCGAGAAAAGGCAGGAATTTATGACGGTTGAACCAACCCATGAAACCCTCGTCGATTGGTTGCGGCAGCCAAGGTTACACGGCAAGACGGCGCTTATGCACTCGCAACGCAGCCAGCATCATCTGAAGAAGTCGAGGGAAATGGGAGATCAGGCATGCGCGAGCGTGTCCGCATGCCTGATCCTGAAGAGATGTCAGGGGGAATCAATACCAGTTCGGGTCTTTGCTCAATTGCTCTTTCAGCAATTGCTGCATACCTTCATCCGGTTTGCCCAGGAAACGGTAGGTCGCATGCCGCGTTGGCGATTTGTCGGCCGGGAGCCCGGCAGGCACTTCGACCAGCATGGCGTAGGCATCTTCCTTGTCGAGGCTGAACGACACGATCAGTCGTTTGCTGCGACAGGTTTCTGCGGTTTCGCACAGAGGGCCGACGAGGTAAGGGTCCCCGTCTTCGGTAACGGCTGTCATCTGTTCGGAAGTACCGGACAGGTTGATGACCCATTCGGGCAACCGTTCCTCTTTCTGTACAACCTTGGTCCACGTCTGGCGGTACTCGGGCGCAGAACTCAACAGCTCATTGACCCGAGCCTGACCGTCATTGGCGGCTACTGCCATGGCACTGCCGCCCATCAACAGGGCGGCGGCCAGTGATTGCAAGGATTTGCCCATTACTCAGCCTCGTCCACGGCGTCCGAAGAAGAAAGATACGACGAACATGACCAGGAACACGATGAACAGAATCTTGGCGATACCTGTTGCAGTGCCTGCGATACCACCGAAGCCCAGGACGGCAGCGACAATGGCGATGATCAAGAACGTGATAGCCCAACTCAGCATGGTGATACTCCTTTTTACAGCTATTTGAATTTGGAACGTTTCGTTCGGTTTTTCCGGATCAGAAGATCCATTTTTGCGGCGTTACTACTTCGTTTACAGACACCAAACCTTCTACCGGCTGGGTTCCGAGTCCACTGATCTGTGCAGTGCGCGTCAGGCTCTGATGCGACATGCTGATCTTGATGATTTTCTGTTGGGTCTGGGCCGCTTCACGCGACTGATCCCAGCTCTGGAATTGCTGGACCGCAATCAGGGTAACGAGCAAGGCCAGCAGCAGAAAAAGACCTTGTTGGATGTGCAAGGATGAAATACGCAAATGAGCAATATGCTGGCTGTTCATCCTTAAACTCCCTTTACCTGAACGGTGTGGTGAATGTGGTTGGCCATGAGGTCAGGCCTTGGATGAAAGGGATATTGCAGGCTGCATGCCATTTTTTGATTTTTTAATAAATTCAATAAAATCAATGGCTTGAGATATTCTCGAAAAAGTTCCGGCCAGCAAGCTGCACGATCGACCCCCTGCGGTCGTGCGTTCTGCACGAATGCCTGGAGGCCTGTTCAAACCTATAAATCCGGGGCATCGGGAGGCCATGGTTGCGAACCATGGCAGGCGGAAGAAATATCGTCAGCAAAATCAGGTGGTTAGCCAAGGCTCGAACAGATAGCTAACATGCATGTCACAGAATCAATCAGAATCAACCATGCAACTTGCCCGATGATTCCGACACTAACCAAGATCATTTACTTAGGAGCGTAGGAAAAATGGAGACAGCCACTGAGAATCAGGGCCGTATTCTGCTAGTGGACGACGAGTCCGCCATCCTTCGCACGTTCCGGTATTGTCTGGAAGATGAGGGTTACAGTGTCGCCACTGCCAACAGCGCAGCACAGGCCGACACCTTGATGCAGCGCCAGGTGTTCGACCTGTGCTTTCTGGACTTGCGTCTGGGCGAGGACAACGGGCTGGATGTCCTGGCGCAGATGCGTATTCAGGCGCCATGGATGCGCGTAGTGATCGTCACGGCCCATTCGGCTGTCGATACCGCGGTCGATGCCATTCAGGCCGGTGCCGCCGATTATCTGGTCAAGCCTTGCAGCCCGGACCAACTGCGTCTTGCCACAGCCAAACAGCTGGAAGTCCGGCAGTTGTCTGCCCGTCTGGAAGCGTTGGAGGGTGAGATACGCAAACCCAAGGACGGCCTGGACTCACACAGCCCGTCGATGATGGCCATTCTTGAAACGGCTCGGCAGGTTGCCGTGACCGACGCCAATATCCTGATCCTGGGCGAATCCGGTACCGGTAAAGGTGAACTGGCTCGCGCCATTCATGGCTGGAGCAAGCGGGCCAAGAAGTCCTGCGTCACCATCAACTGCCCTTCCCTGACTGCCGAACTGATGGAAAGCGAACTGTTCGGTCACAGTCGCGGAGCCTTTACCGGCGCCAGCGAAAGTACCTTGGGTCGTGTCAATCAGGCGGATGGTGGCACGCTGTTTCTTGATGAAATCGGCGATTTTCCACTCACGTTGCAACCCAAGTTGCTGCGCTTTATTCAGGACAAGGAATACGAGCGCGTCGGCGACCCGGTCACACGGCGTGCCGATGTACGGATTCTGGCGGCCACCAACCTGAACCTGGAAGACATGGTGCGCAGCGGGCGCTTCCGTGAGGATCTGCTGTATCGCCTGAACGTGATCACCCTTCACCTTCCGGCGCTGCGTGAGCGAAGCGAAGACATCCTGACGCTGGCCGACCGCTTCCTGGCGCGCTTCGTCAAGGATTACGCCCGACCGGCTCGTGGGTTCAGCGACGAAGCCCGTGCGGCACTGCTCAACTACCGCTGGCCCGGCAATATCCGTGAGCTGCGTAACGTCATCGAGCGCGCCAGCATCATCTGCCCGCAGGAACGTGTCGAAGTCAGCCATTTGGGCATGGCCGAAGTCCCGACCAACAATGCGCCTCGCGTGGGCGCTGCCTTGAGCCTGGATGAGCTGGAAAAGGCTCATATCGGTGCAGTCCTGGCCACCAGCGACACGCTCGATCAGGCCGCGAAGACTCTGGGTATCGACTCTTCGACGCTTTATCGCAAGCGTAAGCAGTACAACTTATGAGTTGTTCTGTATGAAACTGGCAATGAAGTTACGTACCCGCCTGTTCCTTAGCATTTCGGCGTTGATGACGGTTGCGTTGCTGGGGCTGCTGCTGGGTCTGGTCAGTGTCATGCAAATGGCCAAGAGTCAGGAAGCGCTGATCCAGGGCAATATCAGCAACCTCGAGCTGGGCCTGAAGCTGCGGCAGAACCTGGGTGATCAACTGGTGATAATGATCAGCCCGTCGCCTGACAAGCGCGTGCTGAAGACCTATCAGGATGAGTTTCACACGTTGCTGGCCGAAGGCATCGAGCGTGATGCGCAAAACATGGTGCAGGGCCGCTTCGAGAATACGAGCCGGTACTATCAGCGTTTCATCGAGGCCTCTCAGCGCTTCGCGGACGACACGCGTGCAATGCATGACAATCCGGAGCTGCGGGACAGCTTCGACGCCTTGCGCAACGACTTGCTGGATACCCATGGCGAGGCCCTGCAGAACATCAGCATTGCCGAAGCCTATTCCCGTGAGCGTGCGCTGTGGATTGCCGGGTTGCTTGGGCTGGTAGGCATCGCGGTGCTGTGCGTCGGATTCATCACTGCCCATGGCATTGCCCATCGCTTTGGCGCTCCCATCGAGGCCTTGGCCAAGGCGGCCGATAATATCGGCCAGGGCAACTATGAGGTGACATTGCCGATTTCTTCGGCAGCCGAAATGAACCTGCTGACCCGACGTTTCGGCCTCATGGCCGAGGCTTTGCGTCAGCATCAGGCCACCAATTTCGATGAGTTGCTTGCTGGCCAGCAGCGTCTGCAAGCGGTGCTCGACAGTATCGACGACGGCCTGCTGATGATCGATCGCCAGGGTCGTCTGGAGCATTTGAACCCTGTGGCTCAGCGCCAGCTCGGTTGGGACGAGAGTCGTCTCGGGCGTGGTCTGGGTGAAGCGCTGGAGCATCCCGAGCTGGATGAGCAGTTATTCCTGATCCTGCGTGGCGGGACTCTGGAGCATGCGCCGGAAGACCTGAGCATCGATATCGATGGCGAATCCAGGCTGCTGACCTACAGCCTGACACCCGTCAGCCATACCAAAGGCCACATTCTCGGTGCCGTGATGGTGCTGCGTGATGTGACCGAGCAACGGGCGTTCGAGCGGGTGCGCAGCGAGTTCGTCCTGCGCGCTTCTCATGAACTGCGCACACCGGTGACCGGTATCCACATGGCCTTCGGGTTGTTGCAGGAGCGTCTGCATTTTGCGGCAGAGTCCCGCGAAGCAGACCTGCTCAACACCATCACCGAAGAAATGCAGCGCCTGATGCAACTGATCAACGACCTGCTGAATTTCTCGCGTTACCAGAACGGATTGCAGAAACTCAAGCTGGCTCCTTGCTCAATCAAAAACCTGCTCGAAGAAGCCAGAGGCCGCTTCGAGGAACAGGCCCGGCTGCGTGACATCACTCTGATGCTGGACATTCAGGAGCCCGTCTCTCATTTGCATGCCGACCAGGCGCAACTGGAACGGGTGCTGGATAACCTGCTGGACAACGCACTGCGTCACACCCCCGAAAGCGGCTTGATCCGCTTGCAGGCACGCCGTCATGGCGAGCGGGCAATCATCAGCATCGAAGACAATGGCGAAGGCATTCCTTACGGGCAACAAGGAAGAATCTTCGAACCGTTCGTGCAGGTAGGCCGCAAGAAAGGAGGCGCCGGGCTCGGCCTGGCGCTGTGCAAGGAAATCGTGCAACTGCACGGCGGGCGAATGGGTGTTTATTCACGGCCTGGGCAGGGTACGCAGTTTTATATGGCGTTGCCTCTTTGACGGGTAACTGTTCTCCAGCATTCGTAGGAGCGAATTTATTCGCGAAGGGCCGGTTTCGCGAATAAATTCGCTCCTACTCTGGCATCGGAAGCGCAAAAAAACCTGGCTTGCTGCCCTCACGCCACATCATCCTTGCGCCGTCCCGTCCCTCTTCGACCGCCGGTGACCAGTTCGCAGAATCGGGTGGCGGTCAGAGGACGGGCGAACAGCCAGCCCTGGCCGTAGACAACGCCTTCGCTCCTGAGCAGGTGGGCCTGGGATTCGAACTCGATGCCTTCGGCGATCACCCGCAATTGCAGGGCATGGGCCATGCGGATGATATGGGGCGCCACACCGCTGCTGGCGGCGTCGTGGCCTAATGCATCAATGAAGGCCTTGTCGATTTTCAGGCAGTCCACCGGCAAGGTTTGCAGGTAGGCCAGGCTGCAATAGCCGGTGCCGAAGTCATCGATCAGGATCTGATGGCCGCGGTCGCGCAGCATTTGCAGGTGGTTGCGCGCCACGACCACATCGATCAGGCCGCGCTCGGTCACCTCGAACGCGATCTGTCGGGCAGCCACTTTGTGCTGGGTCAGCAATCTGGCCGCTACGCGACCAATACGCGGGGCGATGACATCGCAGGCTGCCAGGTTCACCGAAACGTACAGATGCGGGTTGGCGCGCAATAGCGGTCCGAGTTTTTCCAGTGACTGTTGCAGGACAAAGTCGGTGATTTGGCGGATCTGTCCGGTGTTTTCAGCCAGCGGGATGAACAGGTCGGGGCTGGTCAGTGTGCCGTCCGGCCTGCGCCAGCGCACCAACGCTTCGGCACCCACACACAAGCCGGTTTCAAGGTTGAAGATGGGTTGATAGAGGACTTTCAATTCCTCGCGCCGCAATGCCCCCGATAACTCGGCACCCAGGGATTTGCGCTGCTGCATCAATTGCAGGACCAGCGCCGCGATGCATAAAGACATCAACAGGCTGGCGGGCACCAGCAACCTCCAGGCTCCGGTGATCTTTACCTGCAAGTCGGTGCGCGGGGTTATCAGCACCAGTTGATATTCCGGGCTCTGGGTGGGCATGCGGTAGATCAGTTGGTTCGCTGTCGTGATCAGCGTGGTGTTGCTGTCCGGCAACCAGTCTTTCAAGGGCGGCCAGGCTTGCGCCGGTCCCAGCACCGGTATCGCCCGGGTGCCGTTATCGAGTACCACCAGCAGGCTGCCGCCCGCCGGAAGATCCACCACATCCGTCAGATGTCCCCGTGAAGTCGATACCCGGAAATCTCCACGGCCCAATACCAGTGCCGCCAGATTATCGTCCGGCTGGGTCGAGGTGTTGAGCCAGTAATCGTAGGTCGGGCCACGAATGTCGGGCTCCCGTGGTTCGCTGAGCACCTTGGGCCGTGGCCAGCTGGAGCAGGTGCGCGCGTCTCCCACATACGCGGCCTCATAAATGAAGCGGTGGCTGGAAATGACCTCGCGCAAGCGCCCGACCATCTCCGGGCTGCATCGCCTGAGCGGTTGCTGTTCCAGTTGGTCCAGCCCGGCCCGCAACTGACCGAAAAGCTGCTCCAGTCGTACCAGGAAGCGCTCGCCCTGAGCATTCATCTGCAGGCTTTCGTTTTGTCGCGCCTGATGCATTGCCAGCCCGAAACTGCCGAATAAAAAGACAGCCGCGCTCAACAAGGCCGCCAGCAACGCCAGCAGCCAAGGGTGGGAAAGGTGAATGCGAAAGCGCGTTTGCGCGATGAGCATCAGTGGATATCCGCATGGAATATCCATCAGGTATAGCAACAAGCGTGCAAATAGCTTGGTAAAGAATGCAGCCCTGAAGCCTGATCTAGTCGGCCCGGTTGAGTACCTTCAGGATGGCTGCGCTCTGGAGGTCGGGTTCTCCGTCGAAGCGTTCTGGACGGTAATGCATCTGGAAGGCCGCCAGAACGTGGCGTGTAGCGGTGTCCAGCTCGCCTGTCTGAGGCGTGGTGTAACCCAGGCGTGCCAATTGTTGCTGGAACCAGGTGGTGCTGGGCAGATTACCCATCATCTGCGCCTGACGCTGGGCGACCTGCCGTTCGTCTGGCCAGATGCCGATACCTTCATGAGCCAGTCGTTTCCAGGGGAACAGCGGGCCAGGGTCCAGCTTGCGCATCGGGGCGATATCGCTGTGTCCGATGATGTGCCGGGGGTCGAGATTGTTGCGCTTGATGATGTCCTTGAGCAGCACGATGATCGACTGCACCTGGCTTTCGGTGTACGGATACCAGAGGCGTCCCGTGGGCGTATCGGTGTAGCCGGGGTTGACGATCTCGATGCCGATCGAGCTGGAGTTGAGCCAGGTACGGCCTTCCCATTCACTTTCGCCTGCATGCCAGGCGCGGGCACTTTCATCGACCAGCTTGTAGATCGTCGCCGGGTTATCGTCGCCGATCAGGTAATGGCTGCTGACTTCGCCATGGGTCAACAACTCCAGCGAGCGCTCAAGCGAGGCGGAGGTGTAGTGCATGATGACGTACTGAACACGGCCGTCATGGTTGACCGAAGGATGGCTGGTATCGAGTTTTGGCCCGCTGGAACAGGCAGTCAGGACCAGAAGGAGGAATGCAGGGAAGAACAGCTTCATGGCAGTCAGGATACGTCGGCAGCAAATGCAACATCATAACAAAGTGCGACCGAATTGCTTCATCTGTGAAACGCTGATGGATTCCAGATGTTTCAGTCAGCCCTGTTCGACGCGATTCCTGCCGTTTTCCTTGGCGCGATACAACGCCTGATCGGCCCGCTTGAGGGCGACATCGCTGCGCTCGCCAGTCCGGAAGGCGGTTACGCCCATGGACACCGTGATCGTTACCCGCTCGCCCTTGAAGTGGAACGGGCAAAGCTCGACGGCGGCCCGCAGTTCATCAAGCAGCGTCAGTGCGATCGATACGTGGGTGGCGGGCAAGAGCATGACGAACTCTTCGCCCCCGAACCGTGCCAGGAAGTCAGTGGAACGCATGCGCTTTTTCAGAACACTGGCGACGATCTTCAGCACTTTGTCGCCTGCCAGATGCCCGTAACCATCGTTGATCCGCTTGAAGTGATCCAGGTCCAGAATGCAGACCAGCAGGTTGGTCTTGTCCTGTTGCCACAGCGCCACTTCCTTCTCAAGGCGCTCCCCCCACGCCGCTCTGTTGGGCAGGCTGGTGAGGGGGTCGATCAGTGCTTTTTGCCGTTGCTCTTCAAGGTGGCTCCTGAAGCCCAGGGCTTCCTGCTCCATGCTCGCGACACGAGTGGCGAGGCCTTGCAGGCGTAAGGCTACTTCCTGCTCCCGCTCGTCCCGTTTGCGCTGGTAATGGTCCATGGTGCTGAGCAAGCCTTCCAGCCGGTTGTCGAGCACTTGCTTGAGGCTGGTCAGGTCGGAAGCGTCCTGGACACTGCTCTGCAAGCCGCCGACCTGCTCGCGCAACTGATCGTTCAGGTCGCGAGCGGTGGACTGATTCTCCGCATGGTCCTCGCTGGCAGCCTGCAGATGGCTCTGAAACGACTCCAGTCGTTCGTTGAGTTGCTTGAGATAGATCCCGAACTCTTGCTGGCCACCGTTATTGATGGCCAGCATCAAGACGGCCAGATCGTCGAGGATCGGTAGCAGTTCGTACCAGTTGAGCCCGTGTTTCAGGCGTAACTGCATGTCTTCGACTTGCGGGCGATGGTGCTCGGATAAGGTCAGGTCCTTGAGTAACCCCAGCAAGGTGTCTTCGATATGCGTTGCAACCGAGCTGTAGCTCGGCTCTGGAGAGTACGGCAGGGAATAGTTCGGGTCCCCTTCGCTGCCTTCTTCCTCGGTCGGTTCATCGTCGGCTTCTGCGCTATCGCTCTCGACGGGTGCCTGCACAACCGGAACATGCTCGTAAGGAACAGCAGGCGTTGGCGTAATCAGCTCTTGCGGTGGAACCGGCACGGGTGAAGGTGTTGTTTTTGCGGCAGGCACAGGCGCAATGGCTGCCATTTCAACGGGCGGCGGCGCTTCGGGTGCGGGCTCAACCACTGGTGCGGGAGCGGGAGCCTCTACTTTTTGCTCGGCTTTTGGTGCCTCAAGCTCAACCTTGGGTGCTGGTGCTGGTGCTGGTGCTGGTTGCGAAGGCTGTGCCGGTGTTGGCGCGGGCGCAGATTGTTGCTCGCTAACGCTTTCATGCTCTGGCGCGGTGGCAGGTGCAGACGGATGAGCTGGCTGAGCGTCTTCCGGGCCATGAGCCCCATCGCTCGACTCTTCACGAGTACCGAACAGGCGTTGCAGGATTCCGGGGCGAGGGCCTTCTTCGTGTTTTTCGAGCAAGGTCAGCGCCTTGCCCTGCAAGCCACTCAACTCGCTCAGCAGCAACGGCAATTCCCGAGCCTGGGCGGCGCGGTCTTCAAGATCCTTGGCAAAGCGCTTGAGGGGTTTGCGTACCTCGCGGGGCAGCGGCAAGGATTGCAGTTGGGTTACCAGTGCATTCAAGGCGCTGCTGATCTGCCCGACCCGCACTTCGCGACGTTGCTCGGAATCCAGCACTGCCTTTTCAAGGCGCGGTATCAGAGCGGCCAAGCCTGCATCCATGTCGTCCTTGCGCACGATTTCGCGCATTTCCTTCATGCATTCGTCGACAGAGCGGTCAGTACCTTCCGCCGCGAGACTACTGCGGACCAGACCCCGGCGCAGCAAGTCGAGCCGGGCGTTCCAGCGTTCCGCCAGTCTGTCCTGCTGCTCGATACCCTTGAGATACTTCTCTTTCCAGCGCTCGGCTTCTTCGCTCATTCAAGGGGTCCACCAGAAAGCACGGGTAGCGAGTCCCCACACAGCGAAGCAGGCAGGCGAATCTCCACAGCAACGGGCAGGTGATCGGAAATGGGTTGGGCCAGTACCTGAACACGTTCGAGCGTCAGTGTCGGGCTGAGCAGAATATGATCGAGGCAGCGCTGTGGCCGCCAGCTGGGAAAGGTTGCCTCGACCTGCGGTGCCAGAAGACCAAGATCGCGCAGCGGCGAATGCTCCAGCAAGTCGTTGGCATGGGTGTTCATGTCGCCCATGAGGATCTGGTGGCGATAACCGCCAATCAGTTCCCGGATATAGGCCAGTTGCCGTACACGAGTGCGTGGCCCAAGGGCCAGATGCATCATGACCACCACCAGCGCGTCCTCGCCTTCCCCGAAACGGACAAGAATGGCACCGCGTCCGGCAGGTCCGGGCAATGGGTGATCTTCGATCTTGCCGGGACGCAGGCGGCTGAGCACGCCATTGCTGTGCTGGCCCAGACGACCCAGGTTGCGATTGAGCTGCTGATACCAGTAGGGAAAGGAACCGAGATGGGCCAGATGTTCGACCTGATTGATGAAGCCGGAGCGCAGGCTGCCGCCATCGGCTTCCTGCAACGCCACCAGATCGAAATCGTTGAGAAGATCGCCGATCTTCTGCAGATTGCCCGCACGTCCACCGTGGGGCAGCAGATGTTGCCAGCCGCGTGTCAGGTAGTGCCGGTAACGCTCGGTGCTGATACCGACCTGGATGTTGAAGCTAAGCAACCGAAGCCGGCCATCGGCTGGCAGTCCGCTTTGCAGCAGATGGTGTTCGTTGACCTGCGGATCATGCAGGCCAACGACTCGCTCCGTGCCCTTGCCCCAGCGGCGCATGGCGAACGGCTCTTACTTGCTTGCCTGGGCGGCCGCTCGCTCTTTGGCGATCAGCTGGTCAGCAACTTCCAGAGTCGCTTCCGGGCCACCGGAGCTGCCCAGGTCGAAACGGTATTTACCGTTAACGATCATGGTCGGTACGCCGGTCACTTCGTACTTCTTGGCCAGTTCCTTGTACTGGGCAATCTTGCCTTTCACTGCGAAGGAGTTGAAGGTTTCGAGGAACTTGGCTTTGTCGATACCCTGAGTGGCGACGAAATCAGCCATGTCTTCCGGCTTGGTCAGAGGCTTGCGGTCTTTCTGGATTGCGTTGAATACAGCCGCGTGAACCTTGTGCTCTACGCCCATGGTGTCCAGGGTGATGAACAGTTGGCCGTGGGCATCCCAGGCGCCGCCGAACATTGCCGGGATACGGACGAAATTGACGTCCTCAGGCAGTTTTTCAGCCCATGGGTTGATGGTCGGCTCGAATGCATAGCAGTGCGGGCAGCCATACCAGAACAACTCTACTACTTCGATCTTGCCTGGCTCGGAAACAGGCACAGCGCTGTTCAATACAACATATTGCTTACCAGCTTCGATGGGTGCGGCAGCCTGGGCGGACATACCGAACAGGCTGGCGGCAACCAGAGCGGCGCTGATGATCAGATTACGCATGCTTTACTCCTGAGCAGATTGAGTCGCCTTGAAGCGACGGTTTTTCGACCAGCCACCAAGGCGTGAGTTCTTAGTGTAACGCTGGCGATCAAAAAAAAGGGCAGCCCGGGCCACCCTTTTTACATGTGTCATGAAGCACGTCACGTCTGAACCGCAGATTGCCTGCACGAATGCCTGTGAATCGATCAGTGCAAACCCTGGATATATTGCGCCAGAGCCTCGATATCCTTGTTGCTCAGCTTGGCCGCGATAGAGCGCATGACCATGGTGTCACCATCATTGACCCGATCGCCTTCGCGGAATGCAGTCAATTGTTTCTTGATGTAATCGGCGTGCTGGCCACCCAGATGTGGATAACCGGCCGGAGCATTGCCGGTGCCGTCAGGTGAGTGACAGCCGGTGCAGGCTGGCATGCCCTGATCCAGCTTTCCGCCGCGGAACAGTGCTTCGCCGCGGGCTACCAGACTGGCGTCGGCTGCACCAATGCTGCCTTTCTGGCTGGCGTAATAGGCGGAGATGTCCGCAAGGTCCTGATCGTTGAACGGAGTCAGCAATCCGGTCATTTCCAGTACCGGTCGCTTGCCATCCTTGATCTCGTGCAACTGCTTGAGCAGGTAGCGCTGGCCCTGGCCTGCCAGTTTCGGGAAGTTGGGAGCCAGGCTGTTGCCATCAGGTCCATGACAGGCACCACACACGGCTGCCTTTGCCTGACCGGCAGCCGCATCACCGGTGACGTCGGCTGCCTGGGTCGCCCCACAGATGCCAAGCGTCAACAGCAGACTCACGAATAATTTGTTCATCAGGTAATCCAGATCGGCTAATGGTGAAAAGTCAGGTAGCAGGTGATTTGCTCATCTCCAGGATGACGGTTCGCAAATGCTGACTACTGCGGTCCTTGTACATTTCACGCGCGGCATAGTTACGATCCTGGCAAAAGTGGCTCCAACAGGCTGTGTGAAAACTACTGCGCTCGATCATGCAGCGTTGAAAACAGGCTCGGAATGCTCATTTACAACATGTAAACTCCGCTTCCTCGCCTGTTTTCGCCTTGCCTGATCTTCGCTCGCTACGTTTTCACACGGCCTGCCAAAACCCTCTTGCGCAGTAAAAACCTTTCAGGTTGAAAGCGGACTGCGTTCTAATGCGCATATTAGTTCTCGCTTCGGTGTTCTTCCCCCGCTGCCGGGGAATTCACACACAAAATTTGCGGCATTATATACTCGCGCTACCCAAACGGAAACGACACCTCTTGCCGCACCCCTTGCAGGCAAGGCTTTCACCGGAAATCACATGCAACTCAAGAACCCCATCCTCGGCCTGTGCCAACAGTCCACGTTCATGCTCAGCGCCGCCAAGGTCGATCAGTGCCCTGATGACGAAGGCTATGAAGTCGCGTTTGCCGGGCGTTCCAACGCGGGCAAGTCCAGCGCGCTCAATACGCTGACCCACGCCAGCCTGGCGCGCACCTCGAAAACGCCGGGGCGCACGCAACTGCTGAACTTCTTCAAGCTCGATGACGACCGCCGTCTGGTGGACCTGCCCGGCTACGGCTACGCCAAAGTGCCGATCCCGCTCAAGCAACACTGGCAGCGTCACCTGGAAGCCTATCTGGGCAGCCGCGAAAGCCTGAAGGGCCTGATTCTGATGATGGACATCCGTCATCCAATGACCGACTTCGACATCCTGATGCTGGACTGGGCAATCGCCAGTCAGATGCCGATGCATGTCCTGCTGACCAAGGCTGACAAACTGACCTACGGCGCAGCCAAGAACACGCTGCTCAAGGTTCAGTCGCAGATCCGCAAGGGCTGGGGCGAAGCGGTCACCATCCAGCTGTTCTCGGCACCAAAGCGCATGGGCCTGGAAGAAGCCTATACCGTTCTGGCCGACTGGATGGAGCTGGAAGACAAAGCGCCTGCCGAAGGGTAAATCGCAGGCAAAAAAAACCCCGGACTTCATATGGGGAGGGGGGAAGTTCGGGGTTCAAGGTCCAGACCCTTAGGGTGGGATCCGGATATCTGCCAACACTTAACACAACTAGGAGCATGACGGGTTTCTCAACCAGTCGAAATCTCTGACTCGCAGCTGGCCGGTTAAGTTCCCGGCCAGCCGAAAAGTTCATGCAGGCAGGGCGATCAGTGCGCCTCGTCCCAGTTGTTGCCCACACCCACTTCAACCAGCAACGGCACGGCCAGTTGCGCAGCGCCGCTCATGTGCGGGCGAATCTGCTCGCTGATCTGCTCGACCAGATCCTCGCGCACTTCCAGTACCAGTTCGTCGTGAACCTGCAGGATGACGCGGGCGTCGAGACGCGACTCTTCCAGCCAGCTGTTCACCGCAACCATGGCCTTCTTGATGATGTCGGCGGCGGTGCCCTGCATCGGCGCGTTGATCGCCGTGCGCTCGGCCCCGGCGCGTTTCATGCCGTTGTCGGAGTTGATGTCCGGAAGATAGAGGCGACGCCCGAAGAAGGTTTCGACATAGCCTTGCTCCTTGGCCTTCTCGCGAGTGCGCTCCATGTATTCCCGCACGCCAGGGTAACGAGCGAAGTAACGTTCGATATACGCCTTGGCCTGCTTGCCATCGACACCGATCTGCCGGGCCAGGCCTGATGCACCCATCCCATAGATAAGCCCGAAGTTGATGGCCTTGGCGCTGCGGCGCTGATCGTTGGTGACCTCATCCAGCTCGACGCCGAAAACCTCGGCCGCCGTCGCACGGTGTACGTCCAGGCCATTGCGGAAGGCATCCAGCAACCCTTCGTCGCTGGCCAGGTGCGCCATGATCCGCAATTCGATCTGCGAATAGTCCGCTGCCAGCAGTTTGTAACCCGGCTGGGCAATGAACGCCTGACGAATCCTGCGCCCTTCTGCTGTGCGCACCGGGATGTTCTGCAGGTTGGGTTCGCTGGACGAGAACCGTCCCGTTGCGGCGCCCGCCTGGTTATAGGACGTGTGAACGCGACCGGTTCTCGGGTTGATCTGCCCTGGAAGGCTGTCGGTGTAGGTGCTTTTCAGCTTGCTGATCGAGCGGTACTGCAACAGCAAGGTAGGAAGCTCATGGCCTTGCTCGGCCAGCTTGACCAGCACATCTTCCGAGGTCGAAGGCTTGCCCGTGGGCGTCTTGCCCAGAATCGGCAGCTCCAGTTTTTCATAAAGGATTTTCCCGAGCTGGGTCGGGGAGCCCAGGTTGAACTCCTCGCCTGCCAGAACAAAAGCCTGACGCTCCAGTTCGACTATGGTGTTGCCCAGCTCGACACTTTGAATGCCGAGCAGATTGGCATCCACTTTCGCGCCTTCGCGCTCGATCTTCGCCAGTACCGGCACCAGCGGCATTTCGATTTCGGTCAGAACGCGGGACAGCGCAGGCTCGGCTTCCAGCTTTGCAAAAAGAGTCTGGTGCAGACGCAAGGTCACGTCTGCATCTTCAGCCGCATAAGGGCCGGCCTGCTCCAGAGCTATCTGGTCGAACGTCAGCTGCTTCTTGCCTTTACCGGCGATGTCTTCAAAGCTGGTGGTCTGGTGACCGAGATACTTCAGCGCCAGGCTGTCCATGTTGTGGGCAGTGGCTACGGAATTCAGTACGTAGGATTCCAGCATGGTGTCGAAGGCAACGCCTCGCACGGTAATGCCATTTTCCTGATCGCCACCGATGGCGCAGTTGGCCAGGATGTTCATGTCGAACTTGGCGTTCTGCCCGACCTTCAGGATGGCCGGGTCTTCCAGCAGCGGCTTGAGCGCCAGCAGTACGGTGTCGCGATCCAGTTGATCCGGCACGCCCATGTAGGAATGGGTCAGCGGGATGTAGGCGGCTTCACCGGCCTTGACGGCGAACGAGAGGCCGACCAGTTGCGCCTGCTGGGCATCCAGACCGGTGGCTTCGGTATCGAAGGCGATCAGGCTGGCGGTGCGCAGTTTTTCCAGCCAGACGTCGAAGCGGGCCTGATCGAGGACGGTTTCGTAGTGCAGCTCGATTTCGGAGGCGACTTCTTCCTTGACGATTTCCACACCGGCGCGCTTGGCTTGTCGTTGCAGATCCTCGAGCCAGCTCTTGAACTCAAGCTCGGTATAAAGCTCGGTGAGCTTTTCCAGATCCGGCTCGCCCACCTGCAATTCGTCGAGGGTGATATCCAGCGGCACATCGACCTTGATGGTCGCCAGCTCATAGGACAGAAACGCCATGTCGCGATGCTCTTCGAGCTTGGGTGCCATGGTCTTGGCTCCCCGGAACGCCATGCCCGCGACCAGATCGAGGTTTTCATACAGCTCTTTCAAACCGCCGCCGACACCCACCAGCAGGCCTACGGCGGTTTTTTCGCCTACGCCGGGAACGCCGGGAATGTTGTCGACTTTATCGCCCATCAGGGCCAGATAATCGATGATGTGCTCAGGACCGACGCCGAATTTCTCTTTCACGCCAGGGACATCCAGCACGCTACCGGTCATGGTATTGACCAGCGTAATGTGGCCGTCGACCAGTTGCGCCATGTCCTTGTCGCCGGTGGAGATGATCACGGGTCGGTCCGCCGCCGCACTGCTGCGCGCCAGAGTGCCGATCACGTCGTCAGCTTCGACACCTTCCACGCACAGCAGCGGGTAACCCAGGCCTTTGACGCAGGCATGCAGCAGGTCGACCTGAACGCGCAGATCGTCCGGCATGCTTGGGCGGTTGGCTTTGTACTCGGCGAACAGATCGTCCCGGAACGTCCCGCCCTTGGCATCGAAAACCACCGCGAAGGGGCTTTTCGGGTATTGCCGGCGCAGGCTCTTGAGCATGTTCAGCACACCCTTGACCGCACCTGTCGGCAAACCTTTGGACGTGGTGAGAGGTGGCAGCGCATGGAAGGCGCGGTACAGGTAAGAAGAACCGTCCACCAGGACGAGGGGCGCTTGGCTCATGAGCAGAATCAACCTTTTCGGCGGGGTCGGCGCTAGAATGCGAGGACCATTGACGACAAAGGGACAAGGTTATCATGCGCACGGCAAATCGACTGTTGTTGGCTGGGCTGTTGGTATTTTGTCCCCTGGTGATTGCAGCCGAGGATTCTCCTGCGGACGCTCCAGACGTTACCATTCGCACCGACGGCGACAAGACCATTCAGGAGTACCGTCAGAACGGATTTCTTTATGCGGTGAAAATCACGCCCAAGAACGGAAAACCTTACTTTCTTGTGCGTGCCGATGGTACGAGTCCCAATTTCATCCGTTCGGACCAACCGGACATGCTGATCCCTCAATGGGAAATATTCAGCTGGTAACACCCTAAATTCACTTAATTTTGCTGGCAGTCCTGATATGTCCGTTTTTACCCCACTGGCTCGGCCCGAGCTGGAAACATTTCTTGCCCCGTACGGGCTCGGCCGTTTGCTCGACTTTCAAGGCATTGCCGCTGGTAGTGAAAACACCAATTACTTCATCAGCCTGGAACAGGGCGAGTTCGTCCTGACCCTAGTCGAGCGGGGACCGATTCAGGATTTGCCGTTCTTCATCGAGCTGCTGGACGTACTGCACGACGCCGACCTGCCGGTGCCTTACGCGCTGCGCACCACCGACGGTCAGGCGCTGCGAGAGCTGGCGGAAAAACCGGCGCTGCTGCAACCGCGCCTGCCGGGCAAGCACATCAGCGAGCCCAACACCCAGCATTGCGTGCAGATCGGCGAACTGCTGGGCAACCTGCATCTGGCGACTCGCGCCAATGTTCTGGAGCGCAAGACCGATCGCGGCCTGGACTGGATGCTCAGCGAGGGCACGAATTTCCTTTCGCACCTGGGCGAGCCGCAAAGAACGCTGCTGGAAAATGCCTTGCAGGAGATTGAAGAGCTCAAGCCGCAGATCATGGCGTTGCCTCGCGCCAACCTGCACGCCGACCTGTTCCGCGACAATGCCCTGTTTGAAGGCACGCACCTGACCGGGCTGATCGACTTTTACAACGCCTGCTCCGGCCCGATGCTCTACGACCTGGCCATTGCGCTGAACGACTGGTGTTCGCTGGAAGACGGCCAGATCGATCCGGTACGCGCAAGAGCCCTGCTGGGTGCCTACGCCGCCTTGCGACCGTTCACCGCCAGTGAAACAAAACTCTGGGCAACCATGCTGCGCGTGGGTTGCGTGCGCTTCTGGCTGTCACGCCTGATCGCGGCTGAGTCCTTTGCCGGACAGGACGTACTGATCCATGACCCGGCAGAGTTCGAGAAGCGCCTGGCACAGCGCCAGGATGTTCACCTGCCGTTGCCGTTTGCCTTGTAAACGGGTTGTTCGCGAATGAGTTCGCTTTCACCAAAAAACACAACATCATGAATTAAATGAAGTTTCTGTAGGAGCGAATTTATTCGCGAGAGGCCGGTACATCCCCAGCAAATGCATCGTCTGGAATGACGTCTCGCGAATGAATTCGCTCCTACGCCGGTAGGAGCAACTGTCATTCGCAAGCGCTACAAACCCTCCAGGCATCCCGCCAGATCATCACCCAGCTTCTGTAACACCTGCTCATAACCCTGAGCCGTGGCCGGTGTATAGCCGCCCAGCGCATCCAGTTCAGCCAGTTTCACCGGCAAGCCCGCCGTCAGGGTTTCGGCCAGGCGCGGACGCAATGGCGGCTCGCTGAACACGCAGGTCTTGCCCACTTCCTTCAAGCGTTCACGCATGGCGGCGACGTGCTGGGCACCCGGCTGGATCTCGGCGGCGACACTGAACACGCCGGTGTGCTTGAGCCCATAAGCTTCCTCGAAGTAGTCGAAGGCTTCGTGGAAGACGAAATACGGCTTGCCCGCCACAGCGCTGACGCGGCTCTTGATCCGGGTATCCAGGGCATCGAGACGTTTGGCGAAGGCTTGGGCATTGCTCTTGTAGCGAGCGGCGTTGTCCGGGTCGGCGGCGCTGAGGTCTGCCGCCATCTTCGCGGCAATCACCCGGGCGTTGAACGAGGACAGCCACAGGTGCGAGTCCAGGCTGCCGGGACGGTGATCATGGTCGTGCTCTTCTACGCCATGGTCATGATCGTGATCGTCATGTGAGGCATTGTCTGCCTCGAAATGACGCAAATGCATGCCAAGCAAACTTTGCACAGCAACCGCTGGCAGTTTGCGGCCCTGAATGACACGCGGGAGGAAGCTTTCCATGTCCGGGCCGATCCAGTAGAGCAGTTCGACCTCGTTCACACGCCGTACGTCGGATGGGCGCAAGGCATAGTGGTGAGGCGATGCGCCGGGCGGCAAAAGCACCTCGGGTGTACCCACGCCATCCTGTACGGCAGCCGCAATCAGCTGCAATGGCTTGATGCTGGTCAGGACCCGAACCTCGGCCTGGGCGGGGGCGGCAGCCAGCCAACTGGCCGACAAAACGACAAAAAGGTTAAAAAGACGGCGCACTTGAACCACTCATATAAGACAGGAACGGGTAACATAATAACGTCTCTAGCAAATATCGTCGCCGCTCATGCCTATTACACCGCTGGCCAGCCGTCCTCATGATCACTCACATTGTGTGCATTCCGCGCTCACAGAAGCCGATGCGCTGTGCGCCAGCAAAGGTCTGCGCCTGACGACGCTGCGTCGTCGTGTGCTGGAACTGGTCTGGCAAAGTCACAAGCCGCTGGGTGCCTACGACATCCTTGCCGTGCTGAGCGATGAAGACGGTCGCCGCGCCGCGCCGCCTACCGTTTACCGGGCGCTG
Source organism: Pseudomonas cichorii (assembly GCF_019719005.1). GTDB lineage: Bacteria > Pseudomonadota > Gammaproteobacteria > Pseudomonadales > Pseudomonadaceae > Aquipseudomonas > Aquipseudomonas cichorii_E. Next base: position 36,608 of record NZ_JAIGPJ010000010.1, read on the forward strand.
GATTTCCTTCTGGAAAACGGCCTGGTACATCGTATTGCCTCGCTCAACGCCTTTACCGGCTGCAACCACCCGACCCACGCGCATCAGGGCCAGTTCCTGATCTGCCGCGAGTGCCACGCCGCCATTGAATTGCAGCACGCTTCCATCAGCGATGCCGTGGTCAATGCTGCCAAAGAAGTCGGTTTTCAGGTTGAAGGCCAGACCGTTGAAATCGTCGGCATCTGTTCCGGCTGCAAGGCTGCCTGATGAGTAATGCGTTGATTCGCCTGGAGCAGGTGGCTGTCACGCTGGCCGGGCAAAACGTTCTGCACAACATTCAGTTGAATGTCAGCCCTGGCGAAATCGTCACCCTGATCGGCCCCAATGGCGCCGGCAAGACGACGCTGGTGCGTGCCGTGCTGGGGCTGCTCAAGCCGGATGCCGGTTCGGTCTGGCGCAAGCCCGGCTTGCGAGTGGGCTACATGCCGCAAAAGCTGCATGTGGACCAGACCCTGCCGCTCTCGGTGCTGCGCTTTCTGCGGCTGGTGCCGGGCGTTGATCGTTCGGCGGCTCTGGCTGCGTTGCAGGAAGTCGGTGCCGAAAAAGTCATCGACAGCCCGCTTCAGGGCATATCCGGCGGTGAGATGCAGCGTGTCCTGCTGGCCCGTGCCTTGTTGCGCGAACCTGAACTGCTGGTCCTTGATGAACCGGTGCAGGGTGTCGACGTGGCCGGTCAGGCCGAGCTCTACAGCCTGATTACCCGTTTGCGGGATCGTCACGGTTGCGGCGTGTTGATGGTTTCCCATGACCTGCATCTGGTGATGAGCACCACCGATCAGGTGGTGTGCCTGAACCGTCACGTCTGCTGCTCCGGCCACCCGGAACAGGTCAGCAACGATCCGGCGTTTGTCGAACTGTTCGGCAAGAATGCGCAAAGCCTGGCGATCTATCACCACCATCACGACCATGCCCATGACCTGCATGGCGAAGTCGTGAGCGGCGATGCAGCACCCGCGTCACCCACTCACACCCATGTCCATGGAGACAACTGCAAGCATGGCTGATTTTCTTCTCTACGCCTTGCTCGCAGGCCTGGCCTTGGCAGTGGTCGCGGGGCCTCTCGGGTCGTTCGTGGTCTGGCGGCGCATGGCGTATTTTGGCGACACCCTTTCACACGCCGCCTTGCTGGGCGTGGCGCTGGGCTTTCTGCTGGACGTCAGCCCGACGATTGCCGTGACGGTGGGTTGTCTGCTGCTGGCGGTCCTGCTGGTCACGCTGCAACAGCGTCAGCCCTTGGCTTCGGACACGCTGCTGGGGATTCTCGCACCAAGCACCTTGTCACTTGGGCTGGTGGTCCTGAGCTTCATGCATGAAGTCCGTATCGACCTGATGGCTTATCTGTTCGGTGACCTGCTGGCGATCAGCCCGACGGATCTGGCCTGGATTCTGGGCGGCAGCGCACTGGTTCTGGTGCTGATCGTCTGCCTGTGGCGACCGTTACTGGCGGTGACCGTGCATGAGGAGCTGGCCAAGGTCGAAGGCCTGCCGGTAGCCTCGTTACGCATGACGCTGATGCTGCTGATTGCCGTGGTGATTGCCGTTGCCATGAAAATCGTCGGAGTTCTGCTGATCACGTCGCTGTTGATCATTCCCGCTGCTGCGGCACAACGTCACGCCCGGTCGCCGGAACAAATGGCGCTCGGCGCAAGCCTTATTGGCGTGACGGCTGTGTGTATTGGGCTATCGTTGTCATGGTTCAAGGACACCCCGGCCGGACCGTCTATTGTGGTATCCGCTGCGGCTCTGTTCTTGCTCAGCTTTGTTCTCCCCAAGCGAGCGGTGTAGACTTGCTCGTTTTTTGCGCAACTTAGAGAATCGCAGGAATGAAGCCGCTCGCCTCCCGTTATCTGCTGCTTTTCGCATTTTCCATCCTGTTGGGTGCCTGCCAGAGTGCCCCGACCGTTGAAACGCCTGTGGCCGAAGCTCAGCCAGACGGGTTCGCTCAGCTGGAGCAAAGCATTACCAGCAATGAATTGGCGACTGCTGAAGAGCAATTGGCAACCTTGCAGGCAGCAGCACCTACCGACATTCGGCTGGAACCCTTCCAGCGTCGACTGGCCGAAGCCTACTTGAGCCGCAGCCAGATCGGCCTGCAGAAAGGCGACATGAATGCCGCTGCTGCCGCTCTGAGCCGCGCTCGTGCGCTGATGCCCAAGGCACCGGCGCTGACCAGCGGGGTTAATGGCGCCATTGCCCATGCCCGCAAGGCCGAGCTGGAAAAAGCCGAAGCTGAATTGCTCGCAGCTGAAGCCAGGCGCGTTGCGAAGTTGATCGACCCGGACGCCGAAAGCACCACCATCGATTTGAAAATCGGTGACATGCCGCAATTGCGTCGCCAACTGGATGCCATTGCCGCCGATACCGTGGCGTTCAATTGCGAAGTCCTGTTGCAGGTTCCACGCACCGACGATTACCCATGGCTGGCGACTCTGCTGACCAAGCGGGTGGTCAAGATCAATCCTGACTTTGAGTTGGAGCTGCGCCGTCAGATCGAGCGCAATGAGTCAGCGCAGATTGTCTTGACCCCGGCCAAGCCTGTTCCCGAAAAAGGGGGGCGCCGCTTTTTCCCCCAATCCCAACCAGGGCGGGCAAGCCTTGGCTTTTGGGTCTTCCTCCCCTACCCGATGCTGGGCGATTGCCTTGAAGAACGCATCGTATGAGCTGCCAGCCACAACCAGCAATCCGGCATCCTGATCCAGATGCAGCAGATCCAGCAGCGCCTTGGCATCACTGGCCAGCGCGATGGCCTTGAGGTGTTTGTAGGCTTCCAGCACGAAATGCAAGGCAACCCCGTCAGTGCTCAAGGCTTTTATCGAGTCCTTGCCGCCGGGGATGAATACCGCATCGAACGCCACTGACGGCAGGCCTTCCATCGACGCATCCACCGGCAGGCTCTTGCCATCGGCAGTCACTACGGGAGCAGATGTCGGCCCCAGCACTTTGCCGTGGGCGCCTTCGGCCTGCAGAGCCGCTTTCAAGGCCTCGACGGCTTTTGCGTCCACGCCATTGGCTACCAGAATGGCGACCTTGCGTGAAGCGATGTCGCCCGACAGCAGGTTGGCCTGGCTCAGTGCTGGAGACTGCTTGATAGACGAAGCTCTGGCTGCCACGGTTCCGGCTTTTGGCGCAGGCAGGCCGAGGTTCTGCGCAACGCGACCCGCCAGCTCCAGATCGATGTTGGCCAGAATCTCGTTCACTGTGCGTGCCCGGATATATTCACGTTCCACCTTGCCCAGTTCGAAACTGTAAGCCGAGATGATGTGTTCTTTCTCGTGCTTGCTCATGCTCTGGAAGAACAGCGTGGCCTGGGAGAAGTGATCGCCAAAGGACTCGCTGCGCTCACGTATCTTGTGCGCATCGATGCGTTCCGGGTACGACTCGAAACCACCGTCCTCTGCTGCGACAGGGGTTTCCTTTGGCCAGCCACCATCAATGGAGTTCGGCTCGTAGGACGTACGGCCCTTGTGGATCGTCGTGCGATGTTGCGCATCGCGCTGCCCGTTGTGGTTGGGCGCGACCGGCCGGTTGATCGGGATCTCGTGGAAGTTCGGCCCGCCCAGGCGGCTGATCTGGGTGTCGGTGTAGGAGAACAGCCGGCCTTGCAGCAGCGGGTCATTGGAGAAGTCGATGCCGGGCACGATATGACCGGGGCAGAAGGCAACCTGCTCGGTCTCGGCAAAGAAGTTGTCCGGGTTGCGGTTGAGCACCATCTTGCCCAAGGGGGTCACTGGCACCAGTTCTTCGGGAATGATTTTGGTAGGGTCCAGCAGGTCGAAGTCGAAGGCGTGTTCATCTTCTTCGGCCACGATCTGTACGCCCAGCTCCCACTCGGGGTAGTCGCCCGTCTCAATGGATTCCCACAGGTCCCGGCGATGGAAGTCGGTGTCCTTGCCGGCCAGCTTCTGGGCTTCATCCCAGACCAGCGAGCAAACGCCGTACTTGGGTTTCCAGTGAAACTTCACGAAGGTCGATTTGCCTTCGGTATTGATCAGGCGAAAGGTGTGAACGCCGAAGCCCTGCATGGTGCGCAGGCTTTTCGGAATGGCGCGGTCGGACATGGTCCACAGCACCATGTGCGCCGACTCCGGCACCAGCGATACGAAATCCCAGAAGGTGTCGTGCGCCGAACCGCCGGTTGGAATCTCGTTATGAGGTTCTGGCTTCACGGCATGCACGAAGTCCGGAAACTTGATGGCATCCTGAATGAAAAACACCGGCATGTTGTTGCCAACCAGGTCGAAATTGCCTTCATCGGTGTAGAACTTGACCGCAAAGCCGCGTACATCCCGTACCGTATCGCCCGATCCCCGTGGCCCTTGCACGGTAGAGAAACGCACGAATACCGGGGTTTTCTTCCCCGGATCGCGAAGGAAGCCGGCCTTGCTCAAGGTGGCGTGATCGTCATAGCTCTGGAAATAACCATGCGCCGCAGTACCCCGCGCATGAACGATCCGTTCCGGAATACGCTCATGGTCAAAGTGGGTGATTTTCTCGCGCATGATGAAGTCTTCCAGCAGCGAAGGACCCCGGCTGCCGGTTTTCAGCGTGTTCTGGTTATCGGCGATCCTGACGCCCTGATTGGTGCGTAGCGCCTGCTTCGTGGCATCGGAGCGGAACGGTTCGAGGCTTTCCAGTTTCTCGTTGGTGTTGCCTCGATCAAGGGTGTCGGTTCCTGCCAGTTCGCTTTTGGGTGTATTACTTACAGGCGGCTTTTTCGGGCTAGACATCGGGTGCGTCTCCTCATTCCCTGGCCCTGACTTCATGTCGGGCTCTTTGATCCAGTTCCCTTGGCAAGCCACGGGAATCACGGTGTTAAAGGAGTGACCTGTCTGGCAAAGTGCCGTTCAGTAAATTTTCCGGTCAATGGAACCACCGGTCGCGTTATGCCAATTGAGCATGAGTGCTGGCAAATAAATGCTAAGCAGTGCTTTGCGGACAGGCTAAAATGCGCGCCCGGCTTACCCCGCCGAGGTAACGAAGCAAGTGACTGTCTTGTCACTGCGCTGATTTTTTAACGCGCCCCCACAAGGTTCGCTCCGTGATCGAGTTTCATAACGTCCACAAAACCTATCGGGTTGCAGGCAAGGATATTCCGGCCTTGCATCCCACCAGCCTGCGTGTCGAAGACGGCCAGGTATACGGCCTGATCGGCCATTCCGGCGCTGGCAAAAGTACTTTGCTGCGCCTGATCAACCGCCTTGAAACCCCGAGTGGCGGGCAGATAGTGGTCGACGGCGAAGATGTCACGGCACTGGACGCCAACGGCCTTCGGCGTTTCCGTCAGCAGGTCGGGATGATTTTCCAGCACTTCAACCTGCTGTCCTCCAAGACCGTTGCCGACAACGTGGCCATGCCGCTGACACTGGCGGGCAATATGTCCCGCGACCAGATCGATCAGCGAGTGGCCGAGCTGCTGGAGCGTGTCGGTCTGTCCGACCATGCCCGCAAGTACCCGGCGCAACTTTCCGGCGGCCAGAAGCAGCGCGTCGGCATTGCCCGCGCCCTGGCGACCAAGCCCAAGATCCTGTTGTGCGATGAAGCCACCAGCGCTCTGGACCCACAGACCACTGCGTCGGTGTTGCAGTTGCTGGCCGAGATCAATCGCGAGCTGAAACTGACCATCGTGCTCATCACCCATGAAATGGACGTGATCCGCCGTGTCTGCGATCAGGTGGCCGTGATGGACGCCGGTGTGATCGTCGAGCAGGGCAATGTGGCCGATGTGTTTCTGCACCCGCAGCATCCGACCACCAAGCGCTTCGTCCAGGAGGATGAGCAGGTCGACGAGAACGAGCAGCGCGACGACTTTGCCCATGTGCAGGGCCGTATCGTACGCCTGACCTTCCAGGGCGATGCCACTTACGCGCCATTGCTGGGTACCGTCGCCCGGGAAACCGGCGTGGACTACAGCATCCTGGCGGGCCGTATCGACCGCATCAAGGACACACCATACGGGCAACTGACGCTGGCCATCACTGGCGGCGACATGGAAGCCGCCTTCGCCCGCTTCACCGCCGCTGACGTTCATATGGAGGTGCTGCGCTGATGGACGCTTTCCTGAATCTGTTTTCCAACGTCGACTGGTATGAAATCTGGGTCGCCAGCGGTGACACCCTGATCATGCTCAGTGTTTCGCTGGGCTTCACCATCCTGTTGGGCCTGCCTCTGGGCGTGCTGATGTTCCTGACGTCGCCGCGCCAGTTGCTGGAGCACAAGCAGCTGTATGCGACGGTCGGGCTGATCGTCAACATGCTGCGCGCCCTGCCCTTCATCATCCTGCTGATCGTGATGATGCCGCTGACCGAAATCATCACCGGCACATCGCTGGGTATTCTCGGCACGCTGCCGCCGCTGATTGCTGGTGCTACGCCATTCTTCGCCCGTCTGGTGGAAACTGCCCTGCGCGAAGTGGACAAAGGCATCATCGAAGCGACCCAGGCCATGGGCGCCACTACCCGGCAGATCATCCTCAAGGCACTGCTGCCCGAGGCTCGTCCCGGCATTCTGGCCGCCATTACCGTGACCGCCATTGCGCTGGTGTCCTTCACGGCCATGGCCGGTGCCGTGGGTGCTGGCGGGCTGGGTGATCTGGCAATCCGCTATGGTTATCAGCGCTTCCAGAACGACGTGATGTTCGTGACGGTCGTATTGCTGCTGGTGCTGGTGCAGATCCTGCAAACCGTTGGCGACAAGCTGGTCGCGCACTTCACCCATCGTTAACCGAATTTGTTGGTTGGGCCTGCTTGGTGCGGGCCTCATAAAAGGAGCTGTTGCATGAAAAAACTATTGGCCGTATTTGCCGCCGTTACAGCATTGTCTGCGCAGGCCAACGAAACCCTGAGCATCGCCGCGACCGCTGTGCCGCAGGCCGAGATTCTGGAGTTCATCAAGCCAACACTGGCCAAGGAAGGCGTGGACCTGAAAATCAAGGTCTTCACCGACTACATCCAGCCGAACGTACAGGTTGCCGAAAAGCGCCTGGACGCCAACTTCTTCCAGCACCAGCCGTACCTGGATGAGTTCAACAAGGGCAAGGGCACCAATCTGGTTACCGTTGCCAAGGTCCACGTAGAACCGTTCGGCGCTTACTCGGACAAGTTCAAGAAACTGGAAGACCTGCCAAACGGCGCAACCGTCGCGCTGCCAAACGATGCCACCAACGAAGGCCGTGCTTTCCTGTTGCTGGCCAAGGCCGGTCTGATCACCCTCAAGGACCCGACCAGCATCCTGGCTACGCCTAAAGACGTTGCGAGCAACCCGAAGAACCTGAAGTTCCGTGAGCTGGAAGCTGCAACCCTGCCGCGCGTGCTGACCCAGGTCGATCTGGCGTTGATTAACACCAACTACGCGCTGGGTGCCAAGCTCGATCCAACCAAGGATGCGCTGGTGATCGAAGGTGCTGAATCGCCTTACGCCAACATTCTGGTTGCCCGCCCGGACAACAAGGATTCGGACGCCATCAAGAAACTGGCTGCTGCGCTGAACACCCCTGAAGTGAAAGCGTTCCTGGTCGAGAAGTACAAAGGCGCTGTGGTTCCGGCGTTCTAAAACCGGAATCCTGTGGGAGATCACCCGCTGCCCAAACAGGTAGGAGCGCGCTTGCCCGCGACCGAGTGCGAAGCGCTCGCAAAATCTACGACTGCTACGCAGCCGGTCGCGGGCAAGCGCGCTCCTACAAATTCCACCTCAAAGGGTGGGGGTTAGTGTCGCTGCAACAACCCTGGCAATTGCACCACCAGCTTCTGGCTGCTCAACGGTGCACGAATGAACCCGCGCTGCGTGCCGTCCGGCCCCAGCAATGCCAGGTTCCCGCTGTGGTCTACGGTGTAGTTCGCCTTGCTGGTATCGGCAGGGATGAACGGAATACTCACCGCATTGGCCAGCTTCTGAAGATCTGCCACCGAGGCGGTCAGCCCGACGAACTCCTTGTCGAAATAACCCAGGTATTGCTTGAGCTGCTGCGGTGTGTCGCGATTCGGGTCGACGCTGATCAGCACCACGCGCAAGTTGCCGACCACGTCCTTGGGTAGCTCGCTCTTGATCTGGCGGATCTGCGCCAGCGTGGTCGGGCAGATGTCCGGGCAGAAGGTGTAACCGAAGAACAGCACCGTCCATTTGTCCTTCAACTGATTGATGACAACGGGCTCACCGTTCTGGTCGATCATCTTCAGGTCAGGCAGGTTGCGGCTTTGCGGCAACAGGATGATGCCCGCATCGATCAGGGCTGTCTGATCGCCCGCTCCTTTGCCGGACAGCACACGGTTGAAGGTCAGGCCCAGGATCAAGGCCACGATGGCGACAAGGATGAATACGGTTTTCTGGGTTCGAGTCATGGTTTCAACAGTAAGTAGTGATCTGCGAGCAGGGCAATGAACAGCAGGAACAAGTAATGGACAGAGTACTTGAAGGTGCCGATTGCCGCGTGTGGTCGAGTGCCACGGTACAGCACACGGCTCCAGTGCAGGAAGCGCAAACCCAGCAGTGATGCACAAATCAGATACGCCGGGCCGCTCATGTGAATCGCATAAGGCAGCAGACTGACCGCGAACAGGATGCAGGTGTACAGCACGATATGCACTTTGGTGTAGTGCTCGCCATGGGTGATCGGCAGCATCGGGATACTCGCCTTGGCATATTCGGCCTTGCGATGGATGGCCAGCGCCCAGAAATGTGGCGGAGTCCAGGCGAAGATGATCAGCACCAGCAACAGGGGCTCGGCACTCACCTGCCCGGTCACGGCGACCCAGCCCAGCAAGGGCGGCGAAGCGCCGGCCAGCCCGCCGATGACAATGTTCTGCGGTGTGGCGCGTTTCAGAAAACCGGTGTAGATCACGGCGTAGCCCATCAGCGACGCCAGGGTCAGCCAGGCGGTCAGCGGGTTGGTGAATACCAGTAGCAGAAACTGCCCGATCAGCGTCAGCAGCAAGGCCAGAATCAGGGCGTTTTCCGGTGCGATCCGCCCTTGGGCAACCGGCCGTTTATGCGTGCGGGCCATCAGCGCATCGATATGCCGGTCCACCACATGGTTGATAACGGCGGCACTCCCCGCACACAGCCCTATGCCCAGATTGCCGAACAGCAGAATCGTCCATGGCACGCTGTTGTGGCTGGACAGCAACATGCCGATCAGGGAAGTCATCAGCATCAACGTCACGACTTTGGGTTTGGTCAGCTCCAGGTAATCACGCCATAGCGCCTGACGCTCCTGACTCAATACGCTCATGGCAGGGTGTCCTTTTTCACGGGCAGCACATTGGCCCATGAGGTCGCCAGGTTTGCTCGATCAGGGTGGCGGCGTTTGCTGCTGAAGGCTGTGCGTGTACGAAAATTGATCAATGTCAGGGTCAGCATCAAACCCACGCCTCCCGCGTTATGGGCTATCGCAACAGGCAGGTGCAGACTCAGCAGCACATTGCCGAACCCCAGGCCGATCTGTATCCCGAGGACCAGCACCAACAGGGTTGCCAGCACCTTGAGCCCGGCGCGTTTGAGTTGCCAGGCCAGAGTCAGCAGCGAGCCCGCAACCAACAGTGCGCCGAGGCGATGGGTCAGATGAATCGCAGTGCGCGCTTCGTTGTCGAGTTTGCCGCCCAGATAATCCGGGCCGATGTGCTGGGTCAGGTGGAAACCATTGGCGAAGTCCGTTTCCGGCCACCATTGCCCTTGGCAGGTGGGCAGGTCGGTGCAGGCCAGTGCTGCATAATTGGCACTGACCCAACCGCCCAGGGCGATCTGTAGCGTGACCAGCGCCAGCCCGAGCGCCGCAAGGCGTTTCAGGCGCTGGGGCACGTGTGGTAATGGCGCAAAGGCGCCACTCAGGCGCAGGGTCAGCAGAAACAGCAGGCTCAAGGTGGCCACGCCTCCCAGCAGATGCGCCGTGACCACTTGCGGCCAGAGTTTGAGGGTCACGGTCCACATGCCGAAAGCCGCCTGAACGAAGACTACTGCCACCAGCAGCAAAGGCAGTTTCAACGGTTGCCCGGCCAGATGGCGACGCTGCCAGGCTTTTATGGCCAGCCACAGAATCGTCAGGGTCAGCCCGCCCGCGAAATAGCGATGGGTCATCTCGCTCCAGCCTTTTCCTGCATGCACCGGAACGCCTGGAAAGTGCAGCTGCGCATGAGCCAGTTGCCGCTCAGTGGCGGGCACGCCGATGAATCCGTAACAGCCCGGCCAGTCAGGACAACCGAGGCCCGCATGGGTCAGTCGCGTGTAAGCACCGAGTAGCACCACGAACAACGCCAGCAGCGTGGCAAGCAAGGCGATACGAAATCCGGGTCGGGTCATGACGACCTCCCTTTATCCGATGTTCGACAGTTTCAGGAGTTGGCGCAGGTCGATCAGCAAGTCCTTGCCTTTGATCCTGGGGTCATAGCGCAGCACAAGGTTGCCGTGTGGATCGACGATCCACAGTTGCGGCGTATCGTCGGGCACCAGCCTCCGGTAGCGGACAACATCCAGCGGATAACGCTGCAGTTGTGGATAGTCCAGGCGAAGCGTCTCGGCATATTCGTCACTGAGCAGTGCATTTGTGGCCAGGGCATGGCTGGCCCGTGTGGCATCGCGACCCAGACCGATCTGGACCTGCCGCGCCAGATACACCAGTTGCTGGCAGTCGGCATTGCACTGCCCCGGCGCACTAACCAGCAATTGCCAGCGCGGCTCACTGGCCTGGACTCCCAGATCGGCGCGGCTCTGGCCGTTGCCGATCAACTGGCCGTGATAACTGCGACTGTCCGGCACCCAGAAGTTGAAGCGGTACATGCAGGTGGCCAGGATCATTGGCCCGACAGCGATCAGCACCAATACCAGCAGTTGCAGACGCCCTTGTCGTCGCTTGCGAAACTCAGATACGCCGACGGTGTTCATTATTCTTCTCCCGGCTGTTTCTGTTGCGCCAACCCCAATACACACCCAGACCGAACAGTGCCGTGGCCAGGGCGAACCACTGCACGGCATAGCCCACATGTTTTTGCGGATCGAGGGCCACCACCGGCCAGTCAACGCGATACGCGGCACTGCCCGGCTCAAGTCGCAGCTCGTGTGGATAGCCCTGGCGATCCAGTGCTGCCCAGAGCTTTTCTGGCGTGACGGCGGTCACCAGTTTCGGCCACGAATCGTTCAGCGCATCGGCTTGCAGGTGAAAGCTCTCGCCAAGGGGAACATAGACCCAGGCGTTCAGGTCCAGCGGCTGGTTCGGGGTGATAAATACCGGCGGCGTACGTCGATCCGGCCAGGGCAGCCAACCGCGATTTATCCACAGCCATAGCCCGCTGGGCTGGTCCTCAAAGGGCTGAAGCAACTCGACGCCGGCTTTGCCGTCACGGGTGCTGTTATCGAGCAGCAGGCTATGGGCCGCATCAAACCGCCCATGTAACTGCACGCGCCTGTAGGCGGGCTCTTCGACATCCAGCAGTCGGGCGATATCGATGGGCTCGGCGGCCTGGCGTTCGGCGTGATGAGCGAGAATTACGCGCTTCTCTTCGGCCCGGTTCAATTGCCAGAAACCGAGCATGAGCAGCAACGGCAGCACCGCCAGAATCAGCAGCACAGGCCCCGAACGCCGGATGAAGCGGTTCATCCCGTCGCCCGTTCCGGCATCAGGGCCGTGCCTATACTCCATTGCATCATGGCGATTGCTCCTGGAGTTTTCTCATGCTCAAAGCAGCGATTGTTCTTATGTTGGCGGCCACCATCACCTGCCTGTTCAGTGGCCTGTTCTTTCTGATCAAGGACGACAACCAGTCGACCCGGCTGCTCAAGGTCCTGGCCCTGCGGGTCATCCTCGCCGCCCTCACCCTGGCGCTGATTACCTGGGGGTTCTACAGCGGCCAGCTGGTTTCACATGTGAACTGGTAACGGCTTCACAAGACATACACAAAGGTGAACAGGCCAACCCACACCACATCTACAAAGTGCCAGTACCAGCTCGCGGCCTCGAAGCCAAACTGATGCTCGGCATCGAAATGCCCGCGCAGAATCCGCATCAACATCACAAACAGAATGATCGTGCCAATGGTGACGTGGGCGCCGTGAAACCCGGTCAGCATGAAAAAGGTCGCGCCATAGATCCCGGAGCCCAGGGTCAGGCCAAGCTCTTGATAGGCATGGACGTACTCTTCAGCCTGCAGGACCAGAAAACTGCAGCCCAGCAGCACGGTGACGGCCAGCCAGCCTTTGAGCGCGCCGCGACGGGCTTTTTTCAAGGCGTGGTGGGCAAAGGTAATGGTCACGCTGGAGCTGACCAGCAAAATGGTATTGATCAGCGGCAAATGCCAAGGATCGATGACGCCCTTGGGAGGCGGGAACAGTTTCGGGTCCGGATTTTCCAGCAGCGGCCACTGGAACTGGAAGTTCGGCCACAGCATGTTCGAGATCCCGTTGGCGCCCTCGCCACCCAGCCACGGTCCGGTCCAGACCCGCACGTAAAACAGCACGCCGAAAAAGGCCATGAAAAACATCACTTCGGAAAAGATGAACCAGACCATGCCCCAGCGAAACGAGCGGTCCATCTGCGCGCTGTACATCCCGGCCCGTGCTTCCTTGACGACCGCACCGAACCAGCCAGCCATCATGTAGGCCACCAGCAGACCGCCCACGAAAAAGATCAGCGGCCCGTTGGATTCCGGCCGTCCTTCCTTCAGGTCATTGAACCAGGTGCCCAGGCCGAACATCGTGACCAGCAGGGCCAGCGTGGCAATGATGGGCCATTTGCTTTGCGCCGGAACGTAGTAATGCTCGTGGGACGTAGCCATTTGAGCGTCTCCTTCAGCCACCGTTTTTCACGACAGGCAGAACGGGCGGCTGGCGTGCAGTGATATCGAACAGCGTGTAAGCCAGGGTCAGGTGTTTCACGTCTTTGGGCAGGTCGCGGTCAACGATGAAACGCACCGGCATTTCGATCTGTTCTCCCGGTTGCAGCATCTGCTGGGTGAAACAGAAGCATTCGGTCTTGTGGAAATAGGCCGCTGCCTGACCGGGGGAAATACTGGGCACGGCCTGGGCCGTCATCGCTTTGTCGGTGGGGTTCTGCGCCACGAAAATCATTTCGTTGACCGAGCCTGGGTGAACCTCGATCTCTTCGGTCCGGGGATGAAACGCCCAGACCATGTCCACCGCATTGGTGGAGATGAACTGCACACGCACCAGCCGCTGCTGATCGATCACTTGTGAGCCTTGATACTGGCCGCCGGTCTTGCCATTGATGCCAAATGCCCTGCACATCACGTCATACAAGGGCACCAGAGCGAAACCAAAGGCAAACATCACCACCACTATCAGCAGCAAGCGAGCGACGAGGCCTTTGATCGAATGCACGTTGCTCATGTCGGTACTCACTTCACTTCGGGCGGTGTGCTGAAGGTGTGATAGGGCGCGGGCGACGGCAGCGTCCACTCAAGCCCGTCAGCGCCATCCCAGGGCTTGGCTGGCGCAGGCGGGCCGCCGCGAATGGTCTTGATCACGATGAACAGGAAGAACAGTTGTGTCGCACCAAAGGTGAAAGCCCCGATGGACGACACCATGTTGAAGTCCGCGAATTGCAGGTTGTAGTCCGGGATGCGGCGCGGCATGCCCGCCAGGCCAAGAAAGTGCATCGGGAAGAACGCCAGGTTCATGCCGATGAATGAGAGCCAGAAATGCAGTTTGCCCAGGGTTTCGTCATACATGTGCCCGGTCCACTTGGGCAGCCAGTAATAGGCCGAGGCAAAAATGCCGAAGATTGCGCCCGGCACCAGTACATAGTGGAAGTGCGCGACCACGAAGTAAGTGTCCTGATACTGGAAGTCGGCTGGCGCGATGGACAGCATCAACCCCGAAAACCCGCCAATGGAAAACAGGATCACGAACGCCACGGCGAACAGCATGGGCGTCTCGAACGTCAACGAACCCTGCCACATGGTACTGACCCAGTTGAACACCTTGACCCCCGTCGGTACGGCGATAAGCATCGTTGCGTACATGAAGAACAGTTCGCCCACCAGAGGAATGCCCACCACGAACATGTGGTGCGCCCACACGATGAACGACAGAAAGGCGATGCTCGCCACGGCGTAGACCATTGAGGTATAGCCGAATAACGGCTTGCACGAGAACGCGGGAATGATCGAGCTGACCGCCCCGAAGGCCGGCAGGATCATGATGTACACCTCGGGATGACCGAAAAACCAGAACACATGCTGGAACAGCAACGGATCACCGCCGCCTGCAGCATTGAAGAAGCTGGTCCCGAAATGGATATCCATCAGCATCATGGTCACGCAGCCGGCCAGCACCGGCATGACCGCGATCAGCAGAAACGCGGTGATCAGCCAGGTCCAGACGAACAGTGGCATCTTCATCAGGGTCATGCCCGGTGCCCGCAGATTGAGTATGGTGGCGACCACATTGATGGCGCCCATGATTGAGCTGATGCCCATCATATGAATGGCAAGAATGAAAAAAGTCACGCTTTCGGGTGCATATGTCGTCGAAAGAGGCGCGTAGAACGTCCAGCCAAAGTTGGGGCCGCCGCCCGGATGAAAGAGTGTTGAAACCAGGAGCAGGAAGGCAGCAGGCAGCAGCCAGAAGCTGAAGTTGTTCAGGCGCGGCAAGGCCATGTCCGGCGCGCCGATCATCAGCGGAATCATCCAGTTGGCCAGGCCGACAAAGGCCGGCATCACGGCCCCGAAGACCATGATCAGGCCATGCATGGTGGTCATCTGATTGAAAAAGGCCGGCTCGACGATCTGCAGGCCCGGCTGGAACAGTTCGGCGCGAATCACCATGGCGAACGAGCCGCCCAGCAGGAACATGGTGAAACTGAACCACAGGTACATCGTGCCGATGTCCTTGTGGTTGGTGGTCAGCACCCAGCGCATCAGGCCTTTGGCGGGACCATGCGCGTGGTCATGGCCATGGTCATCGATTACTGCACTCATGTTTCAGTCTCCTGCGCGCTCATTGCTGTGACTGCTTGAGGGCCAGCACATCCTTGGGACTCAGCATGTCGCCCTTGTCGTTACCCCACGCATTGCGCTCGTAGGTCACGACCGCTGCGATATCCACTTCTGAAAGCTGTTTGCCGAAGGCGGCCATGGAGGTTCCGGGCTTGCCGTTGAACACGATGTTCAGATGCCCTTCGAGGGGGCCGGTGGCGATCGGAGAACCCTTGAGCGCCGGGAACAATGGCGGCATGCCCTGCCCTTCAGGCTGGTGACAGGCGGCACAGACGGTGTGATAGACCTTGTCGCCGTGGGCGATGAGTTCTTCCCGGGTCCAGTTCTTGTCGGTCAGTTCCTTGAGCCGGGCGCCTTCTTCCTTGCGCTCGGCCAGCCAGGCCTGATAATCCGCCGTGGACTTGGCTTCTACCACGATGGGCATGAAGGCGTGGTCCTTGCCGCACAGTTCGGTGCATTGGCCGCGGTAGATGCCGGGTTTTTCGATGCGGGTCCAGGCTTCATTGACGAACCCCGGAATGGCATCACGCTTGACCGCGAAAGCCGGCACCCACCAGGAGTGGATCACGTCGGCACCCGTCACCAGAAAGCGGATCTTCTCGCCAACCGGCAGAACCAGCGGCTGATCGACTTCCAGCAGGTAATGTTCGCCCTTGGTGTCGCGGTTCTGGATCTGGCCGGTGGGGGTCGCCAGGTTGCTGAAGAACTCCACATCCTGTCCCAGGTACTTGTAATGCCACTTCCATTGATAGCCGGTGATCTGGATATCCACATCCGATTCGGTGGCGTCATACATGCTGATCAGGGTGCGGGTCGCCGGGATCGCCATGGCGACCAGAATCAGGAAGGGAACGAGGGTCCAGAGAATCTCGACGGTGGTGTTTTCGTGGAAATGGGCGGCCTTCTGCCCAAGTGAGCGGCGATGCATGAGCATCGACCAGAACATGGCGGCGAACACCACGATGCCGATCACCACACAGATCCAGAAGATGGTCATGTGCAGATCGAATACCGCATTGCTGACGACGGAAGCGCCAGGCGACATATTCGTTGTCCAGGCAGCTTGTGCCTGGCCAAATAGTTGCCACGGCACAAGCCCCATCCAAACGTATGGACGTCGCTTCATCGCGGGGTCCCCCCAGCTTGTTATCCGGCAGACGTTGTCTGCGGCCAAGGAGTGGCTTGCGAATTCACTGACATCATGCCCGGGCACCGGGTCTACAGCGTTGCGGCCTTCAGCCAACTTCTCTCACAGCCGAGTATAGACACAGCTTGAGAGTGCGCAACGCGATAGACGATCCATCCATATAGATGTATGACGTTTTATTAAGATCGTAAGATAAAGCTCTGAAAAAAGTCTTTTAATAACTAATACACATAAATGTTACTTAGTTATGAAAAATGCGTCTTAGGGATTCAGCCAATCAGGCTAACGTATGACTTCCCCTAATAACTACCTGGTTTTAAGCCCTCAGGAGCCTTCATGAACACCGCCGCATTGCGCGAGCAGATTCAGCGTGCACATCAACACGAAGCCGAAACAGGCCAATTGCTAAAACAGCTGGAAACCCAATTACCTCACCTGCATCCCGCTATCGATCTTCCGGATGTCGACGCAAAAGGTGTTCTGACACGCTTCGTGTCTGCCTATATCGAGCTGGTACCGGACCTGCTGGACGCCGCTCATGAGGTTGCAGTCCAGGCCGGTATCGAAGGACAGATCAAGCCCGTCCTTAATATTGCCGAACACTTTTTCACGACCCCGCCAGCCATCATGGACGGCCATGAAGGACTCGACAGCCTGCTGGATGAAGCGTACCTGGCGCATCGTCTGGTGGAAGAGGTGAATGACCTCTACATCAAGCATTTCGGCCAGCCGCTGATTCCGTCGAATACGGTCGTTGCCAGCGTGATTGCCCATCAGTTGATCGGCGAAGAGTTTGCCAACCAGCTCGATGAAGCCGTGCATCATGCCGTTGACCAACTGCTGAATGAAGAGAGTTTCGCGTTGGAGTCGGTCGAGACCTATCGGGATCGCCTTGGCAGCGCTGACACAGAAGCAGCCTGGAAACGCTGGCCATGCCTGTCACGCCAATTGGGCATCGGCCTGGAGCTTGATCGTCCCCAGGCCTGATGCTATCGGTCTTGATCGTAATGCCTTTACGGGCAAAAGAGGATTAGTCGGCAGGCGCTCCGCTGTTTCGCGAAGCCGCCCACCGCTGACGCAAGCTACCTGGCAGCAGCTCCGATACCGGTTGTCGTATACACCCGCCCTTCCAGGCGACGCTTCAGGCCCCGCGCCTCGATACGCAGTTTCGTCCCATGAGCAGCATTGGCGCGCCCCCACTCTTCCAGCAACTCCAGGCAAGAGTGATCGATATAGGTCAGGTTGTTCAGCGGCACATGCACGGTGCTGCCTTGAGGAATACTGCCCAGTACTTTGGTCAGTGCCGGAACCTTGAGGAAAGTCGCCGCACCCACCAGACGCAATTCCATTTCACCCTCGGCCTCCAGTTGAACCAGGCTGATCTTCAGGCGCGAAGCCTTGAGTGCCAGCTTGACCAGAGTCAGACCGAAACCAACCAGTACACCGGTCAGCAGGTCAGTGAAGATGATCGACGAAGCCGTGGCTGCGTAGATGAACATCGGCATGCGTCCATAACGGCCCAGACCACGAAAGGCTTTCAGATCCACCAGCTTGAGGCCCGTGTACACCAGCACACCTGCCAGACTCGCTACCGGAATGCTTTGCAGCACGCTCGACAGAATCAGTACGAAAGCCAGCAGCCACAGGCCGTGGAAAATCGCCGAGAATCGGGTCGTGGCACCTGCCTGAACGTTTGCCGAGCTGCGAACGATAACGCCGGTCATGGGCAGGGCACCCACCAGACCACACAGCATGTTACCCACGCCTTGTGCGCTCAATTCCTTGTCGAAGTCAGAGCGTGTGCCGCTGTGCATGCGGTCTACGGCAGCGGCCGAGAGCAGCGTTTCGGCACTGGCGATGAAGGCCAGGGCGACGGCGGCAATGAGGATCGCCGGGTCAGTGAGGTTGATGAGATCCGCAGGACGCAGCCAGTCGATGGCATCTGCCAGATTGTCAGGAACCTCTACGCGCTTGACCTCCAGTGCCATGAGGAGGCTGATGCCTGTTGCAAGACCGACACCCAGCAGTGCTCCCGGAATGAAACGCAGCGACTGCGGGCGGATTTTATCCCAGGACCACATCACCAGCATGGTTCCCAGACCCAGCAGGCCTGCCTGCATGGACGAGCCCGGTCCGATGGCCTGGACCAGCGTTGCAGGGAATGCCACCAGATTATCCAGCCCGGACGGTTTCGGGCCGCTATCGAACATTACATGCACTTGTGAAAGGACGATCAGCACGCCGATACCGGCCAGCATGCCGTACACCACAGCCGGTGCCGTGACCCGGAACCAGCAACCGAGCTTGAAGCGTCCGGCCAGCAGTTGAAGCAGGCCGGCCAGCAGAAGAATCGGACCAAGCATGGCCATTCCATGCTCACGTACCAACTCGAATACCAATACGGCCAGACCTGCGGCAGGGCCACTGACCTGCAAGGGCGACCCCGCGATCCAGCCGACCACCAGACCACCGATGATGCCAGTAATCAATCCCTTGGCCGGAGGCATGCCTGAAGCAATTGCAATCCCCATGCACAGCGGCAGGGCAACCAGGAACACCACCACGGAAGCGAGGAGCTCCCGTGGTAAGACGGATTTCAGTTCTGTAGTACCCATGATGCTTCTCCGGGATCTCTTCAGATCAGATTGTGTGAAAACTGCTGCGCTCGGTCATGCTGCGTTGAAAACAGGCTCGGAATGCTCATTTACAACACGTAAACTCCGCTTCCTCGCCTGTTTTCGCCTTGCCTGACCTTCGCTCGCTACGTTTTCACACGGTCTGAGACGTAACAAAGCCTGGCGGCGCGCATCCTGCGCAACCGCCATAGGCTCAAAGAGGGGGTTTACCGCCAGTCGTGAATCAAATCACGCGACTAGAAGCGTGGCTTCGGGGTAGCCATGGGTGTCGGACCCTCGCCATCGAGTGGCAGGAATGCATCCCGGTCCGCGTCGTAAGCCAGAATTTCACTGGTTTCGATGTTGTAGACCCAACCGTGGATGAACAACTGACCGTTGGCCAGTTTGGATGCAACCGAAGGGTGGGTACGCAGGTGCTGAAGCTGAGCGATCACGTTTTCCTGAGTCAGGACGTGCATGGTTTCTTTTTCGCTGCCGCAACTGCAATTGTTCTCGACAACCGTACGGGCAACCTCTGCATGACGCAGCCAGGCTTTGACCGTAGGCATTTTATCGAGGCTCTGTGGGTTGAGTACGGCACGCATTGCGCCGCAATCGGAGTGCCCGCAGATGATGATGTGTTGCACGCCCAGAGCTGAAACCGCGTACTCGAGGGCTGTTGAAACACCGCCGTTCATCTGGCCATAAGGCGGAACGACGTTACCGACGTTACGGGTGACGAAAAGATCGCCTGGAGAGCTCTGGGTAATGAGTTCAGGCACGATGCGCGAGTCTGCGCAGGTGATGAACATGGCGCGAGGCGATTGTGCCGTGGCCAGTTTCTTGAACAATTCTTCCTGCTGTGGGAAGACCTCATGACGAAAGTGTACGAAGCCACTCACGATTTGCTGCAGCGCTACCTCAGCACTATTCAATGCAGGTTGCTCACTGGCTGAGGTAGCCGACTGCTGTTTATCCATGTCTCTCATGTCTTCATCCCCTGACGGATTGATGTGGATTATTCATGCTTTCTCTAACCGTAATCGGACCTGAGCCCTTTTGTCTGGCATAGCGAACAAGTCCATTGAACGCTATCGCGGGCATCACTCCGATTTACAGATTAGCGACTCAAGCTTAAGTGAAACTGAATGCGACAGCTCTAGAACGCCATTTCCTGCATTTAAAGGAGTGACATCTGCCCTCCCGGTGGGCAAAAAGCGTTGCAGTCCAGATGAAAACTCTCACGACGATTGAGGCCTAAACGAGCGGTCGCTATCGCGTAACGCCTTGCCAGGAGATCGGCAAAAGGCCCTTCGCCCCGCATTCGCGAGCCGAACTCGCTGTCATAGACCTCACCGCCACGGCTTTGACGTATCAGACTCATAACATGTTCCGCACGTTGCGGATAATGTGTTCTGAGCCACTCGTCGAACAGCGGCGCCACCTCCAGGGGCAGGCGCAGCATCACGTAGCTTGCGCTCTGTGCCCCGGCTGCCTTCGCTTCGGAAAGCAGGGCTTCAAGCTCGCTGTCGTTGATCATGGGAATCATCGGCGCGCACAACACACCTACCGGCACGCCCGCCTGGCGCAATACCCGAATGGCTCGCAAACGAGCCTTGGGTGCAGCAGCCCTGGGCTCAAGAATGCATTTGAGTTCGTCATCCAGCGTGGTCAGGCTGATGAATACTGACACCAGATTCAGCTTTGCCATTTCGGCCAGCAGATCGAGGTCGCGCAGAATCAGCGAGCCTTTGGTGATGATGGACACGGGATGACGATAGCGCAGCAAAACCTCAAGGGTCGCGCGGGTGATCCGGTGTTCGCGCTCGATAGGCTGATACGGGTCGGTATTGGCCCCCAGAGTGATCGGCGCACAACGGTAACCAGGTTTGGAAAGCTGCTGCTCCAGCAGGGCCGCCGCGTTGGTCTTGACGATCAGCTTTGTCTCGAAATCCAGCCCCGGTGACATGTCCCAATAGGCATGGCTGGGACGTGCGAAACAATAGATACAGCCATGTTCGCAGCCGCGATAAGGATTGATGGAGCGATCGAAGGGAATGTCCGGCGAAGTGTTGCGGGTGATGATGCTCTTGGCCGTTTCAGGGATGATCTGCGTGCCCTGAGTCAGCGGAACCTCCTGATACCAGCCATCGTCCTCGGCGACGGACCGGCTGGGCGCAAAGCGGTTGTGCGGGTTGGTGGCAGTGCCACGGCCGCGGATCGGAGGTGTGCTGACCATGAGGAATGACTCGAATACTGTTCATGCATACAGTACATCAAAATTCACCCCTGCCAGGAAAAATTACGGCCTGTCTGACCGGTGGTGCGCTCCGGCTCTTTCTTGTGAGGGATGTACTTTCTAACGTTTATTAAAGCGTTGTAACAATAAGCCGGTTCCATTGACTACCTTCTTACTCTATTAATTGTTTCGACAGCACTCATGGATGAGTACTTGGGTAGGCCCTGTTACAGGCCTGGCAATTATTGAAAAGGATTTCAATCTTGAACACAAAACATGCATTTAACGCACTGGCTGGTGCCTCGCTCCTGTCCCTGACGTTGACAGCGGCACACGCCTACAACTTCGCGGATACAAGCAAGCCCTTTGACCAGTATCACTGGGTTACAACCCATAACTCCTACGAGAAGATCAATCAGAATCTGGCTGAGCTGCCCAGGCAACTGAATGACGGTGTCCGTGGCTTTATGCTGGATCTCTATACGGATAACAAATCAGGCTTCAATCGTATCAAGGTCTGTCATAAAACCATTGCCTGCTACGGCCCGCTGGGCAATCAGTTGAAGAACGAATTCATTCCGTTTCTGAAGAACAACACGTCAGAAGTAGTGACTATATTTTTCGAGACTTATGTCAGCCGCGACGATATGCAGGAAGTCTTCAATGCAATACCCGAGCTTGCAGACTTCTCGTTCAACCCGGCGAATTTCGATAACTCGGGTTGGCCAACCCTGGCAGCAATGGCCCAGAAAAATAACCGCCTTATCATGATGACCGATAAGCGTGAAGTCAGTGGTCAGTATCGGGTAGGGAGCAAGACCATTACCGTCCTGTTCGATAAGGACTGGTTGACGCAGAACAAGTGGGACACCTTGGGGGCCGCGGCTTCCAATATTTTTGCGGCCCACAATTTTTCCTGCCCCACACGCTGGACCGACGTCCCTCTGAGTACCCAAAAAGTCGCCAGTTCTACAGGCAAGCAGTGGAATCGACTGTTTCTGATGAACCAGTTTCACACCGTCACCTCAACCATTCCTGATTCTGCCAAGTACGACAATAACCTGACCTACCTGATGCGGCGTGCGACCAATTGCGGGAATGAGCCGAATTTCATCGGCATCAATAATTACCGCAACGGCGACGCCTTTGCCTATGCGCGCACCTTGAGCCAGGGCGGCATTTATTTGTGGGAAGGCTCTGATGCCGACAGGAAAAGAGACACGGTCTGCGCCATTCCAAGCGGCAACCGAACTCTTCTTCTGCCGACTCAAGGCTGTGAAAACGATGAGGCTCAATCCTTGTCGCTATCGGGCGTCACCAAGGGGACCCGAATCACGGTATTCGATAATGGCGGTGGCAGCCGCGAAGATGATTACGCCATTATTGACGTGAAGCGAGACATTGGAAAAAAAGAGCATGTCGTGGTTCCAGGCTTTGAACAGAATCGCAATAACGCCGACTATCAAATCATTCATGTTCGCAATAACGGTTTGAATGGAAGTATTTCCCGTATTGAAGTAAGTCGAACACCGGGCGACTTCTCTGATGCGGCCATTGCATTTTATGAAGGAAATAACCTGGAAAAAAATCTCGACTGCACGGTTCCCTTCAATCGTGTGCATAACGTCAAGATGAAAAATAACAGCTTTGGTTGCTCAAATGATGAATTTCGCTCTGCCCGAATCCTGAAGGCTAAAGCGGGTACGTCTTTTTCTCTGGTCGGTCATCCTTATGGAGATTTCTCTCAGGGCCGAACGCTCGTTACCATCAAACGCGATATTAAATGGCCTGTCACTATTCGGAGCTTCAATTCTTCTTATGAAAACAGTGATGTGAAGGTTGAAGCCAGCAAATCGATTGATGGGAAAATCTCCTTTGGTTATTTCAATGGTAAACAATAAGGCGAAGAGTTCTTAAGGCTCGGCAGGGTATTCATTTCCTGAGCCTATGCTGTGTAAGTTGCCTGGAGATCTTGAAAGAGCCTTCAAGGATAAGTGTCTGTAAAGAGAGTGATACTGAGTCCAGAGGCAGAGGCCAGGTGTTACACCCAGGTAATGAATGCCCTATATCAATCAGTGAGGTGAGTGATGGCTAAGTATGAGCTTCGGCTATCCAGAGAAGACTTTGAGAATGACCAGAGTCCTGAGATAGTGGTTGAGTTTTATGAGTATGAGAAAGTAGAAGAAGTACCCGCTCCCGCTCCCGCTCCCGCTTCAATGCCAGGAGCTCAAGCGCAGGAGAAAGAAAAAGATAAGTATGTAGCCGTCCTCAGGTACCTGGCTTACGTTTCCTCATCCAGTAAGGATGGCCGTTTTGATAATGTTTCCGGAAAGTCGGATGTGGATGGCAATGTCGGCCATACAGACGAGGACGATCAAGTCCTCATCGATCTGGCACAGGCCTTTATAAAGATTCACTTTGAGTAAGCCCAGATGAACTCATGACGCGGGAAGCACCTGACAGGTGCTTCCCGTTTCGTCATCAGGCATTCAACTCGGATCGACGGGCTTCTTCAGCTTCGGATTCGGGAAGAACTGCACGCCCTGAACCTTTGGATCCGCCGGTTTTGGCGTCGCCTTGTTGACCCGTGTTCCCAGTTCTTTGGGAATCGACAGGCCCTGTTCATTGAGCGTATCGCTGTAGCCGCAACCCACGCATTCACGATGGGGAACGTCGTCTTCGCTCCACATCTTCAGCTTGTCGGGCTCGCTGCACGCCGGGCAGACAGCCCCGGCGATAAAGCGTTTCTTGGTAATGACTACCGGTGTATCGGTCATGCTGCCGCTTCCTCACTCAAGCCACTGTGACGCAAGAGTGCGTCAATCGAAGGCTCGCGTCCGCGGAAGTCGACGAACAACACCATCGGCGCCTGGGAGCCGCCACGGGCCAGGATGGCTTCGCGGAAGGCACGACCTGTTTCGGCGTTGAGTACACCGTCTTCCTCGAATCGGGAGAACGCATCGGCGGACAACACTTCGGCCCATTTGTAGCTGTAGTAACCGGCTGCATAACCGCCCGCGAAGATATGCGCGAAGCTGTTCGGGAAGCGGTTGTAGGCAGGCGGACGCATCACCGAGACTTCATCGCGGATGCCTTCAAGCACATCCAGCACGCCACGACCGTCACCATGGGTGGCATGCAGCTCGAAGTCGAACAGCGAGAACTCCAGTTGGCGGACCATCATCAGGCCTGACTGGAAGTTCTTGGCAGCGAGCATTTTTTCCAGCAGGTCCTGAGGTAGCGCTTCGCCGCTCTCGTAGTGACCGGAAATCAGGGCCAGGCCTTCAGGCTCCCAGCACCAGTTTTCCATGAACTGGCTTGGCAACTCGACCGCATCCCACGCCACGCCGTTGATGCCCGAAACACCCGCGTGCTCGACGCGGGTCAGCAGGTGATGCAGGCCATGACCGAATTCGTGGAACAGCGTGGTGACTTCATCGTGAGTCAGCAGCGCAGGCTTGCCACCGACCGCTGGCGTGAAGTTGCACACCAGATTCGCCACAGGATTCTGCAGACGGCCTTCGGCGGTACGACGACGGTCACGAGCGCCATCCATCCAGGCACCGCCACGCTTGTTGGCGCGGGCATACAGATCGAAGAAGAAGCGCCCGACGTGCTGGCCGTTTTCCTTGATTTCAAACAGGCGAACATCCGGGTGCCAGGTGTCGAAGCCTTTCTGTTCGGCGATTTCAATGCCGTACAGGCGCTGGACGATTGCGAACAGGCCGCTCAGCACTTTGTCGATCGGGAAGTAGGCGCGCAGGATTTCCTGGGAAACGCTGTAGCGCTGTTCGCGCAGTTTTTCGCCATAGAAACCGCTGTCCCAGCTTTGCAGATCCGGGCAACCCTGTTCGGCGGCATACGCCTTGAGCTGCTTGAGGTCCTGTTCGGCAAAAGGCTTGCTGCGCTTGGCCAGATCCCGCAGGAAGCTCAGCACCTGATCGCTGGACTCGGCCATCTTGGTCGCCAGGCTCAGTTCGGAGAAGCTGGCGAAGCCCAGCAGTTGTGCCAGTTCCTGACGCAGGTCGAGGATCTGCTCCATGACCGGGCCGTTGTCGTTCTTGCCGGCATTCGGGCCTTGGTCCGAGGCGCGTGTGCAGTAGGCCGCGTAGACTTCTTCGCGCAGGGCGCGGTCTTCGGCGTAGGTCATTACCGCGTAATAGCTCGGGAATTCCAGAGTAATCAGGAAACCTTCCAGATCCTTGGCCTTGGCGGCGGCAGCCATCTGTTGCTTGGCCGAATCGGTCAGACCCGCGAGGGCGGATTCGTCAGTGACCAGTTTGGTCCAGGCCTGGGTGGCGTCGAGCAACTGGTTGGAGAACTGGCTGCCCAGCTCCGACAGCTTGCTCTGCACTTCGGCATAACGCTTCTGCTGCTCGGGCGGCAGGTCGATGCCCGAAAGGCGGAAGTCACGCAGGGACTGTTCCAGGATAGTCTTCTGGCCAACGTCGAAGTTGGCCGCCTCCGGGCTGTTGGCCAGGGCTTCATAGGCCTGGAACAGCTCGCGGTTCTGGCCCATTTCGGTAGAGTAGGCGCTCAATGCAGGCAGGCACGACTCGTAGGCTTCGCGCAGTTCGGCGCTGTTGCAGACGGCATTCAGATGGCTGACCGGGCTCCAGGCGGCTCCCAGGCGGTCATTCAATTCATCCATCGCCAGTATCAGGCCGGCCCAGGTGGGGGTCGAACCCTGTTTGGCAAGAATGTCGGCAATCGCGGCGCGGTTATCGGCCAGGATCTGCTCGATGGCAGGTTTTACGTGCTCGGCACGGATCGCCGAGAAAGGAGGCAGGTCGTACGATTGCAGAAGAGGGTTGTTCGCGCTCACGGTTTTGCACCTTGGCTGGAAGAAACACTCACGCATCTTAATTACAATCGACGCCGACCGCAGCACTCAAACCTGCATCGCGCCTCTATCACCCGTAAAGAAGGAGTCTATCGTGGCCATTCGCAAGTTCCAGGACCACACCCCAGCCCTTGGCGAGCGAGCGTTCGTCGATCATTCGGCCGTGGTGATCGGCGATGTCGAGATCGGTGCAGACAGCTCCGTCTGGCCACTGACCGTGATCCGTGGCGACATGCATCGCATCCGCATCGGTGCCCGCACCAGCGTGCAGGACGGCAGTGTGTTGCACATCACCCACGCCGGGCCGTTCAACCCTGACGGCTTTCCATTACTGATTGGTGACGAGGTGACCATCGGCCACAAGGCGATGCTGCATGGCTGCACCATCGGCAACCGTATTCTGATCGGCATGGGCACCACCATCATGGATGGCGCAGTGGTCGAGGATGAGGTCATCATCGGCGCTGGCAGCCTGGTGCCGCCCGGTAAAGTGCTGGAAAGCGGGTTTCTGTATGTGGGGCGTCCAGTCAAGCAGGCCCGGCCTCTGACTGAAAAGGAAATTGCCTTTTTCCCTTATAGTGCGAGCAATTACGTGAAGCTCAAGGATCAGCATCTGGCTGAAGGTTACGACCAGCCCTGAGTTATCCACAGGTCTTTTTTACGCATTGATTGGCGAGAACACATGCATTACCAAAACATCCTGTTCGATCTCGACGGCACACTGACCGACCCGCGCCTGGGGATAACTCGCTCAATCCAGTTTGCACTGGCAAAACTGGGGATCGACGAGCCGGATATCACCAAACTGGAACACTTCATCGGCCCACCGCTATTGCAGGCGTTCATGCAGTTTTATGACATGGACGAAGCCCGTGCCTGGGAAGCCGTAGGTTTCTACCGCGAGCGCTTCAAGGTGACCGGGCTTTATGAAAACCAGGTATTCGATGGCGTGCCCGAGTTGCTGGAAGCCTTGGCGGGTCAGGGTCGTACGCTGTATATCGCGACGTCGAAACCCTGGGTGTTCGCCCGTGAAATCGCCCGGCACTTCGACTTTGCCAAGTATTTCAAAGTGATTTACGGCAGTGAGCTGGATGGCACCCGCACCGATAAAGTGGAACTGATCGCTCATCTGCTGGAGCAGGAAAGCCTGGACCCAAGCCAGACCTTGATGATCGGCGACCGCAAACACGACCTGATCGGCGGTTCGCGTAACGGGCTGGACGTGGCAGCCGTGGGGTATGGTTTTGGCAGCCATGAAGAACTGACGGCGCAATCGCCGACCTATCATTTTGTGACCATGGCTGAGATGCATGGGGCTTTTCGCGAATGAATTCGCTCCTACGAGCGGTGTGCGAATTCATTCGCGAAAGTCGCTGGGCTCCTGCAATCTGGCCTTGCGCTGCGCCACAGGCAATTCTCCCAGCTTCTCCACTGCATCGAAGAACCCCACCCAATCACCCTTCACTTGCTTGTATAGCGCCGTAAAGGCTGGCACCCATTGGTCGTACAGCCCGAAGGGCAATAGTTTGGCGTTGTTCATCGGTGAATTGATCCACCCGTCGAAGCGTTTGTCGCCGCCCCACTGCTCGTCACGCACCTGCCGGTATTCACGGCGCAAACGCTCGAATTCGGCGGCTTTGCGCTCGCGCATGACCTCGGTTGTCAGCGGCTGACGATACAGCGCCTTGAGCCGTTCCCGGGTATCGAGCACCAAGCGAATGAACTGATCCCGGCGTGTGGATTGCGAAACGTTTTCCGGTGCCAGACCCCGCTCTGCACGCCACTGGCGCGTGCCTTCCTGTTCCACGAAGCTGGCGTAGGATTCGTTGAACTCGGTGTCGTCCTTCACATAAAAGCGCTGATGCGCCAGTTCGTGAAAGATCAGCGTTGCCAATCGTTCGTCGCCCCAGCCCAGCATGGAGCTGAGGATCGGATCGTTGAACCAGCCAAGGGTCGAATATGCCTCCACGCCGCTCATGTACACATCCTTGCCGGCCTGACGCTGCAAGGCTGCCTCGCCACGTGCGCCGCCCAGGCCGTAATAACCGCGATAGGCCACGCAACCGGCAATCGGAAAGCAATGGGTGACGGGGTCCAGCGAGAACTCATCGGTGGCGAAGACGTTCCATACCACATAAGGCCGGCCCAGATCGGCGTACAGGCGATAGCTCTTGTTGTCCGGCAGATGCAGGTGTGCGCTGGCGAAGGTGCGGGCCTGCTGGGCGTATGCCAGGCGCTGACGCAGTTTCGGGTCGCGGCCGGGGTCGGCGATGATGTCCTCGACGGGCTCTCGCGCCTGCAACAGATGCAACTGACCACTGGCCAGCTGGCCGTAGTACGAGAGGCTGGAGCATCCACAGAGCAAAACCATCGTCGCTATCGGCAAGCTGCGCCAGAGACGTAAAACATCGAGTCGTGGCATACACGGCCTTCAATACAGGGATAGAGCGCGTTATGCAGGACAGCAGGGTGTTACGCAACTATCATCGTCATCCACTCATCTGCGGAGCCTGATATGCGCCTGATAGCTTTGACTCTCGCCCTCGGCACCCTTGTCGGGTGTACTACGCCTTTACCGGCCGTCGACCCGAACATGGCCTGGGTCGATATGCGCACCATGACCGGCAGGCTGGTGATGGCGGACAAGCTTGATGGCAAGAATACCGAGGATGGCCGGTACTTTCAGGTCACGCCCGGCCGTCATGAGCTACAGATCCGTTTCGACTATGAATATCGCTCCGGCGGATTGGGCCTGATCAGTGACGACTACACCGATATCACGTGTTTCATCGATATCGAATACGACCACTTTGCCGCCGGGCAGCGTTACGTGATCGAAGCCCGCATCCTGGCCAACGACATTACGGCCAGGCTTTTCGACGCCGAGCGCAAGGTTGTTGCCGAGCAGGGTGATATCCACTGCATCTGATCAGCTGTCGTTTCTCTGGTAGATGATTTTCTGGGTGCCGTTGTCGCAGCTCCCCACCACCATGTTCTGGTCGTGGACTTCAGCGTTGGGGACAATTTCCAGCGTGTAGGACGTGACGTTGTTGGCCTGGATCTTGGCCTCGATCTCGTCCTTGAGTTCTTCGCAGGATTTTGGCGCAGCCAGTGCGCTGGTCGTCAGCAGGATGCAGCTGATAGTCAAAGCAAAACGTTTCATGGCCGATTCCTTCGATAAGACGCACAGAACCTTGCCTGTGCTGTAGTCCTTCATACGACCGTCCGGCCCCGCATCTGGTTCTGATGTGCAAAAAAATGACCCGCACAACCTTGTTGTACGGGCCTTTGGCGTCACGCTATCGATCAACCGAGCAGTGTGGCATCCAGAGTGATCCTGGCATTCAGCACCTTGGAAACCGGGCAGCCTTCTTTGGCTTTTGTGGTCAGTTCCTCGAACTGCTGCTGGCTTGCGTTGGGCACTTTGGCCTTGAGCACCAGATGCACGGCTGTGATGGAAAATCCGTCGCTGTCCTGATCCAGCGTCACTTCAGCCTGAGTATCGATGCTTTCAGCGGTGAAGCCCGCGTTCCCGAGGATCATCGACAGGGCCATGGAGAAACAGCCGGCATGGGCCGCGCCGATCAGTTCTTCCGGGTTGGTGCCCTTGCCGCCCTCGAAACGGGCCTTGAAACCGTAAGGCGCTTCGCGCAGCACGCCTGTTTCGGTGGAGATACTGCCGATGCCGCTCTTCAGATCACCTTCCCAATGGGCGGATGCTTTCTTGACGATGCTCATGGTGCCTCCTGATTAAATCGGTAATGTTCCAGCCGTAACCAAGTTTCTGAGGATAGACGGCCTTGGAAAGTTCAACGTATAAGCCCTAGTGTTTTAGTAGGTCTTTTTTGGGCTGGCCATTGAAAAGCAGCGCTTGCGCCCGCACTGCTGTTTCATCATGGGCTCAGCCCAACACATTTCGAGGAGAAGCAGCGGCCTATGAAACGTTTGTCGGATGTAAAGATTTCCACCCTGGACCTGGTGCCTGTGCGCCAGGACAAAGGTCCTGCAGACTCACTGCGCAATTCCCTGAACCTGGCTCAGCATGTCGAGAAGCTGGGCTACAACCGCTTCTGGGTTGCCGAGCACCACAACATGGACGGCATCGCGAGTTCGGCGACTTCCGTATTGCTGGCCTACCTGGCGGGCGGCACGTCGACGATTCGCGTGGGGGCTGGCGGAGTCATGCTGCCCAACCATGCTCCCCTGGTGATTGCCGAGCAGTTCGGCACCCTGGCCAGCCTCTATCCCGGTCGTATTGACCTGGGCCTGGGGCGCGCACCGGGCTCGGACCAGATGACGGCCCGGGCACTGCGGCGCGAGCGCTCCGGCAGCGCCGATGATTTCCCTGATGACGTCACCGAGCTGATGGCTTACCTGGGCCCACGCACTTCTGATCAAAAAGTGATCGCTGTGCCGGGCTCAGGCACCAATGTGCCGATCTGGTTGCTGGGGTCGAGCCTGTTCAGCGCGCAACTGGCCGGGATGCGCGGGCTGCCTTATGCCTTTGCCTCACATTTCGCACCGCGCTACATGCATGAGGCGGTTCGCGTCTATCGCAATCATTTCCAGCCTTCCGAAGTGCTCGACAAGCCTTATGTGATGCTGGGTGTGCCGTTGTCTGCCGCCGACACCGACGAGCGTGCCGAGTACCTGGCGACGTCGGTCTACCAGCGTATTCTGGCGCTGATGCGCGGGCACAGTCTGGTGCAGCGTCCACCGGTCGAATCCATGGACAAACTGTGGTTGCCTCATGAGCGAGAGGCTGTGGCGAGCTTTCTGGGGCTGGCGATGGTGGGCGGCCCGGAAAAGATCCGCGCCAAGCTGGATGTGCTGCTGGAACAGACCGATGCCGATGAATTGATCTTCACCTGCGACATGTACGAGCACGAAGATCGTTTGCGCTCGTATGAAATTCTGGCGCAGGTTGCGCAGGGATAAATACACCGCACAGCCTGATGTGGGACCGGATTTATCCGGGAAGGCGGTGCAGGTGATTGTTCGCGAATGAATTCGCTCCTGCGCGGTATGTGCAGGAGCGGACCCGGATCAGTTGCGGGTGTAGATGAGCTTGTGTCTGCCCCAATCGCAGGAACCGACGACTTTCTGATCCTTCACCTCTTCTGTCGGGATGATTGTCAGGGTGTAGGATTTGACATTGAGCGACTGGAGTTTTGCGTCAATCTGCGCTTTCAGTTCTTCGCAATTTTTGCCCGCCGCCATGGTGGTTCCTGCAAAGCTCAGCAAGGCCGCTACCAATAGAAACTTCTTCATCAATGACACTCCCTCGTGTTGACAAATTCCAGGCACTCCAAAATGAAGCGCGCAATGGCAACTGCCACGCAGTGATGCGCGGCAGCGGTCTCTATCTGTAGCGGAATTTATGGCAAACGGCCAGTTAAAAGCTTCAGGACCTGTCAGCTATCGGCAATGCGAAAGCCCACTTTGAGGGTGACCTGATAGTGCGCAACCTTGCCGTTTTCGATGTGCCCGCGGGTTTCGGTCACTTCGAACCACTCCAGGTACTGAAGGCTCTTGCCGGCTTCTGCAATCGCATTGTTGATGGCGTCTTCAATACTGGTGGTAGACGAGCCAACCAGCTCGATCTTCTTGTAGGTACGGTGATCACTCATGGCAGTTCTCCTTGGTAGCCTTCAGAGGCGCAGCAATGGCGGCGCTTAAAGGTTCTGTCAGGAAAAGGCAGAGAAAAGTTCAGCACTTTGCACAAATACCATCGCACTTTCCAAAAAGCCTGGAGTCGGAAACAACACACCTACTCACCACAGCAGGAGAAATACCATGGCTAGCAATTCACTTCGTAAAGCCTCGTTGCAAAGCATGGAAGCGGAGATCGAGAGCCTTCTCAAGTCTTTGGAAAGCCTCAAAGGTGATGCTTCCGAGGAATCGCGCAAGACGCTGAAAAGCCTCAAGGCCAATGCTGAAAATGCGTTGAGCCATTCGCGTCATCTGCTCAGCGATCTCTACGAGGACGTGAAGGTCAAGACTCGTGAAAACGCAATTGCCACGCGTGACTATGCCCAGGAACATCCCTGGACGACCGCGGGTGTTGCAGTCGGGGCTATAGGCCTGCTTGCTGCCTACCTGTTGATCAAACGCGGCGAATGATCATTTTCTGATCGGCTCGATGGAGCGCTCCAGCTCGTTTTTCAACCATTGAGCCAACTGCTGCGCCCGACCGTCTGCAGCGCGTCGGGGCACCCAGAGTGCAAGTCGTGCCGGGGTTTCGCTGAAACCCCAGGGTGCCGCCAGGCGCCCGGCCCGCAGGTCATCCGTGACCAGCGGCTCGGGCGCAATGGCAATGCCCAGTCCTGCCACTGCTGCCTCCAGCAAATAATACAAATGCTCGAAACCCTGACCGTAACGCAGCGCCTGCGGATCGATCCCGTTGTGCTGCGCCCAGCTTGGCCATGCTTGCGGGCGTGATGTGGTCTGCAACAGCGACTCGCTCAATAGCGCCTTGGCAGGTGCTTGTCGCAATGCTTCAAAACGTGTGAAGCGCGGGCTCATTACCGGGCCGATACGTTCGCTGGCCAGCTCGAAAACCTGCATGTCTGCCGGCCATGGCGGCTCGGCAAAGACCAGCAATGCATCCAGACCAGGCCTGCGCGGGTCCAGATCGCCCTCGCCTGCCGAAAGGTGCAAGCGCAGGTCCGGCAACTCGGCATTCAGACGCCCCAGTCGCGGGATAAACCAGCGCGCCAGCAGGCTGCCGGAGCAGCCCAGCACGAACGGAGCATCCGCGCTGCCCTGGCTCAGCTCGGCGCATACATCGCGCAGGCGGTCGAAAGCCTCACCGCTGACATCGCGCAAACGTACACCTGCATCTGTGAGTTTCAGGCCGCGCCCGTCTTTGCTGAACAGGCTGACGCCCAAGTGTTCCTCCAGCGTTTTCAACTGGCGGCTGACCGCGCCGTGGGTCACGTGCAGCTGTTCCGCTGCCTGACTGACGCTGCCCAGGCGGGCGGTGGCTTCGAAAGCGCGCAAGGCATTGAGGGGAGGAAGGTCGCGGCTCATGGTATCTGTGAGTTTTCCTGACAGGTTGCGGCGATCTTATCGGTTTTCATCCGGGCGTGCGCTGGTTAAAGTGAGCCCATTGCCGATCCGGCTCAACCCATTCGCCCAAGACTGCAACTGGAGCCCCCATGACCCAGACCAACTATCGCAGCGGCCCTGATGCCAACGGCCTGTTCGGCTCATTTGGTGGCCGCTACGTGGCTGAAACCCTCATGCCGCTGGTGCTTGACCTGAACCGCGAGTACGAAGCCGCCAAGGCCGACCCTGAGTTCGCCGAGCAACTGGCCTACTTCCAGCGCGACTATGTCGGCCGCCCGAACCCGCTGTATTTCGCCGAGCGCCTGACCGAGGCCTGCGGTGGCGCCAAGATCTACTTCAAGCGTGAAGAGCTGAACCACACCGGCGCGCACAAGATCAACAACTGCATCGGCCAGATCCTGCTGGCCAAGCGCATGGGCAAGAAGCGTCTGATCGCGGAAACCGGCGCAGGCATGCACGGCGTTGCCACGGCCACAGTCGCCGCCCGCTTCGGCCTGCCTTGCGTGATCTACATGGGCGCAACCGACATCGAGCGTCAGCAGGCCAACGTGTTCCGCATGAAGCTTCTAGGGGCCGAGATCGTGCCTGTCACTTCCGGCACCGGCACCCTGAAAGACGCCATGAACGAAGCCCTGCGCGACTGGGTGACCAACGTCGAAGACACTTTCTACCTGATCGGCACCGTGGCGGGTCCACACCCGTATCCGGCGATGGTCCGTGACTTCCAGTCCATCATCGGCAAGGAAACCAAGGCCCAGATGCACGAGAAGGAAGGACGTCTGCCGGACAGTCTGGTGGCTTGCGTGGGCGGTGGTTCCAACGCCATGGGCCTGTTCCATCCGTTCCTCGATGATGCCAGCGTGCAAATCATTGGCGTCGAGGCCGGTGGTCACGGCATCGGCACCGACAAGCACGCAGCCAGCCTCAACGGCGGGGTTCCCGGCGTATTGCACGGCAACCGCACTTACCTGCTGCAGAACGAAGACGGCCAGATCGCTGATGCTCACTCGATTTCCGCCGGCCTGGACTACCCGGGCATCGGTCCCGAGCACGCTTACCTGCATGAAGTGAAGCGCGCCGAGTACGTCAACATCACCGACGAAGAGGCCTTGCAGGCTTTCCATCAATGCTGCCGACTCGAAGGCATCATTCCGGCACTGGAAACCGCCCACGCCCTGGCTGAAGCCATCAAGCGTGCCCCTACCCTGAGCAGTGACCATCTGATGGTCGTGTGCTTCTCCGGTCGCGGTGACAAAGACATGCAAACCGTAATGAGCCACATGGCCGCTGCTGAACAGAACCAGGAGAAGTCGGTATGAGCCGTCTTGAGCAACGTTTCGCCCAGCTGAAAACCGAAGGCCGTGCGGCACTGGTGACTTTCATCACCGCTGGCGATCCTGGCTATGACACTTCCCTGAAAGTCCTCAAAGGGCTGCCAGCGGCTGGCGCCGACGTGATCGAGCTGGGCATGCCCTTCACCGATCCGATGGCCGACGGTGTCGCGATTCAACTGGCGACCCTGCGTGCCCTGGACGCTGGCCAGACCCTGCTGAAAACCCTGCAGATGGTCAGCGAGTTCCGTGTCGAAGACCAGACCACGCCTATCGTGCTGATGGGTTACTACAACCCGATTCATCGCTTTGGTGTGGACGCTTTTGTTGCGGCTGCCAAGGATGCCGGTGTGGACGGGCTGATCATCGTCGACCTGCCGCCCGAGCACGACGCCGAGCTGGCTACGCCTGCCCAGGCGTCGGGTATCGATTTCATTCGCCTGACCACGCCAACCACCGATGACGCGCGTCTGCCACGTGTACTGGAGCGCAGCTCAGGTTTCGTCTATTACGTGTCCGTGGCTGGTGTGACCGGTGCCGGTTCGGCCACCACCGAGCACGTCACCGAAGCCATTGCACGCCTGCGTCGCCATACCAGCCTGCCGATCAGTGTCGGTTTCGGCATCCGTACGCCGGAACAGGCCGCCGCTATCGCGCGTCTGGCCGATGGCGTGGTGGTCGGTTCTGCACTGGTGGACAAGATCGCTAAGGCCAAATCGTCTGACGAAGCTGTAGATGGCGTCTTGAGCCTGTGTGCTGCCCTTGCCGATGGCGTACGCAATGCCCGTAATGGCTGAAGATGAAATTTCTGCTGCACAGAGGCTCTTGATCGCAGCGGGCACAGGCATCGTCTACGCTATTCTCGATCGCGTACTGAATTGATTCAGTAACACATGCGAAACGGGCTGCCTGCTGGTGACGGCAGCCCTTCAGGGGCATCAATCAGGGCTTGATATGCCTGAAATTCTTTTTCATGGAACTATCTGCCGTGACGTCTAAATTAGGCGCTCACCGTAGAAAAGGACCCTGAAAATGCTTGTCTTGAACAAGGAAGTTGGCCACTCGCTACAACGTGACAAGTTTGCAAATGTTCTAGGCAGCGATTTTAGTCTGTACGGTCATTTCGCCGATTTCATCCGGCTCACCAAGAGCTGGGAGAACATGGAGGAAGACAAGTACTACGGGCAGGCCGATTCAGGCATGCGGTTTCGCCGCTATAGCGACTTTGAATACAACCCAGTCACTCGCGACCTGCGCCAACTCGAGCATCGAGCTTATGTCCAGTCCACCGAACATAACCGCTACGTTGGCGGCATGGAGCGGC
The DNA here is from genome assembly GCF_019719005.1 of Pseudomonas cichorii. Classification (GTDB taxonomy): domain Bacteria; phylum Pseudomonadota; class Gammaproteobacteria; order Pseudomonadales; family Pseudomonadaceae; genus Aquipseudomonas; species Aquipseudomonas cichorii_E. The sequence continues at coordinate 72,153 of NZ_JAIGPJ010000010.1, forward strand.
ATTTTCAGGACTTTTCCGAAGAAGTCATCGCTTCGCCGGTCGTGCGCAGCCTTATAGACCTGGATTTCGAAGTCTATAAGCACGTTCTTCCGCCAGAGCTGCACAACAAGGTCTGGCAATGCCAGATCCATCAGATCCGTATCGAGATCAAACCGGGCAAGACGCTGGAAATCACGCCCGAAGGCATCCATTGCGATGGTTATCCTTTCAGCGGCGTGCATTTCTGGGGCAAGCAGAACGTCGAGGGCGCCCAGAGCCGGCTGTACAACACCCAGGAAGAACAACTGGCGGCACTCACCTACGATGAAGTGCTGGACACCACGTTCTTCCTGGACCGGGAAATGCGCCATTACGTAACGCCTGCGAGCAATCGCGACCCGCACAAAATGGCCTATCGTCAGATCATGGCTATTTCATTTTCCTTGCCGGGGACGCCTTTTGACATTGTTCGCTGAAAATCTCGAACCCGCAGAAATAGCCCTTCTCAAGCGAGCGACTTATCAGGATGCCGCGTTGCTGGAGAGCTTCTTCCGCTCTTTCAAAGAAGTCGCGTTCTGCCAGTGGCAGGACACCAAATGCCTGCAGCGGATCCTGACCCGCGAAACCACCATCGCCTATCTGGCAAAGGATGCCAAAGGTGATGTCGTTGGTGCGGTTATAGGTGGGGTGCTGGGGACTCGCGGGACCATCAATCATCTGGCGGTCAGCCCCGAGTATCGTGGCCAGGGCGTCGGGCAGTGTCTGGTGGATGCTGCCACCGCAGATATGAAACGCCTCAACGTGAGACGCATGTTCCTGTTCGTCGACGGCGACAATCTGGTGGGGCGCAATTTCTGGAATAGCCTGGGTTTTCATGAGCCCAAAGGCGAAATCACTTGCGAGAAAGACCTTTGAGCAAGCTATCGATCGATCAAACCATGCCGGTTCCCAAGCAGAAATCCAGTGCATTCGCCGAAGCCAGCCCGGTCGTGGCCGGCTACTTTGCCGTGGCCTTCGTGTTCGGGCTCATGGCGATCAACGCAGGCTTTCCGCTCTGGCTGCCGGTCGCGATGTGTCTGTTCGTGTATGCCGGTGCTTCGCAGTTCGCCGCCCTGGCGCTGATGAGCGCGGGAGCTTCGCTGCCGACCATCATCCTCACGACGTTCCTGATCAATGCCCGGCACATGCTGATGTCGGTGTACATGGCCAAGGCCTTGCGCACCCTGAAGCTGAGTCGCCTGGAGCGCTTCTGCTATGGCGCGCAACTGACCGACGAGTCGTTTGCCTTCCATAGTGTGCGGCTCGGCAAGGACAAGCCGGTTACGGCCCGCTACCTGATCGGTTTCAACCTCTATTGCCACACCGCGTGGGTGGCCGGTGGCCTGATCGGTGCCCTGTGCGCGCAATATGCGGCTCATCTGGTGAGCTACAAACTCGACTACGCCCTGAGCGCCATGATGCTGTATGTGCTGGTTTCGCTGTGCGATACCCGCAAGAAGCTCATTGCGGCACTGGTGGCCGTGGTTGCCATGGGCGGGCTCAGCCTGCTGGGCGATTCTGCCTTTAACGTATTTATCGCCACACTTCTGGGTTGCGGAGCCGGACTATGCCTGAACAAACGTTCCTGATTCTGGCGGTGGCGGCGATGGTCGCCGTCACGCTGTTGCCACGCACACTGCCGTTGCAGGTCAATACCGAACACTGGCCGGACTTTATCGCCAAGGCGCTGGAGTACCTGCCTGTGGCAATCGTTGCCGCCATTACCGTAACGCCGCTGCTGATCAAGAACCAGCAACTGCAACTGGATCGTCCCGAGTTTCTTGCCGCGATCCCTACGTTGTTATGCGCATACCTGAGCAGGAATCTGTTTCTCAGTGTGGCGCTGGGTGTGGCGGCCTACATTGCTATCAGCGCTGTCCTGTAATGCTGTGTGGACCACGTAATTCAGGGCTTGGCATGACAGGCTCGAATTGTTCACCACCAGATGCACTTCCAGCGAGTCTTCGAAGCCGGGCACGATGGTCAGGCCGCTGTGTTCGGCAACGCTTCTGGAAACCAGGCCAATGCCGTCCAGCTGCCTGATCAGGGAGAGCGTCAGCGTTTCGCTGCCCGAGTACACAATGCTGGGCGGCTTGCCTTTCTTGGGCGTGCCACCGGCAATGAAGCGCTGGAAGCTGTCGGAGTACGGGCAACTGCTGCTGGGACGAACCTGGAGCTTTTCGTTGAGCGAAGACAGCGGCGTATCTTTCGGCCCGCAATGCACGCCCACCACCTGGACTTGCACGAAGGGCAGCAGAACGCTGGGTCTGATGGATTGCGGCCCGATCAGCACGGCCATGTCGAAGCTCTCGTGATTGAGCTTGCTCAGGTTCTCCACCGACTCGGCGTAGCTGAACTCCAGCTGGCAATCGTCGAAGGCCTCGATCATGCGCGCCACGATGCAGCGGTTGACCTCACTCGACAAGGTGCTGTTGAGCGCAACCCGCAGGATCCGCGAGGACGACACATTGAGCGCGGCAACCTTGTTGTCCAGTTGCCGGGAAGCTTCCAGCACCTGTTCCATGTAGGGTTCAAGTTCCTGACCCGCACTGGTCAGGGTCAGGCCCTTGTTGGAGCGCTTGAAAAGCTTGAAGCCAAACTGCGCTTCGACCTTGTTCAACTGCGCGGCCAAGGCCTGGACACTGAGGCAGCAGAGTTCGGAAGCTGCGGTCAGGGAGCCGCACTGGGCGACTTGCATGAGATTTTTCAGAGTGCGAATGTCCATGTGATGACATCTCCACGGGATAGCGCTATTGGATTCAAACATTACCGACAAACCACTGCTGAAGCCATTTGCATGAAGTGGAAGTCACCCTTCCATGACCTGGAACATCTTCACTGCTTATAGCGGAGCAGGTTATACACAGCCCCGTGTCTCCATGAGCATGCGGTTCAGGCCTTGAATATGGAGACATCAAGAGGCCGGATTTCTCCCATCCAGATGGCGTGTTCGGTGTGATCCTTGAGCTCATCGCCCGTCAACGGGTGCAAAAAGACCACCAGATTGTTTCGGTTGCGCGCCAGCCACAACACCACATCGGCAAACTGCGAGTGCCCGAACGCCAACTGGCAGCTCCAGTCCGGATGCGGCCCTACCAGCCGTTCGTGAACCCTTCCCATCTGCACATCAAACTTCGCCGTGGCGGCTTCGCACAAGGCCCGCGCCTGCCCGATGGTCTGTGCATCGAAATAAATGTGGGCGTGATAGCCCTGGACATCCTGCATTACCAAGTCCTCCCTGAGTCAAGATTGCTCCCAGTTATCCACAGATAAGGCTCAAACCGCAATCGATGGTAGCGATTTGCCAGTTAATGAATCGCCACTGAGAGCCTGTTCACTGGCCAGCCAGTCGACAAACTGCTGCACCACCTGCAGGCGTCGCTTGCGTTGGGGCAAGACCACGTAATAGCCACAGGCGGAAATCGCCGTAGCTGCGATGGGACGGCACAACAGGCCCTGATCCAGCAGGTCATCCACCAGATGCCGCCAGCCAATGGCAACGCCCTGCCCGGCGATGGCGGCCTGGATCAGCAGTGTGTAATTGTCGAAGCGCAGTTGGCCTGGCGCCGGTGCCTGGGGAATATTGAGTGCCCGGAATACACCCGCCCAGTCGAACCAGTTGTTGCTGCCTTCACCGCGTAAATGCAGCAGCGCAAACTCGCGCAGAGCTTCATTGGGCAAAGGGGTTGTCCGAGTGGCAAGCAGTTTCGGGCTGCACACCGGAAACACCTCTTCGCTGAACAGCCAGCGGCTTTCACCCTGCTTGAAGCGCCCGTCCCCGAACAGCACCGCCACATCGATATCCGCGCTGAGCATGCTGTGGCTGCGCTCGCTGGTCACCAGGCTGACGTCCACATCCGGGTGGTGCTTGTGAAAACGATGCAGACGCGGCATCAGCCAATAGGCCGCAAATGCAAAGTCAGTCGCGACCTGCAGCACCTCGTTCTGATGTTGCTCGGTAATGGCAACCAGGCCGCTGTCCATGGCCTGCAACCCGCTCTGCACATGGCTGAACAGGATTTCTCCGGCCTCGGTCAGCTCGATCCCGCGATAGACCCGGTCGAACAGGCGGGTCGCCAATTGTTCTTCCAGGCGCTTTATCTGCTGGCTGATCGCAGGTTGTGTCGTGCCCAGTTCCATGGCCGCCGCCGTGAAGCTGCGCAGGCGGGCCGCTGCTTCAAAGGCACGCAGCAGATCCAGAGACATGTCACCGAGGGTTTCAAACATAAGCTGTGCTTATCCTAGGCATTGTTTTGTGTGGGCTTTACCGTAAAATCGGAGATCTTCATCCTCGAATACAGCACTTTCGCATAACTGCTGACAATGGGATGCCGAGATTACATGAAGCGCAAAAATATTCTGTTCATCATGGCCGATCAAATGGCCGCGCCAATGTTGCCGTTCTACGCACCCTCTCCCATAAAAATGCCCCACCTGAGTCGCCTGGCCACCGAAGGCGTGGTGTTCGATTCCGCTTACTGCAACAGCCCGTTGTGTGCGCCTTCGCGTTTTACTCTGGTCAGCGGCCAGCTCCCGAGCCGGATCGGTGCCTATGACAACGCCGCGGATTTTCCGGCGGACATCCCGACTTATGCTCATTACCTGCGCGGCCTGGGCTACAGGACCGCGCTGTCGGGCAAGATGCATTTCTGCGGCCCGGACCAGTTGCACGGCTACGAAGAGCGGCTGACCAGCGACATCTATCCGGCCGATTATGGCTGGGCGGTGAACTGGGACGAGCCTGACGTTCGTCCAAGCTGGTACCACAACATGTCCTCGGTGCTACAGGCCGGACCGTGCGTGCGCACCAACCAGCTGGATTTCGATGAAGAAGTTGTCTTCAAGGCCCGCCAGTACCTGTTCGATCATGTTCGCGAGGATGGTGACGCGCCGTTTTGCCTGACGGTTTCCATGACCCATCCTCACGACCCGTACACCATTCCCAAGCGCTATTGGGATCTGTACCGCGACGAAGACATTCCGCTGCCCGTGGCCCACGCCGATCAGGATGAACTGGACCCGCACTCGCAACGTTTGCTCAAGGTGTATGACCTGTGGGACAAGCCGTTGCCTGTGGACAAGATCCGCGATGCCCGCCGTGCCTACTTCGGTGCTTGCAGCTATATCGACGACAACGTCGGTAAACTGCTGCAAACCCTCGAAGAAACGGGCTTGGCCGAAGACACCATCATCGTGTTCTCGGGCGATCACGGCGACATGCTGGGCGAGCGTGGCCTCTGGTACAAAATGCACTGGTTCGAGATGTCGGCGCGTGTGCCGCTGCTGGTTTACGCGCCGGGTCACTTCAAGGCGGGCCGCGTCAGCGCTTCGGTGTCCACCGCCGATCTGCTGCCGACCTTCGTCGATCTGGCTGAAGGCCAACTGGACAGTGGCCTGCCACTGGACGGACGTTCTCTGTTGCCGCACCTGCAAGGCGAAGGCGGCCACGACGAGGTATTCGGCGAATACATGGCCGAAGGCACCACCAGCCCCTTGATGATGATTCGTCGGGGCGCCTACAAATTCATCTACTCGGAACAGGACCCGTGCCTATTGTTCGATGTAGACAACGATCCAAAGGAACAGGAAGAACTGAGCCAATCGCCCGTTCATCAACAGCTGTTCAATGATTTTCTGGCCGAAGCTCGCGCCAAATGGGACATACCGGCGATACACCACCAGGTGCTCGCCAGCCAGCGTCGTCGGCGTTTCGTCGCCAGCACACTGGCCATCGGCAAGCTGAAGAGTTGGGATCACCAGCCACTGGTCGACGCCAGTCAGCAGTACATGCGCAACCACATTGATCTGGACGATCTGGAGCGCAAGGCACGTTATCCACAACCTTAAACCCTGCCATCACCGAGAAAACCAAAAGGGTCACATCCATGAATAAGTTATCCACAGCACTGGCAGTCGGTGTCATGACGTTCGGCAGCCTCACGGCGCATGCCGCTGACCAGAGTTGCAGCACGGTAAGAATGGCCGACCCTGGCTGGAGCGACATTGCCGCCACCAACGCCATTACCGGGTTGCTGCTCGATGGCCTGGGTTACAAGGCCAAGGTCGATACATTGGCAGTGCCGATTGCCTTCGGCGGCCTCAAGGACGGTCAGCTGGATGTGTTTCTGGGTAACTGGATGCCGGCGCAACAAGGCTTTTACGACAAGTTCGTGGCCACCGGCGACGTGACCCAACTGGCCAAGAACCTGCAAGGCACCGAATTCACCCTGGCCGTGCCCGACTACGTCTGGGAAGCCGGTGTGCATGACTTCGCCGACCTGAACACATTCGCCGACAAGTTCAGCAAGAAAATCTACGGCATCGGCTCTGGCGCGCCGGCCAACCTGTCGTTGCAGGAAATCATCAAGAAAAACGAATTCGAGCTGGGCGACTGGAAACTGGTGGAGTCCAGCGAACAGGCCATGCTGGCCGAAGTGAACCGCAACGTGAAAAGGAAAGCCTTCGTCGTCTTCCTGGGCTGGACACCGCACCCCATGAACGTGCAGATCAAAGGCATGCGCTACCTCAAGGGCGGCGAGAAATACTTCGGCGACACCGGCGCAGTCTACACCCTGACCCGCAAGGGCTACGCCGAGGCCTGCCCGAATGTAGGCAAACTGCTGACGAACCTGAGTTTCACCCTGGAAATGGAAAACAGCATCATGGCCGAGGTGGCGAACAAGAAAGTCAGCAATGCCGAGGCTGCCAAAGCCTGGGTCAAAGCCAACCCGGCTGTCCTCGACAAATGGCTCGACGGCGTGAAGACCATCGATGACAAGGATGGATTGGCGGCAGTAAAAGCCAAGCTGTAAAGCCCGCTTCAGAACGCGGTCATCGAGCTATCCAATTGAGTGCGCAAGTGCCTGCGCACTCAATTTATCGGTCAAATATGTTGCTGAATGTATGGCCGTTAACGCTCGCCCCAGCCAATCCCGGGCCGGGTTTTCCCTAGGCCGATCGGCCTCTTTTCATGTGCCCCGACGACCGTCGATCCAATAAATTGCGACGCAATTGCGCTGGACATTCCATTGGGGCATGCACTTCCGAGTTTCCCCTTGCCAGGCTGGAGGCGACGTTCTAGCCACTTTGGGAGGCAATAGGGACAACTTTTTTGTGTCGCTATTAGATACGAAACCTCATTTGGTTATGCCGATTCGGCATGAGGTAGTCGTTTATGGCATTAGACGTACCTGTGTGCCATGGGAATAGTTGCGCCTTTTTTCGCCTGTCATAGAGCATGAACGCTCGTTTGCAGGGACCTTTTCTGGGTGTTTCCGGTTTCGACACTGCCTCTGTAAAAAGCAGTTTCAGCATGTCGGTTATGGATATGTCCAGCCACTAAAAACAAGGGTAAATGAATGAAGAAGGCAAAGCTGAGTCTGGCCTGGCAGATTCTGATTGGACTGGTACTGGGGATTGCCCTCGGTGCGTTGCTCAACCACTTCAGTGCCGAGAAGGCCTGGTGGATCAGTAATGTCCTGCAACCAGCAGGCGATATCTTCATTCGTCTTATCAAAATGATCGTGATCCCGATCGTGATTGCCTCGCTGATCGTCGGTATTGCCGGTGTGGGCGACGCGAAGAAGCTGGGTCGCATCGGTCTCAAGACCATCATTTACTTCGAAGTCGTCACCACCATCGCAATCCTTGTCGGTCTGGTTCTGGCCAACGTGTTCCAGCCGGGCGCGGGTATCGACATGAGCACCCTGGGCACGGTCGATATCTCGAAGTATCAGCAGACCACGGCTGAGGTTCAGCACGATCACGCATTCATCGCGACGATCCTCAACCTTATCCCTTCCAACATCTTTGCTGCCATGGCGCGTGGCGAAATGTTGCCGATCATCTTCTTCTCGGTGCTGTTCGGTCTGGGCCTTTCCAGCCTGCAAGCCGAAGTACGTGATCCGCTGGTGAAGATGTTCCAGGGCGTCTCGGAAACCATGTTCAAAGTCACCCACATGATCATGAACTACGCCCCTATCGGCGTATTCGCTCTGATCTCGGTGACCGTCGCCAACTTCGGTTTTGCGTCCCTGTTGCCGCTGGCCAAGCTGGTGATCCTGGTCTACGTGGCCATCGCTTTCTTTGCCTTCGTGGTGCTGGGCCTGATTGCCCGTATGTTCGGCTTCTCGATCATGAAGCTGATCCGCATCTTCAAGGACGAGCTGATCCTGGCTTACTCCACCGCCAGTTCCGAAACGGTCCTGCCGCGTGTGATCCAGAAGATGGAAGCCTACGGCGCTCCTAAAGCCATTTGCAGCTTCGTGGTACCGACCGGCTATTCGTTCAACCTCGACGGTTCGACCCTGTACCAGAGCATCGCGGCCATCTTCATTGCCCAGTTGTACGGCATCGACCTGTCGGTCGGCGCGCAGATGATGCTGGTGCTGACCCTGATGGTCACCTCCAAAGGCATCGCGGGCGTTCCTGGTGTGTCGTTCGTGGTTCTGCTGGCCACTCTGGGCAGCGCGGGTATCCCGCTGGAAGGCCTGGCATTCATCGCCGGTGTCGACCGCATCATGGACATGGCGCGTACCGCACTGAACGTGATCGGTAACGCCTTGGCGGTACTGGTTATCGCCCGTTGGGAAGGCATGTACGACGAAGCCAAAGGTCAGCGCTACTGGAATTCCCTGCCGCACTGGCGCAGCAAGGACCCGGTTCCTGCTGCCGCTCCCCTCGCTGACTGATCGCTGATCGGTTGCACCGACAAACCCCGGACTTTCCGGGGTTTGTCGTATCTGCTGCTCCCGATTGTTATCATCGCCGCATCTTGTGAGGGACATATCCGATGCTCAATGGCTTGTGGCTTGGTTTTTTTGTCGTTGCGTGCGTATCTGCCATGGGGCAATGGCTGATTGGGGGCAACGCCGGTATTTTTGCCGCGATGGTCGAAAGCATCTTTGCGATGGCCAAGCTGTCGGTCGAAGTAATGGTGCTGCTGTTCGGCACGCTCACGCTCTGGCTGGGCTTTCTGCGCATTGCTGAAAAGGCCGGGATTGTCGACTGGCTGGCCAAGGTGCTGGGCCCGCTGTTTCTGCGCCTGATGCCGGAAGTGCCGCCGGGCCATCCCGCACTGGGCCTGATTACCCTCAACTTCGCTGCCAACGCTCTGGGCCTGGATAACGCTGCTACGCCTATCGGGCTCAAAGCGATGCGTTCGCTGCAAGAGCTCAACCCCAGCCAGACTGCCGCCAGTAATGCGCAGATCCTGTTTCTGGTGCTCAACGCCTCGTCCCTGACGCTGCTGCCGGTGACGATTTTCATGTACCGCGCCCAGCAAGGCGCGCCGGACCCGACGCTGGTATTCCTGCCGATCCTGCTGGCCACCAGCGTATCGACCATCGTGGGCCTGCTGTCGGTGGCGTTCATGCAGCGCCTGCGTTTGTGGGACCCGGTGGTGCTGGCTTATCTGATTCCGGGCGCGCTGTTGCTCGGTGGCTTCATGGCTTTCCTGGGAACGCTGTCGGCGGCGGCACTGGCCGGCCTGTCATCGATCCTCGGCAACCTCACGCTGTTCGGCCTGATCATGCTGTTCATGATCATTGGCGCGCTGCGCAAGGTGCAGGTCTATGAGGCCTTTGTCGAAGGTGCCAAAGAAGGGTTCGACGTTGCCAAGAATCTGCTGCCCTATCTGGTGGCGATGTTGTGTGCGGTGGGGGTGCTGCGGGCTTCCGGTGCGCTGGACTTCGGTCTTGAAGGCATCCGCCATCTGGTTGAATGGCTGGGCTGGGACACGCGTTTCGTCGATGCCCTGCCGACCGCCATGGTCAAGCCTTTCTCCGGCAGTGCTGCGCGGGCCTTGTTGATCGAAACCATGCAGACCCAGGGCGTGGACAGCTTTGCCGCGCTAGCCGCCGCCACGATTCAGGGCAGTACCGAAACCACCTTCTACGTGCTGGCGGTGTATTTCGGTGCGGTGGGCATCCAGCGGGTCCGGCATGCGGTGGGCTGCGCCCTGCTGGCTGAGTTCTCGGGTGTCGTCGCTGCCATTCTGGTCTGCTACTGGTTCTTCGGCGCGACCGCGACCTGATTCGTCACTGGGCAGCCGGCGCTTCGGGCGCTGGCTCTGACGCGGGTTTCTCAGGTTCCGGTTCGCTTTTCTGCTCTGGGCCCGGCTCAGGCTTTTCATCATCGCCGCCCGGTTTGAGCTTGATCAGCCTGCCTGTCGGCTTGGTGACGGCCGGTTGATCGGTATCGGTGACTTCAAAGCGCAGCACCCCGATCATTTGCCCGTCCTCGGTGAGCACCCTGATCTGCCAGCGCCCGACCACGTCCTTCGGGAAGTTCTGCTTGTGGGTCCAGGCACGATAACCTTCCTTGCGCCCGCCATGGATATCCAGCGCGATGCGCTCCACTTCCTGGCCGTCACGTCGCCAGACATGGTAGATGCGTTCTTCAAGACCACGCGGGGCATTGATGGCGGTGTAGGCGTACAAGCCGTCGCGGCGTAGCTGCGTGGCGCTTATCTGCTTGATGCTCTCGCCCGGTGTGCGGTTCTTGTTGTCGAAGTCGGTGCTGATGGCGACTTCGGTCAGCCACAAGGTTGCTGGCGGCACCCAGGAGCGCAGCAGCCAGCCCGCGCTGCCCACCGCCAGCGTCACGGCGATGACCGCCACGCCGCGTCGCCAGGTATTGATCGGGAAGCTGGAGGCCAGGCTGGGGAATGACAGCAGCATGGCGATGCCCAGTGCCAGTTTGTAACTTTGCGAAGTGGTCAGGTTGAGAATGATGGGCAGCGCCGTGAGCAATGCCGCGAACAGCGTCAGGGTATGCAGGGCCATGAACAGCCAGCGGCGTGGCGCCAGCCATTTGTAGTACAGCGGATCGATGATCGAGATCAGGCCTGCGGCCCCCAGCAAGGCCGTGAACACCAGTTGCCCGCTGTTCCAGGTGGTGGTGACGAAAAAGAACGGCAGCACGAAAAACAGGCTTTCCTGGTGGATCAGTTGCGTACCGTAACGCAGCAGGCCTTGAGGTATTTCCCGACCGAACTTCTTGCTGAACAGCCGCACCACGCTGTTTTCGATCATCAGCCACAGCCAGCTGATCAGCATGACAACCGCGATCCAGGTCGCCAGACCCGCCTGACGGTCTACCAGAATGAAACTGGCGATCCCGGAGATGAAACCACCTGCCGCAATCACCCCCGGATAGCGTCGTATCAATCCCAGGGTGCGGGTTACGTAGGAGTTCCAGTCAGGCATCTTGGCAATTCACTTTCATCGGTTTTAAAACCCCGGCAGCATATCAATGCCAAGGTGCGTGTAAAGACCGTTCCTTACAGATGGTGGGAGGGGCCTTGGCCGCGACGGGTGATTGAAGGTGTCGAAGCGAATTCACTTGCGAATACGCCTGCGCACCCGCCAGAACACCAGCAACCCGATCACCCCGACAGCCACCGCAGCCAGCCCATACAAATCGTCATAGCTCAGCAATGATTTCTCGACCCGCCAGTAACCTGGCTTGGCCAGCAACTGGCGCATGGCGTGGTTGGCAGTGTCCAGGCTCACGGCCTTGATACGTTTGACCGGGTCGACAAAGCGCCCGTTTTCATAGTCATTGAGCGCTCCCCAGTAATAATCGGCCAGCGCACTGTTACCCTGCACTGCCCACGCCTGTCTGGCGATGGCGGCCTGTTGCAGGCGAGCGAAGGTGGCTGGTTGCATACCTTCCTTGTTCAGGCGCTTGACCAGGTTGCGGATGCTTTGTTCGGCCTCATTGATGTCATCGCGCTCAAGGTCGGCGTTGAGGCTCATGAAGCCGACATCTCCGAACACTTCGCGATCTGCCGAAGGCCCATAGGACAGGCCGTGCTTGAGGCGCAATTCTGTGTAGAGCGCCCAGTCCAGATAGGCCTCGACCAGTTCCCAGGTTTCGTCGTGCTGTTTTTCGAGCTGCGGCTCGGGGAAGGTCAGGTGCAAACGTGCGCCCTCGCCCAGCAGGCCGCGTATGAGAGTGCTGGAAGCCTGGGCCGTGCCATTGCTTTCGGCCAGCGGCGGATGCTCGATAGGATCGGTCGGGTTGAGCTGCCCGTAAGTGCGCTCCAGATAGCCGGGCAGCAACCGGTCGAGGTCGCCGACCATGATCAGCGTCATGTTATTGGGTGCGTACCAGCTCGCGAAAACATCCTCGACCTGCTTGAGGGTGATGTCATCCACCTGCGGCCGCTCGGCACATTTGAGGCCCAGTTCCATCGCCAGTTGATTGCTGGCACCGGTGCCGGACTCGCGACGATCGAGCAGGCGTTGCAGATGGGAAAAGTGGCCGCCGTCTTCGCGCTCGACGATGCGCTTGACCTCATCGAAGCGGCTTTGCAGCAGTTCCGTGTTGGTCAGGACCTCCAGCAAGAGATCGAGAATCTTGCGCTGATTGCTGGCCGGTGCCTCGATCACGAATGTGGTGTCGGTGTTGCTGGTGAATGCATTCCACTCGCCACCCAAGGCCTGCATGCGCTCTTCAAGGCCGCCTTCGCCGCTGTCGTCGATGCCGCTGAACAGCAAGTGCTCCAGCAGATGCGGCAGTTCCTTGTCCTGGCAGGCGAAGTCATCGAAGCCGATACCGACCACCAGCCGAATCGCGACATGACCCTTTTCATAACCCGGTTTGAGCAGCACTTGCAGGCCGTTGGGCAACAGATAGCCCTCGACCTGAAGACGATCAAGGGCCAGCGAAGGGAGAGAACTCAGAAGCAGACAAGCGAACAGCAGGCAACGCATAAAGCAGCTTTCCTTGCGGGCCGGTATGTTTAACAGACTTCGCGCTGCCTGGGACGTTCACACCGATTGCTCTTGAATGCTCTCGCTCGACAAGGCTCCGGTATCGGCGGTCCCCAGCACGGCATAGGCGCTGCTGCAGAATAGCGAGTTCAAGCGTTTCATGTCAGCGATGAGCTCAAGATGCAGCGAGCTGGTTTCGATACTCTGCACGACCTTGCGTTGCAGGCGGCTGACGTGAGCATGGGCCAGACGCCGTTCCAGTGCCCTGAAGCGGCGCTTTTCCCTGAGCAACTGGCGGGCGCTCTCTTCGTCCGAGCTGAGAAACACCGACAGGCCAAGACGCAGGTTGGACTGCAACTGGACATGCAGGTCGGCCAGTTCTTCCAGGCCGACTTCCGAGAACGAGCGGCGCTGGGAGGTCTTCTGCTGCTGGATCTTGCGCAGCATGCGCTCGATCAGGTCGCTGGCCAGTTCCAGGTTGATGGTCAGCTCGATGATTTCTGCCCAGCGACGGTTATCGTGCTCGCCCAGTTCTTCACGAGGCATCTGTGCCAGATACAGCTTGATGGCGTTGTAGAGCGCTTCCACATCGTCGCTCAGGCGGCGAACTTCCTGGGTGACGGCCGTTTGCGTGCCGCGCAGCACGGCGAGCATCGAGCCCAGCATGCTCTCGATCAGGTCGCCCATGCGCAAGGTTTCACGTACGGCATTGGCCAGTGCCAGGCTGGGTGTCGACAAGGCGGCGAGGTCCAGATGCCTGGCTTTGGCCGGGCCGTTGGCTTCGGCCTGATAGGGCAGCAATGCGGCGCACAGGCGCGCCATCGGACCAACGGTGGGTAGCATCAGCAGGCAACGTGCGGTGTTGTAGATCAGGTGAAAACCGATCACCAGTTCCTGAGGGCTGAAGCCCAGGGAAGAAAGCCAGTGCACCAGTGGGTCGAGCACCGGAATGATCAGCAGCAGGCCCAGCAGCTTGTAAAGCAGGCTGCCCAGCGCCACTTGCCGACCGGCGACGTTTTGCATGCTGGTGCTGAGAAAGGCCAGCAGCCCGCTGCCGATGTTGGCGCCGATCACCAGACCGATTGCGACAGGCAGGCCAATCACATCGGCACCTGCCAGCGTGGCGGTCAGCAAGACTGCTGCGAGGCTGGAATAGGAAATCAGCGCGAACAGGGCACCGACCAGGGCATCGAGCATCAGGTCGCCGGTCAGTGAAGCGAACAGCACTTTTACCCCGGAAGCCTGAGTAATGGGCGTGGTCGCACTGACGATCAGTTGCAATGCCAGCACGATCAGGCCCAAACCGATGGCAACCCGGCCCAGCTGGCCGGCGCGTGTCTGCTTGCGGGACAGAAAGAAAATCACGCCCAGGAAAATCAGCAGCGGTGAAAGCCACGACAGGTCCAGGGTCAGCACGCGGGACATCAGCGCCGTCCCCACATCGGCACCCAGCATGATCGCCAGCGCCGGTGTCAGGGTCATCAGGCCCTGGCCCACGAACGACGTCACCAGCATGGCGGTGGCGTTGCTGCTCTGCACCATGGCGGTCACCAGAATGCCTGCGACAAACGCGAGAGGCCGTTTGGACATGTTCTGGCTGAGGACGCGGCGCAGTTGGGCGCCATACACACGAAGGATTCCGGTGCGCACGATATGCGTGCCCCAGATCAGCAGGGCCACGGCGGATAACAAATCGAGCAGGGTCAGCATACTGAAAGCCCCCTGAGACGTGCCCCATTCAGGGCAAAGGATTGAAGGTGCAGCGTGTAGCGAGCGGAAGTTTTTTATGACGCTCTACTAAAGCTTGTAGTCGGCCTTTGGCCTTGGCGCCAGCATCGCATAGGCACGGGGCTATTGAAATAAAACTGTCATAAATCAATGCAAACCGGTCGGAGCACCTGGTATGTGCTCCGACCGGATTCAGCCGCTTCGCAAAGATCAGTTGCCCATGTAACGAGCGACAATTTTTTCGCCGGTAATGCTCATGGCGGTCGCGACGATTTTCCCGTCGGTCTGCCTGATCAGGCTGTAGCTTTCATTCCCGGAATATTCCCACCAGCCCGAATTTCCATAAGAGACATCCGCAGTGCCATCCAGAAAGTAGCGTGCCAATGCGATATTGCCCATGTTACCGAACAGCACAATACCGTCGCCGTCGATGACAAGATCCTTGAGGACCAATTTGTGACCACTGGTGCCCAGCTTCACCTCTAGAGGGTTGCCGTCGTTGAAAGCAGGGTCCCAGGCACCATCGGTGGTCAGGCCCATCAGCACGCCGAGCCAGGTTTTCGGGTTGTCGGAAGGAGGTTTGTTAGCGCCAACAACAAGGGCATTATTGCCATGAGTGGCGATTGCCGTGATATGTCCCCCCTCCAGCCCTTCGATGAGCAAGTATCCGGCGGAGCCGAAAGTCCGATCAAGCTCGCCATCCGGCAGATAGCGGGCGACATATCCCCGATGGCCCTGCACATTCTCCATCTGGCCAGCCAGCAGGATACTTCCGTCCTGTTGAACCTGATGCCGGTCCACGATGTTTCTTGGGGGTTTCGGATACAGATAGCCCTGATTTGCGAACGTCTTGTCCAGTGAACCGTCAGCATTCAGCCGCCCGAGCACACTGAACGAGGTAGTAAAGTTGTCTCTCACGGGCTCGATGACACCAGAGAAGACGATTTTCCCGTCCGGCAAGGGCGTGACTCTGAAACTGAAGTATTCATGGAGTGTATCGGGCGGTCCGCCCGATGGCTGTGCATTGTCAGGCTCGGGCACTTTCGGAGGCGGAAAATCGAAGAAAACGACGCCGTCTTCACCAAATCCTGTATCGATTTCACCGGTAACAAGATGTCGCGCAAGTGAGGGTTTTGCTTCGCTAAACGGTGCCTCCCGATAATAGCCGGAGATCAGAATCTTGCCGTCCGGGGTATAAGCCGTTACCCCGGCGGACGATGTTTTTTGGGGCTTGAACTGACCCGTGACCATGCCGTTCTGGCCGAATTGCGGAACGGGCTGGCCGTCCTCCGTCAGTCTGGCAATGGCGTATGAATCGCCTTCTGGGGCCGTGTGCGCCCGACCCGCAACAATGATGCCTCCGTCGGGCCCGAGTGCGGGTCCTCCGATAGAAAATGTGCCGTAAACGTCATTGGCAAAGGTAAAAATGCCGCTGTTACCAAACGAAGGGTCCAGACTGCCAGTGGAGCGAGAATTGGAAGTGTCCATATCAAGGTATCTCCTTTTAGGTTTATCTGGACGCAATCACACTCGTATCTGGCTGGCAATAAACAAAATGTGTAGCCGCCCATTGCGATACAGCATGCAATAAGGTCAAGGACCCGGCTACTGACAGAAACAACAGGTGGGAAGTGCAGAGGGAGGACTGAAAGTCCCTGGGGCTTGCCCGTTCAGGGCTGCGGATTGACGTTGCAGTGTGTCGCGAGTTGACCCTGGAGCCAGCATTGCGTGGGCATGAGGCAGACTGATGGAGCGATGGCAGGCTATGAAAGCGAATCGCAGACAGCCGGAGGGGGGGGGGGGGGGGGGGGAAGGGGGGGAAAGGCTGTTGTAGAGATGGGCAACAAT
>NZ_JAIGPJ010000010.1:88475-161098 GCF_019719005.1 Pseudomonas cichorii
CAGCTTGGCGGGGGAAGGAGGCAGATGGAGGGAGGGGGGGGAGGTTATGAAAGCGCAGCGCCGCCGGCGGTGACGCTGGCGGCGAGGCGATACGGCGGGTTAAACGCTGCTGTACAGAGGGAAAATACCCAGCAGCAGTGCTGCGATCAGGATGCAGATACAGACCAGAATCGCCCATTTCAGGGTGAAGCGCTGGTGATCACCGAAGTCGATACCGGCCAGTGCTACCAGCAGATAGGTCGACGGAACCAGCGGGCTGAGCAGGTGCACCGGCTGGCCGACAATCGAGGCGCGAGCCATTTCTACCGGCGTGATGCCGTAGTGAGCTGCTGCTTCGGAGAGTACCGGCAGTACACCGAAGTAGAACGCATCGTTGGACATGAAGAAGGTAAACGGCATGCTCGCCAGTGCAGTGATGACGGCCAGGTAAGGCCCCATCGCTGGCGGGATCACAGCCAGCAGGCTTTTGGACATGGCGTCGACCATGCCGGTGCCGGTCAGGATGCCGGTGAAGATACCAGCGGCGAAGATCAGGCCGACAACCGACAGAACGCTACCGGCGTGTGCCGCAACACGGTCTTTCTGGTCCTGGAGTTTCGGGTAGTTGATGATCATCGCGATACTGAACGCGATCATGAACAGTACTGGCAGAGGCAGCAGGCTCATCATCAGGGCAACCATCAGCGCCAGAGTCAGGGCACCGTTGAACCAGATCATCTTCGGACGACGGGCATCCGGGAACTGCGAAACGCTGATTTCGCTGTGATCGATTTCATCGCCTTGCAGGTGCAGTTCACCCAGACGGGCGCGCTCACGTTTGCCGTAGAAGTAGGCAATGACCAGGATCGCGATCACACCGGCGAACATGGCAGGGATCATCGGTACGAAAATATCCGAGGCATCCACATGCAGGGCGCTGGCTGCGCGAGCGGTCGGGCCGCCCCATGGCGTCATGTTCATCACACCGCCAGCCAGAATGATCAGGCCTGCCATGATGCGCGGGCTCATGCCGACACGGCTGTAGAGCGGCAGCATGGCGGCAACGCAGATCATGTAAGTCGTTGCACCGTCACCGTCCAGGGAAACCACCAGCGCCAGTACGGCAGTGCCGACCGAAATGCGCATCGGGTCGCCTTTCACCATTTTCAGGATCTTGCGCACGGCCGGGTCGAACAGGCCCGAGTCGATCATCAGGGCGAAGTAGAGAATTGCGAACATCAGCATGACGCCGGTTGGCGCCAGCTTGGTGATGCCAGCCAGCATCATCGGGCCGATCTGCGGGCCGAAGCCGCCGAACAGGGCAAAAATGATCGGTACGATAATCAGGGCAATGAGCGCGGTCATGCGCTTGCTCATGATCAGGTACATGAACGCAATAACCATGGCGAAGCCAAGGAAAGTCAACATAGGAATACTCCAGACGTAATACGGCTACAGAACGGTGAAACGAACGAGTCAGCTCAGCAGAGGCAATACGTGGAGGGGAGACGCAAGGAGGGTGTGAATCGGGGTAGGAACAAGCATCGCAATCACCATTTATTGTTGTTAATTGGGCCGAAAACTGTGTTGAGCACGTTTCCTGGCTAGCCGGTCTTTTGCCGGTGGTGAGCTGATCCTAATTGCAGAAGCTTTCACTTACCTTTCAATGGTGAAAGGGATTCGCGAATAAATTCGTTCTCACAGACGGGATGTGGGAGCGAATTCATTCGCGAAAAAGCCGATTACTGGGAGAACTGAGACGCCAGCTCACGCAACATGACTTCGGCTTCCAGAACCTTTCTGACAGATTCGTTGGCTTTTTCACGACTCAGGCCCAGGCGCTCGAACAACTCGTCCGGGATTTCCTGCTGAGGGCCTGAACCGACGCCGTTGGCGCTCAGCAGGCGGACCGCCAGAAAGATCAGGTTGGCGTATTCGCAATGCTTGCCCGCGTAGTGCGGGTCATGCTGGAAGCGCAGCGCAGTGGACAGTTCGTCCGGCATGTCCCAGTAACGCATCAGCCAGGCACCGATCTGTTCGCGGCTGATGCCCAGCAAGTGATGCTCGACATAGCTGTGATGCAGATGCGGGTTGACCTCCAGTTGACGGCAGATCAGCGAGAAATGCGGCGGGAACACGTGTGCCAGCAGCAGGTAGCCGAAGTTGTGCAGCAGGCCGGCCAGATAGGTCAGGCCGCCTTCCGGGCGTTTGGCGCGCGGAATGGCACGGGTCAGGCCCTCAATGACCGCAGCGGTGTAGATCGACTGTTGCCAGTAAGGCGTTGTCTGCTGTGGATGATCCTTGGGCAGGCTCAGGGTCTTGCCCAGTGCCAGACCCAGCGCCAGGTTGATGACCAGATCGAAACCCAGTACGCGGACGATGGCGTCTTCGACCGAGCGAATCTTGCCTGTCGAGGCGTAGTAGGGCGAAGCGGCCCAGCTCACGACCTGAGCGGCCAGCGCAGGATCGGTTTCAACCACGCCGGTAATGTCATCGATGGTTGCGTCAGGGTCGACACGCAGCTTGATGATCTTCTGCGCAGTACCGGCCAACGGTGGGATTTCCAGCGTTGCTTCCAGGCGTTGCTGGATGCGTCGTGCCGTGAAGGCATGCATGGCCTGGGTGATTTCTTCGCGGTCGTCATCGGGACGATCGAGGTTTGGATGAATGCCGCTCAGCAGTTCGCCAAAATGCGCTGCACTGGCCTTGCTCAGCATGCCCCTGAAGTCTTCGCTGTTGATTTCCAGCAGAACGCCTGGCTCGCCGGAGCCAATCAGTAACGCAGGTTCCTGCAGCAGACGATCGTCATACAGGCACGGAGAACTGGTCAGGGCTGGCAAGCCCGGCAGGGCATGCAGGTTGTGCTTGGCGAGCATGCGCAGAAGGCGATCATGGGGAACGGCTGCCAACTGGCGACCGGTCAACTCGGTGATCCGGTTGAGGTCCAGCAACTGGCTCTGCGGGAACAGGATCAGCAGCGCGCCAACAGCGTCTTCGACCAGCACGGCCTGGACTTTACGCGATGCCGGCAGGCTCGCGTCATCCACGACTTCGTTATAGGAGATGGCCAGTTTTTCAAGCAGTTGCCGGATTACCGACGGGGCTTGGTGAGAGTCATCGACGTGGGCAACTTCTGTCATGGTCTTTGTCCGTTTTCCTACAATGTCGGCAGTATAACCAGCTTATTTGTTTTGGGCCGCATGCGCTTCCCAAAGCGTTGCCTGCATCACACCTGACCGTATTGTTGACCGTGTCTCAACCAGCGCTCAAGCAAGGGGCTGACATGCTGTGGCCAGCGCTCCAAAAGCGCGTGGGCTGCATCTCGCACGGCAGGTAGCAAATCGGCATCACGCATTAGATCAGCCACCTTGAACTGCAGGAGGCCCGTTTGTCGGGTTCCCAGCATTTCACCCGGACCACGCAGTTCCAGATCCTTTTCGGCGATGACGAACCCGTCATTGGTTTCACGCATGATGCCCAGGCGTTGACGGCCGACTTGTGAAAGCGGCGGATGGTAGAGCAGCACGCAATGGCTGACGGCACTGCCGCGTCCGACACGCCCGCGCAACTGGTGCAACTGGGCAAGCCCGAGGCGCTCGGGGTTTTCGATGATCATCAGGCTGGCGTTGGGCACATCGACGCCGACTTCGATGACCGTGGTCGCCACCAGCAATTGCAGGGCGCCCTGTTTGAATTCGGCCATGATGGCGGCCTTTTCCGCAGGCTTCATGCGCCCGTGAATCAGCCCGACCCGCAACTCGCCCAGGGCACTGCTCAGTTCTTCGAACGAAGTCTCGGCGGCCTTGCAGGTCAGTTCCTCGGATTCTTCGATCAGGGTGCAGACCCAATAGGCCTGGC
Source organism: Pseudomonas cichorii (assembly GCF_019719005.1). Lineage (GTDB taxonomy): Bacteria > Pseudomonadota > Gammaproteobacteria > Pseudomonadales > Pseudomonadaceae > Aquipseudomonas > Aquipseudomonas cichorii_E. The sequence continues at coordinate 92,313 of NZ_JAIGPJ010000010.1, forward strand.
GACCTTCTGCACAGGCAGCGCGCACTCGCTCGATGACTTCGATGCGACGGCTGTCGGCTACCAGCACGGTATTGACCGGTGTTCGCCCAGGCGGCAGTTCATCGAGGATCGAGGTATCCAGGTCGGCGTAGGCGCTCATGGCCAGGGTTCGCGGAATGGGGGTCGCGGTCATGATCAACTGATGTGGACACATCATGCCGCCCACGCCTTTCTTGCGCAGGGCCAGACGTTGCTGGACGCCGAAGCGGTGCTGTTCGTCGATGATGACCAGCGCCAGATTCTTGAACTGCACTTCATCCTGGAACAGTGCATGAGTACCCACCACCATGGGTGTGCCGCTGGCGATCTGTTCCAGTGACGTGGCCCGTGCCTTGCCCTTGAGCTTGCCCGCCAGCCAGGCTACGCCCACGCCCAGCGGTTCAAGCCAGCGCTGGAAGTTGATGTAGTGCTGCTCGGCGAGGATTTCGGTGGGTGCCATCAAGGCAACCTGATAACCGGCTTCCAGTGCCTGGAGTGCTGCCAGTGCAGCGACGACGGTCTTGCCCGCGCCCACATCGCCCTGAATCAGGCGCAGCATGGGCTCCGGCTGGCTGAGGTCGTAGGCGACTTCCTTGCCCACACGCTGCTGCGCGCCAGTGGGCGGGAAGCCGAGGTTAGCCAGAAACTGTTTCGGCAGCTTTTTCGCCAGCGGTAAAGCCGGGGCGTGTTGCGCACGCAGGCTTTCACGCAAGCGTTGCTGGGAAAGCTGATGGGTCAGCAACTCTTCAAACGCCAGGCGGTGTTGCGCCCAATGGTGGCCCAGAGCGAGCTCTTCGATGTCGGCATCGGCGGGCGGATGGTGCAGATAGCGAATCGCATCGTCCAGCGGAGCCAGCTGGTAGTCACGGGCCAGCTCTTCGGGCAGCCAGTCCGGCAGGCTTCTGGGGCCGAGCATCGCCAGGCTTTGCTGGCAGAGCTGACGCAGGCGTTGCTGGGTCAGGCCTTCGGTGGTCGGATAGATCGGTGTGAGGGTCTGCTCGACAGGCGCGGGTTCGTCGCCGGTCAGCGCCCGGTATTCGGGGTGGTAGATTTCCAGGCCCGAAGCGCCGGGTCTGGCTTCGCCAAAGCAGCGCAGGTGAGTCCCGCGCTTCATGCTTTCCTTCTGGGCGTTGCTGAAGTGGTAAAAGCGCAGGCTGACAACGCCTGTGCCGTCACCCAGTCGCACCAGCAGGCTGCGGCGCTTGCCCATGACCACATCGGCGCCGCTGACCACACCTTCGATCACCGCATCCTGGCCAGGACGCAACGCGCCGATAGGGACGATGCGGGTCCGGTCCTGATAACGCAGCGGCAGGTGAAACAGCACATCCTGCAGGTTTTCCAGGCCCACCTTTGCCAGCTTTTCAGCCATGGCCTCGCCGACGCCCTTGAGCGCCGTGACCGAGACTTTGGAAAGCTCGCTCATTTTCTTTGCCTAGCTTGCTTCTGTTTTTGGACGAGCCACTGAACACAGGCGTACGGAGTCAGCAAGAATCTCGATTGCCTTGGGCCTTGGGAAACTGGCGCGCCACGCGATGGCGACCGTACGGAAAGGTACGGGAGCCGTCAGCGGGCGAACTTCGATGACGCCAGGAGCGTAATGGTGACTGTCCACTGCCGACAGCGGCAGGATCGAGATACCCAGTCCTGAGGCGACCATATGGCGAATGGTTTCCAGCGAACTGGATTCCACGGTCGTATGCCGGGCGCCTTCGCCGCCTTTGGTCAGCGTCGGGCAGGCTTCCAGGACCTGATCCCGGAAGCAGTGACCTTCGCCCAGCAGCAACAGGCTTTTGTCGTTCAATGCCGAGGCATCGATGGACTCTTTCTCGGTCCATGGATGGTTGGCCGGCATCAGAACCGAGAAGGGCTCGTCGTAGAGTGGCAGGGTCAGCACATCGGCTTCGTTGAAAGGCAAGGCGATGATGACCGCGTCCAGCTCACCGTTGCGCAGCTTGTCGCGCAGCACGTGAGTGAAGTTCTCTTCGATGTACAACGGCATCTGCGGGGCGACCCGGTGCAGTTGTGGAATCAGATGCGGAAACAGATACGGGCCGACGGTGTAGATGGCGCCGACTTTCAGCGGCGCCGTCAGCTGGTTCTTGCCCGCCTGGGCCAGCTCGCGGATGCCTTGTGCCTGCTCCAGCACCTTCTGGGCCTGGGCAACGATGCCTTCACCGACAGGCGTCAGACGTACAGCACTTTTGCTGCGCTCGAAAATCAGCACACCCAGTTCATCTTCGAGCTTTTTAACGCCCACCGAGAGTGTGGGCTGGCTGACGTGGCAGCGTTCGGCGGCGTGGCCGAAATGCTGCTCTTGAGCAAGCGTGACGATATAGCGCAATTCTGTAAGGGTCATAACGTGCGTCCATGAAGTTGCGGACCCAGCATAGCGGGTGCAATCGATAGACGCACGTTATCAGAAGCACTCATGAGTAACAAAAGTGTTATTCAGCGTTTATCCAGGGAATAAACGAAAGGTGCCAGGATCTCGATCGTGCCGTTGTTCAGGGTTTCCGCTGGCGGTTTTGGCAAAGGTTGAGCACGACGGATCATCTCCATGGTGGCTCGGTCCAGTGCCGGACTGCCTGAAGTGCTGGCAATCGAGTAGGACAGGACATTACCTTCCGCATCGACCACGAAGCGCAGACGGGCTACCCCTTGCATGCCGCGACGGCGGGCATCTTCGGGATACTTCTTGTACTTGCTCAGGTGCCGTAGCAGGTCGCTCTGCCAGCTTGGCAGTGCCGTGCTGGGTGGAGACGGCGGGCTGGGCGGTGCCTGTGGTGCAGCCGATTTCTCGGGCGGTGCCGTTGTCGGCGGGGTGTCCACCGGTTTTTCGGCAGCAGGTTTCTCCTGTGGAGGCTCAGGCTTCTTCTGCGGCTTTGGCGGCTGCGGTTTTGGCTTGGGCTTTTCCACTTTCTTGGGAACTGCGATTTCCGGCTTTGGCGCCTCGACCAGATCCGGCAACGGGACTTCTTCTTCCGGTGCGGGTGGTTGCGGCGGCTGAACGACCTGCGGCGGTGGTGGCGGTGCGAGTTCGGGCAAAGGTGCCAGTTCGACCATCATGGCGGCCGGCGGCAGCTCGATGGCCTGCGATGCCGGCCAGCGGAGTGCGACGATCACCGCGATGGCATGCACAGCCAGCACCAACAACAGACTACCGCTATAGCGCGTCAGTGTTTGGCGCGTACTGATCATTTTTTACCAACCGTCTCAAGGCCAACCAAACCGACTTTCAGGTAGCCGGCACCGCGCAGGGTGTTCATGACTTCCATCAGATCGCCGTAATCCACGCCCTTGTCGGCCTGGAAGAAGATGGTGGTGTCTTTCTTGCCCTTGGTCCTGGCATCCAGTACCTGGCCAATCTGCTCGCGAGCGACTTTCTCTTCGCCCAGGTACAGGCTCTTGTCAGTCTTGACGCTGAGGAAGATCGGCTTTTCGGGCCGAGGTTGCGGTGTTGCGGTGGACGCTGGCAGATCGACCTTGATGTCCACGGTCGCCAGAGGTGCCGCGACCATGAAGATGATCAGCAGCACCAGCATGACGTCGATGAACGGCGTCACGTTGATTTCATGGTTCTCGGCGAGATCGTCGCCGCCTTCGTTAAGATGCAGGCCCACGTCTTAGCCCACCTTTACCATGTGCGGTTGCTGTTGGTTGCGGTCGGCTTCCGGCAGGTGGTCCAGGTCGCGGCTGACCAGCAGCAGAACCTGAGCGGATGCGTCGGAAACCTGAGCCTTGTAGCCAGCGATGGAGCGGGCGAAGACGTTGTAGATCACGACCGCAGGAATCGCGGCAACCAGACCCAGTGCGGTTGCCAGCAGGGCTTCGGCGATGCCGGGTGCAACCACGGCCAGGTTGGTGGTCTGGGTCTTGGCGATGCCGATAAAGCTGTTCATGATGCCCCACACGGTGCCGAACAGACCGACGAAGGGTGCGGTCGAACCGATGGTGGCGAGCATGCCGGTGCCGTTGCTCATGTTGCGGCCACAGGCAGCGACCAGACGTTCCAGGCGGAAACTGACACGCTCCTTGATACCTTCGCGCTCGCGGCTGTTGGCCGAAAGGCGCATTTCTTCCAGTGCGTCATGGACCAGCAAGTGAGCCAGCGTGCCCTCCTTGTTGGCGCTCTGGCTGGCGTCGCTCAGGGAGCGGGCCTTTTTCAGGCCGGCGATTTCAACCCGTAGACGACGCTTGGCACCCAGCAGCTCGAAGCCTTTGGCGATCCAGATGGTCCAGGTGATGATCGAAGCGATGACCAGGCCGATCATCACTGCTTTTACGACGATATCGGCGTTCTGGTACATGCCCCATGGCGACAGGTCGTGAGCCATGCCCAGGCCGGCTTCTTCGGCGACAGGTTCCAGAGTGTCGGCAGGCGCAACGGCTTCAGGCTGGGCAGCAGGTGCGGTGGCTGGAGCTGCGGCAGCCGCTTGTGGTGCCGGAGTGGCCGGGGCCGATTGGTCAGCGAGAGCGACAGGTGCGAGCATCAGGCTCAACACAAGGGCAGCCACACCACGCCATGCACGTGGCAGGCGAGGTAGCTTGGTTGGCGAAGCGGGTGATTGAATACGTGTCATGCTGGCCTGACCTGAAATGGAAATAATGATTGTCCCGGGACGTCGTTCTAGCGGCTCGACGAAAGTGCGGGGACAAATGGACGGGTATTATTGCAAATCGTTCTTGTTAGCAGAAGTAATAATGTATCTTTTTTTCAATAAATAACATCAGGCGCCCTTATTCCTGATTATTTTTCGGATTTATCCGCCGTTATGTGGAGGTACAAGGTGTCAGCTCCTTCTCTTCTGATCGCTGGTTGTGGCGATATAGGTTGTCGTCTTGCCACCCGATTGCTGCCTCTCAAGTGGCGGATCCATGGCTTGCGACGTGATACGTCACAGTTGCCCGAAGGCGTGATTCCGGTGAAAGGCGACTTGTTCGACTGGCTGGAGCCACAGGACTGGCCGACAGAGTCCATCGATTATCTGGTGTATTGCGCCACGCCCACGCAAAGGGACGAATACGGTTATCGACGTGCCTACGTCGAAGGTCTGTCCCATGTCTTGAACTGGATGAAGCAGCACGGTCAGCAACCCAAGCGGGTGTTCTTTGTCTCCAGTAGCGGTGTTTACGGGCAGCAACAGGGTGAGTGGGTCGATGAAACCTCGGCAACCGAGCCGTCAGGCTATACCGGCACGGTGATGCTGGAGGCCGAACAGGTTGCCCTCGGCAGCGGTTGGCCCGCTACGGTGGTGCGCCTGACGGGGATTTACGGACCTGGTCGCAACGACCTCTCCAATCGCGTGCGTCAGGGCCATAGCGTACGTGTCGATCCGCCGGTCTATGCCAACCGTATTCATGCCGACGATGCGGCGGGGTTGCTGGCTTTTCTGCTTGAAGCCGATGCAAAGGGTGTGGCGCTGGAGGATTGCTACCTGGGTGTCGATGACGACCCGGCGGCGCTTGGCGATGTGGTGGCCTGGATCCGCGAATACCTGGGCGTGACCGAATGGTCCGAAGATGTGAGTGTGCAGCGGGTAGGCAGCAAGCGATGCAGCAATGCCAGGGCGCGGGCGCTGGGTTGGGTGCCGGAGTATGCGGATTATCGTGCGGGGTATGCGGCGTTGCTTGGGTAGTGCGAAGCAGGCCCGGTCCTTGAGATGGCCGGGCCTTTCTTCACGGGTGCATCACTGCTGCTCAAGCAGCCAGCGACGCTCGCCTGGACGCAGTTGAGGCATCTCGCCTGCGCCAGCCGCGTTGAGGGCCTGGAAGATTTCCAGTTGCTTGCCTTTGCGGGCAAATATCCACGGGCTGCCCTGCTCGTTCTTTTCCAGCCACATGCTGTCGTATTCGCCGCTCATGGCTGCACAATCGCCCGCCAGGCACAGGGCGTAACGATCGTTTTCCGGGAGGCCCTGCACGCTGCCGTCCGGCATGAACTGCACGACGCTGCCCTGACCGTCGCCGCTGACGATGGTCCACTTGCCGCCCATGTAGGCGCCGTAAAGGGCTCTTTCAAAGCTGCTGCCTGATGGAGCGCCTTCCGGAGCCGGGTTTTTCGGCTTCTCGAAATGCTGTTCCGGGCCGGATTCACTGGCGGCCTGAACAAGGTGGTCGCCCTTGATGCTCAGGTTTTCGGAGAAGCTGCCGTAGAAATTGACGTTCAGCTTGCCGTCGGCTGCGCTGGAGATCTTGCCTTCGCCCAGCTCGAAACCGTTGGAATAGATGGCCTGATTGGCCTGGGTGTTGACCTGCCATTCCAGGTTCGGACCGTTGGCAAGCAGGGCTTCGCGCAGGTTGCCGCCTTTTACGGCAGCGTCGATGGCGCTCTGGTTGATCCAGGTACCGTCGGGGTTGCGGTCGGCATGGCTGGCGCAGCCAGTCAGGAGGGCGGCCAGCAGTGAGATGGCGAGCGCGGAGCGCATAGCGAAGTCCTTCCTTTACAGGGGGCGGAGCGGCTGACGCTCCGCCGGGATTGTTTATTTGATGACGAGAATCGCGTCTATTTCTATCTGGGCGCCACGTGGCAGTGAGGCAACGCCAATGGTGACGCGTGCCGGATAAGGCTGTTCGAAGTATTTGCCCATGATCTCATTGACCTTGGCGAAGTTGTTCAGGTCGGTCAGGAAGATGCTCAGCTTGACGGTGTCCTTGAAAGAGCCACCGGCTGCTTCAGCGACAGACTTGAGGTTCTCGAAGACCTGAACGGTCTGGGCTTCGATGCCTTCAACCAGCTCCAGGCTCTTGGGGTCCATAGGGAGTTGCCCGGACATGTAGACGGTATTGCCAGTCTTGACTGCCTGGGAGTAAGGGCCGATGGCTGGAGGTGCCTTGTCGCTGGTGATGATGGTTCGATCGGCCTGACTGGCGCAGCCAGTCAGGAGGGCGGCTAGCAGGGAGATGGCGAGTACGGAGCGCATAGTAGAGTCCTTTCTTTCTTTGCGTGGAGCGGAGCGGCTGGCGCTCCGCCGGGATGATTTATTCGATGACGAGAATCGCGTCCATTTCTACCTGGGCGCCACGTGGCAGTGCGGCAACGCCAATGGCGGCGCGGGCCGGATAAGGCTGCTCGAAGTATTTGCCCATGATCTCGTTGACCTTGGCGAAGTTGCCCAGGTCGGTCAGGAAGATGTTCAGCTTGACGATGTCCTTGAAGGAGCCACCGGCTGCTTCAGCGACAGACTTGAGGTTCTCGAAGACCTGAACGATCTGGGCTTCGATGCCTTCGACCAGTTCCATGCTTTTGGGGTCCAGAGGGATTTGCCCGGACATGTAGACGGTATTGCCAGCCTTGATTGCCTGGGAGTAAGGGCCGATGGCTGCAGGGGCCTTGTCGCTGGTGATGACAGTCTTGGTCATGAAGAACTCCTGATGATGGGGTGGCTAGGCGCGCATGCGGGTGATGCGTGTCACTCCTGCCAGGGCGCGCAGTTTCTTGATCACGCGGGCCAGATGCACGCGGTCGTGAACGCTGACGACCAGCTGGACAACGCTGATGCGGCCATCGCGTTCGTCCATGCTGATCTTTTCGATGTTGCCGTCGGCGGCGTTGACGCTGCTGGCCAGCAGGGCAATCAGGCCGCGCTGGTGTTCCAGCTCCACGCGCAGCTCGACATTGAACTCGCCAGTGACATCCTTGGCCCAGGACAGCTGGATGCATTTTTCCGCGTTGTGGCGGATTTCGCTGATATTGCGGCAGTTGTCCAGGTGCACGACCATGCCCTTGCCTGCGGACAGGTGGCCGACAATCGGGTCGCCGGGGATCGGTGTGCAGCACTTGGCGTAACTGAGAACCAGGCCTTCGGTGCCGCGAATCGCCAGCGGGCCTTCAGGGCTTGGCAACTGTTCACCTTCGCCCAGCAGGCGGCGGGCGACCACATAAGCCATGCGATTGCCCAGGCCGATGTCTTCGAGCAGGTCTTCCAGCACTTCGACGCGGTATTCGTTCAGCGCCAGCTGGATGCGCTCGGGAGCGATCTTGTCCAGAGTGCTCTCGAAGCCGTTGAGTACCTTGTTCAGCAGGCGTTCGCCCAGGCTGATGGACTCGGAGCGGCGTTGCAGTTTCAGCGCATGGCGAATATGGGTGCGGGCCTTGCCGGTGACCACGAAGTTCAGCCAGGCCGGATTCGGGCGTGCGCCCGGTGCGCTGACGATTTCGACGGTCGAGCCGCTTTGCAGCGGTTCGGAAAGCGGCGCCAGCCGACGGTTGATCCGGCAGGCGATGCAGCTATTGCCGACATCGGTGTGGACCGCATAGGCGAAGTCCACTGCCGTGGAGCCTTTGGGCAGCTCCATGATCCGGCCTTTTGGCGTGAAGACGTAGACTTCGTCCGGGAACAGGTCGATCTTCACGCTTTCGATGAATTCCAGAGAGTTGCCAGCGCGTTGCTGCATCTCCAGCACACCCTTGACCCACTGACGGGCGCGGGCGTGGGTGCCCTTTGGCTGCTCGTCGTCGGTGGATTTGTACAGCCAGTGCGCGGCAATCCCGTTGTTGGCCATCTCTTCCATTTCGCGGGTACGGATCTGGATTTCGATGGGCACGCCATGCATGCCGAACAGCGTGGTGTGCAACGACTGATAGCCGTTGGCCTTGGGGATCGCGATGTAATCCTTGAAGCGACCGGGCAGCGGCTTGTACAGATTATGTACAGCGCCCAGCACGCGATAGCAGGTGTCGACCTTGTCGACGATGATGCGGAAGGCGTAGACATCCATGATCTCGTTGAAGGCGCGACGCTTGCCGCGCATCTTCTTGTAGATGCCATAGAGGTGTTTCTGCCGTCCGCTGACTTCGCCTTCGATTCCGTCCACGGCCAGGCAATGGCTCAGGGACTCTTCGATCTTGTTGACCAGTTCCTTGCGATTGCCACGGGCGCGCTTGACCGCCTGATGGATGCGCGAAGAACGCATGGGGTACATGGCCTTGAAACCCAGGTCCTCGAATTCGATGCGAACGCTATGCATGCCCAGCCGGTTGGCGATGGGCGCGTAGATTTCGAGGGTTTCCTTGGCAATGCGGCGACGCTTCTCGCCGGACAGGACTTCCAGCGTGCGCATGTTGTGCAGGCGATCGGCGAGCTTGACCAGGATCACGCGAATGTCGCGTGCCATGGCCATGGCCATTTTCTGGAAGTTTTCAGCCTGGGCTTCGGCCTTGGTCTCGAAGTTCATCTGGGTCAGCTTGCTGACCCCGTCGACGAGTTCGGCAACGGTTTCGCCAAACTGGAGGCTGAGTGCTTCCTTGGCGATACCGGTGTCTTCGATCACGTCATGCAGCATCGCAGCCATCAGGCTCTGATGGTCCATGTGCATGTCGGCGAGAATGCTTGCGACCGCAAGCGGGTGCGTTACATAGGCTTCGCCACTGCGACGGCGCTGGCCGTCGTGGGCTTGTTCGGCGTAGTAATACGCTCGGCGGACCAGATTGACCTGGTCCTTGCCAAGATAGGCCGAAAGGCGGTCGGCGAGTGCGTCTATGCTCGGCAAGGCGTTACTCCTTGCACGTGGCTTTTACACTGCGTCGAACCACATCGCCCCGGCATAGGCTTAGACGGCCTCGCTGGACTCGTCCTCGAACGCTGCGAACAATGGTTCATCTTCAACGATTTCGGCTTCTGCGATGACAGCGTAATCCATCAGGCCAGCTGCGATTTCACGCAGGGCAACGACGGTAGGCTTGTCGTTTTCCCAAGCCAGCTTGGGTTCCTTGCCGCCAGTAGCGAGCTGACGCGAACGCTTGGTAGCGAGCATGACCAGCTCGAAGCGGTTATCGACGTGTTCCAGGCAGTCTTCAACAGTCACGCGGGCCATGGGTATTCCTCGTAGCAAATGCGTATGCGCGGTGCCCGGATGGGCGAGCGGACTCGGTAGTTTACAAGCGGTTAGCCACAAGCTTCAAGCGGCACACCTAAGAGTGAATGTTGCGGGCAGGCGTCAGTGCATGCCCGCAAGGTCGGTTCAGGCCAGTAACTCATTGAATAACTGACTGTATTTCTCTTCCTGATGCTGCAGGCTGAGCCGGTTTGCACGGAAAATCGCTTTCAGGTCTTCCAGTGCATGGGCGAAGTCATCGTTGATCACGATGGACTCATATTCCTTGTAATGGCTCATTTCACTGACGGCTTCGCGCATGCGGGCGTCGATGATCTCGTCGCTGTCCTGGCCTCGGTTGGTCAGGCGCTGGCGCAAGGCCTGCTGGGTTGGCGGCAGGATGAAGATAGAACGCGCATGGGGCATCTGCTTGCGAACCTGCTGGGCGCCCTGCCAGTCGATTTCCAGAATCAGGTCGTGGCCTTCGTCCAGAGTCTGCTGCAGATGGCTTTGCGACGTACCGTAGAGGTTGCCGAAAACTTCTGCCTGCTCAAGGAAGTCACCGTGTTCGATCATGCGCTGGAATTCGGCGCGATCGACGAAGTGGTAGTTCACGCCATCGACTTCACCGGGGCGCATGGCGCGGGTGGTGTGGGACACCGAAACGCGGATCTGTTGCCCGGAGTTTTTTTCCGAGTCGTCGATCAGTGCCTTGACCAGGCTGGTCTTGCCTGCGCCGGACGGGGCGGAAACGATGTACAGGGTACCGGTACTGTGGGTCATGTCAGGTTCAGCCTTACTCAATGTTCTGCACTTGTTCACGCATCTGCTCGATCAAAACCTTGAGGTTGACGGCGGCTTGGGTACTGCGTGGGTCGAAGGCCTTGGAGCCTAGTGTATTGGCTTCGCGGTTGAGCTCCTGCATCAGGAAGTCCAGGCGACGGCCTGCCTGTCCGCCGGTCTTGAGCACGCGACGCACTTCCGTGACGTGTGTGCTCAGGCGATCGAGCTCTTCCGCGACATCGCTTTTCTGCGCCAGCAGAACCATTTCCTGTTCCAGGCGCTGAGGGTCCAGCTCGGCCTTCATGTCGGCAAAGCGGTCCGTGATTTTCTGCCGCTGTGTGGCCAGCATCTGTGGCACCAGCGTGCGCAGGGTGGCGACTTCCTGAGTGATGGACGTCAGGCGCTCATCGAGCAGTCTGGCCAGGTCCGCGCCTTCGCGACCGCGACCGTTCTTCAGTTCCGTCAGGGCTTCGTTGAACAGCTCAAGGGCTGCGCTGTTGAGGGCCTGCGGGTCCGTGGCATCGGCCACGAGCACGCCGGGCCAGGCCAGGACTTCCAGAGGATTCAGGGCGGCGGGCTGCTTGATCAGGCCCGCGACGGCTTCAGCGGCGGCAATCAATTGCTTTGCACGCTCGCGATCCACCTGCAGCGGTTTGCCGGCGGTTTCCTCGACGAAGCGCAGGGTACACTCGACTTTGCCACGGGACAGGCCCTGGCGCAGCGCTTCGCGGATCGCGCCCTCCAGGTCCCGGAAGGATTCCGGCAGACGCAGGTGAGGCTCGAGGTAGCGATGATTGACCGAGCGTAGTTCCCAACTCAATGTGCCCTGAGTGCCTGCCTGTTCGACGCGGGCAAAGGCCGTCATGCTGTGCACCATGGAAGTACCTCTTGTATTCGGTCCATGAACGCGGCCGCGCTGCAGTCATGGAAGTCGTGTAAGCCGACAGGTTGCAAAGGCGCAGGATTGTAGCGCAGTGCGGCGCAGGCTCCCAATCCGCGAGTGTGACAAGCATTGCAAGGCATTATCCTTTTCGTCGCTTCGCGCTGGAGAACCCGGTTCCAGAGCCTTTGAACCATTCGGTATCGGTATTGCGACTTTTAGATGTGCCCAGCCTTGGTTGTGACCTCTATAATGCTCGGCAGTTTTCCGTCCCAGTACAGGTATTCCAGATGAAACGTCCAAGTGGTCGCTCTGCCGATCAGCTCCGTCAGGTCCGCATCACCCGCAATTACACGAAGCACGCCGAAGGTTCTGTGCTGGTGGAGTTCGGTGACACCAAGGTGATCTGCACGGTCAGCGTCGAAAATGGCGTACCACGCTTTCTGAAAGGTCAGGGCCAGGGTTGGCTGACTGCCGAGTACGGCATGCTGCCGCGTGCAACCGGTGAGCGTAACCAGCGTGAAGCCAGCCGTGGCAAACAAGGCGGCCGCACTCTGGAAATCCAGCGTCTGATCGGTCGTTCGCTGCGTGCTGCTCTGGATATGTCCAAGCTGGGCGACGTGACCCTCTACGTCGACTGTGACGTGATCCAGGCCGATGGCGGTACGCGCACTGCCTCCATCACCGGCTCCATGGTTGCCTTGGCCGATGCCCTGAAAGTGATCAAGAAGCGCGGCGGCCTCAAGGGCGGTGATCCGCTCAAGCAGATGATTGCTGCCGTTTCCGTTGGCATGTATCAAGGTGAGCCAGTGCTCGACCTGGATTACCTGGAAGATTCCGCTGCCGAGACTGACCTCAACGTGGTCATGACCAGTGCCGGTGGTTTCATTGAGGTTCAGGGTACTGCCGAAGGCGCGCCATTCCAGCCAGAAGAGTTGAACGCAATGCTGGCGCTCGCCCAGAAAGGCATGACAGAGTTGTTTGAATTGCAGCGTGCCGCACTGGCCGACTGAATCTTGCAGTAACAAGGAGCCGCAAATGAGTGACAGCCAGTTTTCCAAACCTGCTCGTGAAGTGCGTCAGTGGGCGATGTTCTGTCATCTGTCGGCTTTCTTCGGGTTGATCTTCCCGTTCGGCAATCTGCTCGGGCCGTTGATTATCTGGCAGCTCAAGAAGGACGCCGATTCGTTCCTGGATTCTCAGGGCAAGGAAGCGCTGAACTTCCAGATCACGGTTTCGATTGCCTCCATTGTCAGCATGCTGCTGTTCGTGGTGGTCATCGGGATTCCGCTGCTGGCACTGGTCTGTATCGGTGCGATGGTGTTGACGGTCATTGCGGGGATCAAGGCCAATGACGGTCGGGACTATCGCTATCCGTTCACCTGGCGTGCGCTGAAGTAACGATCCTGCACGAAATCCGTCAGCCGCTTCCTGCGGAGGAAGCGGGTGGCGGTGCGGGCTTTATCAGATCTTGGAGCTTTCTTCCACTTGGTTCTAACGTCCTGCCTGTTGCGACAGCGCCGCACAGTCCTTGAGGGTTTCATTGAGGTTGGCAACGCCCTGTTGATTGAGGCTGTTGATCTGGTTGATATCCACGTTCAAGGTTTCCACCACGGCGGTCTGCTCTTCAGTGGCCGCAGCGACTGACTGGTTCATGCCGTCGATTTCGCCAATGCGCCGGGTAACGTCGCGCAGACGGTTGCCTGCCTGATTCGCCACTTCCACGCTGTCCTGGCTGGAGGTCTGGCTCTCGTTCATGTTCACGACCGCCTGCTGCGAACCGCTTTGCAGCTCGCCGATCATTTTGTGGATTTCATCGGCAGACACCTGGGTGCGATGGGCCAGGTTGCGCACCTCATCGGCTACCACGGCAAAGCCGCGGCCCGCATCGCCGGCACGTGCTGCCTCGATGGCCGCGTTGAGCGCCAGCAGGTTGGTCTGCTGCGAGATGCCTTTGATGACGTCCAGAATGTGCCCGATGTTGTCGGTGCTGGCATTGAGGGTTTCGATCCTGGAGCAGGAGTCGCTGATCTTGCTCGACAGCTCGCTCATGGAGCTTATGGTTTTTTCTACCACGATGCGGCCGTCTTCGGCCTGCTCACGGGCTTCGCTGGCCTGGATAGAGGCGTCGGAGGCGTTACGGGCAATTTCCTGGGTGGCAGCACCCAGTTCGTTGATCGCGGCGGCAACGCTGTTGGTGCGGGCGCTTTGTTCGTCGAAGCCTGTGATCGAGGCGTTGGAGGATTCCACCACACGTCGCGACAGGTCGTGTACCTGAACCGTTGCCGACGACACTTCGGCAATCGAGGCATGGACGCGCTCGACAAACTGGTTGAAGGCGCCGCCAAGCTGGGCGAATTCATCCTGGCCCTGAATGTTCAGGCGACGGGTCAGGTCGCCTTCACCTTGGGCGATATCTTCCATTGCACGACCCATGTCGGTCAGTGGACGCATCAACGCGCTGATCAGCAGACTCAGCAGCAAGGCAATCACGGCCACGGCAATCAGCACGGCGACCAGCGCAGAACTGCGGAACTGGCTCAGGGGGGCGTAGGCCTTGTTTCTGTCGATGCTCAAGCCGATATACCAGTCGGCCGACGGCAGGCCGGTGATCGGGGTGAAGGACAGGATGCGCTCTTGCCCATTGAGGGTCACTTCACGCAGGCGCTTGTCCAGGGTCAGGGTCTGGCCTGGATAAATGTCCTTGAGGTTCTTGAGGACCTGATCCTTGTCCGGGCTGACGATAACCTGACCGTCGCCGCTCACCAGGAAGGCGTAGCCGATACCGCCGAACTCAACGGAGTTGATGATCTTGACCAGCGTATCGAGGCTCAGGTCGCCACCGGCCACGCCGGAAACCTGACCGCCTGACTTGATCGGGCTGGCGATAGTCACCACCAGGCCGCCTACCGAGGCGAGGTACGGCGCGCTCAGGATGCTCTTGCCGGCGTCGATGGTTGATTTGTACCAGGGCCGTTGACGTGGGTCGTAGCCGGCTGGCATTTCGACATTTGGACGCTGGGTAAACGCGCCCTTGCTGTCACCGACGTACGTGAACTGGAAAGTGGAGACCAGCGAGGACTGGGACACCAGACCACTCAGGTCTGTCCCCACACCCTGGAAGGCAACGTCCTGAGCGAGGTTTTCCAGAACAAGAATGCGTCCGCTCAGCCAGTTCTGAACACTGCTGGCGGTCAATTCCCCGGCCTGTCCTACCGACGTCTCGAGATTCTGACGAATAGTCGTGCGTTGCAGGTAATCGTTATAAAGCGTGAATAATGCGAATGCCAATACCACGACACCCGATGCTGCTAACAGAATTTTATGACGGAACTTCAAGCTCATTACTATAAATCTCGGCAGAAACAATAGGTTGGATGTTCGGGTAGTTTGTTTTTATAGAGGCGTTCTATTCGCTATGTCTAAAGTACTATATACCCACATGCTAGTGGTGGCTTTTTTGGATCCATTATACGCAGATTTTTGACGTCTTTTTTATGACAGCGTATGACGAGTGCCATACTCTGGATGCCTTTATAACCGTGGTCTTGAGCGAATGAAAGCTCCGTGAAAGCCTGGCGAATATTTTTCAACTTTTATCGACTTTTTATTTCAGTCGGGCTGTGATCTGCCGATAGCGTCATTACGTATTTCCCTTGCTGCGGCCTAAAAAAACAACCTACCAGCGGCCATAATTTAAAACATGACGATCCCGGAGAAAGTCGATGAATAGCTGGTTTGCCAACATCAGCGTAAATATGAAACTGGCCCTCGGGTTCGGTCTGGTACTTGTTTTTACTGCCATTCTTGCCTTGACGGGCTGGACCAGCCTCAGCGGGCTGATCGCGCGCAGCAACTGGATGAGCGACATCACTTCGCTCAACTCCCAGCTGACCAAGCTGCGTGTGACGCGCCTGCAATACATGGTGGCCAACGGTGACGAAAAGGTCGCCGAAACCGTTCAGGTTTCCCTGGACGGTTTCAAGAACTATCAGGAAAAACTGCTCAAGAGCTTCAAGAGCCCTGAAAACGTCAGGCTGCTCGAAAAGCTGGGTACCGTGATCAGCGATTATCAGAAATCCCTGAACAACATGCGCAATGGCTACAGGACCAGCATCGCCATGCGTACGGAAATGGGCGTGCATGCTGTCAAGGGCGCGGCCCTGATCGAGCAGATCCTGGCGGATGTCAAAAAGCTGGATCCTGCTGATGAAACCCGTTTCAGCCAGTATGAAAGCGTCATCAATACCAGGGAAGACATGATGCAGGTGCGGTACGAAGTCCGTGGCTATGCCGCCGACATCACACCTGAAAACGAACAGAAAGCCGTCGCCCAGCTGGACGACGCCATCAAGGGCCTGATTGCGCTCAAAGCCACTTTCAACGACACACACGGCGATGTCCTGAAGCAACTGGAAACGGCACTGGGCAACTATCGCACCGCGCTTCAGGGCTTCAAGACGGCCAATGCCGATATCGCTCAGGCCCGTAAGGAAATGACCGTACAAGGCCAGGACATCGTCAAGATCAGCGAAGACATGTATCAGATTCAGCTGGATCGTCGTGACATGGAGAGTGAACAGGCTCGCAACATGCAGATTGGCTGCACGGTGCTGGCGCTGTTGCTGGGCATTCTGGCTGCGGTGCTTATTACCCGTCAGATCACCCGTCCCCTGCAGGAAACCATGGCCGTTGTAGACCGCATCGCTTCGGGCGACCTGTCGCAGACCATCGTGGTGACCCGCCAAGACGAGCTGGGCGTGCTGCAACAAGGCATCCAGCGCATGGGCACGACCCTGCGCACACTGATTACCGGGATTCGCGACGGTGTGGCCCAGATTGCCAGTGCTGCCGAAGAACTGTCGGCTGTGACCGAACAGACCAGCGCCGGGGTCAACAGCCAGAAAGTGGAGACCGATCAGGTGGCTACTGCCATGCATGAAATGTCGGCCACTGTTCAGGAAGTTGCCCGTAACGCCGAACAGGCTTCGCAAGCGGCTTCCAATGCCGACCGCGAAGCTCGCGACGGCGACAAGGTGGTGGGCGAGGCCATTGCGCAGATTGAGCGTCTGGCCACTGAAGTGGGCCGTTCGGCTGACGCCATGAGCGAGCTGGAACAGGAAAGCGACAAGATTGGCAAGGTCATGGACGTGATCAAGGCCGTGGCCGAGCAGACCAACCTCCTGGCCCTCAACGCGGCCATCGAGGCGGCACGTGCGGGTGAAGCCGGTCGTGGTTTTGCGGTGGTGGCCGACGAGGTGCGTGGCCTTGCGCAACGTACCCAGCAGTCCACCGAAGAAATCGAGACGCTGGTGGCCGGTCTGCAGAACGGCACCCGTCAGGTGTCGAACATCATGCTCAGCAGTCGCGAGCTGACAGCCAACAGCGTTACCCTCAGCCGCAAGGCGGGAGCATCGCTGGGCAGCATTACTCAGACCGTGTCCAACATTCAGGCGATGAACCAGCAGATTGCTGCCGCCGCCGAAGAGCAAAGTGCCGTGGCCGAGGAAATCAGCCGCAGCATTATCAACGTGCGTGACGTTTCCGAGCAGACCGCTTCGGCCAGTGAAGAAACCGCTGCTTCCAGCGTCGAGCTGGCCCGTCTGGGTGGCCAGTTGCAGATGATGGTCAGCCACTTCCGCGTCTGATACATCCCGCTTCACTCTTGAGCCCGGCCTTTGCCGGGCTCAGTTCTTTCTGGCGCCAGCCTCTCTATCTCAAGCCTTTGCGCCCGCCTGTGCGAATGAAAATTTGCGCACTTATAAATGGCCTGTAGCCATCCTTTCTGTTATTCATGTAATCATCTGTATCAATTTACTGGTTCGATCCGCCCACTTACTGAACAACAGGTCGCGGTTCAACGCGCCCGTGCGAGCGTTCAGGAAATCGAAGGAATGTCATGAATACATGGTTTGCGAACATCAGTGTGAAATTGAAACTGGCACTGGGCTTTGGTGCGGTGCTCGTCTTGACGTGCCTCATGGCGCTGACGGGCTGGAGTGGCCTGGGTAGCCTGATCGAGCGTAGCGATCGTGTTGCCGACATCATGGGGCTCAACGCCGACATGAGTGAGCTGCGCCTGAGGCGTTTGCAATACGTGACCGAGAACGGCGATGAAAAGATGGGTGATGTCGCTCAGGGCCTTCTCAACCATCTCAAGGAAAAGCACAACACACTGCTGGGGCTTTTTACCTATCCGGGTAATCAGGAAAAGCTTCAGGAGATGGGCAAACTTGCCGCCGACTACCAGCAGTCGTATGACCGGATGCGCGAGGCTTACCGCTCCGATGCGGCGTTACGTAAAACCATGGGTGTCCACGCCGTCAAAGGCGCAGAAATCATCGGCAGGATCATCGACGACGTGCTCGCCATGTCGCCGGATGACGAGCGACGTTTCGGGCGTTATCAAGCGATTATGAAAGCCAAGGAAAACCTGGCCCTGATTCGCTATGAAGTGCGTGGCTACACCGGCAACCCCAACGAAACCACGGAAAAGAACGCCTACCGCCAGCTCGAGACGGCCCTGCAAGGCATGGAACCTCTCAGGGCGGCTTTCAATGGCAGCTATGGTGACGAATTCAAGCAACTGGAAAGCTCAATGGTCAGCTATCGCCAGGCTGTGGATAACTTCAAGGCGGCGAATACGGCGATCAGCACGGCTCGCAAGGAAAACACCGCACAAGGTGTGGAGATGGCCAAGGTCAGC
Organism: Pseudomonas cichorii; assembly: GCF_019719005.1. GTDB lineage: Bacteria > Pseudomonadota > Gammaproteobacteria > Pseudomonadales > Pseudomonadaceae > Aquipseudomonas > Aquipseudomonas cichorii_E. The sequence continues at coordinate 110,516 of NZ_JAIGPJ010000010.1, forward strand.
GAGGCGCTGTATCAGCTCCAGGCTGTTCGTGGTGCTGAAGACAGTGAGCATGCCCGCAACATGCAGATCGGCGGCACCGTGCTGGCTCTGGTTCTGGGCATTCTGGCGGCGCTGATTATCACCCGCCAGATCACAGGTCCCTTGCAGGACACGCTGGTTGAAGTGGAGCGTATCGCGTCGGGCGATCTGTCACGCAACATTGCCGTGACGCGCCGCGATGAGCTGGGTGTTCTGCAACAGGGCGTACAACGCATGAGCGCAACCCTGCGCGACCTGATTGTCGGGATCCGTGATGGCGTGACCCAGATTGCCAGTGCTGCCGAGCAGTTGTCGGCAGTGACCGAGCAGACCAGTGCCGGGGTCAACAACCAAAAGGTCGAAACCGATCAGGTGGCCACGGCCATGAATGAAATGTCGGCCACGGTCCAGGAGGTTGCGCAAAATGCCGAACAGGCTTCCCAGGCTGCATCCAGTGCCGACCGCGAAGCCCGCGACGGTGACCGGGTCGTGGGTGAAGCGATTGCCCAGATCGAACGCCTGGCTTCGGAAGTGGGACGCTCGGCTGAGGCGATGAGCGAGCTGGAGCAGGAAAGCAACAAGATCGGCAAGGTCATGGACGTGATCAAGGCTGTGGCCGAACAGACCAACCTGCTGGCCCTCAACGCGGCCATTGAGGCGGCGCGGGCCGGTGAGGCTGGGCGTGGCTTTGCGGTAGTGGCTGATGAAGTACGCGGTCTTGCACAACGTACCCAGCAGTCCACCGAGGAAATCGAGAGCCTGGTGGCCGGCCTGCAGAACGGTACTCGTCAGGTGTCGAACATCATGCTCAACAGCCGCGAGCTGACGGCCAACAGCGTCACGCTCAGCCGCAAGGCGGGCACATCATTGGGTAGCATTACCCAGACCGTCTCCACGATCCAGGCCATGAACCAGCAGATTGCGGCGGCCGCCGAACAGCAGAATGCCGTGGCCGAGGAAATCACCCGCAGCATCATCAATGTGCGCGATGTGTCCGAGCAGACGGCTTCCGCCAGTGAGGAAACCGCCGCTTCCAGTGTCGAGCTGGCGCGTCTGGGCGTTCAGTTGCAGACGATGGTCAGCCGCTTCCGGGTCTGACAGGCAGAGCCCGGGACTTGCGGGTCCCGGGGCTTTTCAGTTGAGCCGGTTGATGGTTTCAACGTACTGATTGACGGCTATCTGGTCGGCCTTTCGTCTTCCGGCTTCGAGAAAGGCCTGGAATTTCTCGCTCTCGAATAACTGATCGACTTCCTGACGAATCTTTTTCTGAACGGAATAAGGTATGACGGCAACGCCCGCTTCCACTTCATAGGCATTTTCCAGCACTTCGACCAGCTTGGAGCGAAGTTTCCCCATGCCCCGGCCACTGGCAACCCGTTTGTAAGTGGACAGGAAAAAGGTTTCGCCACGGCCCGGCCCCTTTTTCGGAACATAGGCGACGGCACACAGGCCGGCCCCACTTCGCTTGCGCCAATGCGCCGTGGCACTTTCGCTCAGTTGCAGGACGTCGTCCCGCATCCAGGCATGGCCACTGTGGATCAGGTGAATGATTGCAGCATCCAGGGCACGCCTTGTTCCGCCAAACCGCAAATCGGTGAAGCGTGCCGAGACCAGTATCTTTTTATTTTTCAGGACGCGAACGATCCAGACCCGACCTCGTGTTTCACGAGTGATACCGCGTGGAACGCTATAGGTCACATCATCGACGATCTTGTCGTAACACCTGAGTCCTGAAATGTCGATTTCAGCGGGTGTATTCATGGGTGTGATCAGCTGTGCCAGTGGGAAGTTAAATGCCGAGAAGTAGATAAAAGCATGCGCTAAGTAACACGATCGTTACTGTCAGTAAAGTTAACAGTGTTTCATGAAGCTGTTAATTAACACTGCAACTTTCATGGGGCAGTCATTGATATGGAATTCTTCGGGCTGCTGAACTTTACTGTAGCGCATCAGCCGTGCCCGATAACCCTTCTGCGACGCTCAGGCAAACTTCATGACGACTCACGATCTCATTACTCCTGTGCTCAGGACTGCTGTCGTTATCCCAAGCTTCAAGGTAAAAGACCACATACTGGATGTCATCGCCGGAGTGGGTGAAAGCGTCAGCCGGATTTATGTAGTGGATGATTGTTGCCCCCAGAGCTCCGGCCATGAAGTCGAACAGCACTGTGTAGACCGGCGGGTCAGGATGATATTCAACCCCGTCAATCTGGGCGTCGGAGGCACGGTCATGGTGGGGTACGCCGCGGCCCTGGCAGACGGTATGGATATCATCGTCAAGGTGGACGGCGACGGGCAGATGGATCCGGCGTTGATTCCCGGCTTCATCGCGCCGATACAGAGTGGCGAGGCGGACTATACCAAGGGCAATCGCTTCTTCAATCTGGAAGAAATATCCCGTATGCCCGGCCTGCGTATTTTTGGTAACACCACGCTGTCCCTGATGAATAAACTCTCATCGGGATATTGGGACCTTTTCGACCCGACCAACGGGTATACCGCTATTCACAGTGATGTTGTCCGGCACTTGCCGATGAACAAGATCAGCCCACGTTACTTCTTCGAGACCGACATGCTGTTTCGTCTTGGCACCCTGCGCGCCGTGGTGGTGGATATTCCAATGAGTGCCCGATATGGCGATGAAGTCAGTAACCTCAAAGTCTCAGCGATTCTGGGCGAGTTCATTGGCAAACACCTGCGCAATATGTTCAAGCGCCTGTTCTACAACTACTACTTGCGGGATATGTCACTGGCGTCCTTTGAACTTCCCCTCGGTTTGCTTCTGCTGATATTCGGTACGGTCTTCGGGATCTTTCATTGGGGGCTTTCCCTGCGCACCGGTATTGCGACCTCGCCCGGAACAGTCATGTTATCGGCGCTGCCCATACTGGTCGGTATCCAGTTCATCCTGGCCTTTGTCGGCTACGACATTCAGTCCGTCCCCAGGCGCCCGATTCATTTGCAGAGAAGATTCCTCGGTCGGGAGCTCTAGCATGGCGATCTATCTCGCGGCGCTGGCCTGTGTGCTGGGGATCTCCATCGGCCAGGTGCTCTTCAAGATGACGGCGCAGACGTTTCGTCAGAACGGTGACCTGCTCGACCCGGTCATGCTCGGCTGGTTTTTTCTGTCGCTGCTCCTGTATGGCATTACCACGATTGCCTGGATCTGGGTGCTGCAAAAGGCCGAGCTGGGCAGGATCTATCCATTGATGGCCCTGGCCTTTGTCATCGTGCCCATCGCCAGCCACTTCATATTCGGAGAGCGGTTCCACATTCAATATTTCGTCGGCGTGGCCACCATCATGACCGGGATCGTTATCACGGCCTGGGCATGAATAGCGGGAGCTGAAGGCAATGAACCTTGCGCTGATCAAATTCATCATTGTGGCGGCCATACTCGGGCTTGCACTTTGTTTCATCAGGACGGAGTGGCTCAGGCGCAGCCTCAAGGCCCGGTTGAATATCGACCTGCCAGAGCACACGCTTTTCAGTGGCTGTGTACTGATCGTTTTCATGCTGTTCACGGCACTGGGGCTGACCGGTTCTTCCCTTGATCTGGGTGTGCGGCAGTCGGCTTTCATCGAGTCGGACATGACGCGGGTCTGGGGGTACGAGCAGCCGATACGTAGCGATGAGTGGCTGGTACTCACGCCCATGGCCATCGCCCAGTACCAACATGCACCTCGCTATCCTGTGGTCAACGACAGGCTCGGGCTTGATGGTCAGAATATGCTGGTGACGGGGATGACCGGCCTGCCGGTTGCCCACGTGTCATCTCTGGCCAAGCCGGCGGTCTGGGGGTTCTTTGTCTTCGATCTCAAGAGGGCGCTGGCCTGGCACTGGTGGTTTCCGGTGTTTGGCTGTTTCCTGGCCCTTGCTCATGTCCTGCATACCCTTTCGCCTGGTCGCTGGCGGCAGAGCTTTTTGTTCAGTCTGTTGTTCGTCTCTGCGCCCTATGTCGTTGCCTGGTCGTTCTGGCCAGCCTATGCGGTGTTTTTTCCCTGTATTGCCTTGCTCTGCCTGCTGAAGATTCTCCAGCCGCGAAAGCGCTGGACGCTGGTGCCCCTGAGCATACTGGCGGGATTGGCCATCGCTGGTTTCGTCCTGATGCTGTATCCGCCGTGGCAGGTGACGATCGGCTATGTGTTCATTGCATTGATCATCGGCATCGCTATACGTGACCGGTTGCACAAGCACCTTACGCTTGAATCGATATTGGCGCTGGTACTGGCCTTGTCAGTGGCAGGTTTTCTCTTGGGAAGCTGGTGGCTGAGCGCACGCGAAGCCATCGAGGCCATGATGCATACCGTTTATCCCGGCCATAGAAACCTGGAGGCGGGAGGCAATGTCACCTGGCAGGCTCTGCTCAAGGGGTATACGAATATCGTGACCCTGCAACGCAACGAGGTGCGGTCGGTCAATCAGAGTGAGATGGCCTCTTTTTACTACTTTTTCCTGCCCTTGGCCGCGCTTTTTATCCTGCGTGCCCGGCAACGATCCCTGACCGCTCTGGAAGTCGCCATGGCAGTCATGATCGGTTTCATCCTGTTCTACATGCTGGCGGGTATGGGACGAACGCTGTCGACCTATTCTCTGTGGTCATACGTGCCAGCCCCAAGAGCCGATCCTGCCTTGGGGCTGGCCTGCCTCATACTGACGCACTTGATGATCCGCCCTGCTCGAAAATACTTCTCTGTTCGCGATAACACGACTATCGCAATGTTCGGTCTGGCGCTTGTCTGGGCTGCTCTGGTTTATGTCGCCGTTCGTACATTCGATGAGCCGCTGCTGTCAGGTGCGAATGCGCAGATTGTCATCGGTCTGATATTCATGGTCATTGCGTGCAGTTACTTCCTTCTGATCGGGAAGCAATACGCATTCCTCGGGCTTGGGCTGGGGCTGTCGCTGGCTTCCACAGCAGGGTTTCATCCCCTTTCCATTGCTCCCCTTTACCTGAAAAGCCCGCAGGCTCAGGTCCCGATCCTCATCCTCGCCTCGCAGGTCCCGGCGATGTTTTTATTCGCCTCTGGGCGTCAGGTGGTTAATGGCGTTTTCTACTATCCCCAAAACCGCCTGTGGCAACAACTGGACCCTGGCGGGCGAGATGTGTCGCTCTACAATCGCTACCAACACCTCATATTCACAGGCCAGACGGCTGTCGAGGATGTGCAGATAAGCGTGCCGCATCCAGATATAGTCAAGGTTCAGGTCAACCTGCAACATCTGGACTTCAATCGCACGGGCGCGGGTGTGGTGATCGCTCCCGAAGGCGAGCATGTGTTGCTGAGTCAGAACCCCACGCTGTCGTTCGAGCGCACCGAAAAAGGCTGGTCGTGGTTTCTGGTCACACCCGAGTAGGAGCGGATTCATCCGCGAGACGTTATTGAGGGCGATACATTTCTTGCGTATGTACCTTTCGCGAATGAATTCGCTCCAACGGCTTTAGATGTACTGATCAGTCTTCTAGGCGTGGAGGCCAGGCCAGGCTGAAGTCCAGTTGCTCCAGTGTCAGGTTCGGGTTGTAGGCAGGATCGGTCTCTATCTCCGGCCAGCGTGTGTGCATGTAAGCCACTTCCTGGCTGAAACGCGCCTGCTTTTGCGGGGAGTCTTCAAAGCCACGGGTTGCCGATTCGTGATGGTACAGCTCGGCAAAAGGGGTCCACAGGTTCACGTATCCGGCCTCTTTGACCCGCAGGCAGAAATCGACGTCGTTGAAGGCTACCTTCAGGTTCGCTTCATCAAGGCCGTTGACCTGCTCGAAGATGGATTTGCGAATAACCAGGCAGGCCGCCGTCACCGCCGAGAACTCCTGAATCAGTACGGCACGCCCGAAATAACCATGTTCACCTCGGGGCAGGAATTTATGCGAGTGATTGGCTATACCGCCAATGCCCAGAATGACGCCGCCATGTTGCAGCCGGTCATCGGGAAACCATAACCGCGCGCCCACTGCTCCGACCTCCGGCTGCAAGGCCAGAGCGACCATTTCATTCAGCCATTCGGGGCTGATGACTTCGATATCGTTATTGATCAAACCCACCAGTTCACCGCGTGCCAGCCTGACAGCCTGATTGTTCAGCGCGGAATAGTTGAAAGGGCCGTCATCCCTGAGCACCGTGATGTTCGGCTGTTCGCTGAGGTGCTCGAAATACGCCAGGGATTCGCTGTCATCGGAGCCGTTATCCACCAGGATGATTTCATACGGGCCGTAGTGGGTCAGGTTCTGGATGCTGTCGATGCATTGTTTGACCAGTGAGCCAGCGTTGCGGGTCGGAATGATCAGGCTGACCAGAGGGTTGTGCTTCGGCAACCGGTAATGCACGCGGTACATCCCGATGGGCAGCAACTCGGTCCAGCCAGCGCGCCCGGTACGTTGCAGGTGTTCGTCCAGAGCTTTTACGCCAGCCAGGGCGGCATAGGGTTTTTCATCGGTCGCCATGGCGGTGCTGCCGGCGTGAATGCGCCAGTGATAGAGCACGCGGTTGATATGAATGATCTGTTCTCGGGAAAGCTTTTCGCTGCAGCGCAAAGCCAGGTCGTAATCCTGCGAGCCCTCGAACTTAACCCGGAAGCGACCCACCTGCTCGACCAGATCGTGCCGATAGACGCCAAGGTGGGAAATCATGTTCTGCGAGCGGAACAGGAATTCGTTCCAGTCAGGTTTGAAGTAAGGCGCACTGCGTTGCCCCTTTCGGTCGATCTTGTCTTCGTCCGAATAAAGAATGCCGACGCCCGGGTGCTCGATGATTTTTCGCGCCACCCAGTACAGCGCGTGTTCGGGCAGCAGATCATCGTTGTCCATGAGCGCGATGTATTGGCCTTGGGCAATATCGAGGGCCGAATTGCTGGCCTCTGAAATATGCCCGTTGGTGCTGCGCAAGATGACCTTGATCCTGGGGTTCTGCCGTTCTGCCTGCTTCAGGAATTCCTGCACCGCCGGGTTGCTGGAAGCATCGTCGGCAATGCACAACTCCCAATGGGGATAGAGCTGGTTTCTGATGCTGTCCAGGGCTTCGCGCAGCAGGTCCAGCGGTGGGTCGAAGACCGGCATGATGACTGAAATCAATGGCGGACTTTTCCAGGTGCCGATGTGCCGGGCAATTTCCTGGCGGTCATCGTCATCGAGTGTGTCGTACTGCCTGATCCAGGCTGCATAGTCCCGGCGGTCCGGTGTCGGCTCGACCTCAACCCTTTCAGGCTCTGTGCCCGTGTCATTCAGGAACCAGCGCATCCGCGCCAGCAATCCCTGCAGACCATGCTCCTGCAAGACGCGGGCGGCCCGATTGGCGGTTTTCCTGAAACCACCGCCCCGACGCACCAGTGCCGGCAGATGCCTGGAAAGTTTTGCCAGGCGACGGACCGCAATGACCGAGTGGCGCAGCGGCGCAGCCAGCCTGCGGCTATAGGAACCTTCCAGCTCGCGGATACGCAGGTTCAAGGTATGGATGCGGGTGTCTTTTTCAATCTGCTGATTGAGCAGTGCGCTTTCCAGACCCGCTATGAGTGCCTCGCGGCCATTGGTCAGGTGCGCATGGTCATTGAGCAGGCGCTCGACGGTCTGGACGGTATGTTGTTTGCCATCGCAGACATTCTGCTGGATCAGGTAAGTGGTGCTCTCCAGCTCATTGATGCGCAGGGCCAGGGTCTGCATCTGCTCATGGAGAGGCTCGAAGGCCGTTCGCAGCGAAGACTCCTGCTGAACGGCCCAGTTACGATTCTGGTTGATGCGCCGGGCAATCACTTCATCGGTGTAGAGCACCAGATCCAGTCTCAACACCAGGCCGCGCAGGTCGGTCAGTTGCGACAGGTCTACCGGCAGCTCCAGGTAAGGATCATCGTCCAGGCAGACAAACAGCACGGACAGGCCCGACTTTTCGATTTCCATGAGGCCCGACACCGAAGGCAACGACGCAACATCGCCATCCCAGGACCAGATTTCGGTCCGCGCCTTGAGGATCCGCAAGTTATCCACAGCGAAGGAAATATGCTGGTCCACAGGATCAAGCCTGAGCCTCTTGGGGCGTGACTTCAGGCTTTTCAGGGAAAATTGCAACTGTTGATGGCCGGGAAGAACCTCTATGTCCAGGGCATGATCTTCCCGAAAGTTGCCAGCCTCATCGCTGTAGTACAGCTTGGCCAGAACCTTTGATTGCGCAGGTTCGGCCCGTGGATTGATGATCTGCTCGGGCTCCCAGTTCAGGAAGTGATCGGCTCTGATGCCGGTTACGAAGGCCTGGAACTCTGCCTCTTTGTCGATGAAGGCTTCCAGCTCCGGCAGCGGCATTTCCAGACCCGCGTGGCGCAGACTGTGAATGATGAACTGACGTCGGGTCAGCGGCATGACGCCTGGGCAGAACGGCATGGCGCTGGCGATCAGCAGCAACAGAGCGCGAATCAGCAGATGCCCGAGCAGCACGCCCTCCTGGACATCCCATTCGATATCGATCAGGGCCGGACGGCTTTCAGCGTCGAGCAGAATGTTGTGCGGCACCGCATCGATAAACAGCCCGGGCAAGCGTTCGTCGAGAGTATCCAGAGAGGCTGCATGGCCTCGTTCTTCAAGCAGGGTTTCGAGTGCCTTCAGATAACGCGAGATGAACGCCCCGAAGTCCTTGAGCGTCCAGTCAGGTGCGCTGGCGATATTGAGGAATTGCTGACTGAGCGCCTGTCCGCGTCGATATCCGTCGACACGGGAAAGCACATGCCGATAGGCGCCCTCTTCGTCGATGGCTGTTTCTGCGCGCAAGGGTTCATGTCGCACCTCGATGCCGTCGTCCGTTTCGATAAACAGCGTTTGCTTGCAGTAGCCGGGTTTTCTGCTGACGTTGTAATGGCCTGCAAGCATGTCGGGTGGCACAACGCTAGACGCCGAGGATGAGGCGGCGACCAGAAAGGAATTGGCCAGCTCCATGCCCAGGCCGTTGCTGACGATCACCGGCCAGGCCCGTTCCAGATTGAACAAGGGCGCGCCGGGTAACTGAGGGTCTTTTCTGGCGTTCTGCCAGGCCAGTGCTGCGGCATCGAAGCTGCCCAGCTCAAACCCGCGCTGGGTGACGATGGAGTTGGGCAATTTGTAATCAGGCATCGGAAACAGGAATTGCGAGCGACTGAAGCCCGCCTCTTCAAGAAGCGCCATCAGGCTCTTGCGGCCGAACGTTTCGGGATCATGGTCGCTGTAGCGACCTTCGATGCCATACATCGGGCTATTGAGATGATCTTCCGGTGCGCCGGCGAAATACTTGAGGCCCAACTGGTTTTCAATGGCGAGCAGCAGCACGCCCTCGGGTTCCAGCAGGTCTTTGACCCGTTTGAGCATGTTCAAGGCTGCATCGGATTGCTGGCTGAACATGCTGGCGTATTCGAGAACGCCGATCAGGGTGACGACCTCGAAACGATGGGGCGGATTGAACTGGTCGAAGCGCTCGGCCACTACGGTGACGTTGCCCAGATCCCGTGTGCGGCTCGCAGCTATTGTGGCCCGGCGCACACTGCCTTCCAGGCTCAGCACGCTGGCGCCGCATTCCCCCAGATAACGGCTGATGGCGCCACAGCCTGCGCCGATTTCCAGTACTCGTCCTGACAGAAGGTGGCTAAAGGGCCGCAGGATATTTCCACGCGCCCTGCCCAGGTGGTACAGCGACGGCCAGTCCGTGCAATGCCTGCTCAGCTCGCCGGACAGCACAGACAAGTCCACGGCGTCACGGATGATCTGCGCCAGACGCTCTTCGCTTTCGTCACCGTCGTTGTAGGCAAGCCCCTGATAGTCGGGGCGCGCCCATACCCGGGTGGTTTTGTCCTGGCGATAACCGCGTTGTTCTAGATCGATCATGGGTGGTTTACCTGGTCGAAATCCATCGTGATGGCAAGATCGACCAGACCGAACAGCGTGCTGGTCGGGGCGACAACGAAGTGAATGGAGTCATAGCGCCGGTCATGGGGAACGATGTCTTCCCCTTCGCGGGAGGCGACACCTATCGAGATGAAGTAGTCGCCACTGGCCAGGCGGTTGGTGAATTTCATACAGGCCTTGAGCCGTGATCCGCCGTTGTACAGGTCCTGGCTGGAGGCACAGCCCAGCAGGTAAGAGTTGGTGCCGTAGACGGTGACGCCTTCCTTGGTCTTTATCGTGAAACCCAATACGGGGTTGCTGATCGTGCGGTTGAAGCAGATAGCCAGGTGCAGCACCACTTCGTCACCCGGCTCGATGCTGGCGGGGAATGCGCGCCCATTGGCCGCCAGGTGAAAGTCCTGGAGGCTGGCGGCACCATCGCCCCAGCGATATTCATGGGGGTTGAAACCGGCACGCGAGCTGTAGGCGTCGTGCTCGAAGCTCAGGACCGGGTCGTGATCATTTCGGGGTGTCTGGAGTGAAGCCTGTTGTTTCGGCCGCTCAGGCTCGACACGCCGGTCGCGACCGAACAGCAGGTCCATGTAGCGATTGATGACCGGTCGCGAGGCGCCGATCATTTCCACATGGCCCCTATCCAGCAGGATCGCCCGGTTGCAGTGGGTCACCACCTGTTCGCTGGCATGGGTCACCAGCAGAATGCTGGTGCCGTTCTGTTTCAATTGCCGCAGCCGCTCGAAGCACTTGGCCTGGAACTTCGCATCGCCCACCGACAGGGCTTCATCGACAATCAGCACCTGCGGATCGACCTGGGCCTGTACCGCAAACGCCAGGCGCACCGCCATGCCGCTGGAGTAGGTCTTGACCTGCTGATCGATGAATTCGCCGATATCGGCAAAGTCGGCAATGGCACTGAAGCGCCGGTCGACTTCTTCGCGATCCAGGCCCAGCACCGAGGCATTCAGATAGACGTTTTCCCTGCCCGTGAACTCAGGGTTGAAGCCCGACCCCAGCTCCAGCAACGCCGCCACCCGACCCTGGGTCTGGACCGCGCCGCCCGTGGGTATCAAGGTGCCGCAGATAATCTGCAGCAGGGTCGACTTGCCGGAGCCGTTGCGCCCGACCACCGCGACCGTTTCGCCTTTTGCGACTTCAAAATCGATATTGCGCAGCGCCCAGAACTCCCGGCCATAAGCTCTGGCAGGCCGCCCCAACAGTGACTGCACTCTGGGGACGATCGAGTGCAGCAACCGATCCACAGGCTTGTCGTAGGTGTAAAAGCACTTGGAGACATCGCGCACGCTGATGGCGATTTCATCAGAGGACATCGGCAAACCCTTTGCGAGTTTTTTGAAAGAACCCGAAGCCCAGCGCCGCGAACCCGAAGCCGATCAGCATCGCCAGTGCCAGGCTGTCCCATTGCGGCCAGAGCCCGAACAGCAGGACGTTGCGGCTTTCTTCGATGATGTAGGTCAGCGGGTTGAGCTTCAGCCAGGGTTGATAAACCTCCGGCAAGGCAGCCACGGGATAAAGCACGGGCGACAGGAACAGCAGCACGGTGGTCAGTACGCCAATGAATTGCCCGACATCGCGCAGGTACACGCCCAGCGCAGCCAATAGCCAGCTGAAGCCGAGGGTTGCGATCAACAGCGGGAGCAGGATCAGCGGAAAGGTAATGGCAGTCGCATACACGGTATGAGTGAGAAGAAATTGCGCCAACAGCAGAACGGTCAGGCTGATCAGCGTATGAAAGATCGCGGAGCCCAATGTCACCACGGGCAGGATTTCCAGCGGGAACAGGACCTTCTTCACGTAGTTGCTGTTGGAAATAATCAGCGAAGTGGACCGGTTCGCGCATTCGGCAAACAAGCCATGAACAATCATTCCCACGAACAGCAGAATGGCAAAGTTTCCCTTGCCGGTTTCCAGTCCTGTCCAGCGGGCCTGGAATATTTCGGAAAACACGAAGGTATAGACCGCCAACATGAGTACGGGATTAAAGAACGACCAGGCAATCCCCATGACCGAACCACGGTAACGCCCGATAACATCGCGTCGGGTCATCGTGAGAATGAGCTGGCGGTGATTCCACAGGCTGCGAACGAGCGCCACAGGACTTGCGGCGGGGACCAGATGGGGGTTGAGCATTTTTGCTCCGATGCCCCTTTTCGCGAATGAATTCGCTCCTACCCCTTCACCGTAGGAACGAATTCATTCGTGAAGAGACAATTCACATCACATTAATGAGGACGGCTACCAGCAATCCCAGATTGCCCAGCCTTGTCTGTCGGTAAAGATCGGTATGTCTGAAACTTGCCAGGCGTACGGCAATCGAGGGAGAACGCAGGTTCTTGAGCTGTTCCAGCAAGTCGCGGCTATCGTCGGTCAGATACAGGATGACCGCTTCCAGTGCGGCGATATGGGTGGTGTTCCAGTCCCTGAAGCGCCCTTTGAACAACTGACGGATACGCACGATCCGGGCTTGCCAGCCTGCGTTCGAGCCCACCAGATTGCTGTCGTGCTGGCGATAACGCACGTAAGGGGTCGGGTCGTAGCGCACCTGCCCGCCGACGCCGGTGACCAGCAGATAAGCCCACCAGTCATGGGACACGATATCCAGTGACAGCAGCGTCAGATGCTTGGTGGCATCCTGGAGCAGGCAGCGTGTCGCGTGGTTGAAGACCATGGTGTTGCCGCCGCCGATGTTCTGCACCAGTGCATTGGCGAAGGACGGCGGTCGCTGAAACAGCGGTGAGCAACCAAGCACTTCGCCCTGTTCGCTGATCAGTCTGGTGCGCCCCAGATAAATCGCCGGCTCGTCATGGGGAACGCTTTGCAGCCAGTCGACGGCCACCTGCAACTTGTTTTCGTCCCAGATATCGTCCTGATCACACCAGGCATAGAAGTCGGCCTGCAATGTGCGATTGTGGGTAAAGGACAGAAAATTGTGAGCGAACCCACAGCCAGGCCCACGCCACACTTTTATTTTCTCTGCTCCCCACAAGTCCTGGTAATGATTCGCTATATCCAGGGTTTCATCACTGGAACCATCGTCCGATATCGCAATGAACCAGGACGTCCAGCGCTGGTTTTTTATGGAGTCCAACTGTTGGGATAAAAAACGCTGGCCATTGAACGTACACAGCAGAATGGCGACTTGTGGAGAATCATGTTGTGGCGGCGTGCCGGATAACGGTGATCCTGAACTTTCTTCAAAGATGGCTACCGCCTCTGAAATCGCTTCAGCGGCATTCAGTGTTGTGGGAGGCGTCAAACCTTCAGTGACAAGCGAACTACCATGAATATGACTTGAGCGTCCTTTTGCAGGATCGTCGATCATTTTCAGGGCCTGGGAATCGGGTGGCCGTTTACTGCTGTAAGCCAGTGTGGCAGGCCCTTGGATACAGGGCCTTTTGAGGCGATGGGTGGTTGATTTTTTTATTATTCAATCACTAAAAACAGTCGTGCTGTTTCATGCCTGAAACATGAACGCTTGTTTGCACTACGCCCCCATGAGAAATATTGCGCGAGAAGGCTTATTTTCTTTCATGCATGTACAGCGTATCGAGCTCCAGGATGGTGAAATACCCGCTGCCGTCAGCCTGCCAGCCGCCGGTATCGATATGAAATACATTGCCCAGAACTTCCGGTTGCCGCACCAGCGTGTGGCCCACGATCAGTGCCCGCAGATCCGGTATGCCGCTGGTGTCTCCCGAGCGCAAGCGTATATGTGACCACAGGCATGACTTGCGCAGTTGCAAGAGTCCTGGCAACTCCTCGCGCACTACCGCGCTCATCAGATCCCAGGTGGGTAGCGGACAGCAGGCATGCACGATGCCGATCAGGCCGTCGGCGGTATCCACTTCCAGTGCCAGCGGCATCCGGAAGAAGCGTTCTGCGAAGTGCAGTTGTTTTTCATCGGACAGCTCCAGAAACCAGCTCGCGCCGTTGGCGACATACTTTTGATAGTCCAGCGGCTGGCCTTCAACATGCTCGATGGCCAGGGCTTCATGGCTGCCCTGTACGGAGAAGAACCAGGGCTGGTCCAGCCATTCGACAGACAAGTGACTTTGCGGACCGCGATCGATCAGGTTGCCTGTGCAGAACAGGCGGTCGATGACTTTATCGAAGCCGATTTCATCCAGAACCCCCTGCAATCGGGCGAAATGTCCATGGATATCGCCAACCGCGAAATCGCGTCCGACAACGTTGATATCGAAATGCTGGAAGCTGTTCATCACTGGCCTGTAGGTAGGTGATGTGGCGGGTGTCAGTGGGCCTGACATGAATTGATCGAATTGCTCCTTCCATCGGTCTGGCTATCCTTTGCCGATGCGTTGACAAAGCGGGCCATGCTGTAAATACTCCATGTTGTACGACAACATATAACAATAACAAGCAAGGAATCTCTCATGACCACAGCTCGTCATACTCAAAATCCCTTCAACCGCCTCCTGCTCACAGGTGCGGCAGGAGGCCTGGGCAAGGTGTTGCGCAAGACATTGAAGCCTTATGCGAAGACGCTCAGACTCTCCGATATCGCGGAACTCGAGCCTCCTGTTGATAGTAGTGAAGAAGTCCAGAGATGTGATCTCTCCGACAAACAGGCCGTACACCAGCTGGTGTACGGCGTCGATGCGATCCTGCATTTCGGCGGTGTTTCAGTCGAACGTCCCTTCGAGGAAATCCTCGGCGCCAATATCGCCGGCGTGTTCCATATCTACGAAGCCGCCCGCCGCCACGGCGTCAAACGGGTGATCTTCGCCAGTTCCAACCATGTCATTGGTTTCTATAAGCAAGACCAGACCATCGATGCCCATGCTCCTCGGCGCCCGGATGGCTACTACGGTCTGTCCAAATCCTATGGCGAAGACATGGCCAGTTTCTATTTCGATCGCTACGGCATTGAAACTGTGAGTATCCGCATCGGCTCTTCGTTCAGTGAACCTCAAAACCGTCGGATGATGAGCACCTGGCTCAGCTACGACGACCTGACTCAACTCCTGGAACGTGCCCTGTATACGCCGGATGTCGGCCATACCGTGGTGTACGGGATGTCAGACAACAAGACCGTGTGGTGGGACAACCGGCTGGCCAGCCATCTGGAGTATTCCCCCAAGGACAGCTCCGAAGTTTTCCGCGCCAAGGTCGAAGCCCAGCCGATGCCGGCGGCCGACGATCCGGCCCGGATCTATCAGGGTGGCGCCTTTGTCGCAGCAGGGCCTTTCGGCGACGAGTAACGACTGACTAGAGATCTCAAATGCCATGGATGCTGAACTGATCTTCGATGCTCGCAACGCCACCGGCGAAAGCCCGGTCTGGAGTGTTCGCGAGCAAGCGCTTTACTGGGTCGACATTCCTGCCGGACGTTTGTACCGCTGGAATGCCGCCGATAATCGCACCCAAAGCTGGAAAGCCCCACAGATGCTGGCCTGCATCGCTGCCCACAGCAGTGGCGGCTGGATCGCCGGAATGGAGAGCGGCCTGTTTCACCTGCAACCCGGAGAAGGCGAAAACCTGACCAGCACCCTGCTGGCTGGCGTCGAACACGGCCAGCCCGGCATGCGCTTCAACGATGGCCGTTGCGACCGTCAGGGGCGTTTCTGGGCGGGCACCATGCTGCTGGACATGGCCGCTGGCGTGCCTGCCGGAGCCTTGTATCGCTACAGCGCGGGACAGCAGCAACTGAATGCGCAATTACAGGGCTATATCGTTCCCAATGGTCTAGGGTTCAGCCCTGACGGCAAAACGATGTATCTGTCCGACTCCCACCCCAGCGTGCAGAAAATCTGGGCGTTCGATTACGACACGGACAGCGGCACCCCTCATGACCGCCGTCTGTTCGTGAACATGAACGACTATCCGGGCCGTCCCGATGGCGCGGCAGTGGACAGTGATGGCTGTTACTGGATCTGCGGCAACGATGCAGGGCTGATCCATCGGTTCACGCCACAGGGCAGGCTCGACCGCTCCGTGACCGTCCCGGTGAAAAAACCAACCATGTGCGCTTTTGGTGGTTCAGGGCTGGATACCCTGTACATCACGTCCATTCGCCCGGGTGGCGATATCGGCGACCAACCTCTGGCTGGCGGCGTGTTTGCCTTCAGACCGGGCGTGACCGGGCTTGAGGAGCCGATATTCCAGGGCTGACCTGTCGATACTGAAAATCCCCGTAGCACCGACCAAAAACAACAAAATCGGAGAACTCCATGGATTTCAAACGCAAGCTCCTCCTCACCGTATTGCCGTTGGCCTTTTGCTTCTCGAACGCCGCCCTGGCGGAAATAAAGATCAAATTCGCCGAAGTACACCCTACCGGCTACCCGCCGGTGGTCGCCGAACAGAACATGGGCAAGAAACTGCAGGAACAAAGCAACGGCGATATCAGCTTCAAGATGTTCGCGGGCGGTGTGCTGGGCTCGGAGAAAGAAGTAATCGAGCAGGTCCAGGCCAATGCCATCCAGATGACCCGGGTCAGCCTGGGTATCGTGGGCCCGGTCGTACCGGACGTGAACGTGTTCAACCTGCCGTTCGTGTTCCGCGATCATGAACACATGCGCGCCATCATCGACGGTGAGATCGGTCAGGAAATCCTCGACAAGATCACCAACTCGAACTTCAACCTGGTGGCGCTGGCCTGGATGGATGGCGGTACGCGCAACCTGTACACCAAGAAGCCGGTACGGCAGATATCCGACCTCAAGGGCATGAAGATCCGGGTGCAGGGCAATCCGGTGTTCATCGACACCATCAATGACATGGGCGGCAACGGCATCGCCATGGCCACGGGCGAAATCTTCAGTGCCCTGCAGACCGGCGTGATCGACGGCGCGGAAAACAACCCGCCGACCCTGTTGGAACACAATCACTACCAGAACGCCAAGTTCTACACCCTGACCGAGCACCTGATCCTGCCTGAGCCGGTGGTGATCTCCAAGGCAACCTGGGAAAAGCTCAGCCCCGACCAGCAGGCGCTGGTGAAGAAGCTGGCTCGCGAAGCCCAGATGGAAGAGCGGGTGCTGTGGGACAAGAAGTCGTCCGAAGCCGAAGCGAAACTCAAGGCCAGCGGCGTGGAGTTCATCACCCTCACGCCTGAGCAGAAGAAGGCTTTCTACGATGCCACGCAACCTGTGCGTGACAAATACGGCGCGCCGTACAAGGAACTGATCAGCCGTATCGAAGCCGTCAAGACCGATGCCACCAAGGTCGGTGCCAACTAAGCCCATTCGATAATGCCGCGCAGCGGGCACATGCCCGCTTGCCGCTGCTGTGGTGAGCCCAATGAAAAATACGCTACTGCGCATTAACGACGTGCTTTACCGGATCTGCATCGCGATTGCCGGCCTGTCGGTGCTGACGATGAGCCTGATCATCCCTTGGGGTATTTTCGCCCGCTACGTACTGGGCAGTGGCTCCAGCTGGCCGGAACCCACCGCGATCCTGCTGATGGTGGTATTCACCTTCTTCGGCGCGGCCGCCAGTTATCGTGCCGGTGCGCACATGGCGGTGGCGATGGCAACTGAGCGCATGTCGCCGCTGTTGCGCAAGTACGCTGCGGTGCTGGTGCAAATCCTCATGGCGGTGGTGTGTGTGTTCATGACCACCAAGGGCTTCAAGCTCTGTGCGACGACCTGGAATCAATACCTGGGTGAAATGCCGTCCCTGCGTGTGGGGATTTCCTACTTGCCGATTCCCATTGGCGGCATCCTGACCCTGATCTTCGTGCTGGAAAAACTGTTTCTGGGTGATCAAAGCCACCGCCGTGCCGTGCGCTTCGATCTGGTAGAAGAAAGCGAAGAGGCCGCATGAATGGACGCTTTTATATTGCTGGGAAGCTTCATCGCGCTGATTCTCCTGGGCATGCCGGTTGCTTATGCCCTGGGTCTTTCGGCGCTGATCGGGGCCTGGTGGATCGAGATTCCCTTTGATGCACTGATGATTCAGGTGGCAGGCGGTGTGAACAAGTTTTCGCTGCTGGCGATTCCCTTCTTCGTGCTGGCTGGCGCAATCATGGCCGAAGGCGGAATGTCCCGGCGACTGGTGGCGTTTGCCGGTGTGCTGGTGGGGTTCGTGCGGGGTGGCCTGTCGTTGGTGAATATCGTCGCCTCGACCTTCTTTGGTGCCATCTCGGGTTCGTCCGTGGCCGACACCGCCTCCGTCGGTTCGGTGCTGATTCCGGAAATGGAGCGCAAAGGCTACCCGCGGGACTTCTCCACGGCTGTGACAGTCAGTGGTTCGGTACAAGCCCTGTTGACGCCGCCCAGCCATAACTCGGTGCTGTATTCGCTGGCGGCAGGCGGCACGGTGTCCATCGCTTCGCTGTTCATGGCCGGGATCATGCCGGGCTTGCTGCTCAGCGCGGTATTGATGGTGTTGTGCATGATCTTCGCGCGCAAACGCAATTACCCCAAGGGCGAAGTCATTCCACTGCGTCAGGCCCTGAAAATTGCCGCCGATGCACTCTGGGGCCTGATGGCCATGGTCATCATCCTCGGCGGTATTCTCACCGGGATATTCACCGCGACCGAGTCGGCGGCTGTCGCCGTGGTCTGGTCGTTCTTCGTCACCATGTTCATCTACCGCGACTACAAGTGGCGCGACCTGCCCAAGCTGATGCACCGGGCCGTGCGGACCATTTCCATCGTCATGATCCTGATCGGCTTTGCCGCCAGCTTCGGTTACATCCTGACGCTGATGGAAATCCCCATGAAAATCACAACGGCTTTCCTGACCCTGTCGGATAACCGTTACGTGATCCTGATGTGCATCAACGTCATGCTGCTGTTGCTGGGCACGGTGATGGACATGGCACCGCTGATCCTGATCCTGACCCCTATCCTGCTGCCCGTGATTATCGGCATTGGTGTCGATCCGGTTCACTTCGGCATGATCATGCTGGTCAATCTGGGGATCGGACTGATTACACCGCCGGTGGGCGCGGTGCTGTTTGTCGGTGCGGCGGTGGGTAAGGTCACCATCGAAGCCACCGTCAAGGCACTGCTGCCGTTCTACCTGGCGCTGTTCATGGTGTTGATGATGGTCACCTACATTCCTGCCATTTCGCTGTGGCTGCCGAGCGTGGTTCTTTAAGGCGTGGAAGGTTGTGTGTAAGCGCACACAACCTTCTTGTGCTTATAGAGGCAAAATAACAAGCTTTGAAGCACCGCTCACCTTGGTGACGCCCGAAGGCTGGTTGCAATCGTTATTCAAGATGGACTTAAGGTTCACAAGCGTGAAAAGGGTTCGTGCTTTGGCCCCCTTGTAACGCCCGTCGATGATCGTGCCATCGCCGATGATCGTGGTATTCAAATTACCGAGATTGTCTATCTGCGCCTTGAATGCGTAGGTACTGGTGGCTCCATCGCTCCAGTTGATGACCCATGTGATAGTGGGTGTTTCCAGGAAAAACGACTGGCAGGAAAAGGTCGCCTGAAAGCTCTGCGCGGATATTGCGCTGACGCCTAGCGGGAGCACGCAGACTGCCCAATTGCTGTTCGTCGAAACAGTGATGGTTTGCTCCGTGTTTCTCAGGCCTGGCGACCACTCTGCCGTGTGGTTGCCCGTGCATTCGGCCAGATTGACAGCCTCTGCGCGGCCAGGCGCAACAAGCAGACTCGTGCCGACGATGAACATCAGCAAAAGTGCCAGCCTGATCAGCGCGTTTTTCATTGGGTGGTGGGAAAAGTCGATGTCCATGAGAGCCCCCGCAGGGATGAATTGAAGTAACGTCGTCCTCCTAGGTTAATGAAGAGGTCGTTATCGGCCACTGTCAGAAATCATAGTGGCTTAGACAGGTTTGAAATAAACTCCCCCGTCTTTGATCAGACTCAGTCTTTGCTTACTTTTCGCCACTGCGGGCTGCACCAGTCCGTGGCAGACGGCTATCATGGCAATCAGGTAAAAATACTTTTTCCCGGCAGTTCATCTTTGTGATCCGTTCTGGCCCAGGTTGCGTAACACACAGGCAACCCGACCCATTCCAGACAACGGCGACCAGAAGGTGATCATGAGCAGCATTGCCCGCATCAGGACCTTCCGCCACGTGTCACCCTCGTACAGCGACTCGCCAATCACCCGACTTTGGATCGATGAAGTCACCGCTGTGGCCCGTAGTCAGGACCGCGACAGCTTCATGCGCATCTACGATCACTTCGCGCCCCGTCTGTTGCGCTATCTGACGGGGTTGAAAGTGCCTGACGGGCAGGCCGAAGAGCTGATGCAGGAAGTGCTGCTCAAACTGTGGCACAAGGCTGAATCCTTTGATCCGGCCAAGGCCAGTCTCGGAACCTGGCTGTTCCGGATCGCGCGCAACCTCTATATCGACAGCGTGCGCAAGGACAGTGGCTGGGTCGTGGTGCAGAATTCGCTGGAACAACTCGAGCTTCTGGAGGCGCCTGCCGACAGCTCCCTCGATTACAGCCAGCGCCAGGAAAAACAACTGAACATGGCCATCCAGAACCTGCCAGCCGATCAGGCCAGGGTTTTACGGATGTCCTACTTTGAAGCGCTCAGCCATCGAGAGATCGCTCAACGCCTCGGCATGCCTCTTGGGACTGTGAAGTCATGCCTGCGTCTGGCCTTTCAAAAGCTGCGCTCCAAGGTCGAGGAGTCATGATGAGCCCTGTCCATCATCCTGATGAAGCCACCCTGGTCAGCTACGCCTCGGGTGCGCTTGCACAGACAATTTCTCTGGTTGCCGCCGCTCATCTTGAACAGTGCGTGGAGTGTCGTGCACGCCTGCGCCATGCAGAACGCATCGGCGGTTTGCTGATCCAGCAATACAGCGCAGCCGTGGAGCCCGCCAAGGGACGCGATGCCATGCTTGCCCGCCTGGGTGAGCCGCCCCGCGCCGATGTACAGGTCGAGCCTGTCGTTCAGGACCCGGACTTGTTACCGGTTGCCCTGCATGCCCATTTTGGCCGCTACCTGAGCGAGCAGCCCTGGAAAACCCTGCTTCCCGGTGTGCAGCGGGTTCGTGCCAAGGGCTTTGAGCAAGGCAGCCTCATGCTGCTGAGAATCGCTCCCGGTGTCAGCATGCCGTTGCACAGCCATGAGGGCAGCGAAATGACCCTCGTGCTCCAGGGTTCCTATCACGATGAACTGGGCGAATACCGGCCCGGAGACCTCGCCGATCTGGATAGCGACACCCAGCACCAGCCCACGGCCAATACCGATGAATATTGCATCTGCGTAATGGGTACAGACTCTCCGCTACGCTTCCAGGGCCTGGTTGCCCGGATGTTGCAGCCGATTTTCGGGATCTGAATATTCTCGAATGAATTCGCTCCCATGGCGTAGGAGCGCATTCATTCGCGAAGAGCTTAGCGTTTGATCTTCACGCCCAGCGATTCCAGCGCCGCCCAGTAACCGGGGTAGGTCTTGCCGACGCAATCGGGGTCGAGAATCCGGATACCCGCAATCTTCAGGCCTGCCAGGGCGAAGCACATGGCGATGCGGTGGTCGGAGTGGGTGTCGATCAAGGCATCGACGGTCTGGCCGCTCAGTGCCGGGTTGGCATGCACCAGCAGATCGTCACCCTCTTCTACCGCCAGCCCCGGCGCGATGGCGCACAGGCCATGTGACAGCGCGGAAATGCGGTCGCATTCCTTGACCCGCAGGTTGGCCAGGCCGACGAAGCGCACTGGATGGTTGTTGAACGCCGCCAGCACGGCCAGCGTCGGAATGGCGTCCTGCATCTGCGAACCGTCGATCACGGCCGGCATGTTCGGAAAGCTGTCGATGATCTGGCTGGCCAGTGCATCGGGCTGGGTGAACTCTTCAGTGGCGACACCCAGGTCGATCTTGCCTTCGGTCAGCACTTGAGCGGCCCACAGGTAAGTGGCCGCCGAAGCGTCAGGCTCGATATGGAAATCCGTAGCCTTGTAGCCGGTGGCCGAGACTTTCCAGGCCGCATCGCCAATCGCCTCGACTTCAGCGCCAAAGGCTTTCATCGCCGCCAGGGTCAGGTCCACATAGCCGCGTGCGCCGATTTCGCTGCCGGTCAGGGCCACTTCAATCGGGCCTTGTCCGCAGGCGCCAGCCATCAACAAGGCCGAGACATACTGGCTGGAAAGGTTGCCGTCGATTTCGATACGCCCGGCGGCCAGGCCGCCGAGGCCTTTGATCGTC
The DNA here is from genome assembly GCF_019719005.1 of Pseudomonas cichorii. Lineage (GTDB taxonomy): Bacteria > Pseudomonadota > Gammaproteobacteria > Pseudomonadales > Pseudomonadaceae > Aquipseudomonas > Aquipseudomonas cichorii_E. The sequence continues at coordinate 132,510 of NZ_JAIGPJ010000010.1, forward strand.
ACCGGTGGGCAACCGGTCGGTGCGCTCACTTGCACACCCATGCGCTGCAAGGCATCGACCAGCGGGCCGATCGGGCGTTTGCGCATGTATTCATCGCCATCGACGATGAATTCACCTTCGAAGTTGGCCAGTGCAGCGGTCAGGAAGCGGGTCGCGGTGCCGGCATTACCCAGGAAAAGCGCTTGTTGCGGAGCCTGCCAGTGACCGGAACTGGTGACGACGAAGGTGCTGTCATCCGGCTCATCGACCTGGACGCCCATCAGGCGCAGGGCTTCGGACATGACGCGGGTATCGTCACTCTTCAAGGCACCGGTCAGGCGACTCGTCCCTTTTGCCAGGCCAGCCAGCAGCAACGCACGGTTGGTGATCGATTTGGAGCCCGGCGGGCTGACGCGCCCGACCAGAGGGTGCTCGACAGGCAAAACAGTGAGTGTGGATTGAGGTCGCATGATGTCCCTGAACGTCACCGGAAAAATCGCGATCCTAGCACGAGCAGGAGCCGGGCCGCAGCCTGATGGCGGCCCTTGTCCTTGTGACGCTTACCCGTTTGCCGGCTGGCTGTCGGAGAGCTGCTTGAGCGCTGCCTGCAATTGATGCCGGTTGGTGGCCACGTCCGTCACGTCGTAGATCACCAGACAGATCTGGTTGATCTCGTTGTTGGTCGCCCGCAGCGGAAACATCGTGGTGTTCTGGTACATGAACTCTTCCTGCCCGGTGATGGGCTGGTAGTTCTTGAAGCGCACCAGATAAGGTCGCTGCTCCCAGATCGTGAACGCCGGCGTGCCGAGGGTCACGACATTCTCGACCTTCTTGCTGAACCACTGCTGGTTGACCTCGGGGAACAGCTCGAAGAAGGTCTTGCTGGTTGCCTCGTATGGCGTCACGCCGGAGCGGTTCTCCATGAAGGTATTCCAGACCATCACCCGGTAATCCCGGTCCAGGACCACGATGCCGACGTCGATGTTCTGTGTGACGGCCAACAGCCAGTGCAGCTCGTTGATATCGATATGGCTCATGGGCTCAGCTCATCATGTAGGCAAGTTTGCGCGTCAGCAGTTCGACCGAGTCTTCGGTGAACAACATCAACAGATCGAAGTGAATATTGTGGCCTTCGATGTTGTAACTGATCTCCACCGCGAGGGTTTTCTTCCAGCGCTTGCTGTTGACGCGAATCAGGTCATCGATTCCGCCCTGAGCCCCCAGAATCTGTGGGTGTCCCTGGGAGAAAGCGATATCGATCTGCTCGGCAATCCCGCTCAGGCAGGCGCCAATAAGGACCGTGGACAGGTCCAGCAGCATCTCCATGTCCGAATAGTCGGGCGAGCTGCGCTGCATCAGCTGAGACATGTCGGAGAGTTCCGAATCATGGAAAATCAGCAGTGCTTCGCCGGAAATCCCGCCGCCGATATAGCCTTGGCACACCGCTGTCAGGCGTTGATCGCGGTGAGCGTCGGCCAGCGCCATATGCAGCTCACCGACTTCGAGCATGTTGACGTTGGGGACCGGCAACTGCACGAACACCCCAAGCACCTTGGCCAGCAAGGCAGCGGCCCGGCCCATGGCGACGTTGATGGTTTCCCGGAAGGCATCCTGGAAACTGATGACGCCATCCTTGAGCGGTGGGATGACCGTCGGCACCTTGGTCGGCTCGCCCATCAGGCCCAGCCGCACAAGGGTCTGCTTGAGTTCGTCGGGGTCGGCGGGCTTTTTCAGGAAGGCCAGCGCACCGAGCTCCATGACACGCCGGACGGCTTCATCCTGAACGTCGCCGGAAACCACGATCACCTTGGCTTCAAGGTTTTCTGCACGAATGGCAGCCAGCGCCTGATAGCCATCCATCACGGGCATGGTCAGGTCCAGCAGTACAACCTCGCCCAATCCACTGCGAACGGCGCCCAGCCCTTCGAGTCCATTGGTTGCCATCGTGACCGATACACCCCAGTCTTCAGGCAAGGCTCGCAACAGTTGCTTGCGAGCCATGTTGGAGTCATCGCAAATCAGCAGCGGAATCATGGACATTCATTGTTTCTCACTACAAAAGTTTCAGGCTGACGGCAGCAGAGTATCAATACGTCCGATTGCCTTCACGAAAAAAACGGGCCGGAGCGTAACCTGTAAAAAACCCTTTGATACTTCGACACAGAACCTGTTAGTCCCTTCTTGTCCTGCTGTAACGACTTTCATGCAATAACTGTGCGCGTGGAAGCCTGATGGATCGATGCCTGTTCAATGCAGCAGGCCTTGCAGCACCTGAGATTGCGCTAGAGCACTGGTTCAATATAGCAGGGCAGCCAAACTGATATATACCTCAATGACATAATGATTTATCGACGCTTTTTCCTGAATATTGAGCCAATAAAAAGAGCATGAACTTTTCTGTTGAATGTGTCGTTTTTCAACCGTCTGTCAGCGTTATGTATGACAGAACGATGATCAAGTGATATAGCTAGTCACTATCAGTAGATGGAAGGATTCTGTCATGCCTCTGGCTATTCGCGACTATTACCCAACCCCTGTCCAGGAGGAAGACTTCTGGCAAAGACTGGGCGTGCCTCCCCGTGGCGCGCAGTTGTACAACGCCCTGCGTGAAGGGCTGCCCTACGAAGTGTTCGAGCGACTGGCCAACTACACCGACCTGAATCGCTCGACCCTGGCTGAACACCTGGGGATTGCGCCCGCAACGCTGCAACGGCGCCTCAAGGTGCGTCAGTTCAATGCCGAGGAAAGCGACCGGCTGTTTCGCCTCGCTGCCATCTACAAGGCTGCAATGGACCTGTTCGAAGACGACACCGAAGCCACCCGCCGCTGGCTGACCAAGCCGGTCTACGGGCTGGGTCAGCGCAGGCCGCTGGAAATGCTCACCACCTCGGCAGAAGCCCAGGCCGTGCTGGACCTGATAGGTCGTCTTGAGCACGGGGTCATTGCGTGATCCATGTCTATCGTCTGGTAAAACGCAAATGGCTGGCTCAGGCTTTCGATGGCGAAGGTGCAAAGCTCTACGGTGGACGCTGGAACAGCAAGGGCCAGGCTTGCGTGTATTGCGCCGGCAGCGAATCGCTGGCGTTGCTGGAAGTGCTGGTCCATCTGGATAACGCCAGCATGATCCAGCACTACGTCATGCTTGAACTGCTGATTCCCAAGGACCGCATTCTCAAGGCTCGTCCCGATACCCTGCCTGCAGACTGGCGCGAAGAGCCCGCACCGCCCTCTACCTCTTCCTTCGGCGATGCATGGCTGGAGTCGGGTCAGAGTCTGGCGCTGGCGGTGCCCAGCGTGATCGTGCCGCGGGAGTTCAACTACCTGCTCAATGTGCGCCATTCGTCCTTCAAGACCCTTGTGGCCAAGGCCAGGGAGCTGGATTTCGAGGTGGATAGCCGGCTGGCTTAGCCCGAAACCTTCACTCCACGGCCTGTACTGCGCAGAAGCCTACTTCTGCGCAGGCTCGCCATCCTGAGGCAAGGGCTTGTCCTTGGGCCACAGGAGCCAGATATTGCCCTTCTGCTTCATGTCCCCGGCCAGATGCCCGGCTTCGTCTCCCGTACCCCAGAACAGATCGGCGCGTACTTCCCCGGCAATTGCACCACCGGTGTCCTGAGCCGCGACCGGCCGAACCAGACTGCTGCCGTCAGGGCGCGTGGTCGACAGCCAGAGCAGACTGCCCAGTGGAATCACCTTGCGGTCGATGGCCACGCTGTAACCAGCGGTCAGCGGCACGTTCAGCGAGCCTCGTGGCCCTTCCTTGCTGTCCGGATTACGGGTGAAGAACACATAACTGGGGTTGCTGGCCAGCAGCTCGGGAACCCGCAGCGGGTTGGCCTTGGCCCAGGCAGCAATGGTGCCCATGGTCACGTCTTCTTTCTTCAACTCGCCCTGCTCCACCAGCCAGCGGCCAATGGCGCGATATGGACGGCCGTTCTGATCGGCGTATGCCAGGCGCGCTTGCGTACCGTCTGGGAGGCTGACCCGTCCGGAGCCCTGAATCTGCAGGAATTGCAGATCCATCGGGTCGGTCAGCCAGGCGATCACGGGCGCATTCAGCCCTTGCTCGTTGATGGTTGCGGCGTCGTCATAAGGCTTGAGCACTCGCCCTTCAAGCCGACCGCGCAGGCGCTTGCCCTTGAGCTCTGGATAAATGCTGTCCAGATTGACCACGATCAGATCGTCGGGGATTCCATAGACCGGGACCGAAGCCTGTGCTGTCTGGGTCAGGCTGCCGGGGTATATGGGTTCGTAGTAGCCGGTAATCAAACCGTCGGCGCTGCCGCCATCATTGCGCAGGCTGTAGACCTGCAGATTGGCTTGCAGGAAGGCGCGGATATCTGTCGCGCTGGCATCTGCGGCCAGACTGGCTGCTGCGCTGCAGGTACCGCCCCAGACCGGATCGGCCTTGAGTCGGGTACACGCGCTGCGCCATGAGCCGAAGCCTGCCTGCAAGTCGCCGTCAGTAACGGCTGGCAGAGCTTCCCATGTGGCCTTGTTGTAAGAGGTATGAGGTGGCGTGGTCTTGGCGGGCTTCTCGGAAACATCACAGGCCGTGAGTAGAAGGGCCAGCGGTGCAGCAAGCACCAGACCTTTGCGCCATTGTCTGGAAAACAGAGTCATCAGTGGACTTTCCTTTGACAGGCTGCCCGATGCGTCGGCATACGGGCAGCGTCATGAACTAAAGGACGCCATTGTGGCTTAAGTCCGTTTCTGTATCGAGTTACTCTGTTATTACCTTATTTCAATTGATTGGCAAACTGCCCGACCGCTCCCACCACCTGCTTGGCGCCTTCCTGAATCTCGACAATCACCGAGCCCGCTTCGTTGGCCAGCGCCAGGCCCTGCTCTGCCTGCCCTCGACTGTTGGCCATTCCGCGCACGGCTTCATCGGCCAGGGTCTGGTTCTGCTGCACGACGCTGACGATTTCTTCGGTAGCCGCGCTGGTGCGCCCGGCCAGTTGCCGCACTTCGTCGGCCACCACCGCAAACCCGCGGCCCTGCTCACCTGCCCTGGCAGCCTCGATGGCGGCGTTGAGCGCCAGCAGGTTGGTCTGCTGGGCGATACCGCCGATGGTCTGCACGATGGAGCTGATCAGCAGCGATTGCTTGCCCAGTGCTTCAATGCCCGATGAGGCCGATTGCAGCTCATCGGAGATCCTGTGCATGGTCTGGACGGTGTTCTGAACCACCGTTGCCCCTCGCTGGGCGCTGACGTCGGTCTGTTGAGAGATCTCGAAGGCGATACTGGCGGCCTTGCTGACCTCTTCTTCGCGTAACACCTGATCCGTCACGACGGTGGCGAACTTCACGACCTTGTAGAGCTTGCCCTGGGCATCGTGAACCGGGTTGTAGGTTGCTTCCAGCCATACCACCCGGCCATTGCTGTCTATGCGTTTGAAGCGACCGGCCACGAACTCGCCGCGGTTCAGGGTTGCCCAGAAATCCTTGTACTGACTCGATGAACTCTCGTGCTGATCGCAGAACATGCTGTGATGTTTGCCCTTGATCTGCCCCAGGTTGTAACCCATGCCTCGCATGAACTGGTCATTGGCGACCAGTACGTGCCCACCCAGATCGAACTCGATCACAGCGGTGGAGCGCAGCAAGGCCTGGATGAAGGCCGAGTTTTCGGCAGCGGTTTCGACCGTCTGGGTGATGTCCGAGCCGTAGCACTTGATTTCCAGAAGTTTTCCGCTGTCATCCAGAATCGGCTGCCACATGGCGCGAATCCACGCCAGGCTGCCATCGGCCTTGATAAACCGGTAGCTATCAAAGGCCGACTCGCCTTTTTGCACCGCAGTCACAAGATTGCGGTAGCAATCGAGCTGTTTGACGTAAGGCGGAACGAGTTGGTCCATGTTGCGCCCCACCAATTGCTCGGCGGAATAGCCCAACATTTTGAGAAAGTTAGTGTTGGCGTTGGTAATACGATAGTTGGCATCCACTGTTATGGACACCATTCGGGCGTCCATGCCCCGTTGCATCTGTCTGTACATCGATAACTCGGCTTGTTGCGCCTGTAATTCCTTTTTCAAGCTGGTATTGAACATGGGGCTACACCAACAGTAATGGATATTCAGTGCTATCGACTGAAAGCGTAGAAGGGTTAATGCTCTTCGTCAGGTGTTTGTGGGAAAAATTTCGGGCTGAACTCGGGCAGCAAAAAGAGCTCTGATAGTGACCCGCGAGTCCCATTTCAGGACAAAGCCGGATACTCGGGCTAGCCTGCTTGCAACGGCTTCAGAAAGCCTGTCTTTCAAGCTCCAATGCTTGCCAAAAGCCACTGAGGAAGCTCCAAGATGCAGCGCATCCTGATCACCGGCGCCAACGGTTTCGTTGGGAAAGTTCTATGTGAGAGCCTGCAGAGTGCCGGTCATCATGTGATTGCCCTGATAGGCAACACTTCGCCTGCGCCCTCCCATGCCGACCAGTACCTGCAATGCGATATTCGTGATGCCGAGGCTCTGGAGCAGGCAATTGCCGAAGCTGCGCCCACCCATGTCGTGCATCTGGCGGCCATTACCCATGTTCCGACCAGCTTCAAGGAGCCTCTGCTGACCTGGCAAACCAACGTCATGGGCAGCGTCAACCTGCTCCAGGCTTTGCAGAACAAGGCGCCCAAGGCGTTCGTGCTGTTCGTGAGTTCTTCGGAGGTCTATGGCGGCAGCTTCAAGCAGGCGATTCCCCTGAAGGAAAACAGCCCGTGCCAGCCGCTCAACCCTTACGCCGCCAGCAAGCTGGCTGCCGAAGCCGCCGTCAATGAGTACTTCCGGCAAGGTCAGCCGGGCATCATCGTGCGCCCTTTCAATCATATCGGCGCACAACAGTCGCCTGACTTTGCGACGGCGTCCTTTGCCCGCCAGATCGCGCTTGTCGAAGCGGGCGAACAGTCGCCGTTATTGAAGGTGGGGAATCTGCAGGCCGAGCGCGATTTTCTCGATGTGCGTGATGTCTGCAACGCCTATATCGCGTTGCTGCAACTGGCCGACAGGGATGGCGACTATCCGCGCTGCTTCAATATCTGCAGCGGTCAGCCGCGCAAGATGCAGACGATGCTCGACATGCTCCTGGCCCTGAGCCCGAAAGACATCGAGGTGGGTGAAGATCCAGCGCGCATGCGCCCTTCGGATATCCCCAGCGCAGTCGGTGATAACTTGGCCATCCGCAATGCCATTGGCTGGCAACCCGGTATCGACCTTCAGGAAACCCTCGCCGCGCTGCTGGATTACTGGCGTGCCGAAGTAAAAGCGGCTCGCTGAGGAGTCAGCCCCCGAATGCCAAGGCACTCGGGGGCGTCAGGATCGATCAGAACGAAGTGCCGTTCCTGTTGCGCTTCAGATCGGTTTCCACCATCAACTGGCAGAGTTGCTCCAGGTTGGTACTGGCTTGCCAGCCCAGCACTCGCTTGGCTTTTTCAGGGTTGCCAATCAGCAGCTCGACCTCGGCCGGGCGATAGAACTTCGGGTTGACCCGGATCACGGTCTTGCCGGTGCGGGTGTCGATGCCGTGCTCGTTATCGGCGCTGCCTTTCCAGTCCAGATGGATATCGACGGCCTTGAAAGCCATGGATACGAAGTCGCGAACGGTTTCAGTGCGATTGGTGGCCAGCACGAAAGTGTCCGGCTCGTCGGCCTGCAACATGCGCCACATGCCTTCGACATACTCCTTGGCGAAGCCCCAGTCACGCTTGGCGTCCATGTTCCCCAGCTCCAGCACGTCCTGCATGCCCAGGGAAATACGCGCCACGGCATCGGTGATCTTGCGGGTCACGAACTCTTTGCCGCGCAGCGGCGACTCGTGGTTGAACAGAATGCCGCTCGCACCAAAGATGCCATAGGACTCGCGATAGTTGATGGTCATCCAGTGCGCATACAGCTTGGCCACACCATAAGGGCTGCGCGGGTAGAACGATGTTTCTTCGACTTGCGGAACTTGCTGCACCTTGCCGAACATCTCCGAGGTCGAGGCCTGGTAGAAGCGGATCTTCGGGTTGACGATGCGGATGGCTTCCAGCAGGTTGACTGCGCCAAGCCCGGTAATTTCGGCTGTGGTCAGCGGCTGGTCGAAAGAAACCCCCACAAAGCTCTGTGCTGCGAGGTTGTAGACTTGTGTCGGTTCGGCTTTTTGCAGGAGGCGAATGCTTGCGCTCAGATCCGTAAGGTCATGCTCGACCAGATGCAGATTGGGGTGGTTAGTGACTCCAAGCTCCTCAAGCCGCCAGAAGGTGACTGAGCTGGTACGACGATAGGTACCGTAGACCTTGTAGCCTTTTTCCAACAGCAATTGAGTCAGATAGGCGCCATCCTGGCCCGTGATGCCTGTGATGATGACGGATTCTTTCGGTGCATTCATGTCTGGTTTCCGGTCTGGGAGGCTGGTCCTGCTGTGTTGCATAGCCATGTGTTCATGCTCTCGGCGATACCTGCCATTCCTGCACAACAGGTTTTAGCCAAACTGAAGTCACTACTATAGATCGGAATTGGAACTGCACGCGGGCGCCGTGGAGTATCCAGTTATTACGCACAAGAAAAATGCCCGTACCTTGCGATACGGGCATTTTCTCTATCGACCTGCAACGGCCCGGTTTTCATGGGGACCGGGTGGCCGGATCAGATCGTCAGGGTCCAGTCGTAGTCCACGATCAGCGGCGCATGCTGCGAGAAGCGTGGCTGACGCGGCAAGCGGGCACTGCGCACGAAACGACGCAGGCCCGGTGTCAGGATCTGATAGTCGAAGCGCCAGCCCAGATTCAGCATCTCGGCCTGTTCGCTGTCGGGCCACCAGCTGTACTGATCGCCTTCGCGGTTGACTTCGCGCAGGGCATCGACATAACCCATGGTGCCGACAATCTCGTCCATCCAGGCGCGTTCCGGCGCCAGGAAACCAGGAGACTGCTGGCTGTCACGCCAGTTCTTGATGTCGAGCTTCTGCTGCGCCACATAGAACGAGCCACAGTAGATGTATTCGCGACGCTTGCGTCGTTGCTTGTCCATGTACTTGGCGAAGTCGTCCATGAGCTTGAATTTCTGATTCAAGTCTTCGTCCCCGTTCATTCCCGACGGGAAAAGCAGGGTTGCAATACTGACTTTATCGAAATCTGCTTGCAGGTAACGCCCGTAGCGGTCGGCTGTTTCAAAGCCCAGGCCGCTGATTACCGCCTTCGGTTGCAACCGCGAATACAGCGCCACGCCACCCTGGGCAGGAACTTCGGCTTCGCAGGCATAGAGGAAGTAGCCATCCAGCTGAAAAGCCGGATCATCCAGTTCAAAGGTGGAGGCGCGGGTGTCCTGTAGACAGATGACGTCGGCATTCTGCGCTTGCAGCCAACTGAGCAAACCACGCTCGACTGCCGCCTGAATGCCATTTACGTTCACACTGATGATCCGCATAAATGGCCCCAAAAATCACGTGCGTGTATGATACCCGAGCTCTACCTATTTAGCTAAATCCGTGGTATTCGGGGCTTTTTTCATGCAGGCGTATCAACGCGATTTCATTCGTTTTGCCATCGATCGCGGCGTTTTGCGCTTCGGTGAGTTCACTCTCAAGTCCGGGCGCACCAGTCCGTATTTCTTCAATGCCGGTCTGTTCAACAGCGGTTCGGCCCTGTCGCAGCTGGGGCGTTTCTACGCTGCGGCGGTGGTCGACAGTGGTATTTCCTTCGACGTCCTGTTCGGGCCAGCCTACAAGGGGATTCCCCTGGCAGCCGCGACAGCCGTGGCTCTGGCTGAACATCACGGCATCGATCTGCCATGGTGCTTCAACCGCAAAGAGGCCAAGGCGCATGGCGAAGGTGGCAGCCTGGTGGGCGCTCCGTTGACCGGCAATGTGCTGATCATCGACGACGTCATCACCGCGGGCACCGCGATTCGCGAGGTCATGCAGATCATCAAGGGCCAGGACGCGACAGCGGCCGGTGTCCTGATCGCGCTCAACCGCCAGGAACGCGGCAATGGCGAGCTTTCGGCCATCCAGGAAGTCGAGCGTGACTTCGGGATTCCGGTTGTAAGCATCGTATCGCTCAATCAGGTTCTACAATTCCTTGCAGACGATCCGCAACTCAAGCAGCACCTGCCTGCAGTTGAAGCCTACAGGGCGCAATACGGAATCTGACAAGGGGAGTGTATGGCTGTCGCTCGCATCGACATGCGTCTGCTGAATGTTCTGGCGCTGTGGCTGTCACTGGGTGTTTTTGCGCCCGTGACGGCTCATGCTGCCGATCCTGACGCACTGTTCTATCGCTACATCGACAGCCGTGGCGTGACCGTCCTGGATCGCCAGGGCGTACCGCCGGAATATGTCGCCAAGGGTTACGAAGTGCTCAATGCCCGAGGGCGGGTGGTACAGACCGTACCTCCCGCACCGACTGCCGAAGAAGTCCGCAAGGCGGCAGCCGACAAGCTCCAGGCCAATGCCGATGCGCAGTTGCTGAGTCTCTACAGCAGCGTCGAAGAGGTGGATCGCGTCAAGGCTCGCAGGCTGGCCGAGCTGGATGCCTTGATCGGCGTGGCCCAGGGCAACATCCAGGGGCTCAACGCCCAACAACGCAACATGCAAAGCCAGGCCGCTGACCTTGAGCGCGCAGGCCGTCCCATCCCTCAGGTACTCATCGATCAGTTGAACGACGTGCAGGACCAGCAACAACGCATCCAGGCCGACATCACCCGCTACCAGACATCCCGCGTACAGGCCGAGGCAAGCTTTGCCGAGGACCGGGTACGGGTGGAGAAGTTGCTCAGGTAGGGCTTGAAACGTTTTTTTCGCGAATGAATTCGCTCTTACAGAAAATCTTTGTAATTCATGATGTTGCGTTTTTTGGTAGGAGCGAATTCATTCGCGAAGAGGTTATCCACGGCATAAAAAAGCCCCGCCAACACAAGCTGGCAGGGCTTTGGTGTCGCTTGTCGCAATCAGTGACGCTTGCGATTGGTGATCAGCGTGCCGACGCCGCTGTCGGTGAAGATTTCCAGCAGCACGGCGTTGGGTACGCGGCCGTCGATGATGTGTGAGCTGTGAACGCCGCCCTGGACCGCTTCCAGCGCGCAACGGATCTTGGGCAGCATGCCGCCGTAGATGGTGCCGTCGGCGATCAGGCTGTCTACCTGTTCGGTGGTCAGACCGGTGAGGACTTCACCCTGCTTGTCCATCAGGCCGGCGATGTTGGTCAGCAGCATCAGTTTTTCGGCCTTGAGGGCTTCTGCAACCTTGCCAGCAACCAGATCGGCGTTGATGTTGTAGGACTCGCCATCCGGGCCGACACCAATCGGTGCGATGACCGGGATGAAGTCGCCTTTGACCAGCATGTTCAGCAGTTCGGTGTTGACGCCCACGACTTCGCCGACATGGCCGATGTCGATGATTTCTGGCTTGGTCATTTCCGGTGTCTGGCGGCTGACGGTGAGCTTGCGCGCACGAATCAGCTCGGCGTCTTTACCGGTCAGGCCGATCGCGCTGCCGCCATGACGGTTGATCAGGTTGACGATGTCCTTGTTGACCTGGCCGCCCAGAACCATTTCCACCACGTCCATGGTCTGGGCATCGGTGACGCGCATGCCATCGATGAAGTGACTCTCGATGGACAGGCGCTTGAGCAGATCACCGATCTGAGGACCGCCGCCGTGAACGACCACCGGGTTGATGCCTACCGCTTTCATCAGCACGATGTCACGCGCGAAGCCGGTTTTCAGCTCCTCGCTTTCCATGGCGTTGCCGCCGTACTTGATTACCAGCGTCTTGCCGACGAATCGGCGAATGTAAGGCAGCGCTTCGGATAGAACCTTGGCTACATTAGAGGCGGCATCACGGTCGAGGGTCATTCAGGGCTCCTGTCAAAAGGGAAAACAATCAGAACGGAAGTTCGAGATCCGGTGCAACTTTCTTGATCTCGGTGTGGAAAACATCCTTGATGCGCTGCAGCTCGGCTTCGGTTTCAGCTTCAAAACGCAACACCAGTACAGGTGTGGTGTTGGAAGCACGTACCAGTCCCCAGCCGTTCGGATAGTCCACGCGCACACCGTCGATGCTGGTCAGTTTGGCGTCGCCCCACTGGGCATCTTTCTCAAGGGCCTCAATGATGCTGAACTTGGTGACATCGGTCACCTTAATGTTGATCTCCGGCGTCGAAATGTCGTTCGGGAATGTCTCGAACAGGTCTTCGGCGCTCTGGGATTCCTGGCTGAGGATTTCCAGCAGGCGCGCAGCACTGTAGATGCCGTCGTCGAAACCGAACCAGCGCTCCTTGAAGAAGATATGGCCGCTCATCTCGCCAGCCAGCAGCGCGCCGCTCTTTTTCATTTCTTTCTTGATCAGGGAGTGACCGGTTTTCCACATGACCGGACGACCGCCGTGCTCGCTGATCAGCGGCGTCAGGCGGCGGGTGCATTTCACGTCGAAAATGATATCGGCACCCGGATTGCGCTTCAGCACGTCCAGAGCGAAAAGCATCAGCAGGCGGTCCGGGTAGACCACGTTGCCCTTGTTGGTCACCACGCCCACGCGGTCGCCGTCACCGTCGAAAGCCAGGCCCAGGTCTGCACCGGTTTCCTTGACCTTGGCGATGAGGTCTTCGAGGTTTTCCAGCTTGCCCGGATCCGGGTGGTGGTTGGGGAAGTTGCCGTCGACTTCCGCGAACAGGGAAATCACTTCACAGCCCAGGGCTTCGATCAGTTGCGGGGCGATCACACCGGCAGCGCCGTTGCCGCAGTCGACCACGACTTTCAGCTTGCGGGCCATCACGATGTCGTTCTTGATCTGCTGGAAGTAGCGATCAAGGATGTCGACCTTGGTGATGCTGCCTTTCTGGAAAGTCAGGTTGTTGGTCTTGATGCGCTCATGCAGCGCCTGAATCTGCTCGTTGGCCAGGGTGTCGCCGGCGATGACGATCTTGAAACCGTTGTAGTCCTTGGGGTTGTGGCTACCGGTCAGCATGACGCCGGTCTTGCCAGCCAGCACATTGGCCGCATAGTAAAGCGCAGGGGTCGGCACGAGGCCTACATCGCTGACGTGGCAGCCGCTGTCGTGCAGGCCTTGAATCAGCTGTTGCACCAGTTCAGGACCGGAAAGGCGTCCGTCGCGCCCAACGCTGACGTTCGGTTCGTTCTGGGCCAGGCTTTCAGAGCCGATGGCCCGGCCGATCCAGTAAGCCGTTTCAGCGTTGAGGGTATCCCCGACCACGCCGCGGATGTCATAGGCGCGGAAGATGTTGTCGGGAAGAGTTGGTGCCGTGGATTCTTGACTGCTCATAACTGGGGGATGCTCCGATCTCAGGAAGTCCTGGTTTTCGTCGAGAAGGTCGATATCAAGAATATCGGTATCTTGAAACAGCGGATCGGTCCATTGGGTGTCAGGTGCCGCGAATGGGGTCGAAACACTGTTTCTCGCACTGTTTGCGGTGTCCGCTTCCTCGCTCGCGACCAGATGTTGTGGGCCGCGAGGCGAAAAGCGTGCAAGGGTCTGAGCCAGGCTGTTGAGTGCTTCAAGGCTCAAACCGAAGGGTTTGACGGCTTTTCCGTCAGAGAGTTCTTGAAGCAACTGATTCAGTTGCCGGGCATCCTCGCCAATGCGCCGTTGCAGAGCCCTTTCATTAAAGTGCAGACCCAGTAATGCGCCAGTCAGAGCAATGATCGCCGCCAGTAGCAGGAGCAGCAGGGAAGGTGAGGCAGTCAGTGATGAGCCAGGAGTGAATTCGAGTTTCCAGTTGGCATGGCCGGTATCGAAACTTGTTGCCTTGCCGCCACCGGCGTCCCCGCGTTGCAGGAATATCTGCTCCTGGCCGGTGCCGAATTGCTGGCTCAGGACGACTTTTCCGGCATAGGCAGGCATGGCGGGCAATGCGTTGATCAGGCGTTGCGGGTCGAACGCCAGCAGCAGGGTGCCAAGGACCGGTTGCGTCGGATCGGCCCGCACCGGCGCGGCGCTATAAATCACCCAGCGTTCGCCGAGTTTGCGGGCTTCGGGCGGTGCGACCTGGCCCTGGGCGGCGTCGTTCAGCATGTCCAGGGTCGCAAAGCTTACTGGCAGCGAGCCTTGCGGATCCACGTCATTGAGGCCCTTCGGGTCGATTCGGGCGCCGATCAGGCCATCCCACTTGAGTTGCCGTTGCAGTGCCGCCAGTGCAGCGGTGTCCTTGTTTTGCAAGGCTTGTACGAGTGGGGCACCGGAGGCGGCTGCCAGGGTGTCGGCGCTCATCTGCTTGAGAGCCTGATCCACGGCCGAGGCCTGGCTGCTTCCCCAGGCTTGGGTAAGCGGGCTCTGCTGCTGGGGATTGCTCGACAGCGCCAGCCCTACCAGCACCGTTGCGCACAGCAGGCCGACGAGGGCAGGGATGAGGCCGGGAAGCAGGCCTTGCAGGCTGGCAGCCGGAAGCGGGTTGGCGGCGGTTACCGATTGCTTTGACACGTTTTGACTGCCTTTCACCCGACCTCTCCTGCGATTCGTCCTGAAACGGGATGATCTTCCTGAACAGCGAGCGATCAGTGGCTGCCGGAGTGACCGAAACCACCAGCGCCACGCTGGCTTTCATCGAACTCTTCGACCAGCTCGAAGCGGGCCTGAACCACCGGTACCAGCACCAGTTGAGCGATGCGTTCGCCGATGGAGATTTTGAATGCCGTCTGCCCGCGGTTCCAGCAGGAGACCATCAGTTCGCCCTGGTAATCGGAGTCGATCAGGCCGACCAGATTGCCCAGCACGATGCCGTGTTTGTGACCCAGGCCCGAGCGCGGCAGGATCATGGCGGCCAGGCCTGGATCGCCGATGTAGATCGACAGGCCGGTAGGGATCAGCAGCGTCTGGCCCGGTTCCAGAAGGGTGTCTTCCTTGAGCATGGCGCGCAGGTCCAGGCCGGCCGAGCCTTCTGTGGCGTAGGCCGGGAGCGGGAATTCGTTGCCGATGCGAGGGTCGAGGATCTTTGCTTGTAGAGCGTGCATTCGTAGTTAAACCTGATTCATGCGTTCTGCGATAAAGGTGATCAGCTGGCGGGCAATCTTGGCCTTGCTGGTCTGGGCGAAAAGCGTTGCGTGCAACGCCCGGTCGATCACGCTGCAGGCATTTTCCTCGCTGTTGAAGCCGATGCTGGGGTTGGCCACATCGTTGGCGACGATCAGGTCGAGGTTCTTGTCCTTGAGCTTGCGTGCAGCATAGTCGAGCAGATGTTCGGTCTCGGCGGCGAAGCCGACACTGAAAGGGCGATCCGGGCGTGTGGCGATGGTGGCCAGAATGTCCGGGTTGCGGACCATCTGGAGCAGCAGGCCGTCGCCGTTGGCAGGATCTTTCTTGAGTTTGTGTGGCGCGATGACTTCCGGGCGGTAGTCGGCCACGGCTGCGGAGGCGATGAACAGGTCGCAGGGGATCGCGGCTTCACAGGCGGCCAGCATGTCGCGGGCGCTGACCACATCAATGCGTGATACCCGATCCGGCGTTTGCAGGTTGACCGGGCCGGTAATCAGCGTGACACGCGCACCCGCTTCCACGGCGGCCTCGGCCAGGGCAAAGCCCATCTTGCCGGAGCTGTGGTTGGTGATGTAACGCACCGGGTCGATGTTTTCCTGAGTCGGACCGGCGGTGATCAGCACGTGTTTGCCGGTCAGGGTCAGGCGCTGGAAACAGTCCGCGGCGCATTGGGCCAGGTCGTTGGCTTCGAGCATACGTCCGAAACCCACGTCGCCACAGGCCTGGCTGCCGGATGCCGGGCCGAATACGCGAAAGCCGCGCTCTTCGAGCTGGCGGGTATTGGCCTGCACCGACTCGTCGCGCCACATGGCCTGGTTCATGGCCGGGGCAATGGCGACCGTTGCGTCGGTGGCCAGGATGATAGTGGTCAGCAGGTCATTGGCAATGCCTTGTGACAGACGTGCGATCAGGTCGGCGGTGGCCGGGGCAACGAGAATCAGGTCTGCCCACTTGGCCAGCTCGATATGGCCCATCGCGGCCTCGGCAGCGGGGTCCAGCAGATCCAGGTGTACGGGGTGCCCGGAAAGGGCCTGCATGGTCAGAGGGGTGATGAACTCGGCGCCACCCTTGGTCATGACGACACGCACTTCTGCGCCGTGATCGCGCAACCGGCGAACCAGTTCGGCGCTCTTGTAGGCTGCGATGCCGCCGCCGACGCCCAGAACGATGCGTTTTCGATACAGCCGCTGCATAGACCTGCCTTTTTGGTCGAGTGAGTACGCGACAGCGATGACGCCTCCCCAGGCCAGGTCGCCGCGCAAAAAAGATGGGCTAAGATAGCACAGCGACCGCACCGGAACAGCGGCGCCACACACATGGAGGTGCTATGAGTATTCGCAATTGGCCTGCGTCCGAACGCCCGCGTGAGCGTTTGCTGGAGTCGGGGGCGCAAAGCCTCTCCGACGCCGAGTTGTTAGCCATCTTTTTACGGACCGGCGTGGCCGGAAAAAGCGCTGTAGACCTGGCGCGTCATCTGTTGATTCAATTTGGCAGCCTGAGAGCGCTGCTGGAAAGCGATCTGGGCAGGTTCAGCTCGCATCTTGGGCTCGGGCCTGCGAAGTTTGCCCAGTTGCAGGCGGTCATGGAGATGTCGCGTCGGCACATGGCCGAAACATTGCGTCGCGATTCAATTCTCGAAAGCCCCATGCAGGTGCGCAGATACCTCAAGGCCATACTTCGCCAGGAACAGCATGAAGTGTTCGGCTGCCTGTTTCTCGACAGCAAGAATCGCGTCCTGACGTTCGAGATCCTGTTTCACGGGACGATCAACGCCGCGTATGTGCATCCGCGACAGGTCGTCAAACGCGCCATGGTCCACAACGCCGCCAGTCTGATCCTGTGCCACAACCACCCTTCGGGCGTCACCGACCCCAGCCATTCCGACATCGAACTGACCAAACGCCTGAAACAGGCCCTGGCGCTGATCGATGTGCGGGTGCTGGATCATGTGATCATCGGTGACGGGGAACCGCTGTCGATGGTGGAAATGGGGTTGGTGTAGATATTTCACGAATGAATTCGCTCCTGCTCAGACTGTGTGAAAACTACTGCGCTTGATCATGCTGCGTTGAAAACAGGCTCGTGCGCGAGTCCGATCGGAATGCTCATTTACAACACGTAAAGTCGAGCGCGACTCCGACCGTTCCTCGCCTGTTTTCGCCTTGCCTGATCTTCGCTCGCTACGTTTTCACACGGTCTGTGCTGTGGAGCGAGTTCATTCGCGAAGCCTCACAGCCGCTTATTTCACCTTCACTTTGTAGAAGTCCTGACGCCCGAACGGGCTGACTTCATAGCCGGTCACGTCCTTGCGGGTCAGGGTCGCGGCAGTCGGGTGAGCCAGCGGCAGCCACAGCGCCTGCTGCTGGATCTGCGCCTGAGCCTGCTGATACAGCTTGCTACGCTGCGCCTGATCGCTGGTGGATTTGCCGTCACTGATCAGCTTGTCCAGGGCTTTGTCGCAATAGCGGGCAAAGTTGGTGCCCGACTGCACGGCGGCGCAGGAGAACTGCGGCGTCAGGAAGTTATCCGGGTCGCCGTTGTCGCCTGCCCAACCCATGAACAGCAAGTCATGCTCGCCCGCCTTGGCGCGACGAATCAGCTCGCCCCATTCGATAACCTTGATCTCGGCGTCGATGCCGACTTTCTTCAAATCTGCTTGCAGCAACTGCGCGCCCAGGCTCGGGTTGGGGTTCAGCAGGCTGCTGGAAGGACGAGTCCAGATGGTGGTCTTGAAGCCATCCTTCAGACCGGCCTTGGCCAGCAGTTCTTTGGCTTTGGCGACATTGTGCGGATAACCCGGCAGATCCTTGGCGTAACTCCAGGTATTGGGTGGGTAAGGGCCGTTGGCTGTCTCGGCAGTGTCTTCAAATACGGCTTTCAGGTAGTTGGCCTTGTCGAAGGCCAGGTTTACCGCCTGACGCACCTCCGGCTTGTCGAACGGAGGGTGCTGGCTGTTGATTGCCAAAAACGCTGTCATGAACGCTTCGTTCTTCTCGACCTTGAGCGCCGGGTCCTTGCTGGCTTCCTGGATATCCAGCGGCTTGGGCGAAAGCGCGATCTGGCATTCGTCACGGCGGATCTTCTGCAGGCGCACATTGGCGTCCGGGGTGATGGCGTAAATCAGCGTGTCGCTTTCAGGCTTGCCTGCGAAGTAATCCTTGTTGGCCTCGTAACGCACCACGGCATCTTTCTGGAAGCGCTTGAAGACGAAAGGCCCGGTGCCGATGGGCTGGCTGTTGAGCTTTTCCGGGGTGCCGGCTTTGAGCAACTGAGCGGTGTATTCAGCCGAGTAGATCGACGCAAAACCCATGCTCAGGGTCGCCAGGAAGGTCGAGTCCGCATGATTCAGGGTAAAGCGCACGGTATGGGCGTCTGGTGCTTCGATCGCTTTGATCAGAGCAGGCAACTGCATGGATTGCGCGTGGGGGAAACCGCTCTGGGCAATCTTGTGCCAAGGGTTTTGCGGGTCGAGCATGCGCTTGAAGCTGAACACCACGTCTTCGGCGCTGAATTCGCGGCTCGGAGTGAAATAAGGCGTTGTGTGGAATTTAACCCCGGAGCGCAGTTTGAAATCGTAGGTCAGGCCGTCGCTGGAGACGGTCCATTCCTGGGCCAGGCTTGGCACCAGCTTGCCGCTCTTGGCATCGAAATCCACCAGGCGGTTCATCAACACATCGGCCGAAGCGTTGGTGGTGGTCAGCGAGTTGTATTGCACGACATCGAAGCCTTCAGGGCTGGCTTCGGTGCAGACCACCAGGTTCGAGGCCTGGGACATGATCGGGAAGAGCAATGGTGCGAGTAAAAAGGGTATTGCAGCAAGACGCATGGCGAAATTCCTGTCAGTTCAGAAAGTGTCCATCTGCCGGCGCAGTCTGGTGAGAGGCTTGATTCGCCACACTAGACCATGTGCTTGCCCAGAACAATCGCCATGGTGCGACGAGCGGTCAATTTGCCAGCGTGCCCGTATGGCTTGAGTGCGCTGCTTGAGCGTTGCCATTCCTGAGGCTTAAAGTGGATTGCTTGTTGTTGCATCAAAGGGTTTCTGGTATAAAGCAGCGCTCTTTTCTAGGGGCCCGGTTCCTTCACTGTAGGTGTAGCCGGTAAGACCCTTAAAGAAACGCGGCGCCTGGCGCCAAATGACTGAGAGATTAAGCGGCCAACCCATGCCGGGTTGGGCATGTGGTTTTAGAGGGCTGAGGCATGTCGAGAGTCTGTCAAGTTACTGGTAAGGGTCCAGTAACCGGGAATAACATTTCCCACGCAAATAACAAAACCCGTCGTCGTTTCCTGCCAAACCTGCAGCATCATCGCTTCTGGGTTGAAGGCGAGAAGCGTTTTGTTCGTCTGCGCGTATCTGCCAAAGGCATGCGTATCATCGACAAGCGTGGCATCGAAGCTGTGCTTGCTGATCTGCGCCGCGACGGCAAAATCTAAGGAGATAATCATGCGTGAATTGATTCGTTTGATCTCGAGCGCCGGTACTGGTCACTTCTACACTACCGACAAGAACAAGCGCACGACTCCGGACAAAATCGAAATCAAAAAATTCGATCCGGTTGTACGCAAGCACGTGATCTACAAAGAAGGCAAAATCAAGTAATTGATTCTGTCTCCTACAAAAAAGCCCGCAGCAATGCGGGCTTTTTTGTGTCTGTCATTTGGCGGGATCAGCCAAACGTGAAGCTCGAAATCAGACCTGCCTGATCGGCATTGATCTGGACGCGGTTCAGGTCGAATTCCCTGGTGCTGACATCGCCCGGACCCAGAACGCGGGCACGGCCGGTCAGCTCGCTGATGTAGGCGTTGAGGCTCGGCAGGTAGCGGGTGCCGATCAGGTATTGAAGTGCTTGAGTGATTTGTTCGTTAGTCATTTTCATAGTCCTTTATGAATGATGTCCTGAATGGACGCCCCTAGATTCATGGATCCAGGCGCACCCCAAGCGTTACTTATTTATATCTTTCGCCTCAAACACCACATAAATCTTGCGGCATGTTTCCAGTACCTCCCAGGTTCCCTTGAAGCCTGCCGGGATCACGAAGCGGTCGCCGGCCCGCAAGGTCTTGGCGCGGCCTGCCTCATCACGCAGCACTGAAACGCCCTGCACGATCTCGCAATATTCATGCTCGGTGTAATTGACCCGCCATTGTCCCGGCGTACCTTCCCACACACCTGCATTCATTTGCCCGCACGGGCTGTTGTAATGGTTGTAGATCGTCTGTTGCGGATCGCCCTTGAAGACCTTTTCGGCTGCGGGACGATAGTGCTCGGCGGTCGTAGTGGCTTCGCTGAAATCGACAATGCTCTCGATGCTCATGTGTTCACCTGGCGCTGAAAAGTGATGCTGGTTGGATAGCCTACAGCCCTGATAAGTGCCGCGCCGCTAACAATCATCGTTGAATAAAATCAACATATGCGGCCAAAAATGGCAATTTTTGTCAAATATATTGGAATTGAGAAACTGCTGGTTTAGGGTGGCGGATGCTTCAGGCTGAACTCACAGGCTCGGGATCGAGTCCTTGATGTTCCATAGCCGCGCAACGACCATCAAAAGGAGGACATGCGTATGACGACCCTGACTCATGCTGACTGGGAAAAACGTGCCCAGGATTTGAAGATAGAAGGCCGCGCCTTCATCCATGGTGAATACACCGCCGCCGCTTCAGACGCCACTTTTGATTGCCTGAGCCCGGTCGATGGCCGCTTGCTGGCCAAAGTCGCCAGTTGCGATGCCGCCGACGCACAGCGCGCCGTAGACAGTGCGCGCAGCGTATTCAACTCAGGCGCATGGTCGCGTCTGGCGCCGACCAAGCGCAAGGCCACGATGATCCGCTTTGCGGGCCTGCTGAAAAAACACGTCGAAGAACTCGCCCTGCTTGAAACCCTGGACATGGGCAAGCCGATCAGCGACTCCTTCAATATCGACATTCCCGGTGCAGCCCAGGCGCTGAGCTGGAGTGGCGAGGCCATCGACAAACTGTACGACGAAGTCGCCGCCACGCCTCACGACCAATTGGGCCTGGTCACCCGCGAGCCCGTGGGCGTCGTAGCCGCCATTGTGCCGTGGAACTTCCCGCTGCTGATGGCCTGCTGGAAGCTGGGGCCTGCGCTGTCCACCGGCAACTCGGTGATCCTCAAGCCTTCGGAAAAGTCGCCGCTGACCGCCATCCGCATCGCGCAACTGGCGATTGAAGCCGGCATTCCGGCGGGTGTGCTCAACGTGCTGCCAGGCCATGGCCATACCGTGGGCAAGGCTCTGGCCCTGCATATGGATGTGGATACCGTGGTGTTCACCGGTTCGACCAAGATCGCCAGGCAATTGATGGTCTATGCGGGTGAGTCGAACATGAAGCGTGTCTGGCTTGAGGCGGGCGGCAAGAGCCCGAACATCGTCTTTGCCGACGCACCGGATCTGCAGGCCGCCGCCGAAGCGGCAGCCAGCGCCATTGCCTTCAACCAGGGCGAAGTCTGCACGGCCGGTTCGCGACTGTTGGTCGAACGTTCCATCAAGGATCGCTTCCTGCCGCTGGTGATCGAAGCCCTCAAGGCCTGGAAACCCGGCAATCCGCTGGACCCGGCGACCACTGTCGGTGCCTTGGTCGATACCCAGCAGATGAACACGGTGCTGTCGTATATCGAAGCCGGTCACGCCGACGGCGCCAAGCTGGTTGCGGGCGGCAAGCGCATCCTGGAAGAAACGGGCGGCACTTATGTCGAGCCAACCATTTTCGATGGCGTGAACAACGCCATGAGAATTGCCCAGGAAGAAATCTTCGGGCCGGTACTGTCTGTCCTGACCTTTGACAGCGCTGAAGAAGCGATCCAGATCGCCAACGACACGCAATATGGCCTGGCTGCGGCGGTATGGACCTCGAACCTGTCCAAGGCGCACCTGACAGCCAAGGCATTGCGGGCCGGCAGCGTGTGGGTCAACCAGTATGACGGCGGCGACATGACCGCTCCGTTCGGTGGTTTCAAGCAATCGGGCAATGGCCGCGACAAGTCGCTGCATGCGTTCGATAAATACACCGAACTGAAATCGACCTGGATCAAGCTGTAAACGCGGTTTTGTAAGGCTTCAATCTGTGCGAATTCATTCGCGAATGAATTCGCCCACAGATCCAGGTTTGCCGGTTGTTATTGAACACTTCTTGACCCGTCGGAGCAGGGAAATGCGTTGGGGTACATATTTCGCCGTGCTGGCCTCTGTCCTGAGTGTCGGTCTGGCGGTGGGCGTCAGCATGCCGCTGGTGTCATTGCGGCTGGAAAGCTGGGGCTATGGCACGTTTGCCATCGGGATCATGGCGGCGATGCCTGCCATCGGAGTGCTGCTGGGTGCCGGGCTTGCGAGCCGACTGGCCTCATACTTCGGCACGGCGAACCTGATGCGTCTGTGTCTGTGGGCCGGTGCGTTCTCGGTCGGTCTGCTGGCGCTGTTGCCCTATTACGGGGTCTGGCTGGTCTTGCGCCTGATGCTGGGCGTGATCCTGACCATCGTCTTCATTCTGGGTGAAAGCTGGATCAACCAATTGGTGATCGAGCGTTTGCGTGGTCGTCTGGTGGCGCTGTATGGCAGTTGCTATGCCTTGAGCCAACTGGCCGGGCCGCTGTTGCTGGGCGTGATCGGCACCGAGGCCGATTATGGTTTCTGGATCGGTGTGGCGCTGCTGGTCAGTTCGCCTTTGCTGCTGCTCGGGCGCAGCGGAGCGCCGAATACCGAAGCCTGTTCGGTGACGTTCCGGGATTTGCTCGGCTTTTGCCGTGGCATGCCCGCCATCGCCTGGGCGGTTTCACTGTTTGCCGCCTTCGAGGCGCTGATCCTCACGCTCTTGCCGGTCTACAGTCTGCGTCAGGGCTTCACGCCTGAAATCGCCTTGATGATGGTCAGCACCGTGGTTGTCGGTGATGCACTGCTGCAATTGCCCATCGGCCTGCTGGCTGACCGTGTTTCACGCCGCACCCTGTTCTCGGGCTGTGCGATTGCCTTGCTGGTTTCCAGCCTGATGATCCCGTTGTTGATCAGTACCGTGCTGATCTGGCCGTTATGGGTGCTGTTCGGTGCCAGTGCGGGTGGTTTGTTCACCTTGTCGCTGATTCTGATTGGTGAGCGTTATCGCGATGATGCACTGGTGCGCGCCAATGCTCATGTGGCCCAGCTCTGGGGGATCGGCTGTCTGGTCGGGCCGCTGGTGGCGGGTGCTGGCAGCCAGTGGGTCAGTGGCCATGCCTTGCCGTTGATGATGGCGGCCGGGGCATTGGGGCTGGTGATTCTGTCGTTGCGAAACAATGCCTTTGGCGGCACGCAAAAGGTTGTCGCTTAAAGCATCTTTTCCAGGCCAATGGCCTTGCTGACCCAGGAGTTCATGCGGCGCCACCAACCGCCTGGTTCCTTGTGCAGGGTGTGCATCTGGCCGTTGTCTTCGGTGACCCACACCACCTGGCCATTCTCCAGCTTCACTTCGTAGCTCAGGTTCGGGGCCATGCCTTGGAGGGTCAGCTCGCGCAATTCTTCGGCCAGTTGCGGGCTGTCCACCAGCACGCCCACTTCGGTGTTCCACAGCACCGAACGCGGGTCGAAATTGAACGAGCCGACAAAGATTTTCTGCCGGTCGAAAATCATCGCCTTGCTGTGCAGGCTTGAGTCGGAGCTGGTGAGGAACGAGCTTTTCTTGAACAGATGCGGACCGCTGCCGCTGCTTCCCGTATCGCCGGGTTGGCGGCGCAGTTCAAAAAGTTTCACGTCGTGCTCCAGCAGCGCCTTGCGATAAGGCGCATAGCCGCCATGTACTGCAGGCACGTCGGTGGCTTCCAGTGAATTGGTCAACAGGCTCACGGACACACCGGCGTCAGCGCGGTTGGTGAGGTACAGCAAACCGGCTTCCCCCGGCACGAAGTACGCCGAAATCAGCATCAACTCCTGATGCGCTTTCAGCAGCTCAGGAGCCAGTTGCGTCGTGAGCAGCAGATGCGGATCGGGCTCGCCTCGGGCCAGCACCTTGGTCGGCGCATCCCACAAGGCCTGGTTATGGGCCCAGGTCAGCTCGTTGAGCCAGCCTTTGAGACGAGGTTGGGTCTTGTAGCTCATCAGGCGCTCATACAGGGCCTTGTGCTGCTGATGGGCTTCTTCCAGGGATTTGGCCAGCCGTTTGCGAGCCTTCGCCAGGTCTTTGGTGGTGGGCAGGATGTACATGAACTCATCGATGGGTTTGCTGAGCGTGCTGTTCCAGTACTGATCGAAACTGTGCCCCAGTTGCTCGGCCACTGGCCCGACGCTGAGCATGTCAATATCGGTGAAATTCATATTGGGTTCGGCATCGAAATACTCATCGCCCAGATTGCGCCCGCCGACGATGGCCACGCTGCTGTCGGCCAGCCACAGCTTGTTGTGCATGCGTCGATGCTGCTGCGAGAGGTTCATCAGGCGTCCGACACTGCGGGTCACGCCGGTTTCACGACCCAGGTTCTGCGGATTGAACAGGCGGATCTGGATGTTCGGGTGAGCGGCGAGGGTGGCGATGGGCTGATCGAGGCCATCGCTGGTGGTGTCATCCAGCAGGATCCGCACACGAACCCCGCGATCTGCGGCCTTGAGCAGTTCATCGATCAGGGCGCGGGTGCTCAGGCCGTCATGGACGATGTAGTACTGCAGATCCAGGCTGCTTTTGGCACTGCGGATCAGCTCGGCACGTGCCATGAACGCATCGGTGCTTTCGGGCAGCAGGCGAAATCCCGAGCGCCCTTCATGGGGCATTGCCAAGGCCTGGACCGAGCGCCCGAACTCGGACGTTGAAGGCGCCAGGGCCTGACTCGGCTCGTTGGGAACGCTGAGGTGAGTGCAGCCACTGACGCTCAGCGCAACCAGCAGGCAAAGGGGCAATGCCCATGATGTCTTCAAATTTTTTGTCCGTCAGGCAGGTTTCGCATGCGATATGACCCTGAAATGACGGAAAGATTTTCAGGTTTCAGTCGGTTTGTGCACTCATTTTCGCAATCATCATGCCGATCTTGCGCACAGCGTTCTCGATTTCCGGTGTCGACTTGGGGGCGAAGTTCATGCGCAGGCAGTTTCGGTATTTCCCGGAGGCCGAGAAAATACTGCCTACAGCGATCTGCACATCGTATTCCAGCAAGGCACGATTCAGACGCAATGTGTCGAAGTCTTCCGCCAGTTCCACCCACAACATGAACCCGCCCTGAGGCCGGCTGACCCGTGTGCCTTCAGGGAAATAACGCATGACCCAATCGATCATCTGGTCGCGGCTGCGCTGGTATTGCGTACGCATGCGCCGCAGATGCGGCTCGTAGTGCCCGCCCTCGATAAACTCGGCAATCGCCAGTTGCGGCTGGGGGGCCGTGGAGCCGGTGCCGATGTATTTCATGTGCAGGACACGTTCCAGATAACGCCCCGGCGCGACCCAGCCGACACGCAGCCCTGGGGCAAGACTCTTGGAAAACGAACTGCACAGCAGGACACGACCGTCTTCATCGAAGGACTTGATGGTGCGCGGGCGTGGGTAGTTGAAGGCCAGGTCGCCATACACGTCGTCTTCGATGATCGCCACGTCGAAACGCTGGGCCAGTGTCAGCAAGGCCCGTTTGCGTGATTCGGGCATCACGTAGCCCAGAGGATTGTTGCAACTGGGCGTCAGCTGTATGGCCTTGATGGGCCATTGTTCCAGCGCCAGTTCCAGAGCTTCGAGGCTGATGCCGGTGATCGGGTCGGTGGGGATTTCCAGCGCCTTCATACCCAGCCCTTTGAGGGTCTGCATGGCGCCGAAGAAGCTGGGTGAATCCACGGCCACGATGTCGCCGGGCGAGCAAATGGCGCGAATACTCGCCGACAAGGCTTCGTGGCAGCCCGTGGTGATGATCAGGTCGTTGGCGGTTAGGTTGCAGCCTGAGTCCAGCATCAGGCGGGCGATCTGTTCGCGAAGTGTATGGACGCCGTGGATATTGTCGTAATACAGACCGGGCATGCTCTGGCGGCGACTCAACTGGCTCAGCGAGCGCAGCAGTGGCTTGAGGGTCGGGCTGCTGATGTCCGGCATGCCGCGTCCCAACTGGGTAATCGCGTGGGCAGGCGAGACGCGAATCAGGTCCAGCACCTGTTCCCACTGGGAGATATCCACCGGCCGC
This sequence comes from Pseudomonas cichorii, assembly GCF_019719005.1. Lineage (GTDB taxonomy): Bacteria > Pseudomonadota > Gammaproteobacteria > Pseudomonadales > Pseudomonadaceae > Aquipseudomonas > Aquipseudomonas cichorii_E. Next base: position 158,575 of record NZ_JAIGPJ010000010.1, read on the forward strand.
TGAACCGGGCGACCCACCGCCGGGAGTGCCGGCGCCTTTCTGCTGGCAGGCACGAAATAGCCGGACTTGGGTTTTGGAGCCGCCAGCCCGCTGTCTTCCAGCACTCGATACGCCTGTTGCACGGTGCTCAGGCTGACGCCGTGTTCAAGGCTCAGCGCCCGAACTGACGGCAAGCGGTCGCCGGGGCGATAGAAGCCGTTTTCAATGCGCGAGCCAAGCAGTTCGGCGAGATTGACGTAGAGCGTCATGGCGTACTCTTGAGTGTTGTCGGCGGGTAAGCAATACAGATTGGGCAAAAATATAGCATTCAGTGCGGATTCTGGCTTGTCTGTATGGAAATAAATAATTGTTTTTGAATCTGTAATGGTTTTCCGGGCCGCGCCATCATGGCATCACACCAAAACGTGATGGAGGGTCGAAAAATGAACGGGCTCAGCGATGTGCGTTTAGCGCTTCACAGCCAGGAATTGCAAGAGAAGAGTCTGGCGGCCAACGCCAGTGCAAACTCACAACCCTGCATGAGCCGCTGGGCGCTGTACCGTCATCGCTGGACCACCCGTCATGCGCTGCTGAAGCTGACCGAAGATCAGCTTCGCGACATCGGGCTCGATGCCGGACAGGCCATGGCCGAAGCCATGAAACCCTTCTGGAGAATGTGAGTCAGCGCAGTTCCTTGAGCCGATGCCAGAGCATTCCCAGCGCCAGCAATGGCGAGCGCAGATGCTTGCCACCTGGGAAGGTCATGTGCGGCACCCTGGCAAACAACTCGAAGCCATCGCTGTGCTGACCGGCGATGGCTTCGGCCAACAACCTGCCGGCCAGATGAGTGGCATTGAGGCCGTGGCCTGCGTAGGCCTGGGCGTAGAACACATTGGGCTGCTGCTTGAGCTGGCCGATCTGCGGTAGGCGGTTGGCGCCGATGCCGATCATCCCGCCCCATTGATAATCGATCTTCACGCCAGCCAGTTGCGGAAAGACTTCCAGCATCTTGGGCCGCATGTAGGCGGCGATGTCCTGCGGGTCGCGTCCCGAGTAATGACAGGCACCACCGAACAGCAGACGTCGGTCGGCTGAGAGCCGGTAGTAATCCACCGTCACTCGCTGGTCACAGATCGCCATGTCTTGCGGTATCAGTTCGGCTGCCTGTGCCGGGCTCAGGGGCTCGGTCGCAATGATGTAGCTGCCCGCGGGCAGGATCTTGCCGCCCAGTTCCGGGTTCAGGTCGTTCATGTAGGCGTTGCAGCACAGCACCAGCGTCTCGGCCTGCACTGAACCCGATGCGGTATGCACCTTGACCTGCGGGCCGTAGTCGATGCGCGTCACGCCTGAGTGCTCGAACAACCGAACTCCCAGTGCCTGAGCGGCGGCGGCTTCGCCCAGTGCCAGATTCAAGGGATGCAGATGCCCGGAACCCATGTCGATCATGCCGCCCACGTAGCGATCGGAGCCCACTACGCTGTGCATCTGCTCCGGTTGCACCAGTTGCAGGCTGTGGCGATAACCGAGGCTGCGCAATGCTTCGAGGTCTTCAGCAAAGCCGGCAAAGTCGCGCGGCTTGTTGGCGACGTCGCAGTAACCCCATTTCAGGTCGCAGTCGATACCGTGACGCTCGACCCGCTGACGGACGATCTCCACGGCCTCGATCCCCATCAGCTTGAGCTGACGCACGCCGTCATGGCCGATGACGGAGGTGAACTGCTCAAGGTCATGGCCCACGCCACGGATCAATTGCCCGCCATTACGCCCGCTGGCGCCCCAGCCGATTTTGCGGGCTTCCAGCAAGGCCACGCTCAAACCACGCTCGGCCAGTTCAATGGCCGTGTTCAGGCCGGAAAACCCGCCGCCGACCACGCACACATCCACCGTCAGTTCACCTTGCAGCGCAGGGTAATCCGCTTGCGGATGGCTACTGGCGGCATAGTAAGAGGCGGCGTGCGGGTTGTTTTGAACGCGGGCGTTCATGGAATGATCCTGTTGGCGGCTTTGAATATCAGCAGGGAGGATAAGCCGCTGTCATGCACCTGCCAACTGAGGCAAAATTCCATCACTGTGTTCGGGTGGTCGATTCAATGAGCTGCAACCGTGAAAAAATCCGCGATCTGCGGCGTCAGATTCCCTCCTTCGAGTGCGTGCCTGGCTGCCACGATTGCTGTGGTCCGGTGACCACTTCGCCTGAAGAAATGTCGCGCTTGCCTCGCAAGACCGCCGCCGAGCAGGAAGCTGCGCTGAACGAGCTGAACTGTGTGCACCTCGGGCCCAATGGCTGCACGGTGTATGACGAACGCCCGCTGATCTGCCGCCTGTTCGGCACCACCCAGACACTGCCATGCCCGAATGGGCGACGACCTGTCGAGCTGATTCATCCTCGGGTCGAGAAACAGATCCATGAGTACATGGCTTCGACAAGGCAGGTGCTGGTCTAACCCCGTGGGAGCGAATTTATTCGCGAATGAATTGGCTCTGTCTGCGTTAAGTGTTGCAGAGGTCTAAGCTTGTAGAGCCCGACATCCCTTTCAGGAGGTCT
>NZ_JAIGPJ010000100.1:0-806 GCF_019719005.1 Pseudomonas cichorii
GTCAGCCTGGACCTGGGCAATGGCCACCTCAATAACCAGGACGGTTTGATTACGGCCCCCGGCCAGTTGCTGCTCAAGAACCTCGGCACGGTCGATAACCAGCGCGGCGAGATCTCCAGCGCCCAGGGTTTTACCCTGGCGGCCACGTCGCTGGACAACACCGACGGCACGGTGCTTAGCGACGAATCCCTGATCGTGCGCATCGACAAGGCACTGACCAACCTGCGCGGGCGGGTGTCCGGCAAAGGCGTGGACCTTACAGCCGCAACCCTGAACAACGACAGCGGCGAGGTGAGCAGCGAGGCGGGCCTCACGCTGGACGTGACCGGCGACGTCAGCAACCGCCAGGGCCTGCTGAGCAGCGCAGGGGCCATCACCCTGGAGGCCCAGAGCCTGGACAACGCCGAAGGCCAGGTCATGGCCGACGAGGAACTGACCGTCATCCTGGCGCAGGCCCTCGACAACCAGGCCGGGACCCTGGGGGCCGGCTTGGGTCTGGACCTGCGGGCCGCGAGCCTGGACAACCGCCTGGCCGGTGCCGTGCTCACCGATGGCCAGTTGGACATTACCCTGACCGGCACCCTGGACAACCGCAGCGGCGGACAGGTGCAGGCCAAGGGCCTGCTCACCCTGACCAGCCAGGCCCTGAACAACCAGGGTGGCCGGGTGGTGGGGCAGGACCTGCTGACCGTACACAGCGACAGCGCCCTCAACCGCGGCGGGGTGATCCGTGCCGACAAGCTGATGACGCTGCTGATCGGTGACCTCGACAATCGCCAGACCGGCCTGAGCGCCGCGCAGAAGGG
>NZ_JAIGPJ010000101.1:0-790 GCF_019719005.1 Pseudomonas cichorii
CTGTAGCGGATTTGATCGTTGGCGATGCCGCTCGGTTGGCCTGCCTGCCAGTGCAGTACCCGACTGTTTTGGGCCGTGATGACGTGCAAAACCTCTCCATCGGCAGTGGTGCGGATTTCCAGCCCCGGCAGGTAGCGAACCTCGTTGTTCAGGGTGCGACTGGAGGTTTTGGCGCTGTTGATCTTGCGACAGCGCTGGCCTTGGCCGTCGTAGATATAGCGTTCGTAATCGCTGGCGGCGGTGGCGCGGGTGATGGTGGTGATTTGCTGTAACTGGTTGCGGACATCCCATTCCATCGTCTGGCCACGGACCAGTTGTAGCTGGTTGCCGTTGGGGTCGAAGCCGGTATCAAAGTCCGCGTCGGTTTCATCTTCGGGCAGGCTGCGATTGTTGTTCTCCGCCACGCGCATAGTGCGGGTAAAGTTTTGCGCGCCGACATGGCTCATCTGCAACAGATTGCCCGCTGCGTCGTAATCGTAGCTTTGCGTGTAATTGCTGATCTGGTTCGGGTCGGGCGGCAGCGGCTGCAAACCGGGTAGGGCAGGGCCGTGACTGGCACCGATATTGACCTCGCGGCCCGTGGCCTCGATCAACTGATAGAGCGTGTCGTAGCGGTAGTGATTAATCGCCTCGACGCGCTGGTTGGCGAAGTAACGAATCGGTTGGGCAGCATCTTCGATCTGCTGGATATTACCGACCGGATCGTAAGCGTAGATAAGATGCTGCAACGCTGGGCTGCCAGCGCTGATTTCCATCAAACGACCATCTTGCGGATCGTAGAGCGAGCGGC
>NZ_JAIGPJ010000102.1:0-726 GCF_019719005.1 Pseudomonas cichorii
TGAACGAATGGATTTTCATCAATTGCCAGGGAAGCTGCACATTATGTCTCGCTCCATTGAAAGCCAGCTCAACGAATCCTTTCGGGATGCACTGGTGACTTATTACCTCGGCGAAGTGGTCCCCAACTCCCCTTTATTGAGGAGCCTTGGCCTGGACCAACGCCTGAAAAACGCCAACGATTTGTATGAGTTTTTCCTGATCGACAATCAGGTGATCAACGACGTCGAAACCAGTTACGTCGCCTCAGCCATCGGCAGTATTCAGCAATTCATCAACGGTGCATTGATGGGCATGGAGCCCGGTTATGACCTGCTGCAACCCACAGAAGCCAACTTCGTCGAGTGGCGCGAGCGCAGCAGCCAGTACCCGATCTGGGCCGCCAACATGCAACTGGCGCTCTACCCGGAAACCTTCATTTCCCCGGCCCTGCGGATGAAGAAATCCGGTTACTTTGAAAATCTGGAAAACGATATCAACCAGAACAAGATCAGTATCGACACCACCCAGGAAGCCGTGAAGTCTTACCTGGCCAGTTTCGAGGAAGTGGCGAACCTGACGGTTATCAACGGCTATATCGACACTGAGCGTTTTGCTGAGGGCAAGTACTACTTTATTGGCAAGTCTCGCGCCGAGAATATCTATTACTGGCGCACGGTCGATATGAACGAGCGGGCCTACAAAGAAGGCACTGAAGGCCCCAAACACGACTACCCGACGCCGGGTGC
>NZ_JAIGPJ010000103.1:0-710 GCF_019719005.1 Pseudomonas cichorii
GCCGGGCAGGTTTCGACCGCCACTCGCCAACTGGCTGACGTGGTCCGTCAGAACTCGGGCTTGAGCGCCAACGCTTCAGCCTTTGACTCCAGCGCCCCGGTCGATTCAGCAACCCGTCTGCAGCTCACTGGTCATAGCGCCGGGTCCACAGGTCTGACGCAGGTTGCCGACGTGACCCAGGTTCAGGGCCAGAACGGCACCGTTCCCTTGCCCGGTCAGGGGGCGACAACCGTTCCCGTCATTACCCCTGTGGCTTCCAGCAACACCACGGCTCAGAACGGCACGACCACGCCGACGGTTGCGCCGATCAGCCAGGTCGCCCGGGTCCAGGCCTTACCCGGTAATACAGCGCCGCCGAATCCACATAAATACCTGATCGAAACCAACCCGGTCCTGACCGACCTGCGTCAGTTCATGAGTTCGGACTACCTGCTGGCCGGGCTGGGCTACGACCCGGAAGCCAGTGCCAAACGTCTCGGTGATGGCCTGTACGAACAGCGTCTCGTCCAGCAAGCCATCGTGGCCCGTACCGGTCAGGCATTCCTGGCCGGGCAGACCTCCAACGAGGCCCAACTCAAATACCTGATGAACAACGCCATCGCCAGCAAGGAGCAACTGAACCTGGCGATCGGGGTGACATTGAGTCCACCCCAAGTGGCGGCCCTGACCCACGACATCGTGTGGCTCGAAGAACATGAGGTCAATGGCGA
>NZ_JAIGPJ010000104.1:0-706 GCF_019719005.1 Pseudomonas cichorii
CGCATTTCAGCCTGAACCTGCAAGACGTCAAACACGACTTCAAGGTACTGGCCTTTACCGGCACAGAGGCCATCAGCCAGCCTTTTGCCTTTGAACTGGAACTGGTCAGCGAAGATCCCGCGCTGGACCTGGACAACCTCCTGCACCGTCCGGCCTTTCTGCAGTTCGGCCCCGACGACATTGGCGTGCATGGCCTGATCGACCGCATCGCCCAGGGCGATTCCCGCAAGCGTCTGACCCACTACGCCATGACCCTGCGACCGCAACTGTCGTACCTGGGCCATCGCATCAATCACCGCATCTTTCAGCAGCAATCCGTGCCCGACATCATTACCCGGATTCTGCAGGACCACGGCATCCTTGCCGACCGCTATCACTTTCAACTCGGCCTCCCGTACCCGAAACGCGAATACTGCGTGCAGTACGACGAATCGGACCTGCATTTCATCCAGCGCCTCTGTGAAGAAGAAGGCCTGCACTATCACTTCCAGCACAGCCCAGGCATGCACCGGCTGGTGTTTGGCGATGACCAGACGGTCTTTCCCAGACTCACCCCACTGAGCTATCGACAGGACAGCGGAATGCCGCCCGACGGGCCGGTGGTCAAGCGCTTCAATGTCCGCCTGGAAACCCGCAGCACTCGCACCACCCAGCGAAACTATGACTTTCAGAAACCACGAGCGCCTCTTGAAAGCGCAGTCGATCA
>NZ_JAIGPJ010000105.1:0-701 GCF_019719005.1 Pseudomonas cichorii
CTGGTGGACGAGCAGGGTTTTGTTTACATCCATCCTTACGATGACCCTGACACCATTGCCGGACAAGGCACGGTGGCCATGGAAATCCTGCGCCAGCAACCGGGCCAGCTGGACGCCATTTTCGTTCCGGTGGGCGGTGGCGGCCTGATTGCGGGCATTGCGGCCTACGTCAAATACCTGCGCCCGGATATCAAGGTCATCGGCGTCGAGCCCGACGACTCCAACTGCCTGCAAGCCGCCATGGCAGCGGGTGAGCGGGTGGTGCTGAATCAGGTCGGGCTGTTTGCCGATGGCGTGGCGGTGGCGCAGATCGGCCATCACACCTTCGAGGTCTGCCGTCACTACGTCGACGAAGTGATCACCGTCAGCACCGATGAAATCTGCGCGGCCATCAAGGACATCTACGACGACACCCGCTCCATCACCGAGCCGGCCGGTGCGCTGGGCGTGGCGGGGATCAAGAAGTATGTGGAGCAACGTGGCATCAGCGGCCAGACCCTGGTGGCCATCGACTCTGGTGCCAACGTCAACTTCGACCGCCTGCGCCATGTGGCCGAGCGTGCCGAGTTGGGTGAAGGTCGCGAGGCCATCATTGCCGTGACCATCCCCGAACAGCCGGGTAGCTTCAAGGCGTTCTGCCAGGCCATCGGCAAACGCCAGATCACCGAATTCAACTATCGCTACCACACCGACCGCGAGGC
>NZ_JAIGPJ010000106.1:0-671 GCF_019719005.1 Pseudomonas cichorii
GAGAGGTTGGCGTTTTCGCCTGCGGTGATTCGGCTGGAGATGACGGCCAGGTCCTGGCCGGCGTTCAGGGCAATGCTGCCGCCGGCATTCAGGTCGGCGGAGACTTGTTTGACATGGTCGGTCTGGACAGTGAGTTTCTTGCTTCTGGACAGAGAGTGGGTTTCGTCTGCCGCCGAGCTGATGGTCATGTTCTCGGTCGCGGCCATGGCGATGTCGCGCTTGGCGTCGATGTCGCTGGCGACAACATTGATATCACGACCTGAAATGGCCATCAGGTCACGGCCGACGCTGACGCTGGAGCCCAGTTGCGTGATGCTGGACTGGGTATTCGCGCCTTGTACCTTCGCTGTTTCGATTTGTGTCGCGCCGATATTCAGGTCACGACCGGCAATCAGGCTGAGGTCGCGACCAGTCTGCAGAGTACCGCCGATATTCTGCATGTCCCGTCCGGCCTTCACCGTCATGTCGTTTATAGACTCGATACGGGCAGCACTGTCGGCAAAATCCTGATATCCCTCTGCGCCGACAGCGCGAGTTACTGTCCGCTCGTTGATGACATCGCCACGGGTGGCGGTCAGCGTCACATCACGGCCATACAGAATGCCGCCCGCCTTGTTGATCAGGTCGTTGCCTGCCAGCAGGTCAAGGCGATTGCCTGCCTCGATCAGGCC
>NZ_JAIGPJ010000107.1:0-659 GCF_019719005.1 Pseudomonas cichorii
AAGCTGACCCGCTACAGCATCAAACTGGTGCCGCAACTCGCCTACCTTCGGCATAACCATGACCAGCAGATTTTTCAGCAACTGACGGTGCCAGAGATCATCGCTCAGGTTCTGGAGGCGCGAGGTATGCTGGCCGACGCCTACCGCTTTCAACTCGGCGCGACCTACCCCGAGCGCGTTTACTGCGTGCAGTACGACGAGTCCGACCTGCATTTCATCCAGCGTCTGTGCGAAGAAGAAGGCATTCACTTCCACTTCCAGCATTCCGCCAGTGGCCACACGCTGGTGTTTGGCGACGACCAGACCGTGTTCCGTAAACTCGCCCCAGTGAGCTACCAGCAAGACTCCGGCATGGCGGCGGAGAAACCGGTCATCAAGCGCTTCAACCTGCGCCTGGAAACCCGCACCACCCGCGTCAGCCGTCGCGACTACGACTTTGAAAAACCGAGCCTCCTGCCTGAAAGCAGCGCCAAGAGCGGTTTTTCACCAGACCTTGAAGACTACGACTACCCCGGCCGTTTCACCGACCGCGCACGGGGCAAGCAACTGGCGACCCGCGTCCTTGAACGTCATCGCAGCGACTACCAGCTCGCCGAGGGCAAAGGCGACGAGCCGACGCTGGTCACGGGGCATTTTCTGGCTTTAAGCGAGCACCCGCG
>NZ_JAIGPJ010000108.1:0-650 GCF_019719005.1 Pseudomonas cichorii
CCCGGCGACCCACCGGAATTGGTCTTCACCTGCGCCCCACTGATGGTCACGCCGCCAGCATCGATCTTGATGAAACTCCCGCCGGCCTTGGCCGTGAATTCCATGCCGCCTTCCAGCACCACCTTGTCGCCCGCGTAGTAGTGAATCTCCCTCCCGGCTTCGACGAACTGCGCCGTTCCGACCTTTACATGCTGGGTCGCGCCCACGGTCAGGTGGTCGTCGGCACGGGCTTCGGTCTTGCGGTCCAGGTGGGTGATGCGGTGTTCTTCGGCCTTGAACTCGCTGAAGGTGTTGGCTTCGACGGTGTCGTGGCGCTCGTTGCCCACTCGGATTTTCTGGTCGTGTTCGATGTTTTCATCCCAGTCGCGCTGGGCGTGCAGGTAGATCTGCTCGGCACCTTTCTTGTCTTCGATGCGAAATTCGTTGTAGCCCTTGCCACCCGACGAGCTGAGAGTTTTGAAGGTGCTGCGGGTCTTGTGAGCTGGCAGGTCGTAGGGGACGACGTTTTCCTTATGGAACAGGCAGCCGGTGATCAGCGGTTGGTCGGGATCGTTCTCGAAGAAGGTGACCAGCACTTCCATGCCGACTCGCGGGATGGCAATGCCGCCATAAGCGCTGCCCGCCCAACCGGTGGCGACCCGCAGCCAGCA
>NZ_JAIGPJ010000109.1:0-614 GCF_019719005.1 Pseudomonas cichorii
TCGTTTGCCCTGATTTCCACCTTGCGGTCGGCGTTGACGGTGCAGTGTTCCTCGGCCCTGAATTCGCTGTAGCTGTTGGCCTCGACCCGGTCGTGGCGCTCGTTGCCGACATGGATCTTCTGGTCGTGGCCGATGCTCTGGTCCCAGTTGCGCCGGGCGTGGATGAAGATCTGTTCCTGATCCTTGCGGTCCTCGATGCGCAGCTCGTTGGAGCCACCGCCACCGGGGCTGCTCAACGTCTTGAAGACGCTGCGGGTACGGTGTTCGGGCAGGGCGTAGGGCGGGGTGTTTTCGGCGTGGTACAGGCAACCGGTCACCAGCGGCTGATCGGGATCGCCTTCCAGAAAGGTCACCAGCACTTCCATGCCGACTCGCGGCAGGGCGACAGCGCCATATCGATTGCCCGCCCAACTGGACGACACCCGCAACCAGCAACTGCTTCTGGCATCCTGCTGGCCCTCACGGTCCCAGTGGAACTGCACCTTGATCCGGCCATGCTGGTCGCAATGGATTTCCTGATCCTGGGGGCCGGTGACCATGGCTGTCTGGCTGCCTGAAATACGGGGTTTGGGGTGACGAAGAGGCGGGCGGTAGAACGCGTCCCAAGGCGTGCC
>NZ_JAIGPJ010000011.1:0-160047 GCF_019719005.1 Pseudomonas cichorii
GTGCCTTGTCCGGCAATGGTGTCAGGGTCATCGTAAGGATGGATGTAAACAAAACCCTGCTCGTCCACCAGTTTGAGGGAATAGGCCAGGGCTTCTGGAAAGGAGTCGCCATGCAGCACCACCTGAGCGCCCCGTGAGCGAACGCCTTCGACCTTGATCTCGGGCGTGGTCTTGGGCATGACGATAGTGGCCTTGATGCCCAAGACTTTCGCCGCCAGCGCCAGGCCTTGTGCATGGTTGCCTGCCGAAGCCGTCACCACGCCGCGAGCCAGTTCTTCAGGGCTCAGTTGCGCCAGCTTGTTGTAGGCCCCGCGAATCTTGAACGAGAACACCGGTTGCAGGTCTTCGCGTTTGAGCAATATCTGGTTGGCCAGACGCTCGGAAAGCTGGCGGGCGCCCTGCAACGGGGTTTCCACAGCGACGTCATAGACGCGGGAGGTGAGGATCTTTCGGGCGTAGTGGTTGAGCAGATCGGTCATCGCGTCAACCCCTTGGACAAGGGCAGGATGATCAGCTTCAAAAGCAGGCGAGGGGCGATAGAGCGGTGGATGATGATCATGTCTGACTCCTGGTGCTGAAAGTAGCCCGGGAGACAGAAAAAAACCCGCCTCCAGGGCGGGTTTTTTGCAAACGTCGGCTAACCCGCCATGACTGGAATGACGGTAATAATAATCTGGCCGAAGTTTTGCTTGATTGAGTTCATGAGTCGGAGGTTATGGCGGGAGGCGCTGCCAAGTCAAGGGTGAATTGAGTGCGCTAAATTCCTCTGTGCAGTGCTCGTATTTTTATAAGGCGTAACATTTTTATTCACATTGGCACTTTACTGTGGTGGCTGTGGTCAGTTATTTCAGTGTTTCCACCATGTAATCAATCACGCAAAAGGACTCAAACGATGGACGAATATCAAGAAGAACTGCTGGAATCCCGCGCCTTTGAGCTGGACCCGCTGGAGCCCTCCGACGACGCTACCGAACTGTGAAGGGCGTCAGGCGCTTTGACGCTGGCTGCGGCGAAACTCTCCCGGAGTCTGGCTGTTCCAGCGTTTGAAGGCGCGTTGAAAGGCTTCTGCGGAGGCAAAACCCAACAGATACGCGATCTCGCCGAACGCCAGTTCAGTGTCGCGGATGTAAGTCATCGCCAGATCACGGCGAGTGTCATTGAGGATGGTGCGAAAGCGAGTGCCTTCATCGGCCAGTTTTCGGCGCAGTGTCCAGGTCGGCAGCTTGAGCCGGGCTGCGATTTCCTCCAGATCCGGTTCCCTTCCACCGTTCAATAACGGTCCCAACAACTGAATGATGCGCTCACGCAGGCTGCGGGTGCGGGTCAGCTGTTCCAGTTCCTTTTCACACAATTGCAGCAAGTGGTGCCATGTGCTCGGGCAATGGTCGGGATTGCGCAGCGCCAGGCTGGCCTGATCCAGACGCAATTGGTTGGTCGCCGCGCCAAAGATCACCGGATTGTCGCTCATGACGCTGTAGTCGGCGGCATAGCCGGGCGCTTCGAATTCGATCTCGACCCGCTGAGCGCGCAAAGGGCTAGCGGCCAGGGCAGACAGGTTGCTTATCCAGGCACAGAGGATCGAGTCCACTACGAAGCGGTTATAGGCGTTGTAAGGGCTGATGGAGTAGAAGCGCAGCCAGGCACCTTCTGCATCTTCATGAAAGCTGGACTGACCGCGATAGTTGGAGCCATACAGCGCCTCGAAACGGCTCAGGACCCGCGCCGCTTCCCGCACATTCGGTGCCTGGGCTGCCGTGACGCCCGCCAGCCCGAGCTGACTGAGGCGACTCAGTTGTCCCATGCGCAAGCCCAGTCCCGGTTGCCCGGTGAGCTGGATGGCCGCATACCCGAGGCGCATATAGCGCGGGATCGACAGGCGTGCGCCGGCTTCGCTCAGGCGCGCCGTGTCCAGGCCGTATTGCTCCAGAAGCGGAGCCGGATCATGGCCGAAACTGCGCACGGCATCTCCCAGGCTCTGGATAAAGCCCACTGACAGATCCCCGAGGCGCAGCGTCAAGTCAGGCATGTTCAGAGCCAGATATTGATAAGGCGGGCACCGCTCAGGGCGCTGTTTTCCACCTGTTGCTCGTCGATGATCTGCCCGTTGTCACTGGCAAAGCCTTGTCCTGAGCTGCCCTGATTCCAGAACTGCCCATGGAGGAACACGCTTATCCCGGCCCGGGCGTTACTGTCGGGTTTGCGACCGGTCAGTGTCAGTTGGTGCCAGGCCTCGCCTTCGCTGATCGTTCCGGGCTTGAGGTCGGCGCTAGGGTTTTCACTCTTGTCGCGCAAGCCGCGCCATGAACCGGCCCAACTGCTTTTGCCGGGCACGAAGGCGGGCACTGCAATCAGCTCGGCGCCACTTTCATTCAGGCGTGTGTAACTGGAGGGATACCAGCTGTCACTGCCGATCAGGACGGCCAGACGACCTGCCGGCGTGTCGATGACGTTCAGAGGCGCACGACTTTGTGTTTCGACGTAATCGTGCTGATAGTGGCTCGCAAACAATTGGCGTTGAGGCTGACCGAGCGGCAGGCCGTCGCTGCCAAAGACCAGGCTGCTGTTATACAGATCGCCACTGCCGATGCGCAGTTGACCCTCTTCGACACGGGGCTCCGGCAACACGATGCTGCCTGCCACCAGAGTGACGCCAAACTCCCTGGCCAGACCGCCGAACAGGGTTTGATAGTTCTGCGCCATGCTGCTGGCCTTCATGCGCAGATAGGTATCCTCCAGCCGGTTCTCGCCGGTGGCCTGGACGAAAGCCTTGATGAATTGCAGCGGATTGCTCCAGGGCAGCCAGCTCATGGCGTCATCCCGGTCGCTTGCCTGGAAGAGTTCGTTCTTCTCCCCGGACACGAACAGCCAGGTGCCTACATGCTCCGGCAGAACCACAATGGTCCGGGCATTGATCAGGCCCAGTTCGCGTGCATGTTGCAGATACGCCGCCAGCTTGCGGTGCAGGCGTTGGGGGTTCTGGTAGTCGGTGGGGAACAGCTCGGGTTCGATTCCCAGCAGATTGCCGCGCTCGCCCGGCTGGCCTTCGTTGATGGCCAGATGAATGCGCAGGTCGGACAGGTAATGTCCCTGCGGGCGTTGCTGGGTCCAGAGGCCATAACTGACCAGAGCGGCCATGCTCGCCAGGATGAGGCAGATGCCGAAGAATTTACGCATAAAAGGCTATCAAGGTCCGATCAAGACAGGACACTAGCCTGCCTGCACGTTTGGATCAATAACTTGTCACTTTCGGTCATTGAGCGAGGCGGGTCGGCTCTTTACTGTTTGTGTCATGAACGTGCCATACAACTGGCCCGCAATAGAACAAGCGGACACACAGATGTCCTCGTTTTCCCGTGATGACACTGATGGAGCGACCCCATGACTGCCACGAGCTATCCGCACCTGCTGGCCCCGCTGGACCTGGGTTTCACGACCCTGCGCAACCGGACCCTGATGGGCTCGATGCATACCGGTCTTGAGGAAAAGCCCGGAGGTTTCGAGCGAATGGCGGCGTACTTTGCCGAGCGTGCCCGCGGCGGCGTAGGGCTGATGGTCACCGGTGGTATCGCGCCGAACAAGGAAGGCGGTGTCTACAAGGGCGCTGCAAAACTGACCACCCCTGAAGAAGCCGAGCAACATCGCGTCGTCACTGAGGCGGTGCATGAGGCCGGTGGCAAGATCTGCCTGCAGATCCTGCATGCCGGACGTTACGCCTACAGCCCCGATCAGGTCGCTCCCAGCGCCATCCAGGCACCGATCAACCCGTTCACGCCGCGAGAGCTGGACGAAGAGGGCATCGAAAAGCAGATCCAGGACTTTGTGACCTGCTCGACACTGGCTCAGAGCGCTGGTTATGACGGCGTTGAAGTCATGGGTTCGGAAGGCTATTTCATCAACCAGTTCCTGGTCGCGCAGACCAACCACCGCACCGACCGCTGGGGTGGCAGCTACGAAAACCGCATGCGCCTGCCGGTGGAAATCGTGCGCCGGGTTCGTGAAGCTGTCGGGCCTGAGTTCATCATCATCTTCCGTCTTTCGATGCTGGATCTGGTGGAAGGCGGCAGTACCTGGGAGGAAATCGTGACCCTGGCCAAGGCCATCGAGCAGGCCGGAGCGACCATCATCAACACCGGGATTGGCTGGCATGAAGCACGTATCCCGACCATCGCGACCAAAGTGCCGCGTGGTGCCTTCAGCAAGGTAACGGCCAAGCTGCGCGGTGCCGTAAAGATCCCGCTGATCACCACCAACCGCATCAATACGCCCGAAATCGCCGAGCAGATCCTCAGCGAAGGCGATGCCGACATGGTGTCCATGGCCCGGCCGTTTCTGGCCGACCCGGAGTTCGTCAACAAGGCTGCCGCTGGCCGTGCCGAGGAGATCAATACCTGCATCGGCTGCAACCAGGCCTGCCTGGACCACACCTTTGGCGGCAAGCTCACCAGTTGTCTGGTCAACCCCCGTGCCTGCCATGAAACCGAACTCAATTACCTGCCAGTGCGGCAGGTCAAGAAAGTCGCAGTGGTGGGCGCGGGGCCTGCTGGCCTTGCGGCAGCCAGCGTGGCGGCAGAGCGCGGGCATCAGGTGACGCTGTTCGACTCGGCCAGTGAAATCGGCGGCCAGTTCAATGTTGCCAAGCGCATACCGGGCAAGGAAGAGTTCTATGAAACCTTGCGCTACTTCAAGCACAAGCTGAAAAACACCGGTGTCGAGTTGCGTCTTGAAACACGTGTTGCCGTGCAGGATCTGCTGGATGGCGGTTTCGACGAAGTGCTGCTGGCCACCGGCATCGCGCCTCGTACGCCTGCCATTCCCGGTATCGATCACCCCAAGGTACTGAGCTATCTGGACGTGATCCTGCAACGCAAACCGGTGGGCCATAGCGTGGCAGTGATCGGTGCGGGCGGGATCGGGTTCGATGTGTCGGAGTTTCTGGTTCATCAGGGCGTCTCCACCAGCCAGGATCGTGACGCCTTCTGGAAGGAATGGGGCATCGACACCAGCCTGCAGGCGCGTGGTGGTGTGGCAGGCATCAAGGCTGAGGTCCATGCTCCGGCGCGTCAGGTTTTCCTGTTGCAGCGCAAGGACACCAAGGTCGGCGATGGCCTGGGCAAGACCACCGGCTGGATCCACCGCACCGGCTTGAAAAACAAACAAGTGCAAATGCTCAACAGCGTGCAGTACCTGAAAATCGACGATGCAGGCCTGCATATCCGCATCGGCGAAGGCGAAGAGAAACTGCTGCCGGTGGACAACATCGTCATCTGCGCCGGCCAGGACCCGTTGCGCGAGTTGTATGACGGATTGGTCGCGGCGGGGCAGAGCGTCCACCTGATCGGTGGCGCGGATGTGGCCGCCGAGCTGGATGCCAAGCGAGCGATTGATCAGGGTTCCAGGTTGGCTGCCGAATTGTAGGGGCAATGAAGATCAGTTAAGGCATGCCTCCCACGAATTGTGGCTCACCAGATTTTTGAAATCAGCCTCTTAACTGTCTGGTATTAAACTGCACGAGGTAAACTGCGCGTCATGATCAATGACGCTCTTGCCTGGCAACCCACAGCCCCTCTCGAACTTCTGAGCCTGCCCTGGTTGCAAAAGGCAGGCATTGAAGTTGCGATCCTGCGGCTTGACCTTATCGATCCACTGATCAGCGGCAACAAGTGGTTCAAGCTCACCGAGCATCTGGCTTGTGCTGCTCAGGGTGGAGCAGCGGGTGTCATCAGCCTGGGGGGCGCTCATTCCAATCATTTGCATGCGGTGGCGGCGGCGGGCAGGCGTTTTGGTTTTCCCACGGTTGGCTTGCTACGCGGTCATGAGCAACTGACGCCTACGGTGCTCGATCTGCAAGCCTTCGGGATGCAATTGCACTGGCTGGGTTATGGCGGTTATCGCGCCCGGCATGAAGAGGGGTTCTGGTCGCCCTGGCAGGCGCAGTATCCCGAGCTGTATCCGATCCCGGAAGGTGGTGGCGGCATGCCCGGTGCGCTGGGCTGTGGCCGATTGCTGGACTTGATAAAAGAGCCGTTGCAGTCGCTGGGTTGGGATGATTATCACGGTTGGTGGCTGGCGGCGGGCACCGGGACCACGCTGGCCGGGCTTGTATTGGCGGAGGCGGGAGCTCACCCGGTATATGGCGCGTTGGCAGTGCCGGATGATCATGGAGTCGCCCGGAATGTGTCGGCTCTTGTGGACTCGTCTTCGGGTTATCACCTGCTGGATGCCAGTCGCGGCGGGTTTGCGAAAACCGATGCACATCTGCTGGAGTTTATCGCCGCCAGTGAAGCGCAAAGTGGCATCCCGCTGGAACCGCTCTACACCGGTAAAGCCCTGCTGGCCCTGCACCATGAAGTGGCAGCCGGACGCTTTATTCCGGGCACTCGCCTGATTTTCGTTCACACCGGCGGCCTGCAAGGTCGGCGGGCAATGATGTCCTGAGGACGGGCGTCGTCCCTGACTATGTGGATGACACTTTCAGAGTAAAGCCTTCCATTCACTGTCCTGATAATCGGTCCATTCCCCTCATCAATGGCCGAGGTCAGCATGACAACTACCGTCGTAGAGCAGGTCGATCCTGCGACTCTGAGAAAGGTCATCGTGGCAGCCGCGCTGGGTAACTTTGTCGAATGGTTCGACTTTGCGGTCTATGGCTTTCTCGCGACCACCATCGCCTTGCAATTCTTCCCCAGTACCGACACCAGTGCCGCGCTGCTCAAAACCTTCGCGGTCTTTGCCGTTGCCTTTGCCTTCCGGCCACTGGGCGGGATTTTCTTTGGCATGCTGGGCGACAGGATCGGTCGCAAGCGCACGCTGGCCATTACCATTCTGTTGATGGCGGGTGCCACGACGTTGATTGGCTTGCTGCCCACTTATGCCGCTATCGGCGTGACCGCTCCGATTCTGTTGACCATCATTCGTTGCGCTCAGGGTTTTTCGGCGGGCGGTGAGTATGCCGGGGCCTGTGCCTATCTGATGGAGCATGCGCCTCAGGACCAGCGTGCCTGGTACGGCAGTTTTCTGCCGGTTTCGACTTTCTCGGCCTTTGCTGCCGCCGCCGTGGTGGCCTATGCGCTGGAGGCGTCACTGTCGGCGGAAACCATGGGCAGTTGGGGCTGGCGCCTGCCGTTTCTGATTGCCGCGCCGCTGGGACTGGTCGGTGTGTACCTGCGCTGGAGGCTGGACGAAACCCCGGCGTTCCAGGCGGTGGCACAGGAACATGCGGTGGCCCATTCGCCACTCAGGGAAACCCTGCGCAACCATGGCGCGGCCATCTGCTGCCTGGGGGCGTTCATTTCCCTGACGGCGTTGTCGTTCTATATGTTCACCACTTACTTCGCCACTTACCTGCAAGTGGCGGGAGGCTTGAGTCGGGCCACGGCGTTGCTGGTGTCGCTGATTGCCTTGCTGTTCGCGGCCGCAATCTGTCCGCTGGCCGGTGCTTATTCCGACAAGGTCGGGCGACGCGCAACGGTGGTCACGGCCTGTGTCTTGCTGATGCTGGTAGTGTTTCCGTCTTTCCTGATGGCCAGTTCGGGTTCGTTTGCGGCTTCGATCTTCGGAGTGATGTTGTTGGCCATAGGCGCAGTGTTGTGCGGTGTGGTCACGGCGGCGCTGCTCTCGGAAACCTTCCCGACTCGCACCCGTTACACGGCCTCGGCCATCACCTACAACATGGCCTACACCCTGTTCGGTGGTACTGCGCCGTTGGTGGCGACCTGGTTGATCAGCACCACTGGCAGTAACCTGTCGCCAGCCTTTTATCTGATTGCCGTGGCGGCTCTGGCATTGGTGGGTGGTCTGGCGTTACCAGAGACTTCGAAGATTTCCCTGCATGACGTGGCAGGGCATAGAGAAACGGGCGACCTGGTTCACGAATGAACTCACTGTTGTCTGGAGTTCACTAAGCTCATCGCAAAAGAGCAATAAAAAATGGCACGGATGCCCTGAAAAATGGCAAATTGGCGACCCCGTCTCGATATGACACATTTTGTAATATCAGAATGAGGGTATTCCAAAACCATTTTTACGGATGAAATGTATGGCGATCAGCGCTCAGCCCGGCACTCCCGCCGCTTCGACGACTCCGCAGAGCAGCCCACTGGTGATGCGCATTATCGGCGCGGTTGCCCTGGCGCATTTGATCAACGACTTGATCCAGGCCATCCTGCCGTCGATCTACCCGATGCTCAAGGCCAGTTACGATTTGAGCTTCACCCAGATCGGTCTGATTACCCTGACCTTCCAGATCACGGCCTCGCTGCTGCAACCCTGGGTCGGTTATTACACCGACCGGCATCCCAACCCGCTGGTGCTGCCTCTGGGTTCGATCTGTACCCTGATCGGTATTGTGATGCTGTCGATGGTGGGCAGTTTTCCGCTGATCCTGTTGGCATCGGCGCTTATCGGCATCGGTTCATCGACCTTTCACCCTGAAGCTTCGCGTATTGCACGGCTGGCTTCGGGTGGGCGTTTCGGGCTGGCGCAATCGACCTTCCAGGTCGGCGGCAATACCGGTTCGGCGTTCGGCCCGTTGCTGGCGGCTGCAATCATCATTCCGTTCGGTCAGGGCAATGTGGCCTGGATCGGTTTGTTCGCCCTGTTTTCCCTTGGTTTGTTGTACGCCATCAGCCGCTGGTATCGGGCGCACCTGAACCTGTTCAAACTCAAGGCCGGGCAGGCGGCGACACACGGTCTGTCGCGACGCCGGGTGATTGTATCGCTGGGCATATTGGCGTTTCTGGTGTTCTCCAAGTTCTTCTACATGACCAGCCTCACCAGCTACTTCACCTTCTACCTGATCGAGAAGTTCGACCTGTCGGTGGCCAGCTCGCAACTGCATCTGTTCCTGTTCCTGGGCGCAGTGGCGGCGGGTACGTTCTTTGGTGGCCCGATTGGCGACAAGATCGGCCGCAAGAAAGTGATCTGGTTTTCGATTCTGGGCGCTGCGCCTTTCACCCTGGCGCTGCCTTATGCCGATCTGTTCTGGACCAGTGTGCTGAGTGTCATCATCGGTTTCATCCTGGCGTCGGCGTTTTCCGCCATCGTTGTTTATGCGCAGGAGCTGGTGCCGGGCAATGTGGGCATGATTGCCGGCATCTTCTTTGGCCTGATGTTCGGCTTTGGCGGGATCGGTGCGGCGTTGCTTGGTTATCTGGCCGATAGCCACGGCATTCTGTATGTCTACAACCTGTGCTCGTACCTGCCGTTGCTTGGCATCATGACTATCTTCCTGCCCAAGACCAAGTGATCAGGCGGAAGGTGTCGAGGCGGTCACTGAACTGAGCGTGTTGCTGGTGTCGGCCAGATTCGGCCACATGTCCGATACCAGAAACAGTCGCTCGGCTTCTTCCCACTCGCCCTGCGGGTTTTGATTCAGGCGCACCAGCAGTTGCGCCGGAGCCAGTGGGTTGAGCTGGTTCAGCCAGTCCTGCAATTGCTCATGGCTCCAGGCCTCTATGTAATGCGCCGGAGCCAGCCAGGCATGACGGGGCAAAGGTTGCCAGCGGCCTGCCGGGCTTTGTGCGATGAACTCTTCCCAGTCCCGTTGATGCAGCCAGCGTCCCTTGAGATGCTGGCTATGGGCACCTGCGGGTGAGCGGGCCTGTCCCGGCCAGGGATAAAGCAGATAGCCACCCAGCCACAGCTGGGCAGTGAAGGCTTCAATGCCCAGCGCCGACAGCGTAGCCCGGCTTTCCGGGCGTGCGGACATCGGCAGTTGATGCTGGCTCAGGTGGGTGAGCTTGCGGTCCAGCCGGTCATGGCATCCCGGGCCGAGCCATTGCGCCGCGTCGCTGCCGTCGCCGTCCTGCGGCCCGAGGTAGAGTTTGATGGCCAGCTCCACATGATGTACGCCATCGCGATCACGCAGCAGCATGTCCAGCTCGCCCAGGGTGTGGCCTTCCAGACGAATCGGCAGGTTGGCGGCGATGATCTCTACACCCGGTGCATGATGCACCGCAAACTGCCAGAGCCGCTCGTAGTAAAGCCCCAGCCTGCGTGTGGCGCTGAGCGACAGCCAGTGTTCCAGCGGGCTGCTGTCCCGATCCAGTTGATACAGGAAGTCTGCCAGTTGATCGGTGTGCTGTACCCAGTCGCTGCCAGTCAACGGATGACGTTGCGGCCATGGCGTTGCATCGAGCATGGGCGGCGCGAGGATGACCCAGGCCAGGTCGCGCACCTCTGGATGGCGCAACTGGCGGGGCAGGTCGATCAGGTCGGGAAATAGAGTCATTCACCGAGAATAGCCCCCATCCCTCCGTAGGAGCGAATTCATTCGCGAAGGGCCGATGCATCCGGCAGAAATATGTCGCCTGGAATGGCCTCTCGCGAATGAATTCGCTCCCACGGGATTGTGCATACATTGCCGCTACCCGGCCCTTTCGCCCATAATCCCTTTCTTTAAAGCCGTATCGAACCCGCAGCAGGAGCCCCATGGAGCAATTTCGCAATATCGGCATCATCGGTCGTCTGGGCAGTGTCCAGGTGCTCGATACCGTTCGCCGACTCAAGAGATTCCTGTTGGACCGGCATCTGCACGTCATTCTGGAAGACACCATCGCTGAAGTGCTGCCCGGCCACGGTCTGCAGACCTCGTCGCGCAAGATGCTCGGTGAAGTCTGCGACATGGTGATTGTGGTAGGCGGCGACGGCAGTCTGCTGGGGGCTGCGCGGGCGCTGGCCAAGCACAATGTTCCGGTACTGGGCATCAACCGTGGCAGCCTGGGCTTTCTCACCGATATCCGTCCTGACGAGCTGGAGGTCAAAGTCGCTGAAGTGCTGGAAGGCCACTATCTGGTGGAGAACCGCTTCCTGCTTCAGGCCGAAGTCCGCCGCCATGGCGAAGCCATCGGTCAGGGCGATGCGCTCAACGATGTGGTGCTGCACCCTGGCAAGTCCACGCGGATGATCGAATTCGAGATCTACATCGATGGCCAGTTCGTCTGCAGCCAGAAGGCCGACGGCCTGATCGTTGCCACGCCCACCGGTTCGACCGCCTACGCGCTGTCGGCGGGCGGGCCGATCATGCATCCCAAGCTCGACGCAATCGTCATCGTGCCCATGTACCCGCACACGCTGTCCGGTCGCCCGATAGTGGTCGACGGCAACAGCGAGCTGAAAATCGTGGTGTCCAAGGACATGACCATCTATCCCCAGGTGTCCTGTGATGGCCAGAATCATTTCACCTGCGCACCGGGCGATACCATTACCGTCAGCAAGAAATCCCAGAAACTGCGCCTGATTCATCCGCTGGATCACAACTATTACGAAGTCTGCCGCACCAAGCTCGGCTGGGGCAGCAGACTCGGCGCCGGAGGAGACTGATGCTTGATCCTGCGCGTGGCTACGATCTGATCGGTGACGTGCACGGTTGTGCTCATACCCTTGAGCACTTGCTGGAGTTGCTCGGTTACCGTTTCCAGGCGGGCGTCTGGCGTCACCCTGAACGCAAGGTGATTTTCCTGGGCGATATCATCGATCGCGGCCCGCGGATTCGTGAGGCGCTGCATATCGTGCGCGATATGGTCCAGGCAGGTCAGGCCTATTGCATCATGGGCAACCATGAATTCAATGCGCTGGGCTGGGTGACACCGGCCTTGCCTGAAGGCAGCCAGCGCTTCGTGCGTGAACACACGCCGCGTCATGCGCGACTGATCGGCGAGACGCTGGCGCAGTTCGAGCAATATCCGGCGGAGTGGAGCGAGTTTGTCCAGTGGTTCTACGAGCTGCCTTTGTACATCGATGCCGGCCGTTTCCGTGTGGTTCACGCCTGCTGGGACCCGAGCCTGATCGAACCGTTGCGCGGTCTTCATGGCAATGGCTGCATCGACAAGCATTTCGTCCAGGCTTCGGCGGTACCGGGCAGTTTTGCCAGCGGCGTTTTCAACCGCCTGCTGCGCGGCACCGACATGCGCCTGCCCCATGGCCTGACCCTGACCGGCGGCGATGGCCTGTCCCGTGCCTTCTTCCGCACCAAATTCTGGGAAGACGACCCGCAGACGTATGGCGATGTGGTGTTCCAGCCCGACGCCCTGCCTGAAGGCGTGGCCAAGACGCCGCTGTCCACTTCGGAAAAGAACGCCCTGTTGCGCTATGGCATCGACGAGCCGTTACTGTTCGTCGGCCATTACTGGCGCAGCGGCATACCGGCACCGATTCGCCCGAACCTGGCCTGCCTGGATTACAGCGCCGTGCTCTACGGCAAACTGGTCGCTTATCGACTGGATCAGGAAACACAGATCGATCCGGGCAAGTTCGTCTGGGTCGATGTGCAGCGCCCCGAGGTTTCCCAATGAGTCCCGTTGCCGTTCTGCGATTGCCCCTGAGTACCGATCTGACGGGGTTCATCAGCCTTCTGCAGCGCCTGGGCGTGCCCCATCGGGTCAGTGAGGAAGCAGGCGAGCAAGTGCTCTGGGTGCCTGAAGTCGGGCAATTGCCCGAAGAGGTGCGCAACTTGTACACACGTTTTCCCGAGGGGGACGATTCCTACGAATTGCCGCCCGCAGCTGCCGTGACCCAAGTGAAGCGCCCAAGCTTCGCTCAGCAGTTGAGCAACAGTCCAGTCACCGCCCTTGTACTGCTGGCCACCCTGATCGTTGCCGGATTCACCTTGTTGGGCGATGACCTCGATACCGTGCGCTGGCTGACGTTCCTGGACTTTCAGGTCCAGGGCGAATACGCGATGTTCACGCCCCTTGCCGACAGTCTGGCGGCAGGGCAGTGGTGGCGGATCGTTACCCCGATGTTCATCCACTTCGGCATCCTGCATCTGTCCATGAACGGGCTGTGGTACTGGGAGCTGGGACGGCGCATCGAACTGCGCCAGGGGCGCTGGCATCTGCTGGGTCTGACGTTGCTGTTCGCTGCGGTTTCCAACTCGGTTCAATATGTTTTCGGTGGCCCGAGCCTGTTTGGCGGGTTATCGGGTGTTCTTTACGGGCTGCTGGGCCATTGCTGGATTTTCCAGTGGCTGGCGCCCAACCCGATCTATCGTATGCCTCGTGGCGTGCTGATCATGATGCTGGTCTGGCTGGTGCTGTGCCTGTCCGGGCTGGTGAGCCTGCTGGGTTTTGGCGATATCGCCAACGGTGCCCACGTCGGCGGCCTCGTCATTGGTTGTTTTACAGGTCTTGTGGGTGGTGCCATTGCCCGCCGCAGCGCCTAGAATTACCCCCTATTTTCTGGAGTACGGCATGTCCTCTTTTGTTGAAATGATTGAAAACATCACCCCGGACATCTATGAGAGCCTGAAGCTGGCCGTGGAAATCGGTAAATGGTCCGATGGCCGCAAGCTCACTCAGGAGCAGCGTGAGTTGTCCTTGCAGGCATTGATCGCCTGGGAAGCGCAGAACCTGCCGGAAGAGCAGCGCATCGGTTACATGGGCCCGCAGGAATGTGCATCCAAGTCCGAGCCGGTGGCCAATATCCTGTTCAAGTCGGATGCCATCCATTGATCGAGATTGGTCGCGGAGCAGTCAACAAAATGTCGGCGCGTCAGAATGATGCGTCGTTCGTGCAATATGCGTTTCGGCTGGGCGATGAGGAAATCCCCGTCAACCCGCTGATCGGCAAGACGGTGCGCCTGGAATACCTGGGTGCCATCCATTGCAGCCATTGCGGTCGCAAGACCAAATCCAGCTACAGCCAGGGCTATTGCTACCCGTGCATGCTCAAGCTGGCCCAGTGCGACGTGTGCATCATGAGCCCGGAGAAGTGCCATCACGAGCACGGCACCTGCCGGGACCCGTCCTGGGGCGAGCAGTTCTGCATGACCGACCATATCGTCTATCTCGCCAATTCATCGGGCGTGAAGGTCGGTATCACTCGGGCCACCCAGTTGCCGACCCGCTGGCTGGATCAGGGCGCAAGCCAGGCCTTGCCGATCCTGCGTGTGGCAACCCGGCAGCAGTCCGGTTTCGTCGAAGACCTGCTGCGCAGTCAGGTTGCGGACCGCACCAACTGGCGCGCCTTGCTCAAGGGCGATGCTCAGCCTGTGGATCTCAAGGCCATTCGCCAGGAACTGTTCGACAGTTGCGCTGCCGGATTACAGGAGTTGCAAGGCCGATTCGGCCTGCAGGCCATCCAGTTGCTGCATGACGCCGAACCTGCGGAGTTCCGGTATCCGGTCGAGGCTTATCCGACCAAGATCGTCAGCTTCAACCTGGACAAGAACCCGATTGCCGAGGGCACGCTGTTGGGGATCAAGGGCCAATACCTGATTTTCGATACCGGCGTGATCAATATTCGCAAGTACACGGCCTATCAACTGGCCGTGCATCAGTAATAAGGACTCCAGTATGCGTACTGAACAACCGAAAATGATTTACCTGAAAGACTATCAGGCGCCTGAGTACCTCATTGACGAAACGCATCTGACATTCGAGCTGTTCGACGACCATTCCCTGGTGCATGCACAACTGGTCATGCGTCGTAACCCGGAACGTGGCGCAGGCCTGCCGCCGCTGGTGCTGGACGGTCAGCTTCTGGAGCTTGTGTCGCTGCAACTGGATGATATCGAACTGAGTCCTGCCGATTACGAACTGACGCCCGATCATCTGACGCTGCACCCCAAGGGCGAGCGTTTCACGGTCGACAGCACCGTGCGCATCCACCCGGAAACCAATACCGCGCTGGAAGGCCTGTACAAATCCAGTGGCATGTTCTGTACCCAGTGCGAGGCCGAAGGCTTCCGCAAGATCACCTATTACCTCGACCGCCCGGACGTGATGAGCAAGTTCACCACGACCCTGAGCGCCGACAAGCATGACTTCCCGGTGCTGCTGTCCAACGGCAACCCGATTGCCAGCGGCCAGGAAGACGACGGTCGGCACTGGGCGACCTGGGAAGACCCGTTCATGAAACCGGCGTACCTGTTCGCGCTGGTGGCCGGTGATCTGTGGTGCGTCGAAGACACCTTCACCACCATGAGCGAACGTGTCGTGACCCTGCGCATCTACGTCGAGCCGGAAAACATCGACAAGTGCCAGCACGCCATGGACAGCCTCAAGAAGTCCATGCGCTGGGACGAAGAAACCTACGGTCGCGAGTACGACCTGGATATCTTCATGATCGTGGCCGTCAACGACTTCAACATGGGCGCCATGGAGAACAAGGGCCTCAATATCTTCAACTCCAGCGCCGTGCTGGCCCGTGCCGAAACCGCCACCGACGCCGCTCACCAGCGTGTCGAAGCGATTGTGGCCCACGAGTATTTCCACAACTGGTCGGGTAACCGCGTGACCTGCCGCGACTGGTTCCAGCTGTCGCTCAAGGAAGGCTTCACGGTGTTCCGCGACTCCGGCTTCTCGGCGGACATGAACTCGGCCACGGTCAAGCGCATTCAGGATGTCGCTTACCTGCGCACTCACCAGTTCGCCGAAGATGCCGGTCCCATGGCACATGCCGTGCGCCCGGACAGCTTTATCGAGATTTCCAACTTCTACACCCTGACCGTCTACGAAAAGGGCTCCGAAGTCGTGGGCATGATCCACACCCTGCTGGGCGCCGGAGGCTTCCGCAAGGGCAGTGACCTGTACTTCGAGCGCCACGATGGCCAGGCCGTGACCTGTGACGATTTCATCAAGGCCATGGAAGACGCCAATGGCGTTGACCTGACCCAGTTCAAGCGCTGGTACAGCCAGGCCGGTACGCCGCGTCTGGCGGTCAGCGAGTCCTACGACAGCACGGCACGCACCTACAGCCTGACTTTCCGCCAGAGCTGCCCGCAAACGCCGGACAAACAGGAAAAGCTGCCGTTCGTGATTCCGGTCGCGCTGGGCCTGCTGGACAAGCAGGGTGGCGAGGTTGCCCTGCGTCTGTCCGGCGACGCCGCCGCCAGCGGGACTTCCCGCGTGTTGTCTGTGACTGAAGCCGAGCAGACGTTTACCTTCGTCGATATCGCGGAAAAACCGCTGCCGTCCCTGCTGCGTGGCTTCTCGGCTCCGGTCAAACTCAGCTTCCCTTACGACCGCGACCAGTTGATGTTCCTGATGCAGCACGACAGCGATGGCTTCAATCGCTGGGAGGCAGGCCAGCAGCTGTCGGTGCAGGTGCTGCAAGAGTTGATCGCGCAGCATCAGCAAGGTCAGCCACTGGTTCTGGATCAGCGTCTGGTCACGGCGCTGGGCACCGTACTGGCGGACGAGCAACTGGATCAGGCCATGGTCGCGGAAATGCTGTCGCTGCCGGGTGAGGCGTACCTCACTGAAATCAGCGAAGTGGCCGATGTCGATGCCATTCATGCAGCCCGCGAGTTTGCGCGTCAGCAGATTGCCGACAGCCTGTTCGATGCGCTGTGGTCGCGTTATCAGGCCAATCGCAGCCTGTCGAAAACCACGCCTTACATCGCCGAAGCCGAGCATTTCGCCCGTCGCAGCCTGCAGAACATTGCGCTGTCGTACCTGATGCTCAGCGCCAGACCGCAGGTTCTGGAGGCGGCCATCGAGCAGTTCGATGCCGCTGACAACATGACCGAGCGCCTGACGGCGCTGGCGGTGCTGGTCAACTCGCCCTTTACCGAAGAGCGCGCCAAGGCGCTGGCGGTGTTTGCCGAAAACTTCAAAGGCAACCCGCTGGTCATGGATCAGTGGTTCAGCGTCCAGGCGGGCAGCACCCAACCGGGTGGACTGCAACGGGTCAAGGAGCTGATGCAGCATCCGGCGTTCAACATCAAGAACCCCAACAAGGTCCGCGCCCTGATCGGTGCTTTCGCCGGCCAGAACCTGATCAACTTCCATGCGGCAGATGGCTCCGGCTATCGCTTCCTGGCGGATCTGGTGATCGAACTCAACGGCTTCAACCCGCAGATCGCTTCGCGCCAACTGGCACCGCTGACTCGCTGGCGCAAGTACGACAGCGCCCGTCAGGCGTTGATGAAGGCTGAGCTTGAGCGCATTCGCAGCTCCGGCGAGCTGTCGGCCGATGTGTTCGAGGTGGTGAGCAAAAGCCTGGCGGTATAAGGCTTGATGCCACATTGAGTGCGTTATTCGCACTCTGAAAAAAGGTGCTGTTCGCGGTGGCGGGCAGTACCTTTTTTACGTTTGGAGCCTTATCGTTTTCGGCCTGAAAAATTATCACATGTGATTCGTATCCATCCGTGATGGCATCTGCTACGTTGCGCACCTGATCCAAGGTGAAACACAGGGGACGCCAATGCCTCGTAAAACCAAAGGCGACAGTTCAGCACTCCCGGCCAAGGTGTCAAAGAGTTCTACCGATTACATGCGTGAAATGCGTCTGCGACTCAAGGAAGCGGGTCTGGTCAAGCGTGAATTCTGGATCCGCCCCGAAAACGTCGATGCGTTGCGCGGCATCGAAAAAGCGCTAAGGCAGCCCTTTCTGGGCGAGAGAATCAAATTGGAGGATTTCATGACCGAGAACACCCACTGGACCATCAGCTCCCTGCAGAAGTCTCTGGCCGAACTGGATCTGGTCACTCAAGGTGAAATTGAGCTGGCCGTGACCGAAGGTGCCGAGGCTGGCATCCGGTTGACCATGAAAGGCTATGGCGACCTGCCAATCTACATCGCGGTGGCCGGTGAGCAGATCCTGGCCGATGCCACGCTGATCGAAGTGAGCAACATCAAGGATGTGGCCGCGTTCAACAATGTCGTCCTGCGCAGCCGCGACCTGTTTCCCCTGTCGTCGGTGGGTATCGAAACCCTGGCTGACGACCAGGAAGTCTATTGCCTGTTTGGCGCACTGAGCGCCGCATCGTCCCTCACGGTGATTGTTCAGGAAATCTTCACCCTCGCGGACAATGTGATCCGTGCGGCCGAAGCTTTCGATGACCATTTCATCCGCTGAACAGTCCTGTCAGGAGCAAAGAATTCATGACCACAAGTATCTGGAAGAAACTGGTGACTGCCGTTCGTGGCGGCGCTTCCGAAGTCGGCGAGTCGATTGTCGATGCCAATGCCATCCGCATTCTGGACCAGGAAATCCGTGACGCCGAAAGCGCGCTGGTCAAGGCCCGCGACGGTCTGATCACCATCAAGGCCAAGCACAAGCTGTCCGCTCAGCGCCTTGAAGAACACGCCACCAGCATCGCCAACTGGGAAGGCCGTGCTTTGCAGGCGCTGAACAAGGGCGAGGAGTCCCTGGCTGTGGAATGCGCGGCCAAGGTTGCGGAAATCGAAGCCCAACGCGATCAGGAACAGGAACTGGCCGACCAGTTCAACAAGCAGGTCAACTTGCTGCAGGATCAGGTGCTCAAGGCAGAGTCGCGAATCAAGGCCCTCAAGCAGCAGGTCGAAATGGCCAAGGCGCGTGAAACCGTGCAAAAGGCGCGTGTCGCAACGGCCAATGCTACCGGTGGTGCCAGCGGCGCGGTGGAAAATGCAGTGAGTTCTCTGGCACGCCTGAAACAGCGTCAGGATGAGCAGGACGCCAAGCTGGAAGCGGCTGAAGAACTGGCCAGCCAGTCCAATGGCAGCGACCTTGAGCGCCGTCTGCAAGACGCCGGCATCGGTGCCAGGAATGGCGGTGCCGAAGATGTGCTGGCACGCCTGAAAGCCCGGAATCAGACTCCGGCCCAGTAAGTCGTCTGGAAGGGGATGGCCGACCAAGGCCATCCCGTGCCTTTGCCGGGGCTGTATGGAAGTGAACGCTGACTCAAGGATTTGATCGGATGACCCTGTTTCTGTTGCTTCGGCGTCACGCATCGGTGTTCTTCAACCGGTTCGGCTGGGCTGGCATCGGTATGTTGCTGGTCGTGCATTACGCCGTTTCATGGTTGCTGTTGACGCTGGCCAGCGAGGAGCACCTGCTCCAGGGCGCGGACTTCACCTATTTCTACCTGACCACCGCCACCACGGTCGGCTACGGCGATCTTTCGCCCAAATCCGGCTGGGGCAAGGTCATCACTACCACCTGGATCATGCTGGGCGGTATCGCCTTGCTGACCGCTGTGATCGGCAAGGCATCGACTTCGGTCGGTGATATCTGGAGAAGAAACATGAAGGGACAGGGCGATTGCTCTGCACTCAAGGGTCATACGGTTCTGGTGGGCTGGGATGGCGAGTCCAGCGAACGTATCGTCGAACTGCTCGATCAGGACGCTTCGACCAGTGGCGGAGGGCTGGTGATCTGCGATTCGCTCATCGCAGAAAACCCCATGCCGGGCCGTGCATCCTTCATCAAGGGCGATTCGCTGGATTCACCTGCGCTGTTGCTCCGTGCAGGCGTCATCGGTGCCCAGCGGATTCTGGTGCATACCCAGTCCGACAGCCTGACCCTGGCCATTGTGCTGACGCTCAAGAGCCTGGGACCATCGGGCCATGTCGTGGCTCACTTCAATAATTCCGAACGGGCGGCGCTGGCCAGAACCTATGCCCCCGAACTGGAATGCACGTCGAACATGGCTATTGAAATGCTGGTTCGTTCCTCCCAGGATCCGGGCTCCAGCAGCGTGATCAACGAACTGCTGTGCGTTGGCCAGGGCGCAACGCAATTCCGGCATGTGCTGCCTGCCGATTTCACGTCCTCTTGCGGCGAGCTGTATGTGCGTCTGCGCCAGGAATTCAATGCCACGCTGATCGGCTATCGCTCGTCTGCCAGCGGGCAGTTCGAGATCAATCCTGCCAATGATGTGTCCATCCGCGGCGGGGAAATTTTCTACATCGCTTCCAGCCGATTGCAGGGAGATGCGCTATGAGTTGGTTCAAACGTGTCATGGGGCTGGAGGCACCCAAGGCGTCCGGTAACGCCAGCAGGCCGAGCACCCCGTTTGGTCTGGCTTCAGGGCGCATGCTGTGCCTGGATTCGTCGCTGAAAATGCTGCTCGACGGTCACTCCGAAGTGGTTGTGCCGGGCGATGAAAAGGTCTGGGCCGTGGGCCGTATCGACCTGGGCCAGTCGATGTCCATCCATCGTTTCTATCTGGATAACGAGGATTACTTCCTGCAAGTGGTCAGCAATGGTCCCGCTCCGGAAGATGCCCAGGACATCATTCTGTTCGGTTATTTCAGTGCTTCGACCATTGCCAGCAAGGATGAATTACTGCGCCTGACCGGCCCGTCCTCGAAGATCGGCCTGCCGACCTATGAGCACGACGGTGAAGTGTTCGAGCGTCAGTGGGGAACCGAAACCGGCCAGACCGAGCTGACGCCCATGGATGAAGATGTGAGCAGCCCCGACGGCGGCTATCGCATCAAGCACCTGAGCATGCTGTACGCCCGTGAAACGGGCTTGATCAACCGACGGGAATTTCTGCTGTTTTCGGTAGAAGAAGACGAAGAGGGTGTCATCACCCTGACAACGGCGGTTGGCGTAACCCTGCAATCCACTGATATCAACGTTCTATGACAAGGAAATCCTCATGATCGACGCGCTGCGTATGTCGCTCAACGCCACTGCCGTGTTTGGTTTCATCATGTACATCCTGGTGGCAGCGATTCTGTTCGCCCTGTTCCAGTTCATCTACAGCCGCGTCACGCCGCACAAGGAATTTGCCCTGATCCGCGAGAACAACGTCGCGGCGGCTCTGGCACTGGGCGGTTCGCTGGTCGGTTTCGCGTTGCCAGCCAGCAATATCATCACTTACAGCGTCGGCATTCTGGATGTGATCGTCTGGGTGGTGATTGCTGCCGTGGTGCAACTGTTGGCGTTCGGGGTGACCAGCCTGGTGCTCAAGGGCCTTTCGGCGCGCATTGTCAGAGGCGAGACGGCAGCGGCCATCTACTCGGCCAGTGTCGCCATCAGCGTCGGTCTGCTCAACGCGGCCTGCATGACCCCTTCGGTCTGACAGCGGCTACGGTCAAGGAGACTCACGATGAGACGCAGTACTACAAAACTTGTGCTCGCCAGTACGCTTCCTCTCGCCATGTCGGCGTGCAGCCAGGCTGACGATATACCGGAATTTACCGCGCAGACCAACTTCAACTCGGTCCAGGCCTGTGTCGATTCCAAGGTGCCGGTGGATGTGTGCTCTGACGCCTACATGCAGGCTTTGTCGGATCACCGCAGCATTGCCCCGACCTATGATGACAAGGCTTCCTGTGAGACTGATTTCGTCCCGGACTACTGCCAGGTCACGTCCGAAGGCAAATACATGCCCAAGATGGGCGGATTCGAGCTGGCGTTTTCCGGCAATGTACCGAAAGACACCCTCGCCAGGGTGCATCAGGAAGTCGCCCAGGCTAACCCTGGTGGCAGCGAAGGCCTGCTCACAGGCTTGCTGATCGGTAACCTGCTCAGCAGCGGTTTTGGCAGTAACCGCTACTATTCGCAGCCCGTGTATCAGGCGCGCGACGACCGTGGCAGTTTCTACATGTCGTCCTTGCCGGCACAGATCGATCGTGGCAAGACCTTTGGCGGTTCGACTCAGGCCCGGACCAGCCCGGCCAAGAGTTACAGCCGCACTACGCTGGGACGCAGCCTGGAGAGCACTCCAAGATCCACAGTCTCTTCGACCATCTCAAAGTCCTCGGTATCTTCGACTATCTCCCGTGGCGGTTTTGGCAGTGAGGCTACGGCGCGCAGCGGTTGGGGCAGCAAAAGCAGCACTAGCGCCAGCAAGAGCAGCAGCTTCAGTTTTGGCGGTTAAGGGATTGGCCCGATGAAAAAGATCAGCGTCCAGGAACGCCCGGACTGGCAAAACACCGCAGAGCGTGAGGGGTTCAACTTCCACACTATCGAGGGTGAACGCTACTGGGACGAGCGCGGGTATTACCTGTTCACCGAACAGCAGATCACCCGCGATCTTGAAGCGCCGACCCAGGAGCTTCACCAGATGTGCCTGGATGCTGTGTCGCGGATCGTGGACAGCGAAGAACTGCTGGAGCAACTGGCGATTCCCGAGGCGTTCTTCGACCTGATCCGCAGTTCATGGAAGCAGGGTCATCCGCATCTGTACGGGCGTTTCGACTTTGCCTACGACGGCACCGGGCCGGCAAAGATGTACGAGATCAATGCCGATACGCCCACCAGCCTGATGGAAGCCGGGGCGTTTCAGTTGCTTTGGCTCGAAGAACAGATGGCGCGGGGCGTGCTGCCGGCTCACGCCACTCAGTTCAACTCCATTGCAGAAGACGTTGTGCGGGCCTTTGCCGAATTTCCACGCACCAGCCCGTTCTACTTTTCGTCGATGTCCGGTTCGATCGAGGATCGGGGCACCACGGACTTTCTGCGCCGCATGGCGGCCCATGTCGGTATCGATGCGCGGCATATCGATATCGAAGATATCGGGCTCACGAGCGAAGGTCGTTTCGTGGACATGGAAGGGCACTGGATCGAGCGGCTGTTCAAGCTGCATGCCTGGGAGCATATCTTTCACGAGCCGTTCGGCCAGTACGTGGCGACCAGTGGCACTCAGTTCGTAGAGCCTGCGTGGAAGGCGATCCTCAGCAACAAGGGCATATTGCCGCTGTTGTGGCAGTTCAATGAGGGCCATCCCAACCTGCTGCCGGCCCATATCGACCGCAACCCTGAAAAGCCTGTCCCCAAAGGCTGGGTTCGCAAGCCGTATTTCTCCCGCGAGGGCGCCAATATCGAGATGCGCACACCGGGCGATCAGGTGATTGCCGTCGACGGGCCTTACACCGATGCTCCTTACATCCTGCAAGCCTATTCGCCACTGCCGAAATTCGACGACAGCTACACCCTGATCGGCTCCTGGGTGATCGGTGACCTGGCATCGGGGATCGGCATTCGCGAAGACGAAAGCCTGATCACCAAGGACTCCAGCCGGTTTTTGCCCCATGTCGTGATTGACTGATACCTCACCACCTGTAGGAGCGAATTCATTCGCGAAAGGCCACTGAACCCATTCGCGAATGAATTCCTACCGGCGCTTAACAAAAGATAACGACTTGTCGATTGTCACGGATTTGAAAAGCCGACTAGGATGTGACTGCTTCCAAAAGGGTAAGGCTAGAGCGTTCCGGCCTACAGAAAACACCTGATAACAATAACGGGAGAAGTCCATGAGTGAGCCCTTCATCCGGCGCACCCGATCATCCGCGGGCCTGTCCCTGGCGCTTTGCATTGCGCTTCTGACATCAGCAACTGTTTCACAGGCCGCTTCCGATCCTGCAAAACCTTCCGCAGACGCTACCT
Organism: Pseudomonas cichorii; assembly: GCF_019719005.1. Taxonomy (GTDB): domain Bacteria; phylum Pseudomonadota; class Gammaproteobacteria; order Pseudomonadales; family Pseudomonadaceae; genus Aquipseudomonas; species Aquipseudomonas cichorii_E. The sequence goes on from NZ_JAIGPJ010000011.1 coordinate 23,050, forward strand.
ATTCCATCGAATCCGCCAAGGCCGCACGTGGCCTGTTGCTGGACGTGGCCCATGCCGGTGCGCGGCTGGTGGTGGTTGGCGATCACGGTCATATTCTCTACTCCGACGATCAGGGCAAGAGCTGGGTCCAGGCCAAGGTGCCGACCCGCCAATTGCTGACGGCGGTGTACTTTGTCGATGAACAGCACGGCTGGGCCGTCGGCCATGATGCCCAGGTGCTTGCCAGCAGCGACGGTGGCAAGAACTGGAGCAAGCAGTTCGAGGACCTCAAGCGCGAGGCACCTTTGCTGGATGTCTGGTTCAAGGACCTGAATAACGGTTTTGCCGTAGGGGCCTATGGCGCATTGTTGACCACCACCGATGGTGGCAAGCATTGGGAAGATGTCAGCGACCGGCTCGATAACGAAGACCAGTTTCACCTCAACAGCATTGCTCAGGTCAAGGACGCTGGCCTCTTCATTGTCGGTGAAGCGGGCAGCATGTTCCGTTCCGGCGATGACGGCCAGAGCTGGGAAAAGCTCGAAGGTCCTTATCAAGGTTCATTGTTCGGCGTGACCGGCACCGCCCAGTCCTCGACGCTATTGGCCTATGGCCTGCGGGGTAATCTGTTCCGCTCCACCGATTTTGGCGATACGTGGGAAACCATCTCCCTGAATGCAGCCCGCGGGCCGCTGGAGTTCGGTCTGGCCAATGCCACCTTGCTGGCCGATGGTTCTCTGATTCTGGTGGGCAATGGCGGCAGCGTCATGCGCAGCACCGATGATGGCCAGACCTTTGAGGTATTCAACCGCCCCGACCGTATTTCACTGGCCGGCGTGACCACCAATGACCGAGGCAATCTGATTCTGGTAGGGCAGGGAGGCGTGCGCGTCGCCTCGCCTACGGGTGCCGAGACGACCCAACAATAAGAACCTTCAGGGCGGGGACATTCAGGCATGACCAACCTTCATCACGAACAGCAGCACAAAGGCGACAAGGCAACGTTTCTTGAACGCCTGATCTTCAACAATCGCCCGACGGTGATCCTGCTGTGTCTGCTGACCAGCATCTTTCTGTTCTGGCAGGCGCTGCAGGTCCGGCCGTCCACCAGTTTCGAGAAAATGATCCCGCTGGATCATCCGTTCATCCAGAACATGATGGCGCACCGTAACGACCTGGCGAACCTGGGCAATACCGTGCGCATTTCCGTCGAAGCACTGGATGGCGACATCTTCTCCAAGGGCTACATGGAAACCCTGCGCGAGATCAACGACGAGGTGTTCTACATCTCGGGCGTCGACCGCTCGGGCCTCAAGTCGCTGTGGAGCCCCAGCGTTCGCTGGACCGAAGTGACCGAAGAGGGCTTTGCCGGTGGCGAAGTCATCCCCCAGAGCTATGACGGCTCGGACAAGAGCCTCGATCAGTTGCGCAATAACGTGCTCAAGTCCGGGCAGGTAGGGCGGCTGGTTGCCAACGACTTCAAGTCCAGCATCATCGATGTGCCGCTGATGGAGTCCTACCCGGACCCGGCGGATCAGGGCAAGTTGCTTGCACTGGATTACCAGCAGTTCTCCCATCAGCTCGAAGAAAAGATCCGCGACAAGTATCAGGCGCAGAACCCCAACATCAAGATCCATATCGTCGGCTTTGCCAAGAAGGTCGGTGACCTGATAGACGGCCTGTTCATGGTGGTGATGTTCTTTGGCATCGCCTTTGTGATTACCCTGGTCTTGCTGATCTGGTTCACCCGCTGTATCCGCAGCACCATCGCCGTATTGAGCACCACGCTGATTGCCGTGATCTGGCAGCTCGGGCTGATGCATGTGGTGGGTTTTGGTATCGATCCGTATTCGATGCTGGTGCCGTTCCTGATTTTTGCCATCGGTATTTCCCATGGCGTGCAGAAGATCAACGGCATCGCGCTGCAATCCAGCGATGCGGACAATGCCCTGACCGCTGCGCGGCGGACTTTCCGCCAGTTGTTCCTGCCGGGGATGATTGCGATTCTGGCCGATGCCGTGGGCTTCATTACCCTGCTGATCATCGATATCGGCGTGATCCGCGAACTGGCCATCGGTGCGTCCATCGGTGTGGCAGTGATCGTGTTCACCAACCTGATTCTGCTGCCTGTGGCGATTTCCTATGTCGGCATCAGCAAAAGAGCAGTGGTGCGCAGCAAGCAGGATGCGGTGTCCGAGCATCCGTTCTGGCGTCTGCTGTCGAACTTTGCCAGTCCGAAAGTCGCCCCGGTTTCCATCGTCCTGGCGCTGCTGGCCTTCGGTGGCGGCCTCTGGTACAGCCAGAATCTGAAGATCGGCGACCTGGATCAGGGCGCTCCCGAGCTGCGCCCCGACTCGCGCTATAACCAGGACAACAATTTCATCATCAGCCACTACTCCACCAGTTCGGACGTGCTGGTGGTGATGGTCAAGACCCCGCGTGAGGGCTGCTCGGCCTACCCAACCATGTCGGCCATCAATGAGCTGGCCTGGAAGATGGAAAATACACCGGGCGTGCAGTCGGCCATATCTCTGGTGACTGTGTCCAAGCAGGTCATCAAGGGCATGAACGAGGGCAACCTGAAATGGGAATCCCTGTCGCGCAACAAGGACGTGCTCAACAGCTCCATCGCCCGTGCCGACGGCCTGTACAACAACGATTGCTCCCTGGCACCGCTGCTGGTGTTCCTCAACGATCACAAGGCCGAAACCCTGGACCGCGCCGTACATGCGGTGCAGGACTTTGCCAAGGAGAACAACACGCCGGACCTGCAATTCCTGCTGGCAGCCGGTAACGCCGGGATCGAGGCCGCGACCAACGAAGTGATCAAGCAGTCCGAGCTGATTATCCTGATCCTGGTTTATATCTGTGTCGCGGCCATGTGCATGATCACCTTCCGTTCCTGGGCGGCGACGCTGTGTATCGTCCTGCCGCTGGTGCTGACCTCGGTGCTGGGGAATGCGCTGATGGCGTTCATGGGTATTGGCGTCAAGGTCGCGACCTTGCCGGTGGTGGCGCTGGGCGTAGGGATAGGTGTCGATTACGGCATTTATATCTACAGCCGCCTGGAGAGTTTCCTGCGTGCGGGCTTGCCATTGCAGGAAGCCTATTACGAAACCCTTAAATCCACGGGCAAGGCGGTGCTGTTCACAGGGCTGTGTCTGGCCATCGGCGTGTGCACCTGGATCTTCTCGGCAATCAAGTTCCAGGCGGATATGGGCCTGATGCTGACCTTCATGCTGTTGTGGAACATGTTCGGCGCACTATGGCTGCTGCCAGCGCTGGCGCGGTTCCTGATCAAGCCTGAGAAAATGGCCGGGAAGGTGGGGAATTCGTTGTTTTCCCATTAAATCGTTTCGCGAAAGAATTTGCTCCCACCACCACCCCCGTGGGGGCGAATTCATTCGCGATCAGCCTTTCCGGATAAATCCGGTCCTACAGGCATTCCGCACCGCGCGAATCTACTCGCGAACCCCCAACACCACACTCAATGCATTCCTCGCATCATCCAGCTGCACCAGCGTTGCATGCCGGGCGCCGAGGGCGTCGCGGTTCTGGATGGCGGTGAGGATGGCTTTGTGGCGTGGCAGGGCCAGTTCATGCAGGTTGGGGCGTTTGTTGGAATGCTTGAGGGCTTCACGCAACGCCAGCGACAGCATGTTGCACAAATGGGCCAGCAGGTCGTTGTGGGTCGCGTCGGCGATACGACTATGGAAATCCAGATCCGGCTGCAGCAAGGCTTCAGGCGTCGGGGCATCCTCCATGCGCTGGTAGGCTTCGCCGATGGAAGCAATTTCCTCATCGGTGGCGTATTGCGCCGCCAAAGCAGCCACTGCGGGTTCGATCACTGCCCGTACGCTGGTCAGCAGATTGAAGAACTCATTCTGCGGTGAACTCTGCATGACCCAATGCAACACATCCGGGTCGAGCAGATGCCATTCGCGTCGTGCCTTGACCACCGTCCCGACCCGCGGGCGCGAATATACCAGCCCTTTGGCGACCAATACCCGTGTGGCTTCACGCAACACCGGACGGCTGACGGCGTACTCCTCGCAGAGCAGGGCTTCGGCAGGCAGCTTGTCATCAGGCTTGAAACGGCCGGAAACGATCTGCATGCCCAGTTCCTGGACGATGCGCGAGTGCATGCTTTTACGGTCGGAGGGCTTTCGGTAATCCATGGGAACGCAAGTCGATCCTGGCAGTGATGCCGCGCATCATAACATTGCATAACACTGAGGGCGGGAGCCGTACTTATGGCTTCCCGCCATTATCGTCACTTAATGTGAGTGACGGGGGACTTCGGCGCCCCGGCAGCCCACCAGGAAATCGAAGTCACAGCCCTGATCGGCCTGCATCACGCGGTCGACATAGAGTTGGCGATAGCCGCCAGCCAATAATTGCTGAGGCGCCTGCCAGTCGGCCAGTCGTGCTTGCAGTTCTGCATCGGGAATATCCAGATGCAGTCGCCCGCTGGCGCAGTCGAGTTCGATCCAGTCGCCTTCCTGCACCACCGCCAGAGGTCCGCCCGCTGCGGCTTCCGGTGCCACATGCAACACCACTGTGCCGTAAGCCGTGCCGCTCATGCGTGCGTCGGAAATCCGCACCATGTCTGTCACGCCCTGGGCCAGCAGTTTGGCCGGCAAGCCCATGTTGCCCACTTCGGCCATGCCCGGATAACCCTTGGGGCCGCAGTTCTTGAGGACCATCACCGAGCTGGCATCGATGTCCAGATCCGGGTCGTTGATGCGCGACTTGTACATCTCGAAATTCTCGAACACTACGGCCCGGCCACGATGCTGCATCAGCGCAGGCGTGGCCGCCGAAGGCTTGAGCACCGCGCCCAGCGGCGCGAGGTTGCCGCGCAGCACGCAGATACCGCCGTCGGCGCGAATCGGGTTGTCCAGCGCGCGGATCACCTGATCTTCACCGTAGATTGGCGCATTGCGGGTGTTTTCGCCGATGCTCTTGCCGTTGACGGTCAGCGCGTCGGGGTTGGGCAGCAGGCTGGCTTCGTTCATACGGCGCAGCACGGCGGGCAGGCCTCCGGCGTAGTAGAACTCTTCCATCAGGAATCGCCCGGACGGTTGCAGGTCGACAATGGTCGGCATGCCGCGACCGATGCGGGTCCAGTCATCGAGTTCCAGATCCACACCGATGCGTCCGGCGATGGCTTTGAGGTGGATGACGGCGTTGGTCGAGCCGCCAATGGCGGCATTGACCCGGATCGCGTTCTCGAAGGCTGCCTTGGTGAGGATCTTCGACAGGCGCAGGTCTTCGCGAACCATGCCCACGGCGCGCATGCCGGACATGTGTGCCAGCACGTAGCGGCGTGAATCCACGGCAGGAATGGCGGCGTTGTGGGGCAGGGAAGTGCCCAGCGCTTCGGCCATGCAGGCCATGGTCGAAGCGGTGCCCATGGTGTTGCAGGTGCCTGCCGAGCGGGACATGCCGGCTTCGGCAGATAGGAATTCGTCCAGGCCTATCTGCCCGGCTTTATAGGACTCATGCATTTGCCAGACGATGGTTCCGGCACCGATGTCCTTGCCCTGATGTTTGCCGTTGAGCATCGGCCCGCCGGTGACAACGATGGCTGGCACGTCGCAACTGGCGGCCCCCATAAGCAGGGCTGGCGTGGTCTTGTCGCAGCCGGTCAGCAGCACCACGCCATCGATAGGGTTGCCGCGAATCGCTTCTTCGACATCCATGCTGGCCAGGTTGCGTGTGAACATCGCGGTGGGGCGCAGGTTGGATTCGCCGTTGGAGAACACCGGGAATTCCACCGGCCATCCTCCGGCTTCGATCACGCCGCGTTTGACGTGTTCGGCAATCGTGCGGAAGTGGGCGTTGCAGGGTGTCAGCTCCGACCAGGTGTTGCAGATGCCGATAATGGGTTTGCCCTGAAACTGATGATCGGCAATGCCCTGATTCTTCATCCAGCTGCGGTACATGAAGCCGTTCTTGTCGGCAGTACCAAACCATTGGGCAGAACGCAGGGTCGGTTTTTTATCGGAATCAGACATGGTCGGCTCTCTTATTGTAAGACTTAATTGCTTTTGTTTCGGCTAAGGTAAGCCTAAATATCCATCATTGGAAGAGTTGTCAGTCTAAATAGTAATACTATATAGTCTGTCGGTAATCGAGGTTCCATAACAAAAACAAAATGGAGACCGACCCCCATGAGCCAGGAAACCGGGCTTATACGTCGCATCACCCTGAAGTTGATTCCCTTCCTGATCCTGCTGTACCTGATCGCCTATGTGGACCGCTCGGCCGTGGGCTTTGCCAAGCTGCACATGGGCGCGGACATCGGCATCGGCGATGCCGCCTACGGGCTGGGCGCCGGTCTGTTCTTCATCGGCTACTTTCTGTTCGAGATCCCCAGCAACCTGATGCTGGAGCGCTTCGGCGCACGTCGCTGGTTCGCCCGGATCATGATCACCTGGGGTGCGATCACCATCGGCATGGCCTTTGTGCAGGGGCCTTACAGTTTCTATGTGATGCGCTTTTTGCTGGGCGCGGCGGAAGCGGGGTTCTTTCCCGGCGTGCTGTACTACATCACCCAATGGTTTCCGGTACGCCATCGGGGCAAGATCCTCGGCTTCTTCATCCTCTCGCAACCCATTGCCATGATGATTACCGGGCCGGTGTCCGGCGGGTTGCTGGGCATGGATGGCATTCTCGGGCTGCATGGCTGGCAGTGGCTGTTCATCGTTATCGGGGCTCCGGCGATCCTGCTGACCTGGCCGGTCTTGCGCTGGCTGCCGGATGGTCCGCAGCAGGTTGCGTGGATGAGCCAGGCCGAGAAGGACTGGCTGACCGGTGAGCTGAACAACGATCTGCAAACCTATGGCCAGACCCGCCATGGCAATCCCTTGCACGCCCTCAAGGACAAGCGGGTGTTGTTGCTGGCGCTGTTCTATCTGCCGGTGACCCTGAGCATCTATGGCCTGGGCCTGTGGCTGCCGACCCTGATCAAGCAGTTCGGTGGAAGCGACCTGACCACCGGTTTCGTTTCCTCGGTGCCTTACATCTTCGGAATCATCGGCCTGCTGATCGTGCCCCGCAGTTCCGACCGCCTCAACGACCGCTACGGACACCTGGCTGTGCTCTATGTGCTGGGCGCCATCGGCCTGTTCTGCAGTGCCTGGCTGACCTTGCCGGCAGCGCAACTGGCGGCGTTGTGTCTGGTGGCGTTCTCGCTGTTTTCCTGCACGGCGGTCTTCTGGACCCTGCCGGGCCGTTTCTTTGCCGGTGCCAGTGCGGCTGCCGGTATTGCGCTGATCAACTCGGTGGGCAATCTGGGCGGCTACATCGGCCCGTTCGTCATCGGGACCCTGAAAGAACTCACCGGCAGCCTGGCCTCGGGTCTCTACTTCCTGTCAGGCGTCATGGTGTTCGGGCTGGTACTGACCGGCATTGTCTATCGCGTACTGGAGCGCAGGCACGTGTTGCCTGAGTCCGAGTTTTCGGCAAGCGCTTCAACCCATCGTTGAAAGGAGAGTTTCATGCGGCTGATACAGTTCGAATTGAGTCATGGCCAGCGTCGGGTCGGTCTGGTGGACGGTGACCGGGTACGTGAAGTGCCGGGTGTCGACAGTGTTCGCGAGCTGGCCTTGAAGGCTATCGAAGCGGGCTCCAGCCTGGCGCATCAGGTGGATCTGCTGGGGCTTGGCAACGACCATGATTATGCGCAACTGCTGCGCGAGGTCCGGGTCTTGCCGCCGCTGGACCATCCCGATCCTGCGCACATGCTGGTCAGCGGCACCGGCCTGACCCATCTGGGCAGCGCTTCGGCGCGGGACAAGATGCATCAGCAGGCCGGTGACGAAGCGTCGATGACCGACACCATGCGCATCTTCAAATGGGGCGTGGAGGGCGGCAAGCCGCAGGCCGGTCAGGCGGGTGTGCAGCCGGAATGGTTCTACAAGGGGGATGGCAGCATTGTGGTACGTCCGGGAGCCGCCTTTACGCTGCCACCGTTTGCCGAAGATGGTGGCGAGGAGCCGGAGTTGAGCGGCTTGTATGTGATTGGTCACGACCGCAAGCCGTATCGGCTGGGCTTCGCCATCGGCAACGAGTTTTCCGACCATGTGATGGAGCGCCGCAATTATCTGTACCTGGCCCATTCCAAGCTGCGGGCCTGCTCATTCGGGCCGGAACTGCGGGTCGGCGACCTGCCGCAGAATCTGGTGGGCACCAGCCGTGTCTGGCGTGATGGTGCTGTGTTGTGGGAGAAGGAGTTCCTCAGCGGCGAGGCCAATATGTGCCATAGCCTGGAAAACCTCGAATACCACCACTTCAAATACAGCCAGTTTCTTCGCCCGGGCGATGTGCATATCCATTTCTTCGGCACCGCGACCCTGTCTTTTGCCGATGGCATCCGCACGCAGCCGGGGGATCGTTTCGAGATCAGTCAGCCGGAGTTCGGGCAGTCGCTGGTCAACGGGCTTGACGTGAGCGAAGCGGTATTCGAGCCCGGTGGTATCGGCAAGCTTTAATCAGGCCTTTTGCGGATACGCAATTTCCACATGAATCGACTTGCGGGCCTTGAACGGTGCCAGCAGTGATTCATCGTCCACCGGGTTGGTGATCAGCGTCCAGGGCTGGCGCAGCGGCGTCCAGTGTTGCTGGCGGGCGCGGCCCAGCTTGGTGGAGTCGGCCAGCACGAAGATCTGTGCGGCGCGGGCCAGCATGTTTTCCTTGAGATAAGCCTGCTCGGCGCTGGCTTCGCACAATCCCAGATCCGCCACCACGCCATCGGCGCTGACAAACAGCTTGTCGGCGCTCAGGTGTTCCAGCGCGGCCTGTGCGGCGACTCCATACGTCGACATGCTGGACGGGCGCAACGTGCCGCCCAGCACCGTGACCCGGCCTTCGGGAATCAGCGCCAGATCGCTCAATGCCGTCAGGTTATTGGTGATGACATGCAGGCCGCGCCGCTGATTGAGGACATGAGCCAGCGCGCTGGTGCTGGTGCCGCCTTCCAGAAACAGGGTGTCGTGATCGTTGATGTGGGCCAGCGCTGCCAGGGCGATGTCCATCTTTTCCTGGCTGTGCTGACGGCTGCGCTCTTCAATCGTGGTTTCCGGTTCACGCTGGCCGATGTGCGCGGCACCGCCGTAGGTGCGGATGATCAGGCCGTCTTCGGCCAGTGCTGTCAGGTCGCGCCGCACAGTGGCTTCCGAAACGCCGAGTTGGGCGCACAGCTCATCGACGTTGGATTTTCCGGAGAGAACCAGTTCGAGTATCGATTGGCGACGATTGGCGACTTTCATTCAAGCTCTTCTAACGCAGGAAAACGAGGTGCAACCTTACAACGACGCACCGCCGCATACCACCAGGCTTTGACCGGTGATGGCACCCGCGTCGGGGCCGAGCAGAAAGGCCGTCAGCCCGGCAATCTCGTGGGGCTGCACAAAGCGACCCAGCGGCGGTTTGTTGGGGGGCGTTGCGCTGCGGGCCGGGTCCAGCAGCATCGGGGTTTCAGTGGCGCCGGGCGCAATGAGGTTGACGGTGATTCCCCGTGGTGCCAGCTCGATGGCCCAGGAACGGACCATGCCTTGCAGCGCGGCCTTGGTGGCGGCGTACTGGCTGCGACCTGCAGCACCTTGCATGGTGCGGCTGCCAATCATCACCAGACGGGAACCGGATGCCAATCGCGGGTAAAGCGCATTGACCATATGGCTGGCGGCGGCCACATGCAGGTGCCACATGGCCTGGCCATCGGCATCGTTGAGTTGCCCCAGCGGCGCGGTGCGCATGAAACCTGCGGCGTGCACCAGCGCGTCGATTTTCACGGTCTGTTCCAGTGCCCGGTCCAGAGCATTGAAGTCATTGAGGTCGCATTCGATCCAGGTGAAGTTCGGGTGTTGCAGGTCGGGGGCGCGGCGGCTCAGGCCGGTGACGCGCAAACCCTGCTCAAGCAGGCGCACGACGATGGCCTGACCGATGCCAGAGCTGGCACCGGTCACAAGTACGGATTTGATCGGGTCGGGCATGTTCAGGATTCCCGCAGAGGCGCCGGTCCCAAGACCGGCGCAGGGCTGTCAGCGAATGGCAGTGAGCGGCAGGTGCACGTGTTTGATCTTCTGCCGGAAGTAAGTGAACGCGACATGCAGGCTACCATCGGCGGCCTGGATGATGCTGGGGTAGGAGAACTCGCGGTTGAGTTTTTCCTGCGAGTTGTTGGTCAGGCAGAAGCCGTCCCCCAGTTCGATATCCAGGCGGGTCGGCCAGCTGTGGCCGCCGTCGCGAGAGACGGCCAGGCTCATCGGCGCACGGGGAATGCCCCAGATGGCAGCCTTGCCATCGCTGCGGGCACCCGGCGTGACGCGGTCGTCGCCTTCGTCCTCGATCTCGTCGTACAGCGAGGCGCGGCGTTGGCTATGGCCTTCGGCGCTGACCGGGTTGTAGACCAGTGCCAGTTCATCGGTGGCCAGCCTGACAAACTGGATCGACGAGTTGTTGTTGGGCAGTTCGGTCGGGACCGGCGCGCTCCAGATGCGGCCACGGTCGTTCGAGCGGGTGCTGTAGATGAAGTCCGCCCAGCGGCTGCGAAACAGCCCGAGCAGCGTGCCGTCCGGTAACTGATGGACGTTCATGTGTACGCAACCGGTGCTGTCCGGCACGTCATGGCGCGACCAGGTGGCGCCCTGATCGCTGGAAATCATCACGGCGCTGACATCATGGTTGCCGACCCACTTTTCACCCGGCCCCGTGATGCAATACCAGACCGGCAACACCCAGTCGCCGTTGTCCAGCACGGCAGGTGGCTGGCGAACGAAAGTACCGGCTTCGTCGAACAGGGTGTCGATGGCACCCCAGGTCTTGCCCTGGTCGTGAGACAGACGACGACGGATGATCGCCGTTTCCTGATTGCCGGAAACCTGCGCGGTCCAGATCAGCCACAGCGGCCCGTCGGGCGCCTGGAACAGGATCGGGTTCTGCTCGGAGCGGGTCGAGTCTTCGGACAGCTTTTGCGGTTCGCTCCACACGCCGGTCTGCGGGTCGCGGCGCGACAGCAGGACGAAGATGTCGGCCATGCCTTCCTGAGTACCGGCAAACCAGGTGCACAGCAGCGTACCGTCGGCCAGTTCATGCAGGTTGGCAGCATGGTTCTGGGCGTAGGGCGTTGGCAGGAAGGCATCCTGGCGAATGTCATTGGTTGGCATTGGGAACCTCGGCGTCTTGGCGTTTGGCCTGGGCGGATTTGGGCAGCAGGTGTTCGATGGCAATCACGATGGCTGGTGTCACCAGCGCGATGTACATGTTGTCGATGCCATACGGGTTGTTCAACAGATACCAGGCGCTGGTGGTGATGGCCGAAGCGATCAGACCCAGTGTCGCGCCACGACCCGAACCGAAGAACGGCAGGTAGATGGCAACCATGGCAACCACGGCAATCGACAGGCGCAGTGCGCGGGTGAAGAACGACAGGTTAAGGATTTCCGGTACGAAGAACACGAAGAACAGGGGTACGAAGCCGATCACCAGAGCGATCAGGCGAGTGGTCTTGAATTCCTGATCCACCGAAGGTTTGCGCCATGGCACGTAGAAGTCGCGCACCACCAGCGAAGCGATAGCCAGGGCTACAGTGCTGACGCTGACGAAGATTGACGCGACCAGAGAGATGGTGACCACGCCCGCAACCACGGGGCTCATCGATTGCAGGAATACCGGCAGGGCGTAGAGGCTGCTCATGTCCGGGTGCAGGTATTTGGACGCCACACCGATAAAGCCCAGGGCCAGCGCAATCGGGATGCACAGCAGCGATGCGTAGAAGGTCGAACGGCGGGCCGCATCCGGGCTCTGGGTAGAGGAAATGGCCTGAATGATGAACTGGGTGGAGAAGATCGCACCGACGGTGCCGATGATCCACGCCATGATTTTCGAGCCGCCGATGGTGCCGTCCCAAGTGAAGTAGTGCTCCGGCATGTTCTGGATCACCGGCGTGAAGCCACCGGTCATCTGCAAGGCCACGCCCAGTACGATCAACACCCCGATGTATTTCACAGCGGTGTGCAGGATGCTCATGTAGGCCACGCTCTTCAGGCCACCGAACACGTAGTAGAGGGTACTGATGATTGCGGTGATGAAGGCGGCGGTGGTCAGATTGATCTTGAGCACCGTGGCGATTGCAGCTGCGCCGCTGACATAGTTGCCGACGTTCACCAGCAGCAAGGCGTAGATCATGATGATCGATACCGTGAGCTTGGTGGACGTGCCGTATTTCTTGGCGATGAAGCCTGAGATGGTGAACTCCCCGGAGCTGTACAGCTTGCGGGCCATCAACAGGCCGAACAGCGGGAAGCCGATGGCGGCGGCAATCACCGACCATGAAGCGGCGAAGCCACTTTCAAAGGCTGCCTGTGCGGTGCCGACTGTGGATTTGGCTCCGATGAATTCGGACATCATCAGAATGCCGACGATGATGGCAGGCATGGTCCTGGCAGCGACCATGTATTGCTCGCTGGTCTTGCTGCGCATGCGCATGCTCATCCAGGTCGTTATTGCGATGTAGACGACCACCATGCCGACGATGATCGAGGTGTCTTGTGCGTTGAAGGTATCCATCGGTATCGCTCCATTATTGTTTTTTTGGCGCGTTATGGGTGCCGCACGTCTTTGCCGGTACTTGGGCTCAGACGGCGATGGAATTTCGGGTGTCGCGTTTACGGGTAGCCAGTTCCACGGCCTGGCGCAGGGCTTCGATCAGGCTGCGCTCGTCGGCGATGCCTTTACCGGCGATGTCGAAAGCGGTGCCGTGATCCACCGAAGTACGAATCACCGGCAGGCCGATGGTCACGTTGACGCCGGCTTCCAGGCCCATGACCTTGACCGGGCCATGACCCTGATCGTGGTACATGGCGACCACGGCATCGAAGTCGCCACGACCGGCGCGGAAGAACAGCGTGTCGGCCGGCAGCGGGCCTTCGACACGCCAGCCGCGTGCGCGCAACTCGTCGATGGCGGGCTGGATCTTGGTGGCTTCTTCGCCATAGCCGAACAGGCCGTTTTCACCGGCATGGGGGTTGATGCCGCACACCGCGATCAGCGGGTTTTCTATACCGGCACGCACCAGGGTTTCCCGGGCGCGTTCGATGGTGCGCTTGACCAGACCCGGTTCGATCCGGGCGATGGCGTCGATGATGCCGATGTGGGTGGTGACGTGGATAACTCGCAGAATCGGGGTCATCAGCATCATCGACACTTCTTCCACGCCCAGCAGGTGGGCGAGCATTTCGGTGTGTCCGGGGAAGATATGCCCGCCCGCATGCAGGGCTTCCTTGTTCAGCGGCGCGGTGCAGATGGCATCCAGTTCACCGGCTTCGGTGAGTTGCACGGTGCGTTCGATATAGCGAAAGGCAGCGTCTCCGGCGATGGGCGACAACTTACCGTAAGGCAGGTCGGCGGGAATCAGGCCCAGATCGATGCAATCCACCACGCCTTGAGCGAAGCGTGCCTGCGCCGGGCTGGCGATGCTGTTGACGCGCAGGTTGCTGCCGACGATTCGACTGGCGTCTTCAAGGCGCCTGGCGTCGCCGATCACCAGTGGACGGCAGGTTTCGTACACCGAGGCGTGGGTCAGGGTTTTCATGATGATTTCAGGTCCCACCCCGGCGGCGTCGCCCATGGTGATACCAATGACAGGACGTTCAGACATAGGGAGCTTCCTCTTTGAAAGGTGTGCCGGTCGGAGCCGGTTCATGCAGCTGTCGCCAGGCCGCGAGAAAGGTGTCGGGTTCGCCAAAGCCGCCCGCCTTGGTCACTACATTGAGGGTGCGTGGGCCAAGTCGGGCCTGGGACAGCACCACGCCTGTGGCGAGTTCGCCCAGCAGGGTCATGTGATCGATACCGGCCTCGACCAGAATCGCCCGGGCGGTTTCGCCACCGGTGGCGATCAGCGAGCCGGCATGGGGCAGGGCCGGTGCCAGCCATCGGGCCAGTGCATTGCTCAGGTCGGCCGCTTGTGCCGGGTCGCGATGTTGCTGATCCAGTCGCACCAGCACGTCATGCCCTGCGCTCAACCGCTCTTCCAGTTGTTGGCGCAGTGCATCGCGCTCGGTCTGGGCGTTACTGTCCAGCAAGGTGGCCGGAGCAATCGTCAGGCTGTATTGCGGGCTGTATTGCGCCAGGGTGTCGGCCTGTACCTGCGAGTGGCGGGACATGCTGCCGACCACGGTCAGTACGGGAGAGCGAGGTGTTACATCAACAGTGCGGGCCGCTGGCAAACCCAATGCCTGAGGCAGATGCCGGGCAAGACCCGCCGAGCCGACCCAGAACAATTCCTGATGCCACTGGGCCGAAGCCTGAGCCAGTTGTTGCAGATCGCTGTCCAGTTCGGCATCGCAGACCAGCGCCTGCACGCCGTTTTCCAGCGCCGTGCGCAGGGCCTGTTTCAGGGCATTACTGTCGCGGATCTCGTCCAGCCCCAGCCATTGCGTCCGCAAGCCTTGCTTGAGCAACAGCTCCAGCAGGTTGCTGGTGCCTTGCAGGTTTTCGTTGCGCCACACATCGCTCTGATCCACCGGCACGCCATCGAGCAATTGCACGCCCTGACTGGTGGTGCGCTTCATGTCCGGGAAAGCCGGAGCCACCAGTGCCATGCCGCGCACCGATTGCAGCGCGTCGATTTCGCTGGCGACATTGCCGCGCAGGGTCGAGTCGATTTTCTTGTACAGCGCCTTTGCCGTGGCATGTTGCTGGCGCAGGACTACCCGGTGTTGTTCGGCGGCCTGTTGGGGGGTCATACGGCGGGAGTCTACGTCTATGGCTACGACGTCCGCTGCCAGCGAGCCTGTGGTGGTCAGCATCACGCGAGTCTCGATGCGCGCTGCAAAATCCGCTGCACAGTCGGCTGCCCCCGACAGATCGTCAGCGAGTATCAGCAAGCCGGGAAAGTCGGCGCGACTCATGGCAGCAGGCACCGGTACAACTGCTGGATGTCGTCCAGGCTCAAGGCCTTGGGATTGTTGGTCATCAGGCGAGTGACTTTGGAGGCCGCCACCGCCATTTCCGGCAGATGCTCTTCGGCCACGCCGAAATCACGCAGGTTCTGGGGAATGTTCAGCTCCAGGGTCCACTGGCGAATCTGCTCGATCAGCTTGTGGGCTGCGGCTTCGTTGCTGTCTTCATGACTGGCCAGACCGCACACCAGCGCGGCGCACTTGAGGCGTTCGGCGCAACTGTCCAGATTGAAGGCCATGACATGGGGCAGCAGCATGGCGTTGGCCACGCCATGGGTGACATGGAACTTGCCGCCCAGCGGGTAGGCCAGCGCATGCACCGCAGCGGTTCCGGCCGCTGTCAGGGCCAGACCGCCGTACATCGAGCCCAGCAGCATGTCGCCCCGTGCCTGTATCGATTCCGGTTGCTGATAGGACTCGACAATGCTGCCCGCAATCAGGCGCATGGACTCCAGGGCAAAGGCATCACTGATGGGGTTGGCCTTGGTGGAAATGAAGGATTCCAGCGAGTGGGTGAAGGCATCCATCCCTGTGGCCGCGGTGATCGGGCGTGGCAGGCTGAGGGTCAGTAGCGGATCGAGCACCACCAGCGTCGGCAGCAGATGGCGACTCACTACGCCGATCTTCAGTTCTTCATCCGGCAGGGTGACGATGGCATTGGGTGTGACTTCCGAGCCTGTGCCCGACGTAGTCGGCACCAGCACCATGGGTTTGCCGGGGTGTGTGACCTTGTCGATGCCCAGCAGATCCTTGAGTGGCGTGTCGTTGGTCAGCATCACTGCAAACAGCTTGGCGGCATCCAGCACGCTGCCGCCGCCAATGGCGATCAGCGCATCGGGGGCGTGAGGGGCAACGTCTTCACGAAATACCCGCTCGATGTTTTCCAGCGTCGGTTCGATCTCGACGTTATCGAGCATGTGTACGGCGATATTGCGAGCCTTGAGTTGTTCGATGACGCGCTGGGTTACGCCCAGGTTGTGCATGGCATTCTGGGTGACCAGCACCACGGTTTTGACCGGGACGTCGAGCAGTGGCAGCTTTTCAGTGAGCAGATCGAGGCTGCCGGGGCCGTGAACCACATGCTTCACGGTCTGGAAGTGATAAGTGGCGGACATGGGATTACCTCCGGCTTAGCGATAGACGGCCAGCAGGCCTTGGAGTTTTTCCAGTGCGGCGGCATCCAGCGGCTGGACCGGAGAGCGGCACGGGCCGACGGGCACATTGAGCAGTTGGGTCGCGGTTTTCAGCACCACGGGCATGGTGCCCAGCGCAAAGGCGTCCCTCAGCGGACGCAGGGCTTCCTGGGCAGCGCGGGCCGCTTCGTGATTGCCCGACTGGAAGTTGTTCCAGATCGACATGACCACATCCGGCACCGCATTGGCGGTGGCTGCAATAGCGCCATCACCACCGGCCAGCAGGTTCCAGTAGATCAACGAGTCGGTGCCCGCGAACACGGCGAAGTCGTCGCTGCGGTACTTCATCATCTGCACCAGCGCGTCGAAGTTGCCGGCGCTGTCCTTGATTCCTTTGATTTTCGGGTGCTGGCTGAGGGTCGCCACGGCACCGATGCCGATGGACATGCCGGTCTTGGCCGGAATGTTGTACATCATCAGCGGTAACTCGGATGCATCGGCGATGGCGGCGTAATGCTTGATGAGTTCGGACTGGCTGATGGCATTGAAGTACGGCGTGATGATGGACAGGGCATCTGCGCCCACATCGATCATTTTTTTGTTCAGTTCGATCACTTCATGGGTGGCAAAGGCACCGGTGCCCACCACCACAGGCACACGCCCGGCTGCCGCTTCGACGGTGATGCGGGCGATTTTCAGTTTTTCGGATTCGGAAAGTGTGAAGAACTCACCGTTGGTGCCCAGCACGAAAAGCCCGTGTACACCGGCTTGCAAAAGGTTTTCGATCAGGCCGCGAAGGGCTTGCTCATCGAGTTGCTGATCATCGGTGAAGGGCGTGACCAGAGCTGGAATGATGCCGCGAAATTGCATGGCCATATTCTCGTTTTATTGTTAGTGGCTTGATAGTGATTGAATCGATCATTTGTGGCAAGTGGTTTTGATTGGTTTTTTCAAAATGCTGGCTGGAATGTCTTTCGGGCGCACACAAAAAAGCCAGACACGAAGTCTGGCTTTTGGTGTTGCAGGCAAGGATTACGCAGCAGCGGCTGCCTTGGGCGCTGACTGGCGGCTGATCCGCAAGGCCACGAGGCTGCCGACGATGGTCAGGCCGGCCAGTGAGTACAGCGCCATGGTGGTGGAGCCGGTCTGGTCCTTGATCCAGCCCACCAGGTACGGGCTGAGAAAGCCCGCCATCTGGCCGATGGAGTTGATCAGTGCCAGCCCGGCAACCGCGACGCTGGCGTTGAGCAGGGCAGTGGGCAGTGGCCAGAACATCGGCAGGCCGGTCAGTGCGCCCATGGTGGCGATGGTCAGGCCAAGAATCGCGATGACCGGCACGGTGGCGAAGTTGGCGGCGATGATCAGGCCCAGAGCACCCATCAGCATCGGCACTACCAAGTGCCAGCGTCGCTCATTGCGCAGATCCGCCGAGCGGCCCACCAGAATCATGAACACGCCGGCCATGAGATAAGGCACGGCACTGATCCAGCCGATCACCAATGCATCGCTGAAGCCCAGGTTCTTGATGATCGACGGCAGCCAGAAATTGATCGCGTACACGCCACTCTGGATACAGAAGTAGATAAAGCCCAGCACCCAGATGAACGGCATGGTCAGTACCGAAAGCGCAGAGGCCTTTTCACTGATCACCGGGCGGCTGAGTTCATCGGCGGTGATGTCGGCTTTGACCCGCTGACGCTGTTCGGGCGTCAGCCAGGGTGCATATTCGACCTTGTCGCACAGGAGCCAGAACGCCAGCAGGCCCAGCATGACCGTCGGCAGGCCCTGGATCAGGAACATCCATTGCCAACCCGCCATGCCGCCCTGGCCAGCGGCGAAGTGGTTGAGAATCCAGCCGGAGAACGGGCCGCCCAACAAGCCGGATACCGGAATGGCGGACATGAACAACGCCATGATCCGGCCGCGTCGCTGGTTGGGGTACCAGCGCGAGAGGTAGAGCACGATGCCGGGGAAGAAGCCGGCTTCGGCCATGCCGGTCAGGAAGCGCAGTACATAGAACTCGACCGGTGTGGTGACGAACAGCAGGCAGGTGGAGAACGTGCCCCAAGTGATCATCATCAGGCCGATCCAGCGCCGAGGCCCGAAACGGTTGAGTGCCAGGTTGCTGGGCAGGCCGCACAGCACGTAGCCAATGAAGAAGATCCCGGCACCCAGACCGTAGACGGTTTCGCTGAAGTTCAGGGCGTCGAGCATCTGTAGCTTGGCAAAACCGACGTTGACCCGATCCAGGTAGTTGAACAGATAGCAGATAAAAATGAAGGGTATGAGGCGCAGGGTGATGCGACGGTAGACATGATTGCCTTCGACGTCGCCAGCATCCCGAATCGATGGGTTGGACATGGCGGTGAATCCTCGGTGCTTGTTGTTTTTATACTGCGTACAGCTGATCCCGATCTTATGGGGCCGGGAACAAAAACTCTTTGGCGATTTGCACTGCCATGCGGGGTGGATGTTGTGAGATTGCACAAAGTAGGAGCGAATTCATTCGCGAAGCCACATTGAAAACGATAAAAATGTACTGGATGTACCGATTATCGCGAATGAATTCGCTCCTACGCGCTCATTATTCGATTGCTTCGTAAGGCAATCCTACATAGTTTTCGGCGATGGTCCTGCGCCCGGACTCCGAGCTCACGTAGTAATCCAGCTCGGTCTGCTGAAGCCGCTGGCTGAAGTCATCGGTGCCGGGAAAGCTGTGCAGGATCGAAGTCATCCACCAGGAAAATCGTTCGGCCTTCCAGATCCGGCGCAGGCAGATCTGTGAGTATTTCTCCAGCAGGTCGGTGCGACCTTCCTTGTAGACCTTGAGCAGGATCCGGTACAGCGTGCTGACATCGCTGGCCGCCAGGTTCAGGCCTTTGGCGCCGGTCGGCGGGACAATATGAGCGGCGTCGCCGAGCAGGAAGAGGCGACCGTACTGCATGGGCTCCACGACAAAGCTGCGCAATGGCGCGATGCTTTTTTCGATGGAAGGGCCGGTGACCAGCCGTTCTGCCAAGTGGTCGGGAAGTCGGGTTTTCAACTCGTCCCAGAAGCGTTCATCCGACCAGTCCTCGACTTTTTCATCTGTGCTGACCTGCACGTAATAACGGGTGCGAGTGGTCGAGCGCATGCTGCACAGGGCAAAGCCGCGTGGGTGGTTGGCGTACACCAGTTCTTCGTTGACCGGCGCTGTGTCGGCCAGTACGCCGAGCCAGCCAAAAGGATAGACGCGCTCGAAGACTTTCAGGTTGTCTGCGGGAATGGATTGCCGGGAAACTCCGTGATAGCCGTCGCAACCGGCAATGTAGTCACAGTCCATACGCACGGTTTCTCCATTCTTGATGAAGGTCACGTAAGGGTGGTCGGTTTTCAGGTCGTGAGGCTGGACGTCTTCAGCGTCATAAATGGTTATTGCACCGGCTTGCGAGCGGGCCTGCATCAGGTCGCGGGTGACTTCGGTCTGGCCGTAGACCATGACGGTCTTGCCGCCGGTCAGGACTTTGAGGTCGATACGTTCGCAGCGTCCCTCGAAAGCCAGCTCGAAGCCATCATGAATCAGCCCTTCAGCGTCCATGCGCGCACCGGCGCCGGCTTCGCGCAGCAGATCGACCATGCCTTGCTCCAGCACGCCGGCGCGGATGCGGGAAAGGATGTAGTCGGGGTTTTTGCGTTCGATGATGACGTTATCGATACCGGCACGTTGCAGCAGTTGGCCCAGCAGCAGCCCGGACGGGCCTGAGCCGATGATTGCGACTTGGGTTTTCATTATTGTTTTCCTGTCATGTGTCCCTGCCAGTCGATGAGCGGCGGGATGTCTTGTTTTTGTCTCCTGTATTTTTAATGGATGCCTATGGCATAAGAAGGCACTATCCAGCTCATTATCTGGACTTTTCAAGGGTTATTCCTCGGAGCTGGCGATGCCCAGAACAGCGCTTACTGCGATTCCGGTTTTCAAGCTCTATGGCGAGACGGCTGCCTGGCTCACGCCGGATCTGATCCATTGCGAGTCGATTCCTGAACGCAGCAGGATCCATGAATGGGAGATCAAGCCCCATCGACACAGTGATCTGGTTCAGTTGCTGTATGTGCAATCGGGACGGGCAGTGTTGAAGGTGGAGGAGGCTGTCCATGAGGTCGACACGCCCTCGTTGCTGGTGGTCCCGGCGCTGAGCGTACACACCTTCAAGTTCAGCGAAGACATTCAGGGCCATATCCTTAGCCTGGCCAAGCCTTTGGTGGAGCAACTGGAGGCAGCACTGGACGATCCGGTGTCGGGTTCGGCTCACTGCCATTCGCTTGGGGCTGACAGTCATTATGTGGACACCCTGTTCAGCGCGATTGCGGCGGAGTACCGACAGCCTCGTCCCGGACGTGACCTGATGTTGCAGTCATTGATCAATGTGCTGATGGTCTGGCTGAGTCGGCGCAGCAACGAGCACGCGCTTCAGGATATTCAGGTGCCTGATCGCGGGCGCGAGCATTTGCAGGCGTTCATGCATCAACTGGAATCGAGTTTTCGCGAGCATTGGTCCATTGATCGACATGCGCAACAGATGGGTATCAGTGCTGCGCATCTCAATGCCTTGTGTCGCCGCCTGTGCGACCAGTCGGCCTTGCAGATCATCAACCAGCGATTGCTGCTGGAGGCTAAACGCAATCTGGTTTACACCACCATGACCATCAATCAGGTGTCCGACAGTCTGGGGTTTTCAGAGCCTGCGTATTTCTCGCGCTTCTTCAAGCGGGCGACGGGGCAGTCGCCCAGGCAGTTTCGTATCCAGCGTTAAAAAAACGGGGCGCAAGTGAGAGGGGCCTTGGCCGCGACGACTAACTGACAGGCAACACATTTTCAGCGCCTGAACTGGCTGTCGCGGCCAAGGCCCCTCCCACGGATTACCGTTTTCTTCCGTGTGAGTTTACGTCACCACCTGATAGCACGGCACATAAGCTGCCCCGCCGGGCAGTTTCATACGATGCTGTTCGACGAACGCCTGAAGCAGTTTGTCCAGCGGCTTCATGATCGCCGGGTCGCCATGGATCTGGTAAGGGCCATGTTCCTCGATCAGGCGAATGCCCTTGTCCTTCACGTTGCCCGCCACGATACCGGAGAACGCACGACGCAGATTGGCCGCCAGTTCATGAGGTGGAATCTCATGGTTCAGTTGCAGTTTCGCCATGTTCTCGTGGGTCGGATCGAAAGGGTGCTGGAAGCTTTCTTCGATCTTGAGCAGCCAGTTGAAGTGGAAAGCATCGTTGCGCTCGCGGCGGAACTGTTTGACTTCCTTCAGGCTGCGGGTCATCACCCGGGCAACTTCTGCCGGATCATCGACGATGATCTGGTAGTGCTTCTGCGCGGCTTCACCCAGGGTGGCGCCGACGAAAGCGTGCAGTTGTTGCAGGTAAGGCTCGGTGTTTTTCGGACCGGTGAGGATCACCGGGAACGGCACATCCCTGTTGTCCGGGTGCATCAGGATGCCCAGCAGGTACAGGAACTCTTCAGCCGTGCCAGCGCCGCCCGGGAAAATGATGATCCCGTGGCCGACACGGACGAAGGCTTCCAGGCGTTTTTCGATATCCGGCAGGATCACCAGTTCGTTGACGATGGGGTTCGGCGCTTCGGCGGCGATGATCCCGGGCTCGGTCAGGCCCAGGTAGCGGCCGCCATTGATACGCTGTTTGGCGTGGGCGATGGTGGCGCCTTTCATCGGACCTTTCATCACGCCCGGACCGCAGCCGGTGCAGATGTCCAGGCTGCGAAGGCCCAGTTCGTGGCCGACTTTCTTTGTGTATTTGTATTCTTCGGTGTTGATCGAGTGACCACCCCAGCACACCACCATTTTCGGCTCTACGCCGGCGCGCAGGGTGCGGGCGTTGCGCAGCAGGTGGAAGACGTAGTCGGTGATGCCATGGGAGTCGCTCAGGTCGATGCGCTGGCTGTCCAGTTCGCTCTCGGTGTAGACGATGTCGCGCAGGGCGCTGAACAGCATTTCGCGAGTGCTGGCAATCATTTCGCCGTCGACGAAGGCGTCCGCTGGCGCATTGAGCAGTTCCAGACGAACCCCGCGGTCCTGCTGATGAATGCGAACCTCGAAATTTTCGTAGGCCTCAAGAATGGTCTTGGCGTTATCGACATGGGCGCCGGTATTGAGAATGGCCAGGGCGCACTGGCGAAAAAGTGTGTAGGTACTGCCTGAACCCGCTGCGCTGAGTTGCTGCACTTCACGTTGGGAGAGCGTTTCGAGGCTGCCTTTGGGGCTGACCGAGGCGTTAATCACTTGTCTTGGGATCATTCTATTTTCCATTAGAGCGATGCATCCGCAGGTGCATCAGGATGGTGAGCATCGATGACGTTCACGCCTGCCCGCATTGTCTACGGCACATGGACGGGAAAGCAAACGCTGCGCATCACAGTCACTGTATTGAGCATAGTCGCACGGCTGAAACCGTTTGAAATCAGGCAATAACGGGCCTTTTGCCATATGGCTGAATTTTGACGCTTGAGGGGCCGATAGTGAACCTGACCCCGTTCAGAGGGTCTGTTAGCTGATGGACTCACTCGACGGACCACAAGGTCAGGAGCCTCAGGGTCTTAATTTCTTATTTCAGACAAAGATAATCATTGCCATGTCTCGTCATCTTTCCGCACTCGTATCTCGTGCACCTGTCCTCTTCAACGCTTCCCGTCGCGCTCTGGGTGCCGGTCTTTTCGGCACGCTGCTGACAGTTTTGACTCCTCATGCCCACGCGGCGGAAAACGATCGCTGGGTCAGCGACAACCTCAGCACATACGTGCGCAGCGGTCCAACCGATGGACACCGCATCGTCGGTACCCTGAAGTCCGGGCAAAAGGTCGATCTGCTTTCGACCCAGGGCAACTACAGCCAGGTCAGAGGCGAGGGCGGCAGCACCGTCTGGATTCTCAGCAGCGACCTGCAGGATGTTGCCGGACCAGCCGAAAGGGTTCCGCAACTGACCGAGAAGGTGGAAGAGCTGACCGGGCAACTGGCCAATATCGACAATACCTGGAAGACCCGGGTTCAGGGGATGCAGGAAACACTGGATACGCGCAAGAAACTGATCGATGAGCTGGAAGCCCGTACCCTGGCGCTCAATACAGAGCTGACCGACACCCAGTCCGAATTGCGCAATACCCAGGCCCGACTGGGTGACGAAAACAAGCAGGTCATGATGCGTTACATGGTCTATGGCGGCAGCATTGCCGGTATCGGCCTGCTGGTTGGCCTGATCCTTCCTTCCCTGACCCGCAGCCGCAAGCGTAACGACGGCTGGGTGTGAGGTTGCAGCCTTCGCGAATGAATTCGCTCCTACGCGGTATAGGTGAATTCATTCGCGAAAGACCATTCAGTTTTTTAACTTCCTGTCGAAAAACTAGAGAGTCTTGCCAGCTTTCTGGCAGATAGCGGAAAGAATCCCGCAAGTGGAAAATTGTTTAATGGCAACTAGCCATTAGTTATCATGTGCGACCTGAAAGTTGGCTGTCAGGCCTGATGTAAAGCGTTTTCAGGTTATTGGAAGCACATTTTCACCCTCTGCAGGACAGGAATCTGGATGCTGGCGTACAACCAAAAGAACTTTCTTATCGTCGACGATTTTTCCGATTTTCGGAGTTCGGTAAGATCGATGCTGCGTGAGCTGGGCGTCAAGGAAGTGGATACTGCCGACACCGGCGAGCAGGCCCTGCGCATGTGCTCGCAAAAGCGCTATGACTTCGTCTTGCATGATTTCAACCTGGGTGATGGCCGCAAGAACGGTCAGCAGGTGCTCGAAGACCTGATGGTCGAAAGGCTGTTGAGTTATGAAAGCGTCTTTATCATGGTGACTGCCGAGAACAGCCAGGCCATGGTCATGAGCGCTCTTGAATGGGAGCCCGATGGCTACCTGACCAAACCGTTCAACCGTGCAGGCCTTGCCCAGCGTCTTGAAAAGCTGGTGCAGCGCAAGACCCTGCTCAAGCCGATTCTGCAGGCGCTCGATCGTCGCAAGCCCGCCGAAGTCCTTGCTGCCTGCAATACCCTGATTCAGCAGGACCCACGCTTCGCGCCCCTGTGCCTGCGCTACAAGGCCGACGCCCTGCGCGACCTTAACCAGAATGAACCTCTGGAAAGCTTTCTCAAGACCATTCTGGCCGATCGGGCTACGCCCTGGGCTTACGGCGCACTGGGCAATCTGTTGCTCAAGCGTGGCAAGGTGACCGAGGCGCAAGCGGTTTTCGAGCAGGCCATCAAGGCTTTCCCCACCATGCCTGCATTGTTTGACGGCTTGGCCGAAGTGCTGGTAGCCCGTGGCGATGCCAAACGCGCCCAGAGTGTGCTGGAAAACGCCGTGCGCCTTTCGCCTCTGGCGGTACGTCGGCAAAAACTGCTGGGCAAGCTGGCGCTGGGCAACGAAGATTTCGAGAGCGCATCGAAGGCTTATCGCCAGGCTGTTTCCCAGGGTCAGCATTCGCGCTTCAAGGACCCTGAAACCAATCTCGGTCTGGCTCATGCCCTGATCAGCAAGGGCGGCGATCAGGGGCTGGATGCGCGTACCCGTGTCGAGATCAACAACGCCCTGGGCGATGTGGCCAAGGAGCACGGTGAAGACGAAGGCCTGCAAGTGCGTACCCGCTTGATGAAAGCGGCCAGCCTGCAGCATTCGGACCCTGAAACGGCTGCCAAGCTGACCGAACAGGCCATGTCGCGCCTGGACAACATGGGCCAGTTCCTCAGTGCAGAAGCGGCGCTGGTGGTTGCCACCCAGCTCAAGCAACTGGGTCAGGAAGATGCAGGCGCAGGTGTGCTCAAGAACTGTGCGGAAATCTACGGCGATGACCCGGCTGTCATGAAAAGCATCGCCGCCATCACCGATGATCCTGCGATTCTGGGTGCCAACAAGGCAGCCATCGATCTCAACATCCAGGGTGTGCGCAGCTACAAGGCCGGTAATCTCACCGAAGCACAGGACATGTTCCGCCGTGCCCTGGCCTTGCAGCCCAAGAACATCAGTATTGCGCTGAACATGGCGCAGTCCTTGCTGCATCCGGGACAGAGCCTGGGCGAAGCAGGGCGTGAAGAGTGTCGTGCCACCCTGAAAATGGTCGGTAAGATGCCCGATAGCGACCCACGGTACGACCGTTACCAGAAACTCAAGGAAAGGGCGTTTGGCGCATGAGTGACAAAGAGAACGGACTCGATTTCTCCATGGTGATCGCTTCCACTGTTCATGACATGAAGAACTCACTGGCGACCCTGACTCAGGCCCACAGCGAGTGGCTTGCGCAACTTCCCGGCGAGCAGCGCAGTGCGCCTGAAAGCGGCGTGATCGATTACGAGTTCGCCAACCTCAACGGCATGCTGGTACAGCTGCTCGGCATCTACAAGCTGGGTGTCAATCAGCTTCCGTTGCGTCCCGATTATCACGAGCTGGATGATTTCATCGAGGCGCAACTGGCGCATCACCAGGAAGTGCTGGGCAGCCGTGGCATCACGGCCAACTATGTCGTGGATGCCTTGAGCCCGCTGGGTTTCTTCGACCGCGAACTGATCGGTTCGGTGGTGGCCAATATCATCGTTAACGCCATTCGATTTGCCCGTGAGGAAATCGTGATCAGCGCAAGCGAAGAGGACGGCCAGTTGAAGATCGTCATCAATGACGACGGTCCGGGTTATCCGGCGCACATGATCGAGAATCAGGACGATTACGTTCAGGGCATCAACCAGAGCACCGGCAGCACCGGGCTTGGCCTGTACTTCGCCGCACATATCGCTCGCCTGCATGAGCGCAATGGTGTGCGGGGGCGTATCGAGATTGCCAATGGTGGTGTGTTGGGCGGTGGGAAGTTCAGTCTTTATCTGCCTTGAGTCCTTCTTCAGGGGCGGTTCGGGTTCACCTTCAGCCGCGCCTTGCGCCTCTCTGGACGTCGCTGCTATATTTTTGACGCGCTGTGCAATTTAACTGGCATATGGATAAATTCCGTGAAGTTGACAGAAGATAATCAGCAGGTTTCGGGGCAGGCGTCGGCAATAAAACTGTTGGTTGTTTCCGATAATCCGCCCCTTTCTGCGGCGTTGATAGAGTGCCTTGAAACGCTGGATAAACGTTTAACTGTCACGCTGGACTTGCGCTATACCTCCTACAACAAAGCGCCTCGGAATATGGTTGAACTGGGGGCTTGCGAGATCAATGTAAAAGACGACACGGTAGTAGACTTCATCATCAGTCATTACGATCTGGTGCTGAGTGTTCATTGCAAACAGCTGTTCCCCAAGCGCCTGGTAGAAGGCGTGCGCTGTATCAACTTCCACCCGGGGTTCAACCCCTTCAACCGTGGCTGGTATCCCCAGGCTTTTTCCATACTCAACGGCCTGCCGGTGGGCGCAACGATTCACGTCATGGATAAAGAGATCGACCATGGCCATATCATTGCCCAGAAACCGGTAACGATAGGGTCAGGTGAAACGTCGCTTGAGGTTTACAACAACGTCATCGAGGCGGAAAAGGAGTTGATGCGCGAGTACTTGCCGCGAATCCTGCAAGGCAGCTACGAGGTATTCAAACCGTTGTCCGAAGGTAATTACAACGGTATCAAGGACTATAACGAACTGTGTGAGTTGAACCTGGATGAAGTGGGCTCTTTGCGAGACCATATCAATCTGTTGCGTGCTACATCACATGGCAACTTCAAGAATGCTTATTTCCATGATGAGCTGGGTGAGAAGTATTTCATCAGGGTTGTTCTGGACAAAGCCTGATCAGGCACCACGTCCTTGTGGCGCCTCGGCAGCAGGCCTTATTGAGGCCTTGACCAGACAGTCTGCCAGCCCTGCAGATTCGTCGTATCCAGCATCCAGTTCTCTCTCACTTCACGCCTGAACTCATCCCCAAGACGAGCACATTCGTCAGGTTGACTGATGTGCGCCTCGATAGCCGCAATCCAGGCCGGGGTTTCATTGCTGACAGCCGTTACCGGCAGGTTGCCTTCGGTACACAAGGTATCGCTGCAGATCACCGGGTAGCCGCAAGCCCCGAACTCCAGCAGGGAAACCGGGCTCTTGCTCTGAGTGCTCAGGCTTGACTGAGCCGGAACCAGCACAAGGTCCAGATTCAGGCTGGCCAGCAGTTCAGGGTACAGAACGCCTTCCACCGGAGAGCGCAGTTCGTGGATGTAAGGGCGCAGCCAGCGCGAGCAAGGCCCCATGATTACCCATTCCACCTTGTCGGCGAGGGCCTCGATCACGCCGGACAGGATCAGCAGGTCGGCCTGTTGATCGGCTGTGCCGACCCAGCCCACACGCGGCTTGTCTCGGGTGCCTCGCTGGCTTTGCACATTCAGCCAGATATCGGGCGACAACCTGGTCGGGATCACCTGAATGTTCGGATGCGCATCCCGGACAAGATCCGCCAGAGCCTGTGTCGGCACGGTGACGGCGTCCACCAGCTCCAGCGCACTGCGCAACGAGTACGCCGATTCAAGGCCTTCCGGGTAGTGGGGCAGATCAAAGGTCACCCAGGCATTGGTGTGTTCCTTGATGGCGCCGATGGTTTCTATCTGCGCCGGCGTGATCGAGCCTTGCAGCACAACAGTGTCCGGGCTCAGGCGGGCGATTTCCGGCAGCGAGAGAGGGCCGTTGCTCAGAACGCCGTCCACGGCCAACGATGTACCCAGCGCTTGCAGTGGCTGGGCGACGCGAGTGCCTGCATGGGCATCATCCGGTTGTACCAGCACCACGGGCAACGGGCGATGGATCAGCGGACGCCATGCCAGTTGCGGGTTGCCTTGGCTGACAAAGCTGCCTGCCTGCAAGCTGAGGTTGGTGTTGTAGGCCGGGTCCCAGGCCATGTAATGCAGCCAGCGGTGATGCAGCGCTCGCCGGGCGAAGTCCAGAGCCTGGGCATCGATGGTTTGAGGGGCCGAGCGCAACTGGATGATGGTATGAGGTGTCCAGACCACCATATGCTGGGCATCGCGAACCCTGAGGCACAGATCGACGTCGTTGAAGTACTGGTGGAACAGATGCTCTTCCAGACCCTGTATATCGTCGAACAGCGACTTGCGGATCATCAGGCATGCGCCGCTGACTGCGCTGTAGTTCTGTTCGGTTTCCAGACGTGGCGCAAAGGATGCCGAGGCAGCAGGTTCACCGCCTGTGACCGGCTGCGCGGTGTCCTGAAGGCCGACAATGATGCCTGCGTTGGCAAGGCTGCCGTCCGCTGCCAGAACCTTGGCCCCGACCACGCCGACTTCAGGCCGTTGCGCCTGATTGAGCAGGTTGTGCAGCCAGTCCTTGTGCAGGATGGCGGCATTGTCAGCCAGGAGCAGCAGGTATTCGCCCTTTGCCTGTTGAGCGGCGCTATTGAGCAGGGCGGACTGGCTCAGGGTCTGCTGATGACGCACGACGCGGATCTTGTCCGATTGCAGCGAATCGATGTTTGCCAGCCATTCAATGCTTTGCGCTGACTGGCTGTTATTGTCGCTGATCAGGATTTCATAGTTCTGATAGGCCGTGTTTTCCAGGACGCTCTCTACGCACGGCAACAAGGTTTCCAGTTGATCATTGGAGCTGACAATGATGGAAACCAGCGGCTGCCCGGCGTGGCCATAGGTGATCCGGTAATGGCCTGACTCGGTAGTCTGGATTTCACTGTCGCCATAGCCACGAGCGAACAGGTGGCGCTGCAGCGTGCGGACCTCGTCGCTGTTGTACTGAGGCCGGGCCTGTGGCGCGAGCACCAGCGGTTCGGCCGAATGGGCAAACTCGGTAAAGTCCGGGTGCTCGATCATGCGCAGGATCAGGTCCAGCTCTATGGCTTGTGCATGATCGGGATTGAAACCGCCCACCAGCAGGGTTTTCTCTCTGCTGAACAGCCAGTTGCGGCTGGTTGCCGAAGGACTGGCCAGCAGGTAGTCGAGGCTGAATTCAGGTCGAAGGCCCAGGCTGGCGCCGTCCTGATTTTCGAGTGCGATTTCATCGCCGAACAGGGCGCAGGCGTGTGGCGCGTCAATCAGCTTCAGTGCCGCGCTCAGCAGACCGCTTTGCGTGAAAGTGGTCCCTGCGTCGACCAGCACCCACCAGTCGTGCTCGTTTTCTGCCATCAGCTCATTGATGACGATGGCACGGTCTTGCACTGTGGCGCTCAACCAGGGCAACTGGGCTTGCAGCGGTGTCTGATTCGACGTGTCGTAATCGGCAAGGATGAACACCTTGAGCTTGTCCAGCAGTTGCGGGTCGCCGGCCAGGCTCTGCACGGTGCTGAGGACGCTTTCAGGCTGCTGATTGAAGTCCGACACGACAATGGCAATCGTCGGGCCGCCATCATGATCCTGCAGGTGCTGACGGATGAGCGTCTGTTGCGGGACCGTTGGCCTGCGGGTGCCCAGCCAGCTGGCGACCTGCTGGTTGCGACGCTGGTTCTCGGGGCGCCGGTCGAAGTAGGCAACCAGATCAAGTTCCTGGATATTGTCACGCTGGGACAGTGGAGCGATCTTGACGGTGCGGTTCTGTTCTTCCGGGCGTACCCAGCCAAGTTCGCGGGTGATGCGGTGGTAATCGGCGCGTCGTTGTCTCGGGAGTTCAGGGTTGTTACGGCAGACTTCACTGCTCTGCTGATCGGAAACCCGGAAGTAGGAAAGCGGACGCGCAAGCATCGCCAGATTGCCCTGGCGAAGCAGCTTCACAAACAGCGCAACGTCCGCCAGGCCCCAGATGAATATGCCTTTGAGCGACATGATTTCATTGCCGAACACCAGTGCATCTTCGCGGCGGAACATCACTGAGCTGGGTTCGCCAATGAAGTTGATCGGGTACTGGGCAATAAACGACACCAGTTCCGGACCATTGATCACGACATTGCGCCCGAACGGGTTGCGGGTGGCCATGTTGTCCTGCATGAACTGGCCTTTGTCGTCTACCAGTTTGCGGGTGGCGCAGACCATCTTGATGTCGGGGCTGTCGTGCAGAACATCGAAGAGCAGGCGTACGCAGTCGGGGACCAGAATGTCGTCGTCGTACAGAAACTTGATGAACTGCCCACGGGCCAGGCTTATGGCGCGGGCACCGTTGTGCTCTTCGCCCAGGCCAACCGGGTTTCTCTCGTAGCGGATGGGCCAACGGCTGCCCGGGCTGAGTTTGTCGACGATGTTCTTGATGGCCCCGGTCGGGCAATCGTCGCAGATGACGATTTCAACGTCGTCGTGGTTCTGGCTGATCGCGCTGGCAAGCGCGGTCTCGAAGAAAGTGGCCTTGTAAGCCGGGATGACAATACTGACCAGACGTGAAGAACTCATCGCAATACCACGTGTGAAGAGAGTAGGGAGGACCAGCCGTTCAACGGGGTCGGCGCAGTTGGGCAAGGTTCGCTCAGCACTTGCGGCCTATGTACAGAACCGATTGCTCGGTAATGCCGTGCTGTTTGAATACCCCGTCACCGAAGGCTTGGGTGCCCAGGGCATCGATCTGGAATCCGGCTGTTTCCAGGCGGGTCACGAAGTCATGTTTGGCGT
Organism: Pseudomonas cichorii; assembly: GCF_019719005.1. Taxonomy (GTDB): domain Bacteria; phylum Pseudomonadota; class Gammaproteobacteria; order Pseudomonadales; family Pseudomonadaceae; genus Aquipseudomonas; species Aquipseudomonas cichorii_E. The sequence continues at coordinate 53,631 of NZ_JAIGPJ010000011.1, forward strand.
ACATGCGTACATGATCGTCCTGGCCAAAACGCGCCCAGCGCTCATCCACGTTTTCTTCGTCCGGATCTTCGTCGGTTGTGGTGGCGGTCAGCAGCAAAGGCACCATCAGAATCGCCGAGCCGCCCTTGGCCAGCACGCGGTACAGCTCGGACATGGCTTTGGCATCGTCACGTACGTGTTCGAGTACATGGGAACAGACGATGAAATCGAATGACTCATCGGGATAGATGTTCATGTCCATTATGTCGACCTTGTCATCTGCCATGGGCGAAAACAGGTCTGCCGAGCGATACCGGGCATTGGGCAGGCTGCGCAGGAACTTTGACAGCACCGGCGCAGGCGCGATGTCCAGAATGCGCAGGGCCTGGCCTTGTGGGTTGTTCAGTATGTGCATGGAAAACAGGGCGTAGAGCCGGTCGCGATCCGAGGCTGCGCATTCCGGGCAACTGTACTGGCCGACATTGAGTGTTTCGTAGTCTTCCATCGAGTAATAAACATTCAAACGATGGGCGGCTTCCAGATAGGTTCTACCCAGCGGATAGAAATTCGGAAAGCGACAGGAGCATACCGGGCACGTTCGCATGTTCAGTTCTCATTACTGGCAGTGACGATCACATCGATGATGCTCTCGAAGGCTTCATCGGTGAGGCTGTCGAAAATGGGCAGACACAGGATCTGGTTGGACAGGTCGGTGGCGATGGGCAAGCGATCAGGCTTGGCCGAGTCCAGGCCTCTGTACATCGGGAAGGTGGAAATCAGCGGATAGAAATAGCGGCGTGCGAGGATGTTGCGGTCGCGCATGCGTTGGTAAAGACCATCGCGGGAAACGGCAAACTCCTTTCTGACCAGCACCGGGAAGTACGAGTAATTATGCTTCTCGGTGCTCTGCCAGACGATGTCGATGCCGGGCACCGAGGCCAGTGCCTCGCGATAGCGTTCGTCGATGCGCTGACGTTTCAGCAGGGCCTGGTCGATGTGTTGCAGTTGCAGGAGACCAAAAGCGGCATTCACTTCGCTCATCTTGCCGTTGATGCCGGGCGCGACCACGGTGACTTCATCGGCGAAGCCGAAGTTCTTCAGGTAGTCGATGCGTTGTTTGGTTTTCGCATCCGGGCTGACGATGGCGCCGCCCTCGAAGGTGTTGAACACCTTGGTGGCGTGGAAGCTCAGTACCGACAGGTCGCCGTGGTTGAGCAGGCTCTCGCCACGGAACTGCACGCCGAAGGCATGAGCCGCGTCATAGATGACTTTCAGGCCATAGCGGTCGGCGATCTGCTGGATGCGGTCCACATCGCACGGGATCCCGTAGCAATGCACGGGCATGATTGCCGTGGTCGCCGGGGTAATGGCTTCTTCGATGCGGTCGGGGTCCAGGCTGTAGGTGTTGGGGTCGATGTCGACGAACACCGGGGTCAGGCCATTCCACAGCAGGGAGTGAGCGGTGGCGACGAAGGAGTAGGGCGTGGTGATGACTTCGCCTTTGATTCTCAACGCCTGAATGGCGGTCATCAATGCCAGAGTGCCATTGGAAAACAGCGACAGATGCTGAACGCCCAGATACTCGGCCAGCTCTTTTTCGAGCTGCTGGTGAAACGGGCCGCCGTTGGTGAGTTGGTGGCTTTGCCAGATCTGTTCGAGGTAGGGAATGAATTCCTCAAGAGGCGGTAACAGGGGACGAGTTACGGGAATCGATGCGCTCATGGAGAGTTCTCTACTCGTGTCGCAGATGATTGCTGCTCGACAGGACATTTCTTGACGCCTTCCCCGTTTGCGGGAATAGCGTTGACATAAAAATGGCAGCCAAACTGTTTTGCCGATGGTAAAAGCAAAAAACCGGCCAAGAGTGCCGTGCCGGGGTTTGGGGTGTCCGGGTTGTGATCCTGTCGATGAAGTAATCTCAGTGCTTGATATTCAGAACGCCCGATGCGTATTTTGTACGGATTGCCGCCTGGCGGTTTCAATGACAATCAAAGGATTGAGCAATGATCTGCAGTGACCCCCATTCCCTTGCGCAACGGTTGGCGGGCATCGATGAAGTGGAGTGCGTGACACCGGATCTGAATGGCGTACCACGAGGCAAGGTGATGACCGCTGCCGGCTTCCTTGAGGGCCGTCGCCTGCAACTGGCGAGTGGTGTATTGCTGCAATGCATCATGGGAGGCTATCCACCCGCGCGTTTCTACAGCAGCGATGATGGTGATATTGCTCTGGTCGCTGATCCGCAACAGATCCATCGTCTGCCCTGGAGCGAGCCGCCCCGCGCGCTGGCGATCTGTGATGCCGATAACCTGAGCGGTGAAGGTTGCGAGTTATCGACGCGGGTGCAGCTCAAGGCAGTCATTGCCCGCTATGCCGAGCGTGGTTTGTCGCCGGTCGTGGCCACCGAGCTTGAGTTTTTTGTCTTTGCGCCCAATCCCGACCCTTCCCTGACCTTTGTGCCGCCGGTAGGGCTGGATGGTCGGCGTGAAGAGGGTTTTTCGGCGTTCAGCATCAGCTCCAATAACGGCCTGCGCCTGTTTTTCAGCGAGGTCTACCGGTGCATGGCGGAACTGGGGTTGCCCCGTGATACGGTCATGCACGAGATGGGCGTCAGCCAGTTCGAGATCAATCTGTGGCATGGCGATCCTCTGCTGCTGGCCGACCAGACCTTCCTGTTCAAACACCTGCTCAAGGAGGTCGGGCTCAAGCACGGTCTGAACGTGGTGTGCATGGCCAAGCCGTTGGCGCAGACGGCGGGCAGTTCGATGCATATTCACCAGAGCGTGGTGGAGTCGGCGTCGGGGCGTAATGTCTTCAGTGATGAAAGCGGCCAGCCGACAGAGGTTTTCCGGCATTTCATTGCGGGGCAGCAGGCATGCCTGGTCGATTTCACCGCGTTGTTTGCGCCTCATGTGAATTCCTACCAACGGCTGTTTCATCCTTATGCCTCGCCCAACAACGCGTGCTGGTCCTACGATAATCGCGGCGCTGGGCTACGTATTCCAGCGAGTGCGGCCCAGGCCAGAAGAGTGGAAAATCGTCTGCCGGGTGCCGATGCCAATCCTTATCTGGCGATTGCGGCAAGCCTGGCGGCAGGTCTGTATGGCATCGAACACAAACTGGAGCCCACAGCGCCGATCCAGGGTGAAATTGTGGTGCCGCAAGAATTGGCATTGCCTTGTACCTTGCACGCCGCTCTGGAACGTCTGAAACGCAGTCCGTTGGCCAAGGAACTGTTTGGGCATGTGTTTATCGAAGGCTACATCGCCTCGAAGACCATGGAACTGGCCAGTTTTCTTGATGAAATAACCCCCTGGGAGCGGCGTGTATTGGGTGCCCAGGTCTAAGAACCGTTGTTTTGGCGTCGCCTGTACGGGCGACACTCTTTATTTTTGGAATGTCCATGCGTCAAATCTGGAAGTCTTTTCGGGGTCTGTATTTCGCTTCGCTGATGATGTTGATCGGCTCGGGTCTTTTAAGCACCTACCTGGCCTTGAGGCTGGCGGCCGATGAGGTCGACGGTCTGTGGATCGGTGCGATGATGGCCGCCAACTATTTCGGGCTGGTGCTGGGTGGCAAGGTAGGTCACCGCCTGATCGGCCGTGTAGGGCACATCCGTGCCTATGCGACCTGCGCCGGGATCGTCGGCGCTGCGGTGCTGGGACTTGGGTTGATCAACTGGCTGCCGGCCTGGCTGTTCCTGCGCGTGATCGTCGGGTTGGGGATGATGTGTCAGTACATGGTGGTCGAAAGCTGGCTCAACGAGCAGGCGGCGGCACGCCAGCGAGGCATGGTCTTCAGCGGCTACATGATTGCGTCGTACCTGGGGCTGGTATTGGGGCAACTGATTCTGGTGGTTCATCCAGGGCTCGGGCCTGAGCTGCTGATGCTGATCGCCATGTGTTTTGCCCTCTGTCTGGTGCCAGTGGCCATGACCCGCAGCATTCACCCTGCGCCACTGCGTCCTGCACCGCTGGAGCCGCGCTTTTTCATCAGTCGGGTGCCGCAGTCACTGACTACGGTGCTGGCTTCGGGGCTTATCGTCGGAGCCTTTTATGGCCTGGCGCCGCTGTATGCCGCCCAGCAAGGTCTGTCGACCGAACATGTCGGTATGTTCATGGGTTTCTGCATTCTTGCCGGTCTTGTGGTGCAGTGGCCGTTGGGTCTGCTTTCCGACCGTTATGACCGGGCGCAACTGATGCGTACCTTCGCGGGGGTGCTGGTGATCGCCGCCTTGCCGCTTGCGGTGCTGCCGAGCATGCCGCTGGAAATGCTGCTGGTGGTGGGTTTCATTGCTTCGCTGGTGCAGTTCAGTCTGTATCCACTGGCGGTGGCTTTTGCCAACGACCATGTGGAGGGGGAGCGGCGGGTGTCGCTGACGGCGATGCTGCTGATGACCTTCGGCATTGGCGCCAGCATCGGGCCGCTGGTAGCTGGCGCCCTGATGAAACAGTTCGGCAGCAACATGCTTTATGCATTTGTGTGTTTCATATCACTGGTGCTGGCGCTGCTGACACGTCCCAAAGCGGTTACCCATCAGCATCAGGTGGACGACGCGCCGCTGCATCACGTGGCAATGCCGGACAGCATGTCCAGTTCGCCGCTGGTGGTAGCGCTTGATCCGCGGGTTGACGAACAGGTGGTTCAGGAGCAGATGCAGACCACGGTCGAGCCGGAAGTGGCACCTGAGGCCAATGCCGAACCGTCGGTGAGGCTGGAAGAAGAGGAAATCAATCGGCCTTGATGGGGAGGGCGCAGCAAGCTGCAAGCTAAAAGCCGCAAGTCAAAAGCTTGCAGCTTAAAACTTGCAGCTTGCAACTGCTTCTATCAAAAATCGTCGTCTTTATCGAACCGACGCGCTTCGCGCTGCAGTTGATAAACGAAGCGTTCCACCTGGCGCTGTACCAGACCGCTCATGTTGTGAAAGCGTACGCCTGCGAAGGTGGTGTGGAATCTTTCTTCGAAGTGCAGGTAGCGCAGCTCGACCGGTGCGGTCATCGCCCCGAAAGGCAGCTTGGCGATGAAACGCTCGTATACCTGACCCAGTTGCATGCGCTCGGACACATCGCCCTCGAAGCGCAGCTTGCAGCCGGTTGCCGAGATATCCAGGAGTTTGCCGACCAGAGGGGATTTGAGTCTGTCGCCACCGATTTCAATGTCGACCAGTTGTGCGAGCTTGAGGGCTGCACGGAAGGCGTTGCGACGCTGGTGGTAGATCACTTCGGTGGGCAGGGGGCCGCGGTAGAGGCGCTGGCCATCCACGTCCACGATGGTCATCTGATCCGAGCTTTCCCAGGCGATGCGCACACCGTCGTGGAAGCCTTCGACCCTGAACGATTCGCCATTGGCCAGGAATCGTTCACCGTCGCGTGGAATCATTTCATCGAGGGCTATGACGTTACTGTCACGATCAACCTCGATCAGGTAGCTCTGGAAGCGTTGGGCGCGCTCATGAAAGGTAATGATCAGTGGATCATTATGTTCATGTAGTAACCGCAGGTTGGCGGCAATTTCCAAAGGTGTATTGAGGACCTTCGGGGGCTGCGGAGCATCATCCGCGCTTGAGCCATTCACGTTTTAACTTCTCCAGGCAAAATACTACGGCAACGCAACAACAGGCATTCTGCCACTACGCACTAAACCTTGAAACAGGAAGTTACGCCTGACTGAGCGGGCGTGGTCTTGCTCTTCCAGCGGTCGATCCGCGACTGTCATACAGCGTCGGGGTATCGGCACCCTTCAAGATGCGGAGCTGGTGAGCGGTTGTCACCTGCTGCAACTGGATAAGACTACCATTCTGCTCGTTGATAGCCTGGCACTCAGCGATCAATGCGCTCAGTTCATCGCTCGCGGCGAGAAGCTGTTCGCCCACATCCGAATGGCTGGCCAGCTCCTGGAGACCTTTGCGGTTCGCAGGTAGCCCAAGGCCGGCAAGTAACTGGCTGCGCCTGCGGCCATGTTGCTCGAGGAGAATCACCAGCGCCTGTTTCTGCGCCAGGATATGTTCCATCTCGCCCATGTCGCGGCCGTGCAGAACCAGTGACTCGGCATGCAGCAACTCAAGCAGTTGCCGGGTTGGAACCATGCCGTCGGTGATCATCTGAAGCAAAGTAGTATCTTGCATCGCATGCTCTGGTTTTCAAGCGTCCAGATTATCCACCGCAAGCACAGGGCTTAGCGTTGGGTTTCGAAGTTGAGCAGTTTGCTGGCTACGCGGTTGCTGTCCACTGTGTAGGTGCCGTCTGCAATCGCCTGCTTCAACTGGGCGACGCGAGCGCTGTTGACGGTTGGCAGATCGCCCAACTTATCAGTGATCTTCTGCAACTGCTGAGCCTCACTGCTCAAATGAACGGATTCTCCGGTGCCTTTGACGTTTGCAGCCGCTGCTGCAGATTCGGGTGCGCCGGTTTTACCGCTTTCCTTTGTAGTCCCGGTGCGCGAAACGCTACCGGCAGACTGTGAATTTCCAAGGCGACTGAAATCGATGACCATGATTGAAAAAACCTCTTGGGTGTTTGGACGCTTGCCTTGTTTTCGGCCCAACCCAAAAAAACTTTAGGCTTTGTGTGAAAAGCATATGGAACGGGCTTTCCACCGCGGGAATATGCACCGCAGTCTAGGAAAAACGCGCGTTCGACGCCAGCCTCAATCGATCTACATTGCCACTTCCACCTGTCCGGGGCCGATAATATTGGCCTTGATGACACGATTGGAATTCAGGTTTTTCACCCGTATCTGCTCGTTGAAACCGCCATCGGACAGCGCCTCGCCGGGCATACGCACCGCCAGCGAGCCGCTGCGGGCGGTAATGACCACCTGGTCGCCCTTGCGAACCATCTGTGGCTGTTCCAGAAACACTGGGGACATGACCTGATCGATGACCGTTGGTCGGATTACCTTTTGCCCGACTGCCTGATCCAGTGAAGAGAGGAAGCCCAGACCCAGGCTGCCGATGTCCCTTTCCCTCAACATGACATCGTCCTGCGACACAATACTGTCGCGTTTCAGGGGACGTACCGACACCACCACATTGCGAAACAGCTTCACTTCCGCCGGCACAAACACAGTCCATGGGGATGAGCCTTCACAGCGTACGCGTACGCTCACTCTGCCCAATGGCTTGGCGCTTTCCAGTTTTGCTGTCAAATCCTTGTCACAGGAGCCCATGCGCATTCTGGGGTCCAGCTGCCTCACCTGAATTTCAAAACGGCCCTCAATCTGGTTGCTCGCTAAATAGTCTTCTACTGTGAACTCAAGAAACCCCTGTGTGACGCCGATAAGCTGTTCAGGCAGTGTGAAATTCTCGGCGCGACCGTAGTTTGCAGTGCTTGAAAGGCACAGGAGAGCGATCACGCAGAGCAGTCTGCGGGTTTCCAGTTTCAGGTGTCGAAAAATTGTCGTCTTTGCGTTCATGGCGTATAAAAAGCAAGGCTCGTGCCGCTTGCCAAATCTGGTGTGTGGCGAACGGTGGCTTTTGTTAAGGGGGTCGGGCATGGCGGGTGTAATGGATTCGGTGAACCAGCGAACTCAGCTGGTCGGTCAGAATCGCCTTGAGCTGCTGTTATTCCGTCTGGACGGCAAGCAGCTCTATGGGATCAACGTATTCAAGGTTAAAGAAGTACTGCAGTGCCCGAAACTGACCATCATGCCCAAGTCCAGCCGGATTGTGCGTGGTGTGGCCAACATTCGCGGTGGCACGATCCCGATCATGGATCTGGCAATGGCGACGGGTTCGACCGGAATGATTTCGCTGGTTAATTCCTTCGTCATCATTACTGAATACAACACCAAGGTTCAGGGTTTTCTGGTGCATTCGGTAGAGCGCATCGTGAACATGAACTGGGAAGAGATCCATCCACCACCCAAGGGCACCGGGCGCGATCACTACCTGACGGCCGTGACGCGTGTGGACAACCAGTTGGTGGAAATCATCGACGTCGAGAAGATTCTCGCCGAGGTGGCGCCGATTACCGAGGGTGTATCCCACGGCGTAATCGACGAAGAAACTCACAGCAAGGCCGTTTCGTTGCGGGTGCTGACGGTCGATGACTCGTCGGTTGCACGCAAGCAGGTGAGTCGTTGCCTGGAAACGGTCGGAGTCGAGGTGGTTGCCTTGAACGACGGTCGTCAGGCGCTGGATTACCTGAAGGCAATGGTTGAAGAGGGCAAGAAACCTGAAGAAGAGTTTCTGATGATGATCTCCGACATTGAAATGCCGGAGATGGATGGCTATACCCTTACAACAGCCATACGCAACGATCCGCGAATGCAGAAGCTGCACATCACCTTGCATACCTCGCTTTCCGGGGTGTTCAACCAGGCGATGGTAAAGAAAGTGGGTGCTGACGATTTTCTCGCGAAATTTCGACCTGATGACCTCGCGGCCAGGGTCGTGGCGCGGATCAAGGCGGCAGACAATAGCTAGGGGCGTCGCCCTTGGTGATTCACATGATTTTGAGAGGCGGCACCTTGTCTACAGGTAATTTGGATTTTGAACAGTTCCGGGTCTTTCTGGAAAAAGCCTGTGGCATCTTGCTGGGGGAAAACAAGCAGTACCTGGTCTCCAGCCGTCTCAACAAGCTGATGGAGCAGCAGGGACTCAAATCGTTGGGCGAACTGGTGCAGCGCATCCAGTCGCAACCCCGCAGCGGTTTGCGCGAACAGGTGGTCGATGCGATGACGACCAACGAAACCCTGTGGTTTCGTGATACCTATCCCTTTGAGGTGCTGAAGAACAAGGTGCTGCCCGAGCAGATCAAGGCCAGCCCGGGTCAGCGCTTGCGTATCTGGTCGGCGGCCTGTTCGTCCGGTCAGGAACCGTACTCGCTGTCGATGTCCATCGATGAGTTCGAGCGCAGCAATCCGGGTCAGCTCAAGGCCGGTGCACAGATCGTTGCCACCGACCTGTCCGGCTTGATGCTCACCAACTGCAAGACGGGCGAGTACGACAGCCTGGCAATCGGCCGCGGCCTGTCGCCGGATCGCCTGCAGCGCTACTTCGACGTGAAAAGTCCGGGTCGCTGGGTGGTGAAGGCTCCGATCAAGAGCCGTGTCGAGTTTCGTTCATTCAACCTGCTCGACAGCTACGCGAGCCTTGGCAAGTTCGACATCGTGTTCTGCCGCAACGTGTTGATCTACTTCTCGGCTGAAGTCAAGAAAGACATCCTGCTGCGCATTCACGGCACGCTCAAGCCAGGTGGCTATCTGTTCCTGGGTGCGTCCGAAGCGCTTAACGGCCTGCCGGATCATTATCAGATGGTTCAGTGCAGTCCGGGGATTATCTACAAGGCCAAGTGATGGTGGGCTTTGTATGGACATGAAAGAGACCTTCGGGTCTCTTTTTTGTGGGCGTTCTTCTGATATGCAGGCTTTTAGTGCGCAGAAGAAGTACTTGCCGAATCATGAGTGTTAGGTTTTTATGACTCGGCAAGTGCGTCTAGCGGGTATTAGTTTTCCCAGCTAACGATGACTTGTGATGTACCACCTGATACGGGTGCGAATGAGCTTGCACGATAAATTCGGTGGTACAGGAAAAATGGCTTGTCTGGAGACCTGTTGTTGAAGACGGTAGTTGATCCGCTTTTAAGAAGGGTGACGTCATAACAAGAGTTTGTGTCTCCTTGGCACAGATAAGCCGTAAAGGTTGCATTGGCCGGGATGGCGCCGATTTTATAGTTCCACCTGACAATGTTTATTTTTCCGGTGTTTGGAGGTGTGCCTACAATCCGGAAGTTTGTGGTGTTCCAGATGTTTGAAGAGTACGTGGTGTTAACGACTGCTTCTTGAGAGTAAGCACCCCCTACTGCAAATGCATTACTGCCAATCGTTGCCAATGCCAATGCTGCTGCACATCCTAGAATACCTTTTCTTTTCATTTTGAAGACTCCTTCTAATCCGTGAGTTCGCATTCTTTGCGAAGCGCCTGCCTGTCTGGTCAGGCTGTGGGAGCTTTATACGTGCTCGTTTTTATTGAAGCAAGACACTGAGGTGAAAAAAAGAATTTTAAGCAGTGTTAGTTTCTTCTAGCACTCTTTGTGCCGAATAATTAAAGCTCTTTTCTTTATGTGTTGAAAATTGAAATCTTTTGAATTGTTTTTTTGTGGTGATGGTGCTGAGGCGCTGTATTGCCTGAGGATGTTGTCGTTATCTACGCGATTTTATAATTTACCTTGTCATTTTTCGTATTGTTTTTATTCGCATGTTGAGTGAGTACTAAAATTTTTCAGGTTTCATGCGTTGAATGACAGTATGAATTTTTTCCTTCATGCAAAAAAACGCTCCAACACCCTTTGTCGAGGTGATATAAGGGCGGGCGAATACGAGGTCATGGAGAAGGCGAGGCGCAATGGAAGGGCAGGTCATTCAGGGAGAGCGCCAAAAGGCTGCGCTGGCGTCATGCGCAAACCTGATTCAACTGGAGCGTATTTGCCACTCCTATCAGTCGGGAGCCGTGACACATGCGGTCCTGCGCGATATCTCTCTTTCTATCGAACGCGGGCAGAGCTGCGCCATCGTCGGAAGCTCTGGCTCAGGCAAGAGCACGCTGCTCAATATTCTGGGCCTCCTTGATCGTCCGACTTCCGGCGGTCTGTTTCTTGATGGCCTGGACATGGGAAGCGCCTCGGCAGAGCAGCGAGCCAGGGTTCGCAATCAGCTTATCGGGTTTGTCTTTCAAAGCTTCAACCTGCTGCCGCGCCTCAATGCCCTTGATAATGTAGCCTTGCCGTTGCTGTATCGCGGTTATTCCCGTCAGGCCGCGCGAGTGGCTGCGCAGCGTGAGATAGAGCGTGTTGGTCTGGCTGACAGGGCTCATCATCGGCCTGCCGAGCTGTCGGGCGGGCAGCGCCAGAGGGTGGCAATTGCCCGCGCTCTTGTCGGGCAACCCGCCTTGATTCTTGCCGATGAGCCCACCGGAAATCTCGACAGTACAACGGCCGCCGAGATTCTCGCCTTGCTGCTTTCCCTGAACCGAGAGCAGGGCGTCACGTTGATCGTGGTGACGCACGATAACGCCATGGCCCGGCATATGCAGCGCTGCCTGAATGTCAAAGACGGTTGCCTCCAGGAGCATGTATCGCCGGTCGGGATTGCACATGCCTGAGAATACGTCTGTGCGTTACGGCCCATCACTTGGGCAGATCTTCATGGAGCCCTTGAACAGCTTGCGTCTTTTGGGGCGCAGGTCGTTGCTTGCCTTGCTGGGAATCGCTGTGGGGTGCGCCTCTGTGGTCGCCTTGCTGAATATCGGTCAGAACGCCGCCAACGAGGCAATCAGTGCATTCAAGGGACTCGGCAGCGATATGTTGGTCGTCAGCTTTGCGGCAATGCCGGGGGTAAAGATGCGTCCGGCTCCCGCCACGCTGGATAGCCAGGCTGTCATTGATGCAGTCCCTGGAATCCTTGATATCGCGCCCCTCATCGTGCTGTCGACCAGGGCTCGTTTTGATGGTCGGGCACACAATACAAGCGTGGTGGGCACATCCAGTGATTTGTTGGCGGTCCTTGGGCTTCGGGTGACTCAAGGTAGATTTCTTTCCCACCATGACGCTCGAAGCACTTATGCCGTGCTGGGCGCGCAAGTGGCCAGGGATCTGGGAATCCTGAATATTCAGGACGTGGCGGGCAAGCGTATACAGGTCGACAGTTACCTCTTTGAGGTGGTCGGGATACTGGCCGAGCACGGACAGAATCCGCTGATCCCCGTCGCTGTCGATCAGGCTATTGTCGTGCCGATCGAGGGCATGCGGCGTATCAGTTCAAAGCCCGAAATCAGCAATATCGTCGCCAGGGGCAGAGGGAGTGAAACCCTTGAGCAGGATGGAAATGCCTTGACTGACTTTCTGCGGCCATTAGCGCCGGGGCGAGATGTTCAGGTGCAGATTCCCCAGCAGTTGATTGACGGCATGGCTCAACAGTCCCGCACTTTTTCCTATCTGCTGGCAGGTCTTGGCGGTATTTCCCTGCTGGTCGGTGGGGTCGGGGTTATGAATGTGATGGTCATGAATGTGTCAGAGCGTCGCCGGGAAATCGGTGTTCGCATGGCGCTGGGTGCAAGGCCGCTGGATATCGGGCGGCTGTTTTTGCTGGAGGCTGCTGTGTTGTCCGTCGCGGGAGCATCGGTGGGTGCGTGTATCGGTTTGCTGGCGGCATGGCTATTTTCGGTGTTGTCGGGCTGGGGCTTTATTTTGTTTATTCCTTCTCTTCCCCTGGGCATTGCCAGTTCACTGCTTGTGGGGCTTTTCTTTGGTTTGAACCCGGCCCTCATGGCCGCCCGGCTTGAGCCGGTACAGGCGTTGCGCGATGACTGATCTTTATCGTTTCGCGGCAGCGCTTTGTCTGGTTTTTTACGCAGTACAACCTTCGCTTGCTGCGCCTTTGACACCGGATGCTCCGAGCATGCCGGGCAGGACTGTTTCCCTGAATGAGCAGACCATCGAGCTTACCTTGGCGGATGCCGTATTTTTGGGATTGCGCGCAAACCGTTCCATCCGCAGTGCGTATCTGGAGCGTATTGCGCAGAAGTTCGACTTGCGGGTTGCCCAGGATCGTTTTACGCCCAAACTGGTTCTGAGCAGTCGTTATCTGGCTAACCGCAGTCAGAGTGATAGCTACCGCCAGACCCAGGTCATCCCGCAAACCACGATGCTGAGCGAGTACGGTACCCAGCTCAGTCTGGCCTGGACTAACCAGCTGACGCTGGCCGACAGTACGGGTCGCAGTCGTAATGATGGTGCCACCCTGACGGTCATTCAGCCTTTGTTGCGCGGTGCCGGGAAAGATATCGCCACCGCTCCCGTGCGTCTGGCTGTGCTTTCAGAAAAGGTCAATCGCCTGGCTCTGAAGTCGACGGTTTCGGACACCATTACCCAGATCATCACGGGTTATCGTGAGCTGTTGCGCGCTCAGGAGCAGGTTCGTATCGCGCGCGATGCTCTGGAGCGCTCACGTCAGTTGCTTGACGCGAACCGGGCGATGATTTCTGCGGGGCAGATGGCCGAGTTCGATATTGTTCAGACCGAGGCCGATGTCGCCAATCAGGAGCTGGCTATAGAAGAAGCGTCCAACCAGCTCGATGCCAGCCGTCTTGAGTTATTGCGTCTTCTGGCGCTGGACCTCGGGACGCGAGTGCGGGCGGCGGAAGTGCTCGATGCTCGGCGCATAGAGGTTGGCCTGACCCAGGCGCTTGCCACGGCGCAAGAACGACAGCCTGCTTATCTCACCCGCTTGATCGCCACCAGGCAGGCAGAAATAAACCTTGCTGTCGCTCGCAATGATCGACTCTGGGATGTGTCGTTGATCGGTGGTGCCACTCAGATTCGGGATCGCACTCAGAATGACTTCGGTCCGGGAACGACGCGCACCTGGGAAGGCTATGCCGGTATTCAGGTCGACATTCCGATTGGTGATTTAAGTCGTCGACAAGCTGAAGTGCGGGCAAGGGTCGATGTGGAGAATCAGGATCTGCTTCTGGCTGAGGCCAATCAGTCTCTGGCCCGTGATGTCGGCGACGGGGTGCGAGATCTGGGGACGCGCTGGCGTCAGTATGAAATTTCCCAGCGCGCTCGCGAGCTGTCGTTGCGCAAGCTGAATATCGAGCGGGAAAAGTTACAGGCCGGTCGTTCCAGTAACTTCCAGGTCTTGAGTTTCGAGTCGGATCTGCGCAATGCGGAGAATGCCCGCCTTAATGCATTGATTGCCTACCTTAATGCCCAGACTGACCTGGATCAGAGGCTGGGTACGACCCTGGAGAGCTGGGAGATTGATCTCAATGACTAAGTATCTGGCGCGCTTACGCACCTTTCGCGTCGGTGGTCGGGCTGTGGTTGCCGGGGTGGTTGCCGCAGGGCTTTTTGTGGGCATTGTCTATGGCTATCAAACGCGGCTTGAGCCTATATCTCCGGGCGTCAGCTGGATTCCTGTGCAGCCGCAATTGCTGGAGAACCAGTTGGGCCTGGTCGGGCGAATCGAAGCGTCCAGTCGATCAACCATGGCGGCTCCGTTTGAGGGTGTCGTGCAGGAGGTTGCCGTTGTCGAGGGGCAGCAGGTCGAGCGCGGCAAGCACTTGCTGACGCTGGACACGACACAGCTGGATATTCAGTTGCGCGAGGCGCTTGCTGCTCAATTGAAGCTTCAGCGGTCAGTAAAAGACATGCAGAACTGGGCGCAGGGCGAAGAAATGGCGCGGGCGCGGCGTACTGTGACCACTGCGCAATATGGCTTGAGCGATACCGAGCGAAAACTGGCAGATACTCGCCGGTTGTTTGAGCGCGGCATTGTGGCTCGCATGGATGTGGAGGCGCTTGAGCAGCAAGCCAGAATGCAGCAGCTTGATCTGGTCGCCTCTCAGTCGGAGTTGCGCACCGTAATGGAGAAGGGGAAAGGTGAAAACCGGCAGATAGCTGAAATGGAACTGGCGAATGCCCAGTCACGCTATCAGGCTTTGCAGGCGCTGCATGCCCGGCGCGAGATTGTGGCACCGTTTGCCGGAATTGTGTTGCGCCCCCAAAGGCCTGAAGGCGGCACGTCGCCTTTGGTCCAGCAAGGGATGCGCATGGCTCAAGGTGTGCCGCTTTTTGAACTGGCCAGTCTGGAACAGATCAGGGCGGTTGCTCGTGTCGAAGAGGCGGATCTGCATCAGTTGTCCGAGGGTATGCCGGTGCAGGTCACGGGTGAAGGTTTCGATGGCATTACCCTTGAGGGGGCCATTTCTTCCATTGCAGCCCAGGGGGTGGCCTCCGATATGTTTGGTGGCGGTACGACTTACGAGGTTGTGATCAACATCGCGCCCTTGACCGCGGCTCAGCAATCGAAGGTGCGTCTTGGCATGAGTGCGCGTCTGGCTATCGTGACTTACCGCGCTGAAAACGGTTTTGTGCTTCCGGCTGAGGCCTTGCGCCAGGATGCCGAAGGTAGAACTTTCGTGGTTTATCGAAAAGACATGGCTGATGTATCGCAACAGGTCATGGTCAGTGCCGGTCGTGCGATGCCTCAGGGTGTCGAGGTTTCTGGGCTCAAGCCAGGTTATGTCGAACTGGCAGCCTCTGCGCCGTAATAGCTTGCCCCTCAGCGGTGATGGCAAAAAAACGACACATCCCTTGCCGCTTTACCCTCTCATAGCGGAAATGCCTTGCCGCTTTTCTGGCATTGCCGCCCTGGCAGCCGCTACAAGCCCCGCAAACATTGGGTTTGTGTATTTGGCACGCTGATTGCTTTCTCAGTGATACGAGAATCAGGTCAACCGGCAAAGGTTTCCCGAAATGAGCATCAGCTTCGATAAAGCATTAGGCATACACGAAAAGGCCCTTAACTTCCGGGCTCAGCGTGCAGAGGTGTTGGCCAACAACATTTCCAACGCCGATACCCCGAATTTCAAGGCCCGTGATCTGGACTTTTCCTCGGTGCTGGCCGCCGAAAACGAGAAGGCTCAGAACGGTCGTTTTGCGCTGAACATGACCAATAACCGTCATATCGAAGCTGAAGGCATGGGCAATGGCGACGGTACGTTGATGTATCGCACTCCGTCTCAGCCTTCGCTGGACCAGAACACCGTTGATTCGCAGATCGAGCAGGCCAGCTACACCGATAACGCCATGGGTTTCCAGGCCAGCTTCACCCTGCTCAACAGCAAGTTCAAAGGGCTGATCTCAGCCCTGCGCGGAGAATAATCCATGTCACTAGCCAATGTGTTCAACATTGCCGGTAGCGCCATGAGTGCCCAGACCACGCGTCTGAACACCACGGCCAGTAACATCGCCAACGCCGAGACCGTGTCATCGAGCATGGATCAGACCTACCGTGCCCGTCACCCGGTTTTTGCAACCGTGATGCAGGGTCAGCAGTCCACCGGTGGCTCGCTGTTTCAGGATCAGGGCGATGCCGGGCAGGGCGTTCAGGTCAACGGCATCATTGAAGACAGTTCCAACCTTGAGGCGCGTTTCGAGCCTAATCATCCTGCTGCTGACAAGAACGGGTATGTCTACTACCCCAACGTCAATGTCGTGGAAGAAATGGCCGACATGATTTCCGCCAGCCGTTCGTTCCAGACGAACGCCGAAATCATGAACACCGCAAAATCCATGATGCAGAAGGTTCTGACCCTCGGTCAGTGATAAAGGGCGAACGTTATGGCCGTTGAAAACGATGTATCGACGAGTTTTATAAACTCGCTGCAGAACCCCAAGGCGACTGCAACCAATTCAAGCGAGGCGTTGGGCAAGGATGCGTTCCTGCAACTGCTCGTGACGCAAATGAAGAACCAGAACCCGCTGGATCCGCAGGACAACACGCAATTCGTTGCGCAGTTGGCGCAGTTCAGCAGTCTGGAAAGCATGCAGAACCTGACCTCGACGGTTGATTCCATTGCGACCAGCTACAAGTCCTCGCAAGCCTTGCAGGCTTCTTCGCTGGTGGGGCGTTCGGTGATTGTCGAAACCGGTACCGCTCAGGTTGATACCAGTAAAGGTTTGACTGGTTCTGTTGTGGTGCCTGCATCAACGTCGTTGACGACGGTCAAGGTGTACGACTCCAGCAATAACCAGGTTGATACGATTGACCTGGGGGCGAAGGGCGCAGGCAATGCAAGTTTTGCGTGGGATGGCCTCAATAGTGAGGGTGTCGCTTTGCCGTCCGGAACCTACAAATTTGTTGCAAGCGGCACTATCAACGGCACCAATACTGGCTTGAGCACTTACCTGCCCGCAACAGTCAACAGTGTTACAACGGCTGTGAGTGGCGGGGAAATGACACTAAATCTGGCTGGCGGCAGTTCGATCGCTTTGTCCAAAGTGCAATCAATCGGAATATAGAGCCGACTAGACGGCGTAGGAGTGGTACATGTCATTCAATATCGGCCTTAGTGGGCTCTATGCGGCAAACAAAAGTCTCGACGTTACCGGCAACAACATTGCCAACGTGGCGACAACGGGCTTCAAACAATCGCGTATCGAGTTTGCTGACCAGTATGCTCAGTCGATTCGTGCAACGTCAGGCGGCACCAATACTGGTACGGGTGTTACCACTGCTGCCATCTCCCAGCAATTTTCTCAGGGTGGCCTGACCACGGGTACTGGCAATAGCCTGGACCTGGCCATCAATGGCAGCGGCTTCTTCATGTTGAGCAATAACGGCGACAGCCTTTATACGCGTGCAGGTGCGTTCCATACTGACAAAGATGGTTATGTGGTCAACAGTTCCGGCATGAATTTGCAGGGCTATAACGTTGATGCCAATGGCGTAGTGACCGTTGGGGTGTCGGGTGATTTGCGGGTTGATACTTCAAATCAGCCAGCCAAGGCAACAGGCATCATCACTAACGTGGCAAGTCTTAATTCGACGGCAACTGTTCCGACCATCTCTCCGTTCGATGCAACGAACACCAATAGCTATAACTTTACCTACAGTACGTCGGTCTACGACTCTCAGGGTAATGAGCACAAGCTGGAAAGTTACTTTGCCAAGACGGGCACCAATACATGGGCCATGTACTCGCTGATGGATGGTCGTAGTATCAGTGATCCTACAACGGCGGTGGCTGAGCGTAATAACCTGACCTTTGATTCCTCAGGGAATCTTGTCATTAACACGGCGGCAACTCCGAGTGTCCCTTCGAGTAGTACCAATATTACTGTCAATACTGATGGTACCTTCCAGATCAATAACTGGGTTCCGGGTGTGCAAACGGGAACGGGTATTTCGTCTACCTGGGTAGCTAATGGTGCATCCGGTGTGCCGGGTGGTATTCAGCTGGATATGACCGGTGCTACTCAGACAGCAACCGTTTCGGGGCGCTCAAGTGGTAGTCAGAACGGGTACGCGGCAGGCCAGGTCAGTGGTCTGAATGTGGATGCCAGCGGTAATCTGTTCGCTAGCTATACGAACAATCAGTCTAGAGTTATCGGCCAAGTTTCGCTCACTTCGTTTGCCAACGTGCAGGGTTTGGCTCCGGCTGGCGGCACCAACTGGCGTGAAACCTTTTCCTCAGGCATCCCACTTACCGGCGTGCCGCAATCAGGAACTCTGGGTTACATCACGGGGCAGGCGCTGGAAGAGTCCAACGTTGACCTGACGGTCGAGCTGGTCAACCTGATCAAGGCGCAAAGCAACTATCAGGCGAATGCGAAAACCATTTCGACTGAAAGCACCATCATGCAGACAACTATTCAGATGACCTGATAGCCGGGTCTGATGAGGTAGTGAAAAAAGCCCCTTTGTCGGGGCTTTTTTCGTTTATAGGGTTTGCAGGTTTCGGTTGTAAAGCTTTCCGGGGTGTTGCTCAGATCGAGCAGTCGGACTTGATGAATGAGCCATTCAGGCGTTTCCATCCAGGTCCCGGGCTGGTCTGGGCGCAGACGATCCGGCTGGCGCCCTGCCATTTGTAATAGGGTGCGGGAGCAGCTTGGCTTAGGAGAGGGATAAAGGTCATCAGGGTGATGATGCATGCGCGAAGATACATGCCGGTTTCCTGTGGGGGGAGTGGACAAATCTATCACTGATGCTTTTGATGGTGTGTATTCGTTGTCGGATTGTCGCTGGAAGGAGGCGGGTAAGTGTCCGCCCCCCAAGCTGCTTTTGAGCTATTTAATACGGTTAATAAGACCCCATCTGTATATTCAGTCTGTAATCGAATGGTGCCTGATAGGTTCGCGGGGTCAAATTAATGTTGCACAGGGGGACGCCTGTTCCTACGCTTGTGGCGCTCTGTGTGAAGTTTGCGGTCACAACAGTCGGGGAAACTCGAATGGATTTATGGCCTGCCTGGAATCTGCAGGCATCACCTTTTACTGATCGATAGGTGATATCGAATTCGCTTGTTGTGTTGTTGAAGTCTACTGTGAAAGTTTGTGTCTGATTGGGGCCTATGACGAGGGGGAAGCTGGATCTGTTGCCGGAGCTGACCGACATGCTGGCGGTTGGAGATAAATTTTGCAGGGTTACGGTTACAGTTGTGGCATTGGCGATGCTGGCCAGTGATGTAAGGGCGAGTGCAAGAGCAGCTTTGCGCATGCTGAATTTCATATAAGTCCTTTTAATACTTTGTTTTTGCGTTTTTGGAGTGTTTTAAATTGCGAAGTGTGCTGCTTCTGTTTTTAAAAAACTGGAAGTGTCAGCGGCGACGATGTTATAGCGTTGAAAACTTTTTGGTCAAGAAAAAGTGATCTTTCTTGTACATTCAAGCGGTGGGTCTTGAGTGCTTTCTATTCGTTATTATTAAAAAAATATGAATGTTTTGCAGTGGGCTCGATGTTTTTTGTAGGGGATGTAAAGGTCGAGTGAGGTTTTTTTGGCGGTTGGTTTGGGGTTATTGCAGTGCGGTGGCAATCTACCGCCGCAGTCAAGCCTGCTGTGCCGCACCACAGGTCGTGGTTAGGCTTTTTTCAACAATGAAATCAGGGGTTTGTCCCTGGTATGAAAAGTTGGTTCAAAAATTGCTTTCTCCCATTCAGAACAGCTACAGGCGGCAAGCGTCTGTCGGAGGAGGAAGACTGTGGACAAGTTGCTTTATGTCGCAATGAGCGGGGCGTCTGAAAACGCCCAGGCGCAAAAGGTGCATGCCAACAACCTGGCTAACGTATCGACCAATGGCTTCATGCGCGACCTGCAACAGGCCCGTTCGATGCCGGTATTTGGCGAGGTCATGCCTTCGCGTGCCTATGCGATGGGCGAACGTCCAGGTACTGACTTTTCCGGTGGTGCGCTGATCCAGACGGGTCGCGAGCTGGACGTTGCCGTCAAGGGTGATGGCTGGATTGCGGTCCAGACTGCCGATGGTGGTGAGGCCTATACCCGCAGTGCCGGCATGAATATCGATGCCCTGGGTGTGTTGCGCAACGGCAGCGGTTTGCCGGTCATGGGCAACGGCGGGCCGATTGCCGTGCCGCCTGAGCAGCAGATCGAGATCGGTGCCGACGGCACGATCAGTATTCGCTCCATGGGTGAAAGCCCGCAGGTGATGGCTCAGGTTGACCGAATCAAGCTGGTCAATCCTGATATGAGCACCATGGAGAAAGGCCCGGACGGCCTGATTCATACCAAGAGCGGTCAGGCTGCGCCAATGGATGCCAATGTGCGTGTCGAGTCCGGTTTTCTGCAGGCGAGCAACGTCAATGCCGTGGAGGAAATGACCTCGGTGCTGGCCCTGGCCCGGCAGTTTGAATTGCACGTCAAGATGATGAAAACAGCTGAAGAAGATGACCAGGCGATGGCTCGCGTCTTGCAACTTGGCTAACCATTGACAGCTTGCGCCGACAAACCGGCGCTTGAGGAGAATACGAATGCTTCCTGCACTATACGTTGCGAAAACCGGCCTCGCTGCTCAGGACACCAACCTGACCACCATCTCCAACAACCTGGCGAACGTTTCGACCACAGGTTTCAAGAGTGATCGTGCCGAATTCCAGGACTTGCTCTATCAGATCAAGCGCCAGCCGGGTGCTCAGTCGACTCAGGACAGCGAGCTGCCGTCCGGTCTGCAACTGGGTACAGGTGTGCGCATCGTCGGTACGCAAAAGAACTTCACCGCCGGTAGTCTGCAGACCACAGAGAATCCTCTGGACCTGGCCGTCAATGGCCGTGGTTTCTTCCAGATTTCGCAGCCTGACGGCACCATTGCCTACACCCGTGACGGTACTTTCCACCTGGACTCCACTGGCCAGATCGTGACGGCCAATGGTTATGCCCTTGAGCCTGCGATTGTCGTTCCTCAGAACGCCCAGACATTCACTGTCGGTCAGGACGGTACTGTTTCGATCACCGTAGCGGGCGCCACTGCCACGCCGCAGGTCATCGGCAACATTCAGACCGCCGAGTTCATCAACCCGGCCGGCCTGCAGGCCATTGGCGGCAACCTGTACCTGGAAACCGGTTCCAGCGGTGCGCCTCAAGTGGGTACTCCTGGCTTGAACGGCCTGGGTACAACCCTGCAGAACACCTTGGAAAACTCCAACGTGAGCACGGTTGAAGAGCTGGTCAACATGATCACTACTCAGCGCGCCTACGAGATGAACTCCAAAGTGATCTCGACTGCCGACCAGATGTTGCAGAACCTGACTCAGAATCTGTAAGACCCTGATGTATCTGCTCAAAACCGACATGGCGTCTGATGGGCGCCTGCTACACCGCGAGGTTTCAAGTGTCATGAAACGCCTTAGTGTTCTGCGTTTTTCAGTGTTGATCGCACCCTTGAGTGCGATTGTCTTGCTGTCAGGCTGTGTGGCGCCTTCTGCCAAGCCTAATGACCCTTATTACGCGCCGGTGTTGCCGCGTACGCCCATGTCTGCCGCTGCAAACAATGGTGCGATCTATCAGGCCGGTTTCGAGCAGAACCTGTATGGCGACCGCAAAGCCTTTCGTGTGGGTGACATCATCACCATCACGCTTTCCGAGCGGATGGCTTCCAGCAAGGCTGCAAGCTCTGCCATTACCAAGGACAGCACTGCCAACCTGGGTCTGACTTCGTTGTTCGGTTCCGGATTGACGACCAATAACCCGATCGGTGGTAACGATCTGAGTCTCAATGCCGGCTACACGGGCGCACGTTCTACCGCAGGTCAGGGGCAGGCCGCCCAGAGCAACAGCCTCACCGGTTCGGTGACGGTGACGGTGGCTGATGTCATGCCCAACGGCATTCTGGCGGTGCGTGGCGAAAAGTGGCTGACTCTCAATACCGGTGATGAGCTGGTCCGCATTGCCGGTCTGATTCGTGCCGACGACATTGCCACCGATAACACTGTGTCGTCCACGCGAGTGGCTGATGCGCGTATCACGTATTCAGGTACTGGTGCATTTGCCGACTCCAACCAGCCAGGCTGGTTCGACCGGTTCTTCCTCAGCCCGTTGTTCCCTTTCTGATAGCGGGATAGACATGATCAAGCTCAAGCAACTGATTGCGGCAACCCTGCTGCTGTCCACCGCCTTCGGTGTTCAGGCCGAGCGCCTGAAGGACATCGCCAGTATCTCGGGCGTACGGGCCAACCAATTGATCGGTTATGGCCTGGTCGTCGGCCTCAATGGTACGGGTGACCAGACCACTCAGACGCCGTTTACCCTGCAGACCTTCAACAACATGCTGTCGCAGTTCGGCATCAAGGTACCAAGCGGTTCGGGCACCGTACAGTTGAAAAACGTTGCGGCGGTGGCGGTCTATGCGGACCTGCCGCCTTTCGCCAAGCCGGGGCAGGTGGTGGATATCAGTGTTTCGTCCATCGGTAACTCCAAGAGCCTGCGTGGCGGCAGTCTGCTGATGACCCCGCTCAAGGGGGTCGATGGCAACGTCTACGCCATTGCTCAGGGCAACCTGGTGGTGGGTGGCTTCGATGCTGAAGGTCGTGATGGTTCGAAGATTACCGTCAACGTTCCGTCGTCCGGTCGTATTCCGGGTGGTGCATCGGTCGAGCGTGCAGTGCCGAGCGGTTTCAATCAGGGCAACAGCCTGACCCTGAACCTTAACCGTTCCGACTTCACCACGGCCAAACGCATTGTGGACAAGATCAACGACATGCTTGGCCCTGGCGTTGCCCAGGCGCTGGACGGTGGTTCGGTGCGTGTGACTGCACCTCTGGATCCGGGGCAACGTGTGGATTACCTGTCGATTCTGGAAAACCTGGAGATCGATCCGGGTCAGACTGCCGCCAAGGTCATCATCAACTCGCGGACCGGCACTATCGTGATCGGTCAAAACGTCAAGGTGTCGCCAGCCGCTGTGACTCACGGCAGCCTGACCGTGACTATCACTGAAGATCCGATCGTCAGCCAGCCGGGCGCGCTTTCCAATGGCCAGACGGCTGTGGTGCCGCGCTCAAGGCTCAACGCCCAGCAGGAAATGCACCCGATGTTCAAGTTCGGCCCGGGCACCACGCTGGATGAGATCGTTCGTGCGGTCAACCAGGTGGGCGCGGCTCCCGGTGACTTGATGGCCATTCTTGAAGCATTGAAGCAGGCCGGCGCGTTGCAAGCCGACCTGATCGTGATCTGAGGAATCGAGCATGGATATGCCCAAGAGCGGAATTTCCACGACGGTCGATTCGGGTGCCTATACCGACGTCAATCGTCTGGCCGCTTTGAAGAATGGCGACAAGGACAGCCCGGAAAACCTGAAGAAGGTGGCCCGGGAGTTCGAGTCGCTGTTCGTCAGCCAGATGCTCAAGGCCATGCGTTCTGCCAACGAAGTGCTGGCCAAGGACAATCCGCTGAATACTGCGGCAACACGGCAGTATCAGGACATGTATGACCAGCAGTTGGCCGTTACCCTGTCGACCCGTGCCAATGGTATTGGGTTGCAGGATGTGCTGATGCGCCAGCTGTCCAAGGACAAGGGCGTCAATCACGCGGCTGCGGCGAGTAGCACTCAGGCTGCTGCTACGGATTCCTCCAAGGCGGGATTGGCTGCCAGCGTCTATCAGCGTCCGTTGTGGGCGACTCGCTCGGCAGCGGCAGACAAGGCGGGGGCTGCTGGCTCTGTCGAAGGGCGTAATGACATGGCGCTGCTCAATTCGCGTCGCCTGGCATTGCCGACCAAGCTGACCGATCGTCTGCTGTTGGGGATTGTGCCCTCGACTGCAACCGCCAGCACCAATGCCAATAGCCCGATGGCTGCGCAGCGTGCGACACCGACCGGCAGCAATGGTGACTGGACGCTGGATCCCAATCTTGCCGAACCGCAATACGTTCGCACCATGGCCCAGCCGCCGTTGGCGCCGGCCAAGCGTGCTTTCGGCAACTCCGACCAGTTTGTGGCGACGATGTTGCCTCTGGCCAAGGAGGCGGCAGCGCGCATTGGCGTCGATCCCGTCATGCTGGTGGCCCAGGCTGCGCTGGAAACCGGCTGGGGTAAATCCATCATGCGTCAGCAGGATGGCAGTAGCAGCCACAACCTGTTTGGCATCAAGGCAACCGGTAGCTGGCAAGGGGCGCAGGCCCGTGCGATCACCAGCGAGTTCCGTGACGGCAAGATGGTCAAGGAGACGGCGGACTTCCGTTCCTACGATTCCTACGCCGACAGCTTCCATGACCTGGTCAGCCTGTTGCAGAACAACAATCGGTATAAAGAAGTCGTCAACTCCGCCGATAACTCTGAGCAGTATGTAAAAGAATTGCAGAAGGCCGGTTACGCCACGGACCCGGCCTACGCAAGCAAGATTTCGCAGATTGCGAAACAGATGAAGAGTTACCAGAACTACGCCGCTGCAACGGGCTCTTCCACGACTTTATAAGGTTTGAATCATGTCGCTGATTTCAATTGGGCTCTCGGGTATTACTGCCAGCAGTGCCGCGATCAATACCATCGGTAACAACACGGCCAACGTGGACACTGCCGGGTACTCGCGTCAGCAGGTAATGACCACGGCTTCGGCGCAGATCAACATTGGCCTGGGGATCGGCTATATCGGTACCGGCACTACGCTGTCCGATGTGCGCCGTATCTACAACGGCTACCTTGATACCCAATTGCAAGCCGGTACGGCGCTCAGTGCCGATGCCGTGGCTTACGCCGGCCAGGCGAGCAAGACCGATACCTTGCTGTCGGACAACACCACCGGTGTTGCGGCGCAGATGTCGAAGTTCTTTACCGATCTGCAATCCGTTGCCTCCAATGCGACCCAGTCCGCCGAGCGCTCGACTTTCCTGACCCAGGCAAGCGCGCTGAGTGCACGGTTCAACTCGATTGCCTCGCAGTTGTCGTCGCAGAACGAGAACGTCAATGCGCAACTGACCACGCTGAGTGATCAGGTCAACGAACTGACAAGTACCATTGCCAGCCTGAACAAGCAGATTACGGCTGCCTCTACGGGTAACACCACACCCAATAGTCTGCTCGATACGCGCAATGAGTCGGTCCGCAAACTCAACGAGCTGATTGGCGTCAAAGTACTTGAGAGCAGCAATGGCACTTACGAGGTCATGACCGGAACCGGTCAGTCTCTGGTGAGCGGTTCTTCTTCATACGCATTGACTGCCACGCCGAGTAAAACCGACGCTACGCAATACAACCTGCAGATCACGATCGGCCAGACCTCGACCGACGTGACGTCGGTAGTCACGGGTGGTGCCATCGGCGGTCTGTTGCGTTACCGCTCTGAAGTTTTGACGCCTGCATCCAACGAGCTGGGTCGTGTGGCGCTTGTATTGGCCGATCAGATCAACAGCCAGATGAGCCAGGGCATCGACAGCAAGGGCAATTTCGGCTCGAGCCTGTTCACCAATATCAACAACGCTGATCTGATCACTCAACGCAGCACTGGCAAGGTGGGTAACAGTGCGGGCTCGGGTAACCTGGATGTCACAATCAAGGACACCAGCAAACTGACGGCTGATGATTACGAAGTCACCTTCAGCGATGCCAACAACTTCACTGTGCGTCGCCTGCCCAATGGCGAAAGCGTCGGCGCCGGTTCGTTGACGGATAACCCGCCGACCCAGTTCGAGGGCTTCACCGTAAGCCTTAACGGCAACACGCTGGCTGCGGGCGACTCTTTCAAAGTCAGCCCGACGCGCAACGGTGCCTCGGGTATCGCTGTTGCCCTGACCGATGCCAAGGACATTGCCGCTGCCGCGCCACTGACCGCCAAGGCGGGTGTCAGCAACTCCGGGACCGGTGGCTTTACCCAGCCAGTCCTCAATACCAAGTCCGACATCTACGATTCGACCCAGACCAGTGATCTGCGCAATGCGCTGCAAAACTCCACCCCGATGAAGCTGGTGATGGGCTCGGTCGGCAGCACAGGCGTGCAGAGCTATACGCTGGTGGATTCCACCGGTGCAGCCGTGCTCGACCAGAATGGCAATGCCGTGGGCGGTACCATCGTTCAAGGGCAGAGCAATAACATCAAGCTCAGCGTGGGCTACGCCGATACCCGTACCACGCCAAGCACCCAGACCGCATTCGAGATCGAGATGACACTCTCGGGTTCTCCAATCGTCAATGACACCTTCAGTATCGATCTGACCGGTGCCGGCTCTTCCGACAACCGTAACGCCCTGGCCGGTGTGGCCTTGCAGACCGCCAAGAGCGTCGACGTGACTGGTGGCAGTGTCGGCACCAGCCTGTCCGGTGCCTACGGTGATCTGGTCGCCAAGATCGGTACTCGCGCCAGTCAGGGCAAGAGCGATGTGACGGCTACCGATGCTGTCCTGGCCCAGGCCAAGGCTTCTCGTGATTCAGTATCGGGCGTGTCCCTGGATGAAGAAGCCGCCAACCTGATCAAGTATCAGCAGTACTACACCGCCTCTTCGCAGATCATCAAGGCGGCACAAACCATTTTCAGCACGCTGATCAACAGTCTTTAAGGAGTCGTGAGCCATGCGTATTTCAACTTCCCAGTTCTACGAAGCCACGACTTCAAACTATCAGCGCAACTATGCCAACATGATCAAAAGTGGCGAAGAGGTCTCCAGCGGGGTCAAGCTCAATACCGCCAGTGATGACCCGGTCGGTGCCGCTCGCGTGCTGCAACTGGCCCAGCAGAACTCCATGCTGACTCAGTACTCGTCGAACATCGGTACGATCAATACCAACACCACCAACTCTGAAACCGCGCTGAGCAGCATCGTCAGTGCGATGCAGACCGCTCAGGAGTTGATCATCAAGGCGGGTAACGGTTCGTATACCGATAAGGACCGTATCTCCACGGCCGATGAACTCAGGCAGTTGCAGAGTGAGATCCTTGGCTTGATGAACAGCCAGGACTCCAACGGGCAGTACATGTTCTCGGGCTCGAAATCGTCGATTCCTCCGTACTCGCAGAATGCCGACGGCACCTACAGCTACAACGGTGACCAGACCCACGTGAACCTCGCGGTGGGTGACGGTCTGGTGCTGGCAAGCAACACCACCGGTTTCGAGGCGTTCGAGCAGGCAATCAACACCTCTCGTACCTCTGCGACATTGACTTCCCCTGCTGTGGAAGATGGCAAGGTATCGCTGACCGGTGGCCTGGTGAAGTCCAGCAACGCCTATAACAACAACTATCAGGCAGGCGAGCCTTACACGCTGACCTTCCTGAGCAGCACTCAGTTCAAGATCACGGATGGTTCGGGCAATGATGTGACCGCCGATGCTTCGACGGCGGGTAATTTTACCCACGACAGCTTCAATGATCAGTCCTTTACCTTCCGTGGCGTCGAGCTGACCATGAACGTCAACCTGACGGAGTCGGAAAGGGCAACGACTGCGGCTGCGGACGCGGTCCTGACCAACCGTACCTATCAGTTGGCCTCGACGCCGGACAGCGTCACCACTTCCCGTAGCCCGGGCAACCCTTCGACTGCGAACATCAGCAGTTCGGTCGTGGGGACCAGCGCGGCGGACCTGACCGCGTTCAACAATACATTCCCTACCACCGGTGCGATTCTCAGGTTCACCAGTGCCACGAATTACGAACTGTATGCCTCGCCCGTCACCAGCAGCAGTACGCCTGTGTCCACAGGCACGCTGACCGGAACAACCGCCAATGCGGCGGGCGTCAACTTCACGATCAGCGGCACGCCGGCCAACGGTGACCAGTTCGTGGTGCAGTCTTCCACGCATCAGACCGAAAACGTGCTGAACACCTTGTCGGCAGCGATCAAGGCATTGAGCACGCCTACCGATGGCAACCTGGTCGCTTCTCAAAAGCTTGATGCCGCATTGTCCTCTGCGCTGGGCAATATCATCAGCAGCAGAGAGCAGGCTTCTACTGCGATTTCGGCTGGCGGTGCGCGTCAGGTCGCTGCCACTGCGCAAGGCGTGACCAACGACTTGCTCAAGGGCAACAACGAGGTTGAGCAGGGAACGTTCGTCAACTCCGATATGGTTGAGGCAACCACCAAGCTGACGCTGCAAAAGACCATGCTGGACGCCTCACAAGCCGTATTTGTCCAACTGTCCAAGTTGAACCTGTTCAGCCAGATCTGATTCCTGGCATTGAGCATCCGCCGTCTTTTTTCAGCGGTGAGGGAAGCCATTCGACTGGCTGGTTTCCCGCCGCTCATGAGTTCGTACTGTGAATCAAACTCCCCTCGTCAGCATTGTCATCCCCGCCCTCAATCCACGGTTCTTCCGCGAAGCGCTGCAAAGTGCCCTGGATCAGAGCTACGACAATCTTGAAGTCATCGTTTGCGACGATTGCCAGACTGGTGAAATCAAAGAGATCTTCGACGAGCTGGTGCCCTCATCGAATGGCATTGCACGCTACGCAGGCAATCCTTATCGCCTGGGCTTTCAGGGCAATCTGCTCAAGTGTCTTGAAGAGTCGAAGGGCGAGTACATCAAGTTTCTGTGCGATGACGATCGTCTGTACGCTTACTGCATCGCACGCCAGGCTCAGGCGCTGGATATGTGTCCTGACGTCCAGTTGGTCGTCGGCAGGCGTCATCTGGTCGATACCGATGAGTATGTTCTGCCGGTTCGCATGGAAAACGTCGGCCTTGTTCCTTACGATGCCCTGTTCAAGGGTGAGGACATGCTGGCGATTTTCGAGCGTACCCCACGCAATACGCTGGGTGGTTTCAGTAGCGCCCTGATGCGCAGGGCCGATGTGCTGGAGTATTTGCCATCATTGGCACAAGCGGGGCAGGGTTTTGTTGCGCTGCTCGACTTCGCGTTGTTCAACTGTCTGTTGCGACGCGGCAACCTGATTGCGCTGCACAGTATTGAAAGTTTTGAACGCTTGCATCCAGGCCGCTTCAGCAGCCAGCCAGACATGTACCACATTGCAACCACGGAGTGGGGCTGGCTGAACGAGATGCTCAAGGCACGTAGCGGCGAGCAGGCTCCTGCCCAGGGTTGGGTGCGCTTCATGGCCTTGCACAAGGCGCTGGAGTCGCAAAGGGAGTGGGACGAAGTTGGTATCTATGGCGTAATGGCCAGCCGGCAAGGCATCATGCGCAGCCGGGTCGGCAGTGGCAGTGAAAGTTACGCCGAACTCTATGCCCAATGGTTATCATGCCGTCTCTTCAGCGAGCCTCAGAAAAAGCTACTGGAGCAGCGTATCGCGCGCTGGGCCTGGAACCCACGCATTGTGCCGGTGGTGATCGATGCGCAGAATGACCCCGACGCGCTGGAAATGACCCTCAAGAGCATTGCCGATCAGGATTACCCTGCCGAGTCCGTGGTGGTCCTGACTAATGCGGCCAGCCTCGAAGATCAGCAGGTATTGCGCTTCCCGCTACAGGCCGACTGGTCGCAGCAACTGAACGATGTACTGCCGCTGCTTGAGAATGCCGACTGGGTGTATCTGCTGCATGCCGGTGACCGGCTGACCCAGCCTGCACTGCTGGTCCTGGCCGAGCGTGTCGCCCAGATTTCCGGTCTGTTGTGTGTCTACAGTGATGAAGGCGCAATCGTTGATGACGAGTCGCAGGAGCCGGTGTTCAAACCGGACTTCAACCTCGACCTGATGCGGGGCTACCCCTATGTGGGTCGGGCATTGGCGTTCGAGCGTCGCAACCTGCTGGCAATGGGCGGATTTGATTCGGCCCATGGCGAGCTGGCACCCCATGATGTGATCTGGCGGCTGGTAGAAAGTGCCGGCCCGCAAACCGTCGAACACATCGCCGAAGTCCAGGTCGAGTCCAGCCTGTCGTTTGCCCAATGGCTGTCACTGCCGGCAGTGATCGAGCGCAGCGAGTCGCTGGTGTCGGCTCACCTGCAGCGTATCGGCCTGGAGCATGTCATCCATCATGACCAATTGCCGCTGCTCAACCGTATCGAGTACCTGCATGCGTCCAGCCCGTTGGTCTCGATCATTATCAGCACCCGAGATCAATTGGCTGATCTGGAGCGCTGTGTCGACAGCCTGCTCAGCAAGACCCGGTATCCGAATTACGAAGTGTTGATTGTCGACAAGGCCAGCGAGAGCGCCGAGGCTCGTGCCTGGTTTGCTGCCATGGGTGAGCTGGGCAGCGAGAAGCTGCGGATTTTCGCTTCGCCCGATGCTGGTAACGAAGCGGCCACACAGAATTTTGCGGCTTCCCATGCCCGCGGCCAGTATCTGGTCACCCTCAGCCCTTACACGCTGATTCATCAGGCCGAGTGGCTTGATGAATTGCTCAATCATGCCCAGCGTTCAGAGGTCGGTATTGTCGGCTCGCGCATCCTTAACCCTCAGGGCAACATTCTGTACGCCGGTATGGTGCTGGGTATGGAAGGGCTGGCAGGCAGGCCGTTCATCAACGTGCCGGCAGGGGCGGGTGGTTATATGCAGCGCCTGCAGGTGACGCAAAACTGGAGTGCAGTCAGCGGTAACTGCCTAATGGTGCGCAAAGAGGTTTTTGACAGCATCGGCGGGATGGATGCAGCTACTTTCTCCCAGGGGCTGCATGATCTGGACCTGTGCATGCGCGTGGGGGGCGAAGGTTATCTGATCGTCGAAACGCCATGTTCTTCTGTGGTACTGGCCGAGCCCGCCGCGGCTCAGCGTTCGGAGTCTTCTCGCGAGAAACTTGAGAATGAGCAGAAGTCCTTTTACCTGAAATGGTTGCCGAAAATGGCCAGGGATCCGGCTTATAACCCGAACCTGAGCCTTGGCGAGGCTTCCTCGTTCCATCTGGAGCCCGGATTGCAGTTTGGCTGGAACCCGTTCTGCACTCGCCATCTGCCGTCCATTCTGGGCATGGCCGTTAACTCGTCGGCCGTTGGGCATTATCGGGTCAGTCAGCCTCTACTGGAGCTGATAGCGGCAGGGCGTGTCGTCGGGCGTATGAGCTATGAGTCGCCTTCGGTCATCGAAATCGAGCGCCAGTCTCCGGATGTCATTGTCTTTCAGGGTCGCTACACAGAAGCCAAGGTGCCCGATATTGCCCTGGCGAAGAATTACTCCAGTGCGATGCGTATTTTCGAGCTGGATGACTACATCGCCGATGTTCCCGAGAAAAACGAGCATCGACGCAATATGCCGGACAACATTGCGGCCATGTTGCGCAAGGGGGTCGGGCTCTGTGACCGGGTAGTGGTGTCGACTCATCCGCTGGCTCAGGCCTTGTCCAGTATGCACAGTGATATTCGCGTGGTGCCCAACATGCTGGCGACCCATCTGTGGAGCGATCTCAGAAGTGTCCGCCGCAGCTCCGGTAAGCCTCGGGTTGGCTGGGGTGGCGGAACCAGCCACCGGGGCGATCTGGAGTTGATTGTCGATGTGATACGCGAGCTGGCCGATGAAGTGGAATGGGTCTTCTTCGGCATGTGCCCCGACTTGCTCAGGCCTTACATCCATGAATTCCATTCGGCTGTAAGCCTGAGTACATACCCGGCCAAGCTGGCGAGCCTGAATCTGGATCTGGCTCTGGCACCGCTGGAGTTCCATATCTTCAACGACTGCAAGAGCAACCTGCGTCTGCTGGAGTACGGGGCTTGCGGCTACCCGGTGATCTGTTCGGATACCGAGGCCTATCGCGGTCACTTGCCAGCCACGCGCATCCACACCAACAGTTCGGATGAGTGGTTGCAGGCGATTCGCATGCACTTGTCTGACCCCAACGCCAGCTATCGTATGGGCGATGAACTGCGTGAGACGGTATTGCGTGATTTCATGCTGCGTGGCGATAACCTGCAGTACTGGGCCAACGGCTGGTTGCCGGATTGATCCACACAAAATGAATACTCTCCAGCGCAGGACTTGCACGGGAGATGTTATGTTTTTGCTCTTGCTTCAGCAGCGGGCCGAGCAGTCCCCTCTGTTGAGAGAGTCATCGGTTCGTTATGGGAAAGACTATGCAAAGCAATTTCGGGAATGAAGCTACGCCGTTGAATCAGCGTCTGACACTGGTATTGCTGGCTCAGGATCAGCCGGACTTTCTGCGCCGAGCCTTGAAGTACTACAGTGACTATCCCTGCGCTCTGGTGGTTGTGGATACATCTCGGGCACCCGATACCGAAATCGCCAGGACCCCGGGTCTTGAGTACTGGCACGATGCGGCACTCGCGCAGGCCGGTTTGAGTGCCCGGATTGCCGAAGGCATCAAGCGTGTCGCCACGCCTTTTGTTGCGTACCTGGATGCCAGCAGTTTCCTTTTGCCGGACGCGCTGACCGATGCATTGCGTTTTCTTGAAGGAAATGATCAGTACGGCGCGAGCCAGGGCTATAGCCTGAGCTATCAGGCCCAGGTCGGTCAGGTGGATTATCTGCGTCGCGATCGCAAGGTCATCGAGGATCATTCATCGGATCAGCCGGGTGAGCGTCTTGTCGGCTTCCTTGGGCAGGGTATTTCCCTGCTCAACGCCGTCACCCGAACCGGACTGGCTCGGCAGTGGTTCGCTGCGGTTCCTGAAAATACCGCCCTGCACTGGCAGGAAATCGGCTACATGGCTTACCTGGCAGCGGCTGCCAAACTGCGTGTTTTACCCGTTCCTTATGGGCTGCACTTCATTGAAAGTGAAGAGGTGCTGTCGAGCCATAATGCTGCAATCAATGCTGCGCTTACGCATATTGATCCCAAGGCCAGGGCCGGGCGTGAAGAGTTTGCCCGGACGCTGGTGTCCGCTCTGGGCTCGGCTGTTGTTGCGGGTGAAGAGGGTGAAAAGCTGATCATGGCCGGGTTCGAGGCGATGGGCGAGTCCCTGAGCACTCAGAGCTTTCAAGGCAAGGAAAAGATTGTCAGTGCGGTCTGGAGCGTCGCCTTCGAGCACTCCGAGCCGCGTTTCGAGCCTCGACAGTTCGTTGAAATGCCGTTTTACAACCAGCCCTTCTTCGACGAGCTGGCCCGTATAGAATTTCTGATTCATATCCTGCCAGCTGGTCGCCATCAGTTGGAAGGTCTGGAGGCCGCGCTGCTCAAACAGAACGAGCTGCTACGCCCACAAACCAACCCTGATGCTGAAACTCTGGTCAGCCGGCTCTGGCAGGCTTATGGAACCTATGCCTTCAATCATGGCGTGGTGCAGAAGCTGGCTCAGGAACTGAGCAAGTCTGCAGACGATGAGGAAGAGGCTGCGCGAATCGTGGCCTGGGGCAAGCGCCTGCAAGCGGTGTCCGACAAGGACAACGGCAGGCTGCTCGATGGCATGGCGTCCGGTCGTTTGCTCAAGTGGCTGGATGCGCGTAATCCAGGTCCTGTCGAGTTGAAGAAACTCAATGCTCAACTGGAGAAAAAGCCGGCGGGTTCGCAGATCAGTATTCTGCTGCTCGATCTTGAGGCCGATATCTTCAAGTTGCAGGCCACCTTCGACAGCCTGATCAACAGTCATTACCGGGCATTCAAGGTTGTCGTCTTTACCACTGGCGAGTTGCCAGCGACCACCACGCTGCAAAATACTCTGCACTTTGTCAAAGTCACCGAGAGTAACTACGTCGACAAGGTCAATCAGATCGTCAAGCAGTCCTCAAGCGACTGGTTGATGCTGGCCAATGCTGGCGATGAGTTCACCCAAAGCGGCCTGCTCCAGGCCAGCGTCGAGCTCATCGATGCCGCGCAGTGTCGGGCGGTGGCGGTGGACGAAATCCATCGTCAGCCGAATGGCACGCTGGCGCCGCTGTTCCGTCCAGGCTTCAACCTGGATCTGCTGCAGAGCGTGCCTGCGCTGATGGCGCGTCACTGGTTGATTCGTCGTGATTTGCTGGTGGAGGCGGGTGGTTATTCCCGTGATTTCCCGAAAGCGCTGGAGTTTGACCTGCTGCTGCGCCTGATCGAGCAGGGTGGCATGAGCGGGCTGGCGCACTTGAGTGAGCCGGTCCTGATCTGTGATGCGCCCGAGCTTGAAGAGAACGAGGACGAGAAGAAGGCGCTGACCCGTCATCTTGGCAAGCGCGGTTATCAGGCCGAAGTCAGCTCGATACTGCCTGGCACCTACAAGATCGACTATCGCCATACCCATCGGCCCATGGTCTCTATCCTGCTGCAAAGTCAGGACAACCTGCCGGAGCTGCAACGCTGCCTGCAAAGCATTCTGCAACGCACCCGTTATCAGCGTTTTGAAGTGCTGATTGCCGATAACAACAGCAGCTCGCCCGAACTGTCGACCTGGCTGGATCAGCAGGAAAAATTGTCCAATCGGGTTCGTGTGTTCCGCGCTGACAAGCGTTTGAGCCCAACGGTTCTGAACAACCTTGTCAGTCAGGAAGCCAAGGGCGAGTACCTGATTCTGCTCGATGCCCAGAGCCAGATCGTCAACGTTGGCTGGATCGAGTCGCTGCTCAATCAGGCCCAACGTCCGGAAGTCGGTATCGTCGGCGTCAGGCTGGTGGATCGCGAAGGCACCGTGACTCAGGCCGGCCTGATTCTGGGCTTGAATGGCGGTGTCGGTTCAGGCTTTGTGGGTGAGTCGAAGCAATCCAGAGGCTACATGCACCGCTTGGTGGTCGAGCAGAATTACTCGGCGGTTTCCTCGGCTTGCCTGATGATCGAAAAGTCGTTGTTCGACGCGATAGGCGGGCTGGATGAAGGTGATTTTGCCGAAGCCCTGTCTGATGTCGACTTGTGCCTCAAGGCTGCTCAGGCCGGTTATCTGACGGTCTGGACGCCCCATGTTCAGGTCGTACATTCCGGCGTGGTAAACGCCCCTGACGAGGCGCGTACGGCGCTGATCGATAAGTGGTCGGCACAGTTCGCCCATGATGAAGCTTACAGCCGCAATCTTGACCTCCATGGCCCGGGCTTCACGCTGGCTGCGCGTTAATCCTTTCTCACGCAGTGCGATCCGGCTGTATTGCAGCCGGATCGCCGACGCGATTTCTGCTTTTTCGTGATCCGCAAATCGTAAAGCATGCATGTCGGAGTGACCTGCGGGTCATAAAGTGCATCTCCACATTATCGTGTTGCAGAGAGGTTCGACTTGCGTAGCGTGTCCTACCCCCTGAAAATGCCCGCAAATCGCCTATTCGGTAGCGCCCTGATTTTCTTGGGACAAACATTTACCTGTTTACTAATCGGGAAGCCATGATGATTGGCATAAAAAGCATAGCGAGTTACGTGCCTGTAGATGGCGTTGATAACTACGCTCAAGGTGCCAAGTTCGGCAAGGATGAAGAGTTCATCTTTGGGAAAATCGGCTCCACCTTTCTCCCTCGCAAGGATGACGTTCAGGAAACGTCGGATCTGTGCGTGGAAGCGGTCAATAAACTGCTGGCCAACAATCCTCAGTTGAAGCGCGAAAGCATCGATGTGCTGATCGTCGTGACCCAGAACGGCGATGAAGAAGGGCTGCCCCATACCGCTGCCATCGTTCAGGACAAGCTGGGCCTGTCGACCAATGTCGCTGCATTCGATATCTCCTTGGGTTGCTCCGGCTATGTCTATGGCATCTATGCGATCAAGGGCTTCATGGAGGCGACAGGGCTCAAGAACGGCCTGCTGGTGACCGCCGACCCTTACTCGAAGATCGTCGACCCTGAAGATCGCAACACCACCATGCTGTTTGGCGATGCGGCCACTGCGACCTGGATGGGCGAAGATGCTCCCTGGCAGTTGGGCAAGGCGAAATTCGGCACTGACGGTTCCGGCGCACCGCACCTGAAGGTCAGCAATGGCGTGTTTTTCATGAATGGCCGTCAGGTCTTCAATTTTGCCTTGCTCAAGGTGCCTGCGCATTTGCATGAGTTGCTGGGTGATTCGGGCCTGAAGCCTGACGATATCGATGCCTTCTGTATCCACCAGGGCAGTGCGGCCATCGTTGATGCCGTGGCGCGTCGGTTCGAGGACAAGCCAGAGAAGTTTGTCAAAGACATGGTCGAAACCGGCAATACCGTGTCTTCGAGCATTCCGCTGCTGATCGAAAAGCACGTGCTTGATTCTTCCTGGAAGCGCGTTGCACTGAGCGGTTTTGGTGTCGGGCTGTCCTGGGGATCGGCGATCATCTATAGAGCCTGACTCCGGCCTGTTCACAAAAAGCGCTTGCGGGGCATCCCTCAAGCGCTTTTTTCATGAAAAAGAGCGAGTGCGTAATAGCAGCAGTTTTGAAAATCTGCTTTTTTCAACCTTGCAGGTTTCTTCATGCAAGGTCTTTTATCGGTGTTATTTCCTCGTGCGTAGGGCTTCAAGCCCTTGTTTTATAAGGGCTGGCAGATTGCTGGCAAAAATTTTCAAAAAAACACTCAAGCAACCTGCCACCGCGACGATAACTATTACGAAGGTTCTCTAGGCACACCCGGCGCTTGCAGGGGCCGGAAGCCACGTAGTACCCAACCAACGAGGAATTCATCATGGCTTTAACAGTAAACACCAACGTTGCATCCTTGAACGTTCAGAAGAACCTGGGCCGCGCCTCTGACGCACTGTCGACTTCGATGACTCGTCTGTCTTCCGGTCTGAAAATCAACAGCGCCAAAGACGACGCTGCCGGTCTGCAAATCTCCACCCGTATCAACTCGCAGATCAAAGGCCAGACCATGGCCATCAAGAACGCCTACGACGGTATGTCCCTGGCTCAGACCGCTGAAGGTGCTCTGCAAGAGTCCACCAACATTCTGCAGCGTATGCGTGAACTGGCTGTCCAGTCGCGAAACGACAGCAACAGCGCTACTGACCGTGACGCTCTGAACAAAGAATTCACCGCGATGAGTGAAGAACTGACTCGTATCGCAAACAGCACCAACCTGAACGGCAAGAACCTGATCGACGGTACTGCCAGCACCATGACTTTCCAGGTCGGCTCCAACACTGGTGCTTCGAACCAGATCACCCTGACTCTGAGCGCCAGCTTCGACGCTAACACCCTGGGTGTTGGTTCGGCTATCAGCATCGCCGGTTCCGACAGCGCCGATGCAGAGACCAAATTCTCTGCTGCAATGGACGCTATCGACTCCGCTCTGTCGACCATCAACGCCACTCGTGCTGACCTCGGTGCTGCACAAAACCGTCTGACCAGCACCATCTCCAACCTGCAGAACATCAACGAAAACGCCAGTGCTGCACTGGGTCGTGTACAAGATACCGACTTCGCTGCTGAAACTGCACAGCTGACCAAGCAACAGACCCTGCAACAGGCTTCCACCTCTGTTCTGGCTCAGGCTAACCAGCTGCCTTCCGCTGTACTGAAACTGCTTCAGTAATATCGGGATGATTTTGGCGGGGGAGTGCTTAACGGTGCTCTCTCGCTTTTTTACTTTCGGAGGTGATGGTCATGGATATGAGTGTAAAGCTGAACCTGTCTTATCCACCCGCTCAATCGGCAAGCCCAGTTGTGGCAACGGATAAGCCAGTTGATAAGCCTTCCGTCGAGCGAGTTGCGCCGACGTCAGAAAGTAAGGGTTCCGACTTGCAAAAGGACGACTCACAGGACGAGGAGAAGGTGAAGGCTGCGGCGGAAGACATTCAGAAGTTCTTTCAGTCGGTCAAGCGTAACCTCGAATTTTCGATTGACGAAGATTCTGGAAAAGTCATTGTCAAAGTGATTGCAAGTGACTCCGGTGAGGTGGTCCGACAGATTCCCAATGCGGAAATCCTGAAACTGGCCGATAGCTTGAGTGACGCACACAGCTTGTTGTTTCACGTCAAGGCCTGACTACTGGCACGAAACTTGTTGCGGATTTTCCGATTCCTTGAAAGGGTCAAAAGGTCGGCGACATTCTTGAGGAGTAAGCATCATGGCTACAATTACAGCGAGTACAGGTCTCAATTCTGGCCTGGATATCAAGGCAATCGTTGGCGTTATCATCGATACCGAAAAAGCTGCCAAACAAAACCAGATCACCAAGCAGACAAGTGTTACCAAGGGTGCGTCAGACGGTGTCGATCAGCTCACGGCTGCATTGAGTGCCTTTCAGACGGCTATGACTGCTCTCAAGAGCACTACAACACCTGCCTTTCAGGGTTTTGCCGCCACTTCAGCCAATGAGTCTGTGGTCAAGGCAACTGCGGGTAATGCGGCGGTCAGTGGTACTTATTCTCTTAACGTGAGCCAGTTGGCGACCAGCTCCAAGGTTGCGACGGCTGCACTCAGTGCGTCTCAAACCAGTGCTATTCCGAGTGGTACCCTGAAAATCACTCAAAATGGCACTATCCACGAAGTCAAGATTACCGCGACTTCTACGCTGCAGCAGGTGCGTGACACGATCAACTCCTCGCTCCAGGGTAAGGGTATTACGGCGAACATCATTACCGACAGCAACGGCTCGCGGTTGGTGTACAGCTCGACGACTACCGGCAAGGGCAGTGATATTTCAGTGGATGGTGGTACAGACCTCAGCATGCTGAGTGTTGATGGCACCAAGCTGATGAGCACCACCAGCACCTCGAACGATGCCAATGGCAATCCTATTCCGGGTGCCGGTGCGATTTCGGACTTTGCCAAGGATGCCGAGTTCACCATTGACGGGCTGAAGATCACCAGTGCGACCAATACAGTCAGCAATGCTGTATCCGGTCTGACGTTCGAGCTGGTGGCCAAGAGTGCCAGTAACACCGCGGACACGGCGATCACAGTGGCAACCAACACCGAGGGTTTGAAAACCTCGCTGCAGACCTTTGTCGACTCCTACAACACCTTGGCCAAGCTTGTAACGACGCTGACCAAAGGGACTGTATCTGCAGACGGAAAAAGCTTCACGGCAGCTGCCATGACCGGTGATTCGACGCCTCGTGCCTTGCTCGCGGTGGTTCGTAACCAGATTGCTACGGCAACCTCCAGCAGCGGTCTGGGTTCTCTGGCTCAGTTGGGTATCACGACTCAGCAAAAAGACGGGACGCTTGCGTTGAATACCACTGTCTTTACTACTGCCCTGAATGACAAGAAGTTTGGGGGTGAGATTCAGCAGTTGTTTACCGGTAGTGGTGGCTTGATCGAGCGTATGGAAAAGTCCCTCGAACCCTATACGAAGTCCGGTGGGATTCTTGCTACCAAGAAGACCATGCTGACTCAGGTTCAGACTCGGCTCAGTGCCGAGCAGGAAGCGCTTGATCGTCGTATTGAAACGCTGACTAACACCCTGACCACCAAGTACAACGCGATGGATCTGGCAGTGGGTAAGCTCAAGGCAACGGCCACCAGTATCACCTCGATTTTCGAAGCGATGAATGCACAGAAAAACGCCTCGTAAATAAAGAAGATGCCAAGAACCCGACCCTGTGTCGGGTTTTTGCTTTTGAGCTAAAGTTTTTTGACCGTACGTCGATAGCTTGGGTATACGTAATCCGGATCTGCTACGAGGCCCCCTATGAATCCGATGTTAGCACTGCGTCAGTATCAGAAGATTGGCTCCCAGGCACAGACCTCTGAAGCCAGCCCTCACCGTCTGGTTCAGATGTTGATGGAGGGTGGCCTTGATCGCATCGCCCAGGCCAAGGGTGCCATGGTGCGCAAGGATATTCCCAATAAATGCGTATTCATCGGCAAGGCCATCGGCATTGTGGGTGGGTTGCGTGAAGGTCTGGATCTGGAAAGCGACCCGACACTGGTCCGTCAGGACAGCCTCTATCACTACATGATGAAGCGTCTGGCCGAAGCCAATGCCAAGAATGATGAAAAGATGCTCGATGAAGTCGCCGGCCTGTTGATTACAGTCAAGGAAGGCTGGGACGCAATCGGCGCCGTACAACAATAAGTTCGCTGTCTTCTGGAGAAACCACCATGAGTGCTGCGCTCAAGCGTATCGAAGAAACCCGTGAAGCGTTGGTCGGGGCCCTGGCCGAGCGTGACTGGGATGCAATCGTCAAACTTGATCTGGCGTGCCGTGAGTGTGTTGAGGCTGTTGTCAGCGAAGCGCCTGCCGATGAGCCGGGGCTGCGCAGCAATCTGGAAGAACTGCTGGGCGTATATCGACAATTGATTGACGTTGCTACAGATGAGCGTCAGGCAATCGCCGACGAAATGACACAAATCCGCAATGCCAAAAACGCCGCGAAGGTATACCATCTATTTGGCTAGCTATTATTTGTCGGTTT
This sequence comes from Pseudomonas cichorii, assembly GCF_019719005.1. Lineage (GTDB taxonomy): Bacteria > Pseudomonadota > Gammaproteobacteria > Pseudomonadales > Pseudomonadaceae > Aquipseudomonas > Aquipseudomonas cichorii_E. Next base: position 93,393 of record NZ_JAIGPJ010000011.1, read on the forward strand.
GATTGTTCGACAATAGTTTCGCCATAAATTTGACTGTATATGTTTTTTTGACTTAACTAGTGATGTTCACTATTTTCTGGCGTCTCATCGGATATAACGGCTGAGATGCCAAGCTGCCCACGATCTCGGGCATTGAGTTGACTAGGGAAGTTGCTATTGCATGTGGCGTGAAATCAAGATTCTGCTAATCGATGACGATAGCCAGCGCCGCCGGGATCTGGCGGTTATCCTGAATTTTCTGGGCGAAGAAAATTTATCCTGCTCCAGTCAGGACTGGCAGAAGGTTGTCGGCTCATTGGCCTCTACGCGCGAAGTTCTTTGCGTGCTTGTGGGGAGCGTCAATGCCCCGGGCAGCCTGCAAGGACTCCTTAAGACAGTCGCTGCATGGGATGAGTTCCTTCCGGTTCTGTTGATGGGCGAAAATTCTGCCGTCGACCTTCCCGAAGATCTGCGCCGTCGTGTGCTTTCCACTCTCGAAATGCCTCCCAGCTACAGCAAATTGCTGGATGCGCTACATCGTGCCCAGGTCTATCGTGAAATGTACGATCAGGCCCGTGAGCGTGGTCGGCATCGCGAACCCAATCTGTTCCGCAGTCTGGTCGGCACCAGCCGTGCCATTCAGCACGTGCGTCAGATGATGCAGCAAGTGGCCGATACCGATGCCAGCGTACTGATTCTGGGTGAGTCGGGTACGGGCAAGGAGGTGGTCGCTCGCAACCTGCACTACCACTCCAAGCGCCGTGATGCGCCTTTTGTTCCGGTCAACTGCGGTGCGATTCCGGCCGAATTGCTCGAAAGCGAATTGTTCGGTCACGAGAAGGGTGCCTTTACCGGTGCTATCACCAGCCGTGCCGGCCGCTTCGAGCTGGCCAATGGCGGTACTCTGTTTCTGGATGAAATCGGTGACATGCCGTTGCCGATGCAGGTCAAGCTGCTGCGCGTTCTGCAGGAGCGTACCTTCGAGCGGGTCGGCAGCAACAAGACTCAAAGCATCGATGTGCGCATCATTGCCGCGACCCACAAGAATCTCGAGAACATGATCGAGATCGGCAGTTTCCGTGAAGACCTCTATTACCGTCTGAACGTTTTCCCGATCGAGATGGCTCCGTTGCGTGAGCGCGTCGAAGATATTCCGTTGCTGATGAACGAGCTTATCTCGCGCATGGAGCACGAAAAGCGCGGTTCGATCCGTTTCAATTCGGCTGCCATCATGTCGCTGTGCCGTCATGCATGGCCGGGTAACGTCCGTGAGCTTGCCAACCTGGTGGAGCGCATGGCGATCATGCATCCCTATGGCGTGATCGGCGTGGCAGAGTTGCCGAAGAAATTCCGCTACGTCGATGATGAAGACGAGCAGATGGTCGACAGTCTGCGCAGCGATCTGGAAGAGCGCGTGGCTATCAATGCCCACACGCCAAACTTCGCTTCCGGTGCTGTACTTCCCCCGGAAGGTCTGGACCTCAAGGATTACCTGGGTGGTCTGGAGCAGGGCTTGATTCAGCAGGCGCTGGATGACGCAAACGGTATTGTGGCGCGTGCTGCGGAGCGTCTGCGGATCCGTCGTACAACGCTTGTAGAAAAGATGCGCAAGTACGGCATGAGTCGCCGGGAAGGTGACGATCAGGCGGATGATTGACGCCTGTTCCCTGTGCGAAAAATCAAACCTCTGAATTTTCAGAGGTTTTTTTTCGGCACGAGGATTGCTAAGTCACTCTCAACATACCGTTTAATGACGGTTCGCCACGCGAGAGATGATTTATGTCCAAGGCCGCCCACATGTCCCCTGACTTGCCCAGCCAAGCTAAACCCTCCCTGGAACTGGAAAGTCGCCAGGGGCTTGAGCAGGCCTTCTCGTTGTTTAACCAGATGTCGTCTCAGTTGGCTGATTCCTACGGCATGCTGGAGACTCGCGTCGCCGAGTTGAAAGGCGAGCTGGCGGAGGCGGGTGCCCAGCGCATGCAGGAGCTGGCAGAGAAGGAGCGTCTGGCCAATCGTCTGCAGAACCTTGTGGATCTGCTGCCCGGTGGCGTGATTGTCATCGATGGCATGGGCGTGGTCCGCGAGGCCAACCCGACCGCCATCGAGTTGTTGGGGCAACCATTGCTGGGCATGTTGTGGCGCCATGTCATCAGTCGCTGCTTCGCTCCTCGCGAGGATGACGGGCATGAAGTGTCCCTGCGCGACGGACGCCGGCTGTCCATTGCCACTCGCTCGCTGGATGCGGAGCCTGGGCAACTGGTGCTGCTCAATGACCTGACCGAAACCCGTCGCCTCCAGGAGCAACTGGCTCGCCATGAGCGTTTGTCTTCCCTGGGGCGCATGGTCGCTTCTCTGGCGCATCAGATTCGCACGCCCTTATCGGCTGCCATGATCTACGCCAGTCATCTGACCGAGCAGGAATTGCCGGTGGAAACCCAGCAGCGTTTTGCGGCGCGCCTCAAGGAGCGCCTGCATGAGCTTGAGCATCAGGTGCGCGACATGCTGGTCTTTGCCCGCGGCGAATTGCCGTTGACCGACCGACTGACGCCGGGGGATTTGTTCCGGGCCTTGCAGTCGGCAGCCCAGACTCATGTGCAGGATGTGGCGGTTCGCTGGCAGTGCGATTCGATCGATGGCGAGCTGCTGTGCAACCGCGACACGCTGGTAGGGGCGTTGCTCAATCTGGTGGAAAACGCGGTGCAGGCCAGTGTCGGAAAAACCCGTCTGAAAATTCATGCCTACAGTCGTGGCAATACGCTGCGCCTGTGCTTCAGTGATAACGGCAGTGGTATGGACAAGGCGGCGCTGGCGCGTATCGGCGAGCCTTTTTTCACCACCAAGACCACCGGCACCGGCCTTGGTCTGGCGGTGGTCACGGCGGTGACCCGTGCTCATCAGGGTGGCGTGCAGTACCGCTCGACTGTCAATCGCGGGACGTGTGCAATCGTCACTTTGCCGTTGATTCCAGTTTCCGCTTTAGTGAGTAGCCACTGATGTCGATCAAAGTGCTGTTGGTCGAGGACGACCGTTCGTTGCGCGAGGCGCTGGGTGAGACTCTTGAGCTGGCCGGTTACGATTATCGTGCCGTCGGGTCGGCTGAAGATGCCTTGCTTGCGGTGGATCAGGAGTCCTTCAGCCTGGTCATCAGTGACGTAAACATGCCGGGCATGGATGGCCATCAATTGCTGGCGCTGTTGCGCAGTCGCCATCCGCAATTGCCGGTTCTGCTGATGACGGCCCATGGTGCCGTCGAGCGAGCCGTGGATGCCATGCGTCAGGGCGCGGCGGATTATCTGGTCAAGCCTTTTGAGCCCAAGGCCTTGCTGGCGTTGGTTGCCCGGCATGCGCTGGGGCGTCTTGGGCCTGTTGAAAACGATGGGCCGATTGCTGTGGAGCCCGCCAGCATTCAGTTGCTGAACCTGGCCAGCCGGGTGGCGAAGAGCGATTCCACCGTACTGATTTCCGGTGAGTCCGGAACGGGCAAGGAGGTATTGGCGCGATTCATTCATCAAAACTCGCCACGTGCCGATAAGCCTTTTATAGCGATCAACTGCGCGGCGATTCCGGACAATATGCTGGAAGCGATGCTGTTCGGTCACGAGAAGGGTTCGTTTACCGGTGCCATTGCGGCGCAGGCAGGCAAGTTCGAGCAGGCTGATGGCGGCACTATCCTGCTCGACGAAATCTCCGAAATGCCCATGGGTTTGCAGGCCAAGCTTCTGCGAGTGCTCCAGGAGCGTGAGGTTGAGCGGGTGGGAGCTCGTAAGCCGATCAACCTGGATATCCGGGTCCTGGCGACTACCAACCGTGATCTGGCGGGTGAAGTGGCGGCGGGGCGGTTTCGTGAGGATCTGTTTTATCGGTTATCGGTATTTCCGCTGGCGTGGCAAGCGTTGCGTCAAAGGACCGCCGATATTCTGCCGCTTGCCGAGCGTCTGTTGGCCAAGCACGTCAATAAAATGAAGCATGGGCCTGTGCGATTGTCTGCTCAGGCGCAGGCGTGTCTGGTGGCATATTCCTGGCCGGGCAATGTGCGCGAGCTGGACAATGCCGTACAGCGGGCCTTGATATTGCAGCAGGGCGGCGTGATCGAGGCCGAAGACTTCTGCCTGGCGGGACCTGTTACCGGGGCCTCGCCCTCTGTGGCTTCGGTGCCGTTGGCGCCTGTGGTGGCGGTGGACAATGTGCCAGCCGCTGCTGCTGCCGAGTCGGCCGGTGCCTTGGGGGATGACCTGCGGCGTCGTGAGTTTCAAGTGATCATCGATACCCTGCGTACTGAACGTGGGCGTCGCAAGGAAGCTGCCGAGCGACTGGGCATCAGTCCCAGGACGCTGCGCTACAAACTGGCACAGATGCGTGATGCGGGCATGGATGTCGAGGGTTACCTGTTCGCGACCTGAGCTTTTCCGGCGGGTCGGGAAGGCGTGATCTGTTCTTATGGCTTTGTCGTATGAATGTTGTAATTCAATGGCATATTGATGTCATTGTGCGAGGCAAGGGGTTCGCCCAGAAGGTCTGGGGCGCGGGTGAGAGCAAAGTGAGGCGGGTGTCGTTATCTATTTGGCACTCTTGTTGCTATGTCTTCAGTATCCGCTGAATCAGTGTCAAAAAATTGCGGGCCTTACGAGAGAAAATGTCCATGAGCCAAGGTGTTGAATTTAATCGCTTGATGTTGGATATGCGGGCCATGCAGATGGATGCCATGGCGGCGTCCAAACCAGTGACCGCTACGCCGGAAGTCGGCACCAGCAGCTTTGCCGATATGCTTGGCCAGGCCGTCAACAAGGTTTCCGAAACCCAGCAGGCCGCAGGTCAGTTGGCGAACGCATTTGAAATCGGCAAGAGTGGTGTCGATTTGACTGACGTCATGATTTCCTCACAAAAAGCCAGCGTCTCGTTTCAGGCTTTGACCCAGGTTCGCAACAAGCTGGTTCAAGCCTATCAAGACATCATGCAGATGCCGGTTTAAGGGACGTACTGAGTCATGGCCGAAGCAACAGCCGAAACCGTTCCGGCAAGAGCGGGCTCTCCCGACAAGAAACCCTTGTTTGGTCTGTCTTTTCTGGAAAACCTTTCTGAAATGACCATGCTGCGTCAGATCGGCCTCATGGTCGGTCTGGCTGCCAGCGTGGCCATTGGCTTTGCCGTGGTGCTCTGGTCCCAGCAACCCGATTACCGGCCGCTTTACGGTAGCCTGGCGGGAATGGACAGCAAGCAGATCATGGAAACCCTGACTGCAGCGAACATCTCCTATACCGTCGAGCCCAACTCCGGCGCTTTGCTGGTGAAGGCCGATGACGTGCAGCGTGCGCGTATCCAGCTGGCTCAGGCTGGCGTGGTCCAGAACGACTCCAACATCGGTTTCGAAATTCTCGACAAGGACCAGGGCCTGGGTACCAGCCAGTTCATGGAAGCCACGCGCTACCGCCGTGGTCTGGAAGGCGAACTGGCACGCACCATTTCGTCCCTGAATAACGTCAAGGCTGCCCGCGTGCACCTGGCGATTCCGAAAAGCTCGGTGTTTGTCCGTGACGATCGCAAGCCAAGTGCTTCGGTTCTGGTCGAGTTGTATGCCGGTCGTACGCTTGAGCCAAGCCAGGTCGTGGCCATCGTCAATCTGGTCGCTACCAGCGTTCCCGAGTTGAGCAAGTCGCAGATCACGGTCGTGGATCAGAAGGGCCACCTGCTGTCCGATCAGGGTGAAAACTCCGAGCTGACCATGGCCGGCAAGCAGTTCGACTACAGCCGCCGTATGGAAGGCATGCTGACCCAGCGTGTGCAGAACATCCTGCAACCTATTCTGGGCAGCGACCGCTACAAGGCCGAAGTCTCGGCAGTGGTGGATTTCAGTGCCGTCGAATCGACTGCCGAAAGCTTCAACCCTGACCAGCCTGCCTTGCGCAGCGAGCAGTCGGTCAATGAACAGCGCTCCAGCAGCTCGGGTCCGCAAGGTGTTCCGGGTGCCTTGAGCAACCAGCCGCCAGGTCCTGCGACCGCGCCTCAGACTACCGGTGGCGGTGCTGCCGGTGCCGCAGCCGCCATCGCTCCCGGCCAGCCGCTGCTCGATGCCAACGGTCAGCAGATCATGGATCCGGCCACCGGCCAGCCCGCTCTGGCGCCGTACCCGGCCGACAAGCGTGTGCAGTCGACCAAGAACTTCGAACTGGATCGTTCCATCAGCCACACCAAGCAACAGCAGGGTCGCCTGACTCGTCTGTCGGTGGCGGTTGTGGTCGATGACATGGTCAAGACCAATCCGGCCAACGGCGAAGTGACCCGTGCGCCATGGAGCGCCACTGACTTGGCCCGCTTCACGCGTCTGGTTCAGGATGCGGTCGGTTTCGATGCCAGTCGTGGTGACAGCGTCAGCGTGATCAACGTACCGTTCTCCAGTGAGCGCGGTGAAGTGATTCCGGAAATTCCGTTCTACTCGCAGCCATGGTTCTGGGACATCCTCAAGCAAGCCGTGGGCGTGATCTTCATCCTGATTCTGGTGTTCGGTGTTCTGCGCCCTGTGCTGAACAACATCACCAGCGGCAAGGGCAAGGAACTGGGCGGGTTCGGCGACTCGGAGCTGGGTGGTTTCGGTGGCATGGGCGGCAGCGGTATGGATGGCGATCTGTCCAATGACCGGGTCAGCTTGGGCGGTCCGCAGAGTATCCTGCTGCCTAGCCCGACCGAGGGTTATGACGCACAGTTGAATGCAATCAAGAGTTTGGTGGCCGAAGATCCGGGTCGTGTGGCCCAGGTCGTGAAAGAGTGGATTAACACTGATGAATGATCGAGCCGTCGTAGCCAAACTGACCAAAGTGGAGAAAGCCGCCGTGCTGCTGCTTTCTCTCGGTGAGACCGATGCGGCTCAGGTGCTTCGGCACATGGGCCCCAAGGAAGTACAGAAAGTGGGCGTGGCCATGGCTCAGATGCGCAATGTGCATCGTGAGCAGGTCGAAGAGGTCATGAGCGAGTTTGTCGATATCGTCGGCGATCAGACCAGCCTTGGCGTCGGTTCCGATGGCTATATCCGCAAGATGCTGACCCAGGCCCTGGGCGAAGACAAGGCCAACGGCCTGATCGACCGTATCCTGCTGGGTGGCAACACCAGCGGCCTGGACAGCCTCAAGTGGATGGAGCCGCGCGCGGTCGCCGATGTGATCCGCTTCGAGCACCCGCAGATTCAGGCAATCGTGGTGGCTTATCTGGACGCCGATCAGGCGGGCGAGGTGCTTGGGCATTTCGACCACAAGGTGCGCCTGGACATCATCCTCAGGGTTTCATCGCTCAATACCGTACAACCTGCAGCTCTCAAGGAACTGAACCAGATTCTCGAGAAGCAGTTCTCCGGCAATGCCAACACGTCGCGTACTACCCTGGGTGGTATCAAGCGCGCTGCTGACATCATGAACTTCCTCGACAGCTCCATCGAAGGCACGCTCATGGACTCGATCCGCGAGGTCGACGAAGACCTGTCGGTGCAGATCGAAGACCTCATGTTTGTCTTCAACAACCTGTCCGACGTGGACGACCGCGGTATCCAGGCGCTGTTGCGCGAAGTGTCTTCGGACGTGCTGGTGCTGGCGCTCAAGGGTTCGGACGAGGCGATCAAGGAAAAAATCTTCAAGAACATGTCCAAGCGTGCTGCCGAACTGTTGCGCGACGACCTGGAAGCCAAGGGTCCGGTGCGTGTCAGCGACGTGGAAACCGCACAGAAAGAAATCCTCACTATCGCACGTCGTATGGCCGAGGCCGGCGAGATCGTGCTCGGTGGCAAAGGTGGCGAGGAAATGATCTAAGGATTGCGTTGACCCATGCCCAGCTCCAGTAAAGACCCGGTTAGTGATCTCATTCGCGCCAAGGATATCGTTGGCTTCGACATGTGGTCACTGCCAAGCTTTGACCCGCACAAAGAGCCAGAACCGGAACCCGAACCGGAGTCAGTGGAAGAAGCACCGGCCGAAATGGAAGAAGTTCCATTGGAGGAGGTGCAGCCCCTGACCCTGGAGGAGCTGGAAAGCATTCGTCAGGAAGCCTGGAACGAAGGTTTTGCCACGGGCGAAAAAGAAGGTTTCCACAGCACCCAGCTCAAGGTCCGGCAGGAAGCGGAAGTGGCTCTGACGGCCAAGCTCGCCAGTCTCGAACAGTTGATGCTCAATCTGCTGGAGCCGGTGGCCGAGCAGGACACGCAGATCGAAAAGGCGGTTATCCATCTGGTGGAGCACATTGCCCGCCAGGTCATCCAGCGCGAGCTGCAGACCGATTCTCAGCAGATCGCCCATGTCCTGCGCGATGCCCTGAAACTGCTGCCCATGGGTGCCCAGAACCTGCGCATCTTTATCAATCCCCAGGACTTCGTGCTGGTCAAGGCGCTGCGTGAGCGCCATGAAGAAAGCTGGAAGATTCTCGAGGACGATAGCCTGTTGCCGGGTGGCTGCCGGATCGAAACCGAGCACAGCCGTATCGATGCCAGTGTCGAGACACGGATTTCCCTGGCCATTTCCAAAATGTACGATCAGTTGCATGAGCAGGTGACTCATCCTGGTGCTGCCGATCTGAATATCGAACTGACCGGCGTCTCTGCCAGTGCAGTCGACATAGAGAAAAACGATGCGCCTTGATCGCACCAGCTTCAGCAAGCGACTGGGGTCGTATGCCGACTCCATCACCTTGCCTGCCCAGCCGGTAGTGGAGGGGCGCCTGTTGCGTATGGTCGGCCTGACCCTTGAAGCCGAGGGCTTGCGGGCGGCCATGGGCAGCCGCTGTGTGGTGATCAACGATGACAGCCATCATCCGGTCGAAGTCGATGCGGAAGTGATGGGGTTTTCGGGCAACAAGGTTTTCCTGATGCCGGTGGGCAGTGTTGCAGGCATTGCGCCAGGGGCGCGGGTCGTGCCGCTGGCCGATACCGGGCGTCTGCCCATGGGCATGAGCATGCTCGGACGAGTACTCGACGGAGCCGGTCGGCCACTGGACGGGCGTCCGCCCATCAAGGCCGAAGACTGGGTGCCCATGGATGGCCCGGCCATCAACCCGCTCAAGCGCGACCCCATCAGCCAGCCGCTGGATGTGGGCATTCGTTGCATCAACGGTTTATTGACGGTCGGTCGCGGCCAGCGTCTCGGGCTGTTCGCCGGTACCGGCGTGGGCAAGAGTGTGCTGCTGGGCATGATGACGCGCTTTACCGAGGCGGACATCATCATCGTCGGCCTGATCGGTGAGCGGGGCCGTGAGGTGAAGGAGTTCATCGAGCACATCCTGGGCGAAGAAGGGCTCAAGCGTTCGGTGGTGGTCGCTTCGCCTGCGGACGATGCGCCGCTCATGCGTCTGCGCGCCGCCATGTACTGCACGCGCATTGCCGAATATTTCCGTGATCGGGGCAAGAATGTCCTGTTGCTGATGGACTCCCTGACCCGTTTTGCCCAGGCCCAGCGGGAAATTGCCTTGGCCATTGGTGAGCCGCCTGCAACCAAGGGTTATCCGCCTTCGGTATTTGCCCGTTTGCCCAAGCTGGTGGAGCGCGCCGGTAATGCAGAAGCCGGTGGTGGCTCCATCACGGCGTTCTATACCGTGCTGTCCGAAGGTGACGATCAGCAGGATCCGATTGCCGACTCCGCCCGAGGCGTGCTGGACGGCCACATCGTTCTGTCACGGCGTCTGGCCGAAGAAGGGCATTACCCGGCTATCGATATTGAAGCGTCCATCAGCCGGGTCATGCCGGCAGTTGTCAGCCCTGAACACATGGGGCGTGCGCAGTTCTTCAAACAGTTGTGGTCCCGTTATCAGCAGAGCCGCGATCTGATCAGCGTGGGTGCCTATGTGGCGGGTGGCGACCGGGAAACCGACACGGCCATTGCCTTGCAACCGGCATTGGCGCGCTATCTGCGTCAGGGTTTGCGCGATAACGAAAGCATGCAGGCCAGCAGTGAAGCGCTGGCTGCAGTGTTTGCCCCGGCTCCTGGCGGCTGATAGATCATGGCCCAGAGTCGTGCGGCGCGTCTGGCGCCGGTGGTCGAAATGGCTGAGGCCGCCGAGCGTACGGCAGCCCAGCGTCTTGGGCACTTTCAGGGGCAGGTCAATCTGGCCTACAGCAAGCTTGAAGAGCTTGAGCGCTTTCGCTTGAGTTATCAGGAGCAATGGATCAGTCAGGGTAGCCATGGTGTATCCGGGCAATGGCTTACCAACTATCAGCGCTTCCTCAATCAGTTGGAAACTGCCGTCGGCCAGCAGAACAAGAGTCTGGAGTGGCACAAGGTCAATCTCGAAAAGGCTCGTGGCGCCTGGCAGGAATGTTATGCGCGGGTCGAAGGTCTGCGCAAACTGGTGCAGCGTTATATCGATGAAGCGCGCCAGCTTGAAGACAAGCGCGAGCAGAAGCTGCTCGATGAATTGTCCCAGCGTCTGCCTCGTCGTGAGCAGGATTGATATGTCTATTCTCTCGTCTACGCTTGCGGTGTGATGACGTACTTCAGGAGTCCTTATGGCGAAGATCACCTCCGAGCTTTCCCGGGACGGTCAGCAACTGACCGTGTTTATCGAGGGGCGCTTCGATTTTTCCACTCATCAGGATTTTCGCGGAGCTTATGAAGACCGCTCCGCAAATCTGAAGTACGTGGTGGATCTGGCCCGTACGCATTATCTGGACAGCTCGGCCCTGGGGATGCTGTTGCTGCTGCGCGATCATGCCGGTGGTGATGACGTGGTGGTGGAGCTGGTCAATTGCACGCCGGATGTCATCAAGATCCTCACCATTTCCAATTTCTCGAAACTGTTCCAGTTGAGCTGACGCCCTTGTCCTCGGCAGCCAAGGGGTTGTGCATACTGATCGCGGACGACAGTGCCAGCGACCGTTTGCTGTTGTCGACTATCATCGGGCGCCAGGGTCATCGAGTCCTGAGTGCTGCCAACGGCATTGAAGCACTGGCGATATTCGAGGCCGAGCGGCCGCATCTCATCCTTATGGATGCGCTGATGCCGGTCATGGACGGTTTCGAGGCCGCGCGTCGTATCAAGAGCCTGTCCGGCGAGTCGCTGGTACCGATCATCTTTCTGACTTCTCTCACCGAAGGCGAAGCCCTGGCGCGCTGTCTGGATGCCGGTGGCGATGATTTCATTTCCAAGCCCTACAACCCGTTGGTGCTGGCGGCCAAGATCAATGCCATGAACCGGCTGCGCCTGTTGCAGGAAACCGTTCTGCAACAGCGCGACCTGATCGCCAGGCACCACGACTACCTGCTCAACGAACAGCGTGTCGCCAAGGCGGTATTCGATCAGGTGGCACATTCGGGGTGTCTGGGGGCGAGCAATATCCGCTACCTGCAATCACCTTACGCGCTGTTCAACGGCGACCTGATGCTCGCCGCCTATACGCCTGCCGGGAACATGCATGTCTTGCTCGGCGACTTTACGGGTCATGGCCTGCCGGCAGCCGTGGGGGCGATGCCTCTGGCCGAGGTGTTCTACGGCATGACCGCCAAGGGTTATGGCGTGGGCGAAACCCTGCGGGAAATGAATGCCAAGCTCAAGCGCATCCTGCCGGTGGACATGTTCTGCTGTGCGGCGCTGCTGTGCGTCAACCTCAAGCAGCAGCATGTCGAGATATGGAATGGCGGGTTGCCCGATGCTTATCTGCTTCGGGTGGCTGACGGCAGTCACTTGCCGCTGGTATCGAGGCATTTGCCGCTGGGGGTGTTGAGTGCCGCCTCCTTTGATGACAGGACGGAGGTTCACCCGCTGTCCACGGGGGACCGGATTTTCCTGCTGTCCGACGGTGTGCTGGACACCAGCAACAGTCGCGATGAGCTGTTCGGCGTGGAGCGGTTGCGCGAGGTCTTGACCGCAAACCGTCATCCGCCTTTGCTGATCCAGGAAATTCTCCAGGCGCTTAACGATTTTGGCGGGCGGGCGCGAGATGACGTCAGCATGCTGGAAATCAGTGTCATCGACCAAGAGCAGGATTCGCCTGCCGTGTCGAACTACTCCGACAATGCGGCATCGAGCCCGCTGGACTGGTCGGTCAGCTTCGAGTTTCGGGCTTCGACCCTGCGGCGCTTCAACCCTTTGCCTTACCTGATGCAGTTATTGCTTGAGGTGCCGGGGCTTCAGGCGCAGAGTGCGGCACTGCACAGCGTGCTTACCGAGCTGTACAGCAATGCGCTGGAACATGGCGTGTTGGGGCTCGATTCTGCACTCAAGCAGGATGCCAGCGGATTTGCCCGCTATTATAAAGAGCGGACGGACCGGCTTGAGGCATTGCAGTCGGGTTTTGTCCGCTTGCATCTGCAAGTGGAGCCTGTGGAGCAGGGTGGTCGGCTGACGATCCGTGTCGAAGACAGTGGCCGGGGCTTCGATGTGCAGCAGATGCTTGCCATGCCTTCCTCGCTTGAGGGGTTGCATGGTCGTGGTCTGAAGTTGATTCGTGAATTGAGCCAGCAGGCGCAATGGTCTAAGGATGGCCGGGTTGCTTGCGTGGAATTTTTCTGGAGAGCAGTGGCATAATCCGCCTCCAGAGTCTTGATCAAGGAGTGAGCAAGTGTCGATTCATCTGGATTACAGTGTTTTAAGTGTTCTGCAGGAAGTCATGGAAGACGAATATCCAACGTTGCTCGACGTTTTCCTCAAGGATTCCGAGCAGCGCGTGACGCAATTGCGCCGCGCTATCGATACCGAACTGCTGGACATGCAGGAGCTGAGCCTCACGGCCCATAGCTTCAAGGGCAGCAGCAGCAACATGGGTGCAGTGGTCCTTTCGGACTTGTGCCGCCAGCTTGAAGAGCGTGCTCGCCAGCAGCAGCGGGCAGGCCTTGAAGAGCTGATTGGCCTGATCGACAGCGAGTATCTGACCATCCGCCGGCTATTCGACGCCGAGCGCCAATTGTTCATCGGTCAGACCTGATTTCTCTCTCATTTTCTTTCTCCGGTAAAGCTGGCCCGCATCTTGCTGTTGTTCATGGAACCAGCTGCTCATGTGTGGAGATTGAAATGCCCCTTGCCCCAAATGTGCTTCTTCAGGCCAATGCGACTGCGACGTCAAAGTCCAGCGCTGCCAACAATGCGATCAAGGCTGCAGACAGCGGCAAGGGCGACGGCTCCAGCTTTTCCAATGTCTATGCCAAACAGGCCAGGGACAAGGTTGCTGATCGCAACGACACTGCGGTCAAGCCTGCGCGTGACAAGTCTGTGCCTGAAAAGGACAAGACCGAGGCCAGTACAACCACTGCCGCCGATGACTCGACCGTTGCCGGAAGCGGCAATGGCTTGCCTGCCGATCCGGCCAGCGCCAGTTCTGACGACAAGTCCGCTGCCGAGGGTGAAACAGTCGCCGAAGTCGTGACGCCACCGGTCACCGATCCTGCGCTTGATCCGGCATTGCAACTGGCAGCGGCCCAGGCGCCTGCAGCGCTGGCGGCCTCGGCGGCCAAGACCGACAGCGATGCGGCCAAGGCCTTGCCGGTCCTGGCGGCACTGCCCACTGCGGCGCCTGTTGAGGACTCCTTTGATCCCGAGGCTGACCCGCTGGACGGCTTGCATGCCGTACAACTGGCACTGGAAAACGCCAACGCCAAGGCGCATGCCTCGCAACAGGCGAATGCATCGGGTCGGGCAACCAACAATGCCGATAATGATCAGAGTCAACATGTCGCCAATAACCTGGCGGCCTTGAGCGAGCAGTTGCCCTCGGACGAAAGCAGCACCGAAAGCAGCGACAAGTCGTTCAGCAGTCTGATCAGCGATGGCCTCAAAGACACCAAGAGCGTTACGGGCGATACCCGTGTCGATAACTTCGCCGAGCGTCTGGCGGCCCTGAGCCAGGCGGCACAACCCGCCAAGACAGCCGCCGCACCCGCACCGCTGATCAACCAGCCTCTGGCCATGAACCAGAGTGGCTGGAGCGAAGGGATCGTGGATCGTGTGATGTACCTGTCGAGCCAGAACCTGAAGTCAGCTGAAATCAAACTGGAGCCTGCCGAGCTCGGTCGTCTGGACATTCGCGTCAATATGGCGCCGGACCAACAGACCCAGGTGACCTTCATGAGTGCCCACCTGGGTGTGCGTGAAGCGCTGGAAAACCAGATGTCGCGTCTGCGTGAGTCATTCGTGCAGCAAGGGCTCGGTCAGGTTGATGTCAACGTGTCCGACCAGTCTCAGCAACAGGCCCAGCAGCAGGCGCAAGAACAGGCCAGCCGGGCACAGCGCGGCGGTCGCAGTGGTGGTTCGGGTTCCGGTGACGGGCAGGATGATACCGCTGTCGCCGATGCTGCAGCCCCGGTCAGCCAGCCAGCGGCCCGGGTGATCGGCACCAGCGAGATCGATTTCTACGCCTGATTGATCTTTTCGCGAATGAATTCGCTCCTACGCCCGTAGGAGCAAATTCATTCGCGATAAACCTCCGCATATGTAACGAATTCATTCACGCCCCCGCCTTCCTCTGCGCAACTCTGGCATAACACTTGCTCTGCCTCTCTCACGCATCAGCGAACCCCTTGAATAGTGACGGATTATTGGCATGGCGAAGAGCGAAGAAGTTAAAGACCCCGCTTCCAAAGGTAAACTCAAGCTCATCATCGTCGCAGTCGTGGCTTTATTGCTCGCTGTAGGCCTTTCGGTAGGTGCGACCTGGTTCATCATGCACAAGTCTGCGAGTGCGCCTGATCCGGCAGCAGTGGCAGCGGCGGCCAACGTCAAGCCAGTGGCAGTCTTTGAGCCCCTGACGCCTGCGTTCGTGGTGAACTTCAACTCCAATGGTCGTCAGCGCTACATGCAGGTCAGCATCACCATGCTGGCGCGCAACGCTGCGGACATGGAAGCCTTGAAGGTGCATATGCCGGTGATTCGCAACAATCTGGTGATGCTGTTTGCGGCCATTCCTTTCGAGTCGCTGGCCACGCCAATCGGCCAGGAAATGCTGCGTCAGAAAGCGACCGCCAGCATCCAGGAAGTGGCGCAGAAAGAACTCGGCAAGACTGTGATCGAACAGTTGCTCTTCACTAACTTCGTATTGCAGTAGGACTCTGACATGGCCGTTCAAGACCTGCTGTCCCAGGACGAGATCGATGCGCTGCTGCACGGCGTTGACGATGGGATGGTCCAGACCGAAAGTAACAGTGAGCCTGGCAGTATCAAGAGTTACGACCTGACCAGCCAGGACCGGATCGTGCGGGGTCGGATGCCGACCCTGGAAATGATCAACGAACGTTTTGCCCGCTATACCCGCATCAGCATGTTCAACCTGCTGCGTCGCTCGGCGGACGTGGCGGTGGGTGGTGTCCAGGTCATGAAGTTTGGCGAATACGTACACTCGCTGTACGTACCGACCAGCCTCAACCTGGCCAAGATCAAGCCATTGCGCGGTACGGCCCTGTTCATCCTCGATGCCAAGCTGGTGTTCAAGCTGGTGGATAACTTCTTTGGCGGTGACGGTCGTCACGCCAAGATCGAAGGGCGTGAATTCACCCCGACCGAACTGCGCGTCGTGCGCATCGTTCTGGATCAGGCGTTCATCGACCTCAAGGAAGCCTGGCAGGCGATCATGGAAGTGAACTTCGAGTACATCAACTCGGAAGTTAACCCGGCCATGGCCAACATCGTAGGTCCGAGCGAGGCGGTGGTGATTTCCACGTTCCACATCGAACTCGATGGCGGTGGCGGTGACCTGCACGTGACCATGCCGTACTCGATGATCGAGCCGATCCGCGAAATGCTCGACGCCGGTTTCCAGTCGGATCTCGACGATCAGGACGAGCGCTGGATCAAGGCGCTCAAGGAAGACGTTCTCGACGTCAACGTTCCGCTGAGCACAACCATTGTCCAGCGTCAGTTGCCGCTGCGCGACATCCTGCACATGCAGCCTGGCGATGTGATTCCGGTGGAGTTGCCCGAGACACTGGTCATGCGTGCCAACGGCGTACCTTCTTTCAAGGTCAAGCTCGGCTCGCATAAGGGCAATCTCGCCCTGCAAGTAATCGAACCCATAGAGCGGCGTTGATCTTTCAGGTCGATGCCGAAAATTGTTGCGTAACTGAATCAATGCCCGCAGAGGACAACCGATGGCTGATGAAAACGAAATGACGTCTGCTGAAGATCAGGCGTTGGCCGATGAGTGGGCTGCGGCCCTGGGTGAAGCCGGTGAGGGTGGTCAGGCTGATATCGACGCATTGCTGGCGGCCGATGAAGGTAATTCTTCGTCGCGCATGGCGATGGAAGAGTTCGGCAGTGTTCCCAAGAACAATGCACCTGTGACGCTGGACGGTCCCAATCTGGATGTGATTCTGGACATTCCGGTGTCGATCTCCATGGAAGTGGGCAGCACCGATATCAACATCCGTAACCTGTTGCAGCTCAACCAGGGTTCGGTGATCGAGCTGGACCGTCTGGCGGGCGAGCCGCTGGACGTGTTGGTCAACGGCACGCTGATCGCTCATGGCGAAGTGGTCGTGGTCAACGAGAAGTTCGGCATCCGTCTGACGGATGTCATCAGTCCGAGCGAACGCATCAAGAAGTTGCGCTAAGTGAGGCGCTTGCTGGGTGTGCTGCTGACGCTGCCTTCGCTGGCGTGGGCAACCGAACCTGTGGCGCAGGCTGCTGCAGCCGCTCCGCAGGTGGCCAACACGGTTTCAGGCGGGATGGGCGGGCAAGTGCTGCAGTTGCTGCTCGGCCTGCTGGTGGTGGTCGGCCTGATTTTCGTGCTGGCCTGGGTCATGCGCCGGGTACAGAGTGTCGGGCCGAACGGTGGCCAGGTCATCGAGCTGCTGGGTTCGCGGGCGCTCGGCACCCGTGACCGTTTGCTGCTGGTTCAGGTGGGCAACGAGCAGATTCTGCTGGGTGTCACGCCGGGCCACATCACGCCGCTGCATGTGCTCAAGGAGCCGGTGCAGGTTCCCGTGCGCGAGCAGGCAACCCCTGAGTTCGCCCAGCGCCTTCTGGAGTTGATGGGCAAGGATAAGGACAAGAAGTGATGGGTGCCTTGCGTTTCCTGATATTGCTGCTGTTGGCCGTGGCAGCACCTGTCGCGTTCGCTGCCGATCCGTTGTCGATACCGGCGATCACGCTGTCCAACAACCCGGCGGGTCAGCAGGAATATTCGGTCAGCCTGCAGATCCTGCTGATCATGACGGCGCTGAGTTTCATCCCGGCGTTCGTCATGCTGATGACCAGCTTTACGCGAATCATCATCGTCTTCTCGATCCTGCGTCAGGCCCTTGGCTTGCAGCAGACGCCATCGAACCAGATTCTGACCGGCATGGCGCTGTTTCTGACCATGTTCATCATGGCGCCGGTGTTCGATCGGGTGAATCAGGATGCCTTGCAGCCTTATCTGGCGGAAAAACTCAGCGCACAGGATGCGGTGGCCAAGGCTCAGGTGCCGATCAAGGACTTCATGCTGGCCCAGACCCGCACCAGCGACCTGGACCTGTTCATGCGCCTGTCCAAACGTACCGATATTCAGACGCCTGACGCTGCACCCTTGACCATTCTGGTTCCGGCCTTCGTGATCTCCGAACTCAAGACGGCCTTCCAGATCGGTTTCATGATCTTCATCCCGTTCCTGATCATCGACCTGGTGGTCGCCAGTGTGCTGATGGCCATGGGTATGATGATGCTGTCACCGCTGATCATTTCCTTGCCGTTCAAGATCATGTTGTTCGTGCTGGTGGATGGCTGGGCGTTGATCGTCGGAACCCTGGCGGGAAGTTTTGGTGGTGTATGAGTCGTTTTGACGAGGAGTCTGCCCGATGACGCCGGAAGTAGCGGTCGACCTGTTTCGTGAAGCGTTGTGGCTGACCACCGTGCTGGTGGCGATTCTCGTGGTGCCAAGCCTGATCTGCGGCCTGCTGGTTGCCATGTTTCAGGCGGCTACCCAGATCAACGAACAGACCCTGAGTTTCCTTCCGCGTCTGATCGTGATGCTCCTGACCCTGATTGTCGTGGGGCCCTGGCTGCTGAAAATATTCATGGAATACATCCTGTCGCTGTACGGCAGTATTCCGACCTTGATCGGCTAACGGCTCATGCAGCCTTTGCTTGCGCTGACCGATACCCAGATCAGTACCTGGGTCGCCAGCTTCATGTTGCCATTGTTCCGGATCGTCGCTGTCCTGATGACCATGCCGATCATTGGTACGACGCTGGTGCCGCGTCGCGTGCGCCTGTATTTTGCCGTGGCGGTCACCGTGGTGGTCGCTCCTGTGCTGCCCGCCATGCCGCCTGTCGAAGCCCTTGATCTCAGTGCGCTGCTGTTGATCGGTGAGCAAGTTCTCATCGGTGCAGGCATGGGGCTTTCGCTTCAGTTGTTCTTCCATATCTTCGTGGTGGCTGGCCAGATTATTGCCACCCAGATGGGTATGGGCTTTGCCTCGATGGTCGACCCCACCAACGGCGTGTCGTCGGCGGTTATCGGTCAGTTTTTCACCATGCTGGTCACGCTGCTGTTTCTGGCAATGAATGGCCATCTGGTGGTGCTGGAAATTCTGGTCGAGAGCTTCACCACCATGCCGGTAGGCAGTGGCCTGCAAGTCAGTAATTTCTGGGAGCTGGCCACGGGGCTTGGCTGGGTGATGAGTTCGGGGATGAGGCTGGTGCTGCCGGCCATTACCGCGCTGCTGATCATCAACATCGCTTTTGGCGTCATGACGCGTGCGGCGCCGCAGCTCAATATCTTCTCCATCGGTTTTCCCCTGACCCTGGTGCTTGGCATGGTCATCCTGTGGATGAGCATGGCCGACATTCTCAATCAGTACCAACCCATGGCCGTTCAGGCCTTGCAGTCCCTGCGTGATCTGGTGAGGGCCCGCTGACATGGCTGAGAACGAGAATGGCCAGGACAAGACAGAGGAACCCACGGAGAAAAAGGTCCGGGACTCCCGGGCCGAAGGGCAGATTGCCCGCTCCAAGGAACTGACGACCCTCGTCGTGATGCTGATGGGGGCGGGCGGCCTGCTGATGTTTGGCGGGGGCATTGCGCGCATGATGATTGATCTGATGCGCAATAACTTCACGATCAGTCGTGAAACCCTGATGGACACCACCTACATGGGCAAGCTGCTGCTCAGTTCCGGCGAGCATGCGCTGATTGTGGTGTTGCCGTTTCTGATTGCCATGCTGGTGGCTGCGCTGGTGGGGCCGATCATGTTGGGTGGCTGGCTGTTCGCGACCAAATCCCTGGCCCCCAAATTCAGCCGTATGAACCCGGCCTCGGGGCTCAAGCGCATGTTTTCTCCCCATGCGCTGGTGGAGCTGCTCAAGTCGCTCGCCAAGTTCCTGATCATTCTGGCGGTGGCGCTGGTGGTCTTGAGCAAGGAGCGCAACGACCTGGTTTCCATTGCTCATGAGCCGCTGGAGCAGGCCATGATCCACAGCTTGCAGGTGGTCGGCTGGAGCAGCTTCTGGATGGCATGCGGGTTGTTCTTCATTGCCGCGCTCGATGTGCCTTTCCAGATGTATGAAGCCCACAAGAAGCTCCTGATGACCAAGCAGGAAGTGCGTGACGAGCACAAGAACAGCGAAGGCAGCCCCGAGGTCAAGCAGCGGATTCGTCAGTTGCAGCGCGAGATGTCCCATCGCCGGATGATGGCGGCCATTCCGGAGGCCGATGTCATCATCACCAACCCGACGCACTTTGCCGTGGCGCTCAAGTACGATCCCGAGAAGGGCGGGGCGCCGATGCTGCTGGCCAAGGGGGCTGATCTTGTCGCCCTGAAGATTCGCGAGATTGGCGCCCACAACCAGATACTGATCCTGGAATCGGCCGCCCTGGCCCGTTCCATCTACTACAGCACCGAGCTTGAGCAGGAGATCCCGGCCGGGCTTTACCTGGCTGTGGCCCAGGTGCTGGCCTACGTCTATCAGATCCGCCAGTACCACTCTGGCCGAGGCAAACGCCCCGATCCATTGGGTGTATTGCCTATTCCGCCGGATTTGCAGCGCGACGCCTGATCGCGAATGAATTCGCTCCTTGGAGTTCGTAGGAGTGGATTCATTCGCGCATTTCACCACGCGCGTTGTAGGAGCGAATTCATTCGCGAAAACCCCATATCCCCAAGCAAGGCAACAAGTTGTTATCAGCTTGGGGCTTTGTGCTGGCTACTCGCTGCTAAAGTTGGACAGCTTTTTGCAATAAGTCGATTCAGGTCGCCTTGGGCGTCAAAGTTTTGATTTAGTGCGCAGGTAAAGAACAGTGGATCGCTCTCAGATTATCAGTAGCGCACGTAGCAATCTTGCCGGTTTTGGTCGCGGCCAGCTGGGTGTCCCGCTGTTGTTGTTGATCATGATGGCAATGATGATGTTGCCTATCCCGCCTTTCCTGCTGGACGTGTTCTTCACCTTCAACATCGCACTGTCCATCGTCGTGCTGCTGGTCTGTGTCTATGCCTTGCGGCCGCTGGACTTCTCGGTTTTCCCCACCATCCTGCTGGTGGCCACGCTGTTGCGCCTGGCGCTGAACGTGGCGTCCACCCGTGTGGTCATGCTTCACGGTCAGGATGGTCACGCGGCTGCGGGCAAGGTGATCCAGGCCTTCGGTGAAGTGGTAATCGGCGGTAACTACGTGGTCGGTATCGTGGTGTTCGCGATCCTGATGATCATCAACTTCGTGGTAATCACCAAGGGTGCCGGGCGTATCTCTGAAGTAAGCGCACGATTCACCCTCGATGCGATGCCGGGCAAGCAGATGGCAATCGACGCCGACCTCAACGCCGGCCTGATCGATCAGCCAGAAGCAAAACGCCGTCGTGCCGAAGTGGCCCAGGAAGCCGAGTTCTACGGTTCCATGGACGGTGCCAGCAAATTCGTGCGCGGTGATGCGATTGCGGGCCTGCTGATTCTGTTCATCAACCTGATCGGCGGCATGCTGGTCGGTATTCTGCAGCACAACATGACCTTCGCTGATGCGGGTCGTGTGTACACGCTCCTGACCATCGGTGACGGTTTGGTGGCGCAATTGCCATCACTGCTGTTGTCCACTGCGGCAGCGATCATGGTGACCCGTGCTTCCGGTTCGGAAGAAATGGGCAAGATGATCAATCGCCAGATGTTCACCTCGCACAAGGCCCTGGCCGTATCGGCTGCGATCATGATCGTCATGGGTCTGGTCCCGGGCATGCCGCACTTCTCCTTCATCAGCCTGGGTCTGGTGGCGGGCGGTGCAGCCTACTGGCTGTGGAAGAAGCAGAACATGGCAAAGGTCGAGGCACTGGCCGAAGTTCAGCGTCAACAGGAACTGCTGCCATCGCCGACCCGCGTTCAGGACTCCAAGGAGCTGGGCTGGGATGACGTGACGCCGATCGACATCATCGGTCTGGAAGTGGGCTATCGCCTGATTCCGCTGGTGGATCGCAACCAGGGTGGTCAGTTGCTGGCGCGTATCAAGGGCGTGCGCAAGAAGCTGTCTCAGGAGCTGGGCTTCCTGATGCCGACCGTACATATCCGCGACAACCTGGATCTGGCGCCCAGCGCCTATCGTTTGACGCTCATGGGCGTGATTCTGGCCGAAGCCGAAATCTACCCGGATCGCGAACTGGCGATCAACCCGGGGCAGGTGTTTGGCACGCTCAACGGCATCACTGCCAGAGATCCGGCATTCGGTCTTGAGGCGGTGTGGATCGAAATCAGCCAGCGCAGTCAGGCTCAGTCATTGGGTTACACGGTGGTGGATGCCAGTACTGTAGTTGCAACTCACTTGAACCAGATCCTCTACAAGCACTCCCATGAGCTCATCGGGCATGAAGAAGTGCAGCAATTGATGCAATTGCTGGCCAAAAGCTCACCCAAGCTCGCTGAAGAGCTGGTGCCAGGCGTTCTTTCGCTGTCGGCGTTGCTCAATGTGCTGCAAGCCCTGCTGGCTGAGCACGTGCCTGTTCGCGATATCCGCAGCATTGCCGAAGCCATCGCTAACAACGCGGGCAAGAGTCAAGATACCGCCGCTTTGGTGGCTGCCGTACGGGTCGGTCTGAGTCGTGCAATCGTGCAAAGCATTGTGGGGATTGAGCCGGAGCTGCCTGTCATCACGCTGGAACCAAGGTTGGAACAAATATTGCTCAATAGTTTGCAGAAGGCTGGTCAGGGTCAGGAAGAAGGCGTTCTTCTTGAGCCGAGCATGGCTGAGAAGCTCCAGCGTTCGTTGATTGAGGCCGCCCAGCGTCAAGAGATGCAAGGGTCGCCGGTAATTCTGTTGGTAGCAGGTCCCATCCGGGCCATGCTGTCACGATTTGGACGATTGGCTGTACCGAACATGCATGTTCTGGCGTATCAGGAAATTCCTGACAATAAGCAAGTCACCATCGTAGCGACTGTCGGGCCTAACGGCTGAGGTAGTGAGTCATGCAAGTTAAGCGTTTTTTCGCCGCCGATATGCGTCAAGCCATGAAACTGGTTCGTGATGAGCTGGGCGCCGAGGCGGCCATCATTGGCAACCGCCGCATCGCCGGTGGCGTCGAGCTGACTGCCGCTCTGGATTACAAGCTGTCCGCACTGGCGCCTCGCGTGCCGAACATGGAGCTTGAGGACGAGCTGCGCAAGACTCAGTCGCGCATCGTTTCCGCCCAGGCCGAACTGGACAATCGCGGTGACAGCGATCCTTCGATCAATCGCCAGCTGTTTTCCGGCATGCCGCTCAGCGGCCTCGATAAACATATCGAGCCGACCCTCGAAGAGCCGCCACGCCCGTTTGCTCATGCACACACACCTGCCGCCGCAGAGCCGGCAGTCGGGCAGCGCGCTTACGACTCCATGCGTCATGAGTTGAATGGCCTGCGCGAGCTGCTGGAAGTCCAGCTTGGCTCCCTGGCCTGGAGCCAGTTGCAAGGCAGTCGTCCGCAGCAGGCGAGCCTGTGGCGTCGTCTGCAGCGCGTCGGCTTGTCCGGCCCGCTGTCACGCGACCTGCTGGCGATGATCCCTGAAATCGACGAGCCTCGTCAGGCCTGGCGCATGCTGCTGGCGCACCTGGCGCGCATGATTGCCGTGCCTGATGTCGAGCCTCTCGAAGAGGGTGGCGTGATCGCCATGGTCGGCCCTGCCGGCATGGGCAAGACCACGACTCTCGCCAAGCTGGCAGCCCGTTATGTGCTCAAGTACGGCCCGCAGAACATTGCACTGGTCAGCATGGACAGTTTCCGTATCGGCGCTCAGGAGCAGCTCAAGACACTGGGCCGCATCCTCAATGTACCGGTGACCCATGTCGATCCTGGCCAGTCCCTGGCTCAGGCCCTGGACCCGCTGCTGCGCAAACGTGTGGTGCTGATCGATACCGCTGGCCTGCAGGCCAGTGATCCAGCCCTGCGCATGCAGCTCGAAAGTCTGGCAGGTCGCGGCATCCGCGCACGCAACTACCTGGTGCTGGCGACGACCAGCCAGAAGCAGGTACTGACGGCGGCCTATCACAGTTACAAGCGGTGTGGTCTGGCAGGTTGCATCCTGACCAAACTTGATGAAACCGCAAGCCTCGGCGAAGTGTTGAGCCTTGCAATCGGCCATGAGTTACCCGTTGCTTACTTGACGGATGGGCCGCGTATTCCTGATGACCTGCATCTGCCGCGCCGTCACCAGTTGGTGAGTCGTGCAGTGAGTGTGCAAATGCAGGATGAGCCGAGCGAGGAAGCGATGGCTGATATGTTTGCCGACCTCTATCACACCCCTGGCAAGAGAGTGGGTTAAGTGATGGGTATTACTGGAATGTCCCTGCATCAATGGTCTGCCAGGCATTGTTCGTTCGCGAACATGCAGCCCGTAATGTGGTTTCGGTCTACGCAAGACAAGGTAAAGAAATAACATGGGCAGCATGCATCCCGTACAGGTTATCGCAGTGACCGGTGGCAAAGGTGGCGTCGGTAAGACTAACGTGTCAGTGAATCTCTCACTGGCTCTGGCCGAGCTCGGTCGGCGCGTCATGCTGCTGGATGCCGACCTTGGCCTGGCCAACGTCGATGTTCTGCTGGGGCTGACACCCAAACGCACGCTGGCGGATGTCATCGAGGGTCGTTGCGACTTGCGCGATGTCCTGTTGCAGGGCCCTGGCGGTGTTCGCATCGTGCCTGCGGCTTCCGGCACCCAGAGCATGGTTCACCTGTCGCCAGCCCAGCATGCCGGTCTGATCCAGGCCTTCAGCGAGATTGGTGACAACCTCGACGTCCTGGTGATCGACACGGCTGCCGGTATCGGCGAATCGGTAGTCAGCTTCGTGCGCGCCGCGCAGGAAGTGCTGCTGGTGGTCTGCGATGAACCCACCTCCATCACTGACGCCTACGCACTTATCAAATTGCTCAACCGCGACTACGGCATGAACCGTTTTCGCGTTCTGGCCAACATGGCCCAGAGCCCACAGGAAGGGCGCAACCTGTTCGCCAAACTGACGAAAGTGACTGACCGTTTCCTTGATGTTGCCCTGCAGTACGTCGGTGCCGTGCCTTACGACGAATGTGTTCGCAAGGCGGTACAGAAGCAGCGCGCTGTCTACGAGGCGTTTCCACGCTCCAAATGCGCACTGGCTTTCAAGGCCATTGCCCAGAAGGTTGACACCTGGCCGTTACCGGCCAACCCGCGTGGTCATCTGGAGTTCTTCGTCGAACGACTTGTCCACCAGACCAGTGCGGGGCCTGTTCAATGACAGCGAGCGGCTTTCAAATGTACAGCAAGGCTTCCAGAAATTCGCAATACGAACTCATCGAGCGTTACGCGCCGCTGGTCAAGCGTATTGCCTACCACTTGCTGGCGCGTCTGCCTGCCAGTGTTCAGGTGGAAGATCTGATCCAGGCCGGCATGATCGGTCTGCTGGAAGTGTCTACCAAATATGACTCCACCAAGGGTGCGAGTTTCGAAACCTATGCCGGTATCCGTATTCGTGGCGCCATGCTCGATGAAGTGCGCAAGGGCGACTGGGCTCCACGCTCGGTACACCGCAATACGCGCATGGTCAGTGACGCAATTCGCGCAATTGAAGCAAAAACCGGTCGTGACGCTAAAGATCACGAGGTTGCTGCCGAACTCCAGTTAAGTCTCGATGATTATTATGGGATTTTGAATGATACCTTAGGCAGCCGCCTCTTCAGCTTCGACGACCTCTTGCAGGACGGCGATCATGAAGGGCTGCATGAGGATGGTGCAAGCGGCTCGCTCGAACCGTCGCGTGATCTGGAAGATGAGCGTTTCCAGGCAGCGCTGGCAGATGCAATTGCCAATTTGCCGGAGCGTGAGCGGCTGGTATTGGCGCTGTACTACGACGAAGAACTGAACCTCAAGGAAATCGGTGAAGTGCTTGGGGTCAGCGAGTCGCGAGTCAGTCAGTTACACAGCCAGTGCGCAGCTCGTTTGCGGGGGCGTTTGGGGGAGTGGCGAGCGCGTTGATGGCAATTTGTGACTTATCCAAGTCACAGGTTGTCGCAAGCCGGCTGTGCAGAGCGTTACGTGGTATCAGGATAGACAAGGCAGGAGCCTGTTCAGACAGAGCCTATGGCCTGCAGGTTCAGGTTGGTGCTCTGTTGTTTTGCCAAGCCCGTCGTCGTTTCGTACAGCCGGGGGTGTGCTGTGCCAGTATTGAGTGAACAGCGTGTTCAGGTGCTGAATGCGTTAAAGACTGCTTGGAGGTCGAATTGGACAAGAACATGAAAATCCTCATCGTTGATGACTTTTCAACGATGCGGCGGATCATAAAAAACCTGTTGCGTGACCTGGGGTTCACCAACACATCCGAAGCGGACGACGGCATCACTGCCTTGCCGATGCTTCAAAGCGGTTCCTTTGACTTTCTGGTGACTGACTGGAACATGCCTGGCATGACCGGTATCGATCTGTTGCGTCAGGTTCGCCTGGATGATCGTCTCAAAAGCCTGCCCGTGCTGATGGTGACTGCCGAAGCCAAGCGTGAGCAGATTATCGAAGCTGCCCAGGCCGGTGTGAACGGTTACGTCGTCAAGCCGTTCACAGCCCAAGTGCTGCAAGAGAAGATCGAAAAGATCTTTGAACGCGTCAACAGCTGATGCATGCCGCGAGGGCGCTATGGACAACAACGATTCACTGGGTGACTTCGAGTCAACCCTGAAGAAACACGCGCAGGAGCTGGTTACCAGCCTTGAAAAAGGCCGTTTCGGTGATGCCGTGCAATTGATCCATGAGCTCAACCAGGCTCGTGACCGTGGCCTGTATCAGGAAGTCGGCAAGCTGACTCGCGAACTGCATAGTGCGATCGTCAATTTTCATATTGACCCGAACATGCCGCAAGCCGAAGAAGTGTCCCAGATCACTGATGCCGCCGATCGTCTGTCGTATGTTGTGAGACTGACCGAGAATGCGGCCAACCGCACGATGGATCTGGTCGAGCAGAGTACGCCGCTGATGAACGGCTTGAGTGATGATGCCAAGTCGCTGAGCGCTGACTGGGGTCGTTTCATGCGTCGCGAGATCGGCGCTGAAGAGTTTCGCGACCTTGCCAAGCGTGTTGACGGTTTTCTGTCCCGCACAGAGACAGAAGCTCATACCGTTGCCAGCCATCTCAATGACATTCTGCTGGCCCAGGATTATCAGGATCTGACCGGTCAGGTGATCAAGCGCGTTACGCAGCTGGTCACTGAAGTCGAAAGCAATCTGCTCAAACTGGTCCTCATGGCCAGTCATGTCGACCGCTTTGCGGGTATCGAACATGACGAAAAAGCGATCCTTGCTGAAAAAGATCCTAAAAAACATATCACGCAGGGTGAAGGTCCGCAGATTCATGCCGATAAACGTGAAGACGTCGTATCCGGACAGGATGATGTAGACGATCTGCTATCGAGCCTTGGCTTCTAGGTCTGTTGACGGTTAATTTTAGGGAGCACCCCAATGAGCTTCGGCGCCGATGAAGAGATCCTTCAGGATTTTCTGGTAGAGGCCGGCGAAATTCTGGAGCAGTTGTCTGAACAGTTGGTCGAGCTGGAAAGCCGACCAGATGATGCGGATCTGCTCAATGCAATTTTTCGCGGTTTTCACACTGTAAAAGGGGGCGCCGGCTTCCTCCAGCTCAATGAGCTGGTGGAGTGCTGCCACATCGCCGAAAACGTGTTCGACATCCTTCGCAAGGGAGAGCGCCGCGTTGACGCCGAATTGATGGACGTGGTCCTTGAAGCTCTGGATACAGTCAACAGCATGTTCGGTCAGGTGCGCGAGCGCACCGACCTTACACCTGCGACTCCAGAACTGCTGGCTGCGCTGTCACGTCTTGCCGAGCCGCAATCGGCCGAGCAGGCCGAGGCTGCGCCGCCACCACCTCCGGTCGTTGAGGCGGCTCCTGTAGAGCCAGCCGCAAGCGACGACATCACTGACGCCGAGTTCGAGCATCTGCTCGATACCATGAGCGCTGCCAAGGCCGATGCAGCACCTGCTGCGGCGGCACAGGCTCCTGCGGCGGCCAGCGATGAAATCACCGATCAGGAATTCGAATCGCTGCTCGACCAGTTGCATGGCAAGGGCCAGTTTGCGCCTGATGCCGTCGCGGCTCCTGCGCCTGCTCCCGTAGCGGCTGCTCCGAGCAGTGGCGCTGCACCTGCCAGCGATGAAATCACTGACGACGAATTTGAAGCCTTGCTCGATCAGTTGCATGGCAAGGGCTCGTTCGATGCCAGTGTCGCTGCAGCTCCGGTTGCAGCAGCGGCTGCCCCGGCACCTGCCAAGGCTGCCGCGCCTGCTGCCAAGGCTGCCAGTGATGAAATCACCGATCACGAGTTCGAGAACCTGCTGGATGAGCTGCATGGCAAAGGCAAGTTCGAGCCTCAAGCCGTTGCCGCCAATGTGGCAGCCGCTGCGCCTCCACCGCCACCACCACCTGCAGCAGTAGCCAAACCGGCTGCCGCTGCGGCACCTGCGGCCAAACCGGCAGCGCCTGCTGCGGCCCCGGCCCCGGCTCGCGCACCTGCTGCTGGCGGTGTAGGTGAAAAGCCTGTGGCCTCCGAAGCGGAAACCACCGTACGGGTCGATACTGCGCGTCTGGACGAGATCATGAACATGGTCGGCGAACTGGTGCTGGTACGTAACCGTCTGGTTCGCCTGGGTCTCAACAGTGGCGATGAAGCCATGTCCAAGGCCGTATCGAACCTGGATGTGGTCACCGCCGACCTGCAGACCGCGGTGATGAAGACCCGGATGCAGCCGATCAAGAAAGTCTTCGGCCGCTTCCCGCGACTGGTTCGCGACCTGGCGCGTCAGCTCAAGAAGGAAATCAACCTGGAGCTGGTCGGTGAAGAAACCGACCTGGACAAGAACCTCGTAGAGGCGCTTGCCGACCCGTTGGTCCACTTGGTGCGCAACGCGGTAGACCACGGTATCGAAATGCCTGAAGAGCGTGAAGCTTCTGGCAAGTCACGTGGCGGGCGAGTGATTCTTTCTGCCGAGCAGGAGGGTGACCATATCCTGCTGTCGATTTCCGATGACGGCAAGGGCATGGATCCCAACGTTCTGCGCGCTATCGCTGTGAAGCGGGGCGTGATGGACAAGGATGCTGCCGACCGTCTGAGCGATACCGACTGCTACAACCTGATCTTCGCACCGGGCTTCTCGACCAAATCCGAGATTTCCGACATCTCCGGACGCGGCGTGGGCATGGACGTGGTGAAAACCAAGATTGCCCAGCTCAACGGTACGATCAACATCTACTCCACCAAGGGCCAGGGCTCCAAGATTGTCATCAAGGTGCCTCTGACTCTGGCAATCATGCCGACCCTGATGGTCATGTTGGGCAACCAGGCTTTTGCCTTCCCGTTGGTCAACGTGAACGAAATCTTCCACCTGGACCTGTCGACCACCAACGTCGTCGATGGCCAGGAAGTCGTGATCGTTCGTGACAAGGCCCTGCCACTGTTCTATCTCAAGCGCTGGCTGATCAGCTCTGCCGCCCATGAAGAACAGCATGAAGGCCATGTGGTGATCCTTTCGGTGGGTACCCAGCGTATCGGCTTCGTGGTCGATCAGCTGGTCGGTCAGGAAGAAGTGGTTATCAAACCGCTGGGCAAGATGTTGCAAGGTACGCCAGGCATGTCGGGCGCCACCATCACCGGTGACGGTCGCATCGCCCTGATTCTGGATGTACCGAGCATGCTCAAGCGTTACGCCGCACGGCGTATTTGATTCTGGGGTCGCGGGCAGCGCAAGCTGCCTGCTGCGCCTATTGGAGTGTTTATGGCAGTCAAGGTCCTGGTGGTGGATGATTCCGGTTTCTTCCGCCGCCGCGTATCGGAAATTCTTTCTTCGGACCCCAACATCCAGGTCGTCGGTACGGCGACAAATGGCAAAGAAGCAATCGAACAGGCTCTGGCGCTCAAGCCCGATGTGATCACCATGGACTACGAAATGCCGATGATGGATGGCATTACGTCGGTTCGACACATCATGCAGCGCATCCCGACTCCGGTCCTGATGTTCTCTTCACTGACCCATGAAGGTGCCCGCGTTACGCTGGATGCCCTGGACGCCGGTGCAGTGGACTTCCTGCCCAAGAATTTCGAAGACATTTCGCGTAACCCGACGAAGGTCAAGCAACTGCTGTGCGAGAAGATCAACAGTATCGCGCGCAGCAATCGTCGTTTCAGTGGCGTGAGTTTGCCAGCCCCTGCATCGGCTGCGCCAGCACCGGCTTCGGCTGCTGCACCAGCCCGCGCGCCCGTGCCGCCAGCCCGTACCGTGCCGTCGCGCACGGCACCCGCGCCAGCAGCCCATGCGCCAGCTCATCACGCACCGGCTCCCCATGCCCACTCGGGCGCGCCCAAGCGCAAGGCCTACAAGCTGGTGGCCATCGGCACGTCCACGGGCGGTCCGGTGGCATTGCAGCGGGTTTTGACCCAGTTGCCTGCCAATTTCCCGGCACCTCTGGTCCTGATCCAGCACATGCCCGCAGCGTTCACCAAGGCATTTGCCGAGCGTCTGGACAAGCTGTGCAAGATCAGCGTCAAGGAAGCGGAGGATGGCGACATCCTGCGTCCGGGCCTGGCGTTGCTGGCACCGGGCGGCAAGCAGATGATGGTGGATGGCCGTGGCGCGGTGAAAATCCTGCCGGGTGACGAACGCCTCAATTACAAACCCTGTGTGGACATCACCTTCGGTTCGGCTTCCAAGTCCTATGGCGACAAGGTGCTGGCTGTGGTGTTGACCGGCATGGGCGCCGACGGCCGTGAAGGTGCCCGCCTGCTCAAGCAGGGCGGCAGCAGCGTCTGGGCGCAGGACGAGGCGAGCTGTGTGATCTACGGCATGCCGATGGCCATTGTCAAAGCCGATCTGGCGGATGCGATCTACAGCCTTGACGATATAGGTCGGCATCTGGTCGAGGCCTGTATCTGATGGATGTACTGAGCCTTATCGGTCTTATCCTGGCGTTCGTTGCCATCATTGGTGGCAACTTCCTGGAGGGCGGGCACCTGAGTGCTCTGCTTAACGGCCCGGCCGCCTTGATTGTGGTGGGCGGTACGCTGGGTGCTTCGCTGTTGCAGTCGTCGATGGGCGCTTTCAAGCGGGCGATGCAAATCGTTGGCTGGATTCTGTTCCCGCCACGTATCGATCTGGCTGGCGGTGTCGATCGGGTGATTGGCTGGAGCCTGACCGCTCGCAAGGAAGGTCTGCTGGGACTGGAAACGGTTGCCGATACCGAACCCGACAATTATGCCCGCAAGGGCCTGCAGTTGCTGGTGGACGGTGCCGAGCCCGAGGCGATTCGCAGTATTCTGGAAGTGGATCTCATCACCCAGGAAACCCGCGACATCCAGGCGGCCAAGGTGTTTGAAAGCATGGGCGGCTATGCGCCGACCGTGGGTATCATCGGTGCGGTCATGGGCCTGATCCATGTGATGGGCAACCTGGCTGATCCAAGCCAGCTGGGCAGCGGGATCGCGGTGGCTTTCGTGGCGACCATTTACGGTGTTGCCATGGCCAACCTGATTCTCTTGCCGGTGGCCAACAAGCTCAAGGCCATTGCTCATCGTCAGGCCCGTTATCGGGAAATGCTGCTCGAAGGCCTGCTTTCCATTGCCGAGGGTGAAAACCCGCGCTCCATCGAACTCAAGCTGCAAGGCTTCATGGAGTAATGCCGCATGGCTCGCCGTCGTCCACCCGAAGAGCACGAGAATCATGAACGCTGGCTGGTTTCCTATGCCGACTTCATTACGCTGCTGTTTGCCTTTTTCGTGGTGATGTACTCGATTTCGTCCATCAACGAAGGCAAGTACAAGATTCTGTCCCAGGCGCTGGTCGGCGTATTCAACGACGCCGAGCGCACCATGAAGCCCATTCCCATCGGCGAGCAGCGCCCGGTGAGCGTCACGCCTGCCCAGCCGTTGATCAAGGAAAGCGAGCAGACCGATGCCGGTATCGGCCAGAAGTCTGACGATCCGTTGCAGACCATCGCCGACAATGTGCGCGATGCCTTTGGTGACCTGATCAAGTCCGACCAGATGACCGTGCGCGGCAACGAGCTGTGGATCGAGATCGAGCTCAACTCCAGCCTGTTGTTCGGCAGTGGCGATGCGATGCCCAGCGACAAGGCGTTCACCATCATCGAAAAGGTGGCCGGGATCGTCAAACGCTTCGATAACCCTATCCACGTGGAAGGTTTCACCGACGATCAGCCGATCAGTACCGCTCAGTACCCCACCAACTGGGAACTGTCGTCGGCCCGGTCCGCGAGCATCGTGCGCATGCTTGCCATGGACGGTGTCAACCCTGCCAGACTGGCTTCGGTGGGCTATGGCGAGTTCCAGCCGATTGCAACCAATACCACGACGGCGGGGCGTGCAAAGAACCGTCGCGTGGTGCTGGTCATCTCGCGCAACCTCGATGTTCGGCGTAGTCTGACCAGCACCGGCACGGCCAATGCACAACCTGATGCAGCTTTGAGGCGTGCTGGCACACAAACTGCACCTGTGCCAGCAAAGCCGCCGGTACGAGCGAACGCCGTCAATTCTCCGTCACCCGCCCTCTAGCAGTCGTTATCGATATGGTCGTCGTTGTGCGGAAGGAAAAACATCAATGAGAGTCTGGGCAGTAGCCAATCAGAAAGGTGGAGTCGGCAAGACCACTACGACCATTGCCCTGGCCGGATTACTGGCTGACGCGGGCAAGCGCGTGGTCGTGGTCGATCTTGACCCCCACGGCTCCATGACCAGCTACTTCGGGCATAACCCCGACGAGCTTGAACACAGTGTCTTCGATCTGTTCCTGCACAAAGGCTCGGTCCCTGACGGGTTGCCCGGCCAGTTGTTGCTGCCGACCAGCGATGAACGTATTTCCCTGCTGCCTTCGAGCACGGCCCTGGCGACCCTTGAGCGCCAGTCGCCGGGGCAGAGCGGTCTGGGCCTGGTCATCGCCAAGAGCCTTGCGCAGTTGTGGCAGGATTTTGACTATGCCCTGATCGACAGTCCGCCCTTGCTGGGCGTCCTGATGGTCAACGCCCTGGCTGCGAGTCAGCAGCTGGCGATTCCGGTACAGACCGAGTTCCTGGCCGTCAAAGGCCTGGAGCGCATGGTCAATACCCTGGCGATGATCAACCGTTCTCGCAAGACACCGTTGCCGTACACCATCGTGCCGACCCTGTTCGACCGTCGGACCCAGGCTTCCATGGGCACGCTCAAGCTGTTGCGCGACAGTTTTCCCGATCACGTCTGGAAAGCCTACGTGCCAGTGGATACACGCCTGCGCGATGCCAGCCGGGCCGGCGTCACGCCTTCGCAGAACGACGGCAAGAGCCGTGGTGTCATGGCTTACCGTGCGCTGCTCAAACACATGCTCTCCGAGCAGCTTACGGCTCAGGTGGCTTGACGTGCGTCCTTACTCTTTCTGTGCAGCCCGCTCAAGTCAGGCCTCCATGCGGCCGATAAGCTTATCAGGTGGCACTCGCTCCATTTTTTGTTGGGCCCCGGTATGAACCGCCCTTTAGAAGTTGCTACACGGCCAAAACTGGCATTGCAGTCGTATCTCGACTCCTTGCTCCAGGATGCCACTGAAGAACTGGAAGAACCGTCGGATACCATTGACGAGTTCCAGGCTGCGGTGCTCGAAGAGCAGGCCCTCGATGCGCGCAGGCAGCAGGTCAAACCCGTTGCAGTGGCCGTTGCGGCACCCGCTCCGGTGGCTGTACCCGTTGCAGTAGCAGCGCCGGTTGTTGTGCCGGTGGTGACACCTGTCGAGGTACCTGTAGAGGTGCCGGCGCCGGTGGTCGTTGCCGAAGTTGCAGTGCCGAAAGTGGAAGTGGTCGAGCCTGTCGTCCAGTTGAGCACCCTGGGTGAACAACGCACGCCGACTCCACCGCCGAACCGGGAAGGGCGTCCGGCCTGGGCCGACGAGCCTTTCGAGTGTCTGTTGTTTGATGTAGCGGGTTTGACGCTGGCCGTACCGCTGATATGCCTGGGGTCGATCTACCCTCTGGCAGGCCAGGAATTGACACCCCTGTTCGGGCAGCCGGACTGGTTTCTCGGGATACTGCCCAGCCAGGCAGGCAACCTGAAAGTATTGGATACAGCGCGCTGGATCATGCCTGATCGCTACCGCGACGATTTTCGCCAGGGATTGCAGTACGTGATCTCGGTTCAAGGCTACGAGTGGGGGCTGGCAGTGCATCAGGTCAGCCGTTCATTGCGCCTCGATCCGGCCGAGATCAAATGGCGAGGCCATCGTGGTCAGCGTCCATGGCTGGCGGGAACAGTGATCGAGCATATGTGCGCGTTGGTAGATGTTGCAGAGTTGGCCGAGTTGATAGCCAGTGGCGCGGTCAAGCAGTTGAACAAATCGAGATAATCATGGGTTGGCGCCAGAGGCGTTGCCCGCAGAGTACACACGTGAGGGGTTAGCGGTATGAATAAGACGTCTGCACAAGGTTCCGAAGATCCTATCCTGCAGTGGGTGACTTTCCGCCTGGACAATGAGTCGTACGGCATCAACGTGATGCAGGTCCAGGAAGTGCTGCGTTACACCGAAATCGCTCCTGTGCCGGGTGCGCCAAGCTACGTGCTGGGCATCATCAACCTGCGCGGTAACGTCGTGACCGTGATCGACACCCGTCAGCGCTTCGGCCTGGCTCCGGTGGAAGTCAGCGACAACACCCGTATCGTGATCATCGAAGCCGACAAGCAAGTCGTCGGTATTCTGGTCGACAGCGTGGCTGAAGTGGTTTACCTGCGTCAGTCCGAAGTCGAAACCGCGCCAAACGTGGGCAACGACGAAACCGCCAAATTCATTCAGGGCGTCTGCAACAAGAACGGCGAGCTGCTGATTCTGGTCGAGCTGGACAAGATGATGTCCGAAGAAGAGTGGTCCGAGCTGGAGAACATCTGATTGATTCTTGAGGCGGCAGTTGTCTTCCTGGGCATTCTCTGGGTCGTGACCCTGGGAATGTTCCTGGCTCATACCAAACGTCAGCGGGTTCTTGACGCTGAGCGTGATGAGGCCAGTGCCTTGCGGGACCAGCGGATCCGGGAGTTGGCCAAGCGTGTGGACACCTTCCAGAACGGCACGGTGCGCATGGGGGAAGACCTGCATGAGTTGCGTGCGATGGTTGCACCGCTGCCTGACAAGCTTACGGCACTCGAACAGCGCGATCCCTCCACGCTGTCCTTCGCCCAGGCAGCACGCCTGGTTGGCATGGGTGCAAGTGTCGATGAGCTGACTCAATCCTGTGGCCTGACCCAGGCCGAAGCGCAATTGATGAGCAAGTTGCATCGTCATACTGCGGATCAATAGCTAGCCTGATTGCCCCTTTCGCGAATGAATTCGCTCCTACGAACTCCGTAGGAGCGAATTCATTCGCGAAGGTGCCCGTACTGTTACCGAGGCGTGATATCCCGCTCGATCGGCGGCGCATTCGGGTCCTGGCCTGCCGGGAACTTGCCTTTGAGGTGCCAGGCAAAGGCGATGATTTCGGCGATGGTCAGGTACAGCTGCTCGGGGATGCTGTCGCCCAGTTCCAGGCGCGCCAGCAATTTGACCAGCTCGGCATTTTCGTAGATCGGGACTTCGTGCTCCCTGGCAATCGCCAGAATCGCTTCCGCCAGTTGATCGTCGCCCTTGGCGCTCAGGGTCGGGGCTTGTTGGCCGTCGTAGGTCAGGGCGATAGCCTGGCGCGGCATGTGGTCAGGTAGGCTCATCAGGCGTTCTCGTCGATCCAGCGTTGTTCGAGTGTGGTGCGCGGGCCTTGTGGAGGAACCCCCTGGCTGCAAGCCAGTTCGCCCACCGCCAGACCGCAGGCGAGCAACCGTTCCCGCAGATAACCCAGCTCCTGGCCGATCAGGGCCGCACTACCGGGGCGCTCTGCCCACAGATGGCTCGACAGCGTGCCGCTGATCAACTGCGCACTGACCTGCAAAGGCCCCAACGGCTCCATATCGAAGGCCAGGTCGATGCGCCACAGCTTTTCCCGTGGCCCTTTGACGTCGTTGCCATCCTGATCCTCGGTGGTTTCCTGTTCCGGCGCCTCTTCACGCTGCATCTTGACCTGCAAGGGCACGATGTCGTGGGCGTTGCGCATCGGCACTTCCATTTGCCAGGTGGTGACCTGTGTTCCGTCGGCGTTGGTGCGGGTCTGTTCCAGGCCACCCAGTTGATGGCTTTGCAGACGTGACACCGCAGCCGCCGCGAGTTTGAGCAGCAGTTCCAGATCTTCTTCTTTCTCGCCACCGCTCACATCGCGGGAGGGGAGAGGGAAGCCGGTCGGTTGCGGGCGCGGAGCGACCAGCCCCAGCGTACCCAAGGCATTGCGGATAGTGCTGGGGATGACTCGGGTCAGCATGTTGGACGCAGCCGCCGCATTGTACGAAGCATTGTCCGGCAGCTCGGGCAGAACCTGCGCGATCAGACGCATCAGGTTGGCCTTCATGTCCGGCGCCAGCGACGGGCTCAGGCCCGCCAGCAGCTTGGCCTCCATGAACATGCCGCTGGCATTGAGGGCTTGTGCGACATTGCCCGGCGTTCTCATCTGCTCGACATCGGGAATGCTGGCCAGTATCTGGTTGATGCTGGCCTGCAACGGCGCGGGAATCGAAGGGTTGGAGCGCGGCAGGTTCTGCAGGGCCGCTATCAGGTTTTCCAGCGAGCCCTGGCGATTCTGCTGAGTGGCCAGTTGCTGCGCGACGGCCAGTTGATCGAGACGGCCGGGCAGGGGCACGAAGTTCAACGACTGGTTGCCCTGCACCTGAGCGCTGAGCAGGCTGCCGACGGTCAGCGGCTTGGGGCTCTCGATGGTCAGAATAGTGCCGGCCTGAGCGGTATTGAGCAGCATCACGATCGAGCGATAGCTCTGCGCCCCGGCCAGTTGATTGACGAGCTGGCTGGTCATGACCTTGCCTTGCAGCAGGGAACCCACCGGTAATTGTTTGAGATCGATGCTGGTTTGCGAGTTTTTCAACGCATTGTTGATCTGCTGCAAGGTCAGGGTCAGTTCGTTGGGCGAAGCTTGTGCCACTTGCAGCGTGGTGCCGGGCGTGAAGGGCAGGCTGCTGTTGACCGGCAGGTTAGTCTGGCTACCATTGCTGAGGGCCAGCCTGAGCAGTAACTGGAATTGCTGATTGACCTGTTTGAGGGTCAGCACCTCGGCTTCGGCGGTCTGGCCTTCGGGCACGAGATTTTCTGCCGCTTGCAGCAAGGTCAGGACCTGCGCCTGAGTCACTGTCGCCTTCAACAGGGCCGTAGGCGGTGTAGCGGCAGGAACGCTGGTGATATCACCTGTCATTGAATCTCGACCTGTGGAAGTTGCCCTCTTGGTATCAGGACACACATGTATAATGCCGGCCACGCATGGCCCGGAGATAAAGTTGCACCAATGTAACGGCTGTTTCAATGCCGACTTGAACCGTCCCTTTTTCTGTCTGCGCCCTGTACGTTGTCTCTCGACGTGTCAACGCCATGCTGGAAGCTATCGATGACCCTTGCGACACCTCTTCTGGAAGCAATCAGCCTGTCTTGTGAACGTGACTGGCGCATGCTGTTCGAGAACCTTGAATTGCGCCTCGAAACGGGTGCCATGGTGCAGATCAGCGGCCCCAACGGGAGTGGCAAGACCAGCCTTCTCAGGTTGTTGTCCGGCCTGATGCAGCCTACAACCGGAGAAGTCCGCCTCAATGGTCAGCCCCTCGAAGGCCAGCGTGCGGAGCTTGCCCGCAACCTGCTGTGGATCGGCCATGCCGCTGGTATCAAGGACCTGCTGACGCCGGCAGAAAACCTCAGTTGGCTCTGTGCCTTGCATCAACCGGTGCAGGCGCCTGATATCTGGCAAGCGCTCGGTGCCGTGGGTTTGCAGGGTTTCGAGGACGTGCCGTGCCATACCCTCTCCGCCGGTCAGCAGCGTCGAGTCGCACTGGCGCGCCTGTATCTGGCGGCGCCGCCGATCTGGATTCTCGACGAGCCTTTCACCGCCCTGGACAAGCAGGGTGTCGCGCAACTGGAAAACCATCTGGCCCAACACTGCGAACAAGGCGGAATGATCGTCATGACCACCCATCACACACTGAGCCGCATGCCTGCGGGTTATCGGGATATTGATCTGGGACAGTGGTCAGTATGAGCAATGTATTTACCCTGCTGCTGACACGTGAGGCGCGTCTGCTTGTGCGTCGCCCGGCGGAGCTGCTCAACCCACT
The DNA here is from genome assembly GCF_019719005.1 of Pseudomonas cichorii. Lineage (GTDB taxonomy): Bacteria > Pseudomonadota > Gammaproteobacteria > Pseudomonadales > Pseudomonadaceae > Aquipseudomonas > Aquipseudomonas cichorii_E. The sequence continues at coordinate 130,925 of NZ_JAIGPJ010000011.1, forward strand.
GGTCTTTTTCGCTATCGTGATTGCATTGTTCCCTCTGGCGGTCGGCCCGCAGACTCAATTGTTGCAAACCTTGTCGCCAGGGCTGCTCTGGGTCGCGGCGCTTTTATCGGTCCTGCTCTCGCTGGACGGCTTGTTCCGCAGTGATTTCGAGGACGGCTCACTGGAGCAGTGGGTCCTTTCGCCACACCCTCTGGCGCTTCTTGTCCTTGCCAAAGTACTGGCACACTGGGTTTTTTCCGGGCTGGCACTGGTATTGTTGGCACCGCTGCTGGCACTCATGCTCGGCTTGCCCACTCAATGCCTGCCGGTCCTGCTGTTTTCCCTATTGCTGGGGACGCCGGTGCTGAGCTTGCTGGGGGCAGTCGGTGCCGCGCTGACAGTCGGTTTGAAGCGCGGTGGCCTGTTACTGGCCCTGTTGATCCTGCCGTTATATATCCCGGTGCTGATTCTGGGCAGTGGCGCATTGCAAGCTGCCCTGCAAGGCATGCCGGCAACCGGTTATCTACTCTGGCTTGGCAGCCTGACCGCTTTGGCTGTAACCCTGACACCCTTTGCAATAGCCGCCGGCCTGAAGATCAGCGTCGGCGAATAATTGAGGTTCTGAGGCTGGCCAATGCCAGCCATCAGTAAAAACCCGGAATGCACCGTGATGAAAAGCAGCGTGATGAAAAACAGCATCAGTTGGGCCTGGTTTCACAAGCTCGGTTCGCCGAAGTGGTTTTACGGTATCAGTGGGCGCATGTTGCCCTGGCTGAGCGTTGCCGCCGTGCTGTTGATCGGCACCGGCACGGTCTGGGGCCTGGCCTTCGCGCCGCCTGACTATCAGCAGGGCAACAGCTTTCGCATCATTTATATCCACGTTCCCTCTGCCATGCTGGCCCAGTCCTGCTACGTGATGCTGGCGGTCTGTGGCGTGGTCGGTCTGGTCTGGAAGATGAAACTGGCCGATGTCGCGCTGCAGAGCGCCGCGCCCATCGGGGCCTGGATGACCGCCCTGGCACTGGTCACCGGCGCCATCTGGGGCAAGCCGACCTGGGGTTCATGGTGGGTGTGGGATGCGCGGCTGACGTCCATGCTGATCCTGCTGTTTCTGTACTTCGGCCTGATCGCTCTCGGTAACGCCATCACCAACCGCGACAGCGCCGCCAAGGCCTGTGCAGTGCTGGCCATCGTCGGCGTCGTGAACATTCCGATCATCAAATACTCGGTGGAGTGGTGGAACACTCTGCATCAGGGCGCGACCTTCACCCTGACGGAAAAACCGACCATGCCCGCTGAAATGTGGCTGCCACTGCTGTTCACCACCCTGGGTTTCTACTGCTTCTTCGGTGCAGTCCTGCTGGTGCGCATGCGCCTTGAAGTGCTCAAGCGCGAGTCGCGTGCCAGTTGGGTGAAAGCCGAAATCCTCAACAGCCTGGGTCAGAGTCCGACCTCTTCAAACAGCGGAGGCGCACAGTGAGTTTCGAGTCATTCGCTGATTTTCTGGCCATGGGCCGTCATGGCCTGTTCGTCTGGTCGGCTTACGGTATCTGCCTGTTCGTGCTGATTCTCAACGTGGCGCTGCCATTACTGGCGCGTCGGCGTTACCTGCAACAAGAGGCGCGTCGTCTGCGCTGGGAGAGCAAGAAGTGAATCCGCTGCGCAAGAAGCGTCTGTTGATCATCCTCGCCATACTGGCCGGGGTCGGCATTGCCCTGGCCCTGGCGCTCAGTGCCCTGAAGGAAAACATCAACCTGTTTTACACCCCGACTCAGATCGCCAACGGCGAAGCGCCGCTGGATACGCGCATCCGGGCAGGCGGAATGGTGGAGAAGGGCTCGCTGCAACGTTCGGCCGACTCGCTGGATGTGCGCTTTGTCGTCACCGACTTCAGCAAATCCGTGACCATCACCTATCGCGGCATCCTGCCGGACCTGTTCCGTGAAGGGCAGGGCATCGTTGCGCTGGGCAAGCTCAATGCTGAAGGTGTGGTAGTGGCCGATGAAGTGCTGGCCAAGCATGACGAGAAGTACATGCCGCCCGAAGTGACCAAGGCGTTGCAGGAAAGCGGGCAGTCCGCTCCGGCTCCATCCCCCACACCATCGAAGCAGGGTTGAGCCATGATTCCTGAACTCGGCCATCTGGCCATGATTCTGGCGCTGTGCCTGTCTGTCGTGCAGGCCATCGTGCCGCTGCTGGGGGCCTGGCGAGGCGACCGCCTCTGGATGGGGCTGGCGCGTCCCGCAGCCTGGGGGCAATTCAGCTTTCTGGTCTTTGCGTTCGGCTGCCTGACGTATGCCTTCATGGTCGACGATTTTTCGGTGGCCTACGTCGCGCAGAACTCCAACAGCGCCTTGCCCTGGTATTACAAGTTCAGCGCCGTCTGGGGTGCCCATGAAGGCTCCTTGCTGCTCTGGGCCTTGATCCTCAGCGGCTGGACCTTTGCCGTATCGGTCTTCTCCCGACAATTGCCACAGATCATGCTGGCGCGGGTGCTGGCAGTGATGGGCATGATCAGTGTCGGCTTTCTGTCGTTCCTGATCCTGACCTCCAACCCGTTCTCGCGCATCCTGCCGCAGGTGCCGGCCAATGGCCGGGATCTCAACCCGTTGTTGCAGGACATCGGCCTGATCGTGCATCCGCCGATGCTGTACATGGGCTATGTCGGTTTCTCTGTGGCCTTCGCCTTTGCCATCGCCGCCTTGCTGGGCGGGCGTCTGGATGCGGCCTGGGCGCGCTGGTCGCGTCCGTGGACCATTGTCGCCTGGGCATTCCTGGGGATCGGCATCACCCTGGGTTCCTGGTGGGCCTATTACGAACTGGGTTGGGGCGGCTGGTGGTTCTGGGACCCGGTAGAAAATGCCTCCTTCATGCCTTGGCTGGTGGGTACGGCGCTGATTCACTCGCTGGCGGTCACCGAAAAACGCGGCGTCTTCAAAAGCTGGACGGTCTTGCTGGCCATTGCGGCGTTTTCCCTGAGTCTGCTGGGGACTTTCCTGGTGCGCTCCGGCGTGCTGACCTCCGTGCATGCTTTCGCCTCCGATCCGGAGCGTGGCGTGTTCATCCTGATCTTCCTGCTGATGGTGGTCGGTGGCTCGCTGACGCTGTTCGCTGTCCGTGCCCCGGTGGTGAAAAGCCAGGTCGGCTTTGGCCTATGGTCCCGGGAGACGCTGCTGCTGGGCAATAACCTGGTGCTGGTGGTCGCTGCGTCCATGATTCTGCTCGGAACCCTGTACCCATTGGTGCTCGATGCCGTGAGCGGCGCCAAGATGTCCGTTGGTCCGCCGTACTTCAATGCGCTGTTCGTGCCGCTGATGGGGTTGTTGATGGTGGTGATGGCGGTCGGCGTGCTGGTGCGCTGGAAAGACACGCCCCTCAAATGGCTGGTGAGCATGCTGGCCCCGGTACTGATCGGCAGTGCGGTATTGGCGGTTATTGCCGGTTTCGTACTGGGTGATTTCCATTGGGCGGTGATGGCCACCTTCATGCTGGCAGCCTGGGTGCTGCTGGCGGGTGTTCGTGACCTGCTGGACAAGACGCGTCACAAAGGCCTGCTCAAGGGCGCTCGCGGCCTGAGCCGCAGCTATTGGGGCATGCAGCTGGCGCACATCGGGATTGCGGTCTGCGCCCTGGGCGTCGTGCTGTCGAGCCAGAACAGCGCCGAGCGGGATTTGCGCCTGGCACCTGGCGAGTCCACCGAGCTGGGCGGCTATCAGTTCGTATTCGAGGGGGCCAGGCACTACGAAGGGCCGAACTTCACCTCGGATCGCGGCACTGTGCGGGTCTTGCAGGACGGCAAGGTCATTTCGACGCTGCACCCGGAAAAGCGTCTCTACACCGTGCAGCAATCGATGATGACCGAAGCGGGTATCGACGCCGGTTTCACCCGCGATCTGTATGTCGCCCTTGGCGAGCCCTTGGGCAACGGTGCCTGGGCGGTGCGCGTCCACGTCAAACCGTTCGTGCGCTGGATCTGGTTCGGCGGCTTGCTGACCGGCCTTGGCGGCATCCTTGCGGCCATGGACAGACGCTACCGGGTAAAGGTCAAAAACAAAGTGAGTGACGCGCTGGGCATGACGGGAGCAGCGGTATGAAGCGTTGGATCATGGTGCTGCCACTGGCAATCTTTCTGGTTGTCGCAGTGTTTCTCTATCGCGGTCTGTACCTGGACCCCGCCGAGCTGCCTTCGGCGCTGATCGACAAGCCGTTCCCCGAGTTTTCCCTGCCGCAGGTCGAAAGTGACAAGGTATTGACCCGCGCCGACCTGCTGGGCAAACCGGCACTGGTGAACGTCTGGGGAACCTGGTGCGTCGCCTGTCGCGTAGAGCATCCGGTGCTCAACAAGCTGATGCAGCAAGGCGTGGTGATCTACGGCATCAACTACAAGGATGTAAATGCCGACGCGATCAAGTGGCTCAAGGACTTCCACAATCCCTATCAGCTCAATATCCGCGATGAAGCGGGCACTCTGGGCGTGAATCTGGGCGTCTATGGCGCGCCAGAAACCTTCCTGATCGACAGCAAGGGCATCATCCGCCACAAATACGTCGGCGTGATCGACGAGACAGTCTGGCGAGACAAACTGGCCGGCCTGTATCAGGCGCTGGTCGATGAGGCCAGGCCATGAAGCGCTGGTTGACTGCCGCTGTCCTGAGCCTGGGCCTTGTCGGCTTCGCCCAAGGGGCCATCGATGCCTATCAGTTTCGCGACGAAGCCGAGCGTGCCCGTTACAGCGAACTGACCAAGGAACTGCGCTGCCCCAAATGCCAGAACCAGGACCTCGCCGACTCCAACGCACCGATTGCCGCCGACCTGCGCAAGGAAATCTACCGCATGCTCGGTGAAGGCCAGAGCAATCAGCAGATCGTCGAGTTCATGGTCAATCGTTACGGCGAATTCGTGCGCTACAACCCGCAACTCAGCTCGCGCACCTGGCTGCTCTGGTTCGGCCCGGCCGGGTTGCTGCTTGTGGGGCTGGTTGTTATTGGCGTGATCGTTGGTCGTCGTCGCAGTGAGCAACGCGAAGAAGCCGATGTTCTTTCCGACGAGGAGCGTCAGCGCCTCGCCCATCTGTTGGATAAAAACCGAGAATGATCGATTTCTGGATGGCAGCCGGCCTGCTGTTGCTGGCGGCCCTGAGTTTCTTGTTGATCCCGGTCCTGCGCGGTCGTCATGTGCAACCCGAAGAGGACCGCACCGCCCTTAACGTTGCGTTGTATCAAGAGCGCGTGGCCGAGTTGCAAGGCCAGCAGGAGGAGGGCGTGCTGTCCGCCGCGCAGATGCAGAGCGGTCGTTCGGAAGCGGCGCGGGAGCTGCTGGCCGATACCGAAGACACCGGCCCCGTGCGCCCCTCGCGTCTGGGCAAGGCTTTGCCTTTGCTGGCGGCGGTACTTATGCCGGCTCTGGGCCTGGGCCTTTATCTGCATTACGGAGCCAGCGACAAGGTCGAACTGGCCCGTGAGTTCTCTCAGCCGCCGACCTCCCTGGCCGACATGACCCGCCGTCTGGAGCGCACCGTCGAAGCTCAGCCGGACTCTGCCGAGGGCTTCTACTTCCTGGCCCGCAGCTACATGGCCCAGGAGCGTCCGGGCGATGCGGCAAAAATGCTCGAGCGTGCCGTAGCCTTGGCCGGACGTCAGCCGGAACTGCTGGGGCAATGGGCTCAGGCGCTGTATTTCGCCAGCGATAAGCAATTCACGCCTCAGGTTCAGGCCTTGACCGACGAAGCCCTCAAGGCCGACCCGCGAGAAGCCACCAGCCTTGGGCTGCTGGGGATCGCCGCCTTTGAAAGCGAGCGCTATCAGATCGCCGTAGATTACTGGACCCGCCTGCTGGGCGTCTTGCCCCCGCAAGACCCGTCACGTCAGGCATTGGAAGGCGGTATTGCCCGCGCCCGTGAAAACCTTGGTATCAAAGCTGCTCCTGACGTGGCCGATGCTGCACGTATCAAGGTGCGCGTGGACCTGGCACCAGCGCTCAAGGCCAGTGTGCAGCCGGACGACAGCGTGTTCATCTTTGCCCGCGCCGTGAATGGCCCACCGGCACCTCTGGCGGTCAAGCGCATCACCGTGGCCGACCTGCCAGCGCAGGTCGAACTGGGTGATTCCGACGCAATGATGCCGCAACTGAAACTGTCGAACTTTGCGCAAGTCCAACTGGTTGCACGGGTGTCCCGTGCAGGGCAGCCAACCACCGGTGAGTGGATCGGCCGCAGCCAGCCACTGGCCAGTAGCATTACGGCGCAGCAGGCCTTAACTATCGACAGTCCTGACAAATAGAGAGTCGCTTATGTACCGCACCGCACGCATTACCTTATTGGGTCTGGCTCTTGGTTTGAGTGCTTGTGCGGTTCAGCCACCCGAACCCCATGGCCAGGAACCCATCCAGTCCTTGCCCGGCGGCCAGCAACCCGGCAGCCCACGCCCGACCACCCCCAAAACCCCGCCCAAGGCCCCGGCACCCGCGCCGAAAACCTCCGCCAGCTTCGCCCCGCCACCGGGCGGCAACAGCCACTGGGATGCGCGCATGGGCGTGTACGTGATGGACGAACAACCCAACACCTTCTACCGCCAGCGCACCTACTACCAATGGAATAACGGCTGGAGCTGGTCCACCCATCCCGATGGCCCATGGCAGGCGACTGATGCCAGCGGGGTTCCGGCGGGGTTGGGGAGGCAGTTCAGTAATTGATTGGGTGATCCGCGGGTAGGAGCGGATTGATCCGCGAGACGTCATTGAACTCGATACATTTTCTTCGGATGTATGGGCCTCTCGCGAATGAATTCGCTCCTACCGCGGTGGTGTCAGCGCGGCTCTACCCGTTCCAGCGAGCGGTCGAGTTCGGTTCGGGCCATGCCGATCAGGTGTACGACGGAAAAGGCCAGGTCGCGTTTCGGGCCGTTGAGGCTGTCGCCGGATTCGTAGGCGGTGGCGGCTGCGCAACGCAGCAGATCGGAGACGTGTAGCAGGGATTCTTCGAGTGTATTGCCTGGCGGATCGGGGGTTACTTTTTTCATGATGATTTCTTCCTTGGTCAGGCCACCGGACAATCGCTGCTAAACGATTGAGGGTGGCGGCTTTGTCGCGGGTTAGCAGACCGGGGAAAAATCACCAAAAACCGGCGCACCCGAAGGTGCCCCACGCAAAGCCGCCATAAGCGGTACTTTTGCATGGTGATTTATGTCCTGAGGGCTGCTAAACCCGATCACTGATGAGCAGTGACCGACACAGCCTAGAGAGCCAAAAACACCCATGCAAGGGGGGAAGATTTTCTAGGAAAGTTCATGCGCATGAAAGGGATAAGCCTGTAAGAAATGTCCTATATTCACGGCATTTCGTGGGCTTGGGTGACACGAAAATCTGGCAGGAGTACACCGTACTCACTGCCAGACTGTTCAGTTACAAGGTGATCTTGCCAGTCGCTGTCCAGTTCGCGATAGGCGTGGTGCCTACGTTTTCTATGCGGTAGCGGTAGGTGCCTGCAGTGGGGGCGTAAAAGCTCAGGGTTGAGCCTCCAAGGCTGGTCGTGCTGGAAATGACGGTCCAGGTGGAGCCGTTCTGTTTCTCGAAAATGTGTTTGATGTTGTTGGTGACAAAACGTGACGACAAGTCCTGGAACGTGAAGCTCTGTGTTCCTGAGCATGAGCTGTTGTAGGGACCATAGACAACGGTTTCACCCTGGGGGTAAACATTGGAGCCGCTACGGGTGAGGCTGAAGTTGACACAAACAGCATAGGCATTGCTTGTGGCAAATATGGCAGTCGCACAGAGTGCCAGGAAAGTCTTCTTGAGCATGTGTAAATCCTTTTGGTGTTGGCAATGATTTAAGTTTTAAACTTTCAATCAGGCGTAGCAGTATTCCTTTTTTAAAAAAGGTATTATTTTTGTTAAAAGTATAAAGGGCTTTAATAATCGATGAGATTAGAACGTGCCCGGAATGGTGAACAAGGTGACTCGGCCACTCATTGTCCAGTTCGCGATTCGTGAGGTGCCGACGTTTTCTATCCGATAACGGTAAGTGCCGTTAGTGCTGATGAAAAAGCTTTTGGTGACAGATGCTGCGCCGGTGCTGGTGCTGCTGGAAACGACGGTCCAGGTGGAGCCGTTCTGTTTCTCGAAAATATGCTTGATCGAGTTATTGCTGTTTGTCGCGGACAAGTCCTGGAAGGTGAAGCTCTGTGGTCCGGCACATGAAATGCTGTAAGGGCCATAGACAATGGCATCGCCTTGGGCGAGAATATTGGCGCCACTGCCGTTGACGTTGAGGTTGGCACAAGCGGCATGGGCATTACCCGTAGCCAGTACGGCAGTTGCAAAGAGAGTCAGGCAGGTCTTCTTGAACATGTGTAAATCCTTTTGGTGTTGGCGATGATTTAAGGTTTTAAACTTTCAATCAGGCGTAGCAGTATCCCTTTTTGAAAAAAAGGTATTGTTGTTGTCGGGTCTTTATTATGCACGCGCCGAAATGTTGACACGCTGTCAGGCGGTCATGTTTATGCGCAGGCATTAAGTAGAGTGGGGGCTAAGTGTGAATACACTTGAGTGTTGAACACCTTCCCTGTGTCGACATAACCATATCCATATTCAAGTACTGAGCGTGCTTGTGTGGCATGTTTATAGCGATTATGTCTGGGGTGTGCAAGCGTTTTGTTACGAATAAAAAGGCCTCACCAGCGCGATAGCGCCGGTGAGGCCCGGGTTTACTTACTTGCCTGAATAAATCTGATCGAACACGCCACCGTCAACAAAGTGGGTCTTTTGCACGGTGCGCCAGTCACCGAAGGTTTTCTCTACGGACAGGAAATCGACTTTCGGGAAACGATCCTTGTACTTGGCCAGCACTGTTGCGTCCCGTGGGCGCAGGTAGTTGTTGGCGGCGATTTCCTGGGCTTCAGGGGACCACAGGTATTTCAGGTAGCCTTCGGCCAGTGCGCGGGACTCTTTCTTGTCCACGACCTTGTCGACCACGCTCACCGGCGGCTCGGCTTCGGCGGAAACGCTTGGATAAACGACTTCAAACTGGTCGCGACCGAACTCGCGGGCGATCATTTCCGCTTCGTTCTCGAAGGTCACCAGCACGTCACCGATCTGGTTGGTCATGAACGTGGTGGTTGCGCCACGGCCACCGGTATCCAGCACCGGTACGTGTTTGAACAACTGGCCGACGAACGTGCGGGCAGCCGCTTCATCGCCGCCGTTCTTCAGGGTGTAACCCCAGGCCGACAGGTAGGTGTAGCGGCCGTTGCCCGAGGTTTTCGGGTTAGGCACGATGACTTCTACGCCATCCTTGATCAGGTCCGGCCAGTCTTTCAGGGCTTTCGGGTTGCCTTTGCGCACGATGAACACCGTGGCAGAAGTGAAGGGCGCGCTGTTGTTCGGCAGACGGGTTACCCAGGTCTTCGGCACCAGTTCGCCATTGTCGGCCAGTGCATTGATGTCGGTGGCCATGTTCATGGTGATGACGTCAGCCGGCAGACCATCGATCACGGAACGCGCCTGCTTGCTCGACCCGCCGAAGGACATCTGCACCGTGACGTCTTCCTTGTGCTCGGCTTTCCAGTGCTTCTGGAAGGCGCTGTTGTAGTCCTTGTAGAAGTCACGCATCACGTCGTAGGAGACGTTGAGCAGGGTCGGAGCGGCCTGTGCGGCGCTGGCAAAAGCCAGACCTGCGGCCAGTAGCGAGGCGGCGAAGATTTTTTTCACTGCGGATTCCTTGAGTTGACAGTCATTCTTATAGGGCTGATGGCGTTATGCCGCGACTATAGCCGCTGAACATTGGCCTCATAAAGATTAAAAACGTATTTGCTTATGCCTGATTTTCCACCTTGGGAAACAGCGCATTACCGCACCGTGAGCAGAAGGCTGCGCCATGCTCATGGTGCTTTTTCACGCACACCGGGCAGTCGTGTTTCAACTGTTCACCGCGCATGGCATTGGCCAGTTCGGCGGTGAATATACCGGTGGGTACGGCAATGATCGAGTAACCGATGATCATCACCACCGACGACACCATCTGCCCCAGCGGCGTCTTGGGCACGATATCGCCAAAACCCACGGTGGTCAGGGTCACGATAGCCCAGTAAATGCCTTTGGGGATGCTGGTGAACCCATGTTGCGGGCCTTCGATCACGTACATCAGGGTGCCGAACACCGTGACCAGGGTCGAGACACTGACCAGAAACACGATGATCTTCTGCTTGCTGCCGCGCAGGGCTTCCACCAGATAGTGCGCCTGCTTCAGGTAAGGGCTGAGCTTGAGCACCCGGAAGATGCGCAGCATGCGGATGATCCGCACGATCAGCAGGTACTGGGCATCGCTGTAGTAGATCGCCAATACCCCCGGCACGATGGCCAGCAGGTCCACCAGACCATAGAAGCTGAAGGCGTACTTCAGCGGCCTCGGCGAGCAGTACAGACGCAGGATGTACTCGATGGCGAAAACCAGCGTAAAGCCCCACTCGATGTAGGTGAGCAGGTCGGCGTAGTCGCGATGAATGTCCTGGATGCTGTCGACCATGGTCACCAGCAGGCTGAGCAGAATGACAACCAGCAGAATCTTGTCAAAACGCCGCCCAGCGGGTGTGTCGGTCTGGAAAATGATGCTGTGCAGCTGCTCGCGGCGGCTGAGGGTGGTGTTCATGTGCTTTCCGGATACAGGATCAATGTCATGCCCCGTAGGAGCGAATTTATTCGCGAGAAGGTATTTCAAGCGACATCTATTGGCCTGATGTATCGCCTTCCCGAATGAATTCGGTCCTACAGAGTGAACAAGATCCTACTGCCAACCCCCACCCAACGCCAGAAACAGATCGATCTGCCCCATGGCCACCTGAGTATTGGCTGCCGCCATCTGTGCGCGCACGTCGGTGTAGGTGCGCGTAGCCTGCAGGTCCGCCAGGAACGAGGCGCGGCCTGCCTTGTAGAAACGGTGGGTCTGGTCGGCGGCTTCCTGTGCCGATTGTTCGGCATCTTTCAAGGCATCGCGGCGGTCCAGCAGGGCGGTGTATTGCGCCAGGCCGGTCTGGGTTTCGCGGATGGCGTTGAGCACCACGCCATCGAAGCGCGCCAGTGCGGCCTGGGTCGAGGCTTCGGCCTGGTGGATGCGTGCCCGTGAGCCGTTGGACGGCACGGTCCAGTTCAGCAACGGGCCGAAGCCCCAGCGGTTGGCTGCCGGTTTGCCAAGGTTTTCGAGGATGCCGATGCTGCCCACGGTCGCACCGATGCTGATGTCCGGGTACAGCTCGCCTGTGGCGACGCCGATCTGCGCGGTGGCCATGGCCAGATGACGTTCGGCCTGACGCACATCGGGGCGGCGCTTGAGCAGGGCGGCGCCATCGCCCACGGGCATGACTTGCGCGATGTGCGGCAGTTCGTTGCAGGTACTGACGCCAGCCGGCAGTTGCTCTACGGGTCTGGCCAGCAGCATCGACAGACGGAACAGCCCGGCCTGGCGCAAGGCCTGGTAGCGGGGCAGTTCGGCGCGCAGGGATTTGAACTGTGTCTGGGAGCGGGTGACCTGGGTTTCATCGCCACGCCCGGCATCGCGCAGGCGTTGGTTGAGGGTCACGCTCTGTTGTTGCAGGTCCAGCGACTCCTGAGCGATGTGCAGCTCTTCATTGGCGGCGCAGACCTGCGTATAGGCCCGCACCACATCGGCCACCAGCGTGATACGCGCCGTATCGGCGGCGGCCTGGCTGGCATCGATATTGGCCTGGGCCGCTTCGATGCCGCGCTGCAAGGTGCCGAACAGGTCGAACTGATAGGACGTGGTCAGCCCCACATCACCGACATTGGCCACCGGCACCTTGTCGGCCAGCAGAAAGGCCTCCCCCGATTCCTGAAGGCGTTGGGCACCCACTTTGGCGCTGTTGGTGAAACCGCCTGCGGCCTGGGCTTCGGCGGTCTGATAGCGGGCGCGTTGCAGGTTGGCGGCGGCGATTCGCAGGTCGGTGTTGGAGGCCATGGCCTGTTGCACCAGTTCATCGAGTCGCGGGTCCTGATACAGACGCCACCAGTGTTCCGGCACCGGTGCCGAAACGGTATTGACCGACTGGCCCGCCAGTTCACCTTGCAGGTCCGGGCGATTGATCGCGCCGTTCCTGGGCAGCTCATAATCCGGCCCGACCATCTGGCAGGCCGACAGCAGCAGACCCAACCCCAGCGTGGCCATGTGCGTGGCGTGTTTCATTGTGCCGCTCCCTGACGGTCGTCGATGATCGAGACCGTCGCCGTGCGCCCGGCGATCATGCGGAAGTCCGCAGGCACTTCGTCAAAGGCGATACGCACCGGGATGCGCTGCGCCAGTCGTACCCAACTGAACGCCGGGTTGACGTTGGGCAACAGGTTCGAGCCGCTGGTGCGGTCGCGGTCTTCGATACCGGCGACGATGCTCACCACATGGCCGGTCAGGCGCGCATTGTCGCCGACCACGCGGATGTCCACGCTCTGGCCGATATGAATGCCATCGAGTTTGGTTTCCTCGAAGTAGCCATCGATGTGGAAGGACGCCGTATCCACCACCGACAACACGGCGCGGCCTGCCGACACGAATTCATGAGGGCGCGGCGCACGGTCGTTGAGGTAGCCGTCCACGGGGCTGCGGATCACCGAGCGATCCAGGTTCAGTTGCGCGGCGTCCACCGCCACTTTGGCTTCATTCAGGGCCGACAGGGCACGGGCTTCCCGGGACTGGCTCTCTTCCAGTTGTTCGCGGGCCACCAGATTGCCCAGGCCCTTGTTGCGCTTGTTCTCCCGGCGCGCCTGTTCCCAGGTTTCCTGGCGTTCGGCAACGGTGGCCTGGGCCTGACGCAAGGCCAGCTGGAAACGGTCCTGATCGATGGTGAACAACACCTGGCCCTTGCTGACCTGCTGGTTGTCGCTGACCTCGACTTTCTGGATCAGACCGGAGACGTCCGGTGCGATCTGCACGATATCGGCACGGATATGCCCGTCACGGGTCCAGGGCGCATACATGTAGTACATCACCATGCGCCAGACGACGACGCAAGCCAGTAGCACAACGAGCAGGGTCAGGACCACGCGGCCCAATGTCAGTAATGGTTTTTTCATGTCATCAGGTATCGACTGAGAGTATCCACGGCGCCGAGCAACAAAGCGTATAGACCTACGTTGAACAAAGCCCGGTGCCACACCAGGCGGTAGAAGTGGGCGCGCGACAAGACGGCGTGCAGCCCCAGAAACAGCAGGTAGGCGATGCCCATGATCGCCAGAAAGGTGGGCACGAAAATGCCGCTGATATCCAGATCACCAATCATGACGGTGCTCCATCGATGCCATAGGGCGGTTGTTCGGTAGCTTCGCCTGCAACGCTGACGATCTCGACGCCCGGCAGCAGCGCCAGACGCAGGCCGCTCAGGGCATGCAGCAGGTGAATGCGCGCCGGGTCCTGGCCCATCCATTGATCGGTGAGTGAGCGACGTGCCCGGTCCATGGTCATCAACAAACCCTTGGGTGCAGGCAGGCGCTCATCGGCCTTGATGCAGGCCTTGAAGTAGCTGCCGACTTCATCCACCACCTGATTGAGCAAGCTCTGGGCAACGAGTGTGGCTCGCGGTGTATAAGCCCGCAGATCGAGGATATTGAGGGCGACCCGCAGTTCACGCAGGGCAATGCCCGTATCCTGGGCCGTGATGGTCAGGCGAGGCAGTTGTTGCATCAGACGGTCGAGCATCTGCACGCCCATGTGCCGGTGCTCGGCCAGTGTGGCCGGTTTGCTCAGGCTCACGATGTCGCGCCAGCTGAAACGGATCAGGCGCTTGAGGGCCAATTCGACGCCGAAGGGGCGGAAAACCAGCGTCCAGATAAAAGCGAACAACAGCCCGGCAGGCCCGGCCAGATTGGCATTGAGGAAGTTCAGGAAGTCGGCGTCATAAGCACTCTGGATGCTGATGAAGGACGAGGTGTTGACGATGGTCAGCAGCGTGCCGAGAAAGAAGCGCGGCTGCACCGTCAGCGTGCCGACGCAAATGAACGGCACGGCAAAGGCCAGCACCAGCATCGGGAAGTCATGCAGGTTGGGCAACACCACGAACAGGTACAGGCTGGCGAACACCACCGACAGCAAGGTCCAGAAGAAGAACCGGTAGATCTGCGGTGCAGGGTCGTCCATGGCGGCAAAAAAGCTGCAAGACACCGCTGCCAGAGCCACCGCGCTGGCGCCGTCTTTCCAGCCCAGCAGTATCCACAGCATTGAAGCGACGATAATTGCCAGCACCGTCGAAACCACCGAATACAGCATCAGGCCGCGATCCAGAAACGGCGTGAGCCGGCCCAGACGCCAGTGCCGGTAGACGGCGCGCCAGGGCGTTTGGTCGTCGGTGTCGATGGCGTATTGCAAGGTGCGGCAGTCCAGCCACAGGTCGATCCATTCCCCCAGTCGATACAGCGCGTTGGAAAGCAGCAGTTGTTCACGCTCATCCAGTTGCCCGGAGTCGGGTTGCAGGCGCTCCAGCTCGCGATGCAGCCATTGCCATTGCTCCAGTTGCGGGCCGTTGGCGGTGTTGCCCAGCCAGTTGCGGGTTTCCACCAGCAACGGCGAGAGGTTGGCCAGCAGCTCAGGCGTGCGGCGCTCCAGTGCCCAGAGTGCGTCGTCCAGTGCATCGATCACCGGCAGCAGGTGAATCATGCGCCCGCGCAGTTCCATGGCATTGCGCACGGTCTGCTTGCGGGTGCCTTCATGGCTCAACTGGCTGATGATCAGCTCCAGCGAGTTGAAGCTGCCGACCATGGAGTTGCGCAGTGCGCCGACTTCTTCGGCCTGGGCACTGCGGCCCAGAAAGCGCTCGCTGTAGGCGCTGGCGTCGCTGAACCATTTTTCTGTGGTGCTCTGAAACACCGGTTTCAGGCGGCGCGGCCAGAACATGGAACCGACCACGGCGGCACAGATGATGCCCAGGAAAATCTCTTCGGTGCGCGATACGGCAATCTCGAAGACCGCTTGCGGGTTGTCCACCACCGGCAGGGAAATCAGCGGCATGGTGTAGCCCGCCAGCATCAGCGCGTAGCTGTTGGCGGTGCGCAGGTGCAGGGAAAGAAACAGCAGGGTTCCGGTCCACAGGCCGATCACGATGGCCAGCAGCAAAGGCGTCTGCACGAACAGCGGCACCAGCAATACCGAGGCAACGGCACCGGCCAGCGTACCGAGGGCCCGGTACAGCGCCTTGGAACTGGTGGGGCCGACGAACGGGCTGGAAACGATATAGACCGTTGCCATGGCCCAGTAAGGTCGAGGCATTTCCATGAGCAGCGCGATATACAGCGCCAGCATGGCGGCGGCGAAGGTGCGCACGCCATAAAACCAGTCGCGGGCTGGCGGGAAACCTGCGAAGAAGCCGTTCACGACTGGCCTGCATTGTCGAGGTGAGCCACATCGGCGAAGGCCTTGCAGACCCGCAAGGTGGCTTCGAGGTCGGCAGCGTCGACGCCCTTGAGCACGTCGGCGCGCAGGCGAGTCAGTTCCTGTTCGATTGCACCGGCCAGCTTGCGGCCATCTTCGGTCAGGCTCAAAGCCTTGGCGCGGCGGTCGTTGGGGTCTTCGGTGCGGCAGACGATGCCGCAGGCGCATAGCTGATCCAGCAGACGCACCAGGGTCGGGCTTTCCATACCGGCGGCCTGGGCCACTTTCACCTGATGCACGCCGTCGCCCAGGCGCGCAATGGCCAGTAGCGGACCTGCACAGGCTTCCGAGATGCCATAGGTGGACAGCGTGGTCTGGCAGATGCGCCGCCATTGGCGGGAGGCGGCGACCATACCGCTGCTGATGGCTCTGTGAAGTGAATCGAGTGACATGGGGAACCGGGGATTTAGTTAGGGATGATATTGTTAGCGAGGATATTAATAGCTTGCTAACTAATAATATCCTGTAACAAAGTCTTTCCGTCAACCGTAAATTTCCCGAGGTTCGTGGCGTCGTGAATCAATTGCCGGGTTTGACCTGATGAATCGGCAGTACCACTTTGAAGGTGGTGCCGCTCCCCACCTGGCTTGAAACGTCGATGCTGCCGCCATGTTTTTTGACGATGCCATAGGAAAGCGACAGCCCTAGACCGGTGCCTTTGCCCACGGGTTTGGTGGTGAAAAAGGGATCGAAGATACGCTGCATGACCTGCGGCTCCATGCCCGAGCCGTTGTCGGCCACCTCCAGCCAGACAGTGTCGCCTTCCTGGCCGCTGCGAATGATGATCTGCCCGCGCTCGCTGCCGATGGCCTGTGCTGCGTTGACCACCAGATTCATCACCACCTGATTGATCTGCGAGGGCAGGCACTCGATCTGTGGCAGGTCGCCGTATTCCTTGATCACATCGGCCTTGTACTTGATTTCATTGGCCGCGATGTTGAGCGTCGAGTCGATGCCCTGATGCAGGTCGGCCCACTGCCATTGCTCGTTGCTGTCGGCCCGTGAGAATGACTTGAGATCCTTGACGATCTTCCCGGCGCGGTCGATGCCTTCCTTGGATTCACTGATCAGCACTGGAATATCGTCGATCAGGTAATCCAGTTCTATGCGTTCGCGCAATCCGGCCAGTCGATCCCGTTCCGGGCCTTGTGCAAGGCTCTGCTCAGCATCCCGATAGGCCAGCAGCATTTCCTTTACCTGGGCGAAATAGTTTTCCAGCGTGCCGAGGTTGGACGAGATGAAGCCGATGGGGTTATTGATTTCATGGGCTACGCCGGCCGCCAGCTGCCCCAGCGAAGCCAGTTTTTCCGATTGCACCAGTTGGCTTTCCAGGTGTTTGCGCTCGTCGATCTGATGTTGCAGTTCTTCACTGGTGCGGGTCAGTTCTTCGGTGCGCTGTTCCACCAGTTGTTCGAGCCGGTCCATCTGCACCGAAGCCAGCTCGGTCATTTCCCATTTGGTGGTGAGCACATTGGCCAGTTGCTGCACTTCAATGTCGTTGAAGGGTTTCTTGCGGGTCAGCAGCCGCTCATGACCTTGCAGGCGATCTATCAGGGTTTCCCACGAATAGTCGGACTGCGCGGTACAGATCACCACTTGCAGGCGCGGGTCGATCTGCCAGAGCTTTTCGATGACCCGCGCATCTTCCGCCAGATGCATGTCGACAAAGGCCAGTGCGTAGGGCTCATCGTCATCCAGCGCCTGCTGCGCCCTGAGCAGGCCGTCTGGCGCGTCGTACACACAATCGAGCAGATAGTGGTGGGTGATGATCGGCATGTCATTGCCGAACAGGGCGGCCTCGATCAGGTAAAGATCCGCCTGGCCGCTGCTGTCTGGCACCAGCGCCTTGCGAAAGTCTTCGTGAGTGGCGGGGGTGGCATCGATCAGGAGAATGCGTCGGTTGGACAGGATTTTCATGGCACACCTGCGGCAACGGTCGAGTGGATGACAGGAAGCGTCCCTGACTGACTTGAGCATAGCGCTGTGGGTGAGCTTTCATCGGAAAAATAATTTCAAAGTGCCACTATTTTTCAATGGCCCACTATGCTCAAGGCAAGATGCAAGCGCATGATGATCTGGCACTTCACAAGAACAAATGTGCCACTACCGCCGAGCGAGGTACTCGCGATGGACGACAAGTCTGTTTCTGCCGGTGCATTCAAGCCGAACGTGCTTCTGGTCGATGACGAAGAGCTGATTCTCAGCAGCCTGCGCCGTCTGCTGCGAACCCAGGGGTACACTATTCACTGCGCCAACAGCGGCGAAGAAGCCCTGAGCATCATGGCGAAACACCCCATCGATCTTGTGATGAGCGACGCGCGCATGCCGCACATGGACGGCTCCACGTTGCTGGCCCGTATCCATGAGCTCTATCCCTCTACCATGCGTTTGCTGCTGACCGGTTATGCGGACCTGGACATGATCGTCAAGGCGATCAACGAAGGGGGTATTCATCGTTACATCAGCAAGCCCTGGAATGACGAGGACATGCTGCTGACCTTGCGTCAGTCCCTGGCCCATCAGCATTCCGAGCGTGAGCGGCAACGTCTCGAACAACTGACCCACGACCAGAACGAAGCGCTGCAACTGCTCAATGCCACCCTGGAGAAGCGCGTGCTGGCGCGTACGTCCGAGGTGCAGCAGACCGCCGACATGCTCGACCTGGCCTACGACGAACTCAAGCACAGCTATGCCACCAGCACCGAGCTATTTTCGTTGCTGGTCAATCAGCGACTGCCGGTGGACAAGCAGACCAATCGGCAGGTTATCGATCTGGTGCGCACTTACTGTCAGGTTCACGGGCTGGATGAAGCCAGCCGACGCGACCTGTGCATGGCGGCCGCGCTGCACAATATCGGCAAGCTCGGCTGGAGCGACAACATGATCGTTTCGCCTGTCGACCAGTTGTCCCACACCGAGCGTGAGCGCTATCGGGATTATCCGAAGCAGAGCGAATCATTGCTCATGACCCTGGACCCCATGCGCGATGCAGCCCGCTTGATTCTGCACCATCAGGAGCACTGGGACGGCACGGGGTTTCCCGACCGGCTCAAGGGCGAGGCGATTCCCTTCGGTTCGCGCCTGCTCAAGCTGGCGGTGGACTTCATCGAGTTGCAGCATGGCCTGATCCTTCAGCGGCGCATGAACAGCGACGAAGCGCTGGTGTTTATTCGCCAGTACAGCGGGCGCTGGTATGACCCAGGTCTGCTGGATGCGTTCATCAAGGCCTGCACGGTCTACCGCTCCGATATCACCCTGGGCGATCCGCTGGTCAAGGCCATGAAACCTCGTGAGTTGAGTGCGGGCATGGTGCTGGCCCGTAACCTCAACGCCGATAACGGCATGCTCCTGCTCAATGCGGGCAAGGTGCTCAGCGAGCTTCTGGTCGAGAAGCTGATTGCCTTCGAGGAAATGGAAGGCGCGACCTATACCGTGTTCATTCGCTTGCCGGAACCTGCTCTTTGCATTGAGTAGGAGCCAATTCATTCGCGAGTGGCCTGTACATTCAAAGGAAATTTATCGCCGGAAGCTATGCGGTCGGGGGCTTTTGCGGGGTTCCAAAGGCGATGAACGGTCGTCAAGACAGTTCAGGGTTTGAAAAGTGCCTCGAATTTTGAAAATAATTGCTACCGTCTGTCGGTAATTTTCCGTAAAAAACGCTCATTTCGGCGATCGCCATTCAAAAAAATGACGCACCCGGTTCTTGACTATTTCCAAATGAATCGCCGCTTAGAGCAAAAAACCCACTTGTCAAACTTTCGATACAAATGACATCAAAGTAATGGCTTTGGGGTTTTTGTGACTTTCTTTTGACGCCAATTTGCCGTGGGTCGATGTTTAAAAAATAAACGTTTCAGCCGATAGTCAGGACGAATCCAGCGGGCGCAGAACGCCCGTTCCAGAGCCATCCTGCCGGTGCCACTGCGCACCTTGCGAGCAACCCCATGATCGACCTCGCCACCTGGAATCTGTCCGTACCTGTCGGGACACCAGCCACTACCATCGACACCCCGAAACTCATGGGTGGCTATGAGGATGGTTATTTCCGCTCAGGAAATACCCTGTTTTTCTGGGCACCGGTTACCGGCTCTACCACGGAAAATGCCAAGTACCCGCGTACCGAGTTGCGCGAGACCACGGCGGATGGTCGAGCCCACAACTGGGCTTACCCGAGTGCGGACAATTTTCTGCGGGCTTCGCTGACCGTCAACCAGGTGCCTTCCAGCGGCAAGATCGTGATTGGCCAGATCCACTGCTACGGCAGCACCGAGCCGTTGCTCAAGGTCGAGTATCAGTACAAGGAAAAACTGCAGACCGGCAATATCGTCGCCAAGTTTCGTCGCAGCCCGGATGCCGAAATCGAAGTGATCATGATCGCCCAAGGGGTTCCGCTCAATGAGCGCTTCAGCTACAGCATCCACCTGACGCCTGGCGGGAGTCTCACGGTCAATGCCTACGACCATATCTGGAACGCCAGCCTGGACTCGACCTGGAGCACCAAGCTGTTCTACTTCAAGGCCGGGGTTTATACCCAGGACAACACCGGTTACACCAACGAAGGTGGCGCGGCGACTTTCTACAAGTTGACCATTGCCCACGACAAGAAGGCTTAACCGGTAAATACCAGGCTGAAGCAGATCCTTCCGGCCTCAGGCTGTGCAACTTCGACGCGACCGCCATGCAAATGCATGATCGCCGCCACGATGGCCAGCCCCAGGCCGTTGGAATCGGAGCTTTCGTGGCGCGATGAGTCGCCACGGTAGAAACGGTCGAACAGCCGGTCCAGGGTTGCAGCGGGCAGTACGGGTCCCTGGTTTTCCACTTCGATCCGCTGTTCATGCTTGAGAGACACGACCCGTACCAGAATCCGGCTGCCTTCGTCGGCATAGCGAATGGCGTTGGCGACCAGATTGCTCAAAGCCCGGCGCAGCAGGATCGGGTCGGCGTCCAGCTTGCCCTGGCCACTGGCATGCAGTTCCAGTTGCCGTTCTTCGGCCAGCCCTTCGAAATAGCCCGTCACTCGTTGCAGTTCGTCCTGCAATTGCAGCGGCTGACGTTCCAGAACCGCCTGGGCCTCGTCGGCACGAGCCAGGAACAGAATGCTTTCCACCAGCCGTGAAATCCGCTCCAGTTCTTCGAGGTTGGAAGCCAGCAAGGCCTGATAGTCATCGACACTGCGAGTCTGGCGCAACGCGACCTGGCAATGCCCCATCAGCGAACCCACCGGCGTGCGGATCTCATGGGCCAGATCGGCGGAAAACTGCGTCAGGCGCTGATAGCCGTCATCCAGCCGGTCGAGCATAGCGTTGAAGGCGTCGCTCAGTTGTTGCAGCTCCACCGGCGTGTTGCGGGTATCGAGGCGGTTGTGCAGGCTTGTCGGGGAGATACCGGCCGCATGGGCTGCCATCTGCCGCAACGGGCGCAAGCCGCGGCGCAACAGCACGTAACCCAGCAAGGCCGTCAGCACAAAGGTCAGCGTCATGGCGGCATAGATGCGTTCGCGAAAACTGGCGAGCATGGCCATTTCCTTGACCATCAGGTGCGCGGCCTGCAGGCGCAACTCCACGCCATTGGACATCGCCTGAACTGACGCCGCCCGCAGCGGCACGCCTTGCAGGCTCATGCCGCTGCGCAGGTCGCTGACACTCAGGGGCTGATCCTGAGCGACCGTTGGCAGTTCCGGCAGTGGCGCGCGTTGCGGGTTCACGGCAATCACCGGCGGTTTGTCCGGTTCGCCGATGATGAAAATGTCTTCTTCGCTGTCGAGCATGTTCTCGAACAACTGCGGGCTGGCCTTGAGGTTGTCCAGGGTCAGGTCATAGCGCAGCAGTTTGCGAAAGTGATCCAGCCGGGCGAGTACCGCATGGTCGCTGCGCTGCATGACGGTCTGCTTGATCGACTGATACAGATACAACCCCGCACCGCCCACGGTGAACATCGCCACCAGCGCAAAGGCCAGGGTCGAGCGCAGGGTCAGGGAAGGCTGGCGTCCGGGTTGCATGGCCGTACCTCGCAGACGTAACCGATGCCGCGCACGGTATGGATGAGCTTGATCGGGTAGGGCAGGTCGACCTTGCTGCGCAGGCGCTTTATGGCCACATCCACCACATTGGTGTCGCTGTCGAAATTCATGTCCCAGACTTCGGAGGCGATCTGTGCCCTGGACAACACATCGCCTTCGCGGCGCAACAACAGATGCAGCAGCGCGAACTCCTTGTTGGTCAGGACAATGACCTGTTGCTGGCGGGTAACACGGCGGCGCAGCAGGTCCAGTTCCAGATCGGCCAGATGGAAATGATCGGCCTCACGCACCACGCCCCGGCGCAGGATGGTGCGGATGCGCAGCAGCAGTTCGGTAAAGGAGAAGGGCTTGACCAGATAATCGTCGGCACCCAGCTCCAAGCCGCGAATCCGGTCCTGCAATTGATCCCGTGCGGTGAGAAACAGCACCGGCACATCCTGTTTTGCGCGCAGCACTTCGATGATCTGCCAGCCATCGATGCCGGGCAGCATCACGTCCAGCACGATCAGGTCGTAACGGTTTTCCAGCGCCATGTGCAGGCCGTCTGCACCATGTTGTGCCCAGTCGACCTGATAGCCGGATTCGCCGAGGCCCTTTTTCAGGTACTCGCCGGTCTTGGTGTCGTCTTCAATCAGCAGGATATGCATCGTGATGCTGGCTACACTCTGGCAGGCGCCTTCAGTCGCGCCGGTGCCGGCAGTCTAACCAGTTGCCAGCGGCGAGTCGGTGACATTTTTGTCATTGATTGGCTCGGTTTCGTGAATGACAAAAATGTCATTGGCGGGTCATTTTGCAGTACCGGTAGCAAGGGAATGATGGTGCTCCATTCAATCTGCCAGGGAATAACCGATGAAGACTGCGCTTTCCACTACCTTCGGCCTGTTGTTGCTCAGTGCCGCTGTCATGACCCAGGCCGCTGATCTGCCGGTGGTCAAACCGATGCGTGGCACGGTCGAGAGCCTTCAGGCCGACACCTTGAATTTCACCACTCGTGCCGGCCAGCACCAGAGCATTCAACTGACCGAAAAGACCGGCATCCGTCTGGTCTCCAAGGCTGATCTGGACACCATCAAGCCGGAAAGCTTCGTCGGCTCGGCAGCCATTCCCCAGGCTGACGGTACGCTCAAGGCGCTGGAAGTCACCGTGTTTGAAGCCAGCCTCAAAGGCAGCGGTGAAGGCCATTACGGCTGGGAAAACGCCGATGGCAGTACTGGCACCATGACCAATGGCACGGTGGGCACTTTGTCCAAAGCCAATGGCCGCACCTTGAGCGTGCTCTACAAGGGCGGCGAGAAACAGTTGGTGGTGCCTGAAGATGTGCCGATTGCCTACGTCGAACCGGGCCAGCGCAGTGAATTGAAAGCAGGCGCGAAGATCGTGCTGTTCCCGGCCGACGACGGCAAATCCGCTCGCGGGGTTGCCGTGGGCAAGGATGGGTACACCCCACCGATGTGATCGAACGCGCGTAGGAGATCACACGTCGCCTTGGCACCGCGCTTTCGCGCAGCAAACAGAGGACGGTGTAGGAGCGCGCTTGCCCGCGACCGGCTGCGTAGCAGTCGTAGATTTTTGCGAGCGCTTCGCACTCGATCGCGGGCAAGCGCGCTCCTACAGAAAAGCGTTTTAATTCATGGCGTTGCGTTTATTTTTGATGAGAGCGATTGTAGGTAGAGAAAATCATGAAAACCCGTCCCATTCATCCCTGGCCCGTGCGCCTGACTCATTGGGTCAATGCCGTGGGCATGGTCTGCATGTTCATGAGCGGCTGGGCGATTTATAACGCTGCGCCGCTGATGGCTTTTACCTTTCCCAAATCACTCACCCTTGGCGGCTGGCTGGGTGGTTCGATTGCCTGGCACTTTGCGGTGATGTGGCTGCTGGTGATCAATGGCCTGATGTATGTGCTGTATGGCGTGTTCAGTCGCCACTTCAAGCGTGACCTGCTGCCGGTACGTCCCGCCGAGGTAAAGCGCGATATTGCCGATGCCTTGCGCTTTCGTCTGGCACATATCAAAGGTCGCTACAACGCCGTGCAACGCCTGATGTACTGGCTGGTGCTGGCCATGGGCGTATTGATCGTGCTGTCCGGGCTGGCGATGTGGAAACCGGTGCAGTTTCAGGAACTGGCCAGCCTGATGGGCGGCTACGACGCTGCCCGCTGGGTGCATTTCGGTGCGATGTCGGCCATCGGCGCATTCGTCATCGCTCATCTGGCATTGGTCGTGCTGGTCCCGCGCACCTTGTTGCCCATGATTACTGGCGGGCGTCTGCCGGCTGAAAACGGAAACCCCGGCCATGAATGAACCTCGTAAACGCATCACCCAGCGCATCCGTCTGGAGCCTGCACAACAGACTCAACTGGTGGATATCCAGCGCCGCTCGTTCCTGCGCGCCGGGCTGACCGTGGGTGCCATGTCGATGCTGACCGGCTGCAATCTGCAGGACGGCGATCAGGTGGACAGAGTGCTGTGGGCCATGTCGCGCTGGAACGACCGGGTTCAGGCCTGGCTGTTCAACGGCCAGAAACTGGCACCGACCTACAGCAAGGCGCAGATCACCAATCCGTTCCCGTTCAATGCCTTTTACCCGGAATACAACGTGCCCGAGGTGGAACTGTCCGACTATCGGCTGGCGGTGTCGGGGCTGGTGCGCGACAAGCAGCCATGGACGCTGGAAGCCCTGCGCAAACTGCCGCAACGCACCGATATCACACGGCTTATCTGCATCGAAGGCTGGAGCGCCATCGGGCAGTGGGGCGGCGTGCCGCTCAGGACGTTTCTGGAATATATCGGTGCGGACACCACGGCGCGTTTTGTCGGCTTCAAGTGTGCCGACCGTTACTACTCAAGCCTGGACATGCCCACGGCCCTGCATCCCCAGACCTTGCTGGCCCTGGACTTCGGCGAAGTCGCCTTGCCGCCCGATTACGGCTACCCGTTGCGGGTCCGGGTGCCCACCAAGCTGGGCTTCAAGAACCCCAAGCACATCGTCGAGATCATCGTGAGCAACGAAAACCCCGGCGGGTATTGGGAGGATCAGGGGTATAACTGGTTTAGCGGGATTTGAGGGTTCGCTGGTTTCTTCGCGGATAAATCCGCTCCTACAAATTGTGTAGGAGCGAATTCATTCGCGAAGAGGTCGACTCAATTCAGGCCCAGTTTCCCGCGCAAGGTCGACAGGTCTTCGGCCAGTGTATTGACCGGGCCGACCAGGGCCTTGCGGTCGTTTTCCTTCACTTTGTCATAGGTTTCGAAACCGCCATCCCTGGTCTTGTACTTGGCCAGGATCTTGTCCACAGTGGCGAAGTTCTTGTCGACTTTGGTGGCAAAGGCCTTGTCCTGTTTCTCGATCTGCGGACGGAACAGGTCGACGATTTTCTTCGCGCCGTCGATGTTGCCCTGGAAGTCATACAGATCGGTGTGGCTATAGCGGTCTTCTTCGCCGGAGATCTTGGTGGCGGCGACTTCTTCCAGCAATGCAGCAGCACCGCCGACGACTTTCTCGGGCGGGAAGGTCAGGTCAGTCACGCGGGCTTGCAGGTCGTTCACGTCGGCCATCAGCTTGTCGGCAATCGGGCCCTGGTCCTGGGTGGTGTTCTGCGAGAACAGGGCATATTCCAGACGATGGAAACCGGTGAAGTCTTCGGCTTCAACGCCTTGCTCGTGGTCGTCCACACGGGAGTCGATGGACGCATCCAGGTCACTGAACAGCTCGGCAATCGGCTCTACCGACTCGTAGTAGACACGAGTTGGCGCGTACAGCTTCTTGGCGGTGGCGATGTCGCCTTTCTTGACCGCATCGGTGAATTCTTTGGTGTGGCTGACCAGTTCATCGATGTTTTCGGTGACGTAGATTTTGTAGTCCGAAACCGGGCCGACCAGGTCCAGCGGCGCGGTGGCGGCGAACGCCGCCAGCGGGGTCTGAAGCAGTCCAAGGGTCAGCAGCAAGGCCAGAGGCGTCTTTTTCATGGGTGTCTTCCGGGTCAGGTGATTGAAGGTCATGCGGTTTGGGCAGTCGCTGAGGCGGCCAGCAATGAGCGGCCGATAAAATCCTTGTCGCCGGTCACGCCGGGCAGGGTGAAGAAATAGCCGCCGCCGAAAGGCTTGAGGTATTCCTCCAATGGCTCGCCGTTGAGGCGGGTCTGCACGGTGATGAAGCCTTTTTCCAGATCGCTCTGGTAGCAGATGAACAGCAGGCCCATGTCGAGCTGGCCGTTCTTGTTGACGCCGTTGGAGTAGTTGAACGGACGACGCAGGATCAGGTTGCGCTGGGTTTCCGGCGTGCGCGGGTTGGCCAGGCGGATGTGCGAGTCCATGCGGGTTTTCTTGCCGTGGGGGTCGGCCGCGTAGTTCGGCACGTCGCTTTCCACCTTGCCGTCCATGGGAGCGCCAGTGCTTTTGGTGCGGCCGAAAATGGATTCCTGTTCCTGCAAGGGCGTGCGGTCCCAGCGCTCGACGAAGTTGCGGATGAGCCGCACCGCCTGATAGCTGCCATTGGCGGCCCAGGCCGGTTCGTCGCTGCCGGGCTGGACCCAGACCAGTTCGTTCATGGTCTTCTGGTTGTTGGAATCCGGGTTGGCCGAGCCGTCACGGAAGCCCAGGAAGTTGCGCGCACTTTCCGCTGGCTGGCCTGGCTTTTTAGGGGCCTGGGCCGGCACCGTGCCTTCCTGTTTCCAGCGCACCAGCAGCAGGTCCGGCAGGTTTTTCACGATGTCGCGCAGGGCGTGAATGTTGGTGTCCGGCGTGTTGGAGCAGAACTGGATGCTCAGGTCGCCGTGGCAACTGCTGGCTTCCAGCGCATCGTTGGGGAAACCTGTCATGCGGCTCAGGCGCTTGGGTTTGATGGCAGTCAGGCCAAAGCGCTCATCGAACAGCGACTCGCCTACTGACACGGTGATGGTCAGGTTGTCGGGGGTGACCACCGGGCCAAGAATGCCCGAGTCCAGCGGTGGCAGTTTCGGATCGACTTCAGCCACCGGGCCGCCGATCATCAGGAAAGCGATGCGCTCGTTGAGGGTGCGGAACATCCGCTCCAGGTCTTCACGGTCGGCGGCCAGCACATCGAAGGCCACCAACATGCCCGCCGCCGGACGCGGGTTGACGATGCCGTTCTGGTGGATGCCATGGAACGCATTGTGGTCCTGGGTCTTGTCGCTGTTCGGCGCTTCGGTGACCTGGGCGGTGGCAGCGGCCAGGGCGTTGCCGCTCAGGCTGCTGCCTGCCAGCGCGGCACCGGCGGCACCGAGCCCCAGCAGAACGCGGCGACGCTGAAGGGAGTGGGGCGCGTTATCGGATTCCGGATTTTTCATCGTAGTCACTTGTTCACATCTGTCAGAGGTCGGAGAGGCCGAGGGCCGAGTCGATTCCGTTGAGCGCATCTGCCAGAGCCTTGGCCTTGTCGGCAATTGCCTGGCGCTGTGCTGCATCGACCTGATCGTAAGGGCGGTAGCCGTTATCGGTTTTCAGCGCCTTGAGTTGTTCATCCAGCGCAGCCGATGCGCTGTCGATATTCTGCAATTGGGTGCCCGCGCTCTTGGCCAGCAGCGGACGCAGCAGGTCGATGACCTTGCGTGTGCCTTCCAGGTTGGCGGCGAAGCCATTGAGGTCGCTGTGGCTGTAGCGCTCTTCTTCACCCTTGCTGCGCACTTCCGCCAGGCTGTGCATGTTGCGGGCGACGATATCGGCCAGTTGCTCCGGCGCGAGTGTCTGGGCCAGCAGTTGCTGCTTGAGGCTGGCGACATCGGTTTGCAGACGTTGCGCCACAGGTGTCAGGCCTTCGACGCTGTGCTGCTGGAACAGGCCGTACTCGACGCGATGGAAGCCGCCGAAGCCTGGGTCCTGTTCGCGTTTTTCGTAGTAGTCGGCGCGGGCGTTGATGGCGTTGTCCAGCTCGGCCAGACGTTGTGCAGCAGGAGCAATGCGCTGATACAGCGTGCGGGCCGGGGTGTACGCTGCTTGTGCTGCGCTCAGGTCACCGGCTTCGATGGCCTGTTGCAAGGCGGTGACGGCCTTGATCAGCGCCGAGCTTTGCTGGCTCAGGTACACGCGGTATTCGGACAGCGGGCCGATAAACGCCACCATGGACGGACGCGCTTTTGCCTTGGCTTCAGACTCGGCGGTCGGGGTGACATGCAAGGTACCGCGCGGGTTGCTCAGCAGGCCGCAGGTGATGGCGTAGTCGCCGGGTTGCAGGTTGGCGTTGATTACCTGACTCAGGCCGGGCGCGATGTTTTCACGCTCTTCCACCACCAGCACGCCATCGAGGATTTCCCATTCCACAGCACGTTCAGAGCGGTTGACGATGCGAAAGGCGTTCTTGCCAGCAGGCACGGTCAGTGCGTTGGGCTCACAGTTGTGGGCGTGGATATTGACCACTGTTTCATTGCCGCTGTTGGCAGCCCGTTTTTTCGAAGCCACCTGGGAGGCGTAGTAGAACAGGCCGCCGGCAGCGATCATCAGGATCACGGAGCCGGCAACTGCCAGTCGCAAGGCGCGGGGAGGCCTGGCTTTCCCGGAAAGCTCAGAGGAAGGGTTCGACATGTAGGCCCTTATTCGTTTGTGACGGAAGTGGGTGAGGGCTGCTGTTTTTCTGCCGGGGTGTGGGGCAGAAAGAACAGCACCAGCGCGCCGATCAGATAGATCAGGTAAGCGCTCAGGGTGCTGACGGTCGGCGCATCCTGATAACCGAACATGCCGGCCAGTATCGAACCGAGCGGGCCGTCCATCGGCAGGGTTGCGCTGAGGTCGATGACCACATCCTGCAAGTGATTCCACACGCCGGCTTCATGCAACGCCTGCACGGAGTTGGACAGAATCCCGGCAGCAACCACAAGGATGAACAGCCCGGTCCAGCGGAAGAACAGGCCGAGGTTCAGGCGCATGCTGCCGCTGTAGATCGCCACGCCGAAACCGATGGCCAGCAGCAGGCCGAGCAGGGCACCCAAGGGCGCGCTGGTGCCTTCGCTCTGCTGGAAGACGGCGAGCAGGAAGAAAACGGTTTCCAGCCCTTCGCGGGCCACGGCGAAGAACACCATGGCGATCAGGGCGTAAGTCTGGTTTTTCGAGCCGGCGAGGGCAGCGTCCAGTGAGGCGTGCAGGGCGTGCTTGATGGAACGCGCCACCTTGCGCATCCAGAACACCATGGAGCTGAGAATGCCGACCGCTATCAGGCCGACGATGCCCTCGAACAGCTCTTGCTGCTTTTGCGGGAATTCGGCGCTCATCAGCTCAAGGCCTCCGCCGACGAACAGGGCCAGGGCGGCGGCGAGGAATACGCCGATCCAGACCGCAGGCATCCACTCGCCGCGGCCGGTCTGTTTCAGGTAACTGGCGATGATGCCAACGATAAGCGCGGCTTCAATACCTTCGCGCAGCATGATCAAAAACGGAACAAGCATGGTTCACCGGGGTAAAGGCTTCGGGGTGAGGTGTTCCAGCGGGCTGTTTGGCTGAAACAATAAGTAACATAATGATACTCATTCCCGAATGAGAGCCAGTTGTTTTTCCGGTGATGCCGATGCTGTTCAGGTCAGGTTCAGGTAGAGAGAGCGGCGATTCCGTAGGAGCGAATTCATTCGCGAAGACAGTGTTTCAAACGACATATATCTGTCGGATGTACCTGACCTTCGCGAATGAATTCGCTCCTTGTATGTTGATCTGCACCCAACGAGAGAGGCTAGGCTTGGAGGGTGATATCAACAAGATGTGT
>NZ_JAIGPJ010000110.1:0-542 GCF_019719005.1 Pseudomonas cichorii
GCATTTCCGGTGAGCAGTTCCACGGCAACAGCGCTTCGTAATCTTCTACCGATTGAGCATGTGGCAACCGCTCAAGTACGTGGCGTAGCCACGTATAGGGCTCTTGGCCGTTGACTTTGGCGGTCTCGACCAGACTATAAATCTGCGCACTGGCGGCGGCACCTTTGGGCGTGTCGCTGAACAACCAGGCCTTGCGACCGATGACAAACGGCTTTATGGCACGTTCCGCCGGGTTGTTATCAATCGGTAAGTAACCGGCCTCGACGTAACGCTCCAGCCGGCTCCAGTTGTTGGCTAGATAATTGACCGCTTTGCCCAACGTACCTTGGGGCGTGATCTGTGGCTGCGTTTTCTCCAGCCACTTTTTCAGTTTGGCCAACACGGGCAGACTTTTTTCCTGGCGTGCGATATAGCGCTGTTCATCGCTGACATCCTTGAGTTCACGCTCGATGCCGTACAACTTGTTGATCAATGTCAGTGCCGCATCGGCACGGCCCGTCTTGCCTGAGGGCTGCACTTTCTGTGCGTCCACGAACTTGCGT
>NZ_JAIGPJ010000012.1:0-130397 GCF_019719005.1 Pseudomonas cichorii
ACTGTTGCGACCAACCAGCACGTCAAGATCGGGACGGGGCAGTTCATTGAGGCCGGGCAGGAGATTCACCTGAGCAGCGGCATGAAACTCGTGATCGAAGCCGGCAGCGAAATAACCCTCAAAACCGGCGGCACCTTCATCAAGATCGACGCCAGCGGCGTGACCCTGAGCGGGCCAATGGTCAACGTCAATGCCGGTGGCAGCCCAGGCAGCGGAACGGGGGCAGCGCCGTTGTTGCCGGGGCCGTTGAAGCAGGCGGATGCGGATAAGGCCGGGAAACTGCTTATCCCGGCACAGCGTCAGGCGCTGATGCAGAAGAAGCCGATTTGTGCGATCTGCGAAGCTGCCAAGCAGGAGGCGCAGGATGCTTAAGTCAGAGTGGGCGCTGGAAAATGGTCTCCCGAAAGGTCTGCCTTGGAACGGCACGGCAGGTTTGCTGCTCGATGGGGTGAGTGTCGAGCAGCTACAACGGCACCTCTATCAGTGGTCGGATAATCCGGAGTTCGAGCCGCTTTACCTGGGTACGCGGTGGGCCGAGCTGGGTGATATTTCTCCCTGCCTTGTCCGGGTCAAAGCACAGAACAATCCGATCCTGATGCAATTCCTGAACGCGGCCCCCCAGGAGTGGGGCTACCTTGTTTTCAGCGACCAGCCATGGGATCGCATGGTCGCGCATTTTCGCTGGCTCACCAGTGTGATGCATCCGCAAGGTGAAGAAGTTTTATTGCGTATCGCCGACCCCGCCGTGACCCATGCCCTGCTCGCTCATGCAAACAGCATCAAGGACGCGACCCTGTTCGGTCCTTGTACACAGATCATCACTGCCGATGCAGCGTTGGGGTGCTGGCATGTGGATCAACGACCGGGCAAGGCACAGGAGCCTGACCACAAGCAGCTCTACCGGTTGAGCGACGAGCAACTCAGCCAGCTAAACGAAGTGAATTTCCGCAGCCTTGTCCTTCGGCTCGATGAACACATGCACGAATACTTCCCGTCCTATCAGGCGCATGCCACACCCCTGCAACGTTGGGAACATCTGCATACCCTTGCGTCGACCTCTTATGACCGAGGCTTCAACACCGAACTCGACATTACCCTTTACGCCAATATTCACGGGTTTCTTGGTGAACGAGCGCTGGAAGATCATCCAGACCTCGATGCAATTCTCAAGACCCCATCGGAACAAACGCCCGCTCAGCGACTCGAACGGGTCGCTGATATTGCACAGGAACGGGCTGAAGCCTTCAACAGGAGCCAAGGATGACCACGCCCACGTCGGCCGGCAAAAGCCCGAACGCCGTTGCAAAGAGCCGAGACGATGGCAAATCCGCCATGGGCGGCTGCCCCCTGATGAAAGCCAAGATTCAGCTCATCCCTCTGCGCTATGGTCTGGTCGAGCGACTCGACCCGTCCAGCGAACTGGCGATGCCGTATAAGACCACTTCACGTCCATTGGGCATTCGCCTGATCCGCGACGGCTGGCTCTACGTCATCGTCGATAAGAAGCCTCAAGTCATCCTTCATGAATACCGCGTTGAAAACGGCATCGTGACACAACTGCTGTGGGACAAAAGCGAAGTCAGCGCCGATAAACGCACAAACAACGTAGGCGAAGCCGCGCTGGTTTTCCCGCGCTCGGACACTCTCTATGTCAACTACTCCGAAGTGCAATGGACTGCCGCCAAATGCTCGCAGGTCATCAAGCACAAATCCGAGCGTGAGCACTTCATGCAGAAGGTCAGTCTTGCCAAGGCCGACCCGGAGAAAGGTGCGGCCAACCTGCTGACACCCAAGCAGGCAGAAAAGTGGGTAGCGGAGATTGCAGAACAGCCAAGCAAGACACCCGCGGTTGCAGGTGCCAAACCCGAGGAAAGCAAAGACTACCTCTGGGAACAGGCAACTCAATTCAAAAAGACTCAACTCGGTGTACTGAAAAAGCAGGTCAAGGCCGAATATGAGCAGGACCACTTGTATCTGGTTCTGGAAGATGACATTGGCGTGCTGCGCGATCTTGCCGAACATCAGGATCTGGTCGCGGGCTGGATCAGTGACTGGAGCGATGCAGAAGCAACGCAGAAGAAGTATTCATTTGGTTGCTATATCCAGTCGCTGTACACCGTGACAGGCGACACCATTCTGAATGCCGCTAAAGGTGACCCGCGCTTTGTCAAACTCAAAGAAGAAACAAGCGAAGAGCAACGACAAACCATCGCTGATTACGTCAACCATAAAAACCAACAGAAGTTTGCCAATTTATGGTCAACACCGGTAAGCGTTGCCAGAGCAAAGATACGGATGCGAGAAAGCCTGGGGGCGCTCTATCCCAAGTACGAGGATCTGATCGAAACCATTGATGACAATGCCGATGATGCACTCGAAGGTGCAAAGATGGGGCAGGAAGGCATCAATGACTTGATCGATCGCCCGGCGATGGAGGCGTTCATCAAGCACCAACAAGAACAGTTGAGTCGCTGGAACAAACGCCTGGACTTGATCACCCAGGACCGTACCAAGCTGGTGAGTGAAAAAAGATTTCATCGCTCGGCATGGTATTTCGACTCGAAACGCGAAGAGCAAGTGAACACCTCACTGGCGACTGAATATGCCTGCATAAAAGATATCTGCCGGACCGACGATGCCACTGAAAAACTTGCAAAACTGATCGAAGAACAACCCGGGTTCTCAGTCTCTTCGTTTTTCACATTGAGCCTGGCCGACCAGAAAGACTTGCACGCAAAAATCATGTCGTCCATTAAGTCCTTGCGTGACACCCTCATGGTCAAGAATGACTATGCAGGTACTCAGGAGCTCAGCGGCAAGTTTGGAAACCTGCTGACTCAAAACCTGTCAGCCGCGATGCAACTCAACGAGAACGGAATCGTTCTTGGTCAGTTACGCGACACCGCGTACGAGCCTGCAAAACAATTGCGCCTGGCGGGTGCGCTCGATAATGCGATGCAAGCCTTGCGCAGTGGCCAGCCTCTGGATCCGGCAAAAGTATTACGGGACATTCCGGGATCCGCCTGGATCAATGTCCTGCGGGCCTTCAGCAAGAATGGCATCACTCTGGAGTTTGCTTCTGCACGGCAAATAGATGCTTTCAAGGGTGATATTGAAAAGCTGACAGATCTGCGTCAGCAAATGAAATCGCTCAAAAACCAGATCAAACAGGCCCTGGCCAGAGAACGTAAAGGGCAAGCTCCCAAGGGCGGTTATAAAACTCTGGTGGCTCAACGCAAAGCTATCCAGCAAACCGTCGCCCCCATTGAAGGCCGAGTCGCGCAAGCAATGAGCCCGATTGGCGATGGCCCTGGCAAATCCGCTTTCAAGATTGCAGGGCTGAATAACGCCCAGTTGCTTGAGTTCGAGAGGATGGCGGACGACTACAGACTCAACCGTCCTTTCAAAGGGATTAACAGCGCTGTTTTTACTTCTGCGGGTGGAGATTTATTTGCTTCGGCGGCGGCGGTTTTGCAGATTGTTAATTTTGCGACTGTGACCAGAGAGTTCATTAACAAAAAAGATGTAGAAGCTAGCGATATACTTTCACTTGCAAATGCTACTTTTTCAATGATTGGCGGGACTTTCGCTGCTGCACAAGGCATCGTAATTACAGGGCTTTCTGTCGCGATTGGAAATTACGCAAGCGCTGCTGGAAAAATAAAAATGGCAGCAAAATTAGGGAAAATCACAGGAGCTTTAGGCACCGCAGCCTATTTTTTCAGTGCATTCGCTGCAATTACTAGTCTATCGGGAGAAAAGGGCTCTAGCGCTCGATGGACAGAAGCTTTACGGTCAGGCAATGGTGCAAAATTGGCAGGCGCTAGCATGACCTTGGCTGGAGATTCAGGGCAGTTGGTTGTTAATGGTTGGGCTACAGCACGATCCGCTCAATACACCTATCAGGCAATGACTACTGTTAGCGAGGCCCGCGCTCTTGCATGGGTCACAGCAGGAGGAAAACTGCTTAGCATCGCCGCACGTGCAAACCTGATTGGGCTGGCTCTCACTGGACTTCAACTTGGTGGGGAATGGCTATACAACCGCAATAACAAAACCGAGCTTGATAAATGGTTGATGGAAGGTCCTTGGGGTAAACAGACTAAAAATCGAAGCCTGGCCGAAGAACGCCTCTTGCTGGCGGATATTACTTCCTCCCCTCAGGTGGCATTAAACCAAGTAAACAGCAAACCCATGGCTGTATTGAGTTTTCCGGGGATAACGGCGAGTGAACTCAATGACGTCAATGTCGGCCTCAGTGCTTACTGGCTGCAAAACCATCAACGCAATGACTGGGAAGCCTGGAGTGAACCCCTTCTCTACCAGCTCGACCTACTGAGTCCTCCAGATGCGCCTCTCAAGCTCGGTCTGGAAATCTTTCAAAACGAAACCAATGCACAACACGGCTTGGCAATCGTGTTGAGGTATCACCCCGTGGCAGGCGATAAAGCCTTCCGGGAAAAACGCTTTGAAACCACCACCTTGAATGTACAGAGTGGCAACCCCCTTTCAGAAGTTTCCGTATTGAGGGCACGTACCAGCAATGCCCCTTGGCTATTGGTGACCCGTGATGTTCTATAGCGGTCAAATTCGTCTAATTTTTGGTTGATTACTATGTCCTCACCCCAAACACAGCATGACGAAATAGATCTGAAGCATAACCGCCCCAAGGCCGGTGAGATACGTCGCTTTGCCACGGGCGAAAGTCTCTTTTTATCCCCCCTCCCCGTGCCTACCGGACAAATGCCTATGGATCTGGGGGGGAGTTTTCTGGAGGTTAATGACGTCTATCTGGATATAGGCAGTAGCAATCAGGGCAAGTCGTTTCAAGCTCGAATAGCTGTGATGCTACCGATGTTGGCAATTATCGTATGCCTTGTCCTACTACCCGTTTCAATAGGGATTTTGGGAGAGTTCTTTAATCCATTCGGAAGAAATTTCTGGTATTACTTCAGCAAGCTCTTTGCATACGGATTATGGCTTTCACTTTTGGGTGGAGGCATGGGTGCCCTCATCGGCCTCTACGCCGTCGTCAGCACAACCCGAACCAAAGCCCGTACTCGCCCGATACGCTTCAACCGTCAACGCCGGGAAGTCTGTTACTTCCCGGACGGCTCGGACAAACCGGTCATTCAACCCTGGGAAGACACCGTAGCCTGGGTTTCGGTCAGCACCGGTTTTACCGGGGTGGGTGTCATGAGTACTTATACCTTCGGCATGGCCATCGACGATCCGGTGGGTGACAAGGTGCACTTTCTGAGGCAGGGCGTTCCCACGCCTCTGCATGGATTGGCCAAGTGGGAAGCCATTCGCGTCTACATGGAAAAAGGCCCGGACTTCTGCCCCGGCGAGGCCACCCACGAAGGGCCGCATACCTTCGATAAAGAACGTCAGGACATGCGTGAGGAATACCAACACAAGGAACGCTCCGCACTGGGCGTTGGCTGGTGGTACTTGAGCCACTTCATCACCCTGTGGCGTTTACCCTACTGGATTGCCGCTTGGGACCAGCGCTACACCATGAAAGCCCTACCCGTCTCGATTGCCGACTGGTCAAAACCGCTGCCCCCTGAACAACAGGCCACACCAAGCCCGGCCCTCAAACAACAAAGCGCCGACCTCGAAAAAGCCTTTGCTCAAGGGCAGGACTTCATGACGTATTTCAAGGCCAACCTGAGCGAGGCAAAGGCAGAAGAATCACAGAATGCCTGAGCACTAACGCAAAAACTGTAGGAGCGAATTTATTCGCGAGACGTCATTGAAGGCGACAGATTTTCTTCGTACCTCACCGGCACTTCGCGAATAAATTCGCTCCTACCATGCCTGCATATTTTGGTTGATTTCTATGTCTTCATCCCAAACACAGCATGACGAAATAGACCTGAAGCACAACCGCCCCAAGGCGGGTGAAATTCGTCGCTTTGCCACCGGCGAAAGTCTGTTTTTGTCACCACTGCCCATTTCTACCGGGCAAACCCCAATGGATCTCGGGGGAAGTTTCCTTGAGGTCAACGATGTCTATCTGGACGTTGGGAGTAGTAATCAGGGCAAATCTTATCAGGCTCGACTGGCTGTATCGTTGCCGATGGCAGCAATTATCGTATGCGTCGTTATAGCACCTACTCTTGGAGGATTAGGAACATTCTTTAATCCATTTGGAAGGACTTTCTGGTATTACTTCAGTGATTTATTTGTATTTGGATTGTGGATGTCACTAGGGACGGGAGGCTTAGGTGCCCTCATCGGCCTCTACGCCGTCATCAGCACAACCCGAACCAAAGCCCGTACTCGCCCGATACGCTTCAATCGTCAACGCCGGGAAGTCTGTTACTTCCCGGACGGCTCGGACAAACCGGTCATTCAACCCTGGGAAGACACCGTAGCCTGGGTTTCGGTCAGCACCGGTTTTACCGGGGTGGGTGTCATGAGTACTTATACCTTCGGCATGGCCATCGACGATCCGGTGGGTGACAAGGTGCACTTTCTGAGGCAAGGCGTCCCTACACCTCTGCATGGGCTGGCCAAGTGGGAAGCCATTCGCGTCTACATGGAAAAAGGCCCGGACTTCTGCCCCGGTAAGGCTACGCACGAAGGAGCACATACCTTCGATAAAGAACGCGAAGATATGCGCGAGGAATACCAACATAAAGAACGCTCCGCGTTAGGCGTTGGCTGGTGGTATTTAACTCATATCGTTACCCTGTGGCGCGTGCCCTACTGGATCGCCGCATGGGACCAGCGCTACACCATGAAAGCCCTGCCCGACTCGATTGCCGAGTGGTCAAAACCTCTGCCTCCTGAACAATTGGCCACACCAAGCCCGGCCCTCAAACAACAAAGCGCCGACCTTGAAAAAGCCTTTGCGCAGGGGCAGGATTTCATGACGTATTTCAAGGCCGACCTGAGCAATAACACCACAACCGCGTAGGAGCGACTTCAGTCGCGAATACTCTGTACCAGACGCAGATGATGGGCCGGTTCCCCGGCCTCTTCGCGAATAAATTCGCTCCTACGGTGCCTGCACATTTTGGTTGAAACCTATGTCCTCCAAACCCAAACCGCACGACGAACTGGACCTCAAAAACAATCGCCCCAAGGCGGGTGAAATACGTCGCTTTGCCACCGGCGAAAGTGTGTTTCTTTCACCACTCCCCGTGCCTACCGGACAACCCCCAATGGATCTCGGGGGAAGTTTTCTTGAGGTCAATGACGTTTACTTAGACATGGGAAGTAGCAATCAAGGTAAGTCTTATCAGGCTCGACTGTGTGTAATGATGCCTATGTTTATGATTATCGTATGCCTTATTGTGGCTCCTGTTTTAGCAGGTTTCGGAACATTTTTTAATCCGTTTGGGAGGACGTTCTGGTATTACTTCAGTGATTTCTTTGTATTCGGATTATGGTGTTCACTTTGGACAGGAGGTGCAGCAGCACTCATTGGTACATACGCCGTCGTCAGCACCACACTCGCTAAAGCCCGTACTCGACCGATACGCTTCAACCGTCAGCGCCGGGAAGTCTGTTATTTTCCGGACGGATCCGATAAGCCGGTCATTCAACCCTGGGAAGACACCGTAGCATGGGTTTCAGTCAGCACCGGTTTTACCGGGGTGGGTGTCATGAGTACTTATACCTTCGGCATGGCCATCGACGATCCGGTGGGTGACAAGGTGCACTTTCTGAGGCAAGGCGTCCCCACACCCCTGCATGGGCTGGCCAAGTGGGAAGCCATTCGCGTGTATATGGAAAAAGGCCCGGACTTCTGCCCCGGTAAGGCTACGCACGAAGGCTCTCATACCTTCGACAAGGAACGCGAAGACATGCGCGAGGAATACCAGCACAAAGAACGCTCCGCACTGGGCGTTGGCTGGTGGTACTTGAGTCATGTCGTCACATGGTGGCGTTTCCCGTACTGGGTCGCAGCATGGGACCAACGCTACAGCATGAAATCCATGCCAGACTCCATTGCCGACTGGTCAAAACCACTGCCCCCTGAACAATGGGCCACACCAAGCCCGGCCCTCAAACAACAAAGCGCCGACATCGAAAAAGCCTTTGCCCAAGGGCAGGACTTCATGACGTATTTCAAAGCGAGCCTGAGTGAGGCAAAGGCAGAAGAATCACAGAATGCCTGAGTAATAACGCCAGGACTGTGGATAAATATTCACGGCCCTGTCGCGGGCAAGCCCCCTCCCACAGAAAATGTGCAAATGAGGGCTTCCCGCATCACTTCGCGAATAAATTCGCTCCTACTTTTCGGGTGTCACGATCACCGTACACGTCATCCCCGCCGCCAACAGCAACCCATCAGGCACCTGATCCAGGTGAATGCGCACCGGTACGCGCTGGGCGAGGCGGACCCAGTTGAAGGTCGGGTTGACGTCGGCGATGAGTTCGCGGCTTTCGGGGTTGTCGCGGTCGTAGATGCCGCGGGCGATGCTTTCGACATGGCCCTTGAGCAGTTCGCCGCTCATCAATTGCATCTCGGCGGGGTCACCCACATGAACATGGGGCAATTTGGTTTCTTCGAAGAAGCCGTAGACCCAGAACGAGTTCATGTCGACCACGGCCATTTTCGCTTCGCCCGCACGGGCATAGTCGCCGCGATGGACGTTGAGGTTAGTGACGTAACCGTCCACGGACGCCAGCACGCGGGTGCGTGACAGGTTGAGTTCGGCTGCTTCCAGACGCGCCTGGGCCAACTGGTAGTCGGCCAGGGCCGAGGTGGCGATGTTGCTGGCGTCGTCGCGGTTTTCGGTGGATACCACCAGGTTGTCCATGTCGGCACGGCGTTTGGCGTTGAGTTTGCGCATTTCCCAGGTGGCCTTGCGCGAGGCCAGTAAGGCTTGAGCTTCCTTGACCGCAATCCGGTAATGCTCGGGGTCGATCTGCATCAGCAGGTCGCCCTTTTTCACCTGCTGATTATCGCGTACCGGCACATCAATCACAGTGCCGGCCACTTCCGCCGCGACGTTGATGATATCGGCCCGCACCCGGCCATCGCGGGTCCAGGGTGTTTCCATGTAGTGCACCCACAAGGTCCTGCCGATGAAGATGGCAAGAGCCAGGACCAGCAAGGTGGCGATCAGACTGAAGAGCTTTTTCATCCAGAGGTTCTCGAACCGGATATCAACGATAAAAGGGCAGCGCCAGAGCGCCGAAAATGCAGGTGAACAGGCTCAGGCGCAGCAGCGCCGGGTGCCAGAAATGTCGGTACAGGTCGAACCCCGCCAACAGTCGGTCCAGTGCCCAGGCCAGGACCAGCGCAATCAGGAACATCAGGGTGATGGTCGGCATGTACAGGCCGTGGAACGCGATTTCACGAGGCATGGGCGAATCCTTGTGGGCGGCCATGCACGGCCAGTGGCGATTGCGGGTCCAGCAGCGAGGTGCGGATGAAGTGCAGGTAGCTTTTGACCCGGCGCAGCACCGACGTGTCGAAGTGCGAGGCAAAGGGCTCGTCGGTCATTTGCACGCAACTGATGGCGTGATCGACCGCCACCAGACAGCGCTCCAGATTGCTGACATCGGGCTGGATGAACAGGCGGATCAGCGACCGTCCCATGACCCGGATCGCAATGCGCCAGGCCTGATACTCGGCGTAGCTGGGATGGATCGGCAGGATGGCTTGCTCCCGGCGCAGCTCGATAATCGCGTGGCCGATTTCCAGCACCGTGAACATCCAGTGCAGCAGCTCACGCTGAACCTCGGGCCTGCCAATTGCCAGACCATAGGCCTGATGCATCAGGTCGCGGGTCTGGCTTTCAAAGCTGGAGCCCAGACGCTGCATGGGTGCGCTGATGGCGAACACGACTTGCCGACGCAAGGCGTCTTCGAGGCGTTCCCACATCCAGCGGCTGTTGGGCGGCAGGATGATTGCACCCGCAGCGGCGCACAGCAGCATGCCGATGACCATGGCGATGTAGTCGTTGATAAAGGTGTAGGGGTTGTAGAGCGTGAGGTTGTCCGGCACCGAGCCGATGCTGAAAAAGATCAGCAACCCCAGCCCATAACCGGCCCACTGGGGACGCGAAGCCAGAAACGCGCCCACTACAAATACCGGTGCCAGAACCACGCACAGCAATGGAAA
This sequence comes from Pseudomonas cichorii, assembly GCF_019719005.1. Taxonomy (GTDB): domain Bacteria; phylum Pseudomonadota; class Gammaproteobacteria; order Pseudomonadales; family Pseudomonadaceae; genus Aquipseudomonas; species Aquipseudomonas cichorii_E. The sequence goes on from NZ_JAIGPJ010000012.1 coordinate 10,091, forward strand.
GCCATCGATGTGCGGGAAGATGAAGAAGGTTTCGGTAAAGCCCAGAATCGCGCCCAGCAAGGTGCCGCATGCCATCTGGAACGACATGCGCCGCGGGTTGTTGGTGGTGGATGACAAGGCAACGGTCGCAGCTGACGCCAGGGTCATGATCGCGCCGCTGGGCCAAGCCGTCAGCACCCAGTACGCGCTCAACAATGCTACGACGGTGCTCGCTCGTACACCGGCGGCCAGGGCGGTCAGCCAGCTAGTGCGTGGCACAAACGACGCTTCCCACTGCTCGCGCACATGGTTGTGATCGGCCAGCGAGGCGTGGGTCTGGGCGTAGTCGTGCAGATCGTTGACCAGTCGATACAGCAACTCGAAAGCCGTGTGAAAATCCAACAGCCCGGCTTCATCCGGTCCGCTTTGCTCAAGCTCGGCACGCAGGCTGCGCACCAGGTCGGGCAGCTCGGTTTTGAAGACTTCCAGACGTTGTACCAGCACCGCCGCATCGCCAATGGTCAGGGACCGGTCGGCAAAGGTATCGAGTAATTGGGCCAAGGCATTGAGGCCGGGATCGACCCGGTTCATGACCGAATTCACCTGACTGGCTCGCAACCGCGCCAACAATTGATGCAGAGCATTGAAGCGCGTGGTGATGGCCATGAACTCGCTGTTCAGGCGATTGAGTCGTCCGTTGCGCCGCCGCATGTGCGGGTCCTCGAATACCGTCACGCTGCGCAGCCCTTCCAGGCCGATGGCTTCGGCGACAAAACGCACGTTGCCGGTTTCAAAGGCATCCCGTTCGTTGACGCCGCGCAGGCCATCCACAACAAAACGGGCGAACACACCGAAGCGCTGATACAGCGCGTTGCGCATGGCAGCGGCGGAACTCTGCGGCAGGATCGCCGCCGTCACGGCAGTGGAGCAGACAATGCCCAGCGAGATTTCCAGCACCCGCCAGACCGCCGCCATGAACGAGCCTTCCGGGTGAGCCAGCGCAGGCAGGCCGACCATCGCTGCCGTGTAACCCGCCAGCACAAAACCGTATGCCCGAAAGTTGCGATAACGGGCCGCGCCTGCCGAACAGATCCCGACCCACAACGCCAGGCAACCCAGAAACGGCACCGAGTTCTGGGCGAACAGGGCCATCAGCAAGACCATCATCGCCGACCCGGCCAAGGTCCCGAGCAGGCGATAGAAGCTCTTGGCAAACACATGCCCGCTCTGCGGTTGCATGACGATAAATACGGTGATCATGGCCGTGCGCGGTTGCGGCAATTCCAGGCGCAAGGCCAGCCAATAAGTGAGAAACGCGGCAATCAGCACCTTGAAGATGTAGACCCAGGTGACACCGTCACTGCGCGCCCAACTATTGAGCTCTCGCACCACCTCCCGTAGGAGCGAATTCATTCGCGAAGGCTCATTGTCAGGCACGACCTCTTCGCGAATGAATTCGCTACGGGGTGAGGCTTTATTCATTGGGAAGCCCACCGCCCAGCGCCACCACCAGCCCGGCATGCACGCTCAGGCGAGCGGCTTCGATCTGTTGCTGGATTTGTTGCTGACGAAACAGCAGCGTCTGGGCGTTGAGCACGTTCAGGTAATCGGTCAGGCCGCGCTGATAGGCGATCAGGGCAATGTCGTAGGTTTTCTGCGCCGCCGCGACGGACTCGGCGGCAAACACTTGTTGCTTGCCCACAGAGGCGCGCCGGATCAACTGATCGGAGATGTCTTTGAGGGCCAGCACCAGTGTCTGGTTGTAATGAGCCACGGCCAGGTCATACCCCGCCACCGCCTGGCCCAGTTCCGCTCGCAGGCGTCCGCCATCGAAAATCGGCAGGCTGATGGCCGGGCCGGCTTTGTAGCTGAGCTTGCTGCCGGTCAGAAACTCAAGCATCCCGCCGCCCGTGGCCATGTAGCCGAGGCTGCCGACCAGATCGACATTGGGATAGAAACCGGCGTGGGCCACATCGACTCCACGCGCCTGGGCCTCGACACGCCAGCGGCTGGCTACCACATCCGGGCGCTGGCCCAGCAGTTGCGCGGGCAATGCCGAGGGCAGTTTGAGCGCGGTATGCAGCGACAGGCTCGGGCGTTGCAGGCTCGCGCCCTCCCCCGGCCCCTTGCCCGCCAGTACGGCCAGTTGATTACGCTCCAGCGCAATGGCCTCTTCCAGCTCATCGATTTGCCGATGGGTTTCCGGCAGCGGCGTCTCGGCCTGGCTGACCTCGAAATGGGTACCGATGCCGCCTTTCAAGCGACGCTGGGCCAGATCGAGAATCTGCTTCTGCTGGGCCAGCGTGGCTTCGACGATATCCAGCCGGGCGTAGTCCAGAGCCAGCTGGATATAGGCCCGGACGATGTTTTCCTGCAGTTCGAGTTGCGCCTGGCGTTGCTCAGCCACGCTCATGTGCGCCAAGTCAAGCGCCTGTTCGCTGGCGTTGCTCTCGCGGCCCCAAAGATCCAGCCCGTAGCTCAGGCCCAAAGACGCATTGTTGTCCCAGGTGCGAGTATTGGCCAGTTCGCCAGGGCCATAGAATTGATCGGTCGGCCAGTCGTGACGAGCCAGACTGGCGCTGCTGTCGACATGCAGGCTTTCAGAGGATTGGGCACTTGCGGCCAGCGCCTTCGCCTGACGCACGCGAGCGGCAGCCATCGCCAGACTCGGGCTGCCGAAGGTGGCCAGCTCGATCCAGCGATTGAGTTGCGGGTCGCCATAGGCATTCCACCACCGGGCTTCGGGCCAGTGGGCGTCGCGCTCGGCGTTCTGAATCACCTGATCGGTGGCCAGACTTTCGAGGGGCAAAACGCTGCCTTGTGAAGTGATTCCGTCGGTTCCGATACAGCCGCTGATGATTGACGATACAGCCCAGACACTGAGGAGCCTGAAGCCCCAAATGATGCGACGCGGCACAGCTGCGAGTTCCCGACTGGAAATGAAGCGCTATTGAGTGGCGCGATTCTAGGGGGCAGCCGTGACGGCGATAAGCTGGCTAAAGTGTGATTCTTTATTACAGAAACGAGGATAATCCCTTGCCATGTGCTAGTAACTTCATGTCACAATTTGCCATGTCTTCCGAGAACTGCCCATGGATACTCTGCAAAACATGCGCGCCTTCTGTTGTGTGGCGCAAGCGGGCAGCTTTACGGCGGCCGCAGCACAACTGGACACCACCACCGCCAACGTTTCGCGGGCCGTCTCGAACCTTGAAGCGCATCTGCAGACACGCCTGCTCAACCGCACGACCCGGCGCATCGCCCTGACCGAAGCCGGCAAACGCTACCTGCTGCGCTGCGAACAGATTCTGGCGTCCGTGGAAGAAGCGGAAGCCGAGGCCAGCGACGCCCATGCCCGGCCTACCGGCCAGCTCAAGATGCATTCGATGCCCGGTGTCGGCCAGCATTACGTGATTGATGCCATCGCCCGCTATCGCCAGAGCCATCCGGATGTGTCCTTCGACCTGACCCTGACCAGCCGCGTGCCGGACCTGCTTGAAGACGGCTACGACGTGTCCATCGTGCTGGCCAGCGAACTGCCGGACTCAGGGTTTGTGTCCCAGCGCCTGGGCATCACTTACAGCATCGTTTGCGCCTCGCCGGCCTACATCAAGAACTTCGGCATGGCCTACACCCCAGCCGACTTGCTGAACCACGCTTGCCTGCGCCTGGTCAGCCCGGTGTTCCCGCTGGAGAAATGGGCATTCGACGGCCCCCAGGGCCAGGAAACGGTCACCATCAACAGCTCGCCATTGCTGGTCAATTCCGCCGATGCCATGCAGACCGCGATTTCCAGTGGCATGGGCATCGGCATCCTGCCGATCTATTCGGCCATCGACGGGCTGCGCAACGGCACCTTGATGCGGGTCCTGCCCGACTACCGCTCCCAGGAGCTGAACCTCTACGCCATCTATCCGTCGCGTCAGTATCTGGATGCGAAGATCAAGACCTGGGTCGAATACCTGCGTGGTTCACTGCCTGAAATCCTCGCCGCCGACGAAGCCGACCTGCATATTCATTCGATGAAATCATTGGCCTGACGGCCCGCGCTTGCAAAACCGGCTGCCCAAGGACGGGCAAGAATGTTAGCGTGCTACTCATTCAACCGCTCAAGAGTGACTCCCACAATGAAAAAAACCGTACTCGCCTTTAGCCGTGTCTCCCCTGAAATGGCCGAACGCCTGTCGCAAGACTTCAATGTGATCGTGCCCGACCCGAAACTGGGCGACCTCAATACCCAGTTCAACGAAGCATTGCCAGAGTCCCACGGCATGATCGGCGCAGGCCGCAAGCTGGGGCGCGAGCAGCTTGAAGGGGCGACGAAGCTGGAAGTGGTATCGAGTATTTCGGTGGGCTACGACAACTACGATGTCGGCTACCTGAGCGAGCGCGGCATCCTGCTCACCAACACCCCGGACGTGCTGACCGAAAGCACGGCGGACCTGGGCTTTTCGTTGATCATGAGCAGCGCCCGCCGCGTCGCGGAGCTGGATGCCTGGACCAAGGCCGGCAACTGGAAGCGCAGCATCGAAGCGCCTCACTTCGGCACCGATGTGCATGGCAAGACGCTGGGTATCGTCGGCATGGGCAATATCGGCGCGGCCATTGCCCGTCGCGGTCGCCTGGGTTTCAACATGCCGATCCTGTACAGCGGCAACAGCCGCAAGAGCCAGGTCGAGCAGGAACTGGGCGCGCAATTCCGCACGCTGGATCAATTGTTGGCCGAGGCGGATTTCGTCTGTCTGGTGGTGCCGTTGAGCGAAAAGACCCGGCACCTGATCGGTCGTCGCGAACTGTCGCTGATGAAGCCAGGTGCAATCCTCATCAACATCGCACGCGGCCCGGTTGTCGATGAGCCGGCGCTGATCGAAGCCCTGCAAAACGGCACCATTCGCGGCGCCGGTCTGGATGTGTACGAGAAGGAGCCGCTGAGCGAATCGCCGCTGTTCAGCCTGAGCAATGCCGTGACCTTGCCGCATATCGGCTCGGCAACCCATGAAACCCGTCAGGCCATGGCCGATCGTGCTTACAACAACCTGCGTAGCGCGCTGCTGGGTGAGCGTCCGCAGGATCTGGTTAATCCGCAGGTCTGGAGGGGTTGATCTGTTCGCGACTGAAGTCGCTCCTACCGTGTAGGAGCGAATTTATTCGCGAAGCGGTATGCCCGAATGAATTCTTTTGCAAAAGCTCTTTCGGCTTTCTGAACACCAGCACATTCCCCAACATGACCAATGCCAGCCCGAACAATGCGGGCAAGGTCCATTGGTAGCCTTCGACCCACGCCGAGATATTCAACGCCACCACCGGGAACAGTACGGTGCAATACGCCGCACGCTCAGGCCCCATGCGTCCGACCAGGGTCAGGTAGGCCGTGAAACCGATGACCGAGCCGGGTATGACCAGATACAGCAGCGAGCCGATGTAGCGCGCGTTCCATTCAAAGGCAAGCGGCGCACCGATGAGCAGGCAATACACACCCAGCATCGTCGCACCGTAGAACATCCCCCAGGCATTGGTGGTCAACGGCCGCAGCCCGGCTTTCTGTTGCAGGCTCGACAGCATGTTGCCCGCCGAGAAACACAGGGTTCCCAGTAGCGCCAGACCAAGACCGATGAAGGTTTCGCGACTGGCATCGTGGCTCGACAACTCAGGCCAGAACAGGCACGCAAGCCCCGTCAACCCCATTGCACCGCCCGCCAGTACGTTACGCGCCACTTTCTGCTTGAAGAAAATCCGCGCATTCAGCGCATTCCATAGGGTCGCGGTCGAGAACACCACAGCGATCAGGCCGCTGGGGATCCATTGGCTGGCCGTGTAGAAACACATGAAATTGACACAGAACAGGCACAAGCCCTGCGCCAGACAGATCAACTGTCCGCGACGGTTGACCGGTTGCAGCTTCCCGCTGAGCAGGAGCAGCACGAACAGGATCAAGGCCGCCAGTGCGAAGCGATAGAGAATCGACACCGGGATCGCGACCTCGCCCAATTGCAGTTTCAGGGCAATCCAGGTCGTGCCCCAGATCAGGACAGTCAGCAGATACAGCGAGATGTTCATGGCACAGCTCCTCAATGAGCCTTGAGTCTGCTGCCGGGCCATCAACGTCGCTTGCACAATCTTGCGCATTTGATCGTGCAGGTGATGGCAACCATATCGCGCGCGAGTAGGATGCAAGGCCTAGAGGAGTCGTTAATGCCGCCCATTGAATCCATCCAGGTCTTTCAGGCCTTGAACAGCTCGCCACATGCTCGCCTGGAGCAAAGCGCGGTGCTGGGCGATGGGTTGACGGCTGCGCTGTGGCAAAACCGGCATGACTCGCAGGAATATCACGCCCCCACCCACCACACGCTGTCGTGTTACATCGCCGATGGCACGGGCACTTTTCGGCGTGATCGCCCAGGCGAAAAGGGCGCGCCCGGCAAACTCTGCACACTGCCAGCCGGTCATGAGTCGGCCTGGGTCATCAATGGCGAAATCCGTCTGGCGCATTTGTATGTCAGCCCGGAGCAGTTCGCGCTGGGTTGCGTCGCCCTGCTGGATCGCGAACCTCGGGAGATGCAGTTACAGGAAAGCACCTTTGTCGAAGATGCCGAACAGGCCGGTCGTTTTCAGAGGCTGATCCGGATGAACTGGGCTGAACCTGCCGAGCGTTTGCTTACCAGCAGCCTGGCCCATGAAATGCTCAGCCATGCGCTGCTCAATCAGGTGGGATTGCGTGACGGTTTACGTCTCAAGGGTGGGCTGGCCCCGCACTTGCGTCGTCAGTTGGTGGATTTCATCGAGATGCACCTGTCCGACCCGCTGAGCCTCGGGCAACTGGCCGGGCTCTGTGCGCTGTCCGAATACCATTTCGCCCGCATGTTCCGGGAGAGCTTTGGCCTGCCGCCGCATCAATACCTGCTGGCCCGCCGCTTGTCCCATGCCCGTCACCTTCTGCGCCATACCGCACAGCCACTGAGCGACATTGCCCTGGCCTGCGGCTTTGCCAGCGCCAGCCATTTCAGCAACCGCTTTCGCCAGGCCATCGGGGCAACACCCGGGGAATATCGACAGGCCCTGACCAGCCTTCGCGAATAAATTCGCTCCTACCGGGTGTGGGAGCGAATTCATTCGCGAAAGCTTAAAACTCCAGCGTTGTGGATATCTGCATCTGCCGCGAATCCCCCATCGAGACGAAAAAGCGGTTCACACTTGAGGTGTAGTAAGTACGATCGAACAGGTTTTTGACGTTGAGCTGGAACCTGACTTTCTGCCCGTCCAGCCGCGTATCGTAGGTCGCGAAGGCATCAGCGACGGTGTAGGCCGGCAGGTTGAAGTCGTTGAGCGGGTTGCCCGCCCTTTCCCCCACATAATGCGCACCGGCCCCCAGCCGCAAACGGTCGCCGCCCAGTACGCTGCCCATGTCATAAACCGCCGACAGCGAGCCGCTGTGGCGGGCGACATTCTGCAAGTGTTTACCTTTGAGCAACGGGTCTTCCATGACTTGGGCATCGGTAAAGGCATAGCCGCCGATCAGGCTCCAGCGCTCGTTCAACTGGCCGCTGAGGTCCAGCTCCAGCCCACGCGAACGGACTTCACCCGCCGAGCTGTACACGGTGCTGGCAGTGACCGCATCGTAGTTGGCCACCAGCACATTGCGCTTCTGGATGTCGTAGAGCGCCACGGTTGCGCTGAAGGCGCCCGGTACATCCCATTTGGCACCCAGCTCCCAGGCTTTGGCCTGCTCGGGCAAGGTCCCGGAATCCAGCACGTAGCCACCGGTCAGCGGCGCGATGCTGGAGTTGGGTTTGAAGGATTCGCTGTAGCTGCCATAAAGCGACAACTGATCGGTGTAGCGATAGACCAGACCGGCGCGAGGTATCCACTGGCTGCCGTTGGTGTCGGTGTTGACGCTGAAAGGCCGGCCTCTGCCCGCCACCTGATCAAAGGTCATGAAGCGTGCGCCAGCCACCAGAATCCACTGCTCGTTCAAGTGGATCGAGTCCTGAAGAAACAGTGAGTTGCTGCGCAGAATATCGCTCTGGGCACTGTCCGGTTCACTGACCGCAGTGCCTTCAACTTCCTGCCCGTAAACCGGGTTGAGGTAACTGAACGTGGTCAGGCTGCGCTGGCGGATCAGATCCGAGCGGTAGAACTTGCGGTACTCGTCATCCAGGCCCATGAGCAGTTCATGGCGCAGGCCCGCCCACTGCACATTGCCCGCGAGGGTCAGGACGGTGTAGCGGTCGGTGGCCAGCGCACCGGAGGTGCCGTCCATGGAGCGAGTCAGGGTGCCATTGGCGGCATTGACTGCCGTGACCCGCACCTGGCTGGCATCGTAGGTTTCGCGGTTGTAGCTGTAGCCGAGGTGTCCTTTCCAGCGCTCGTTGAAATCATGATCCGCCTCGAAGCGATAAAGGTCCGAGCGCCCTTCCATGTTGTTGAACGGCTCGTCGAGACGGCGCGTGGCCGGAATGTCCAGAGGATGATTGGTCAGCGGGTCGATGGCAGTACCGCGATCGAATGGATAGAGAAATTCCCGATGTTCATAAGCCGCCACCCATTGAGTGTCTTCGCCGTACCAGGCCAGTGACGGCGCGACCAGCGATTCGCGATGAACCCCAAAGTTGCGCCAGTAATCTTCGTCCTGATGATCGACAATCATCCGCCAGGCCAGCGCCGAATCACCCACGGGGCCGGTACTGTCCAGCGTCACGCCACTGCCGTTTTTGCCCGAGCCATAGCTGGAGCCACGAGCTGTCAGGCTATTGGCGGCCTGTAATTGCGGCTGTTTGCTGACCACGTTGATGACGCCGCCGGGGTCCTGGATTCCGTAGAGCAGGCTCGCCGGGCCCTTGAGGATTTCTACACGTTCAGCGGTAGCGTTCAGGTTACGGCCCTGCACCACCGGCATGCTGTTGCGCATGATCGAACCGTCGCGGTTGTCGCCAAAACCGCGCTTCATCAGCGTGTCCTGAGTGCTGCCCAGTGTGTTGCCCTGGGTAACGCCGCTGATGGCGCTCAAGGCATCATCAAGGTTGCGCGGCGCCTGATCGCGCAGCACCTGCTGAGGGACGATGTCGATGCTCTGGGGTGTCTCCAGCAAAAGGGCCGACGAGCGCAGCACCGAGCTGCTGGAGGGCGGCTGATAAAGACCGCGCTCCGCCAGCCGGGAATCGATGTGGGTGGCCGCCAGGCTGAGGGTGCCCGCTTCGGGCTTCAGGGTTTTCAGGGTAAACGTCTGCTCGCTGGCCCGGCGCCAGGCCAGGCCGGAATCGCGCAGCAAAGTGCCCAATGCCTGTTCGGCGCTGAAGCGTCCGCGAAGTGCCGGGGCGTCGAGGCGGTAAGGCGCATCCTGGGTGTAGATCACGCTCAGGCCGGTGACGCGACTGAACTCGCTCAAGGCCTGCGGCAAGGGCTTGGCCGGGATAGAGAAATCGAAAGTCTGTTGCGCGGCACAGACTGCGCTTTGCACACAGACGCCCACCAACACGAACAGCGTTCTACCCATCCAGCCGCTCATTGCCGTGCGCCTCGCCGCCATGAAATTCGCTCCATGGAGGATCGCCTGCCTGCCATCGACTCAGCGCAGAACAATGACCCGGTCCAGCATGCTGTAAGTCTCGAACCCCACCACCGACTGCAAGGCGTTCAGGACAGCCTGCGGGTCCTTGCTGGGGAAGCTGCCGCTGATGCGCCTGGCGGCCAGTTGATCGTTGAGCAGCACAATGCGGCCGGGGTAATAACGGCTCAGGTCGTCGATGACGTCGGCCAAGGGCGTACGGTAGTAATTCAGCCAGCCTTGTCGCCACGCCAGCAGGCTTTCACTGTCGATGCCTTTGGGGGCCGAGGTGGTCGTCTGGTCGTAGGCCACTTGCTGACCCGCTTCCAGAATCCGCTGCTCAAGCCCACCTGCCGCCTTGACTCCGACACGCCCGGACAACACCGTCACCTGCGCGCCTTCCGGTTCCAGCCGGACTTCAAACTGGGTGCCCAGCACGCGGGTTTCGCCGGAATGGGCATCGACCACGAACGGCTCGCCGGTGTGAGTCACCTTGAAAAAAGCAGCGCCGCGTCGTAGCTGCACATGACGTTCGCCACGGCTGAAATTCACGGCAATGGCACTGTCGGCATCCAGCGTGACCTGGGAATTATCGGCCAGCGTCACGGTGCGGACCTGGCCGGGAGCCGACACGTAATCCGCGCCGAAATCATCGGCCCAGCGCTGCGGCTGCCAGCCCGCGCCCATGGCAATCATCAACGTCAGGCAAGCGGCCATCGCCAGCCCCACCGACCAGCGTTGCAGGTGGCGACGTGGCGGCGGTGCATCCATCGCCCGCAACAAGGCGTACAGCGCAACGGCGTCTTCACTGGCAAGCCGGGCCGCCGGCGCTTCGCTCAACTCCCACAACACCTGGGCCTTGCCATAGGCTTGCACATGGGCCGGGTCGGCTTGCAGCCATTGGCTGAACGCCAGTTGGTCGGCGTAATCAGGCTGATCGTGCAGCACACTCAACCAGGCCAGTGCGGCTTCTTCCGGGGTCGTGGCATTCTGCACGGCGGGCGGCGCTTTCATCGACGAGCGTCTCCAGGCTTCGTTCGGGCGGAGCCTGCCGAGTCCTGTTCCAGGCTCGCCTTGCAGGCTTGCAAAGCGCGCATCATATGTTTTTCCACAGCGCTTTGGGAAAGCTCCATGGCTTTGGCGATCTCTGCGTACTTGCGACCGTGAATGCGGTTGAGAAGGAAAATCTGTCGAGTCCGCTCGGGCAAGCCGCGCAAGGCAGCCTCGACGTGGCGCAAATCGTTGTTCGCCTCCAGCGCGGCGCGAGGGTCGTTGCTGCTTTCGTCCTGCCCGGTTTCAAGGCTTTCGCTGATGCGGCTACGCACGCCTTCGCTGCGCAGATGGTCGATGGCGATATTGCCCGCACAGCGCAGCAGATAAGTGCTCAGCTCTTCGACCTGCACCAGAGGACGACGCCAGAAACGCACGAACAGGTCTTGCACCAGATCCGCAGCTGTTGCCCGGCAACCCACGCGACGGCTGACCAGCGCTTCCATCTGGGGACGCTGGGACAAAAACACCTGCAGAAAATGCGCACGCCCACCCTTCGCCGCCAAGGGCTCGGCGTCAGGGCCTGTATCGGGCAGGTCGGGTTCAGGAGGCATCATCACGATCACTTAAACGGGCAACAGGTCAAAAGCAGCAAAGGGGCAAAGCACCAGCCCGAAACCGGCCAGCTTCACGACCCAGCGAGGCTTGAAAGGCATCAGAAAAACCAGCAGCACCGCGCTGCCCATCAATACTGCAAACCACTGTGCCAAGCCTACCCCCCAACCGGCGTCATTGACTGCAACGGCTGAAGAAACGGCCAGAAGCAGCCAGCCCGCAAGCTTGAGTAACAGACTGCGCCGAGGGGTCAGAGGACCGCTCAGCAACTCGCCGTAATGCCGGGACATGGACAGGCACAAGGCCGTGAAACCGATGTAGCAGAACACCGCCGCCAGCAACATCAACTGGCCTCCTGACGACTGACCGCAAGGGCCGAAGCGCCAGCGCTCTTGCGCACCGGCTTATCGGCACGCTCGGCCCTGAACTTCAGTGCGGCCCAGCCGAGAAACAGGCCGGTACCCAGCGCCGTCAGGTCAAAGGCCGGCAACACCCAGCTTCCCTGTTGCAACGCGCCCATCAGGTAATGACCGTCGGTCAGCAGATCGAGCACCGGCAGGCCGATGAACAAAAACGCACCCAGCCCCAGTTGCTCACGCCAGGCGCTCTGGCCGCTGCGCAGCACGGCATGCAGCACCGACAGGCTCCATAGGATGAAGAACACATTCACTTCCCAGCCTGCACGCCCGGCCAACCCGACCGGCAGAAGGCGATTGGCCCAGAAGAACGCAGCCACCGCGAGCATCAGGCCCGACATGCTGGCGATGTTCAACACCTCCACCAGACGCAACTCGAAAGGCAGCACGCCGGTCTTGGCATGTTTGAGGCGGCGCTTGCCCAGCCACATGACCAGCCCGGTGCCGATCATCGCGGTCCCGGCCACGCCAAAAATGAAGTACAGCCAGCGCAGGGTCGGCCCGGCAAAGTGACCGACGTGCAGGCCATACATGCCGCTGGAGATCAGCATCGGCACGGGCCGTGACGGGGTTTCGTTCTGCAAGGCACCGCTTACGCCATTGAAGGTCAGCGCGCCACCGCGATCCGGCGTGATGCTGCCTTTGTCGTCACGGGTCAGCAGCACCGAGGCATTGCTGTCGCCGGGATTGTTGACCACCACGCGCCCCACCTGATCGCCATTCCAGCGCTCGCTGGCCGAGGCCAGAAGCGGAGCAAGCGGCAGCAACGCAGCAGGTTTGCCCTCAGGCTTGGGCATGTTCGAGCCGGGGAACACTTCGTTGTAGAAGGCCTGCACAGTGCCGTAGCTGGTGAGAATGCTGGCCGGCATGACCATCGACATGAAGATCACCAGACTGCTATAGGTAATCATCAGGTGAAACGGCAGCACCAGCACGCCCAGAGCGTTATGGCCGTCCAGCCACGAGCGCTGGCCCTTGCGCGGGCGGAAGGTGAAGAATTCCTTGAAGATTTTCTTGTGTACGATGATGCCAGTCACCAGCGTCACGAACATCACCATCGCCGCAATGGTCGCCAGCCAGCGGCCCCATGGGTGCGGCATCTGCAACTGGTAATGGAAGCGGTAGAAGAAGTCGCCGCCGCGAGTCTCCCGCGCCTGCACCTCGGCACCGGTCTGGGTGTCCAGTACCTTGCGCACAAAGTTGTTGCGCTGACCGGGTTTGCCTTCGGGCAGCCAGCCCACCATCAGGCCCGGCGAACGCTCGTCGGGCATATTGATAAACCAGCGCGTGGCACCCGCCGCGTGTTGTTGCAGGTAGCTTTGCGCCAGACGGATATTGGCCTCGGCATCCACAGGCCGGGCAGCAATCTCTGGCTGCATCCATTGGGTGATCTCATCCTTGAAATAGGAAAGCGTCCCGGTCAGGAAAATCGCGAACAGCAGCCAGCCAAACAGCAGCCCGACCCAGGTGTGCAGCCAGGCCATCGCCTGACGGAAGCCGTCCTTCATAGCAACCACCGGCCACAGGCATAGGCAGCACCCAGAATTGCACAGGGCAATAACACGCCAACCCACGCCTGCACTGCCGTGCGGCAGGCAAAGCACCAGAGCACGGCCACCAGATACACCAGAAACGAAAGCATCATGCCAGTGATAACGGCTTCGGCCCGAGGGACCGGCAGCCACTGGGCGACACAGATGCTGGTCACGGAAGCCAGCAGGTAGCCTGCAAAGATCGCCGCCAGCGCGCGGGAAGTGACCGCCAGCCGGTAGGAAACCGAGACACCGGTATTTTTCGCAGGACGTTTGTTGACCGCTGGGCTATTGAGGGCTGAACCGTGCATCCGAGAACCTTTAGCCGATCTTGAAAGGCAATGAAAAAGCGTGGGCTGGCATGACAAGGACCTTGTCACCAGACCGCCGGGCAGAAAGTTCGCACCCAGGCACGAGAATAAAGCGCAATATTAATGATAAATATTCTCATATGCAAAAGAGTCTGACAGAATCGACGCCCTCAATGAGTCCCCGTGGATTTTTCTACGTGATGCACACCGCCCAGCCCGCTCTCCGTCATACCGTCGAAGGTCTGTATCAGGATCACCATTCCTGGCTCACGACCTGGCTACGACGCAGACTCGGCTGCCCGCACAGTGCGGCGGATCTGGCTCAGGACACTTTCGTGAAAGTGATACTGGCCCGCGATACGGCGCAGATCATCGAGCCTCGCGCCTTCCTGACCACCATCGCCAAGCGGGTGCTGTGCAATCACTACAGACGTCAGGATCTGGAGCGCGCCTATTATCAGGCCCTGGCCGAGCTGCCGGAGTGCGTGGCACCTTCCGAGGAAGACCGGGCGATCATTCTGCAGACCCTGGTGGAACTGGACCAATTGCTGGGCGGCCTGCCGACTGCGGTCAAACGCGCCTTCCTGCTTTCTCAGGTCGATGGCCTGAGCCATGGCGAAATCGCCTCACAACTGGGCATCTCCATCGCGACAGTCAAGCGTCACCTGAACAAGGCCGCGCTGCGCTGCTACTTCGCCCTATGAACCTGAATGCAGAATCCCTGAACAAGTCAGACATTTCCCCAGCCGTGGCCAGGCAGGCCGTGAGCTGGATGATCGAAATGCAGGAAGGCGGCCTGGATTCCCGTCGCCAGCACGCCTGGCAGCAGTGGCTCAATGGCAATAGCGAACACCAGCGTGCCTGGGCACATATCCAGCGGGTCAATCAGCGCTTGAGCGGGTTGTCCTCGCCCCTGACCCATGCAGCGCTCAATGCACCTTCCTCCAGCGGTCGCCGCCAGGCTTTGAAGCTCTTGCTTCTGCTGGGTGCAGGTTCAGCGGCGGGCTGGGGATTGCGTGACCAGATCACGCTGCAACCTTTGCTGGCCGACCTGCACAGTGGCGTGGGCGAACAACGAAAAGAAATCCTGAGCGACGGCACACAAGTGCAGCTCAATACCGCCAGCGCCCTGGATGTACGTTTCGATGCAGGGCAGCGGTTCATCAAGCTGCTGCAAGGCGAAATTCTAATGACGGCGGCTGCCGACTCACGTCCACTGAACCTGCTGACCGCCCAAGGCACGGTACAAGCCTCGACCACTACAAGCCGTTTCAACCTGCGGCAACTGGAGGGTCGCACGCAACTGGCCGTACTGGACGGCTCACTTGAAGTCAGCCCCAGCGGCCATGTCGGCCCGGCGTTGCGCTTGCAGACCAGGCAACAAGTGACCTTCAGCCGCGACGCCTGGGACCCGGTACGCCCCACAGACGCCAGCACCGGAGCCTGGGCCGAAGGCATGCTGGTGGCTTCGCACATGAAGCTGACGGATTTTCTGGCCGAACTGGGCCGCTACCGTCGCGGGCGGCTCAACTGCGATGCCAAAGTCGCCAACCTGCTGATTTCCGGCAGTTACCCGCTGGCCGACAGCGAACGCATCCTCGACATGCTGGAAGTCGCCCTGCCCGTTCGGGTGCAGCGGTTTACCCGGTATTGGGTGAGTGTTCAGGCGCGGGTGTGAGCTGTTTTCGCGAATGAATTCGCTCCTACGAAATCTGTTGAACCCGCCACGAAAATTTTTTCAAATCCGGTGAGCCGTTTTCAACAGCTCGCGTGACAGACAGGGAAAGCAACTCTAATCCTCCAGATCAAAGGACTCCCTGCATGTCGACCCGATCGCCCCAACTGTCACCTCTGGTTCGCACCCTGCGGCATATCATTTTCGGCGCGAGCCTGTCGTTGGGCAGTCTGTCGCTGGCGCATGCCGAAGAAGCCAAGGCTTATCACATTGCCCCAAGCGAACTCGAAACAGCGCTGAACCAGTTTGGTCGCGAAGCCGGCGTGCTGATTTCCTATGGCTCGCAAGTCACCAGCGGCCTGAAAAGCCGGGGTCTGGAAGGTCAATACACGCCTGAGCAAGGCTTGGCGGCATTGCTGGAAGGCACAGGCCTGCAAGCCCAGGCCGATGGCAATAACGGGTTTACCCTGCAACCGATCAGCACGGCAGGCAGCGGGCCTGTGGAGCTGGGCGCATCGACCATTGTCGGCGACTGGCTGGGTGAGGCTCAGCAGACCAACGTCTTCGAGCATCCCGGTGCCCGTGACGTGATTCGTCGTGAAGAGTTCGAGCGTAATGGCTCAACCAACGCCCGCGAAGTGCTCAACCGCATTCCCGGCGTCAACGCCCCGGACAACAACGGCACCGGCAGCCACGACATGGCGCTGAACTTCGGCATTCGTGGCCTCAACCCGCGCCTGGCGTCGCGCTCCACAGTCTTGATGGATGGCATCCCGGTGCCATTCGCGCCTTACGGCCAGCCTCAGTTGTCTCTTGCGCCGATCAGCCTGGGCAACATGGATGCCGTGGACGTGGTGCGTGGCGGCGGTGCCGTGCGTTATGGCCCACAGAACGTCGGCGGTATCGTCAACTTCGTGACCCGCGCCATCCCGGATGAACCCACCATGAAGGGCTCCGTGCAGACCGAAATCAGCCCGTCTTCCACTCAGGACGGTTTCAAGAAAACCGGCAACCTGCTGCTGGGCGGCACGGCGGAAAATGGCCTGGGCGGCGCGATTCTGTATTCCGGCGTGCGCGGCAGTGACTGGCGCGAACACAGCAATACACAGATCGACGACCTGATCCTCAAGGGCAAATACCAGATCGACGACGCCAACAGCCTCAACGCCATGGCGCAGTATTATGAAGGTGAAGCCGAGATGCCTGGCGGCCTGAGTGTCGCGGATTATGATGCCGACCCGTACCAATCGACGCGCCTGAAAGACAAGTTCTGGGGCCGTCGCACCCTGGCCAACTTCGGCTATCGCTACGAGCAGGACGCCCGGGTTTTCACCGCCAACACTTTCTTCACCAAGACCCTGCGCAGCGGTTATCTGGAACAGGGCAACATCGTCACCCTGTCACCGCGCGAATACTGGGTTCGCGGTTTCGAAACCCGTTTCTCCCAAGGCTTCGCACTGGGCGAGAGCTGGCATGAAGTGGGTGTCGGTTATCGCTACATCAACGAATCCGGCCACGAAGTGCGCTACAACGAAACCACTGCTTCGCAAATCATGCCCAGCACGTCGAGCACGCAAGACCGCGATACCCGTGGCTACACCGATGCCAAGGCGTTCTACATCGATGACCGCATCGACATCGGCAAGTGGACCATCACGCCCGGCATTCGCTACGAGATGATCGACACGGCGCAGTCCAACAACCAGACCAACGTCAAATACCAGGGCGACTACAACACGGCGCTGCCGGCCTTGAACGTGCTCTACCACGTCACGGACACCTGGAACCTGTACGCCAACACCGAAGGTTCGTTCGGCAGCGTGCAGTACAGCCAGATGCCTAACCGCGTCAACGGCGGTGAAGTCCAGCCGGAAAAGGCGCGTACCTGGGAACTGGGCACCCGCTATGACAACGGCGTGCTGCGCGCAGAGCTCGGCGCATTCCTGATCAACTTCGATAACCAGTACGACACCAACCAGACCGACAACCGCATCATCGCGCGCGGCGAAACCCGCCATCAGGGGATCGAGAGCAGCATCAACTATGCCTTGAGCGACCTGAACCCGGCGCTGGATGCCTACGAGGTCTACGCCAGCTATGCGTTTGTGGATGCAACCATCCGCGAAGATGGCCCGAACAAAGGCAATCGTGTGCCCTTCTCGTCCAGACACAAAGGCACCCTGGGCGTGCGATACACCGAAGGCCCATGGAAGCTGAACCTGGACAGCTCGTTCCAGAGCGACCAGTTCGCCGACAACGCCAACACCGTGGCAGAAAGCGCCAGCGGCAACAACGGCAAAATCCCCGGTTACATGCTGTTCAGCACCCGCGCCGCCTATGACTTCGGCCCGAAACTGTCGGACCTGAACGTGGCGGTGGGCGTGAAGAACATCTTCAACCGCGAATACTTCACCCGCTCGTTCGACGACAACAACCGCGGCAAGTACGTGGGTGAACCGCGCACGGTGTATGTGCAGACGTCTGTGGCGTTTTAAGGGACTGATGCATTCGCGAATGAATTCGCTCCTACAGCGTATGTGGGAGCGACTTCAGTCGCGAAGACAATGGATGAGAACCCATCGCATTCAAACAATATTTTTGCTGCGAAATATTTCTTCCATTTAGGGGTTGAATTGTTGGCTCATTGGCGCCAACACTGTGCTTGAGCGCAAACGAAATCGAGCTCCGCAAGAAATCGATCAATGAGCCTCACACGAGCAAGCCCTAATAAGGATTAACTATGCAAATCCAGGTCAATAGCGATAATCACATCGAAAGCAGTATCCGACTGGAGGAGTGGGTTCGTACCACCATTGAAAGCACGCTCGAACGCTACGACGAATATGTAACCCGCGTCGAAGTTCACCTCAGTGATGAAAACGGCGAAAAGCCGGGTCCACATGACATCCGCTGCCAGATAGAGGCACGTCCAAAAGGCCATCAACCGATTTCCGTCACTCAAAAGGCCGATACCGTCGACCAGGCCGTTGATGGCGCAGCCGCAAAACTCGATCACGCCCTTGAGCACCTGTTGGGCAAACTGCGCAGCAAACGTGGCGGCGCACCACTGCCCCAAGATCAGGATGAAGATTCGGTCAGTCCGGACGCCCTGCTGGAGGAAGAATTTCTTGAGAAAGAACTGGAAAAGGAAGTCGCTCGACTGGGCTGATTTCCACTCTCTGACACATTGATCGCGTAACCGAGGGCGGCCCTGAAAAGAGCCGCCCTTCCTGTTTTCAGGGCAGCGGTTTGACCACGATCAGCAGGTCAGTAAAGCGCTCGACGCGGATAGGCAGGTTATCGCTCAAGGCTGCAAGCGCAGCGTCGGTGTCATCAAGGCGGAACAGCCCCGAAACCCGTATCCCTTCCAGAGCCCTGGAATCGAAACGCAACAAGCCATGTCGATAATCGGCCAGTGTTTGCAGCACTTCGCCGAGAGGCCGGTCATCGACCTTGAGCACGCCACGGGTCCATGCCGATGGGTCGCCGTTGCCTATCGGCTTCGGCATCTGAACCAGACCGTCCTTGAGCAAGGCCTGCTGGCCGGTTGCAACTTTCACAACATCCGCGCTATCGGCCTTGGCCGCAATGGCAGACTCCAGCACGCTGACCGTGGTCCCTTGCGGGCCGCGGCGCACAAGGAATCGCGTCCCCAATGCTGTGATGGTGCCCTGATCGGTGCGCACCACAAATGGGCGCTGTGCATCCTTTGCAACCTGAACCCACAATTCGCCGCGCAACAATTCCACCTCACGTTGCCGTCCGTCGAATTTTATATCCAGCGCCGAATTGCTGTTGAGCTGCACTTCGCTGCCATCGGACAGCAGAAATTCGCGGCGCTCACCAATGGCCGTGTGCTGATCGGCCATCCAGATCGGCAGGTGCTCGACACTCATCCAGCCGCCCAGCAAAATGCCTAAAAGAGCGATGACCTGCAACCCTCGAAAAGAGGGTTTCACCCCCGAATGCGGGAATGCCTGACGCAATGCGACACGCGCCGGCTTGCCCGGTAATTCATCAAAACTGCCCCACAAGGACTGCATGCGTGACAGCGCCAGAGCGTGTCGCGGGTCCGCCTCGCGCCACCTGTCAAAGGCCTCACGATCAGCCGCGCTCACCGCATCGTCATTCATCAATGCAAGCCAGGAGGCCGCTTCGCTGATCATCCGCTCGCCGGGTTCGTGCGCATCAGTCACGAGAGATGGCCCGAACCGTGCAGTGTCTTGTAGCAATGCACCATCACGCTGGCCATGTATTGTTTGACCATGCTGGAGGACACACCCAATTGAATGGCTATTTCGCTGTAAGTCATCCCCTCAAGGCGGTGAAGCAAAAATGCCTGACGCGGCCTGGGAGGCAAGCCGTCAAGCATTTGAGCGATTCGCTCCAGCATCTGCAGCGCGACATGAATGGCTTCGGGATTCGGCGTACAAGCCTCGTCGGCATGCAGCGCCAGCGCATCCAGGTAGGCGCGCTCGATCTTGCGACGCCGCGCACCATCGATCAGCAAGCGCGTCGCAGTGGTGGCAAGAAACGCCCGAGGCTCCTTGAGATTGAGCGGTTCGGCCAGCATCAGGATACGTACGAAAGCGTCCTGGGCCAGATCCGCAGCACGTTGCGAGCACCCAATCTTTTTTCGCAGCCAGTTTTGCAGCCACAGATGGTGGTCGCTGTAGAGCTCGGTCATTTGCTGCCGACGATCAGGCACAAGGTCGTCATCAGCTGCGGAAAAGTCGCGCATGCGTCAATGCTTCTCAAACACGAAAAATTATCATTAACGCGAAAGATGACAGCAAAACCTGCCATCAGCAAGCACTAGAAAAGCTTGCCGATGGTCAGCCACTGAGAACTAAAGGGACTAATACCCGGTCAACTTATGCAGTTCACATAGACAGGTAGACGATATGGATAATCCTTTTCAGATGATCACCGATACCTTTCATCCCGATTACCGGGTGAATCTGAGCATCCAGGGACTGGATGGCAGCATCATGCTGACACTGTCGAACGAAAAGGGCGTAGTCGCCAAGCGCCTGATCAGCGCCGCCCAACGCAACGACCCCGAACGCCTGCGCCGCCTCATCGAAAGCGTGCAATTCGGCATCGCCATCGAGCGAGGCGACAGCGCCCTGAAAATCCTCACAGCCATGACCGATGGCGTCACCCTCAGCCAGTTGCCGGTCCTTACCGGCGGTCACTGGCGACCAGACCGCCATGAGCGGACGGCGGGCCTCTGAAAAGAGTGTCGGTGTTACTTGATCTAACGAAAATGCCCTGAATACAGGGCATTTTTTACAGACTTATCTCTTTCATCTGCGTGGGCTTCTTAGAAAATCCAATTCCCTTGCGTGGCCTTATTGGCTCTCTGGGCTATGCTGAATCACAGCAGTGATATTGTTCAGCAGCCCGAGAATGACTAGCCACGCAAAAAATGCCCTCATGGCGGTTTGCAGGGGGCTCCTTCGGGTGCGCCGGTTTTGACTAGTTTCCCGGTCTGCTAGCCTGCGCCAAAGTCACCACCCTCAATTGTTAGCAGCGATTGTACGGTGCCCCCATGAGGAAACCGGTTATGAAAACAATAACGCCCGCCGATCCCACACCTTCTCTCGAAGAATCCCTGCAACACATCTCCGAACTGCTACGCTGCGCTGCGGCCACCGCCTATGAGTCCGGAGACTGTCTCAACGGCACGAAACGCGACCTGGCCTTCTCAGTCGTACACCTGATCAGCATGGCCCAAACCGAACTGGACCGCTCGCTGGAGCGTGTGGAAGTACGCTAGGCCTGCCACTTGTGGGAGCGGATTCATCCGCGATACGTCATTGAAGACGATAGATTTTCTTCGAATGTACAGGCCTCTCGCGAATGAATTCGCTCCAAATATTAAGGTTAATGAGCGCTTGCCCGCGACCAACGTCTGAGAGCGACAGGTAGTCCCTGTCTACGCAAGATGAGGGGTGCGATGTAACTTAAGCTAACGAAATGCCTCGTTTGCAGGTCGTTTCTTACGGACCTGTCTCTATCATCTGCACGAAGTTTCCTAGAAAATCCTATCCCCTTGCGTGGCCCTTTTTGGCTCTCTAGGCTGTGCCGGTCACTGCTCATCAGTGATCGGGTTTAGCAGCCTGAGAGCTTAGTCACGCAAAAAGTATCGCCTATGGCGGCTTTGCGTGGGGCACCTTCGGGTGCGCCGGTTTTGGCTAAGTTCCCGGTCTGCTAACCCGCGTCAAAGTCGCCACCCTCAATCGTTTAGCAGCGATTTGCAGGTGGCCTTACGAGGACTTAGCCATGAAAAAAGTAACGCCCGATCCACCGCCGTCTTCTCTCGAAGAATCCCTGCTATACGTCTCCGACCTGCTGCGCTGCGCAGCCGCCACCGCCTACGAATCCGGCGACAGCCTCAACGGCCCGAAACGGGATTTGGCTTTTTCTGTTGTTCATCTGATCGGCATTGCAAGGACCGAACTGGATCGGTCGTTGGAGCGGGTTGAGCCACGGTAAGGCTGTTGAAACTGTGTGGGACCGGATGGGGTGGTGCTCTGCATTATCCGGTCCGACGACATAATGCTGCGGATATACGGGCTTCTATCCGGTCTCACGGAACAATCAATTTTCCTTTTCTCTTGCAGTGTGACTGCAGTTGCTTGATCGGCTATTTGCGAGAGCATTTGGCTGACACTTTGGTAGTTGTGACCGGCTGAAATCGGCCGATTCTGTTGAAAAAGTCGGTTTCTGAGAGAGCTGCTTTTCGGAGGTTCAAAAAATGCTCGATTTCGGCGTTGCTACGTAAAAACCAAGACAGCTCTGTCTTCTGAACGCACCAGATTTCAACGTCGTTGACGCTCTTGCATGGGAAAAAATCGCGGCAGGACTTTTTCAACAGAATCGGCCAGAAGTAGACATTCGCCAGCGTTCTAAGAGATCGCCAATTTGGCAAACTTCTCCTTGGATCATATCTATGCGTCAGTACAATAAAAAAGGAGCGTAAAGCCCTTTTTACGAGCGGAAGACTCCGCCATTGCCGTCAAACTTAACTAATAGATCGTGAATTCTGGCTACCTCATCAACAATTGGCTGGATCTCGTATCGCTCACCTAGCACTTGATAAATGCCTTCCTTCAAGTAGTAAGCCCTGAAGATGTGATGAGGCACATCCGACTCTTCAGGCTCAGGAAGAATGAGGCTAGGAAAAATGTATCCGACTATCCCCTCTTGAAGATAAAGATCAAGCCGCTCGTCAAAGTGTTCAATCGAATTCCTTAACGCCCTATTCATCAGGGGGCTGTCGTCCTTTACACCAAATACCCTTGACAGATACTGTCCGCGATCCCTGTGAATGGTTTTCCTGTCCGTTCCCTTCACTCCATCACGCGACGGGAAAAAGTATCGCGATATAGCTCCAGACTGGTTGACGACGTTCTGCAAGCAGTCCAGTAGTATGTCCTTTTTCTCTTGCGGATCAATCTCCCCAGTTGAGATCTTCTGCATGATCTTTTCTGCAATGCTGCACGACTGGAAGGCAGAGGTCGTATTGAAGAGCATCGACTGAATGTAAAACGCTTCGTACGGCGTCAAGATGCTGAATGCCTCGTCCTCCATCCTTCCTCTACCTCTATTGATGTTCAAAATTTGGCAGTTCATATACGAGGAATAGTACCTAGGCTCTATACGAAATGCATCCCAGCTCGCCCACGCTGCGTTGAAAACAGGCTCGGAATGCTCATTGACAACCAGTCAACGCCGCTTCCTCGCTTGTTTTCGCCTTGCCTGGCCTTCACTGGAATACATTTCGTACAGACCTTAGAGGCGCCGCCGGGGCAATCAAAGTCTCCTTTGAGTCGAAATTTGACTTTCCTCACCGGCTGCTTTCGGCCAAGAGCGGACGTTATTGGGCTACCCCTCGCTCCGGTAGACACCTGCATGAGACGCCTCGACCTCAGCAGACCTATTCCTGCCGTGCGGCGTAACCCACTTGCAATAGACACGCTCAGTGCAAATCGAGTTGTGTCTCAGAGGAATTAGCTTAATCATCATGCACAATTTGATTACGGAAAATGAGTGAAGAAATTAGAAATTGGTATATCTATATTTTGAAGCTTGAGCTGAACTCATGGTATGTCGGCACAGCTAAGGGGTTGAGATCAAGGCTGCGAAGCCATGGCAAGAAAAGCCCTTACTCTACATTAAAGAAAAAGGGCGCTTTCAAATATATGGAAAAAGGCCTCACCGGGAAGAGAAAAGCAACTCATTTACATGCAGCCTTTAGATCAATTGGCGATTATTTCTGGGTCACAGAGATTGAAAATACTATCACCGTAGCCTTGGGGCAAAAGTATGGTTTCGATAAAGTTAGAGGTGGATCTATAATTAAGACTTGGAGTTACGAACTAAGCAACATTTAAGTAAAAGATCTGATTCGACGATTTAGTTGTAGTGATATTAGATTTAAATACAAGCTAAACGAAATAAATTTAACTCAAGAAAAGCCATTTGTCTTTCCGCTTACTCGGCGAAGGAGTACATATCAAGGCATTCAAGCACGCTCGCCGGGACGCGTTTTCAGCGCGCCAGCCCAGTCCCAGTGAAACTGTCCGCTTCTGGCTGATTAATGAAGGTCACGACAGACAGTAGCGGCTCAAAAGATTTGGAACAAACATAAAGCGTGCACTTTGTGTCCAATAATGAAACCCGATTCTATTCAAATCGAACTGGGAAAGCCTTTTGATTGAACCCTTTTAGGCCAAGCACTACGCTATAAGTGGGGTTCTCTCCGAGGTCTTTAGGCGTTATGCTGAATCCATTGCTGTCATTCGAAAATACAACCTCATATAAATGTTTGGCTTTCATACCAGACACTTTAAGTTCAGCCTGCCCCTGTTTATATGATGAAATACCGTTATCATAAACAGAAAATCGTAAAGTGAAGACATTATCGCCAGGCAATACTCGCACCCAAATTGGGCAGCCAACTTCCCAGCAACTTGTTTCCTTTCCATTCACAGCGATAATTTGTCCTAATGTATTACCGACGAAGCCAGCAGTAGAAAACACAGCTGTATCAGAAAGCGAATGCGCTTCATCGGCATATGTAAGGTATGGCTGTTGATGAAACTTACTCATACAGCCTGAGAGCCCTATAAACAGCATAAAAATTAACCCGCGAAACATAACCAATTCCTTATTCTTAAAGCTGCTCATAATAAATAATTCTCTGACAACCCGAGGCAATATCTTATTTTTCAAACGACTGTAACACATCTAGAATAGCCTCCCCTTGGAGACACCTGAAAGTCAGCTTATGGCCGATTTCTAACTCTCGCAAAGGCCAGTAATCGACCAAAAGCTGAAACACACCAGGCCCAGTAAAACCGGAGCACGGCTCCGGCCCCAAACCATCAAACCTCTCCCTTCTCCTCCGTCACCGCCCCTTTCACATTACTGAACGGGTCCGGAATCTTCGCCGACGGGTATTTGTACGACGCATAACGCACCACCAGAATCGAAATCGCCAGCAGGAGGATACCGCCGCACAGGTAGATGATCCCCATACTTGGCGGGTTGTGGTGGGAGACGTCCGAGATCAGCAACCGGGTCAGTGCCGTGATGGCGACGTAGATCAGGAAGCGGACGGGCATGTGGTTGGTCTTGAAGTAAATCCCCGTCATCGCACCCAGTTCCAGGTAGATGAAGAGCAGCAGGATGTCATCGACCGTGATGTTGCCCTTCTCGACCATCCCCAGAAAGGCGACGACCGATGCCCAGGCAGTGATGGCGCCGATGGCGAACAGTGCCAGGAAGTGGAAGCTCTCCACACAGAGATTCCCCAGCGATTCGGCTTGCGAATGCACTTTTTGCCGCATCTTTTCTGCCCATTTGTTTCCCATGACGCTCTACCTCTGAACCTGAATTTTTACCAACCGGATGATGCTGTATGCACATGACACTCTGCACTGCTGCTTTTTAAAGCAGGAACAGGGCCATAGGCTATGGTTGAGAGCGCGACGGGTTGTCGCAAGGCACACCGGGCAGACAAAAAATGTGTTTTAAGGCCACTATTCAAGGGAAGCGGATTGGCTTATGCTAAACACTGTACAAAAATACAGTATTCATTAAATTTATCGCAAGGGCATGTGAGGTAGTGAATGGCCGTCGAAGTGGTATACCGCAGCAGCCGAGATCTGGAGCGTTTGTTCATGGATAAAGCCGAAGCTGATCGTCATGACAAGATGCTTGAACTCGCTGAGTTGCTGGCAACAGTGTTGAACAAGGCCGTGCCGTCGCTGACGGAAGCCCAGGTTGAAGAAGCCGGGATTTACATGGCGAAAAACCGCGACATCTTCGCCCGCGCCTTCAAGAGCCAGCCGGATGCCTTGAATGAATTGCTGAGCGAAACCGAAGCTGAAACCGAGTGAGTCGGGGGTTCGCGAATGAATTCGATCCGTGTGGGAGCGAATTCATTCGCGAAAGATGCAACCTGTTACTCCTCCATCACTCCGGCTTCTCCAGTTCATCCACCAGCGCCTTGAAGAACCGCGCTGCTTCCCCTCCCGTTACGGCCCGATGATCGAAGGTCAGTGACAGCGGCAGGATCGGGTGAATAACCACCTCTCCGTTCATGGCCACAGGCTCTTCACGAATCCCTCCTGCACCAATGATCGCCACTTGCGGCGGTACGACAATCGGGTTGGCGTAACGCCCGAACAGGGTGCCGAAGTTGGACAGGGTGATGGTTGCACCCATCATTTCCTGTGGCGGGATGGAGCGGGCTTTGACGTCGGCGCGCAAGCGGCTCATGCCTTCTTTCAGGTCAGCCGCTGTTCGGTTGCCCACATCGCGCAGCACCGGTACGAACAAGCCATCGGGCGTGTCCACGGCGATACCCAGGTTGAGGGTTTCATGCTGCTTGATCGACAGGGATTTGCCGTCGAACCAGCTATTGAGCACCGGCTCCACCTTGCAGGCTTCGGCCATGGCCTTGCCCAGGCGGATCAATGGATCACGGGCCTGCGCCCAACGATGCAGGTCGGCATCACCGAAGATGGTCACCGGCACCACTTCGGCATGGGACTTGGCCATGTTGAGCGCCATGCTGCGCCGCACTCCGCGCAAGCGCTGGCCGCCAAAGCGGTCGCGTTCGATCTGGGCTGCGCGCTCGACATCGGCTCGGGTGATCAGGCCGTTATTGCCTGAGCCGGCCAAGGCGTTCAACTCCACACCCAGTTGCCGGGCCAGTTGGCGCACGGCGGGCGTGGCTTTTACGGACAGGTGTTCACGGGTCGAAGGCGCTGCGCCGACACAGAACTGATCGTCCTGGCTGCCGCCTCCTTCAAGACGCCCGACCACGGTGCCGGCATCGCCCTCGCCTTCAAAGGCCATCAGGGGTTCACCCACATGCAGGACATCGCCGTCGCCGCCAAACAGTTTGGCGACCACGCCGTCATAAGGCGCGGGGATATCGACGATGGCCTTGGCGGTTTCCACCGAAACCACCAGTTGATCGGCACGCACGGTGTCGCCTTCCTTGACGTGCCACTGGACCACTTCCGCTTCTTGCAGACCTTCGCCCAGATCGGGCAGTTTGAAATATTTCATCGCAAGCCTCCTTGGGCGTCAGGCGAAATCGAGCACGGTGTCGCAGGCATGCAGAATGTCTTCAACTGCCGGGATATAAAGCTGTTCCAGCCGGTACAACGGCGGTGGAATATCCGGGGCAGTGACACGCTGGATGGGTGCCTGCAGATCCATGAAGGCCCGCTCATAAAGGCTGGCGGCGATTTCAGAACCGACGGCACATGAACGCGGCGCTTCGTGGATGATCACGCAACGCCCGGTCTTGCGCACCGAGGCTTCAAGTGTGTCGAGGTCCAGGGGTTTGACGCAGGCCACATCGATGACTTCTGCCGAAACACCTCGCTCGGCCAGCGCACTGGCCGCCTGCAAGGTTTCATGCACGCTGGCGCCCCAACTGATCAGGGTGATATCGCTGCCTTCACGCAAGGTGAAACAGCTGTCCAGCGGCAGGCGTTTGCCGTCATCGATAAGGGGTTGCGGGTTCATGCGATAGAGCCGGGTTGGCTCCAGGAAGATCACCGGATCGGGATCGTCGATGGCCGCCAGCAACAATCCATAGGCGCGGGCAGGTGACGACGGGATGACCACTCGCAGGCCTGGCACGTGAGCGAACATGGCCTCGGTGCTTTCGCTGTGATGTTCGGGAGCACGAATCCCCGCGCCCATGGGCGTGCGCAGCACCATAGGGCAGGAAAGACGCCCACGGGTGCGATTACGAATGCGGCTGGCATGGGAAACCAGATGCTCCATGGCGGCATAGATGAAGCCCATGAACTGGATTTCCACCACGGGTTTCAACCCCTGCGCCGCCATGCCGACCACCAGGCCGCCGAGCATGGTTTCCGCCAGTGGCGAATCGATCACGCGCTTGAAACCGAAGCTGTCACGCAAGCCTTGAGTAGCACGGAACACGCCGCCATTCACGCCGACGTCCTCGCCCAGCACCACGACGTTTTCGTCTTCGGCCATAGCCCGGTGCATCGCCAGGTTCACGGCTTCCAGCAGACTGACTTTTTCATTGGCCATGATGATCACCTCCGGCACGACGTGCAGCACGCTCCATGAACCACTCATGCTGCTCCGCCAGCGCGTCAGGCCATCTGGCGTAGACATGTTGCATGACAGACTCGGGAGACTGGGTACCGGTGCTTTCGAACACGTCCACCGCCATTTGCACCAGGCCCTGACACTCGCTGATCAGCGTCTGCTCGCGCCCTTCATCCCACACACCCTGGCTGACCATATAGGATTGCAGCCGTTTGACGGGCTCTTCCAGCCAGGCCTGTTTGACCTCTTCGCCGGAACGGTAACGAGTAGCATCGTCGGCGGTGGTGTGGTCGCCCAGTCGGTAGCTCAGGCATTCGAGCAACACCGGCCCTTTGCCTTTGCGCGCCCGCTCGAGGGCAATCTG
Organism: Pseudomonas cichorii; assembly: GCF_019719005.1. Classification (GTDB taxonomy): domain Bacteria; phylum Pseudomonadota; class Gammaproteobacteria; order Pseudomonadales; family Pseudomonadaceae; genus Aquipseudomonas; species Aquipseudomonas cichorii_E. Next base: position 38,132 of record NZ_JAIGPJ010000012.1, read on the forward strand.
CATACGGTCGTAGACAGCGACGATGTCGTTGCCGTCGACTTGTTCGCCATGGAAGCCCGCTCCGATGGCCTTCTGAGCCAGGGTCGGCGCGCCGCACTGGATGCGCCGGGGAACGGAAATCGCCCATTGGTTGTTGTTGACGACAAACACCACCGGCAATTGCCAGGCGCCCGCCACATTGAGGGCTTCGAGGAAGTCGCCCTTGCTGGTCGCGCCGTCACCGCAGGTGGTGACAGCCACGCGATGTTCGCCTCGGATCTTGAAGGCACTGGCCACGCCACAGGCATGCAGGGCCTGGGTCGCAATCGGCACGCACAGGGGAAAGTCCTGGGCCACGGCAGGCTCGGCATAGGCACTGCCTCGCTCGTCTCCGCCCCAGTAAAGAAGGATTTCTTCCATGCGCACGCCACGCATCAGTTGCACGGCAGTGTCACGGTAATAGGGAACCAGTACGTCTTCGGGATGCATCAGGCTGCCGATGGCGACACCGATGGCTTCCTGGCCAAGGGTCGGCGCGTAGGTGCCGATGCGGCCGGTACGTTGCAGGGCGACGGCTTTCTGGTCGAACAGACGGGTAAGGACCATTTGCCGATAAAGGCGTGTCAGCAGGTTGAAGTCATCGGCCCAAGGGGGAAGCTCTTCGGTCAAGCGACCGTCGGGGGCCAGGTAACGGGTATACGCAAGCTTGATCTTGTTAGACATTCGCTACTCCAGTCACGCGGGGTATGCGTGGTGATCATGAATCGCTGCTTTTGGCGGCGAAGATCAGGTCGAACGGCTCCGGGATGGTGGGCCATCATTCGACATTTAGCAGGCGTTCTGCCAACGCATCGGCGATACACGCGGGTGAGCGTTTTTCGGCCTGTGAATGGGCATACACCTCCGTCAATCGTAGCCCGATTCGTAAAAGATGCGCGGTGATAGCGTTCTGATTTTCTCCTTTATGTTTGAGGGCTACATAAATGAGGCCGCCGGAGTTGATGACATAGTCCGGCGCATAAAGAATGCCGCGCGCTTCAAGCTGCTCGGCGACCTGCAAGCTGCTCAATTGGTTATTGGCGGCACCAGCGACTGCCGCGCAGCGCAGTTGCGGCACACTCTGGCAGTTCAAGGCACTGCCCAGGGCGCAAGGCGCCAGGATGTCGCAAGGCGTGCTCATCAAGGCCTCGCACGCGATGGGATGGGCACCGAACTGTTGCATCGCCAGTTGCACCTTGCCGCTGTCCATATCGCTGACCAGCAGATCGGCACCTGCCGCATGCAGCATTTCAGCCAGCGCGTAACCCACATGGCCCAAGCCCTGAATCGCCACGCGCAGGCCTTCAAGATTGTCGCTGCCCAGACGCGCCATGGCCGTGGTGCGAATACCGGCGAAAACGCCCATGGCGGTATAGGGTGATGGATCTCCGGATTCGCTGGTGCTGGTGACATGCCGGGTGTGCATGGCCACGCAATCCATGTCTTCGCTGGAAGTACCGCTATCCACTGCCGTGATGTAGCGACCGTCCAGGGTTTCAATAAAACGGCCAAAGGACTCAAAAATGGCTGCACGGCTGTAAATGTGCGAAGGCCGCATGATCACCGCCTTGCCGCCACCCAGCGGTAAGCCTGCGAGAACCGCCTTGTAGCTCATGCTTCTTGCCAATTGGATAGCGTCTTCGATAGCGCTCTCTTCATCTGGATAGGTCAGATAACGACAACCTCCCAGAGCCGGTCCCATGCGGCTGTTATGAATGGCGATGACGGCCTTGAGACCCGTTTGCGGGTCGCTGACCAGATGAAGTGCTTCGGTACGTGACCGCTGCATGAGAGCAAACATTGAATGGTGCTCCCCGGTTCTTGTTAATGAAGCGAGTATAGGCGCTACCGGGGAAAGCAACTGACCATTCAGGCATATGCAAGTGACGCTGGACGAAACCCGCAGCCAGGTTTAAAAGAAGCATGGTTGTGAGTGTTTCAGACGAACGAGCCCACACGGAGTGGCCAATGACTCCACGACAGAACTGCCTGGCGTGCCTGCAGCGTACACCGCCCTCAGTGTTCGAGGCCGCGTTATGGATTTCGGCCGAACATGAATCGCAGTTTCAGCCTCATCTGGTTGCAGAAGAGGTCGATCAGTTGCAGCGCCAACTCAATACGGCGCTGCCGGTCTTGCCTGCCAGTGAGCTGGCTCAGCCATTGCTGCGTCAACTCAACAGCCTGGGTTTCCAGCAGGACGACTGGAACCCTCCCAAACCGGAATCTGCCTTGCTGCACAGGATCCTGCAACGTCGCCAGGGTCAGCCGCTGGGCATTGCATTGATCGCCATGGAGCTGGCCCGGCGCCTGGGCATCACACTGGAAGGCGTCAACTTCCCCGGACACTTCCTGCTGCGCGTACCGGGCGCCGATCACCTGCTGGACCCTTGCAGTGGACGCCGGCTGTACCCCAAGGATTGCCGCGAACTGCTGGTGCGCCAATTCGGGCCGGACATGCAATTGCAGGTCGAGCACATGGCAAAGGCCACGCCACTGGGTATGTTGCAGCGCATGTCACGCAACCTGCGGCATCTGCATCTGGTCAATGACGACTTCATGGCATCGCTCAAGGATGCCGACCGGATCGTCGAACTGGGCCAGGCCACCAGCCACGATCATCTGGCCCGCGCCGGCCTGTACCAGGCACTGGAATGCCCGCAGGCCGAACGCTTCGATCTGGAACATGCACTGCTGCTGAGTAACGATCCTGTACAACGCCTCAAGGTGGTGGAGAGGCTGAATCAGTTGCCGCCCAACAGCGCATTTCATTGACGGCAGGGCCTGATATTTTTATTTGTCAGGCCTCGGAATCAAGGGAGGCCTTCCGAGTTTCTCTGCTTCCTTGATTTTCATCATCTCCATGCTGGTGCCGGTGGTAGCAAAGGTGTACAGGTTCTGCATGACATGGATGGCCTTGACGTAATCGGGCAGCAGGATCTGTGCATAAGGGTCGCCCATCAAGGCCTTGCTTTTCATCTCGGCAATTCGCTCGGCAAAAAACTCCAGGGCATTTATTTGCTTGTCCGGATTTACAGCTTTGCCCTGTTTGTCGAACTCGTCTCCGGTACGGCTCAAGAGTTCTGCCGTGTGATTATCGATAAACCCGCCGTTATAAAGCCGCATGCCCGCCCGGGTCAGCTCCTTGGGCGTGATCTGCTCAGGATTGAAGCCCTTGAAGAGCGGCTTCATGCTTCTTTTTTCCATCATCAGCAGGCTGATGGCACCAAAGTTCGTGCTGCTGACCTCTTGCAGTATCTGGCTGATCTGGGGCGCGTTTATCCTGGCGGCTTCTTTCTTGGGAGGCGCTTTTATAGAAAGCTGTGGCAGGTTGCCAACAATAGACTTTGGCATTTGATACTCCTTATTCATTGAGTGGGCACTCTTTGAATATCGGAGCGGGTGGGAATCAGTGAATAGCGGGATAAAAATCCAGCCGCGTCCTACTTATTGAATACAAATACCTTACAGCTCAGAAAGAAAAGGCACCGAAATACATGAATATTGCAGTGCCTCATCCACACAATGTTTTATCCCAGATGCTTGATGAACTCCGCCAGCCAGGGCTCGGCATCGCTTTCCGGCGTGACGCTTTCGCTCGCATCCAGACGCAGCATTTCCTGCACCTCAACCGCGCCCAGCTCAGTGAACAATTCACGGATCTGCTCGCCACCACCACAGAAGGTATCGCCATAACTGGCATCACCCAGGCCAATCACACCGGCGGGCAAGCCTCTCAGGAAAGCCGGCAGGACATCGCGAAGCTGTGAATAAAGAGGCAGGAGGTTGTCAGGCAACTCACCCATGCCAGTGGTCGAGGTCACGACCAGCAGGGCCTGTGGCTCGAAAGCCTGCAACTCGGCCAGTGTGATGCGCGAGTTGTACAAGGGTTCGTGGCCCGCATCGCGCAGAATCGCGCCTGCATGACGGGCAACCTCTTCGGCCGATCCATAGACCGAGCCGGAAATAATGGCGACTCTCATGACAAATCCTGTGGCAGAGTAAAAGAGTCGGACATTATGCCTTATCGATCCTGCGCCTGACTTTGCATTTTGCAGCGATAGTCTATCCCCAGGCCTCCTGCAAAATTTTCGGGCGAGATTCTGAAGAGACTGACGAACGGTCAGAACAGAAAAAGGAATTTACGGTCTTTTTTCTTATCGTCCACTGTTCCGTTCGAGTTCATCATGCAACCCGACTCCATCCTCACCCAGGCTGAGCTGGATTTCATCCAGAGCATGCAGCACAACCCCAGGCTCAACGTGCGTGACAGCACGCGCAGCCTGATTGTGAATGGTGGCGTGCAGATACAGAACCTGCTGACTCGCCTGGCGGCCCATGAACAGGTGACGCTCCACGCCCAGTTCGAAGATCAGCAGATGAACTTCCCTCTGCATCTGGTCGAGGATGAATTTCATGCCCTGCATCTGGAACTGGGCACCCCGACCATTTTCGAAGAAGGCCCGCAGGTTCGGCCCTGGCGCCTGACCCTGCCCGAGCCCATTGCGCTGGAGACCGAAAAAGGCGCACTGACCTCGCTCTGGGTTCATGAGGTTTCGTCCAAGGGTGTCCTGCTCGAATACCGCAAACCGAAAAAACCGCCCAGGCAATTCAGCGCCTGGTTCAGCCCGTCAGGCAACACCCCGATCCCCCTGAAAGGAACACTGGTGCGCATGACCACCAATGGCTTTGGCGCTTATCGATTGAATCAGGACAGCAAGGAAGACTCAGAACGCTTGCTGCGCTACCTGCACAAACAGCATCAACGCCTGCACCCCGCCATGCACCGTTAACACCTCGCACTGCACCGATAGCTTCCCGCCGCGTTTTCAGGAACAATCCTTGCTTGTTTCAAATCGAAGCTGACACAGCCCCACCACCCCGGAGCCGTGTCATGTGACTTCCCTATCCGGGAATCTCACTCGTCTATCGGAGATACACAATGTCTACCCCTCCCGTCACCTTGATGGTTGCACGCCGCGTTGCCCATGGCCGTTACCAGGAACTCATGACCTGGCTGCACGAAGGCGAACAACTTGCTACCGATTTTCCCGGATATCTGGGCTCCGGTGTCCTGGCGCCTCCGCCGGGAGATGATGAATTCCAGATCATTTTTCGCTTCGCCGATTCTGAAACCATGCACGCCTGGGAGCATTCGGCCTCTCGACGCTCATGGTTGGTGCGCGGCAGCGGACTTTTTGCCCAGCCACAGGAGCGCCGGGTCAGCGGCATCGATGGCTGGTTTGGAGCGGCCAATCAACGCCCGCCTCGCTGGAAACAGGCTGTGGCCATCTGGCTGGCGTTCTTTCCTGTCTCGTTGGTATTCAATTTCCTGCTGGGGCCGCTGCTCAGCCATCTGGAACTGGCACCACGTATCATGATCAGCACCCTGATTCTCACGCCGCTGATGGTTTACTGGTTCATTCCGCTGTCCACCTACCTGCTGGCCGACTGGTTGAACAAGTTGCCGTGCGAGCCTGAAGCAGCAGGTAAATCGGTTGGCGGCAATTGATGTAAAACAACGGTTTCAAGAGCTTGCCCGCACTCCCGGCACAACTTCAGTTATGCTGGAGCCTTTGAGTCGGGCAGGTCTCATGCTCGAAAAACCTTGAAGCCAACTGCACCGAATGAATAAGACAATCCTTGTAACCGGCGCCAGCCAGCGAGTCGGCCTGGAACTGGCCATCCAGTTGGCACAGGCAGGCTATAACGTCATCAGTGTCAGCCGCACCCTGCTAGAGAATTCGCCTCACCCCAATATCGTGCAATTTCAGGCTGATCTGGGCGTGGAGCAGGATCGCCTGGCGCTGATCGACTACATTTCCTCCAACTACGATGGCTTGCGCGCAATCATCCACAACGCTTCGTTGTGGCTGGACGACAGCCTGGAAAACCTGAACATCATGTTCAGGCTCCATGTCGAAGCGCCTTACCATTTGAATCTGGCACTGGGTGAACTGCTGGCCGGGCCGGAAAAAACCGACATCATTCATATCTGCGATGACACCTCGTCTCGCGGCAGCAAAAGCCATATTGCCTATGCCGCCACCAAGGCCGCCCTGCAGAACATGGTGCTGTCGTTCGCCGAGAAATACGCGCCCGACATTCGCGTCAACGCGATCCTGCCGGGGCTGCTGATCCTCAAGCCGGACAGCGACGAAGACTATCGCCGCCAGACGCTGAAAAAAGCGCTGCTGCAATTCGAGCCAGGCGCAGAGCCCTTGATCGAAGCCGTCTTCTATTTGCTGGAAGCCCGCTACACCACAGGAAGCAGTGTCGTCATCAATGGTGGTCGACACCTGAAGAAAGGGAGATCCGGTGAATGATTCATTGCCTCCCCTCCATCCCTAGCCAACAGAGCCCATCATGACCGAGCAACAACGCCTCGAACTTGAAGCCGCCGCCTTCCGCCGCCTGGTCGCGCACCTGGACAGCCGCAAGGACGTCCAGAACATCGACCTGATGAACCTCTCAGGCTTCTGCCGCAATTGCCTGTCCAAGTGGTACAAGGCCGCAGCCGACGAGAAGCAGATCGATGTCAGCCTCGACGAGGCACGCGAAGTGGTTTACGGCATGCCGTACAACGAGTGGAAAGCCCAATACCAGAAAGAAGCCAGCGCCGAACAGAAAGCGGCGTTCGCCAAGGAAACCAAGCATGACTGATCTGAACACCCTGCGTACCAGCCTCAAGAGCGGCGAACACGCCTTTGCCGATACCCTGGCATTCATTGCTGAGGGCTATGACTATCAGCCTCAGGCGTTCAAGAACGGCAGCGTCGAAAACGCAGCCGGCCAGAACGAAGGCTCGTGCAAGACGCTGGGCCTGGCGTTGCTGGAAGGCTTGAGTGACGAAGAAACCCTGCTGGCTTTCGGCGAGCACTACCGCTCGGTACAAGCCACGCCAGAAAGCAACGACCACGGCAATATCCGGGCACTGATTGCCCATGGCCTGGCCGGTGTGAAGTTTGAAGGTGAGCCGTTGAAACGCAAGGGCTGAAACAATCCGTAGGAGCGAATTCATTCGCGAAAAATCTTCGCGAATGAATTCGCTCCTACGGGAGGTCAGGTCAGAACGAAGCGTTCGCCAGACCGTCCAGGTAACGCTCGACATCCAGTGCAGCCATGCAGCCCGCACCGGCAGAGGTGATGGCCTGACGGTAAACGTGGTCAGCCACATCGCCCGCTGCAAACACACCTTCCACGCTGGTGGCAGTGGCATTGCCTTCACGGCCACCGTGCACAACCATGTAACCGTCCTTCAAAGCCAGTTGACCTTCAAACAGCGAAGTGTTCGGGGTATGGCCGATCGCGATGAACACACCGTCGACTTTCAGTTCGTCACTGGTGCCGTCGTTGTTCTTCAGGCGAGCACCGGTGACGCCCATGTCGTCGCCCAGCACTTCATCCAGAGTCGCGTTCAGCTTGAGTTCGATCTTGCCTTCGGCCACACGGGCGTGCAGTTTGTCGATCAGGATCTTCTCGGCGCGGAACGTCTCGCGGCGGTGAACCAGAGTCACCTTGCTGGCGATATTAGCCAGATACAGCGCCTCTTCCACAGCGGTGTTGCCACCACCGACCACAGCCACTTCACGGTTGCGATAGAAGAAACCATCACAGGTGGCACAAGCGGAAACGCCCTTGCCCATGAATGCTTCTTCCGACGGCAGACCCAGGTAACGCGCGCTGGCACCTGTGGCAATGATCAGGGCATCACAGGTGTAAACGGCGCTGTCGCCGGTGAGGCTGAATGGCTTGCCGGCCAGATCCACGGAGTTGATGTGGTCGAACACGATTTCGGTTTCAAAACGCTCGGCATGCTCGCGCATACGCTCCATCAGCGCAGGACCCGTCAGGCCATGGGGGTCGCCCGGCCAGTTATCGACTTCGGTAGTGGTGGTCAATTGACCGCCAGCCTGCATGCCGGTGATCAGCAAAGGCTTGAGGTTGGCGCGTGCGGCATACACCGCAGCGCTGTAACCGGCAGGGCCGGAGCCGAGAATAATCACTCGGGAATGACGTACGTCGGACATGACACACTCCTATCGACCGACCGGTTTGCCGCGGTCGGAACGGCTGGATAAAAAAGGACTGCCGATACACTTGGGGAAGTGCTCTGTAGCTCGGCAATCCTGAAAGTTCTGAAACTGCGAGCCCCTGCCGCAGCAACACATTACGCGCTCTCGACAGTCGACGAGGTCTGGTAATCGGCAACGCCCTGAGGGCCAGCCGTCATGCCTTTTTTACCAGCACCCTCATTGATGACTCCATCAAGAGCTGCAAAGGATAGGTCGAGAAAGTGATGCAGAGCCTATCGGGGTGAAGAAGGGTAAGGAAATATCGATTCACAATCCACCTCATAGTCCACTTCTATGCACAACGACCATGACGATCCCACGCAATGAGCCGCTGAGAGCCCTTTCAAGCATCCGGCAAAGTCGGTAAGGTCGGGCGTTTTCCATTTTTCGGAGGCTGCCATGCCCGCCCCTGCCCTGACAGGCCCGCAATACCTGAAAGAAGGCCTGAAACTGGTCCTCAGCCCTGGCCTGCGCCTGTTTGTCCTGCTGCCGCTGAGCATCAACCTGGTGCTGTTCTGTGGCCTGATCTATCTGGCCATTCATCAATTCGGCATCTGGGTCGATGCGTTCATGCCGACCTTGCCGCACTGGCTGAGCTTTTTGAACTACATTCTCTGGCCCCTGTTCGTGGCGCTGGTGCTGCTGATGGTGTTTTTCACCTTCACCATGCTGGCCAATATCATTGCGGCGCCCTTCAATGGCTTTCTGTCCGAGAAAGTCGAAGCCGTGATTCGGGGCAAAGATGAATCGCCCGACTTCAGCTGGTCCGAGCTGGCGGCCATGATCCCCCGCACCCTGGCACGCGAAGCCCGCAAGCTGGGCTATATGCTGCCGCGCATGCTCGGGCTGTTCATTCTGTCCTTTATCCCGGTGGTCAACCTCATTGCCGCACCGCTCTGGCTGCTGTTCGGGATATGGATGATGGCTATCCAGTACATCGACTACCCGGCGGACAACCACAAACTGGGCTGGAACGAAATGCTCGACTGGCTGAAAAGCAAACGCTGGCAAAGCCTGAGCTTCGGCGGCATCGTTTATCTGGCGTTGCTGGTGCCGATGCTCAATATCCTGATGATGCCGGCGGCAGTGGCCGGGGCGACGTTGTTCTGGGTGAGAGAACGTTGATTATGCAGAAGCGCATGGACGCGCTTCTGAAACCTATAAAAAGAAATATCCTACGCAATGAAAAGAACACGCTTTAACCTCCCTATAAAACAACTAAAAAAGCACTGGCAATACATTACCGCCATAGGAAAAACCTTGCCGTGATATCAATATGAAACAAGTTGTAGGATCTTTATGTAGGATATTTATTAAAACCCTTTAAACATTAAGCATCGCCCACCGTCAAAAACAAATTATAAAAACTGGCACCCTCTTTGCTCTCCTGCAATAAACCCACAGGAGGCAACACCATGGAAGTCAAAACAAAAACTGCCGCACCGCAAACCGCTTACAAACCTGCCGCGCTGGAAAAAATGCCAGAACCGCGCTCAAGCCGTTTTGCCCAGATTTTCAGCGACGTTAAAAAAACGGCACAAGGCCCCGGGACAGCAATCATTCCCTCAGCCGCAACGCTGACCCGTCTGGTGCAACCACGATCCACTTACTTCCTGCAGAACATGAGCCCGGAACAAAGGAAGTCCGCCGTCAATGACAAAGACTTCGAGCCCAGGCCTGCGGCTCTGGAAAGAGTGGCAAGCCAGCAGAGTCGTCAACTCAAGCACGATGCTGTTTGACCTGAGCGGAGTCGAAAAATGCAAACTCATACGGATTTGCCATTTCCCAATGCCACCAATCTGGGCCCTCGATCAAAAGCCACGGCTAGTGCGCAAACTGAAGAAGGGATGTCATTCAAGCAAGTGTGGGATGCGACTCAGAGCGAGGGTTCGATAGTCAGTCAAGGAAAAAGAGACACGTTTCCCAGGGGATCAACATTCCGGTCTGAACTCCTTGACGAGGCCGACAAGGACCCGACTCAAGCAGCAAAAATGGCATATGAGTACGCTTATAACTCGTTGGTATTTGAATTATTTGATGTTACTGACTACCCAATCATCCGGTATACCACAACCGGCCAGATAGTCACTGACGAAACAAGATTGTATTTTGCAAAAACGATGTCTTCGGTGCAAAAGCTTCGCGGAGAACTCTACGAAACAGAGCTTTTTAAAGGTACACCACCTGCGAAAATCCTGGATTTCAATGACAGCCTTCCTCAGAAGTTCAAAGACATGGCCCATTGGTAGTTTTCACTCTATAGAACTATATAAAACGCGAATCATGTAGGACCGGATTTATCCGGGAAGGCGTTATGTCTACAAAGAAAGATGTAATGAATGTACAGGCCTCTTCCCGGATAAATCCGGTCCTACATACTGATCCATTTTTTGCGTTCTCCCCCGTCACAAATCCATCACCCAAAAGCCACATAACCGACATGCAACAAGCCGAGACTGCTCTCATGAGCAAAATCCTGCATGTCACCCTTATCACTGAAACCTTCACTCCCGAGATCAATGGCGTCGCCAATACGTTGGGGCGGCTTTGTGACGGGTTGCGTTTGCGCGGGCATCGGGTCGAGTTGATTCGGCCGCGTCAGGGTGAGGATGCAGGTTTCACTGCGGCCGACGACTTGATGCTGTGTCGGGGATGGCCGATACCGGGTTATCCAGGTTTGCAATGGGGCCAGTCTTCGATGCACAAGCTGTTGCGTCGTTGGCAGCGGCGGCGTCCGGATGTGTTGTATATCGCCACCGAAGGGCCGTTGGGGCTTTCTGCGTTGCGGGCGGCCCGGCGACTGGGGATTGCGGTGATCAGTGGTTTCCATACCAACTTCCCGCAGTACACCCAGCAATACGGCATGGGGTTCATCACTCGCTTGCTGACCCATTATCTGCGCTGGTTCCACAATCGCTCGCGCATGACGCTTGTGCCCAGTATCAGCCAGAAGGTGGAGCTGGAGCGGCGTGGTTTCGAGCGGATCGAGTTGTTGTCTCGTGGTGTGGACAGCCAGTTGTTTCACCCTTCCAGACGCTCCCAGGCACTGCGCGAAAGCTGGGGATTGCAGGTGGGCGATACCGCACTTCTGCATGTAGGCAGGCTGGCACCGGAAAAAAACCTGGGACTGCTCAAAACCTGCTTCGAGGCGTTGAAAGAGAGCCATCCACGGCGCAACCTGAAGCTGATTGTGGTGGGAGACGGGCCGCAGCGGGCTGCTTTAGAGCAGCAGATACCCGATGCAATTTTCTGTGGCACGCAACGCGGCGAGGCGCTGGCTGCGCATTACGCATCCGGCGATCTGTTTCTCTTTCCGAGCCTGACCGAGACGTTCGGTAATGTCGTCCTTGAGGCGCTGGCCTCAGGGCTTGGCGTGGTGGCCTATGATGAAGCGGCTGCCGGGCAGCATATTCGTCACGGTCATAATGGCGCGCTGGCCATGCCCGGTGACGAAGAGGCATTCATTGATGCTGCACGCTGGCTGGTGGAAGACAGTGAAGCCCTGCGCAGGGTAAGACTCAATGCCCGCAAACATGCCAGTCGTCAGGGCTGGACGACGATTATCGATCAGTTCGAGCAGCAGTTGTTGAGCGTCAACGACAGCGAGGCCAAGGACCGGATCGTCAAACCCGTTTCAGGCTGATTGCCGGGCAAGCGCAAGGCCACCCGGCAGACGGCGTCAGGCCAGGGCCTTTTCGATGGCCTGGATAACCACAGGATCATCCGGAGCCATGCGTGGCGAGAATCGGGCAATCACGGCACCGTTGCGACCGACCAGAAACTTCTCGAAGTTCCAGGTGATATCGCCGGGAAACTCGGCGCCCTCTCCGGCCAGCAGACGATACAGCGGATGGCGTTGCGCTCCGTTGACCTCGAGCTTTTCGCCCAGTGCGAAGGTCACGCCATAATTGAGTTTGCAGAACTCCTGGATTTCCTGCTCGGAACCAGGCTCCTGTCCGGCAAACTGATTGCACGGCAGACCCAGAACACTGAAGCCCTTGTCCTTGTACTGCTGATAAAGGCTTTCAAGCGCGGCATATTGTGGCGTGAGTCCGCATTTGGAGGCCACGTTGACGACCAGGACCACTGTGTTCTTCAAAGGCGCCAGAGGCAGTTCCTGCCCGTTCAGCGCCTTCAATGTGATGTCGTGAAAAGCACTCATGAAATCCTCTCCCCCTTGAAGCCCGAGCGAACCAAAAAGGCGCCGTGGCAGACCTGCGTAACGAAAGTCGTCATCGCAGAACAGCCAGAGCGCCTTTGTCAGTTACCTGAGCTTAGCAGCACAAATCAGTGCTGATGACCGCCTTCACCATGAATGTGGCCATGAGCCAGTTCTTCTTGGCTGGCATCGCGAATGTTCACGATCTTGACTTCGAAGTTCAGGCGCTGACCCGCCAGTGGGTGATTGCCGTCGACGGTGACATCGTCGCCATCCAGGTCGCGAATGGTCACGATCTGCATGCTGCCGTCCGGGCCGGAAGCGTGGAACTGCATGCCGACTTCCAGTTCGTCGACACCTTCGAACATGCTGCGGTTCAGGGTGCTGACCAGCTCGGCGGAGTATTCACCGTAGGCATCTTCAGGCTCGATGGCGACTTTCAGTTCGTCACCGACGTCTTTGCCGACCAGTGCCTTTTCCAGGCCCGGGATGATGTTGCCGGCGCCATGCAGGTAGACCAGCGGAGCACCGCCGGCAGAACTGTCGATGACCTCACCAGCGTCGTTGGTCAGGGTATAGTCAATAGAGACAGCCTTGTTGGCGGCGATCGGCATGGGGCAGGACCTTTTGCTTAAGATTGAAGAACGCGCAAGTTTAACCAAGCCATCGCTCGAAAGCGAACGCAACTCTGACAGACGGCCCCGATTGGAAAACTCAACGGTTATTGATTTTCGGCAGGATGAAGACGGTCACTGGATCGTGGTGTTGTCCTGCGGGCACACACAACACCTTCGCCATCAGCCTCCATGGCAATCCCGTGCCTGGGTACTGGACGCGGAGCAGCGCCAACAAAAAATAGGTCAGGGCTTTCACTGTGGCTGGTGTGCGAAGTCGTCAGATAACGATAGTCTTGGCGCCGAGGAGTCGCGCCAGACGACTTCCTGATTTTTTTCTGGTCGAAGGGTTGTCCATTTCGCCGCGACCATTGCACTGCTCAATCGAGAAGCCGGTATGCAGACTTTTTTCATCTCCCCCACGGATTTTGGCGTGGGTTTGACCTCCATCAGCCTTGGCCTGGTTCGCACCCTTGAACGCGCGGGCCTGAAAGTCGGTTTTTTCAAGCCGATCGCACAGCCCCATCCGGGCGATCTCGGCCCTGAACGCTCCACCGAACTGGTGGCCCGCACCCACGGCCTCAAGCCGCCCAAGCCTTTGGGGCTGGCGCATGTGGAACGCATGCTGGGCGATGGCCAGCTGGATGAGTTGCTGGAAGAAATCATCAGCCTTTATCAGCAGGCAGCGATCGGCAAGGATGTGCTGATTGTCGAGGGCATGGTGCCCACCCGTAGCGCCAGTTATGCAGCACGGGTCAACCTGCACCTGGCCAAGAGCCTGGATGCCGAAGTGATTCTGGTGTCCGCACCGGAAAACGAAGTGCTCACCGAGCTTTCGGGCCGGGTCGAATTGCAGGCTCAACTGTTCGGCGGGCCGAAAGACCCGAAAGTGCTGGGCGTGATCCTCAATAAGGTGCGCACCGAAGAAAGCATGGAGGTCTTCGCCGCGCGCCTGAAAGAACACTCCCCGCTGCTGCGCAGTGGCGATTTCCGGCTGCTGGGCTGTATTCCGTTCCAGGCCGAACTCAATGCTCCGCGCACCCGTGACGTGGCGGAGTTGCTCGGCGCCCAGGTGCTCAACGCCGGGGACTACGAACAACGGCGCATGTCGAAAATCATCATCTGCGCCCGAACCGTGCTCAACACCGTGCCTTTGCTCAAGCCCGGCGTTCTGGTGGTCACACCAGGCGACCGCGACGACATCATTCTGGCCGTCAGTCTGGCGGCCATGAATGGCGTGCCGCTGGCCGGTCTGTTGCTGACCAGCGACACCGTGCCCGACCCACGCATCATGGAGCTGTGCCGAGGTGCATTACAGGCCGGCTTGCCGGTGCTGTCGGTGAGCAGCGGCTCGTACGACACGGCCACACGCCTGAACCAGTTGAACAAGGAAATCCCCATCGATGACCGCGAGCGTGCGGAAATAATCACCGATTTCGTTGCCAGCCATCTGGATGCCGCCTGGCTGCATCAACGCTGCGGCACGCCGCGGGAGTTGCGTCTTTCGCCTGCGGTGTTCCGCTATCAGTTGATCCAGCGCGCCCAGGCCGCCAACAAGCGCATCGTACTGCCTGAAGGCAACGAGCCACTGACCATTCAGGCAGCAGCGATCTGTCAGGCGCGCGGTATTGCCCGCTGTGTCCTGCTGGCCAAGCCTGAAGAAGTCCAGGCGGTTGCCCAGGCGCATGGCATCGAATTGCCGCCGGGGCTGGAGATTCTGGACCCGGACCTGATTCGCGAGCGTTACGTCGCGCCGATGGTGGAGTTGCGCAAGAACAAAAGCCTCAACGCGCCCATGGCCGAGCAGCAACTGGAGGATCCGGTGGTGATCGGCACTGTGATGCTGGCGCTGGATGAAGTGGACGGCCTGGTGTCGGGCGTCGTTCACTCCACTGCCAATACCATTCGCCCAGCCCTGCAACTGATCAAGACCGCACCCGGCTGCACGCTGGTTTCATCAGTGTTCTTCATGCTGTTCCCCGAGCAGGTGCTGGTATACGGCGACTGCATCATGAACCCGCATCCAAGTGCTGGCGAACTGGCAGAAATCGCCCTGCAGAGTGCCGACTCTGCCGTGGCATTCGGCATTGCGCCACGGGTGGCGATGATCAGTTATTCCAGTGGCAATTCGGCCAGTGGCGAGGAAGTGGAAAAGGTTCGCGAAGCCACCCAACTGGCTCGTGAAACCCAGCGCAGCCTGCTGATCGACGGCCCTTTGCAGTATGATGCCGCCGCCAACGAGGACGTGGCTCGCCAGTTGGCACCGGACAGCCCGGTGGCCGGACGCGCAACGGTATTCGTGTTCCCGGACCTGAATACTGGCAACACCACGTACAAGGCGGTGCAGCGCAGCGCCGACTGCGTGAGTCTCGGCCCGATGCTGCAAGGCCTGCGCAAACCGGTGAACGACCTGCCTCGCGGCGCCCAGGTCGACGACATCGTCTACACCATCGCTCTGACCGCGATTCAAGCAGACACACTTTCCTGATACACATCACGGTGCCATCTGTGCAGACTGCCGTTGTGCAGTCTGCACCGCATCCCATTATCATCTGGAGTCACTATCCGTCATGGATTCCCTGCCTGCCCCATTGCGCGGCGTCATCGCCTCGCTGTTGTTGGCGCTCAACACCATTGCCTGCTGCGCAGTGCTGTTCGTGGTCACCGTCTTCAAGATCTGCCTGCCCTTCAAGCCTGCCCAGCGCCTGACCGACTGGCTGATGATTCACATCCAGGAAACCTGGATCAGTTGCAACAATGCCTGGATCAGACTGCTGGGCCGCACGCGCTGGCAGTTGAGCGGCCTTGAAGGGCTGGATTACGAGCACTCTTACCTGATCACCAGCAATCATCAGAGCTGGGTCGACATCATGGTTTTGCAGTACGTACTCAACCGACGTATCCGCCCGCTGAAGTTCTTTCTCAAACAGGAGCTGATCTGGGTGCCGCTGATTGGTCTGGCCTGGTGGGCGTTAGGCTTTCCGTTCATGAAGCGCTATTCCAAAGCCTATCTGGCCAAACACCCGGAGAAGAAAGGCAAGGACCTGGAAACCACTCGCCGCACCTGCGCCAGATTCCGTCATAACCCGGTGGGCATTTTCAACTTTGCCGAAGGCACACGCTTTACCAAAGCCAAGCACGCCGAACAGAACTCACCATTTCGCAACCTGCTCAAGCCCAAGGCCGGCGGGCTCGCATTCGTACTGGATGCCATGGGCGAACAGCTTGAGTCGATCGTCAACGTCACCATTCATTATCCAGGCGGGCAACCAGGCTATTGGGACCTGCTGTGTGGCAACGTGAAAGAGGTGGTGGCGCACTTTGAAGAGATACAGATCCCGCCGCAGTTCATCGGCAAGAACTACGATCAGGATCAAGCCTACCGGCTGGAGTTCCAGCAGTGGATCAACGGGTTGTGGGAAGAGAAGGATCGTTTGCTGGATCGGCTCAAGGGCTTGAGCTGATTTCATCGCGAATGAATTCGCTCCTACGCCCGGAGCGAATTCATTCGCGAACAAAGATTACTGCTGATACTGCTCGTACTGCTGCCCCGGAATCGGCTTGAGGTTGACCTCGACACGACGGTTCTGGGCGCGGCCGTTGACATCGGCGTTGCTGGCAATCGGCTGGTCAGGACCTGCGCCCCGCACTGACAGACGACCAGCATCCACACCCTGGGAAGTCAGGTAAGTACTGACGCTCTGGGCACGTTGCAACGACAGATCCATGTTGTGCTGGCGGCTGCCGGTGCTGTCGGTATAACCCACGATCTCGATGTTGCTCTGGCTGTACTGCTTGAGCGAGCCCGCCAGGTTATTGAGCGGCGAGTAGAAACTGCTGGCGATGGAAGAAGAGTCGGTGGCGAAGGTGATGTTGCCCGGCATGATCAGTTTGATCTGGTCACCCTGACGCTGAACTTCCACACCGGTATTGGCCATGCTCGCCCGCAGAGCGGCTTCCTGTTTGTCGGCGTAATAGCCGTAGCCTGCCGAGGCGGCGCCGACCACTGCTGCGCCGATCAATGCGCCTTTGCCACGGTTGTTGTGGTCGATTGCCGCGCCCGCCAGGGCACCTGCCAATGCTCCAAGGCCACCATACTTGGCGGTCTTGTTCATCCCGCCCGAGCTTTGTGCCTGCCCTTGATTGCTGTCGTAGGGGTTGGGCGATGCACATCCGGAAAGCATGGCCACGGCAAGAGCAGCAAGAATCAAATGGCGCGAGCTAGACATTGATGAAACTCCTGATTTAACGAACGCTAATGACCGGATTAGAGCATGACACCCGTCAAAAATTCCTTAACGCCACCTGAACCGTTTCCGGCCAGAGGGCCATGCAGGTGGGTGGTGCAGGGTTAATCGCCCAAAAAATGTTTAACTCGATATTGCGCGCCCCTCACGCACTCTTCTGTCTGTAGAGACTGACGACATCACTCGAGCCTTGAGAGACGATCATCCCAACAGCCCAAGAACTTTCGCCCTCGCCACTGCCTGAGTGCGGCGCTCGACGCCGAGCTTGCTGTTGATATGGCTGGCGTGGGTTTTGACGGTGTGCAGGGAAATGAATAACTGCTCGCTGATTTCCTGATTCGAACAGCCTTGGGCGATGAGTTGAAGCACGCCCAGTTCTCGTACGCTCAGGCTGTCGCTGCCATGAGACAGCTCGACAGCGGGCGGCGCGAGGCATGATGGGAGTTTTTCCAGCAGTGCATCGCGCACAGAACAGGGAGCTCGTTGCAGCAGTTGCTCGCGCAGCCACAGCGGGTGGCCGTCGATCAGCTCATAGAAAGGCAGCAGCGCACCGCCTTGCGCCGCACGCCGACTGCGGCCCAATAGCTCGCACGCCTCATGCTGCCGGGCATTGTCCAGCAGCAGGCGGATATGCTGATTGATTGCATTGAGGCTCAGCAATTGCGCGCCCATGGCTTGGGCGTGCTGATCCAGTTCCTGCAAACGTTGCCCAGAGGCACAGGCGTCACCGCGAATCCGTTCCAGGGTTGCGCGCAACAATTCGACCTGTTGCGGCAGTTGTGGATAACACTCCGGAGCCGCCGTCGCCAGCCCGCCGCTGTAAGTCTGGGTCAGACGCAGCAACCAGGCTTCGGCCAGGTCGATGCGCCCTTGCACCAGCCACAGCTCGCATTTGACCAGGGTGATCATTGCCAGATAGTAGATCGGCGGCACATCCCAGATGTGCATCAACCGCTCGGCTTCGCCAAGCTCGGCGAAGGCTTCGGCAAAGCGCCCTTCACGCCCTTCCAGACCGGCAATCACGCAATGCCCGATCAGCACACTGATATCCCGGCAGGCTCGCGCTTCGACAAGACCGGCGAGCAATTTCGCACGCCCGGCATCGGCCTGCATCCGAAGGGTCAGCAGATAACCTTCGTAAATCGTCAGGCGTGCCCGCACGGCATACAGGCGCGATGTCGGTAAACCCTTGAGACGTTGCTGCCCCTGACGGACTTCGTCCAGCGCACGAAGTATTTCACCACGGGCCTGCAACACTCTGGCGCGGTCGTAATGCGCCAGCGCCTCGAATAAAGGATTGGCCACCCGTTGCGCAAGTTCCAGGGCATCGCGGTTCAAGGCCCGGGCGCGCAGCAGGTCGCTGTTGGCTATCGCCAGATTGGCCAGGGTGGACAGACACATCAGCCGCTGGCCATAGCGTTTTTCCGGCAGGCTGTGCAGTGCTTCGTTGCAATAACGCTCGGTCTTTTCGCTGTCACCGCGACCACGGGCAATGATGCCGCTCAGCGCCAGCCACTGGGCGAGCATGGACTTTTGCGCAGTGGCAGACGGCGCAGGCAGAAAGCGGCTGAGATTTTCCGCCAGCTCTTCGGCTGCATCCAGTTGACAGGCCAGCGCCAGCGCCCAGGCATAGAGGACAATCAGGCGCGGCGTGCTGGTCAGCAAGCTGTCCGGCAAATCCATTCTCCAGCGCAGCAGCATGCCGACATTCTGCTCGGCCAGCAGTTGCTCTTCGGAAAGGTTCTGTACCAGGTTGGCGGCAACATCCAGATGACCGGCGCGTAATGCCTGCTCGATGGCTTCGTCCAGCAGGCCTTGTTCGTTGAACCAGCGACAGGCATTCAGGTGCAGGCGATTCTGTTGCGGGCCTGCACCCTGACGGGCTCGCAAAAGATCGGAGAACAGATGGTGATAACGAAACCAGCGCCCCTGCTCATCCAGCGGGACCAGAAACACCTGATGCGCCTGCAGATAGCGGAGCATTTCAGCGCTGTCATGGGTTTCCCGGGAGGCATCGCACAATTCGCTGCAAAAGCGTTCAAGGCAGGCGGTTTCATAAAGGAAGGCCTGAACATCGGCAGGAAGGCAGTCGATGACTTCCTCAAGCAGATACTCACCGATCAAAATCTCGCCATCGCGCAGGGCTTGCGACACAGCAGGACCATCGCCGGCTTCAGACGCCGCCAGCAGCCAGAAGCGCAAGCCTGCAACCCAGCCTTCGCTGCGCCGTATCAGGCTGCGCTGGGCATCGCTGTCCAGTGAGCAGCTATGCCGGTCGAGCACCGCCAGGGATTCGGCGTCGGTCAGTCGCAAGTCGCTTTCGTTGAGTTCAAGCAATTGCCGGGACAGGCGCAGGCGCGCCAGATGCCAGTTCGGACGCTGCCGACTGGTGACCATGACCACCAGCCCGGTGGGCAAGTGGTTGAGGAAAAACTGTACGCAACGATCCAGCACCGAACCCTGCACCAGATGGTAATCATCCAGTACCAGCAGCAAGGGTTTGCTCAGCATCAGGTGCATGGCCAGCTCATCCAGCAAGCCGTCGAGCCACTCCTCGAAGGCAAAGGGCTGATTGCGTTGGCGCATCTTCAGCAAGCCCATGGCCTGCTCGCCCAGTTGCGGAAAGAATTGCTGCAACCCGGCCAGCAACCGCTCAAGGAAACGACCCGGGTCACTTTCACGCGGGTTCAAGCCCAGCCATATGCTCTGCCATTGGGCAGGCAGGTTCTGGCAAAACTCCACGGCCAGCGAACTCTTGCCGAACCCGGCAGGCGCGCAGATCAGCAACAGACGCCCGGACAAACCTTCGGCCAGACGCTCGCACAAACGGGTACGGGGAAGATAACCATCGGGCAGTGGAGGCCGAAAGAATCGTCCTTCCAGAGCGGAGGTTGCGCTATCTGCGATGCCTTGCATACGTGACAGATCAGTCATGGCCAGTTCTTCAGGAGTATTGTTTCGCCACAGCAGCTGTCCGGAGACTAGCGGGTAAAACCGTCCTTTTGAAGGCAATGACCGAAAAGTCCGTAACAAAATTCCTACAATTTGTGAGCCGAATACCTGCGCATAAAAAAGCCCCAATCAAGGGGCTTTGGCTATAAGCCGTTGAAACTGTTCTGTTGTTTACACTTTTATCGGTCTGTTTACGTGCAGGCAGCGTCAAAAGAGCCCTGCCTGCACGTCATCACAGTTCATCCGGTTTGTGTGATCAACGTACGCCTTCCTGACGCAACGCATTAGGTGTGAAGTCGCTGGTACCGGCGGTGAAACCGAAGACATACGCACTCTTCTCTTCGTTTTTCATGCCCAGCGCCACGTAGCGGCCCGACTGCAGGTCGTACAGGGTTTCAATGGCATACCACGGAACCTGCTTGTCGTAGTAGTTCTCGGAGTGAGCCTCGGCGACGCGCCACAGCTGACCACGACCGTCGTAGTGGTCGATGACAGCAGCTTGCCAGGTGTCTTCGTCGATGAAGAAGTCACGCTTGGCATAGATGTGGCGCTGGCCTTCCTTCAGGGTTGCCGTTACATGCCAGACACGGCGCAGCTCATAACGGGTCAGGTCCTGATTGATATGACCAGCCTTGACGATGTCGGCGTATTTGAGGGTGGTGTCGTCCAGCTTGTGGCTGTTGGACGCAATGTACATTTCCTGCTTGCCGATCAGTTTCCAGTCATAGCGATCCGGCGCGCCGTTGTACATGTCCAGGTTATCGGAAGTCCGCAGGCCGTCCGACGCAGTACCCGGACCGTCATAGGACACTTGCGGAGCACGGCGCACACGACGCTGACCGGCGTTGTAGAGCCAGGCAGAACGCGGCTCCTTCACTTGGTCGAGAGTTTCATGCACCAGCAGCACACCACCGGCCAGACGCGCCGGCGCGGTCACTTCCTGCTTGAAGTAGAACAGGATGTTGCCCGGGTTCTTCGGATCGAAGTCCTTCATCTTGTCGCGGAACACGAACTGGTCAGAGAAGTACACTAGGCTGTAGGAGCCATTGGGTTGCGGCGTAGCCTGGGTCACGAAGCGCTTCACGCTGCCGCCGCGATAACGGGTGATGTGGTTCCAGATCACCTCGACACCGCTGGACGGAATCGGGAAGGGAATCGCGGTTTCAAAGTTTTCCAGGCCATTGCCACCGCCCACCAGCTTGGTGTTGGTAGCGTTTCTCTTGATGGCGGCAAACACGTCATCAGGCACGGTGGCGCCGCGATGGGTCGGGTAAACCGGGATCTTGTAGCTTTCCGGGTAACGCTTGAACAGCGCGTATTGGCCCGGTGCCAGTTTGTCCTTGTACTGCTCGACGTTTTGCGCCGTGATGATGAACAGCGGTTTTTCACTGGCATACGGGTTGGCCAGGAAGCCTTTGCTGTCCACGGCACCGGCGTTCTTGGGCATGGGGCTCCAGGCCGGAATGGTGTTAGCGGCGTTACCGGCCTTCTCGGCACCCATCGGGGTCAGGCTGGTCCCCAGTTTCGCCGCTTCGGATTCAGACACCGCAGCCATGACGCCGGACGCCATCAAGGACAATCCCAGCGCACCCGCTTGCAACAGACCCTTTGTTATTTTCATTTTCATAGTTATCCCAAACCGTATTCTTAGAAGTTCATGCCAAAGCTGAGTGCCACGAAATCCCGGTCATCGACCGTGGTGTACTTCCCGTCGAAGAAGTTGGTGTAGGAAAGGTTGGCGGTGTAGGTGTTCTGGTATTCGGCATCCAGTCCGAGGCTGACGGCCTTGCGACCTTCCTCGAAGTTGGCGCCCGGGCCAGGCGAGTAACCCTTGACGTCATGGGACCAGGCCACGCTTGGCTTGAGGTTCACACCGGCGAATACGTTGTTGTAGTCCCAGATGGCACGTGCGCGATAACCCCAGGAGTTGGCGGTGGTGAAACCGTCGTCTTCGCAATAACGGGTCAGGTTGTTCTGATCGGATCCGCTCAGGGTTTCGCGGTTCAAGGTCGCACACTGGCCGCCTGGCAACGGGCCTGGGCCGTAGACCGGGTCGCGGCCATAGCGGATTTTCGAAGTGCTTTCCAGGCCGCCGACGTGGGTCCACCCCACTTCACCCACCAAGGTTAGACGCTCGGCGCCCATCACCTGATCGAAGAACTGGACGAGGGAGGTTTGCAACTGAGTGATTTCCTTGCGGCGATAACCCGGCTGATCGGTATTTGGACGGCCACTGAGCAGCGACACGTTCGGGTTCAACGGAGAAATACCCGAATAGAGAATGTCGGTGGTGTTGATCTGCACCGGGGCATTAGGGCGGTAGCTGATTTCACCGCTCCACGCCGTGCCGGTAGGCAGCGTGGTGGAGAAGCTCAACCCGTACAGGCGAATGTCTTCAGGGTATTCGACATAATAGCTGGAGTTACCTGCCACCACAGATGACAGCAAGCTCTGCGTAAGCCCAGCCACCGCTGATACCGGAACACCGTTGCTCACAAGCGAGCCGGCCAGATTGGCAGGGAGGAACGAAGCCGCTGACCCACCACGACCACTGAAGATCGGCAGACGGCTGTGGTAGTTCATCATGTAGGCGCCGAACTCGGTGTCCAGCGGCTCGAAGTTGTAATGCACGGCAAAACCAAACTGGCCGCCATCACGGGCATCCCGGTCCGGACCGCGACGCACGATCGCGCCCTCGTCGGGGGAGCCGAAGTTAACGCCTTGCTGCGCCAGGGAGTTGAAAACCGCCCCCCGAGTGCCAGCCGGCAATGCTGCCAGGGCAGTGTTGATCCTGCTGCGACTGCGCAATACCGCCAGATTACTGTCGCAACCATCGGCGATCACGTCGGGCTGCGAGAAGAAGGTGCCGCAGTTATCCACAACTGTCTGGTCCCACTCAAGCTGGTAGAAACCTTGCGCAGACAGGTTGTCGGTCAGACTTTGCGACAGGTAGAACATGTTGACCGGAATCAGGCCTTCCTTGATCTCGGCCCCTGGACGACGAAACGCCGACACATCGACCGGGTTGACGCTGTTGATACCGCCCTGGATGAAGGTACTCTCACCCCAGCTGATGACCTGTTTGCCGAGACGCACGGTGCCCGGCTGATCGCCAATGGCGTAGTTGTGATAAACGAATGCATCGAGCAATTGCCCGCCGGAGGACTTCGCACCTTCCTTGCGGTTGGAGTCGCTGATGTCTTTGAACTCGCGGCTTTCATCCTTGAGTTCGAAGTCATACCAGTACTTGCCACGCACGAATACGCCGGTATCGCCGTACTTCAGCTCAAGGTCATGAATCCCCTTGAATATCTTGGAGAAGGTTTCTCCCTTCTTGAAATTCAAGTGACCGTCATCGGAGGTCTGGGAAAGACCGCGTCCGCCGTTGTTGGCGCCGATGAGGTTCTTGTTGGGACTTGCGGTAGACCAACTGGCACCCACCGAGAGGGATGAGTCGAAGCTGCCTTCGATTTCACCGACATTGAAGGTAACGCCGAACGCGGGACTGGCGAGCGAGGAAGCGAGACTGACTGCCAGAGGAAGTTTCGCCCGGCGCCAGAAAGGGATTGCTGTTGTCATCGATGCGACTCCATGTGCTTTTATTTTTATGGCAGTGGGAACTTCCAGAAACGAATCAGCCATGGATTGGCTGTCAACACTCACCGGCCCCCCTGAGGGCCGCCATACAAAATGCATCTTTACGCTCTTGCCAAGTCCCCTGTCCCGACTATATCCAGCGCGCCCTGCTGCTTGATCCCTCTAAAGTGTGATTTGCACGTATCAAAGCCTCTGGAATGCCTGTTACGACAAGGTTGAGTAACAGACCGGTGCGCAGGATGGAGCAATTCGAACATTTGGCAAACATCGTTTCACGGCCGACGCAGACGCATGCCGTGCTCGATGAGCACAGCATGCGGTCAGTCTGGACGGGAGTTATCCGGCGGGTTCAAAGCGTCGACAGAAGGGCACTGTTACTGCTTTGCCATTCGACGATATCCAGGCGCATGCGTTTTTTGTCGAGTTTGCCGACGCTGGTCTTGGGAATTTCAGTAACAACCGCGATCTGACTGGGTATGGCCCACTTGTTGATATGGCCCTGCTCGACAAACGGATTGAGGTGTTCCTTCAAAATCCGGGCGTCGATGCTCTGCCCTTCGTGGACCACCAGCAATGCAAAAGGCCGCTCACCCCATTGCGGGTCGGCGACCCCTACTACCGCGACTTCGCGCACGGCGGCATGCCGGCTGCACAGGTCTTCGAGCTCCAGCGACGATATCCACTCGCCGCCCGTCTTGATCACGTCCTTGATGCGGTCGCGGATATCGATGAACCCCATGTCGTCCAGGGTCGCCACATCGCCGGTGTGCAGCCAGCCACCCGCCCACAGCTCGGCCCCTTTTTGCGGCTCGCGGAAATAGCTCTCCGTCAGCCAGGGTGCGCGCAGTACCAGTTCGCCCTGGGTTTCGCCATCGGCAGGCAGGAAGTTTCCGTTTTCGTCAACGATGGCCGCGTCCACCAGCATACCCGGCACACCCGCCTTGATGCGGTAGGTGATGCGATCGTCCTCAGGCCCTTCTCTCAACTCTTCGTTCATGTGGGCAACGGAAATCAGCGGCCCGGTTTCGGACATGCCATAGGCGGCGGTGAGCTGAATGCCCTTGGCCTTGGCGGCCAGATACAGGCTGCGCGTCAGCGAGCTGCCACCAATGATGATTTTCCAGCCGCCGAAATCCACATCTTTGGCAGCCTTGGAGTGCAGCAACATCTGCATGATGGTCGGTACGCAATGGGAGAACGTCACCTTCTCCTTGCGCCACAGTTCCACCAGAAACTCCGGGTCATAACGGCCGGGATAAACCTGTTTCAAGCCCAGCATGGTTGCCGCATAAGGCATACCCCAGGCATGCACGTGAAACATGGGGGTTATTGGCATGTACACATCGCTGGAGCCCAGCAGGCGCTCATGCTCGACACTGCCCATGATCGTCGCCACGCCCATGGTGTGCAGCACCAGTTGGCGATGGGTGAAATACACGCCCTTGGGATTGCCCGTTGTACCGGTGGTGTAGAAGGTCGTGGCGACCGAGTTTTCGTCGAAGTCCTCGAAGTCGTAATCAGGGCTCGCCGCTGCCAGCAGCTCTTCGTACTCCCCGACCAGATTCGGCAGATCGGCGGTCTTTTCCGGCAAGTCCGTGAGCAGCAGGGTCTTGTCCACAGTAGTCAGATGCCCGGCAATGCCCTGATACAGGCCGACGAATTCACTGTTGACCAGCACCAGCCGGTCTTCGGCGTGGTTCATGGTGTAGACGATCTGCTCGGGCGAGAGCCGCACGTTGATGGTATGCACCACTGCACCGATCATGGGGATCGCAAACATGCATTCCAGATAACGATGGCTGTCCCAATCCATGACGGCCACTGTATCGCCCGCCTTCACGCCTGCCGCTGTCAGCACATTGGCCAGGCGGCGAACACGTTCGTTGAGGGTGGGATAGGTGAAGCGGACAGTATCGCGATAAACAATTTCACGCGTTTTTTCGTAGCGGCTACCGGACAACAGCAGCCCCTTTATCAACAGAGGGTACTGGTAAGCGCCATCGGCTGGCGGAAGAACGCGAGTCTGTAACATATGAGTCCCTTTTCAAAGTTCACAGGCGAAGCTTGAAATATGGACTCTAGCGCTCTAGTCCGCCACCCAAATCAGCCAAAGGGGCGATTTGCCGACAAGCTAGCGTGTCGCAAGCACTCAACGAACCTCGGTCAATGCCAGTTTCAGACCCAGCGCCACCAGCACGCCGCCCATGACCCGATCAAACCAGTGGCCCATGCGGGCAAAGCCGGCGCGCACCCGAGCCTGGCTGAACAGGCAGGCCACCAGACAGAACCAGATCGCTGTCGCAACGGCCAGGTAAACGCCATAGCCGCCCTGAACCAGCAAAGGCGTGTGCGGGTTGATGACCACGGTGAACAGCGACAGGAAAAACAGCGTCGCCTTGGGGTTCAGGCCATTGGTCACAAAGCCGCTGACATAGGCACCACGAGCAGTTCTTTCACCGACAGGCGACTTGAGCGGATCGTCCCCCAAAGCCGCTGGCTTGGCACGCAGGGCCTTGATACCGATGTACAAGAGGTAAGCGGCTGCCGCCCATTTGAGGGCATTGAACAGCACGATGGACTGGGAAACGATGATGCCGATACCCAGCAGCGAATACCCCACATGGAGGAAAATCGCTGAGCCCACACCCAGCGCAGACCAGATGCCCGCCTTGCGACCGTGAGTGACACTTTCACGAACCACGACCGCAAAATCAGGACCTGGGCTGGCAACAGCCAGCAGATGGATCAAGGCGACAGTGAGAAATTCTGCCCAGTACATGGGGCCTCCAGAAATATTGATGAACGTTTGCTGATAGGCTCGCAACACTACTCTTTCAATTTATTACAAAAAAGGTACAGCTAATGAGCAATCCGGGCAGAGCAGTTTTCCTCGATCACACGTCCCTTGATCTGGGGGATCTGGATCTCGGCGCGTTGCGTGAAAGCTTCGGCGAACTGGTGCTGCACGACAGTACTTCTCCGGATCAGGTCATCGACCGCCTCAAGGGAGCGCAGGTGGCGATCAGCAACAAGATCGTGCTTGATGCCAACACGTTCGCGGCATGCCCTGACTTGAAACTGGTCCTGGTCACCGCGACCGGCACCAATAATGTGGACCTGGCCGCGGCCCGCGAACATGGCGTCACGGTCTGCAATTGCCAAGGCTATGGAACCCCGTCAGTGGCGCAACATACCTTGCTGTTGTTACTGGCACTCGCCACACGCCTGCCCGATTACCAGAAGGCCGTGCAGCAAGGTCTGTGGCAAAAGTCTTCCCAGTTCTGCCTGCTGGATTTCCCGATTGTCGAGCTTGAAGGCAAGACCCTCGGCTTGCTGGGGCATGGCGAACTGGGCGGGGCGGTAGCCAGATTGGCAGAAGCCTTTGGCATGCGCGTCCTGCTGGGACAGATCCCCGGCCGCCCTGCTCGCCCGGATCGTTTGCCCCTTGAAGAACTGCTGCCGCAAATCGACGCCCTGACACTGCATTGCCCGCTCAACGAACACACCCACAACATGATCGGCGCCCGGGAACTCCAGTTGCTCAAACCCCAGGCCTTGGTGGTCAACACCGCTCGCGGCGGCCTGATCGATGAACAGGCCCTGGCCGATGCCTTGCGCAGTGGACATCTGGGCGGCGCAGCGTCGGACGTGCTGAGCGTGGAACCACCCGTCGCTGGCAACCCGCTGCTGGCCGATGATATTCCACGCCTGATCATCACGCCGCACAGCGCCTGGGGCGCCCGGGAAGCTCGCCAGCGCATCGTCAGCCAGCTCATCGAGAACGCCCAGGCGTTTTTTGCAGGGGCGCCGAAGCGGGTAGTCAGCTAGAATTCGCCCCTTTTTCAGGAGCGAAAACATGGACCCGCGCAGTGAAGTGTTACTTCGCCAGGCTGAACTCTTTCAAGGCTCGTTGCTGCTGGCCGGTTTGCCAGCCGACGACTTGCTGGGGAAGCTGCCGAACGCTCGCGGATGGTGCTGGCATGCAGGCGACCAGGCTGCACTGGACGCCCGTTTCGCCGGGCGCACACATTTCGGTGTAGAGGCACCACAGGAGCCTTTCGAGGCCGCCGTGCTGTTTCTGCCCAAGGCACGCGACCTGACCGAGTACATGTTCAATGCTCTTTCCTCCCGGCTGGCAGGACGCGAGCTGTTTCTGGTGGGCGAAAAACGTGGGGGCATCGAAGCCGCTGCCAAACAGTTGAGCCCATTGGGCCGGGCCCGCAAGCTCGACAGCGCCCGTCATTGCCAGCTCTGGCAAGTCACGGTGGAAAACGCGCCACAGGCGGTCGAGCTGCAAAGCCTGGCCAAGCCTTACCAGATCGAACTCGAAGACGGCCCGCTCACGGTCATCAGCCTGCCGGGCGTATTCAGCCATGGCCGCCTGGATCGCGGCTCGGCCCTGCTGCTGGAAAACCTCGACAAGCTCCCCAGCGGCCACTTGCTGGACTTCGGATGCGGTGCGGGCGTGCTGGGTGCTGCGGTAAAACGTCGCTATCCGCACAACGACGTCGTGATGCTCGATGTGGATGCCTTCGCCACGGCCAGTGCCGCCCTGACCCTGGCTGCCAACGGCCTTGAAGCACAGATTCTGACCGGCGATGGCATCGATGCAGCCCCCATGGGTCTGAACACGATTCTGAGCAATCCACCCTTCCATGTCGGGGTGCATACCGACTATCTGGCCACTGAAACCCTGCTGAGAAAAGCACGCCAACATCTGAAATCCGGTGGCGAACTACGCCTGGTTGCCAATAGCTTCCTGCGCTATCAGCCGCTGATCGAAGAGCATGTCGGGGCCTGTGAAATCCGGGCTCAGGGAAATGGCTTCCGGATCTACAGCGCGAAACGTTCTTGAAAATAAGAGCTTGCCGAATGGATTTTGCGAAGGCAGAATCCGCTCCGTCCTAGGGGAGTAGTCTCCCACGAGCAACATGCTCGTCCGGCACGCATCAACATACTTGGTCCTCAGACCATGGTGCGTGCGACCCAGAATCCGCTCAGACGGATCGGTGGTTTGACAAGACCTATGACACGAACACCTTACCCGGGGCGGGAAGGCTGTACGTGTCATAGCCGTGTCGACCCGCCCCTTAGGAACCCTGATGCTGGAATCCCTGTTAATCCCTACTGCAGTCGTTGCGCTTGCCGAGATCGGCGACAAAACGCAATTGCTCGCACTCATTCTTGCTGCACGCTTCCGCAAGCCCTGGCCCATCATCGCCGGCATCGTTGCCGCGACCCTGGCCAACCACGCGGCAGCGGGCGCAGTCGGCGCATGGTTCAGCAGCTTCTTCTCCGACGCGGTCCTGCACTGGATTCTCGCCGCCAGCTTCACGGCCACGGCCCTGTGGACACTGGTTCCCGACAAGATGGACGACGACGAAGCGAGCACGGCACGCAAGTTCGGCCCGTTCATGACGACCCTGATCACCTTCTTCATCGCGGAAATAGGCGACAAGACGCAGATCGCGACCGTGATGCTGGCTGCGCAGTATTCCTACCTGTGGCTGGTCATCATCGGCACCACCGTGGGCATGCTGATCGCCAACGTTCCGGTGGTACTGGCAGGCAACTTTGCCGCCGAGAAGTTGCCCCTGACCCTGATCCGCCGCCTGGCCGCCAGCGCCTTTTTTGTACTGGCCCTGGTCGCGGTCTACAAGGCCATGCAAGTCAGCGGCTGGGTCTGACGGCTATGCTGCCATCAGCCGTCTCGCGAATAAATTCGCTCCTACGCACTTCAAACCGTAGGAGCGACTTCAGTCGCGAAGGACCCGTCAGGATTTGCTGGCTTGCTGGTAAAGCGGCATCACCTTGGGAATCGCGGCTTCCAGGGAGGCAATGCGATTGGCCGAGGCCGGGTGAGTACTCATGAACTCCGGCTGCGAACCACCGGCGTTCTGGGTCATCTTCTGCCAGAGGGTCACGGCGGCGTTGGGGTTGTAACCCGCTCGCGCCGCCAGCTCCAGTCCAAGCAGATCAGCCTCGTTTTCGTTGCTGCGGCTGTTGGGCAGCGTGAGGCTGTAGTTCACAACCGTATCGGTCAGCGCCATGCCGGTTTCACCCATGCCCAGCAATGCACCCGCGCCCTGTTTGGCGATGGCCACACCGTAGGCCTTGGACATCGCTTCGCGCCCGTGCTCACGCAGGGCATGGGCGATTTCATGGCCCATTACCGCCGCGATTTCATCGTCGGTCAGCTTCAGCTTTTCGATCAGGCCGGTATAGAAAATGATCTTGCCACCAGGTCCGCAGTTGGCATTGAGCTCATCGCTCTTGATCAGGTTCACTTCCCATTGCCACTGGGCCGCGTCAGGACGTAGCTTCGGCGCCTGTGCAATCAAGCGGTCGGCAATCGCATTGACCCGCTTGGCGTTGGTGCTGGTGGTATCCAGTATCCCTTTGCCACTCGCCTCCCCTACAGTTTCCTTGTAGGACTGGGCGTACATTTTGTTGACTTCATCTGTCGAGAGCATGCTGAACATGTACTGCTTGCGCTCGACCCCCACCGAATCACCGGTGGTTGTGTTTACAGCCTGACAGCCGCCAAGCAATAAACCGCCCCCCAACACACACAGGGCCAATGACTGACGCATGATGTTTCTCCTTATTAGCGAGACGGTCATCCTAGGCGGACAAGAGGCTCGGCACCAGATAGCGGCAAACAGCCATGTTTGTCAGCGTTGTAACAGGTTGGTTCCTGCAAGAGCATAAATGTGCAGCACTGCAAAACGGTAGAAGCGACTTCAGTCGCGAAGGGCCAGTGAATATCCGGCGGAGATATGTCGTTTTCAATGCCGTCTCGCGAATGAATTCGCTCCTACGAAACACCTCACAAGGGCGTCAGGCATTCCGGCGCATTGAGCTTTGGATCGTTCACCAGATTGGCCAGCGGCCTCTCGCGCAGGGGCATCTGTACGGAGGCAAGCAGTGCCTGCAAGGTGTGCAGCGGCGTATCGGCTGCCAGCCAGTCTTTCTGGCCTTGAGCATCGAGAATCAGAGGGCGGCGCTGGCTGGACGCTGCCTGAGTGACCACAGCCACGCTCAGGTACGTATGACCCTGCACCGGATAGGCTTCCCAGACTGCGGCAAAGAACAAGGCCGAGCCCTCGCCCGGCGTCAGCCAGAAGGGGCGTTTACGGGCGGTGCCGCGCCATTCGTAGAAACCGTTGGCCGGCAACAGGCAGCGACGCTGGCGAAAGGCTTCACGGAACATCGGCTGCTCGGCCAGGGTTTCCGCACGCGCATGGGCGGGCGTGCGGGAAAGATCGGTCAGCCACGCTGGCGTCAGCCCCCAGCGGGCACGTGCCAGCTCCAGTTCGCCTTCGGCCTGGGCCGCACGCATGATCAGCACCGTGTCGGCCGGAGAAATATTCCATTGCGGCTGCTGGTCTGCCGGAAAACCGGGCAAGGCCGCAAAGGCAGGGTTCCAGCGAAACAGGGCATAACGTCCACACATGAGGTTAAGGCAACTCTATTCGAAGGTGTTCAACACACCAGTACATCGGGAAAACTGTCCGGCTCGTCACCGGACAACGGCAGGGCAGCATTGTACGCAGTGATCAAGGCCCGCGCGCGCTCGACCTGATCGTCATCCACCGAGATGCCCAGCAGGCCCAGTCCCGGCAACTCGCCCATACCACCCAGCAAGTCTCGCCCGACCAGATGCGCTTCGACCCCTTCACTGGCAAGCATGCCTTGCAGCAACTCGCCTTCCATCAGATTTTCAGGCTCGTAGATTCTCTGCATCATTCGTTCTCACTGCGAACGTCCAGACTCCAGTCTTCACCATCGGTCCTCAGGTCGAATATGATCGGCCGACAACAGACCGGGCAGTCCTCTATGTACTGCTGATCGCCGCCGGACAAGTCCAGTACAGCCTCCACGGGCTCCCCGCAGTACGGGCAGTCGTAACCCTGTAATTCCTGCATCGCGGCCTCCGCTGTCAGTTATGCGTATAATTGCTCCATTCTTTTGAAGGCTGCCAGAGCAACCCGCCTTCTTTTTACCCTATCCGTTTCCAACAAGAGAGCATGATGGGCGAATTCGATGCCATCCGACCTTACAACGATGCAGAAGTCCCCGCCGTACTGGCACGTCTGCTGAGCGATAAAGCCTTTCTCGCGATCCTGACCAAATTCCGCTTTCCGCGTCTGGCGGGTGCATTCGGCTGGTTCCTGCAGCCTACCCTCGCCCGTAAACTGCGCCGTGAATTCGCCGGGATCGACTCGGTCGCTACCCTGCAGGACAAGGTCGAGTACTACGTCGACCACACCATCGAGCGGGCTACAGACGGTGTGACCTACACCGGCGTGGAATTGCTCAAGTCCGGCACGGCTTATCTGTTTCTGGCCAACCACCGCGATATCGTGATGGACCCGGCCTTCGTCAACTACGCCGTTTATCACGCAGGCCTGCCTACGCCGCGCATTGCCATTGGCGACAACCTGCTGCAAAAGCCTTTCGTCAGCGACCTGATGCGCCTGAACAAGAGCTTCATCGTGCATCGCTCGATTATCGGGCGACGCGAGAAGATGGCGGCGTATCAACTGCTTTCGGCGTACATCAATCATTCGATTACCCGCGATGGCCAGTCGATCTGGATCGCCCAGGCCGAAGGTCGCGCCAAGGACGGTGATGACCGTACCGAGTCAGCCATCCTCAAGATGTTCCACATGAGCCGCAAGGACGAGCCTTTCAGCGAGGTGATCCGTTCGCTGAATCTCATTCCGGTGTCGATCAGCTACGAATACGATCCTTGTGACCACGCCAAGGCACGGGAGTTGTACATCCGCGCCACCACCGGCAGCTACACCAAGACACCGGGCGAGGACGATGTCAGCATTGCGCTGGGTATCACGGGCTATAAAGGCCGTGTGCATGTGAACTTCGCACCACCGATCACCGAATCCTTCGAGGACACCAAGCTGCTGGCCGCCGAAATGGACCGGCAGATTCTCGGCGGTTACCGACTGTTCCCGGTGCATTACCTGGCTTATGCACAATGGGCCGATGCCGATCCGGCACTTGATGTACCGCTGGCGGCAGACGTGTTCCCGGCCGACGAACTGGCGCGCGCCAGGGAAGAATGGGGAAGCAGGCTGGCCGAGGCTCCTGCCGAACATCGCCCTTACCTGATCCAGCAATATGCGACGCCGGTGCGCAATCAGTATCGGGTCAAGGCAGGCTTGCCTCTCTGATACGACGCTTCAAAGAAACGGCACCTTTGGGGTGCCGTTTTTGATGGTGTCACCTGAACGTCACACAGCTCGTGCACTGTATGGCTCCTCAAGGAATGACCGACCCTTTTTTGGAGCTGTTCATGTTGCATGCAAACAACCAGGATCGCCTGTATCTGATCGCCCAGAGCGATGAACAACAAGAGCTGGTGGACGCACTGGCCTTCAACGTCCAGGACCGCCACTGGCTGGTCTACTGCGCCCTGGGCGGGCATCAGCATCATGATCTTCCGGACATGGACCTGGAAACAGGCCTGAGCTTTCTGAATCTCTATCAGCAAGCCGCCTGACCCTGGCACACCGAATACAAAAAAGCACGGCCCCCTGCAAAAAGGGCCGGGCTTTTCATTTGGGCAAGGGTTATTGCGGCAGGGTGCCACCCATAGACGGGTCCTGGAACACGCGGGTCAGCGCATCGCTCAGCACGTCGCTCACCAGCTTGGTGTTGGTGTCCTGATTGGGCGCCATACCGAAACGCTGATCCAGCGAGGCGGAATAACGGCCACCGTAGTTGCGGCCATTGTTGCGCACGTCAGCACGGAACGTGGAGCTGATGGTTGCCTCGGTCACGTACAGACCTTCCTTGGGCGATTGATATTTCAGATCGGCCAGGGTCAGGGTCAGTTGCGCACCATTACCGCCACCCGAAACCGGGGTAAAGCCCAGCAGGCGAACGGCCGCTTCAGCCTGTGCCTGCAGCTTTGGCAGCAGATCGGCACCATTCACGCTGATTGCGCTGGTTTCAGGATACAGACCGCCACGGGTTCCCAATGTAGGGCTTGAACGACCGTCCACGACACGCACGACAACCTGCTGCCCCTGACCCACCGGCGCGAACTGCGCGTTGAGCTTGGGTTGAGGACTCAGTTGCTGCGGGCTGTGGGCACACCCGACCAGCGTCAAACTGCTTACAGCAAGCAAACCGAACAAAAGGCGACGCAACATGCTCATCTCTCCAGAGGCCAGACACTAAATGTGCCGCAGTATAGCGATGCCAGCGAAAAATGGGACCGCTGAACCATCGCAATGGTTCAGCCACAGGAATGTAATCGGGGTGTAACGCCGGGAAGTCAGGATAGCCCCCATCAACTCGACAGGAGCTACGTCATGAGTCTTTTCCAATCCTTGTTCAACCTGCGTCGCCCATTGCGCCACTACGCACTCGTGGACAAGACCGGCACTTGCCGCGCACTCAAGCACTGCACCGAGCGTCCATTGAGCAGCGACTGGGTCGAAGTCAACGAACAACGTGCCACCTGGCTGAACCAGCCATTGCCCTCCAGCGCACGGGTTACACAGCACTGCGCAGGTTCAACGCCACGTCAGTTGATCACGGCATGACGAATACCTGATAAAAGTCACACAAACCCGATCAATTCCTGTCGTTTCATCGCTATAATCTCCACCCGTTTAAATCGGCGAGTCTGAACCCCAATAAATTCAAGGGTTTCAGCTCGTAACCGATACCCTCTGCGCTAAGCACACCACAAAGCTGTTACAAGCCACCTTCGCCAAGCGCCAAGCCATGGCACTTCAGACGTAATGGGCGCTACTACCTGAGCATTCATCCAAGGGGCCAAACCAAACAGCACCTCACGATATCCCTACGAACCTCAGACCGACCTATTGTCATTGACTTTCTAAAGACGTAGGGAGTCGGCACCTGCCTGAGTCATGCACGGTAACTTCGGCAGACGCTACATTCAGATATCGTCCAAATACTGAAATACACCATCCTCATCAAGTGCTCCAAAATAAATTTTCATATCTTGCTCCAGCTTACTCCGAACAACTCGGACCCTACTTTTCAGTTTTTCGACTCCTAAATCCAATGAAACCCCGTAATCCTTAAAGACAATCACAATGTGCACACCTGTATAATCGCTTACTTCTTTCAACTCGTTCCATTTTTGAGACACTTTGCCCACAATAGCTCTAAGCAAGTGATATACAGTTCTGGGAGAAAGTATTTTTATTTCTACCGCAATAGTCTCCCCAGGCATAGTGATTGTCAGATCGAAACCAGAGTCAAGGTGCCTGAGAGGGTTGGTATCATACTCATACCCGATAGCTGAATAATGCATCGCAACAGCTCTTTCTAATTGAAACTGACGAGCAGCGAAAGACTCAGATTTATATGACAACACAATGGACTCGCGTTCATCCTCCTCGATACTTATCTCACCCAATTTTAGTATCGCCCTTTCAATAATAGATTTTATCTTACTCGCAAGCCCTTGAACCGTCTCGTATTCCTCTCGCGTTACAACCCTATTGTGCGCCACTTTATTTCTAAGCTTATACAACATCGCCCACTTGCGCTCAAGACTATGATCTTTCTCATCAATCAGCGTCGAAAAATATTTATCCCAGTTAGAGCGAGGAATATATTTTAATATTTTCTCCCTGTCGCCTTCCTCAAATTTAGTCGCAGATAGTATCCGATCAAGCTCTTCAACACCAATATCCCTCTTCTTTTCAAAAAGCACTTGACTCAGATGGATAAAGTCCAGCTTATGCAACTCATTCAGATAAGGATCACCGTCATCAAATTGCTCTATTTTTTTAAAAAGATCAGGATGGATAGAATCTTTCGACCAATTCATACCTACAGTGATTAGCATAAACTTAGCTATGAGGCGACGCATGAGGTTCTCAACCTCATTAATGATCGGATATGACATTTCAGCATAGTAACTACCAACGCCATCCCATAACATATTTACCATAGTAGCACCGGGAGAAATACGCCTTGCATTAGTTTTCAGCCTTTCCCCAAGCTCGGAAAACTGGTCGATCAACTCGGTATTTTCGCACTCTATGGCCACTAAAAAATACCTTTCATTACTCGACTTTACTTCACTCGTCTCGATATGGATTTTTGCCGAAACCTCTTCCTTTCCTCTTGGTGTTTTTTTGAGACCTATACGGCTGTTCGCCACTGTTAAAAGAGAGTCTACTTTCAAGAAATCGAGAAGCGACCTCTTGCTATTACAAAATGTCTCATCACCCGAGATAAGTATCAAAAACTCGATTTTCAAGCACAATCCCTCGCAATAAACTCCAACAGGTGCTGGACTCATGACCATAAATCGTAGAGGGAATGGGGCTTTTAAACAAGCTTGGAGATATTGACTGACGACCGCCTTGATGCGCTGGCAATCGGCGTGCAGTTCTTCCCTGAATATCTTGAGCAGGATTCTGAGGTAGGAACCTCGGAGATGCTTGAGGGCTTCTTGATGGATCAGATGGAAGAACCGTCAGCGAGCTTTGACGATCACAATCACATGTTCATGATCGACGTGATGCTGAGCTTTTGAAGCTGGTGGAACTACGACCAACTTTATGGACTGGAAAAGTGTAACTGAACAAGAATATCCGGTCATGTTCAGCTCCAGCGCAAAAAAAACCAACTCTAAGCTGAGATAACTTAAAGTTATCCATACTGTTCAGCGCTTTTAATATCGCCTTCTCAGGCGATGAATATCAAGAACCAATAGCCACCTCACATAAAGCAGGACTTAGAGATGACTACCCAGAGAAAGACCTGTGTAGTAATAGACTCCGCACTAACTACTCACCGTGCAACCTACCACACTCTTGGTTGACTCCTTGTCGCTTTTGGAATCAGCCAAGGTGGTACTTCATCACAAGCTTTGGGGATATGGTTTGCGTGTTACTGGTGGCTGCGCTGAGTAACCTTCTGTGCTTCATGAAAATTTAGGGGCGAAAGGGGTCACGTTCACCCTCACACTGTTTCAAACGAGCAAGAACGTCAGGAGACGTTCGAGCGGTGTCTATCTTGGCGCTCTCATCGAGATAGATATCTATAGTGCCTCCCCATTTCGGTGTAATGTCTATACACCTCTGAAGACCTTTTTTGCTCCACCAATCAAAAACCATGAAGAATTCACTATTGGGAAAAACATGCCCTGTATCGAATGTAGCTTGTCCTGGAAGCATCCCTTCCTTATGAATACTGTGTTGTGTATTCCAGATTAGCCGAAGCTCGTCTGTGCCCTTTTCGGAGTAATGAACACGCACTACTGGGGTAGCAACATACCAAAACAGCAACGGAAGGATTACGAGCGCCCCAATAACATATCTCGCTTTAATGTTTTTCGCATTCATGAACACGGATGCCATCGCCCCATTCAGTTGGTGTTATCGCAAGTACTTTTTCCATGATCATTTTGGCTGTGATACTCCCACTAGGATTCTCGCTGTAAAGCTGTATACCGATACTGACTGAAATACGATCAGGGGCATCATCCCATGCTCTTAATCCTTCCACACCCTCTGTGGCATGAGGCCCTCTGAGCTTTCGCTGGTCCTTTGGAACAAAAAACACCTCTTCCCACTGTCGTAATTTATCCGAAACAATCTGTTCGAGCCCTGCGCCATCCAGAAGGAGGCCTTCAGTAAGCCCTCCAGCCATGCCTACGTAGCCATAGTGGATGTTCGACCAAATGTCGTAGAAATAGTCATATTTACCTTGTTTATGGCGATATCCACCAAACTTCATGTGAATCTTTGGTTTGTGATCCCACGGGCGGTTCTGGCCAACTCTTTCAGTCCATAGCGCCATAGCAGCCACAGTATTGGAGGCCCCTATAGCTTGTGGATTGGTAGTGCCTATTTGGTAGTACCAAGGTAAAGCCATTTTCTTGCGGGTCTCCTCCACGACGTCGTAACTGAGTAACTCTTTCATCTTCAAGACCGAGGGGTGTCGGATATTACGGTTCATTTCGTCAGCAATATAGCCCGCCAGCACTTCCATCATGTCTGGGTGCGTGCAAACGGCTGGTTCTGCTTCTGATGCAGGCCCCTTTTCAGGCTCAGTAACGCCTTCATCCGAATTAACCACAGCCTTTGCAGCGGTTGCCTTCTCAATCAACCTCGGGTCGGCCAACAAGGTTGCCATCTTTTCATCATCTATAGAGCCATCCGGGCGGAATACCCCCAGCGCTGCAAAATTAACGATTGCGGCATCAGGAGCTCCCCCCATGACAAAACCACCAAAGGTATCACTTGAGCCCGTGATAATTGTCCCACCATGACTGGTAGGGCTTCCTAAATGAGCCAGGGGACGGTTGTTAACCAGAATGGAAGGAAACCCCGTGGTGATGACGGCCCCGCATCCGCAGGTATCTCCAACACGAGCAGCACCGGCAAAGCTGATGTTCACATCAGCCGATGCACTGGCAATAGGGGTAGTACCGTGGCCGGTTTTTGGGCATACGTGTTTATCACCCAGTCGAGCAGAAGCAAGCATCGAGCATCATCCTTGTGTTTCGTCCATTTACATTAAGCCAGACTCATTGCGGCGCTCGGGAGGCTACCGGAGACTTATGGATGGGTCTGAAGGTAAAAACAGACAACACCAGGCAGCTTAAAGATCCTTGAGAATCTGACAGAAAAATCTGAATGACCACTTCACTACGCAAGCGTGCGTACCTCAGGATGAGGCTCTTTGACGCTGTAACAACGGTGTCTCAAAGCTGTGACAAAGTGCCGGACACTGCGCCTGCCATGGTTATATGTTGCGGCTTCCAGCCCCACCGCTCATAATCTCCCCCCGATTATAAGGACGTCTCCTGATCGGGCCTCGCAGCATCGCTAATCGTCGTATTAGCTCCTCCGTAATGCCCACAGAGAGCCGCCCACACAGGTCATTTGCACACAGTTGTGCTCGATGAACGGTGCGCAATCGTTCGATTGATATCGAACCTTTTGCCCCTGACAACGCCTCAATCTGTATGCACCTGACCTGCCAGAGCTGCCATCGCAGCCCTTTTTGAGGTTTGGTTCACGTTTCCAAAAGAGCGTGAAAAAACGGGTTTCACTACTTCACAAGAGTGTGGCGAGCAAAATGAATAGGTACGCGTTTGTAAATGCACCATCAGCGTCTGAACCGGCCCCTTTGAACAGGACTGACCGCGACTGCGCCTCCATCACCGGAGCCTGACGCCTGTCGTCCGGGCATGCGATGCCTTGACGATGGTCGAATGGCCGAACGGGTTGAAAAATGAGTTCATGCATCCTTGATGAAGACTCTTGTTCAGCCTGACCGGGACCTGCGCTTTAGATGCGAAAAATTGCGAAGAATCGGACAGGCGATCCTGGCCAGGACACATGGGGCACAACTTTTACCCACGCCCCATCCCCTTGGCATCTAGCCTCAGGAACGTATGCCGTCAATTTGGTGCTGCAGATTTTGGAGACGCGTTAATGGCGCATAACGAAGCAGTCGACGTAGTGTTGGTCGGAGCGGGCATCATGAGTGCCACCCTGGCCGTGCTGCTCAAGGAGCTCGACCCCGGCCTCAAGCTGGAAGTCGTTGAGCTCATGGATTCCGGCGCTGCGGAGAGTTCCAACCCCTGGAACAACGCGGGGACCGGTCATGCTGGCCTCTGCGAGCTGAACTACACGCCGCCCGCGGCCGATGGCTCCATCGATATCAAGAAAGCGGTGCACATCAACGCCCAGTTCGAGGTATCGAAGCAGTTCTGGGCCTATCTGGCTCGCAAAGGCACCTTCGGCTCGTCGAAATCCTTCATCAACTCGGTTCCGCACCTGAGCTTCGTTCAGGGCGAGAGCGGCATTTCCTTCCTCAAGACCCGTTTTGAAGCGATGCACAAGCATCACGCTTTCTCTTCGATGGAATACACCGAAGACAAGGCAAAGCTGGCTGAGTGGATGCCGCTGATGATGCCAGGCCGTCCGGCCGACGAACCTATCGCCGCCACGCGGGTAATGAACGGTACGGACGTCAACTTCGGCGCGCTGACCAACCAGTTGCTCACTCACCTGGGCAGCGCTCCCGACGCTCAGGTCAAATATTGCAAGCGCGTCACCGACCTGACCCGTAATGACAACGGCTGGACCGTCACCATCAAGGACGTGAACAGCGGCAGCACTCGCCAGATCGACGCAAAATTCGTATTCCTCGGCGCGGGTGGCGCGGCATTGCCGCTGCTGCAGATGTCGGGCATCGAAGAGAGCAAAGGCTTCGGCGGCTTCCCGGTCAGTGGCCAGTGGCTGCGTTGCGACAACCCTGAAGTGGTCAAGCACCATCAGGCCAAGGTCTACAGCCAGGCCGCCGTGGGTTCGCCACCCATGTCGGTTCCTCACCTGGATACCCGCGTGGTCGATGGCAAGAAATCCCTGCTGTTCGGGCCATACGCCGGCTTCACCACCAAGTTCCTCAAGCACGGCTCGTTCCTTGACCTGCCGTTGTCGGTACGCCTTGCCAACATCAAGCCGATGCTGGCCGTCGCTCGCGACAACATGGACCTGACCAAGTACCTGGTCAGCGAAGTGATGCAGTCGATGGAGCAACGTCTTGAATCCCTGCGCCGCTTCTACCCTGAGGCCAAGGCAGAAGACTGGCGTCTGGAAATCGCAGGCCAGCGCGTGCAGATCATCAAGAAAGACGCCAAGAAAGGCGGCATTCTGCAGTTCGGTACCGAGCTGGTATCTGCACAGGATGGCTCCCTGGCCGCTCTGCTTGGTGCGTCGCCGGGTGCGTCGGTTACGGTGTCGATCATGCTGGAACTCATCGAGCGCTGCTTCCCGGACAAGGCTCGCAACGAGTGGGCTACCAAGCTCAACGAAATATTCCCGGCTCGGGAAAAGGCCCTGGAAAACGATGCGCAGTTGTACCAGCGCGTGAGCCGCCAGAGCGACGAGAGCCTAGAACTGGTCGAGCAGACAAGCCAGGAACAAAGCAGCATCGCCTGATTGCCTGAGGCATAAAAAACCCGTGAGCCTTGCAGCCACGGGTTTTTTCTTTTTAAGAGCAGCTCAGTATTTAAAGGCTCTTGGCCAGAACCGCAATGTGCTCAGGGCCAATGCCACAGCAACCACCGATATGGGTGGCACCACGCTTGACCCAGTCCGCCGCCCACTGCTGATAGCCTTGAGGGTCAAGGTCTGCGCGCAGTTCATCCAGACCATCGTTGGCCTTGGCATCCTTGGGTTGTGGCGGGAAGGCATTGGCATAAGCGCCGATGGCGATATCGACGTTCAATGACTTGAATACTTCGCGAGCGGCATCGATGGCTGCACCGATCACCTCAGGCTGGCTGCAGTTGAACAGCAGCGCAGCAGCGCCCAGTTCGGCAGCGGCGCGGGCCGCATCGGCAACCGGTTCGCCGGAGCGCAGACGCGCCACTTCGTCCGTGTCTTCATCCTGAAGCGTGAACGACAGCCAGAACGGTTTGCCATCGGCAGGCAAGCCGGCACGAATGGTCTGCGCTTCGATGATGCAGCTTTGAGTCTCGGCCAGCCACAGGTCCACATGCGGGGCCAGGCCAGCCACCAGCGGCTTCAAGACTTCAGCAGCCAGCTCTGGCTTGTAGAGATCAGGGCGATAAGAGCCGAACAGCGGAGGCAGGGAACCGGCGACCTTGGCTCGTCCGCCCGAAGCATCCGCCGACTCGCGAGCCAGTTTTCCAGCCAGATCCGCCAGTGCCTGACCTTCGCGAGCGAAACGCTCTTCACCAATATGAAAAGGCACGACCGCGTAGCTATTGCTGGTGATAACCTGCGCGCCACTGTCGATGTAAGCGGTGTGCACGGCACGAACGGCTTCCGGTGCCTCGCTCAGGGCAAGGGCCGACCATTCAGGCTGACGGAAAGGAGCGCCACGGCGCTGAAGTTCGCGGCCCATGCCGCCGTCAAGAATTACTGTCGAGCGCTGAGTCATATGCCATCTACTTATATCTTTATGAAAAAAACTCATTAGAAATGAGCTTGGTATAACGTATTTAATACAGCGCTTTATCCAAACTACAATCATTTTTTCAGGGGATAGCTTTGAAACTTAGCGCTCTGCTGGGCATTGGCCTGGTCACTCTGGCTGTATCGACTCAGACCCTCGCCGGTGCCACACTGGACCGCGTACAGAAGAACAAGGAACTGGTAAACGTCCTGATGGAAAGTTACCCGCCCTTCTCTTTCCTGAATGATAAAAACCAGCTGGACGGCTTCGATGTCGACGTCGCAAAGGCTGTCGCAGACAAGCTGGGCGTCAAGCTGCGTCTTGAAACGCCTTCATGGGACGTGATCGCCGCCGGCCGCTGGAGTGGTCGCTATGACATCTGCGTCTGCTCCATGACCCCGAGCAAGTCCCGCGCTGAGGTCTTCAATTTCCCTGTCGAGTACTACGCCTCGCCTGCGGTGATCGTGGTCAACGCCAAGGATGATCGCATCCATTCGGCCAAGGATCTGAGCAACAAGAAGGTCGGCCTCACCAGCGCTTCCAGCTACGAAAGCTACCTGAACAAGAACCTGGTGATCGAAGGCGCTGAAGACAAGCCTTTGGAATACCCGTTCGAGAACGTGCAAATCGCCCCTTACGACAACGATAACGTTGCGTTCCAGGACCTGGGCCTGGGTGCCGGAGTGCGCCTGGATGCCATCCTCACCAATCTGGTCACGGCTCAGCCGCGCCTGGACCAGGACAAACGCTTCAAGCTCGCGGGCGCCTCGCTGTACGAAGAGCCCAACTTCGTCGCCATCGAGAAAGGCGATGCCGAATGGGACGCCAAGATTCGTCAGATCTTTGCCGAACTCAAGCAGGACGGCACTCTGACCAAGCTGTCGCAGAAGTGGATCGGCGCTGACATCAGCAAATGACTTCCTTCCAGCCTCAACGCCCACCCGAGCAGGCCCAAAGCCTGCTCAAGCGCGTCCTCGGTTTCCGCACAAGGCTCTATCTGACCTGGGCGGCGATGTTCGCCCTGTTTGCCGGGTTCTTCCTGAGCTTCGACCTGAAGTTCTCGATCATTCTCGACAAGCTGCCGAATCTGGTGGGCCTGAGTCTGTCGCCCAACGGTTTTCTGCAGGGCGCAGCGCTGACCTTGTTCGTGTGCGTGTGCTCGATTTTCGTCTCGGTGCTGCTGGGGTTTGTCGTGGCGCTGGCGCGGCTGTCCAAAAGCGCAGTGGCCTTCGGTATTGCGAGCTTCTATGCCTCGTTCTTCCGCGGCACACCGCTGCTGATCCAGATCATGCTGATTTACCTGGGCCTGCCTCAGGTGGGCATCGTGCCCGGTGCAATCGTGGCGGGCATCATCGCGTTGTCCCTGAACTATGGCGCCTACCTGAGCGAGATATTCCGGGCCGGCATCATCGGTGTCGCAGCCGGTCAGCGTGAAGCGGCACTGGCGCTGGCCTTGCGACCTGCACAGATCTTCTGGCGCGTCACCCTGCCCCAGGCCATGCGCACCATCATCCCGCCCACCACCAACCAGTTCATCTCGATGCTCAAGGATTCATCCCTGATTTCGGTGATGGGTGTCTGGGAAGTGATGTTCCTGGCTCAGTCCTATGGCCGCTCCAGCTATCGCTATATCGAGATGCTGACCACGGCGGCGGTGCTTTACTGGATCATGTCCATCGGACTGGAGTTGTTGCAGGCGCGGCTGGAGCGCCACTATGGAAAGGCTTATCAAGCCAGAAAGTAGATGATCTTTCGCGAATGAATTCGCTCCCACCA
The DNA here is from genome assembly GCF_019719005.1 of Pseudomonas cichorii. GTDB lineage: Bacteria > Pseudomonadota > Gammaproteobacteria > Pseudomonadales > Pseudomonadaceae > Aquipseudomonas > Aquipseudomonas cichorii_E. Next base: position 81,528 of record NZ_JAIGPJ010000012.1, read on the forward strand.
TAATGTGTGTGGGGGCGAATTCATTCGCGAACGGGGATCAGCCGCGGGCCTGGGCGATCAGCTCGATATAGTCTTCAGCATTGCGCTGGTCCTTGATCAGAGCGACGAAATCGTTGCCTTGCTCATCCTTGCCATCCAGGTCGTAACCGGCTTCCTTGAAGAACACCAGAAAACGCTCGAAGTCATCGATCCGCAGGCCACGGTAGGCCTTGATCAATTTGTGCAGCGACGGCGAGGTGGCATCGTACGGCTCGAAGTCGAGGAACAGTTTGATCTGCTCGTCGCCGATCTCGTCCCCAATCAACTGCTTCTTATCTTTACGCATTGCGGGCTCCAACTGGTCGCATACACTTTCACGGGCGGGCAGTTTACCCTTGTGCGCGTGCGCGGCTCAACGCGTGCGTAGCACCGCAGTATGCAGATCGGCCCAGACATGGCCGTTGGCATAGACAAGAAACTGGCAATACACCTTTTCAGTGCGCAGCAAGTCCACCACGGCACGGTACTGGTTGACCGGATAATAGAGCGTCAGGGTGCGGGACGGCTCATCGTAGGTCGGCTTTTTCAGGCTCTTGCTTTCGGCATCGAAGTGAATGATCACTTCGGAAATGGTCGCGCCCTTGTTCAGCGGCTTGCCCTTGAGGCGCAGCAGCGTCGGTGACGTAATGGGGATCGGCTGCTGGCTGGACTGGCGCTGATTGCCAATCACCACTGAATACTCGGTTATCTGCAGCAACTGCTGCTGTTCGGGCACACCTGCGCGCAGGTTCAGATCATCGGGAGGCAGGTACTGGCCATGCATGGGTTCAGCGTAAGCCGGTGCAACCGATGCCAGACCGCAGAACACCGCAAGCGCCATGGCGCCGGAAATCGATAATTTCATTCAGAACTTCCCTGAGAAACCCGCAATCATTCCTGTGCCACAGCGCAGGAATACCCCTTGGGGGCATTCCTGGCGCGACGATCAATTACATGCCCTTGACCGCATAGATACCGGCAGCATTGCGCCAGTAACCTTTGTAGTCCATGCCGTAGCCGAAGATATAACGGTCCACGCATGGCAGGCCAACGAAATCGGCTTTCAGGTCAGGACGGGCCTTGCGGTCGTGGTCCTTGTCGATCAATACCGCCGTGTGTACCGCACGAGCGCCGGCATGGCGGCAGAAGTCGATGATGGCGCCCAGGGTGTGACCTTCGTCGAGAATGTCGTCGATGATCAGCACGTCACGATCAATGAACGAGACTTCCGGCTTGGCTTTCCAGAACAGGTCGCCACCGGTGGTTTCGTTGCGATAGCGGGTGGCGTGCAGGTAAGACGCTTCCAGCGGGAAGTTCAGATGCGTCAGCAGTTTGCCCGAGAAGATCAGGCCGCCATTCATCACACAGAAAACAACAGGATTACGGTCGGCCAGTTCAGCGTTGATCTGCGCTCCGACGCGAGCGATGGCAGCATCGACTTCAGCCTCGGTGTAGAGGCAATCGGCCTCGCGCATGATTTGACGGATATGCTCGAGATCAGCGGACATGAAGCTCTCCAGATGGGCAGTTTGAGAAAAGCGGGCAAAGGTACGCATCCCGTTCATTCAGGGCAAGCGATTATGGACTAACGTTGCGAGTGGTGCCCAAGGGCAAGGATTCATACCTTGCGTCACGATACTGCATGCGCTTTAAGACAGTCACAGCTGAATAGATTAATCTAGGCCGTTTTTTTGCCCCCTGCTGGAGCCTTTTCTTATGCCCATTCGTGAAATCCGTCATCCGCTGATCCGCCACAAGCTCGGCCTGATGCGCCGCGCTGACATCAGCACCAAGAATTTCCGTGAGCTGGCACAGGAAGTCGGCGCGCTGCTTACTTATGAAGCCACGGCGGATCTGCCGCTGGAAAGCTACGACATCGAAGGCTGGTGCGGAACCGTACAGGTCGAGAAGATCGCCGGCAAGAAAATCACCGTCGTGCCGATCCTGCGCGCCGGTATCGGCATGCTCGACGGCGTGCTCAGCCTGATTCCGGGCGCCAAGGTCAGCGCCGTGGGACTGGCCCGCAACGAAGAAACCCTGGAAGCCCACACCTACCTGGAAAAGCTGGTCCCGGAAATCGACGAGCGCCTGGCGATGATCATCGATCCGATGCTGGCCACCGGCGGTTCGATGATCGCGACCATCGACCTGCTCAAGAAAGCGGGCTGCAAGGAGATCCGCGCCATGGTGCTGGTTGCTGCGCCCGAGGGCATCGCTGCCGTGGAGAAATCTCACCCGGATGTGATCATCTACACAGCGTCCATCGACCAGCACCTGAACGAGCATGGCTACATCATTCCGGGTCTGGGTGATGCGGGTGACAAGATCTTCGGCACCAAGCAAAAGGACGCGTAATTCGATGAAGCAGTCCGAATTCAACGATCCAATGTGGCGCACGGTACTTTCCGGCGCCCAAATGCTGTTCGTGGCCTTTGGCGCCCTGGTGCTGATGCCGCTCATTACCGGCCTCGATCCCAATGTGGCGCTGTTCACAGCGGGCCTGGGCACGCTGCTGTTCCAGATGGTGACGGGCCGTCAGGTGCCGGTATTCCTGGCATCGAGCTTTGCCTTCATTACCCCGATCATTCTCGCCAAGGGCCAGTTCGGCCTGGCCGCGACCATGGGCGGCGTAATGGCCGCGGGTTTCGTCTACACCTTTCTGGGCCTGGCCGTGAAGATCAAGGGCACGGGCTTTATCGACCGCCTGCTGCCACCGGTCGTTATCGGTCCGGTGATCATCTCCATCGGTCTGGCCATGGCACCGATTGCCGCCAATATGGCGATGGGCAAGTCGGGTGACGGCGCCGAGCTGATCCCCTACAAGACTGCCATGCTGATCTCGATGCCAGCCCTGCTGACCACGCTGATCGTGGCGGTGTTCGGCAAAGGTATTTTCCGTCTGGTGCCGATCATTTCCGGCGTGCTGGTGGGCTTTGCGCTGTCGTTCTACTTTGGCGTAGTGGACACCGCGAAGATTGCCGCAGCGCCCTGGCTGGCCCTGCCGCACTTCACGGCACCGGAGTTCAACTGGCAGGCCATCCTGTTCATTGTCCCGGTGGCACTGGCTCCGGCCATCGAGCACATCGGCGGCGTGATCGCGGTGGGCAGCGTGACAGGACGCGACTACCTGAAAAAACCGGGCCTGCATCGCACCCTGTTTGGCGACGGTATCGCGACCACGGCAGCCGGCCTGTTCGGCGGCCCACCCAACACCACCTATGCCGAAGTGACTGGCGCGGTGATGCTGACCAAGAACTACAACCCGGCCATCATGACCTGGGCTTCGGTCTTCGCGATTGTCCTGGCCTTTATCGGCAAGTTCGGTGCGCTGCTGCAAAGCATTCCTGTGCCGGTCATGGGCGGGATTCTGTGCCTGCTGTTCGGTTCGATTGCTGCTGTGGGGATGAACACACTGATTCGGCACAAGGTGGATCTGGCCGAAGCGCGCAACCTGGTGATTGTCTCGGTGACCCTGGTGTTCGGTATTGGCGGCGTGCTGATCGGAACCGGCAACGGCCCCGATGACTTCGGCCTCAAGGGCATCGCCCTGTGCGCCATTACTGCCATCGCCCTGAACCTGATCCTGCCGGGCAATGACAGCTGGAAGAACAAGCAGCTGCCATGACCCGCGTAGGAGCGAATTCATTCGCGATGCTATTCGCGAATGAATTCGCTCCTACGACATCAGTGGTGCTTTTTCACATAGCCGGTTCAAGGCCTTTGCCCAGTTCGGGTCGTCATTCAGGCAAGGCACCAGCACCAGCTCTTCGCCGCCCGCTTCCTTGAACTGCTCCGCGCCGCGATCACCGATCTCTTCCAGTGTCTCGATGCAGTCAGCCACGAATGCCGGACACATCACCAGCAGCTTCTTGACGCCTTGGGCAGCCAGTTCATCAAGACGCGCTTCGGTGTAGGGTTCGATCCACTTGGCGCGCCCAAGACGCGACTGGAACGACACCGACCATTTGCCATCAGGAATCCCCATGCGCTCGGCAAAGGCTGCTGCAGAGCGTATGCATTGCGCGCGATAACAGGTAGCGACCACTTCCGGCGGAGCGGTCATGCAACAGTTTTCATTCTTGAGGCAGTGGTTGCCGGTAGGGTCGAGCTTGGTCAGGTGCCTTTCCGGCAGGCCGTGAAAGCTCAGCAGCAGGTGATCGTGAGGCTGTTGCAAGTGCGGGCGAACGTTTTCCACCAGGGCATCGATGTATTCGTCCTGATCGAAAAAAGGCTTGAGCAGTGAAAACTCCATTGCCAGCGACTTGGCCTTCACGACACGTCTGGCCTCTTCAATCACCGTCGTGACGGTGCTGTCGGCGAACTGTGGATAAAGCGGGGCAAGCGTCACTTTCCTGATGCCCTGCCCGGACAGGCGCGTGAGCACTGTTTCGATGGAGGGCTCGCCATAACGCATCGCCAGCTCGACCGGTCCTTGGGTCCATTCCTTTTTCATGGCCTCCTGCAAGCGCTTGCTCAGCACAACCAGCGGCGAACCGTCATCCCACCAGATGGACGCATATGCATGCGCCGACTGCTCGGGACGCTTGATCAGGATCAGCGAGACCAGCAGCCTGCGAACCGGCCACGGCAAGTCGATGACATAAGGATCCATCAGGAACTGATTGAGATACCGGCGTACGTCCGGCACTGCTGTGGAAGCAGGCGAACCCAGATTGACCAGCAAGAGCGCGTGATCGGTCATGCAACATCCTATTTCAATGGCTTCAGTGGCGACCCGAGAATTCACTCAGGGCAGCGCGCAGATCAGTAAATCGGAAGGTAAAACCTGCCTCCAGCAAACGCGCCGGTCGGGCACGCTGGCCACCCAGCAGCAACACGGACAACTCACCCAGCGCCACACGCAACACCAGCCCCGGCAAAGGCATGAAAGCGGGCCGCCCCAGGACACCCGCCAGCGTTTTGCCAAACTCACGATTACGCACCGGTGTTGGCGCGCACAGATTATAAGGACCTCGGGCATCGCGACGGTTCAACAGAAAATCAATCGCCGCGATTTGATCTTCGATATGAATCCAGGGCATCCATTGCCGACCGTTGCCAATCGGGCCACCCAGGCCCAGTTTGAAAGGCAGCAGCAAGCGCGTCACAAAACCGCCCTGATCCGACACAACAAGGCCCGTACGCAGCAGCACCACACGAATGCCCAAGGCTTCGGCACGCTGAGCGGTTTCTTCCCAGGCGCTGCAAAGCTGGCTGGCAAAGTCTTCCTTGATCGGTCGTGAGCTTTCATCAAGCTCGTGTTCACCCGAATCGCCATACCAGCCGACCGCAGAGCCGGAAATCAGCACTTCAGGCTTTTGCTGCCGACCTTCCAGCCAGGCCAGCAGTTGCTCGGTCAGTCCAATGCGGCTGCTCCACAGCAGCAACCGGCGCTTGCGCGTCCAGGGACGGTCGGCTATCGGAGCACCCGCGAGGTTGATGACGGCATCGATGGATTGCTCGTTCAGTTCTTCCAGACGGGCGATGCCACGCACCAACGGGCCACAGAGCTCAGCCACTTCAGCGGGCCGACGACTCCAGACCGTCAATTGATGACCTTGCGCAGACCAGAGTCGGCAGAGCGCTCGTCCGATCAAACCTGTACCGCCGGTCAGCAATATGTGCATGGCAGGTTACCTCGCGTGGCGTTCGTGGCAATTGAGTAGTCTATTTTTTACGGGTCTGGCTTATCCACAAAAGCAAAACCTTTTGCTGAACAATAGGCCACACCTGAATGAATTGGAGCTTTACTGCCCAGCCCGGGCAGTTGGCCCATTGTCTCAAGCAACAGACTGACCGTCCTGGCTCACAAGGGTTGCAGTTGGCTTGAAAGCAGTAAAATCGAGAACGACTGCAAGTTATACCAAAAACGGAGATTGTACAGGTTTTAACTACGGCGTAGTCTGTGCAGACAAGGTAACGAGGCCCCTATGACTGTACCTATCGCAATCATCGGTACCGGTATCGCCGGACTCTCTGCTGCTCAGGCGCTCAAGGCTGCCGGGCACGACGTACATCTTTTCGACAAAAGCCGCGGCAGCGGCGGAAGAATGTCGAGCAAGCGAAGTGAGGCAGGCTCTCTGGACATGGGCGCGCAATACTTCACTGCCCGTGATCGACGCTTCGTGGCGGCCGTCAACCAGTGGCAAGCCAAAGGTCACGTGGCCGAATGGACACCCTCGCTGTACAACTTCCATGGCGGCAGACTCAGCCCGTCGCCGGACGAGCAGGTACGCTGGGTCGGCACACCGGGCATGAGCGCCATTACCCGTGCCCTTCTGGACGATTTGCCCGTGACATTCTCGTGCCGCATCACCGAGGTCTTTCGCGGTGAAGAGCACTGGAACCTGCAAGATGCCGATGGCAAAAACCACGGTCCTTTCAGCCATGTTGTCATCGCCATACCCGCGCCTCAGGCAGCGACGCTGCTGGCAGCGGCACCGAAGCTGGCAAGCGTGGTCACCGGTGTGAAAATGGACCCGACCTGGGCCGTTGCCCTGGCCTTCTCCACACCGCTGCAAACCCCGATGCAAGGCTGTTTCGTACAGGACAGCCCGCTGGACTGGCTGGCCCGCAATCGCAGCAAACCCCAACGTGACGACACTCTGGACACCTGGGTTCTGCATGCCTCCAGCAGTTGGAGCAGGCAGCATCTGGACATGCCCAAAGAGCAAGTCATCGAACATCTGCATGGTGCATTTGCAGAGCTGATCGACTGCCCGATGCCTGCTCCGGTCTTCAGCCAGGCACACCGCTGGCTGTATGCACGACCGGCCGGCTTTCACGAATGGGGCGCACTTTCCGATGCCGACCTGGGCATCTACGTCTGTGGCGACTGGTGCCTGTCGGGCCGCGTCGAAGGCGCATGGCTCAGCGGCCAGGAAGCCGCACGCCGTCTGCTCGAACACCTCAAGTGAATACCATCAATCCCCGCAAACTGCTGCTGTCGAAATGGACCGCAGCAGTACCGCTCAACCGCGAAAAACACTTTCTGGTGACCGAGCTGTTCAAGGACGAGGAAGGCACGGTCCTGGAGATTGAATTGCAAGCCGTCATGACTCACCGCAGCGAACGCTTGCCGTGGCAGGTCCTGCAGAACTCCGAGGCCTGGCGCATGGGCTGGAAGTGAGCGTGCCCGCTTCCTGAATAAACACGCCTGAAATTCTTGTACAAAGAATTTGACTTGTACAGCTACAAACCTATGATGAGACAAGTTGTACAGACTTATTGATCTGTACAAGTCTTGTGTAGAGGTTTGTGATGTCAGCGCCTGTGATCGATAAGCCAAAACTGGGAATCAGCGCCTGCCTGCTGGGTGCAGAGGTACGCTTCAATGGCGGCCATAAAGAGTCGCGTCTGTGTACCCAGGCGCTGAGTGAGTATTTCGATTTCGTGCCGGCCTGCCCGGAAGTCGCCATCGGCATGGGCATTCCACGTGAGCCGATCCGGCTGGTGGGTGACCCCGTAAATCCTCAGGCAGTCGGCACCGTCAACAGAGAGCTGAATGTCACCCGGGCGTTGGCTGATTACGGGCTGCACATGGCCGGCGAGATGGACGATATCTGCGGCTATATTTTCATGCAGAAATCACCGTCCTGTGGCCTGGAGCGGGTCAAGGTCTATCGCGAGAACGGTGCGCCCGTGGATGGCGGTGGACGCGGCATCTATGCCCAGACCTTCTGCGCCAGCCAGCCCGACCTGCCGGTCGAGGAAGATGGCCGGCTCAACGATGCCGTTCTGCTGGAAAACTTCGTCACCCGGGTATTCGCCTACGCTGCCTGGCAAAAGCTGCTGAAAGACGGCGTGACCCGTCGCGCCTTGAGCGAATTCCATTCGCGCTACAAATATCAGCTCATGGCCAGCAATCCACAGCAATACAAGGTGCTGGGCAATATGCTGGGCAGCATGGGCCGCAGCGATCCGAACGAGATCGCCCCACACTATTTCAGCCAACTGATGGCAGCACTGAAAAAATGCGCTACCCGCAGCACCCATACCAATGTGTTGCAACACCTCAGTGGCTACCTCAAGAATCACCTCGATACCGAGGACAAGCAGGAAATTCAGCGTCTTATCTCTCAGTACCATCAGGGCATCGTGCCCTTGATCGTGCCGCTGACCCTGCTCAAGCACCACTTTCGCCAACATCCCGATCCGTATATTGCGCTGCAGGTTTACATGCAGCCGCATCCGGAAAACCTGAGCCTGCGAAATGCGATCTGAACCATGAACGATACACACCAAGAAGCGCACCAGCCGGATGACTGGCTGCCAATCCGTGAGGTAGCACGCCAGACCGGGGTCAACGCCGTTACCTTGCGAGCCTGGGAACGACGTTATGGCTTGATCGTCCCTCATCGCACCGCCAAGGGGCATCGGCTGTACACCCAGGAGCATGTGCATCGGGTGATGACGATTCTGACCTGGCTCAACCGCGGGGTATCCGTGAGCCAGGTCAAGGCCCTGATCGATGAGCAGCAACCGGAGAGTTTTACTCCCGGCAACGACTGGGATGCCTTGCGCCAGACCCTGTTGCAAGCCATTGGTGAACTGGCCGAACGCCGGGTCGACGATGTGTTCAATCAGGCGATGTCGCTGTATCCACCCCGGACTTTGTGTGAGCAATTGTTGCTGCCGCTGCTGGCCGAGCTGGAGAAACGCTGGCAGGGCAAGTTCGGCGCGCAGATGGAGCGGGCGTTCTTTTATTCGTGGCTGCGCAGCAAGCTCGGCGCACGCATTTACCACAATAACCGGCAACTTAATGGCAAGCCGTTGCTGCTGGTGAACCAGTCCGACCTGCCGCTGGAGCCGCATTTGTGGCTCGTGGCCTGGCTGGTCAGCAGCGCCGACTGCCCGGTGGAAGTCTTCGACTGGCCGCTGCCCGCAGGCGAACTGGCGCTGGCCACCGAATATCTGCAACCACGCGGCGTGCTGCTTTATTCCAGTAAATCGCTGAATCCTGCTCAATTGCCCAGGTTATTGAGCAACATTTCCTGCCCGATCGTCCTGAGCGGATCAACGGTACAGATCCACTATGCCGATTTGCTCGTATGTGCGAACGAGGTCGCAGGATTGACCCTTGCTCAAGATCCGCTCAGTGCACAGATCGAATTGAACAGGCTCGGACTCATTTAAGGATTTCACATGCAACTGTTTTGGCTGCGTAGCGATTTGCGTGTTCACGACAATACTGCTCTGGCCGCTGCCATGGAGCGGGGTCCGACGCTTGCGGTGTATCTGGTCAGTCCCACTCAATGGCAGAACCATGACGATGCCGCCTGCAAGGTGGATTTCTGGCTGCGCAATCTGGTCGAGCTGGAAAAAGCCCTGGCCGGACTGAATGTTCCCTTGCTGATCCGCAAGGCCGACACCTGGGACAAAGCCCCTGAAGTGCTGGCAAAGCTCTGCGCGGAGCATGCCGTCGAAGGCGTGCACACCAATGAAGAATACGGCATCAATGAAAGCAACCGCGATCAGGCGGTAGGCCAGACGCTGGAAAAAGCCGGTGTCCATTTCAATAGCTATCTGGATCAACTGCTGTTCAAGCCCGGCAGCATTCTGACCAGGACCGGTGGCTACTTTCAGGTCTATAGCCAGTTCCGCAAGGTCTGCTATGCCCGCCTGCACGAAGCGATGCCACGCCTCATCAATCTGCCAAACGCTCAGCAGCCGCTTTCGATCAAAAGCGATGCAGTGCCCGAGCAAGTCGACGGTTTTGCCACCCCGTCCAAAGCACTGCGCGAACTCTGGCCTGCTGGCGAACACGAAGCACGCCAGCGTCTGGCCACCTTCAGCGACGATCAGATCCGCTATTACCAGAGCGAACGGGATTTCCCTGCAAAGCCCGGTACCAGCCAGTTATCGGCGTACCTCGCAGCCGGTGTGATTTCACCCCGCCAATGCCTGCACGCCGCACTGATGAGCAATGACGGAGAATTCGAGACCGGTAACACCGGGATAGTGACCTGGATCAACGAACTATTGTGGCGGGAGTTCTACAAACACATTCTTGTGGGCTACCCTCGTGTTTCAAGGCATCGCGCATTCCGCCCGGAAACCGAAGCCGTCAAATGGCGTAACGCGCCAACCGAACTGGCCGCGTGGCAGGAAGCCCGCACCGGTTTGCCGATCATCGATGCTGCCATGCGCCAGTTGCTGGAAACAGGCTGGATGCATAACCGACTAAGGATGGTCGTTGCAATGTTCCTCACCAAAAACCTGCTGATCGACTGGCGCGAGGGCGAGCGCTTTTTCATGCGCCACCTGATCGACGGGGATCTGGCAGCCAATAACGGCGGCTGGCAGTGGAGCTCATCCACAGGCACCGACTCGGCCCCTTATTTCCGTATCTTCAACCCGTTGTCGCAATCGGAAAAATTCGATCCTGAAGGTCGCTTCATCAAGCACTGGTTGCCTGAACTGGCCAGCCTCAACAAGAAAGAGGTGCATAACCCGGCGCTTGTCGGCGGGCTGTTCGGTGTCGCCAACTATCCGTCCCCGATTGTCGACCTGAGCAAAAGCCGCGAGCGAGCCCTGGCCGCGTTCAAGGCCCTGCCCCATCGCCAGCCTGCTGCGGATGCGCTCCATGAGTGAATTCCTGCAACGCTTCGCCCATGACTTCGCAGCCCTGAACAAGGACAACCTTGAGCGGGTGGCCGACCTGTACAGCGACAACGTGTCGTTCACAGACCCGCTGCACCACATCCAGGGCCTGTCGGCCATGAAGGACTACTTCGCCCAGCTGTACAGCAATGTCAGTGACCTGCATTTCGATTTCCATCACTTCGATGAAGTCAGGCCTGGTGAAGGCTATCTGGTCTGGACCATGAGTTATTCACACCCGCGCCTGAAAAAGGGTCGGGTCATCAAGGTCGAAGGCTGTTCGCACCTGCATTGGCACGAAAAGGTTTATCGGCATCGGGATTACTTCGATGCCGGCGCATTGCTCTATGAACACCTCCCCATCATGGGAGGCTTGATTGCCTGGCTGAAGAAGAGGTTGGCATGAACACGTCATATGCTCGTCGCATCTGGTTGACTGGCGCCAGCAGCGGTATTGGCCTCGCCCTGGCAAAAGAGTTGCTCGACGCGAAGCACCAACTGGCGTTGACTGCCAGAACCGAAGCGCCCTTGCAGGATTTGTCGAACCGTTATCCCGGTCAGGTCCTGCTGCTCATCGGCGATATCACCGATGGCGCGCAAGTCAAAAACATGGGCGATCGTATCGAACAGGAATGGGGGGCTCTGGACAGTGCCATCCTCAATGCCGGGACCTGTGAGTACCTTGACGCACAACATTTCGATGCCGCGCTGGTTGAACGGGTGATTCGTACCAACCTTCTGGCCACCAGCTTCTGTATTCAGGAAGCACTGCCTTTGTTGCGCAAAGGGATAAAACCTCATCTGGCCGGCGTGGCCAGTGCAGTGACTTATCTGCCACTGCCACGAGCCGAAGCCTATGGCGCCTCGAAAGCCGGCATGCGTTACATGCTGGAATCGCTGCGCCTGGACCTGGCCTGTGAAGATATCGATGTCACCGTGATCAGCCCGGGCTTTGTCGAGACGCCACTGACCGCCAAAAACGATTTCCCGATGCCCATGCGCTGGCCGGTGGACAAGGCAGCCCGCTACATCGCAAAAAAAATGGAGCGGCCCCGGCGCACGCTGGAGATATCGTTCCCCGGCCCGTTCATTCTCAGCCTGCGCCTGCTGGCCCTGCTGCCAGCACGTGCAAGGTTTGCGATTGGCAAACGCATGGCTCGCACCCCAACCTCGAATAAGGACGCTCAATGAAGATCGCCATCATTGGCAGCGGCATCTCGGGCCTGACCAGCGCCTACGTGCTCAACCGCTCCCATGAGATCACCGTGTTCGAGGCATCCGACTGGATCGGCGGCCACACCCATACCGTGGATGTGCAAGTCGCGGGACGTGCCTACGCCATCGATACCGGCTTTATCGTCTTCAATGACTGGACCTATCCCAACTTCATCAAGTTGCTCGGCCAGTTGGGCGTGTCATTCAAACCGGCCGAAATGAGTTTTTCGGTGCATGACCCGCGCAGTGGCGTCGAATACAACGGCAACAACCTCAACAGCCTGTTCGCCCAGCGCAGCAACCTGTTGTCCCCAAAGTTCTGGGGCATGCTGAGCGATATCCTGCGCTTCAATCGCCAGTCAGTGGCCGATCTGGAGAACCAGCGCATCGCGGCAGACACGACGCTGGGCGAGTACCTGAAAAACGGTCGTTACGGCCAGCGTTTCATTGATCATTACATCGTGCCCATGGGCGCAGCCATCTGGTCGATGTCACTGGCGGACATGCTGGGTTTCCCTCTGCAATTCTTCGTGCGCTTCTTCAAGAACCACGGCCTGCTTTCTGTCACTCATCGCCCACAATGGTGCGTGATCCAGGGCGGCTCCAGAAGTTATGTCGAGCCGCTGACGGCATCGTTCAAAGACCGTATTCGCCTGTCCTGCCCTGTGCATCGGGTCGAACGCGACAGCGAGGGCGTCACGCTGCACAGCGTGGCGGGCAGCGAACGTTTCGATAAGGTGATCTTCGCCTGTCACAGCGATCAGGCCTTGCAACTGCTGGCCCAGCCTTCGCAAACCGAACAGGACATCCTCGGCGCCCTGCGTTATGCCGAGAACGATGTGGTTCTGCACACCGACACCAGACTACTGCCCAAGCGCACCCTGGCCTGGGCCAGCTGGAACTACCGTCTTGGCGGTGGCGAACAGCAACTGGCGGCGGTCACTTACGACATGAACATTCTGCAAGGCATCCAGAGCGATACCACGTTCTGCGTCAGCCTGAACCAGACCGAAGCCATCGACCCGGCGAAAATTCTCGGCCGCTATCGCTATTCCCACCCGCAATACAGCCTGGATGCCATTGCGGCCCAGGCGCGCTGGCAGGAAATCAGCGGCGTCGAGAACACCTTGTACTGCGGTGCTTACTGGGCCAACGGCTTCCATGAAGACGGTGTTGTCAGCGGCCTGCGTGTGGCCGAGGCTCTGGGTGAGTCACTGTGAACAGCGCCCTTTACAGCGGCTGGATCACCCATCGGCGCTTTGCGCCCAGGGCACACGCATTCAACTATCGAATTGGCCTGCTCTATCTGGATCTGGACGAGCAGGATGCCGTGCTCAACTTGTCACCGCTGGCCGGGGGCAAGCGCTTTTCGCCGTTTTCATTCCGGGAACATGACTATTTGCCGGAACTGACCGGGCGCGGCGTGCCGCTGATCGAAGCGGTACGCGAGCGGGTCGGGATAGCGCTGGGTCATATGCCGCTGGGCCGGGTCTGCCTGCTGACCCAGGCCCGTAGTTGGGGTTTGTCGTTCAACCCGGTGAGTTTTTTCTACTGCCATGAAGTCGACGGAACACTGGCCGCCATCCTGTGTGAAGTCACCAATACACCCTGGGGCGAGCGGTATCACTATGTCCTGCCCGCCACTGGCGAAGGCCATCAGCACTTCGCCGTGGCCAAGGCATTTCATGTGTCGCCGTTTCTGCCACGCGACCTGGAATACCGCATGAGCTTCAGCCAGCCCGCCGAAAGAATCGGCGTGCACATGGCTGACTGGCAAGGTGACCTGAAGGTGTTCGATGCCACGCTCAACCTCAATCGCCAGCCTCTCAGCCGCCAGACGCTGCATCGTTATCTGCTTGCCTATCCATGGATGACCGCCAAAACCTGTCTTGCGATCTATTGGCAGGCCGTACGCCTGCTTCTCAAGCGCATCCCGATTTTCAATCATCAGACTGCTGACGGTGAATACCGTACTGGCACCCCGCAACCCAAGGATCGACATAATGAAAAACATCAGCAGTAGTGGTTTTTCTGCCAATCTGGGTACCCATAATCTGACCACCAACTTCCTGCGCCGTGGCGTATTGCGCCAGCTTGCAAAACTGCGCAACGGCCAGCTGGTAGTCAATGACGGCTCGGAGCGCCATGTATTCGGCAAGGCCGGTGCGTTGATTCAGGCAGAAATCCATATCCGCGACTCCGCGATCTGGGGCCTGGTTGCCAGCGGTGGTTCCATTGGCGCGGGCGAAGCCTTTATCCATGGCTACTGGACCACGCCGGACCTGACGGCAGTGGTGCGGGTGTTCGTCAGCAACCTTGATGTACTCGATGCCATGGAGGGCGGCATTGCACGCCTGACACGGCCCATGGTCCAGGGCCTGCACTGGCTCAACCGCAATACCCGCAAAGGTTCGCAGAAAAACATCTCGGCCCATTACGACCTGGGCAATAAATTATTCGAGCAGTTTCTCGATCCGACGATGATGTATTCCGCCGCTCAATTCCTGAACGAGAACGACAGCCTCGAACAGGCCCAGTTGAACAAGCTGGAGCGCATCTGTCAGAAACTGGCCCTCAAACCCGAGGATCATCTGCTGGAAATCGGTACGGGCTGGGGCAGCATGGCGATTTATGCCGCGCAGCATTACGGCTGCCGTGTCACGACGACCACGCTGTCGAAAGAGCAGTTCGCCTACACCGAGCAGCGGCTGGTACAACTGGGCCTGCAAGACCGCGTGACCCTGCTGCTCAAGGATTATCGCGACCTCACCGGCCAGTACGACAAGCTGGTGTCCATCGAAATGATCGAAGCAGTGGGCCACAGGTTTCTGCCAACCTACTTCAAGCAGTGTTCGCATCTGCTCAAGAGCAACGGGCTGATGCTCTTGCAGGCCATCACCATTCGCGAGCAGCGCTATGAGCAGGCCAGGAAGAACGTAGACTTCATCCAGCGCTATATTTTCCCGGGCGGTGCCTTGCCATCGGTCCACAAGATGCTGGAAATCGTAGGCGGCGACACCGACATGAACCTGCTGCACATGGAAGACTTCGGCCTGCATTACGCCCGTACCCTGCACCTGTGGCACGAAAACTTCAAACAGGCCCACAGCGCCTTGCTGGACCTGGGTTACGACGAATACTTCCTGCGCCTGTGGGAATTCTATCTGTGCTATTGCGAAGGCGGCTTTCTGGAGCGGACCATCGGCACCGCGCAGTTGCTGCTGGCCAAACCCGAGGCCTTGCGTGCTCCGGTACTGGGGCTCTTCGATGCTTAAAACCGTCGCCAATGCAGTGCTGTTCCAGATCGGCTGGTTCACCTGTGTGCTGGGCGGCAACAGTTACTGGCTGCTGATTGCAGCCAGTGTACTGGCCATACACCTTTTGTGGACAAGTTCCTGGGCGCGTGAGGGCAGATTGCTGCTGGCCGTTACCGTGCTGGGGACATTGCTGGACAGTGCCCTGATGAAGCTCGGGGTATTCGATTTCGGCACCAGTGGCCCACTGATTCCTGTATGGCTGGTACTACTCTGGGCAGTGCTGGCAACCACGCTCAATCATTGTCTGACCTGGACTGCCAAACCCTGGTGGCGTGCCAGCCTGCTTGGCGCGATTGGCGGTCCGATGTCTTACTATGCCGGCTCACAACTGGCGCAGGCCCAGTTTCCAATGGGGTTATGGCCAAGCCTTCTGATACTGGGCGCAGTCTGGGCCGTCGTCTTTCCTTTGCTTCAGGGACTGGCTGCTCATCCACTCATCAACCGACACACCGGAGCCAACCACTGAAAGCCCCGCTCATTGCCCTGACCCAGATTCCAAGTGAACCGAAAGTCACCTGCTCGACCTGCGCAGCCTGCTGTTGCCAACTGGAAGTGATGCTCATCACCGATACAGGCGTGCCCGCGCGTTATATCGATACCGATGAATGGGGCGGCGAAGTCATGCTGCGCCTGGATGACGGCTGGTGCGCGGCGCTGGATCGCAACACCATGATGTGCACCATCTACGAAAAACGCCCGCTGATTTGCCGCGAATTCGAAGAAGGTTCTGAAGAGTGCCTGAATGAACGGCTGGGGATTGCTACGGCTTATCTTTGATGGCGACGGATAGGAGCGAATTCATTCGCGAGACGGCATGGCAAACGATGGATAGGTATCGAATGTAGCGGCCTGTCGCGAATAAACCCTCCCCCACCTGGTCGTTCACTATCAGAACGGCATCTTGTAATGCAGGGCGTAGCTTTCTATCCCGTCGTTCGGCTGTTTGATACCGGCGTTGGAATAGTGAGTGGCACGAATGCCGATTTCATGACCGCCTGCGAAGCGCAGACCAAAACCGATACGGTCTTCAAAGTTGAAGGCCGAGCCCAGTTTGTTGTCTTCGACCTGGGTGTTGGAGAACACCGAAACCCCGATCCCCGCCTCGATGTAAGGCTTTACGCTCTGACCTGCGAACTCATAAACCAGTACTGGCGAGAACGACAGGCTGTTATTGCTGGAGCGTTTATCGCCATCCCAGTAGGTGTAGGCGCCATCCCAGTAGCCGGTCAGACGGCCTACATCGCTTTTCAACCAGCTTTTATCCCAATCGAACTGCACGCCCAGGCGATAGGTCATGGTCGATTGGCTGGTGTGGCCTACCGAAAACTCAACCCCATCGGCCAGTACCATCGAGCTTTGCCCTGCGAGAGCAGCCGAAAACACGGCCGCACAAAAAAGTCGCTTCATAGAAACATCCATTTCATATGGTAGTTATTGGAAAGTGCTGGAACCTGGCAAACGCAGTTATAGAAAGCAGCAACAAAGCGTTGGTTCAGTGCCTAAAAAGCTTTTTCACGATTTTTTTACAAACCTAAGCTTCGCACACTGCCGGCGCTTTGCCATAGGGCAGGAAGAATTTTTTTGAAATCATTTGGATTGCCACTCGTCCAGTAGGATGTTTCGCACACAGGACCGGTGGACAACAGATCGGATTGGGCCAGCAAACGCTGGAGTTGACGGGCTACGGCCGCGCCCGTGTCGATCAGGCTGATGGAATCAGGAATCATCTGACGCAGCAGCGGCTTGATAAACGGATAGTGGGTGCAACCCAGAATGATGGTGTCGCAACCTTCAAGCAGCAACGGCTCCACATAGCTCCAGAGCAACTGGCGAATGGTCGGGCTGAGCAGATCACCGGTTTCAATCAGTTCCACCAGCCCCGGACAAGGCTGGGTGATAACCCGCACATCGCTGGCGAAACGGTCGAGCAAAGCGGCGAATTTGGCGCTTTGCAGGGTGCCGGTTGTGGCCAGAACGCCCACCACTCCGCTGCGAGTCGCCGCAGCGGCCGGCTTGACCGCTGGCTCCATGCCGACAACAGGCCAGCCGGGATAACACTGGCGTATATGCGCAACGCCTGCCACCGTCGCCGTATTGCAGGCCAGCACCAGCGCCTTGGCGCCCTGCTCGCGGAAGAAACCGGCAATCGTGAGACAACGCTCGATGATGAATTCAGGGGGCTTTTCGCCGTAGGGAATATTCCCGCCGTCGGCGACATAGAGCAGGGATTCATTGGGCAGCAACTGACGGATTTCGGTGAGTACCGAAAGCCCGCCCACACCGGAGTCGAAAACCCCTACTGGCGCATTACGGCTAAAAGGCGTGGAAGTGCCGGTCATTGAGCAGCACCACATACACTGCACGCCGGATCGCGCTTGACCTTCAATTCCCGAAAACGGGTGCTCAAGGCATCGATCAGCAACAGACGCCCTACCAGCGGCTCGCCAAAACCCGCCAGCAGCTTCAGGGCTTCCAGAGCCTGCAGGCTGCCCACCAGTCCCACCAGAGGCCCGATGACGCCAGCTTCACTGCACGTCAGTTCGGCTTCACTGCCGTGACCGTACAGGCAGTGATAGCAAGGACTCTCGGCACGGCGCGGGTCGAACACCGACAACTGCCCTTCAAGGCGGATCGCCGCACCGCTGACCAGAGGCTTGCCGGCAGCGACGCAAGCCGCATTCACGGCCTCGCGGGTCGAGAAGTTGTCCGAGCAATCGAGCACCAGATCAACGCCTTGCACGGCAGCACTCAGGGAGTCGGCATCCAGTGCAGCGCGATGGGCGACCAGTGTCACCTCGGGATTGATGGCCGTCAGACGGGCCATGGCGGAATCCACCTTGGCCTGCCCGACGCTGTGGCTGTCATGAATGACCTGGCGCTGCAGGTTGGTCAGGTCAACGCTGTCAAAGTCGGCCAGATGCAACTCGCCTACTCCGGCAGCAGCAAGATAGAGCGCCACCGGAGAACCCAGGCCGCCCAGGCCGACGATCAGCGCACGGCTGCTCTTGAGCCGTATCTGCCCGTCGATATCGACGTGTTGCAGCAGGATCTGCCGACTGTAACGCAGCAGTTCCTCATCACTCAGCACAGCAGGCATCCGAAAGTGATGCGCTCGTGCTCGCCCAGATCACGTCGGGTCTGCACCCGGTCGAAACCATTGGCAGTCAGCAGGTTGCGCACTTCGGCGCCCTGGTCATAGCCATGTTCAAGCAACAACCAGCCGCCACTGCGCAGATACGCTGGAGCCTGCTGGACAATGGCTCGCAGGTCGTCCAGGCCATCGGCGCCCGCAACCAGTGCGCTGCTCGGCTCGAAACGAACATCACCGGCCGCCAGATGCGGATCGGCGTCAGCGATATAAGGCGGATTGCTGATGATCAGGTCGAACTGCTTCTCCTGATCCAGTGCGCTGAACCAATGGCTGTTGAGCACCACGGCGTTGTCCAGTTGCAGACGCTGCCGATTGCGCTCAGCCAGGGCCACAGCTTCCAGTACCCGATCCACGGCCGTCACTTTCCACAGATGACGCTCGTTGGCCAGCGCCAGGGCAATCGCCCCGCTGCCGGTGCCCAGATCCAGAACCTGAGCAGGCGCAAACGCCGGTATCAGTTCCAGCGCCGCCTCCACCAGCATTTCGGTTTCGGGACGTGGAATCAGTGTGTGCGGCGCGACTTCCAGATCGAGTTTCCAGAAACCCTGCTGACCCAGAATATAAGCCACGGGCTCACCGGTGCGCCTGCGTTGCAGGTAACTGGCGAACGTCAGCGCCGCTTCGGTGCTGACAATGCGCTCGGGCCAGGTATGCAGGAAGCTGCGCGGCTTGCCCAGGGCAGCGGCCAGCAGCAACTCGGCGTCCAGGCGCGCAGTTGGTGAGTCGGGAAGTTCAGCGCTTCTTAACAAGCTGGCGATGATGGTCATTTACTCACCCAGTGCCGCAAGTTGATCAGCCTGATATTCAGCGAGTAGCGGCTCTATCACTGCATCGACGCCACCGGCCAGAACTTCGTCCAGTGAATACAACGTCAGATTGACGCGGTGATCCGTCACTCGCCCTTGAGGGAAGTTATAGGTGCGAATACGCTCCGAACGATCACCTGACCCCACCAGCAGCTTGCGCTCGCTGGCGATGGCATTGGCAGCGGCACTGGTCTGCTGATCATTCAGTTTGGCAGACAACCAGGACATTGCCCGGGCTCTGTTCTTGTGTTGCGAACGTTCTTCCTGGCACTCCACGACAATACCCGATGGCAAGTGGGTAATGCGAATGGCCGAGTCGGTCTTGTTGACGTGCTGTCCACCGGCACCGGAGGAACGATAGGTATCGATGCGCAGGTCTGCCGGATTGATTTCGATCGCCTGCTGTTCGTCAGGCTCGGGTAACACCGCCACGGTACAGGCCGAGGTATGGATACGACCTTGCGACTCGGTTTCGGGCACACGCTGTACGCGGTGGGCACCGGACTCGAATTTCAGTTTGCCGTAGACGTTTTCGCCTTCGACACGGGCAATGACTTCTTTGTAGCCGCCATGCTCGCCTTCGTTTTCCGAAAGGATTTCCACGCGCCAGCCACGACGCTCGGCATAGCGCGAGTACATGCGGAACAGGTCACCAGAGAAGATCGCCGCCTCGTCACCGCCCGTGCCGGCACGGATTTCCAGGAACACGTTGCGCCCGTCGTTGGGGTCCTTGGGCAGCAGCATGCGTTGCAACTGCGCCTCCAGCTCCAGCAACTGCTGCTTGGCTTCACGGACTTCCTCGACCGCCATTTCCCGCATGTCCGGATCGTTGTCCTTGAGCAGCGCCTGGGCACCGTCCAGATCGGCCAGTACCTTGATACGCTGCCTGTAAGTCTCGATGACCGGCTCGACTTCGGCGTATTCACGGGAATAGGCGCGAAACTTGGTCTGGTCGCTGATAACTTCCGCATCGCCAAGCAGCGCGGTCAATTCTTCAAAACGGTCGCTGAGCACATCCAGCTTATTGAGCAGTGAAGCTTTCATTGCGAAGGTTTATCCGTCGAGCCCTCACCGAGGGCAAAAAGTTCCTGAGCCATGGCCAGCGCATCGACGCGGCCTTCGGCAGACAGCTTTTTAAGCTGAACGCTGGGAGCGTGCAGCAGTTTGTTGGTCAGGCCACGGGCCAGTTGAATCAAGACCTCTTCGGCATTGCTACCGTTGGCCAGCATACGCTGCGCCTTGCTCAGCTCTTCGTCGCGCAGTCGCTCGCTTTGCTGACGATAGGCACGCAATACATCGACGGCCGCCAGTTCGCGCAAACGGGACATGAAGTCCTCGGCGCCGATACTGACCAGTTGTTCGGCCGCCAGGGCAGCACCCTGCCGACTCTTGAGGTTTTCGGCGACCACCTCATGCAGATCATCGACGCTATAGAGGTAAACGTCGTCCAGTTCTCCGACTTCCGGCTCGATATCGCGAGGAACAGCGATATCCACCATGAAAATCGGCTTGTGCTTGCGCAGCTTCAAGGCGCTTTCTACCGCGCCCTTGCCCAGAATCGGCAACTGGCTGGCGGTGGAGCTGATCACGATATCGCTGTTCACCAGTTCTGCCGGAATATCCGAAAGCAGCACCGCATGAGCGCCGAACTCGGCAGCCAGAATACTGGCACGCTCCAGGGTCCGGTTGGCAACCACAATACGCTTTACACCCAGATCACGCAGGTGCCGGGCAACCAGAGTGATGGTTTCGCCCGCGCCGATCAGCAACGCCTGACTGCGCTGCAGATCGCTGAAAATCTGTTTCGCCAGGCTGACGGCGGCAAACGCCACCGATACCGGGTTCTCACCAATGGCCGTGTCGGTGCGCACCTGCTTGGCGGCGCTGAAGGTCGCCTGAAACAGACGCCCGAGCAACGGACCAACGGTTCCCGCCTCACGGGCCACGGCATAGGCGGATTTCATCTGCCCGAGAATCTGCGGCTCTCCGAGTACCAGAGAGTCCAGGCCCGAAGCCACGCGCATCATGTGACGCACGGCAGCATCGTCTTCATGAATGTAGGCACTGGCGCGCAGTTCATCGAGGCTCAGGTGATGATAGTCCGCCAGCCAGGCCAGAATGCTGTCGGCTGCGAGCTGGTCGTGCTCGATATACAGCTCGCTACGGTTACACGTCGAGAGGATCGCGGCTTCGCGACTGCTGGTAAGACGGCAAAGCTGCTGCAAGGCCTCGACCAGCTGTTCTGGCGTAAATGCCACGCGCTCGCGAACGTCTACCGAGGCAGTCTTATGGTTAATACCAAGTGCAAGGAAGGCCATTCAGGGTCGCTGGTGGTGACGTGAAGCCCGCAATTGTCCTACTTCAATAAGCTCAGAACAACCACTGCATATTATTGTCCCACTAGAATCGCTCGTCGCAGGCCCCCTTTTTGGGGTGGCGACGCCGCAGAACCGCTGTTGCAGTAGTTTTTCCACCGGTGGTGGGTTTTGCCGACAGCCTTGTGTCATGATGCTCCAAACCGCAGGTAAGCCGCCTTTCTTATATATGACTAGATCCTCCGCGTTGTTCCTCGCCCTTGTCTTTCTCGGCGGCTGCCAGTCCATGGCTCCCGTCTCACAGCAACCTGTGACTGCACAGAAAGACACACCTCCCGTGCCTGAAACAAAGCCGCTGGTCTATGGCTCGTTCACTCAGGACACTCTGGTCAGCCTGCTCAGTGCCGAACTGGCAGGCCAGCGTAACCGTTTCGACATTGCGCTCGACAATTACGTCACCCAGGCGGTCAAGACCCAGGACCCGGCCGTTTCCGAACGGGCCTATCGCATCGCCGAGTATCTGGGCGCCGATCAGGCCGCTCTGGATACCGCCATGATCTGGGCACGCAACGACCCGGGCAACCTGGAAGCGCAAAGAGCCGCCGCGATTCAGCTGGCACGCTCCGGACGCTATGACGACTCCATGATGTACATGGAGAAGGTTCTGCAGGGTCAGGGCGATACGCATTTCGACTTCCTGGCGCTCTCTGCTGCGGAAACCGACACCGATACCCGCAATGGTCTGCTCAAGAGTTTCGACCGGCTGCTGGGTAAATACCCGAACAATGGCCAGTTGATCTTCGGCAAGGCGCTGCTGCTCCAGCAGAACGGCGACTCCGAGCGCTCCTTGCGCCTGCTTGAAGACAATCCGCCGAAGGACGGCGAAATTGCGCCAATCCTGTTGCGCACCCGCCTGCTGCAAGGCATGGGTCGTGGCAAGGAAGGGCTGCCGATCCTGGAAAAAAGCCTCAAGAAATACCCGGAAGACAAACGTCTGCGCCTGACCTACGCCCGCATGCTGGTCGAACAGAACCGCATGGAAGACGCCAAGGTGCAGTTCTCCAGCCTTCTGAAGCAATACCCGGATGACGACGAACTGCGTTTCTCCCTGGCGCTGGTCTGCCTGGAAGCCAAGGCCTGGGACGAAGCGGCCGTTTATCTGGAAGAGCTGGTGGAACGAGGCGCACATGTCGACTCCGCGCACCTGAACCTGGGCCGTATCCACGAAGAGCGCGACGACCCGCAAAGCGCCCTTGCCGAATACGCACAGGTCGGACCGGGCAGTGACTTCCTGTCCGCCCAGCTTCGCCAGAGCGACATTCTGATGAGCAACGGCAATGCCGCCGAAGCCTCCAAGCGCCTCGCCGAAGCCCGCGACTCGCAGCCGGACTACGCGATCCAGCTATACCTGATCGAAGCAGAAACCCTGACCAGCAACAATCAGCCCGACCGTGGCTGGCAAGTGCTGAATCAGGCGCTCAAGCAGTACCCTGACGACGTGAACCTGCTTTATACACGCGCCATGCTGGCTGAAAAGCGCAACGATCTGGCACAGATGGAAAAGGACCTGCGGGCAATCATCAAGCGCGAACCGGAAAACGCCATGGCCCTGAATGCCCTGGGTTATACCCTTTCGGATCGCACGACCCGTTACGCCGAAGCCAGGGAGCTGATTGAAAAGGCCCACACCCTGACACCGGACGATCCGGCCGTGCTCGACAGCCTGGGCTGGGTCAATTACCGCATGGGCAACCTGGACGAAGCCGAACGCCTGCTGCGTATGGCGCTTGAACGCTTCCCCGACCACGAAGTCGCCGCTCACCTGGGCGAAGTGCTCTGGGCCAAGGGCGAACAGCGTGAAGCCCGTAAAGTCTGGGCTAAAGCCCTCGAACAGCAACCTGACAGCCCTATTCTGCGTAGCACCGTGCTGCGCCTGACCGGATCAGAGAATCTTTGACGTTATGTTTTTGCGCCGTGTAATCGTATTCAGCCTCATTGCCCTGCTCACCGGCTGTGCCGGCCTGACTTCCCGCGAAGCCCTTCAGGGCAAGGGTGATCCCGCGCAGTGGCGCGAACACAAGCAACAACTGAGCAGCCTCGACGGCTGGCAGATCAACGGCAAGGTCGGCATTCGTGCTCCCCGGGACTCCGGCAGCGGGACCCTGTTCTGGCTGCAACGCCAGGATTATTACGACATTCGCCTCTCCGGCCCTCTGGGACGCGGTGCGGCACGCCTGACCGGTCGTCCCGGCGGCGTGACTCTCGAAGTGGCCAATCAGGGTCGCTATGAAGCGGCCAGCCCGGAAACCCTGTTACAGGATCAACTGGGCTGGAAACTTCCGGTCTCGCACCTCGTCTGGTGGGTACGCGGCCTTCCCGCTCCCGACAGCAAGAGCCGCCTGACCCTGGATGACGACAGCCGTCTGGCCAACCTCGAACAGGATGGCTGGCAGGTTGAATACCTCAGCTATGCCGAGCAGAACGGTTACTGGCTGCCTGAGCGCATCAAGCTGCACGGACAGGATCTGGACGTCACGCTGGTCATCAAGGACTGGCAGCCCCGCAAACTGGGGCAATAAGCATGAGCACGCCAAGCCTGACCCTGCCCGCTCCCGCCAAGCTGAACCTGATGCTGCACATTCTTGGCCGTCGCCCTGACGGCTATCACCAGCTGGAAACCATCTTTCAGTTTCTCGATTACGGCGACGAACTCGGCTTCGCCGTTCGCGAGGACGGTGAAATACGCCTGCAAACCGATGTTCCCGGCGTTCCTCACGACAGCAATCTGATCGTCAGGGCTGCCAGAGCATTGCAGAAACAGTCCGGCTGCACGCTGGGCATGGATATCTGGCTGGAAAAACGCCTGCCCATGGGCGGCGGCATCGGGGGTGGCAGTTCCGATGCGGCAACCACCCTGCTGGGTCTGAACCATCTCTGGCATCTTGGCTGGGACGAAGATCGCCTGGCCGCTCTGGGCCTGACTCTCGGGGCCGACGTCCCGGTTTTCGTGCGTGGGCGTGCTGCATTTGCAGAGGGTGTAGGAGAAATTCTCACCCCTATAAACCCCGAAGAACCGTGGTATTTGGTACTTGTGCCGCAAGTATCTGTAAGTACAGCAGAAATTTTTTCAGATCCACTGTTGACACGTGACACTCCTCCCATTAAAGTGCGCCCCGTTCCCAAGGGAAACAGTCAAAACGACTGTAGAGCGGTTGTAGAGAAGCGTTATCCAGATGTACGTAACGCTTTGAATTTGTTAGGTAATTTTACCGAAGCAAAATTAACCGGAACTGGAAGTTGTGTGTTTGGGGCCTTCCCAAACAAAGCTGAAGCTGATAAAGTCTCGGCCCTTCTTACAGAGACCCTTACAGGGTTCGTAGCAAAAGGAAGCAACGTTTCGATGTTGCATCGCAAGCTACAGATTCTGTGAAAAAGGAATCGAGTGCCAGGCACTCGGATTGATTCAATACAGGGGCGTCGCCAAGCGGTAAGGCAGCAGGTTTTGATCCTGCCATGCGTTGGTTCGAATCCAGCCGCCCCTGCCATTTTCTATACTCATCCAGGTATACCCTCAGCCTCCAGGTACTGCGCGTGTCCAAGATGATGGTCTTTACGGGGAACGCTAACCCCGATCTGGCTCGGCGTGTAGTACGTCAGCTGCATATCCCTCTCGGTGACGTCTCTGTCGGTAAGTTCTCCGACGGCGAGATCAGCACTGAGATCAATGAAAACGTCCGCGGTAAAGATGTCTTCATTATTCAGCCGACTTGCGCTCCGACCAACGATAACCTGATGGAACTCGTCGTGATGGCTGATGCCTTCCGCCGCTCCTCAGCGTCCCGAATCACTGCTGTGATTCCTTACTTTGGTTATGCCCGTCAGGATCGCCGTCCGCGTTCCGCACGTGTTGCCATCAGCGCGAAAGTCGTTGCTGACATGCTGACCGTGGTGGGTATCGATCGTGTTCTCACGGTTGATCTTCATGCTGACCAGATACAAGGTTTCTTCGATATTCCTGTAGATAACATCTACGGCTCCCCTGTTCTGGTGGATGACATCGAAGATCAGCGCTTTGAAAACCTGATGATCGTTTCCCCGGATATCGGTGGCGTCGTGCGTGCACGTGCTGTTGCCAAATCCCTGGGCGTCGATCTCGGGATCATCGACAAACGCCGTGAGAAAGCCAATCACTCCGAAGTGATGCATATCATCGGTGATGTCGAAGGGCGTACCTGTATTCTGGTCGACGACATGGTCGATACCGCCGGCACTCTGTGCCATGCGGCAAAGGCCCTGAAAGAGCATGGCGCAGCCAAGGTCTTTGCCTACTGCACACACCCTGTGCTGTCGGGTCGGGCGATCGAAAACATTGAAAATTCCGTGCTGGACGAACTGGTGGTGAGTAACACCATCCCGTTGTCCGCTGCTGCACAAGCCTGTAGCCGTATCCGTCAACTGGATATCGCACCGGTAGTCGCTGAAGCGGTTCGCCGTATCAGCAACGAAGAATCGATCAGCGCGATGTTCCGCTAAGGGTTTTCCCTGGCGCTCATCTCGTCGACGAAAAGCGCCCCGCCCTGGCATCCGGTCAGGGCGGGGCTTTTTTGCCCATATCGCATTGGCGCTGGTCGCAAACGCCAAAGCGAGTGTGGTTATTTTGGAGAAACAAAATGAATGATTTCACTCTGAATGCTGAAGTGCGTTCCGACCTGGGGAAAGGTGCGAGCCGCCGCCTGCGTCGTCTCGCAAGCCTGGTTCCAGCTGTTGTCTACGGTGCTGACAAAGCCCCTGAGTCCATCAGCATGCTGGCCAAAGAAGTTGCCAAACTGCTGGAAAACGAAGCTGCTTTCAGCCACGTTATCGAGCTGAATGTTGGTGGCAAGAAGCAGAACGTCCTGATCAAGGCACTGCAGCGTCACCCAGCAAAAGGTCACGTACTGCACGCTGACTTCGTACGTGTTGTTGCCGGCCAGAAACTGACCGCCATCGTTCCGGTTCACTTCATCAACGAAGAAGCTCCGGTCAAGAAAGGCGGCGAGATCTCGCACACCACTACCGAGCTGGAAGTTTCCTGCCTGCCTAAAGATCTGCCTGAGTTCATCGAAGTGGATCTGGGCGCTCTGGAAATCGGTTCCAACGTTCACCTGTCCGACCTCAAAGCGCCAAAAGGCGTTGAGTTCGTCGCACTGGCGCACGGTACCGACCTGGCTATCGCCAACGTCCACGCTCCACGCGTAGCTGCAGAAGACACCAAAGAAGAAGGCGCTGCCGAGTAATTCATTACTTGGTAACGTCGGAGTTGCTCAGGAAACATCGCGAGCGATAGCAGGCAAAGCGGGCGGGATCGCGGAGTTTACATCATGGTAAATGAGCACTTTTCGTCCACAGTTGCCGCTTTCGCAAGCGGTGTTATCCACAACTCCAAGGAAGAGCCCCTGTCGTGACCGCCATAAAACTGATCGTTGGCCTGGGAAACCCCGGCACTGAATACGAACAGACCCGGCATAACGCAGGGGCTCTTTTCGTTGAGCGTATTGCTGCGGCGCAACGAGTCAACCTCGTTCCCGAGCGCAAATTCTTTGGCCTGACCGGACGCTTCACGCATCAGGGTCAGGATGTTCGTCTGCTGATTCCTACTACCTACATGAACCGCAGCGGTCAGGCTGTAGCGGCACTCGCCGGCTTCTACCGCATTTCGGTCGACTCCATTCTGGTAGCGCACGACGAACTCGACCTGCCTCCCGGCGTTGCCAAACTGAAAGTTGGCGGCGGGCATGGCGGTCACAACGGTCTGCGCGACATCATCGCGCAGCTCGGTAACCAGAACACTTTCCATCGCTTGCGGCTTGGCATCGGCCACCCAGGCGATGCCAGCAAGGTCTCCGGTTTTGTCCTGGGTCGAGCTCCACGCGCCGAACAGGAAAAACTGGATGCCAGTATCGACTTTGCCCTCGGCGTGCTGCCGGATATCTTCGCCGGTGAATGGAACCGGGCGATGAAAAACCTGCACAGCCAGAAGGCCTGACATCACTCGAGGGGAAACACCATGGGATTCAACTGCGGAATCGTCGGCCTGCCTAACGTCGGCAAGTCCACCCTGTTCAACGCCCTGACCAAGTCCGGCATTGCGGCAGAGAACTTTCCCTTCTGCACGATCGAACCCAACACCGGTATCGTGCCGATGCCCGATCCACGTCTGGACGCTCTGGCCGCCATCGTAAAACCCGAGCGCGTCATGCCGACCACCATGGAGTTCGTCGACATCGCCGGTCTGGTGGCTGGCGCCTCCAAAGGTGAAGGCCTGGGCAACAAGTTCCTGGCCAACATCCGTGAAACCGATGCCATCGCCCACGTGGTCCGCTGCTTTGAAGACGAGAACGTGATTCACGTCTCCAACAGCGTCGACCCGAAACGCGATATCGAAATCATCGACCTCGAACTGATCTTTGCCGACCTCGACAGTTGCGAGAAGCAACTGCAGAAAGTCACTCGCAACGCCAAGGGCGGCGACAAGGATGCAGTGGCCCAGAAAGCCGTACTGGAAAAACTCATCGCTCACTTCACCGAAGGCAAGCCTGCACGCAGCCTGATGAAAGGCATGAGCGCCGACGAGAAACTGGTTATCCGCGGCTTCCACCTGCTGACCAGCAAGCCTGTGATGTACATCGCCAACGTGGCCGAAGACGGTTTCGAGAACAATCCGTTCCTGGACGTCGTCATGGCCATCGCCGAAGAAGAAGGCGCGATCGTGGTACCGGTCTGCAACAAGATCGAAGCCGAAATCGCCGAACTTGAAGAAGGCGAAGAGAAAGACATGTTCCTCGAAGCCCTGGGCCTCGAAGAGCCAGGCCTGAACCGCGTGATCCGCGCTGGCTACGAGCTGCTCAACCTGCAGACCTACTTCACCGCTGGCGTGAAAGAAGTCCGCGCCTGGACCGTCCGCGTAGGCGCCACCGCGCCACAAGGCGCTGCCGTGATCCACACCGACTTCGAAAAAGGCTTCATCCGCGCCGAAGTCATCGCCTACGAAGACTTCATCCAGTTCAAGGGCGAGGCCGGCGCCAAGGAAGCCGGTAAATGGCGTCTGGAAGGCAAGGAATACATCGTCAAGGATGGCGACGTGATGCACTTCCGCTTCAACGTCTGATGCCTGCCGTGGGTTGCCACGGATGCTGATGAATCCTAAAAGCCCCCGAATTGCCTGGCGATTCGGGGGTTTTGTGTTTATGCAGGTGGCATAACCATGCATAGCGGTTGGGGGGGCAATTGGCAGCTACGGGTAAGCAAAAGAATCACTTAGATGATGCGCTAGTAGAGGTAATGCCGATCAGTTAAGGCCCCTCCCACGGATTTTGATTCCAGCCACCCGTTTTTTGAAATCAGCCTCTTAACTGATCGCATTAGCTGGTAGACGCGATGGTGGAAATGATCACCCAACGCTGGCAACCTATACCGAGTCCCGCCTGGGTGTGTTGCGTTCCATCGCTTGGGCATCCAGATCTGGTACCGTCTTTTGCTCGCAGGCTGGCAACGGCCTTGAAAATTCCTTTTTTCAACGCCGTCAGCAAGATCAAGGAAAACCGTTTGCAGGGAGTGGAATAGATGCACCCCTTGAGCGCACGCGAGGTTTATCAGCAATTGAGGGACACGGCTCAGGGCATTCACTCCCTGCAATTTGTGCAGCACCTTGACTCGGGGCTGCTGCAAATCACTCTCGAAGGCTGGTGCCTGACCCTCGACTTCAGTGACAGGCGTCTGCATCATTGCCAACGCTGTCTTGACCCGGGCGGCAGGGAGTGGAGCCTGGAAACCCAGCGTTACGGCACAGATCCGGTCAGCCTGTTGAGCACCTGGGAGCTGGCGCAGATCGAGCGATTGCTGCTTCAGGCCTGCGATAGCGATTTTTCCATGTAAAATGCTGCCTTGTACTATCGTCAGGTCAGCTTGTCCCTTACAGTCGCGACCTCCAGTTGGCGCACTCAAGTCTTGTCAGAATCCAAGGTAAAAACTCTCGTGAAGATCTTAGTAACAGGTGGTGCAGGCTTCATTGGCTCGGCGGTCATTCGCCATATCATCGCCAACACGACCGACGCTGTGGTCAATGTCGACAAGCTGACCTACGCTGGCAATCTCGAATCCCTCCAGTCGGCGGACAAGAGCGAGCGTTATGCATTCGAGCATGTGGATATCTGCAACCGTGAAGAACTCGACCGGGTCTTTCACGATCACCAGCCCGATGCGGTGATGCACCTGGCTGCCGAGTCCCATGTCGACCGCTCCATCAGCGGGCCTTCGGAGTTTATCCAGACCAACATCATCGGCACTTACGCGCTGCTGGAAGCCGCTCGCGGTTACTGGAATGGACTGGACGATACGCGCAAGGCAGCGTTCCGCTTCCACCACATTTCCACCGATGAAGTGTATGGCGACCTTGAAGGGCCGGAAGACCTGTTCACCGAGACCACGCCTTATCAGCCAAGCTCGCCGTACTCGGCCAGCAAGGCCAGTTCCGACCATCTGGTGCGCGCCTGGAGCCGGACCTACGGCCTGCCGACACTGGTCACCAACTGCTCGAACAATTACGGCCCCTGCCACTTCCCTGAGAAGCTGATCCCGCTGATCATTCTCAACGCACTGGAAGGCAAGCCTCTGCCTATCTACGGCAAGGGCAATCAGGTCCGTGACTGGCTTTACGTGGAAGATCACGCACGCGCACTCTACAAGGTGGTGACCGAGGGCGAGATCGGCGAGACGTACAACATCGGCGGTCACAACGAAAAACAGAACATCGAAGTGGTGCACACTGTCTGCGCCCTGCTCGACCAGCTTCGTCCCGACTCGGCCTTCCGCCCCCATGCCGACCTGATCACTTATGTTCAGGACCGCCCCGGGCATGATCTACGCTATGCAATCGACGCCAGCAAGATTCAGCGTGAGCTGGGCTGGGTTCCCGAGGAAAGTTTCGAGTCCGGCATCCGCAAGACCGTGCAGTGGTACCTCGATAACCCTGAGTGGGTCGCTCATGTGAAAAGCGGTAGTTATCAACAATGGATCGATAAAAACTACGCATCGCGCACCGGGAAAGCATGAAAATACTTCTACTTGGGAAAAACGGTCAGGTCGGATGGGAATTGCAGCGCTCGCTGGCAGTGCTTGGCGAAGTGATAGCGCTGGATAGACATCCTGCACAGACCACTTGCGGCGAGCTGGCTGGCGACCTGGCTGATCTGACCGGTCTGCGGGATACGATTCGTCGTGTCCAGCCCCAGGTCATCGTCAATGCCGCGGCCTACACGGCTGTCGACAAGGCCGAGAGCGAGCGGGAAGCGGCACACCGGATCAACGCCCTGGCCAGCCAGGTCATGGCCGAAGAAGCCTGCCAGCTAGACGCTCTGCTGATTCACTACTCGACCGACTATGTGTTCGATGGCACAGGCACAACCGCCTGGAAAGAAAACGATGCGGTTTCGCCCATCAATCATTACGGCGCAACCAAACTCGAAGGTGAGCAGCTCATTGCTGCATCGGGCTGCAAATACCTGATCTTTCGTACCAGTTGGGTGTACGCGGCACGTGGCAACAATTTTGCCAAGACCATGCTGCGACTCGCCAAGGATCGTCCGACGCTCAGTGTCATCAGCGATCAGATCGGCGCGCCCACAGGCGCTGAGCTGCTGGCGGATGTAACGGCAGTTGCCCTGCAACAGACACTGGCGCGCCCGCAACTCGGCGGGATCTATCATCTGGCGCCAGCAGGCGAAGTGTCATGGCATGCCTACGCGCAATATGTCATCGACTTTGCCCGGGCCAATGGCGAGCAACTGGCAGTAGAAGCCGTCAATCCCATCGGGACCATCGACTATCCGACGCCCGCGCAACGGCCTTTGAATTCGCGCCTGGACACAGCAAAACTGCGTAGTGCCTTTTCCCTGCACTTGCCGGATTGGCAAAGTGGTGTAACCCGAATGCTCATGGAAACCCTGAATAAATGATCACGACCAATCGTAAAGGCATCATCCTGGCCGGAGGCTCGGGCACTCGTCTGCATCCGTTGACCCTCGGCGTTTCGAAGCAAATGCTGCCGATCTACGACAAGCCGATGATTTTCTATCCTCTGTCGGTGCTGATGCTGGCGGGGATGCGTGAAATCCTGATTATCTCCACGCCAGACGACTTGCCCTCTTTCCGCAAGCTCCTGGGAGACGGCAGCCAGTACGGCATCGAACTCACCTATGCAGAGCAACCCAGCCCCGATGGCCTGGCACAGGCTTTCCTGATCGGTGAAGAGTTCATTGGCAAGGATCCATGCTGCCTGATCCTTGGCGACAACATTTTCTACGGTCAGCACTTCTCGGAAAAACTGCACGCCGCGACTCAGCAAAGCAGTGGTGCGACTGTATTCGGCTATCACGTTTCAGATCCGGAGCGCTTTGGCGTGGTGGAGTTCGACGAAAGCGGTCGGGCACTGAGCATTGAAGAGAAACCGGCCAATCCGAAATCCAGCTATGCCGTGACCGGGCTGTATTTCTACGATAACCAGGTTGTCGAGATTGCCAGGAACATCAAGCCTTCCGAGCGTGGCGAACTGGAAATCACCGACGTGAACAAAGCCTATCTGGAACAGAAAAGCCTGACGGTGGAAATTCTGGGCCGCGGTTTCGCCTGGCTCGACACCGGCACCCACGAATCGCTTCTGGAGGCGAGCCACTTCGTGCATACCATCGAACAGCGTCAGGGCTGGAAAGTGGCCTGCCTGGAAGAAATCGCCTACTCCAATGGCTGGATCACGGCTCAACAACTGGGTGAGCAGGCTGAGAAACTGAAAAAGACCGGCTACGGTCAATACCTGCAAAAGCTGCTGAAACACGGCTCGTTCTGACCCCTGCGCTCCTCCTCTGCCTTTGGCTGCATCACGTGGCCAAAGGCGATATTTCTGCAACTCCTTCCTCTTAACGGCTGCCCGATGATCGGCATCTCAAGCTCTGAACGCTTGCGGCCGATAACGGCGTGACCGCGTAATTACAAGCCCAATCCTCCACTGCCTTATAGTGATTGCATTTAGCCATCATTTAGATCAAAGATGCATGCAGCCCAGAGCCTTGCATCGCATCTGGCCAGACCCGCTACAGGAATGCAGTCTGCCTTCACTCATGGATCTCACTTCACACACGGACTCCCATAGAAAGTACCTGTCGGGAAAGACAAGATGAACAAGGCCCATCTGAAGGCTGAGCTTCTGCAATACACATTAGGCAGCAACCTTGCAGGTCTGTGGGCTCAACTGGTCGCGGCAATCGGTATGGTGCTGCTGGTCCAGACATCGGAAATCGACCGCGAATGTCACTGGACATGGCTGACAATCGTCGTGACCACCCTGGGATTCAGGTATGCCTTGCATCACTACCTGCTCAAAGCCGCCAATACTCCCAGAGGTCAATCGATCGAATGGCTTGATAGAGCCTGGAAGCTTCAGGGAGCCGGCCTGTTTGCCACCGGTTTTCTGTGGGCGGTCCTGATTCTGAGTGAGTTCAACACGTATCCACCTGCCCAGCAGTACCTGATCATCATGGTGATGTCGGCCATGGCCGGTGGTGCCAGCGGAATATTGGCACCCATGCGTTTGATGGGGCCGGTGTACTTTGGCCTCATGATGCTGCCTGCGTGTTTTCAGTTGGCTGTGCAGACGCCTTCGCAGTGGATCCTCAGCGTCATTGGCGTCGTTTTTTACTGCCTGATGATTGCAGGGCATCGCAACAACTATGCCCGGCTGCGCAATTCCATCGAATTGAAGTATGAAAACTCGGATCTGGTCGAACAGTTGACCCAGCGCACCGAGGAAGTGCTCGCCACCAATGCAGAGCTTGAAGAGCGCGTCGCCGACAGGACCCGCTCCCTGCACAATCTGGCTCACCACGATCCGCTCACCGGCCTGCCTAACCGCCGTGGCCTGATGTACGACTTGAGCCCGCTGCCGGATTTCGCTCCCCGATTACGCGCCGTCCTGTTTCTCGACCTGGATCACTTCAAGCAGATCAATGACGGGCTGGGACATGCCTGTGGCGACGAAATCCTTCAGGGCGTTGCGAAGCGCTTGAAATCCCTGCTGCCCGACGGCTCTTCCATCGCCCGCTGGGGAGGCGATGAGTTCATTG
The DNA here is from genome assembly GCF_019719005.1 of Pseudomonas cichorii. Lineage (GTDB taxonomy): Bacteria > Pseudomonadota > Gammaproteobacteria > Pseudomonadales > Pseudomonadaceae > Aquipseudomonas > Aquipseudomonas cichorii_E. The sequence continues at coordinate 115,104 of NZ_JAIGPJ010000012.1, forward strand.
TCGTGACGCCAGCATTACTCGATATCCGCACCCGGTCCTGGCAATTGGCTGAAAACCTCGGGGAAGCGCTGATAAAGAACTTCGAGGTCGCCTCTGCCTCCCTGCGTATCGGCGTCAGCATCGGCATTGCCATTCAGGGCGACGATGGCGACAACATTGAAACCCTGCTGCAAGCCTCCGACCTGGCATCCGCGGAAGCCAAGCGACAGGGCCGTGGCCGCATCGTGTTTTACGATCAGGAACTGGCGCGCATTCAGCGTCGCAAGCTGGACATCAACATCGCCCTGCGCCAGGCCGTGCATGATGAAAGCCTGTCCCTGGTATTCCAGCCCCTGATCTCGGCAACAACCGGCGAAGTGATGTGCATCGAAGCCTTGCTGCGCTGGAACCCTTCTCTACTGGGCGCTGTAGGCCCGCAGGAATTCATTCCCATAGCCGAAGAGTCCGACCTGATCGTCGAACTCGGCGCCTGGGTATTGCAGCAGGCCTGCCGCGCAGCCGTCACCTGGGAGAAAACCGGCCCCGAACTGCCGTCGGTTGCCGTGAACGTTTCCATTCGCCAGTTGGTGACTCCCGGCTTCACCCGATTCGTCGCCCAGACGCTCGCGATAGAGCGTCTGTCCCCTGCCCGGCTGATCGTGGAGGTTACCGAGTCTGTGTTTGACGAAGCCTGGAAGGATCGCATTCTCGAATCGCTGCATCACCTGAGAAAACTGGGTGTGCACATCCACATCGACGACTTCGGCACCGGCTATTCCTCACTGTCCAGATTGCGTGAGCTGCCCATCGATGGCATCAAGATCGACCGCTCATTCGTCGCCCAGCTTGATGACCGGGCCCTGGCCGTGGTCGAAAGTGCTGTGCTCATCGCCAAGCGCTTTTCGTTGAAGATCGTTGCCGAAGGGATCGAAACCCATACCCAGGCGCAATGCCTGCATGCCATGGGAGTGGATGAGTTCCAGGGTTATCTGCTGGGTAAACCGCAGCCCTGGGTGCAACTGCAAAGCGTGGCACCCACGTGGATCAATGAACCAGCAGTAGCCGTTTGACGGCAGCCCGACACAACGCAAGACACTGCTCCCCAATGCAAAACACCTCAACCGCCGGACCTGGCGATTGAGGTGTCATTGAGTGAAGCGCTCGGTAAGACCCTATCAACCCAACTGAAAGCGCGCTGTATTGTCGTTCAACGCACGACTGCCCTTGCTCAGGGTATCGGCCGCCTGATTGACGGCGCGTGCCCCATCAAGCAAACGACCTGCTGCCTGATCCACCTGTTGAATATTGTTACTGACCTCATCGGCCGTCGAAGCCTGTTCTTCGACCGCAGTGGAAATCTGCACCAGGGTGTCCGTCACACCTTGCACGGCAGAAGCAATTTCACCCAACCGCAAACCCAGCCCGGTCACGGACTGAGCATCGTTGACCGCCTGACCACAAGCCGCTTCCATCAGATTGACGGCCTGAGTCACGGTAGAGCGCAAGCTGTCCACAGTACCGGCGATTTCTGCCGTTGAGGCCTGAGTACGTTGCGACAGGCTGCGGACCTCATCGGCCACCACCGCAAACCCACGCCCCTGCTCGCCCGCCCGCGCCGCCTCGATGGCCGCGTTGAGCGCCAGCAGGTTGGTCTGTTCGGCAATACCACGAATAGCATCCACCACCGACTGGATCTGCTGCCCCTGCTCGCTGACACGTCCCAGAGCCGCAGCAGTGTCCGTCAGGCGCTGATTGAGCTGCTGGATGCTGTCGGTGGTACGTCGGCTGTCGCGGCTGCTTTCTTCTGCAATCTTGCGGGTCTGGCGTGCGCTGTCGGAAGCCTGTTCACAACTTCTGGCCACCCCCTGAGAAGTTGCCGCCAGCTCGGTGGCCGCGGCTGCAATCTGGCTGATCTGATACTGCTGCTCCTCGACTTCACTGAGCGTGCCATTTGACTGGGTATTGAGGGTCAGCACTGCATCACCCAGTTGCCGGGTTTCGTGATTGACGCCCAACAGGCTGGTACGCAACTGCACCACCGCAACGTTCAGCGCCTTGCTGATTGCGGCCAGCTCGTCACGCCCCTGAACCGAAACCTCGACGCACAGATTACCGTCGCGCAACGACTCGGCAAGCGTGGTAATACCGCTGGCACTGCGGCGAATTGAAGATTGCAGGCAGACGAACAGATAGAGCGCTGCCAGCAGCAGCACACCAAAGGCCACGGCCATCGGAATGAACTGCATGTTGGAAGTATCGCGGTAGTACTCGAGCCGATCGTTCAGAGAAACCAGCGACTGCTTGCGCAACTGAGCCATCCCGCCCAACAGGGTATCAATGCTGCGCTCGAACTCTTCGGGCTTGAGCTTGATGGTGCCACCGAATACGCCCTCATCCAGCACTTTCAGCTCGGCGTCCAGCATCGCGGAGGTCGCCTTGTATTTTACAGCCCAAGGCTCCAGCTCCGGCGGCAGCTTGGACAACAGCAGATTGCCCGCCTTGTGCATTTGATCCTTGGCATCATCGATGCGACCGCGCAGGTCACGCATCTGCAAACGACTTTGCAGACTGAACTGACCTGTAGCCACGGAGGTTTGACCGATACTGGCCATACGACCTATACGCTCGATCAGATCCGGCATCTGCTGAGTGGAAAGCTGCATCAGCATGTAGGTTTCCAGCCAGGGATCGAGGATCAGGCCGCTATCCATCGCGATCTGCTCACGCAAGGCCTGGGTCAGACTCAGGGCAGCCGTAAAACGATCATAGCCATCCGGCCACCAGCCGACGGTGCGCAACGAGGCAGAATCCAGGCCTTTTACGGACGCCTGCAATGCCCTGTAACGCTCCATTGCTTCAGCAGTGGCATCTTCCTGCGCCAATTTGGCGCCCACAGCATCAAGTGACTGGGAGATTTTCGAGACGTTGGCATCAAGCCTGGCAACCGCAGCCTTGGCCGCAGGAGTGGGTTCACGAAGAATATCGGCAGCCTTCCAGCGCGCCGCGTTATCACGCTGAGCCGATAGCTCGAAATCCAGGTCATCGAGAACCAGCAACTGACGCACACCTGACTGTTCGCCCGTAATCACCGCAAGCTTGTTGCGATAATCCTGAGCAATCATCCATACGCTGCCCACCAGAGGCAGCATGAACAACAAGAACAGGACCTGAAACTTACGCGCGAAACCAAAATGCCCCATCAGGCGCATACCTGGTGATAAAAGCCCACTCATGTCCGCCATCCCCCTGTGACACCCTGCAAAAACCGGGTAAACCCGTGCAGATGCCCTTTTTCAAAAAAGCCAAATAGCAAAATGCCATGTTATTGATTTAATGACGATAGCCATCGCTACTCGTTTATCCGAAAAGCGAAGTCGTCCATGTTTTAAAGGCACAAAAATGGATCTTGTTCAGTGCATTACGCGGAACAAAGCAAGATTTGGACCGAAGCAGGCCCTCTTGCAGCGAAATCCCACAAATGACGCAGAAAGTTCATCTAATGCGCAGAAAGTGGACGACCTGCGTGGACAACACGGGCACTGCGGTTCCCTTTCAGGCAAAACTCGCGTGGCCTCACCGACGCAAACGCCTTCCAGCACTCGGAAAACCGAACATCAGCCGTTCTGTGACGGCGTTCGTAGCGGCCTGAAAAATGAGTCCCGTAACATGTCACTGGAAGAAACAGTCGGAGTGAATGGCAGGAGACGCCATCGACTGACACGCGCCACGAATGCGAGCAGGTTAGCCAGGCCGCAAGACAAATAGCCGTACCCTCCAAAGCCCCTGAAAACAGAGGCGCTGCAGCAGACCCGAGCTAACCGATTGATCAATCGCAATTATTTTTCATATCGACGCTTGACACATAGTCGTTCTGCGCGAATAATGCGCGCCACTTGGCTACATAGCTCAGTTGGTTAGAGCATAGCATTCATAATGCTGGGGTCCGGGGTTCAAGTCCCTGTGTAGCCACCAAGTTCAACAAGAAGCCCGCCTCGTGCGGGCTTTCTTGTTTCTGACGCTCAGCAATCCGCTATCCCCCTCCCCTGATACCCAATTCGCCCGCTCGATAATCCTGGGCCACTGTCTTCTGATTCCACCACCTGTCGGATAAAGCCAAGGCTCTAGACTGAGCTTCTTCGTCCTCGGCAGGCCCACAACCCAGCCAGGCTTGCATCACAGAATGCCTCACCATCAGGCACGCGAGGCATCGGCGCAGAAACGAACATAAATAAAGGAGCAATTGCAAATCGTTTGTATTTACATACTTGTGAAAAAATTGTTAAATCCTGCGCTTCACGCCGCCCTTTGCCATGTCGAGCGCCCTCCGCTACGCCTCTCGCAAAGTTGCCAAGTCTTCATGCCCCTCTAGGAATCACGAGATGCTTCGTCCCTTTATCCCCACGCTGACCGGTGCTCTGGCACTAGGCCTCTCGGCCGTTGCCATGGCTGCTCCTGTCAGCTTGAACCTGCCATCTCAGTCCCTGTCGTCGTCTCTGACTCAATTGAGCAAGGCCAGCGGCATGCAAGTGACTTTCGATGCCAAGTCCGTCGCGGGCAAACAGGCGCCAGCGGTACGTGGCAATCTGGAGCCGGCGCAAGCACTGAATCAGTTGCTGGCCGGAAGTGGTCTCGGTGCAACCGTGCAGGGTAATTCTGCACAGGTATTCCAGCAGCAGGCCGCAGGCCCGGTATCGCTGGGTAACGTGAATATCGATGCCGACACGGGCATTGCCGGGGTTGCGACCACCGAAGGCACCAACTCCTACACTACGGGCTCCATGAATACGGCGACCAAGTTGCCATTGTCGATCCGTGAAACGCCTCAGTCGGTCAGCGTCATCACGCGCCAGCGCATGGATGACACTGGCATGAATGACCTCAATGACGTTGTCAAATATGCACCGGGCGTGACTCTTCGCAAGTTCGGTCAGGACCGTCAGCAGTTCCTGGCTCGTGGCTTCACCATCGATAACCTGATGTATGACGGCCTGCCTAGCATCCTGAGTACTTTCACTCAGGACACCCTGGCCGAGGCTGACCTTTCCATCTATGACCGCGTTGAAGTGGTTCGTGGTGCAACGGGCCTAATGACCGGTGCAGGCAACCCGTCGGCGACACTGAATATGGTGCGCAAGCGTCCTACCGCGACGCCGCAGGTCAGCATCACCACCAGCGCTGGCAGTTGGGATCGTTACCGTACTGAAGTCGATGCCTCCAACAAGCTGAACGAGTCCGGCACCCTTCGCGGCCGCTTTGTGACTGCTTATCAGGATGACAAAAGTTTTGTCGATGAGCGCAACAAACAGCGTCAGACCTTTTACGGAGTTCTGGAAGCCGATCTGAGCGATGCCACCACCTGGAGCATTGGCGCCTCCAAACAGCGTGACGACGCGACTTCCGACTGGGGTAGCCTGCCATCAGGCCCTAACGGTGAAAATCTGCACTTTTCGCGCTCGACCTTTTTGAGCGGCGACTGGGCTTATTGGGACAGGGATAATGTCAGCGTATTCACTGACGTGACTCACCGTTTCGACAATGGCTGGAACGCAAAACTGGCAGCAGCGAAAATCTGGGCCAAGTCAGAAAGCTTTTCCAACTATCTGCAACTCGACTCAACATCCTCTACATACACATTAGGGGCTGGTGCCTATGACACCACGGATGTACAAACCAACCTGGATGGCACGCTCACTGGCCCCTTCCAGTTGTTTGGTCGAGAGCATGAGTTGACGCTCGGTGCGAGCCGTCGCCAGGAAAAATTCGATCAGGTCGGTGGCTGGTGGAATGCCTATACCGTAGATCCTTTTGCTATCACCCCTGGCACGATTGTGAAGCCAGAACGTGGCGACAGTAACTGGAACTTCTACCAAGGCAAAAACACGGCGACAGAAGAAGCTGTTTATGCAGCAGCACGCTTCAACCCGACCGATAAACTGCACGTGATCGTTGGTAGCCGGTTGAGCTGGTATGACTACGATGACCGCAGCGGCACCAGCGACTACAAGGTCACACAGGAAGTCACCCCTTACGCGGGCGTTATTTACGACCTGAACGATACCTACTCGGTCTACGCCAGCTATACCGAAATCTTCAAGCCGCAAGACAACAAAAGCGCCTCAGGCTCTGTACTTGATCCGATGACCGGTGAAAGCTACGAAATCGGATTGAAAGGCGAATACTTCGATGGCGCACTGAACGCATCGGTAGCGCTCTTCGATATGACTCAGGAAAACCGCGCGTATGAGATTGCCAACCAGTCCACGGCCAACTGCCCAAGCTTCCCTGCCACCCGGTGTTACAGCGCTGCTGGCGAAGTACGCAGTCGTGGTATCGACACCGAGATCAGCGGTGCACTGACCCCGAACTGGCAGTTCTCCGCAGCCTATACCTATCTGCTGAGCCAGTACGTCAAAGATGCCGAAGAGCGTAACGAAGGTCGTAACTTCTCGCCGGATCAACCCAAGCATCTGTTCAAGGCCGTCACCAGCTACAACCTGCAGGGCGATCTGAGCAAATGGCGCGTTGGTGCAGATATTCTTGCCCAAAGCGAAACCTTTGAGCGGGTCGGCAATGGCTATGCGACTCAGAATGCGTATTCTGTCGTTGGTCTGATGGCTGGCTACAAGTTCGACGAGCACTGGGATGGCCGCGTCAATTTCAATAACGTGTTTGATACCAAGTACTGGCAAGGTATTCCTGAAGGCGGCGGCATGGGCGTCTACGGCGATCCACGCAACCTGATGTTCTCGCTGAAGTGGACTCTCTGATCCCTCTGACGCACTGAAAACCTCTGAAAAGCCGATGCCAGAGCTTCTGGCATCGGCTTTTTCATGCCTGCCATCCGGTATTGTTTTGAAACATTCTGCTCCGCATGCCTGGCGATACCTGTAGGAATTTTTCACACCGCCTGCGTTACCATTTCTGGTCGAAATTCAGTCAGAGCCTGAAACCAGGATGTCCGTAAACCCCGCCGAACCGTCTTCAAACCTGCCTGCTGTACTCGCTGGTCCTGTCTTGCGTCGTCAGGAAGCAAACCGCCTGGTGCTTTGGCTGACAGGGTCGCGAGCGCTTTCCATGACTTTGCGTCTGCAATTCACTGACGCCAACGGGGCGCAGGCTTGCACGGACTATCCGCTCGACGCCGGGCAATGCAAGGTTATCGCTGTAGGTCGTCATGCCTTTGTACACCTGATCGACGTAAAGCTGGATAACGAACTCCCCAGAGACACCCTGATCGGTTACGACCTGCTGATCGATGGCGAAACGCACAGCGGCATCGCCGACTGGGCGCCTCATCTGCTGTACGCCGAAACCGGCAGCCCGAACTTTGTGGTGCGCAGCAAGATCGACCATATGCTCCACGGCTCATGCCGCAAACCGCATCATCCTGCGGCTGACGGCCTGCTGTGTGTCGACCGCCTGCTGGCAGATGCAAAAGATCCGCTGGAGCGCCCTGCCCTGCTGATGATGAGCGGCGATCAGGTTTACGCCGACGACGTTGCTGGCCCCATGCTGCGTGCCATTCATGCCTTGATCGAACGCCTTGGCCTGTTCGGGGAGCGGCTTGAAGGTGCTGTGATCGATGACAGCGTCGATCTCTATCAGCACCCGGCCAGCTATTACCAGCGCGCCGATCTGCTGCCGGCACTCAAGAGCAACGAAACGCTGCGCGAGCGGTTCTTTGGCGGGGTCAGTAAACCTGTGTTCACCAGCAGTTCGGCGGACAACCATCTGGTCACGCTGGCGGAAGTCATGGCGATGTATCTGCTGGTCTGGTCGCCGACACCCTGGACACTGATCAATCCGGACATGCCGAAGCTCGATGCCGAACAGTGCGAACGCTACGTAAGAGAACAGCACCTGATCGACGATTTCAAACGCGGCGTGGGTGGCGTAGCGCGGGCCATGGCGCATCTGCCCTGCATGATGATTTTCGATGACCACGACATCACCGATGACTGGAACCTGTCTGCCAACTGGGAAGAAAGCGCCTACGGCCATCCGTTCTCCAAACGCATCATCGGCAACGCGCTGCTCGCCTATCTGCTGTGCCAGGGCTGGGGCAACAATCCTGATGCGTTTGATGACCTTATCCGCCAGGTCGAGGCCTTGAGTGCAGAGGTCAAGGACCATGACAACCGCTGGGCCAGCAAGAACCAGGATGCCGTGATCGACAAACTGCTGCACTTCCAGCAATGGCACTACGTTTTACCTACCAGCCCGGCGCTGGTGGTGCTCGATACCCGTACCCGGCGCTGGCGCAGTGAGTGGAACTTCAGTCAGCCCTCAGGCCTGATGGACTGGGAAGCGCTCAGCGAACTGCAGCAAGAGTTGCTCGACCACAAGGCCGCAATCATCGTGTCGCCAGCGCCCGTGTTCGGGGTCAAGCTGATAGAGGCTATCCAGCGGGTATTCAGCTGGCTCGGTTATCCGTTGCTGGTGGATGCGGAAAACTGGATGGCGCATCGCGGGGCCGCACAGGTCATTCTCAACATCTTTGGTCATTCCAGGACGCCGGGGAACTACGTCATCCTTTCCGGAGACGTGCATTATTCGTTTGTCTACGAAATCCTGATTCGCAAGCGCAGCGGCGGGCCACGTATCTGGCAGATCACCAGCAGCGGCATCAAGAACGAGTTTCCCCGTCGCCTGCTCGACACCTTCGATCGCCTGAACCGCTGGCTCTACTCGCCGCGCTCGCCGCTCAACTGGTTCACCAAACGTCGGCGCATGAAAGTCATTCCGCGCACGCCGCAGCACAGCAAGGCCGGTGAGCGGTTATGGAATTCGGCAGGTATCGGCCAGGTCTTTTTCAATGAGCGTGGCGAGCCGACCCTGATCAATCAGCTCAACGCTAATGGCTCTGCGCCCACCTGCTTCGTCAAACCGGAAGAGTACAAGGACGAGCGGTCCTCGCCGGACAGCAGTTTTCTGGAAAATGACGGCAAAACGAGCGATAGTCACCGCTGAACCTTATCGGCGATTGCCGGGTCGATAGTAGCTACCAGATTTTGTGAACACTGCTACGCCCGGCGTTGCTGCGTTTTCACACAATCTGAAGGTCTTCTTTGTAACACTGACACGCATTACTTTCTGGAGAGCGTCCCGTGATAACCAATCAACGCATAGCCAGGCTTAACGCATGGGGTGCTCACGGCTTTACCGCCACAGGCGTAGTCCTTGCGTTTCTGGCAACCATTGCACTGTTCAATAATGAGCCCAAGGCCTGCCTGCTATGGCTGGGCGTCGCCCTCATCGTGGACGGCGTCGACGGCTCGCTGGCGCGCAAGGTCAACACTCACTCGGTACTGCCGCACTTCGACGGCTCGGCACTGGATCTGGTGATCGACTATCTGACCTACGTCTTTATCCCGGCATTGTTCATTTACCGCTATATCCCGTTGCCGGAATTCACCCTGCTGTTAAGCATATCGATCATTCTGGTCTCGTCGCTGTTCTGCTTCTGCAACGTCGACATGAAAAGCAAGGACAACTATTTCCAGGGCTTCCCGGCCGCCTGGAACGTGGTCGCCCTTAGCCTTTACATTCTGTCGCCAACGCCTTGGGTCACGTTCCTGACCATTGTCGGCCTGGCGCTGCTGACGCTGACCCGCATGAAGTTCCTGCATCCGTTCCGCGTGCGCAAGTTCATGCCGATCAATATCGCGGTCACCACGGTCTGGCTGCTGTGCAGCGCCTCGCTGATCATCAACCACCCACATAATGGGCCGATGATCATGGGGCTGTGGTTCGCCATGTCGGCCTACTTCATGGGGATCTGTATCTGGAGAACATCCCTGGAGTGGCTGGGCAGGCTCAAGGCCTGAAGTCCAGAGGAAGGAAACGCAGGGGCTGTTGATCTCTCAACAGCCCCGATCAGGTCAACACTTGCTGTCGGCCTGCAGCGCAGCAGCAGAATCCTGCTTGCTGAAAAGGTAAGTACTCACGCAGCACAGCAGTAACCCGCCAACGGCCACCAGGCCGCCCACGATCCCTACGTTTGCAACGCCCAACTGGCTGCTCACCACGCTGCCCAGCAGGGCACCGCCGCCGATCCCTATATTGAAGATGCCCGAAAACAGCGACATCGCCACGTCGGTAGCATCCGGCGCAAGGGTCAGGACTCTGGCCTGCAGCAGCAGCCCGAAACACATCATGGCCATGCCCCACACGACACTCAATGAACCGAGCGCAGCCGCCTGACTCGAGAACGGCAGCAGCATCAACAGGCACAGCGCTACCAATGTGATGGATGCGATCAACAGGCCATTGGGGAAGCGACTGCTGAACAGGCTGAACACGATGGAACCGATGATCCCCGCGCCGCCAGCCAACAGCAGCAACACGGTCGTCATCTCGCCGCTCAGGTGCGCCACGGTCTGGGCAAAGGGCTCGATGTAGCTGTAAGCAGTGAAATGCGCAGTGACGACGGTCGCGGTCAATGCATAGATGGCTACCAGCCGTGGACGCTTGAACAGGATCGGCAGGCTTCTGAGCGAGCCGGAGTTCTGGCTGGGCAACAGCGGCAGCGTGCGGCTCAGCAGCAATACAGTCAGTGCGGAAATCCCGGCAATCCCCATGAAGGTCGTGCGCCACCCCAGCGCCTCGCCCAGCACACGTCCCAACGGAATACCCAGCACCATGGCAAGCGAAGTGCCTGTTGCCAGCAAGCCCAATGCCTGGACCTGCTTGCCCGGCGGCGCAATGCGCACGGCAAGCGATGCGGTGATCGACCAGAAAATCGCGTGAGCGAAGGCAATGCCGACGCGGCTGACCAGCAACATGCCGAAGCTTGAAGCCGTGGCCGAGAGAATATGGCTCACGACAAACAGCATGAAGATGCAGATCAGCAATTTGCGCCGCTCGATGTTGCGGGTGATCAGCATCATCGGCAGGGACATCAGCGAAACGACCCAGGCATAGATCGTCAGCATCAGGCCGACCTGCGCCGTGGTCATGTCGAAGCTTTCGCCAATATTGCTCAACAGGCCAATAGGCACGAATTCGGTTGTATTGAAAATGAAGGCAGCCAGCGCCAGGGCAATCACGCCAAGCCAGCTACCGGTACGAACCTCTGGAGGGGTATTCATCAAGAATGTGCAACGCTCAAAGGAGTAGCCGTTCGCCATGCATATGAATCCCGCATGGCACCTGTACCGCAAAATCAGGCCAGCCCCCTTCGGCAACAAACGCAAAAACGCCCCGCCCGTGAATGCATGAACGAGCGCAGCGTGCGATGTGGATTATTGTGGGTATGGGGGATACAACCAGATGACGCGAATTCTACGTCTGGATCGCATGGATCACAACACGTGAGCCTGTGCGGTGACAGCCGGTAGCCGTTCAGCCTGCCGGCTTTCGTTGCGGGCGCTCGGCCAGCCAGGCCACGGCGCACAAGGCCAGACCGGCCCCGTTCAGGGAAACGGGATTGAACGCCTGAACAAGAAAGTGAGGGCTGACAAGAGCCACATCAATCAACAGCACGGCGAGCACGACCGCACTGATAATCACTGAAGCTCGCTTGAAATACCCCGAAAGCAAGCAGACAGCCAGCCCGATTTCCGCCGCGCCGCTCAGCCAGGCCACCCAGCGCGCATCAGCAAAACCGTGGGCCTGGATCATTTCCAGTTCACCCGGGCTGAGCCACAGGATCTTCGGCACCAGCCCATGGTAGAAGAACATCAGTGCCAGACCGGAACGGGCGACCCAGGCAATGCGTTGCAACTCACTCATGGGCCGCTGCCTTGAGAAAGCGTTGCTCATGGTCGGCCGTCGGCAGCAGACAACTGTCGTAACGACCAAACAGGCGATAGCGGTTCAAGGCAATGCGGTCGTATCCCCAGTCGCGCAAGGGGCGCGGCACAATGCGTAACGCGACCAGCCAGGACCAGGGCGCCGGCATCTGTCGCATGACGTACAGAAAGGCATCGGAGCGCAGCAACGCGCGGTCATTGACGATCACCGCCATGGTGTCGAACTGATCGACCGGCAAGCCCGCCCACTTCAGCAGCGCCTGCCCTTCAGTGGACTGCACGGTGGCCAGACGAATACGCCGGGAAGTGTCGTACCGGATGAGAAACTTCGCCCAGCCGTTACACAGTTTGCATACGCCATCGAACAGCACGACGCACTCATCGGCCTGCAAGTAAGGCGCGGGGGTTGAAGGCATGTGGTTCTCTCCTTGAAGAGCCGTCACTCTACCCTAGCGCGGTGCAAATGAACCTAAAACACAAACGCCTCGCGGTCGGGAAGCGACCGGCGAGGCGTTCAGGTCAAGCGATGCAGCACTAGACTCAAACCTTGCGCACGAACTCGGATTTCAGTTTCATGGCGCCGATGCCGTCGATCTTGCAGTCGATATCGTGGTCGCCGTCCACCAGACGGATATTCTTGACCTTGGTGCCAACCTTGACCACCAGCGAAGAGCCCTTGACCTTCAGGTCCTTGATCACGGTGATGGTGTCGCCGTCCTGCAGCACGTTGCCGGTAGAATCCTTGATGACTTTCACATCTTCGGAAGACTCTGCACTGCTGCCGTCAGCAGACCACTCATGGGCGCATTCCGGGCAGACCAGCATGGCGCCGTCTTCATAGGTGTACTCGGAATTGCATTTCGGGCAGGACGGTAAGCTCACAGCGTTTCTCACATCGAAGGTGGGGAAAAACCATGGATTATAAAGGGTTTTTCCGTTTTCAGGGGGATAGCGCTCTGCAACCCTGTCGAACGCCGTTGCAGAGGGTGCTTTACTTGTACAGGTTTCTTCAGGATTTCATCGATGACATACGCCGGTTTCGCTCCCTTTCAAGACCTCGCCAGATTGCTGATCCCGCACACTCAAGCGAAGAGGTTCGATGGTTCACACGATATCTCTCACTTGTTGCGGGTCTGGAAGAACGTCTGCGCCATTCGCAATCATGAGGGCGGGGATCAGGAAATTCTCCTGGCGGCGACCGTACTGCATGACTGTGTCTCGGTCGAAAAGGATTCGCCCTTTCGCGCCAGCGCTTCACGGCTGGCAGCGGCCAAGGCAACGGAGCTGCTGACCGAAACGGGTTGGGACGAGACACGAATCGCCGCTGTGGCCCATGCCATCGAAGCCCACAGTTTTTCGGCAGCCATTACCCCTGTGACACTCGAAGCCAGAATCCTGCAGGACGCCGACCGGCTCGACGCCATGGGCATGGTGGGCGTGGCTCGCGTGTTCTATGTGTCGGGACGGATGGGCAGTTTTCTCTATGATTCGCAGGACCCTCAGGCGGCCGATCGGCCTTATGACGACAAGCATTTTGCGGTCGATCACTTTCACACCAAACTGCTGAATCTGGCCGATGGCTTCCAGACCCCTACCGGCGCGCAAATGGCGCAGGTCAGGCATGCACGATTGAAGCGGTTTCTGGATGAGTTGATGGAAGAAATAGGCGCGTCCTGAGCATGTCGCAGATTTTTGACGCCAAAATCACCCGACACCATTGGATGTCATAAAGACATCACATAACAGCCTTATAAACGGCTCTTCGAAATGCCGCCTATAGGGGTTGTTTGCCGTGAAAAAATTCCTGCCTCGTTTTTTGCGCAAGCAATCCGGAACGACGGTATTGCGCCGCTTCAAGATCACTTCGCGCCTGGTGCTGTGTTTCGGCATCACCTCGTTGCTGATGGTTGCGCTGGGAGCTTTCTGCCTGTTTCAGATGCAGGATATTCGCAATCAGGGAGAAGCCGTGGAGAGCGGCGCCCTGCCCAGTATTGCGATGGCCGATGCCATTGCGATCAACCTGGTGAAGCTACGCAGCGAAACCACGCGCCTGATTGCCAATGCCGATGATCCTGGTGCGGTGATCAACAGCAAGATCAACGTCGAACAACTCAAGAATGAAGTCGAGAAAGGCTTCACGGACTATCTGGCCCGTGTGCCTGCTGGCACCGAGCATGATTCGATCATCGCCTTGCAGGAAGCCTATAACGCATTCATGCCCGGCCTTCAGGACGAGATAGGCCTCATCGAGCAAAACAAGCTGGACGAAGCGCGGATGCTATCCAACACCATGCTGTCCTTGCAGGGCGACCTGATGGACATGCAGGTGCAACTGCTGCGCGAACTCAACAAGCAAAGCGCCGCGACTGCCGTCGAAGCTGCCAGCGCCAGCTACAACCAGACCCGCATCATCGCCCTGAGTGCCATCGGACTGGCCCTGGCGCTGACCCTTTTGCTGGCGTGGCGCTTGAGCGTAAGCATCATCCATCCCGTGCGTCATGCGCTGCACATTGCCAATACCATCGCCGAAGGCGACCTGACCGAACAGGCCATCCCTCAGGGCAAGGACGAGCCCGCGCAACTGCTCATGATGCTGGGGCGCATGCGCAGCAACCTGCACGGCACCATCGACCAGATTTATGCCGCAGCGACCCAGCTTTCCCAGTCCGTGCAGGAAATGGGCACCATCGCAGAGGCCAGCGCGCTCAACCTGCAGATGCAAAACAATGAAATCGAACAGGCCGCCGTCGCCGTCAACCAGATGAGCCAGGCAGCGGTGGAAGTGGCAGGCAATGCCAGCAATACCGTGACCGAATCGGAAGCTTCCAATCACGCGGCAGCACAAGGTCGGGACAGGTTGTCGGCCACCATCAGTTCGATCAAGGAACTGACCAGCAATGTGCTGGACTCATCCCATCAGGCAGAAGGACTGGCCGAGCGGACCCAGAACATCAGCAGCATTCTCGATGTGATTCGCGCCATCGCCAACCAGACCAACCTGCTGGCGCTCAACGCGGCCATTGAGGCTGCAAGGGCCGGTGAAGCGGGTCGCGGATTTGCGGTTGTCGCCGATGAAGTACGCTCTCTGGCGCAACGCACCAGCGCCTCGACAACAGAAATCGAAGGGTTGATCAACGGTGTTCAGCAAAGCACTCAGGAAACGGCAAATGCCCTGCGCCATACCGCGACCCAGGCCAATCAGACTCTTGAGCAAGCCGCCGCAACGGGCGAGGCCCTGAAGGTAATCATCAGTTCGACCACCACCATCAACGACCGTAACCTGATGATCGCCAGCGCCGCCGAACAACAGGCCCAGGTGGCCGGTGAAGTGGACCGTAACCTGAGCAGCATTCGCGACCTGTCCAGCCAGACGGCATCGGGCGCACAACAGACCACCGTAGCCAGCAACGCATTGTCGATGCTGGCCACGGATCTGAACATGATGGTGCAGAGGTTTGTGCTTTAACCGTGAGCGAATTCATTCGCGAATGAATTCGCTCCTATGTATGGACTCGCCCCCACTGTCAACCCGCTTTGCTTTTGAACACCGCTACCCGGTTGC
>NZ_JAIGPJ010000013.1:0-26032 GCF_019719005.1 Pseudomonas cichorii
TGGCCTGAGCCCTGTCGACTACAGGGCTCAGGCTGCTGGCTGAAACCGTCCAACTTTTGGGGGGCAGTTCAACTTGTGGGAGGGGCCTTGGCCGCGACGACCGGCTTTGAAGTGCAACCCATTTTCAGCGCTTGAAATATTGCTGTCGCGGCCAAGGCCTCACCCACGGATTGTGACCACAGCCACCAGACTTCTGAAATCAGCCTTTTTACCTGAATGGGATTAATTCAACGGGCTGCTTTCAGTACTCTCCCTGGGGTATACTCGTCGGCTTTGAAAATTTCGCCTGCGAGTGCTGCCCACCATGGAAATCAACCCGATCCTAAACAGCATCAAGGACCTGTCCGAGCGCTCCGAAACCATTCGGGGGTATCTTTGACTACGATCACAAACATGATCGTCTGACCGAAGTAAACCGCGAGCTCGAAGATCCCGCTGTCTGGAACAACCCCGAGTACGCACAGAACCTGGGCCGCGAGCGCGCTTCGCTGGCGCAGATCGTCGAAACCCTGGATGACATGACCTCGGGTCTGGCCGACGCCAAGGACCTGTTGCTGATGTCCGCCGAGGAAGAAGACCAGGCTGCCGTCGATGATGTGGCCGCTGAAGTCGAGCGCCTGCGCGAACTGCTGGAAAAGCTGGAATTCCGTCGCATGTTCAGCGGCGACATGGACCCCAACAACGCTTACCTGGACATCCAGGCCGGTTCCGGTGGCACCGAGGCTCAGGACTGGGCCAACATCCTGCTGCGCATGTACTTGCGCTGGGCTGACAAGCGTGGCTTCGACGCAACCATCATGGAGCTGTCCGCCGGTGAAGTCGCCGGTATCAAGGGCGCGACTGTGCATATCAAGGGTGAATACGCCTTTGGCTGGCTGCGTACCGAAATCGGCGTTCATCGTCTGGTGCGCAAGAGCCCGTTCGACTCCGGCAACCGTCGTCACACCTCGTTCTCGGCTGTCTTCGTCTCGCCGGAAATCGATGACAACATCGAAATCGACATCAACCCGGCAGACCTGCGGATCGACACCTACCGCTCCTCCGGTGCCGGTGGTCAGCACGTAAACACCACTGACTCGGCGGTACGTATCACCCACGTTCCGACCAACACCGTGGTCAGCTGCCAGAACGAACGTTCCCAGCATGCGAACAAGGACACCGCCATGAAAATGCTGCGGGCCCGTTTGTATGAGCAGGAAGTGCAGAAGCGCAACGCTGCGTCCCAGGCGCTTGAAGACACCAAGTCCGACATCGGCTGGGGTCATCAGATTCGCTCCTACGTTCTGGATGCCTCGCGCATCAAGGACCTGCGGACCAACATCGAGCGTAGCGACTGTGACAAGGTGCTCGACGGCGACCTCGACGAGTACCTGATCGCAAGCCTCAAGCAAGGCCTGTAATAACGCGCAGCCACCTCGATCCGTGAGCGTGGCTTGCCCGCGATCCCCTGCCGAGGGCGGGGGACAACGAACCTGTGATGGAAAATCTAAGACATGAGCGACCAACAACTCGACCCGCAAGCCCTGCAACAGGAAGAAAACACCCTGATCGCCCTGCGCAAGGAAAAGCTTGCTGCCGAGCGCGCCAAGGGTCAGGCCTTCCCCAACGACTTCCGCCGCGACAGCTACTGCAACGATCTGCAGAAAAAGTATGCTGACAAGACCAAGGAAGAGCTGGCCGATGCAGCGATTCCGGTCAAGGTTGCCGGTCGCATCATGCTTAACCGTGGCTCGTTCATGGTGATCCAGGACATGACCGGTCGCATCCAGGTCTACGTCAACCGCAAGACCCTGCCGGAAGAAACCCTGGCGGCGGTCAAGACCTGGGACCTGGGCGATATCATCGCCACCGAAGGTACCCTGGCCCGTTCCGGCAAGGGCGACCTGTACGTCGAAATGACCAGCGTGCGCCTGCTGACCAAGTCCCTGCGCCCGCTGCCGGACAAGCACCATGGCCTGACCGACACCGAGCAGCGCTATCGTCAGCGTTACGTTGACCTGATTGTCAACGAAGAAGTACGCGATACCTTCCGTGTCCGTTCGCAAGTCATTGCCCACATCCGCAGCTTCCTGATGAAGCGCGACTTCCTTGAAGTCGAAACGCCGATGCTGCAGACCATTCCCGGTGGTGCTGCTGCCAAGCCGTTCGAGACGCACCACAATGCCCTCGATATGGAAATGTTCCTGCGCATCGCGCCTGAACTGTACCTCAAGCGCCTGGTGGTCGGCGGCTTCGAGAAAGTGTTCGAGATCAACCGCAACTTCCGTAACGAAGGCGTTTCGACTCGTCACAACCCTGAATTCACCATGTTGGAGTTCTACCAGGCTTACGCCGACTATGAAGACAACATGGACCTGACCGAAGAACTGTTCCGCGAACTGGCGCAACTGGTTCTGGGCACCACTGACGTGCCTTATGGTGACAAGGTGTTCCACTTCGGCGAGCCGTTCGTGCGTCTGTCGGTGTTCGACTCGATCCTCAAGTACAACCCGGAGCTGACCGCTGACGACCTGAACGACATCGACAAGGCCCGCGCCATCGCCAAGAAAGCAGGCGCCAAGGTGCTGGGCTTCGAAGGTCTGGGCAAACTTCAGGTGATGATTTTCGAAGAACTGGTCGAGCACAAGCTGGAGCAGCCTCACTTCATCACCCAGTACCCGTTCGAAGTCTCGCCGCTGGCACGCCGCAACAATGACAACCCGAGCGTCACCGACCGTTTCGAGCTGTTCATCGGTGGCCGTGAAATCGCCAACGCCTACTCCGAGCTGAACGACGCTGAAGACCAGGCCGAGCGCTTCCAGGCCCAAGTGGCCGACAAGGATGCCGGTGACGACGAAGCCATGCATTACGACGCCGACTTCGTACGTGCGCTGGAATACGGCATGCCGCCAACGGCCGGTGAAGGTATCGGCATCGACCGTCTGGTGATGCTGCTCACCAACTCCCCGTCGATCCGCGACGTGATCCTGTTCCCGCACATGCGGCCACAAGCGTAATTAGCTACAAGACAAGCCGCCCGACAGGGCGGCTTTTTTATATCCATGTTTCGCGAATGAATCCCCGTAGGAGCGAATTCATTCGCGAAGGGATCGACCAGAAAGGAACCCCGTCGTGACAATCGCTCAAGAAGGAGCCGCAGGTGTTGCCTCCGCCGTGGCAAGGAGTGTCAGGTATCAAGGCCGCAAGGCCAGCCGGGAAGGTAGCGAGCAGCGTCGGCAGAAGATTCTCGATGCGACCATGCGCATTGTCGTACGCGATGGCGTGCGTGCTGTGCGTCACCGGGCCGTGGCGACCGAAGCGGACGTGCCGCTGTCGGCTACCACCTATTACTTCAAGGACATCGATGACCTGCTGACCGATGCCTTCGCTCAGTATGTCGAACGCAGCGCAGCCTATCAGGCCAAGCTGTGGCAGCACACTGAAGTCGTGTTGCGGGAAATGCTGACCCGCGGTACCGCCAATCCGACTGACCGCTTGCGTCTGGCCGATGATATTGCGCGCATGACCATGGAATACATCCGCCACCAGTTGCAGACTCGCCGTGAGTATCTGATTGCCGAGCACGCCTTTCACCATGAGGCATTGATCAATCCTCGGCTGGCGCCGCTGGTGGTTGCCCATCAAGAGATCCTGCTGCAAGGCACCTATCAGTTTCTGCAGGTTATCGGCTCGTCGCAGCCTGTTCAGGATGCTCAGGTGTTGACGGGGATAATCCGCCGGATGGAATATCAGGGTCTGCTTCATGGCCCGCACTATCAGGCGGACGAAGAAATACTCGGTATTCTCACTCGCCAGACGCGTCTGGTCCTTGGGATCGACTCATCGGTCTGCCCATGAGATACCCCTTTTTCAGGAGAGCACCATGAAAGCCTGGCGCGCATTGATTGCGCTGTCGTTCCTGCTCTTGAGCGGTTGTCTGGTGACTTTCGAGGACACCATTCCCGCAGGCAGCGCCGCCCCGGCCCATTTGCTTGGGCCCTGGACCAGCAAGAATGCCTGGGGCGAGCCCCTCGAACTCGAGCTTTCCCGCATCAGCGGTAACCTTTACAAGGCAGTCAGCTATCGTAAAGGTGATCGCAAGCATCGCGATGAGTACCGCTTCACGGTGACCGAGCATGGCAGCCGCTGGTATCTGTCGGCGCAACTGCCTGAAAAATATGGCTCTCACTATGTAATGGCCGGATTCGAGGTGACCGATGCCCATGAACTGGTTGTCTATAACCTGGATCTGGATCGATTCAGGCAGTGGGTGGATCAGCAGAACCTCACTGGCCAGCCAGTGGAGAGCGGGATCGGGCAGGGCATTCTGATCACCAGTCCTCTGGACCTGGTGTTCGGTTATCTGGACGATCCGGCCAATTCCGATGTTTTCCTGGAGGTCGCACGCTACCAGCGTGTACCCAAGTAGTAGGGCAGCAGCCCGCCAGCCAAGGAGTACCGGGTGGACGAGTACCAGCAAACCATTCGTGCATTATCGGATCGAATAGTCGTAGCCCAGACGCCGATTCGTGTACTGGATGCGGTGAAGTGGGATGAAAAAGTACGCAAGGATTTTCTCTCCGCCAAAGGCAAGGCATTACCTGCCGTGGATCGTGCCTATTACGAGAATCGTCCTTTGGGGTTCGACTCCGGGGCCTTGAAGCTCGAATTCCAGAACATCGAGCGCGATATCACCCGCCAGTTGGGCCAGTTCAACCCGGTCGGGCAGATCATGCGTCGCATGTGCAAGGAGTACCGCATGGTGATCCGCATGCTCGAAGCCCGTGGCACGCCGGATTTCGGGCTGATCTCCCAGGAACTGTACGGCGCGGCCTCCGATGCATTCCATGCCGGTGACCCGACCCTGGCGGACCTGGGGCTGATGCTTTCGGATTACCTGAACAATATTGCCGGTCGGGGCGACCTTAAGGACGAACCCAAGATACTCACCGCCAAGGATGCCGTTTCCCTGCTGCAGAGCCGCCTGAACAGGGTATTTGGCGAAGCCGAGGAAACCATCCGGGTGTTCGAGTCCGACGGTATCGTCGCCGATGCGGCGGCAGGTGCCGACTACATCAAGATCCGCACCGATGCGATGTTCAACGAGCGAGATGTCCGCGCGCTTGAGGTTCATGAAGGGCTGGTGCATGTCGGCACCACGCTCAATGGCCAGAACCAGCCGATCTGCACCTTCCTGTCCAAAGGGCCGCCTTCATCCACCGTGACTCAGGAAGGGTTGGCGATCCTCATGGAAGTCATTGCGTTCGCGTCCTACCCAAGCCGCCTGCGCAAACTGACCAACCGCACCCGCGCCATCCATATGGCCGAGGAGGGCGCCGATTTCCTGCAGGTGTTCGAGTTCTATCGCGAACAGGGCTTTGGCATGCCGGAAAGCTACGGCAATGCCAGCCGTGTCTTTCGTGGGTCGACGCCCAACGGGCTGCCATTCACCAAAGACTTGTCCTACCTCAAGGGTTTCATCATGGTTTACAACTATATTCAGTTGGCCGTGCGCAAGGGCAAGCTCGAACAGGTTCCGTTGCTGTTCTGTGGCAAGACCACCCTGGAAGATATGCGGACCTTGCGTCAACTGGTGGATGAAGGGCTGGTGGTCGCACCCAAATACCTGCCCGATCAGTTCCGTGACATGAACGCCCTGTCGGCCTGGATGTGCTTCTCCAACTTCCTGAACCACCTGAGCCTGGATCGTATCGAAGCGGATTATTCGAATATTTTGTAGCTCCCCTTCGCGAATGAATTCGCAGCCCGTGAGCGAATTCATTTGTGACCCCCAAAAAAGGACACCCAACTTGAAGCTGATCAGCATCCTCGTGTTGATCTTCAGCCTCACCGGCTGCAGTTCGATGCTGTTCTACCCGGAAACCGGTCTGCCGTTCACGCCTGACAAGGCCCATCTTCAATACCGTGACATTACCCTGACCGCCGCCGATGGCACTCGTCTGCATGGCTGGTGGCTGCCCGCCAAGGAAGGTGTGCCGGTCAAGGGCACGGTGCTGCACCTGCATGGCAATGGCGGCAACCTGTCGTGGCACCTGGGCGGGAGCTGGTGGTTGCCCGAGCAGGGCTATCAGGTCCTGATGCTGGATTATCGCGGTTATGGGGTGTCCGAAGGTTCGCCGAGCATGCCGGCCATCTATCAGGACATTCAGGCTGCATTCGACTGGCTGGATGCCGAACCCCAGGTACAAGGCAAACCTCTGGTGGTACTGGGGCAGAGCATTGGTGGTGCGCTGGGCGTGCATTATCTGTCGCAGCATCCCGAGCAGCGCAGCAAGCTCAAGGCGCTGATTCTTGATGGCGTGCCCGCCAGCTATCGCGATGTCGCGCGTTACACCCTCGGCACTTCCTGGCTCACCTGGCCGCTGAAAACGCCGCTGTCCTGGCTGATCCCCGACGCGGATAGCGCCATTAACGGCCTGCCGCAGCTCAAAGGCACGCCGATGATGATCTTCCAGAGCATGGACGACACTCTCGTGCCGCTTTCCAACGGCATCAGCCTCTACAAGGCCGCGCCTCTGCCCCGAGTGCTGCAACTGACCCGTGGCGGGCATGTACAGACCTTTTCCGATCCGCTCTGGCGTCAGGTGATGCTGCGCTACCTGGAAGATCCGCAGCACTTCAACGGGCTGCGCCGTCTGGGCGAGGTCCCCAACTATCCGCAAACCGACTATTCAAACCGAACCGGCAGAGAGCCCCAATGAGCGAAGAGCGTAACCCTATCCCACTGATCCTGACCGGCATCGGCACCATTTTCGGTACGGTCGGGTGCCTGTGGTTCTACGGCTATCTGCACTTTGCCAAGCCAGAAGATGCCCTGTTGCTCAGTGATTTCACCATGATCAAGACCGTGCCGGGCGAGGACTACAAGATCGCGGCCACGCCTGCTGCCGAAGTGGCGCAATGCATTGATGGTGTGTTGGTGCTGTTCGATACGTCCCAGAAAGGGTTGTCGGGTGTGTTGGTCAACAACAAGAAACAGGCTGTGCGCTGTATGGGGCAGGAGATTAGATAAAGCTTTCGCGACTGAAGTCGCTCCTACCGCGGTAGAAGCGACTTCATTTGCGAACGAGCAGTTAACGCAGCGAAGAGCGCGGTGCCACTGGCTGGTTGTCGTTGGAAATGGTCACTTCCACACGACGGTTCATGGCGCGGCCCGAGTTGCTGGTGTTGTCAGCCACTGGGTATTCCTTGCCATAGCCGGCTGCGACGATGCGGGACGGGTCAACACCCACACGGACCAGCGCGGCACGTACCGAGTTGGCGCGGCTTTCGGACAGCGACTGGTTGTAGGAAGCGGAACCGGTGCTATCGGTATAGCCCTCGACGATCACTTTGCGATCCGGGTTTTCCTGCAGGAACTGCGCAAGTTTGGCGATGTTGCCCTGTGCGCCCGGCTTCAGGTCGGCACGGTTCAGGTCGAACAGCACGTCACCGAAGGTCACCAGGGTGCCGCGTTCGGTCTGTTTGGCGTTCAGGCTGTTCTTGAGCTGGGCGATCTGTGCATCGCGAGCGTCCAGTCGGGCCTTGGCGCGTTCTGCCGAGGCGTTTTGCAGAGCCGCTTCGGAAGTGCGCAGGTTGATGGTCTCTTTGGCCAGTTCAACGCGCTGGTTGGTCAGGTAAGCCAGCTGGTCGACTCTTTTCTCGTCTTCCTTGTCGCGGAAGGCTTTGTCAGCCTTGTCCAGCCAGTCGCTGGCGTCCTTGGTTTCAAGGGCGGCAACTTTGGTAGCCTGCGGG
This sequence comes from Pseudomonas cichorii, assembly GCF_019719005.1. Taxonomy (GTDB): domain Bacteria; phylum Pseudomonadota; class Gammaproteobacteria; order Pseudomonadales; family Pseudomonadaceae; genus Aquipseudomonas; species Aquipseudomonas cichorii_E. The sequence continues at coordinate 7,735 of NZ_JAIGPJ010000013.1, forward strand.
TTGCTTTGCAGGGCGGAGAAGTTGGTCCGCGCCTGCTCCAGATTCGGGTTCGGTTTAGTGGCACAGGCCGCCAGGGCTACGCTCATGGCCAGCAGGGCAGGGATCATCAATTGTTTGCGCATAATAGGATCGTCCTTTAATCAATTACCAATGCATGAAAAACGCAGGGTGCGATCTGTGCTTATTGCACCTGACGCAGGCCTTCTTCACGTAGTTCTTCGACGCCCTGACGAGCATCCTGCACGGCTTTCTCGGCCTTGGCTGCCTGCGATTTACGCTCTGCTACACGAGCATCCCATTCGGCTTGTTCGGCCAGACGGCGGGCTTCGTCGTATTTTTGTTCCTGCATCGCCAGGTCGGCTTGCTTGAGTTTGTCCTGAGCAGCCTTGGTTTCTACTGCGGCGTACTCGGTCCCGCCAGCGCTGACGGCACTGTTGACGGCTGACTGAGTCACTGCGTACTGCTCGGTTGGTGGATTTCCCGCGCAACCAGCCAGAATGAAGGTGCTACCCAAGGCCAGCGCAGCCAGTTTCAACCCGCGCAGGCTTTTGAACTTGGATTTGGCAGTAAGGGTGTTCATGGTGATCAACTCCATTGTCAGACTCCGAACGTGGTTATCCATGACAGTCAGTTTTCCTGGCCGGAAGGCTTCAGGGTATGTGCCCGCTGCCTTGTGGCTTTCTGTAATGGTCAAAGGCTCCGACCTGTGGGTTTTTTGAATAGTTCAGTGAAATTTCTTCAACATGGTCAGGATTTTTCACCGGACGCTTTGCGTAATGGCATTCAGTGATGTCAGGAAAATATGGTCAGCCTGCGGGAAATATCGGGCTCGCACGGGCTTGCGGGACGATTGGAGAGTGCTCGCCAAAAGACAGATCGACTGTTGCCTGGATGCAAGAATTTGTCGCGGCACAGGTTTTTGGTGCACTGTTGGACACAGTTCATTGAAAGCTACCCGTACACGTCACCCATACAAGCCAGTCATACAAGAACAGGGGAGAGAGAACGATGGCCGATATCGATGCGCGTTTGCGCGAAGACGTTCACTTGCTGGGCGAGCTTTTGGGAAACACGATTCGCGATCAGCGCGGGGCCGCCTTTCTCGACAAGATCGAGCGTATTCGCAAAGGGGCGAAGGCCGGCAGGCGAGGTTCTGCGGCGGGTGCCGAGCAGTTGAGCTCCAGTGTCGACAGCCTGGACGATGACGAGCTGTTACCCGTGGCGCGAGCGTTCAACCAGTTCCTGAACCTGGCCAATATCGCCGAGCAGTATCAATTGATGCGCCGTCGCGATGACACCCAGCCTCAGCCTTTCGAGGCCCGGGTCCTGCCTGAACTGCTTGATCGGCTCAAGGCTGAAGGCCACTCTCCCGACGCGCTGGCCCGTCAGTTGGGCAAGCTGGAGATCGAACTGGTACTCACTGCGCACCCCACCGAGGTGGCGCGACGCACTCTGATCCAGAAATACGACGCCATTGCCGCGCAACTGGCGGCGCTGGACCATCGCGACCTCAACAGTATTGAGCGCGAGCAGATCACTTCCCGGTTGCAACGCCTGATCGCCGAAGCCTGGCACACCGAAGAAATCCGCCGTATCCGCCCTACGCCTGTCGATGAAGCCAAATGGGGTTTTGCGGTCATCGAGCATTCGCTCTGGCACGCGATTCCAAGCTATCTGCGCAAGGCCGATCAGGCGCTGCAAGCGGCTACCGGCCTGCATTTGCCACTGGAAGCGGCGCCGATCCGCTTTGCTTCGTGGATGGGCGGCGACCGGGACGGCAACCCCAATGTCACGGCCAGCGTTACCCGTGAAGTCCTGCTGCTGGCCCGCTGGATGGCCGCCGATCTGTTCCTGCGGGATGTAGATCAACTGGCTGCCGACCTTTCCATGCAGCAGGCCAGCGATGCCTTGCGCGCCAGCGTCGGTGAGAGCGCCGAACCCTATCGCGCCGAACTCAAGCGTTTGCGCGAACGTCTCAGGGCCACCCGAAACTGGGCCAATGCTTCGCTGACCGCGCCACAGCCTGCGCCGGATGCCGTGCTGCACGATAACCGTGAACTGCTTGAACCTCTCATGTTGTGCTTCCAGTCGCTGCATGACTGTGGAATGGGCGTGATCGCCGATGGTCCGCTGCTCGATTGCCTGCGTCGTGCGGTGACTTTCGGGCTGTTTCTGGTGCGTCTGGACGTGCGACAGGATTCCAGCCGTCACAGCGCGGCAATGACCGAAATCACCGACTATCTGGGCCTGGGTCGTTACGAGGAGTGGGATGAGCCGACACGCATCGATTTCCTGCTGCGTGAATTGAATAACCGTCGTCCCTTGCTTCCTGCTCATTTCAAACCGGCTGCCGACACTGCAGAAGTTCTGGCAACGTGCCGCGTCGTAGCGGCTGCACCGGCGGCTTCGCTGGGTTCTTACGTGATTTCCATGGCCGGTGCCGCATCGGACGTGCTCGCGGTACAACTGCTGCTCAAGGAAGCTGGCCTGCAACGGCCGATGCGCGTGGTGCCGCTGTTCGAGACTCTGGCGGACCTGGATAACGCGGGGCCTGTGATCGAGCGGCTTCTTGGACTGCCGGGTTATCGCTCGCGGCTGCACGGCCCGCAGGAAGTGATGATTGGCTATTCGGATTCCGCCAAGGATGCCGGCACCACTGCCGCGGCCTGGGCGCAGTACCGGGCGCAGGAAAAACTGGTGGAAATCTGCCGCGAGCAGCAAGTTGAACTGCTGTTGTTCCATGGCCGTGGGGGCACCGTCGGGCGCGGTGGTGGTCCGGCTCATGCGGCGATTCTGTCGCAACCGCCGGGTTCGGTTGCGGGGCGTTTCCGCACGACCGAACAGGGCGAAATGATTCGTTTCAAATTCGGCCTGCCGGACATTGCCGAGCAGAACCTCAACCTTTATCTGGCTGCCGTCCTGGAAGCGACCCTGCTGCCGCCTCCTTTGCCTGAGCCGTCCTGGCGGAAAATGATGGATCAGATGGCCACCGACGGGGTAAATGCCTATCGGGCCGTGGTGCGGGAAAACCCCGAGTTCGTCGAGTATTTCAGTCAGGCCACGCCCGAGCAGGAACTGGGTCGCCTGCCGCTGGGCAGTCGCCCTGCCAAGCGTCGTGCGGGTGGTGTCGAAAGCCTGCGGGCCATCCCGTGGATCTTCGCCTGGACCCAGACGCGCCTGATGCTTCCTGCCTGGCTCGGTTGGGAAGCCGCCCTGAGCAAGGCTCTGGAGCGTGGGGAAGGGGACGTGCTGGCGCAGATGCGCGAGCAGTGGCCATTCTTTCGCACCCGCATCGATATGCTGGAAATGGTGCTGGCCAAGGCCGACTCGGACATCGCCCAGCTCTACGATGACCGTCTGGTGAGCGCTGAACTGCAACATTTGGGTGCGCATTTGCGCGGCCTATTGTCGCAGGCGTGCAAGGTTGTCCTGGGCCTCACCGGGCAGCAGCAACTGCTGGCCCATAGTCCGGAGACCCTGGAATTCATCAGTCTGCGCAACACGTATCTGGACCCGCTGCATCTGTTGCAGGCCGAGCTTCTGGCGCGCTCCCGGCATCGTGAGTCCAGCCTGGACAGTCCTCTGGAACTGGCTTTACTGGTGTCTGTTGCAGGCATTGCAGCCGGATTGCGCAATACCGGCTGACAGGCCTGAGTCCGGTTGCTTGCAGGCCATTGCCGGGACAGATGTGTATTGCGTGAAAGCGGGTTGAGCAGGTGCGGGTTTGCACAGGTGGGCGCAACTGCTCTCATGCCTTGGGTTGCTGCGACTTTTGGCGTCTTGTGCGGCCTGTGTCTGCTGTGTATCTTGGTCAGCCTTTTGGCCTTTGGCCGACGTTTATTTTTCAGATTGGCCCAAGAGGCGAATCCGACGATTGACTATAAAAATTTGAGGAGCATGACGATGCGCGTGATTCTGCTGGGAGCTCCTGGAGCCGGTAAAGGTACTCAGGCAAAATTCATCACTGAAAAATTCGGCATCCCGCAGGTTTCGACTGGCGACATGCTGCGCGCAGCGGTCAAGGCCGGCACTGAACTGGGCCTGAAGGCCAAAAGTGTCATGGATTCGGGTGGCCTGGTTTCCGATGACCTGATCATCGGCCTGATCAAGGATCGTCTGGAACAGCCTGACTGCAAGAACGGCGTACTGTTCGATGGTTTTCCGCGCACCATTCCTCAGGCTGAAGCCCTGTTGAAGGCGGGTCTGGACATCGACCATGTGCTGGAAATCGCCGTTGATGACGAGGAGATTGTCCAGCGCATATCCGGCCGTCGCGTCCATGAAGGTTCCGGCCGTATCTACCATGTGCAGCACAATCCGCCGAAGGTTGAAGGTGTTGACGACGTCACTGGCGAGCCTCTGGTTCAGCGCAAGGACGATGTCGAAGAAACCGTTCGCCATCGCTTGTCGGTCTATCACGCACAGACCAAGCCGCTGGTTGCGTTCTACAGCGAACTGAGCAAGAAGAATGGCAAGCCCAAGTGCAGCCATATCGAAGGTGTCGGTTCCGTGGATGCGATCACCACCAAGGTGCTTGCTGCATTGACCTGAGCCCGAAAGCTCTGAATTCAACAATGGCCCGCTTGCGGGCCATTTGTCATTTATACTGCGTCACTTTTTCCAACGAAGACGGATACACCGATGACCACCTTGCTGGCCCTGGACACCGCCACTGAAGCCTGCTCGGTCGCTTTGCTGCATGACGGCAAGGTACTGAGCCACTATGAGGTGATCCCGCGTCTGCATGCCCAGCGCCTGCTGCCCATGATCAAGGATCTGCTGGCCGAGGCGGGCATTGCCATGTCGGCGCTGGATGCCATTGCTTTCGGACGTGGTCCGGGCGCCTTCACGGGCGTGCGTATCGCCATCGGCGTGGTTCAGGGGCTGGCTTTCGCGCTGGAGCGTCCGGTGCTGCCCGTCTCGAACCTGGCGGTGCTGGCGCAGCGTGCCTGCCGCGAGTACGGCGCCCAGCAGGTCGCTTCGGCCATTGATGCGCGGATGGATGAAGTCTATTGGGGTTGCTATCGCGAAACTGCCGGTGAGATGCGTCTGGTCGGCAACGAAGCGGTCTTGCCGCCCGAACAGGTTGCCTTGCCTGTCGATGCCGACGGTCAATGGTTCGGTGCCGGTACCGGCTGGGGTTATGCCGAGCGTATTCCGGTTTCGCTGGTCGGTCAGGACGCGAGCATGTTGCCCCATGCCCAGGATCTGCTGACCCTGGCGACGTTTGCCTGGAACCGTGGCGAGTCGATTCCGGCAGACGATGCCCAGCCGGTCTATCTGCGCGACAAGGTGGCGACGCCCAAGATGCCAAAGTAGAAGTGACTTCAGTCGCGAAGAGGCCAATGAAAATACATCGCCTGGAATGGTTTGCGAATAAATTCGCTTCCACGGAAATGTCAATTAGCCATCTACCACTTGTCGACTAATCCGTTCGTTATGCCCGGCGGCGCAAACAATCTGCAATATGTGTGGTCTAGTTATCGTTCACGTATTTGCCAAGTTCCGGCCTGTGACGTTAAATTGCCACTACAAGACGCCGAGTAGATATCGATGCGCATAGACGGACCCTCATCACGTTCATACCCTATCAAGCGAAAGCCGAAGAAGGTTCCTTCGACCGTTGAAGGCACCTTTGAAGAAATCGATGGCGATGTAGAAGTCGAATTGCCTGCGCGGCCTGCTCAGGCCTCGCGCCGTGAGTCTTCGGGTGACGCTCAGATTGGCTCCACCGCCAACGTGCCTGCTCGCCCGCAGGACATCATCTTCCCTCGCTCCATGAGCACCCGTGTCGCCAACGCTTTGGCCAGCTATCTGACCACTGCCAGTTTTGTGGATTGGGATCTGGAAGTGTCGGGGCTCGATCTCCACGTCTGACCGTGCCCAGCCTGCCTTACTATCTGGGATGTCCGTCATGGAGCGAAAGCGCATGGCGTGAGTCGTTCTACCCCGAAGATGCCCGTCCCACCGACTTCCTGCGCCTCTATTCCCAAGTCTTCAATGTTGTCGAAGGCAATACCACGTTCTACGCTCGTCCCGCAGCCGCCACTGTCCAGCGCTGGGCTAAAGTCCTGCCACAGGATTTTCGTTTCACGGCCAAGTTTCCCCGGGACATCAGCCATGACGGCGACCTTCGCCTGCAACTGGATGCCGCTGAAGCCTTTGTGAAGCTGCTGGCCCCTCTTGGCGAGCGTGTTTCACCGTTCTGGCTGCAACTGCCGGCCAGTTTCTCGCCTCAGCGCCTGGCGGAGCTGGCGGGTTTTCTCGATGAGCTCAAGGTGCCTCTGGCGGTTGAGGTGCGGCACATGGCCTTTTTCGAGAAGGGCGACGAGGAGCGCATGCTCAACCGCCTGTTGCTGGACCGTGGCGTGGAGCGTATTTGTCTGGATTCCCGGGCGCTGTTCAGTTGTGTCTCCACGGATCCGGCCGTGCTCCATGCCCAATCGAAGAAACCCCGAGTGCCGCCACGTCCGGCTGCCTTGACCCAATCGCCACAGGTTCGCTTCATTGGTCGCCCTGTGCTGGAGGACAACGACCCGTTCCTGACGCAATGGATCGAAAAGGTCGCCGTGTGGATCGAGGAAGGACGCACGCCTTACGTGTTCCTGCACACCCCGGACAACCTGAAGGCGCCTGACCTGGCCCAGCGTTTTCATCGCTTCCTGATGGAGCGCCTGCCGGGGCTGCCGCCATTGCCCGAGCTGGATCGTGGTCCGCAAGTGGAGCAACTGGGCTTGCTCTGAGGTCGATAGTTGTGGGTTCAATAGGCCCCCACTTCACGATGACCTGGAAAAGCTCATGGACTCTCGAGAACTGCACCGGGCACATACCTTCAAGGCCTTGCATGAGCGCGACAGCGCCTTTGTGATTCCCAATCCGTGGGATGCGGGCTCGGCAAAGTTGCTGGCCTCGCTGGGCTTCGAGGCTTTGGCGACCACCAGTGCCGGTTTTGCCTTCAGCCTTGGGCGGGCCGATGCCGAAGGTGCAATCAGTCGCGATGAAACCCTGGAAAATGTCGCTGCCATCGTCGCCGCAACGGACCTGCCCGTAGCGGCCGATCTGGAGAACTGCTTCGCCGACAGCCCTGAAGGGTGCGCCGAAACCTTGTTGAAGGCCGCAGCCACCGGAATTGTCGGTGGCTCCATCGAAGATGCCAGTGGTGACGCGACAAGGCCCATCTACGATTTCGAGCTGTCTGTCGAGCGCGTCAGGGCGGCGGTTTCGGCTGCGCGCAGTCTGCCATTTCCCTTCCTGCTGACAGCTCGTGCCGAGAACCTGTTGCATGGCCGACTGGATTTTGCCGACACCCTGCGCCGCCTCGAAGCCTATGCCGAAGCCGGTGCTGACGTGCTGTATGCGCCGGGGCTGCGGACCCGTGAGGAAGTCATCGCGGTGGTTCGTGCCGTAGCGCCCAGGCCCGTGAACGTGCTGATGGGGCTTGGCGGCGTAACCTTATCGGTGGCGGATCTGACCGAGTGTGGCGTCAAGCGCATCAGCGTGGGTTCTTCCATGGCGCGAGCGGCCTGGGGCGCGCTTTATCGGGCGGCCGAAGAGGTCCGCACTCAAGGCTCCTTCAGCTACGCCGAGCAGGCATTGCCGTTCGATCGGCTCAATGCTCTGTTCAAAAGCTGAGGATGCGGATTTTTCTGCTGGTCCTGTTGCTGTGTGCGGCAGCCGTGATGGCGGTCTGGCGAGGCTGGGTCGATGTTCCGCCGCAGTGGAACCCATGGGCGCCTTTGGATGTGCGACTGGAACCCAACCTGCTGACGCCCTTCAAACTGGCGCGTTTGCAGGATGACCCGGCGCTGTGCGATCTGGCGCTGGGCTCATCGAGCCTGCGTTACAGTCGTCAGGCCGACAGCGATCCATCTGCCAGATGCCCCTTGCAGAACACCTTGCGTATTCAGGGCGGCGATGTCGCACTGAGCAGCAGCTTTCTGGCCAGTTGCCCGCTGGCCGTGGCCTATGCCCTGTTCGACATCCACACCTTGCAGCCCGCGGCCCAGACGGTTTTTGGCCAGCGCGTCGCACGGATCGATCATCTGGGCAGCTTTGCCTGCCGGAACATCTATAACCGCGCCAATAGCCGCCTCAGCCAGCACGCCACCGCCAATGCCCTGGATATCGCCGGTTTTCGTCTGGCTGACGGGCAGAGAATCAACCTGCTCAAGGACTGGAATGACGAAGGCGAAAAGGGGCGTTTTCTAAGGCTTGTGCGTGACGGCGCGTGCAAGAATTTCAGCACGGTGCTGGGGCCGGAGTACAACGCGGCGCATCGTGATCATTTTCATGTGGATGTGGGGCTGTGGCAGGTATGCCGTTAGGCAGCCATACGCAGGTTTTGCAGGATCAGCGGACGAGCCCAGCCATTTTCATAGTCGAACTGGCGTTGTTGAGCCTGGATGGTTTCTTCGTCCAGTGGCAGGGCAGGCTTGTCGGCCAGCTCCCACTCGAGCTCGGCAATCGGCAGGTGCAGAGGACGCGGTTGCGGACCTGGCCCTGGGTTGCCGTTGTAGTTGTAAGGGTTGACCACGGTCGGGCGAACCCAGTTGCTGTCGAATTCCAGATGGCGTTGCTGCTCGATGATTTCGCTGATGCTGAACGGCTCGGCAGCCGGTGGCAGAAGGTCGAGTTCAAATTCGGCAATCGGCAGGAACAGCGGCTCTGGTGGTTTGACCTGGGTGTCGGTGACCGGGCAGGCGCGCTGCTCGACGATCTTGCTCAGGGTGCGTGCGCCAGTGACCGGTTCGCCGGTTTCAACATCGACTTCGATCTTGATCGGCGCTTGCTCAGGCTTGCTGCCATCACCGATCTGTTCTGCCATCGCGCGTGCAAATGCATCCGACCACAGTTGCGTCACACCGGTCAGGGTGCGGCTGTTGCTGAGGCTGTAGTCGCCTGCGTGCGACAAGTAGCCGATGGATGATTGAACAATCTCTGACATGGCGATCAGTTCTGGCCTTGGGTCTGGCAAAATGCCCGATACTTGGTTATCGGCCGATTTTGCCGATCATTAACATTTTTTGAGTGTGTGCAGCGAATGAGTGAGCAGCAAGCGGGCAGTCGTATACGGGTCGAAGCCCTGGCGGTGAGCGGACAGGATCAGGCATCGCAGTGGGCGCAGCGTCTGAACCTGCCTTTGCAGGATGAGCAGGCCGACTTTGCCCTGCAAGTGACCGACGATGGCCTGCAATTGCAGCAACTGGGCGATGATGTTCCAGGCCCGGTGCGAGTGGATTTTGTCGAAGGCGCTGTGGCGCATCGTCGTCTGTTCGGCGGCGGTAGCGGGCAGATGATCGCCAAGGCCGTCGGTATTCAGCCGGGTGTACGGCCAAGGGTGCTGGATGCCACGGCAGGCTTGGGCAAGGATGCGTTCGTATTGGCTAGTCTTGGTTGCGAAATGAGCCTGATCGAACGTCAGCCGATCATTGCTGCCCTGCTGGAAGATGGTTTGCTGCGCGGTCGTCATGATGCCGATGTGGGTGGCATTATCGCGCAGATGCGTCTGCTGACCGGCAACTCCATCGAGCTGATCCGTGCCTGGGAAGGCGAGCCGCCGCAGGTGATCTACCTCGATCCGATGTTCCCCCATCGCGAAAAGACCGCGCTGGTGAAAAAGGAAATGCGCCTGTTCCGTCCGTTGGTGGGCGATGACATGGACGCGCCAGCCCTGCTGGAAGCTGCCCTTGCCCTGGCGACCCATCGAGTTGTCGTCAAACGCCCGCGCAAGGCTCCCTGCATCGAAGGCCCGAAACCGGGTTATGCGCTGGATGGTAAGTCCAGCCGTTATGACATCTACCCGAAGAAGGCGCTCAAGAGCTGATTTTCAATGCCGTTTCGCCAATGAATTCCCGTGTGCGTAGGAGCCAATTCATTTGCGAACGTGTCATTGAACCCTGTAAGCGCGCATGAACATCTCCACCACTTCCCGGACATGTTGCTCGGCCTCTTCTGTGGCGGGCAGTTCTCCGCAGCCCACCAGAAGACGGAAATGGCAGAGTCCTTTGACCAGATTCAGAAAGTGCTCGGCGGCGGTTTTCGGGGATTCGATGCGCAGCTCGCCTGATTTGTCGATCTGGATCAGCAGGCGTTCCATTTCGTTGAGAATGCGTTGCGGGCCTGCCTCGAAAAAAATCCTCGACAGCTTCGGGTCCTGGATGCCCAGGTTGACCATCAGTCGATTCAGCTCCAGAGATTCGGGGCTGTTGATCAGTGTCTGAAAGGCCCGAGCGACGTTCAACAGCACCGTTTCCACCGGCAGATCACTGCTCAAATGCACGAACAGGGCAGGCATCTGCTCTTCGCAGCGGGCGACGACCGCGGCAGAGAACAGCGTTTCCTTGTCGGTGAAATGGCTGTAGACCGTGAGTTTTGAGACGCCTGCTTCGGCGGCGATGCTGTCCATGCTGGTGTTGCCATAACCGTGACGCACGAAAAGGTCTTTCGCGGCTTCGAGAATGGCTTTGCGCTTTTCCGGGTCCTTGGGGCGACCCGGACCTGAGGTCAACGAAGTGTTTGGCATATGTTGAAATAATGAACTGGAGAGTTTGAAAAATTTTAATATACTCGCCAGTACAATTATTCCAAGCCCTATTCGTGCAAAGGTCCACATCATGTTCCGCGATGCTTTGTCTCTCGTCGTGCCGGTTTGTCTGCTGTCATTGCTCACAGCTTGCAGTCAGGAAGTGGCTGCGCCTGTGGTGGTGCGTCCGGCCATGGTGGCCCAGCCACTGCTTTCCTCTCAATCGGTGGACAGTTATCCCGGCGAAGTGCGGGCTCGTTTCGAACCTGAGCTGGCATTCCGCATCGGCGGCAAGGTCAGCAAGCGTCTGGTGGAAGTGGGGCAACGGGTGAAGGTCGATCAGCCGCTGGCCGAGCTGGATGCCGAGGATGTGCGCCTGCAACTTGAAGCGACCCGCGCCCAGGTCGCGGCCGCAGAAGCCAATCTGAATCTGGTACGTTCCGAGCGTGATCGCTACAAGACCCTGCTGGATCGCCAGATGGTCAGCCGCTCGCAATATGACAACGCGGAAAACCTCTATCGCTCCGGCGAAGCCCGGCTCAAGCAGATCAAGGCCGAGCTGACCGTCGCCGACAACCAGACCCGCTACACCGTTTTGCGTGCTTCCCAGGATGGCGTCATCGCCGGGCGTTCGGTGGAAGTCGGGCAGGTGGTTGCGGCTGGCCAGACGGTTTTTACCCTGGCGGCAGATGGTGAGCGTGAAGTGTTGATCAGCCTGCCGGAACAGAGTTTTGCCCGCTTCAAGGTGGGCCAGCCGGTGTCCGTCGAACTGTGGACCGTGCGCGATCAGCGTTTTGCCGGTCGTATCCGTGAGCTGTCACCGGCTGCCGATCCGCGTTCTCGTACCTTCGCTGCGCGCATTGCCTTTGCCACCGGGCAGGTTCCGGTCGAGCTGGGGCAGAGCGCCCGGGTGTTTATCGCGGCAGAGCATGCGGTTCCGCTGTCCGTCCCACTCTCGGCGGTCAGCTCGGAAAATGGCGCCAGCTACGTCTGGCGGGTCAGCCCTGATGGCATTCTCAAGCGTGCTCCTGTGCAGCTTGGGGCCTACGGGCAGGAATCGGTGCCGGTACTCGAAGGCCTGAAAGAAACCGACTGGATCGTCGCCGCTGGCGTGCATGTGTTGCGCGAAGGCGAACGGATCCGCCCCGTGGACCGCAGCAATCGTGCGGTAAAAATGGCGGCCGGGGAGTAGACGCAGATGCATTTCAATCTTTCCGAATGGGCGCTGCGTCATCGCCAGGTCGTCCTGTACCTGATGATCGTGCTGGCAGTGGTTGGAGCGCTTTCCTACACCAAGCTTGGGCAAAGCGAAGATCCTCCTTTCACCTTCAAGGCCATGGTCATCCGTACCTTGTGGCCGGGCGCCAGTGCCGAGGAAGTGGCGCGGCAGGTGACTGATAAAATCGAAAAGAAACTGATGGAAACCGGCGAGTACGAGCGGATTTCCTCGTTCTCGCGTCCCGGTGAATCGACCGTGACGTTCATTGCCCGCGACTCGATTTTTTCGGCGGCGGTGCCCGAGCTCTGGTATCAGTTGCGCAAGAAGATCGGCGATATCCGCCAGACCTTGCCACAAGGCGTGCAGGGGCCGTTTTTCAACGATGAGTTCGGCACCACGTTCGGCAATATCTATGCACTGAGCGGCGAAGGGTTCGATTACGCCGTGCTCAAGGACTATGCCGAGCGCATCCAGATACGTTTGCAGCGGGTCAAGGATGTCGGCAAGGTCGAGCTGATCGGCCTGCAGGACGAGAAGATCTGGATCGAACTGTCGAACGTCAAGCTGGCCACCCTCGGCTTGCCCATGGAGGCCGTTCAGCAGGCCCTTGAGGCACAGAACGCGGTGTCGTCTGCCAGTTTCTTTGAAACCCCGGCCGAGCGTATCCAGTTGCGGGTCAGCGGGCGTTTTCAGTCGGTGGACGAAATTCGCAACTTCCCGATCCGGGTCGGTGATCGCACCTTGCGCATCAGCGATCTGGCCGACGTGCATCGCGGTTTCAACGATCCACCGGCACCGCGCATGCGCTTCATGGATGAGGATGCCATCGGTCTGGCGGTGGCCATGAAGGATGGCGGCGATATTCTGGTGCTGGGCCGTGCGCTGGAAGGCGAGTTCGCCAGGCTGCAAAAGAATCTGCCGGCAGGCATGCAGTTGCGCAAGGTGTCCGATCAGCCGGCAGCGGTAAAAACCGGTGTGGGCGAGTTCGTTCAGGTACTGGCCGAGGCGCTGGTCATCGTCTTGCTGGTGAGTTTCTTCTCGCTGGGCGTGCGTACCGGGATGGTGGTTGCCCTGGCGATTCCGCTGGTCTTGGCCATGACCTTCGCCACCATGTATTACCTGGGGATCGGCCTGCACAAGATTTCCCTCGGCGCACTGGTGCTGGCTCTGGGCTTGCTGGTGGATGACGCGATCATTGCCGTTGAAATGATGGCCATCAAGATGGAGCAGGGCTATGACCGGCTCAAGGCGGCCAGTTTCGCCTGGACCAGCACGGCCTTCCCGATGCTGACCGGCACCTTGATTACCGCAGCCGGCTTCCTGCCGATTGCCACTGCGCTGTCGAGTACCGGCGAATACACCCGCTCGATCTTTCAGGTCGTGACCATTGCGCTGATCGCTTCCTGGATTGTGGCGGTGATGTTTGTGCCTTATCTGGGCGACCGCCTGTTGCCGGATCTGGCGAAGATTCATGCGGCCAAGCATGGCTCTGACGCTCCCGATCCTTACGCGACGCCCATGTACAAGCGTGTGCGTGCGCTGGTGGGCTGGTGCGTAGAGCGGCGCAAGACCGTGATTGTCGCCACCGTCGCGCTTTTTGTGTTGTCGGTGGTGATGTTCCGTTTCGTTCCGCAGCAGTTCTTCCCGGCATCGGGACGACTGGAACTGATGATCGATCTAAAACTGGCGGAAGGCGCGTCCCTGCAAAACACCACCGAGCAGGTCACCCGGCTGGAGCAGATGCTCAAGGATCATCCGGGTATCGATAACTACGTGGCGTATGTGGGCACCGGTTCGCCGCGTTTCTATCTGCCGCTGGATCAGCAACTGCCCGCGCCAAGCTTTGCCCAGATTGTGGTACTGACCAAGACCATCGAAGATCGAGAAGCCCTGCGCAGCTGGCTGATCACCAGTCTCAACGAGCAATTCCCTACTTTGCGCTCACGGGTGACACGCCTGGAAAACGGCCCGCCTGTGGGGTATCCGGTGCAGTTCCGGGTGACGGGCGAGCATATCGAAGTGGTTCGGGAGCTGGCTCGTCAGGTCCGGGAGAAAGTGAGGGAGAACCCGCACGTCTCCAATGTCCATCTGGACTGGGAAGAGCCCAGCAAGGTCGTGCATTTGAATATTGATCAGGACCGGGCGAGGGCGCTGGGCGTCACCACGGCGGATCTTTCGGCCTTCCTGCGAAACTCCCTTACCGGTTCCAGCGTGAGCCAGTTCCGTGAGGACGACGAACTGATCGAAATCCTGCTGCGCGGCACCCGCAACGAGCGCGAGCAATTGGGTAATCTGTCGAGTCTGGCGGTGCCCACGCAAAGCGGAGCCAGCATTGCGCTGTCGCAGGTTGCGACCCTGGAGTATGGTTTTGAAGAGGGTGTCATCTGGCACCGCAATCGCCTGCCCAGCGTGACGGTGCGTGCCGATATCTATGGCAAGGAACAGCCGGCGACACTGGTCCGGCAGATCCTGCCGACCCTTGAGCCGGTACGTGCTGAACTGCCGGATGGCTATCTGCTGGAAGTGGGCGGCACCGTGGAGGATTCGGCTCGCGGGCAGAACTCGGTGAATGCCGGTGTGCCGCTGTTCATCGTGGTCGTACTGACCTTGCTGATGATCCAGTTGCGCAGCTTTTCACGCATGTTCATGGTGTTCGTGACTGCGCCGCTGGGCTTGATCGGTGTGACGCTGTTCCTGCTGATCTTCAATCAGCCGTTCGGCTTCGTTGCCATGCTGGGGACCATCGCCCTTTCCGGTATGATCATGCGCAACTCGGTGATTCTGGTGGACCAGATCGAGCAGGATATCGCCAGCGGGCAGGATCAATGGCACGCCATCATCGAAGCCACGGTGCGCCGTTTCCGGCCGATCGTGCTGACCGCGCTGGCCGCCGTGCTGGCCATGATTCCGCTGTCGCGCAGCCTGTTCTTCGGCCCGATGGCAGTGGCGATCATGGGCGGACTGATTGTCGCCACGGCGCTGACCTTGCTGTTCCTGCCAGCGCTTTATGCCGCATGGTTCAGAGTAAAACGGCCGTAGGAGCGAATTTATTCGCGAAAAACCATTCGCGGATAAATCCGCTCCTACGGGGTTTAGAGTGCCCCGAAAACCTTCTTCGCCAATCCGGTCGCTGCAGCGGCCGGGTTGGCGCGGATGCTTTCTTCCTGTTTGGCGATCATCTCGAACAGGCCATTAAGCGCCTGTTCGGTCACATAGCCTTCAATGTTTGAGCTTTTCGCGTCCAGAACGCCCAGGGTTGCAGCCTGACCGGCAAAGGCGTTGTATTTCTGGGCCAGGCCTACCTTGTCGGTGGCCTGCTTGACGATGGGCAGGAATTTGGCGCGGATCTGCTCACGGCTGCTGCTGTTCAGGTACTGAGTGGCGGAGTCCTTGCCGCCACTGAGGATCGACTTGGCATCGGCCACGCTCATTTTCCTGACCGCATCCACCAGCAAGGCCTGAGCCTGTGGAACGGCAGCCTCGGCGGCCTGGTTCATGCTTGCTTCCAGTTGATCGACCTGAGCGCCCATGCCGAACTGCTTCATCTTTTTCGCGACCTTGCCCAGATTCCCCGGCAATTCGATACGCACTTCCTGGTTATTGCTGAAACCTCCGGGCACGCCCAGTTGCTTGACCGCTACCTGAGCGCCCTGGGTCAGTGCATCCTTGAGCCCGCCAGTGGCGTCCGATTGCGACAGGTCACCCAGAGACAGGGCAAACACGTTGGCCGACAGCAGCAGGCCTGCGCACAGGCCGGCAAAGGTAAACGATGGGCGAAGCATGGCAGCATCCTTATTTTGTGGAGTCTTGAAAGTCGCGCTGACATGAGCATCAGCGCGACCCTGCATTGAGGTTATCAGGGAACCTGAAAAGCGTGGCTCAATCTGCGGCAGGCGTTTCTTCGATCTCGTTATGCAGCGTCACCTGCCGGATCGACAGGCGGATATCGCCCGGCAGCACACGCTTGGCTGCGCCTTCCGCCAGTTCCCCGAGCAACGGGTGATGGCTCAGCTTGCCAGCGCCGTCCTTGCGCAGCACGCCGAGGTCGAGCAAGGTCTGGATGAAATGCCGGAACAGGCTCTTGTCGAAGAACTCCGGGGCATTGAGGCCATGCAGGATCGACAGCCGCTGGGCCATGACCGTACACAGGTCTTCCAGCTCTTCTGCGCTCAGCGTGTTCTGGCCGCTGTTGAGCAGCAACGAGATGGCCATGTAGAAACGCTGCAAGGTCTGGGCGATGGCCTTGGACAACAGCGTCAGTTGCACATACTCCCTGGAACTCGGTTCCGGACGGACATAGGCATCGTTCTTGAAGCGCAGCAGGCCTTGCTCGACAAGTGCGGCCAGCCATTGGTCGACGACCTCATCCAGCTCTTCCAGGGGCCAGCGAATGAACAGCTCCGATTGCAGGTACGGATACAACGCACGGGTGTAGCGCAGGATCTGATCGCGGTTCATGCGCGACGAGCTCTGGAAGAAGCTTGCCAGCAGCGACGGCATCGCGAAGATATGCAGCACGTTGTTGCGGTAGTAGGTCATCAGGACTGCATTCTGTTCGTTCAGATACAGAATCTTGCCCAATGCATCCTTTTGCTCGGCCAGCAGATCCATGCCTTTGACATGCTCGATCAGTGCCCGGCCATTGCCTTCGGGCAATGTCGTGTGTGGTGAATAGGGCACTTTGCGCAGCAGTGCCAGATACAGATCCAGCACCCGCTCCATGGCCTGATCGTCCAGCGCCAGCCGTTGGGTGGAAAGCAGCGCTACGGCCACCAGATTCATCGGGTTGACGGCTGCGGCTTCGTTCAGATGCCGGGCTACGCGTTCGCCCAGGCGGTTGGTGGTCTCATTGAGCCACGTCGGACGGAATTGCGGCCCCAGTTCCTGTTCGCGCCAGTTGGGCTGTTCGCTGTCGAGAAACTGCGCCAGCTTGATCGGCTCGCCAAAGTTCACCGACACCTGCCCGAAGCGCTGCTTGAGGGCGCCGATAACCTTGAAGATATCGAAGATCGATTCTTTCTTCTTGCTGGCCCCGCGCAGTTCGCCCAGGTAAGTACGGCCTTCGAGTACCCGCTCATAGCCGATATACACCGGCACGAACACGATGGGCATACGCGAATTGCGCAGGAAGCTGCGCAGGGTAATGGCGAGCATGCCGGTCTTGGGTTGCAGCATGCGGCCAGTACGCGAACGACCACCTTCGACGAAGTATTCGACCGGAAAGCCCTTGGTGAACAGGGTGTGCAGGTATTCGTTGAACACGGCGGTGTACAGCGGATTGCCCTTGAAGGTCCGACGCATGAAAAACGCGCCGCCCCGACGCAGCAGGCCACCGATCACTGGCATGTTCAGGTTGATGCCTGCTGCAATGTGCGGTGGCGTCAGGCCGTTGCGAAACAGCAGATAGGACAGCAGCAGGTAATCGATGTGGCTGCGATGGCAGGGCACATAAATCACTTCATGGCCGGGCGCGACGTCCTGTACACCTTCTATGTGGCTGACCTTGATCCCGTCGTAGATCTTGTTCCAGAACCAGCTCAGCACCACTTCCAGAAAACGGATGGCCGAATAGGTGTAGTCCGACGTAATTTCGTTGCCGTAGCGCAGTGCCTGTTCCCGGGCCTTCTCGTGAGTGATTTTCTCGCGCTCGGCTTCTTCGACAATCGCCTGCTGGACCATGGGCTCGTCCAGCAGGCCTTTGACCAGATTGCGACGGTGGGAAACGTCGGGACCGATGACCGCTGTTTTCAGGTTGCGAAAGCGCACCCGCAACAGGCGCTGGCTCATGCGCAGCGTCAGTTCCGGGCTTTTGTTTTCGTTGACCAGATCGCGCAGATGGATAGGGTTCGAGAACTGCACGCGGGTCTTGCGGCCCAGAATCAGAATGGTGACCAGACGACGCAGGCGCCCGGTGACCGCCCAGCTGTCGGCGAACAGCAGTTTCCAGGCGCTGGATTCGCGGTCCGGCGACTGTCCCCAGAACACGCTGACCGGAATGACTTGCGCATCTTCAGTCGGGTTCTGGCTGACCGTCTCAAGCAGCCGCTCAAGCGTCGGCGGCGCACCGCGTTTGTCGTGACGGCCCAGCCAGTCAGGCTCGGGGGTCAGGTAAAAGAACGCGGCAGGCTCCATCAGGTTACCCACCGACACCGGCAGGATCGGTCGCGGCAGGCCGGCCTTGCGGCACTCGGTATCGATGACTGCCAGATCGCTCAGGGATGGCGATTGCAGCACATAGAAAACCGGACGACTGCGGTCCAGATTGAGCGTGAAAGACGACTGGTTGATGGTTTCCGAGCGAACCCAGAGGTACAGCAACCGGCGCAGAGTACCGAATACAAGACGACGGAACGGGGAACGGGTCATACGGCTTCTGCTGAGTGGGATGTAGGGGCGAGCGCCCGATGGGCATCAGTGTGCCGTATCTGTCCGGTATCGGCAAAGTGGCCAGTGGCGGTGGCAAGCGAGTGGGAGCGCCTTTGCTGTTACAGCATGTTCAGGTGTTGGACATGTGTTGCCTGGAAGGTTAGTCGGGCGAGATGGCTCCTGGCGGGGGG
>NZ_JAIGPJ010000013.1:26042-107003 GCF_019719005.1 Pseudomonas cichorii
CTGGAACCTTCGGCGAATGAATTCGTTCCGGCCGGGGTGGGAGCGAATTCATTCGCGAAAGGGTTACGAAGTGCGCCAGGTAATCTCTTCTTCCCCATCGGCGCTGATGCGAATCCAGCGATCGGCAGCATCATCGCTTTCTTCTTCGACCCAGGTCCCCGGCGCGCAGCGTACTTCGACATTGAGGGCGGCGAAGGCAGCGCGGGCGCAGGCGATGTCGTCTTCCCACGGGGTTTGGTCGCTTTCCAGGTACAGGCTGTTCCATTTGCCGACTGCTTTTGGCAACCAGGTCACAGGAACATTGCCGGCCTTGCACTTCCAGGTCTGGCCTTTCTGGGTCCAGTCGCTGCAAGGGCCGAGCGCGGCGCCGAGCCATTGGGCAATGGCCTTGTGATCGACGTCTTCGTCTTTGAGGTAAATCTCGATATCGGGTTGGCGCATGGGGGCCTCACTTGAATGCTACAGCAGCACGAAATAATCGTAGCGCATGGAAACGGTGACCTTGAACGGTCCGGGATGCTCGATGACAGCCGTGCGGCGCTCGGCGCTGGCACGCCATCCATGGGGCGTCATGGCCAGCAGGTCGGCGCGGGACTGCCCGTCGATCAGCTTCAGGGTGTAGCGCAGGGTTTCGCTGTGTTGTAACTGCATGCCTTCCGGCACCAGAGCCAGGTGCTTGTCGTCAGCGTAATCGCGCACTTCATCGTAGAGCCGCTGGCGCAGCTCCATCAGGTGTTCGTTGGTGGGGCCGACGCGCATCAGTCCGCCGCCGGGAGTCAGCAAACGCTTGGCTTCTTTCCAGTCCAGAGGGCTGAAAACGCTGGCCAGAAACTGGCAGCTGGCATCTGGCATTGGCACACGGGCCATGCTGGCGACCATCCAGGTCAGCTTCGGGTTACGGCGGCAGGCGCGCTTGACCGCTTCGCGGGAAATATCCAGCGCATAGCCATCGGCATCAGGCAGGGCCTCGGCGATCTGCGCTGTGTAGTAACCCTCGCCACAGCCGATATCCAGCCAGCGAGCCGGGGCACGTTCTGCAGCCAGTTCGGCCAGACGCTGAGCCACCGGCGCGTAATGCCCTGAATTCAGGAAGTCGCGTCGGGCCTCGACCATGGCCTGATTGTCGCCAGGATCACGGCTGTTCTTGTGCTGCACCGGCAACAGGTTCAGATAGCCCTGACGTGCACGGTCGAAGCGATGATTGGCTGGGCAGACCACGCCATTGTCGGCGGCGCCCAGAGGCGCTGAACAGATTGGGCAGGTCAGCATCAGGCGAGCAACTTGACCATGGTCTGGTAGTAGATCTCGGTCAGGACATCGAGATCGCTGGCCAGGATGCGTTCGTTGACCTGGTGGATGGTCGCGTTGACCGGCCCCAGTTCAACCACCTGAGTCCCCAGGGTCGCGATAAAGCGGCCATCCGACGTGCCGCCGCTGGTGGACGCCTTGGTTTCGCGACCGGTGACCTGCTTGATGCTGGCCGAAACCGCGTCCAGCAATGCGCCGGGCTCGGTGAGGAAAGGCAGGCCCGACAGCGCCCAGTCTACGTGCCAGTCCAGACCGTGTTTGTCGAGGATGGTGGCGACACGCTGTTGCAGACCTTCGACGGTGGATTCGGTCGAGAAGCGGAAGTTGAATACCGCCACCAGATCACCGGGGATCACGTTGGTCGCGCCAGTGCCCGAATTGAGGTTGGATATCTGGAAGCTGGTCGGCGGGAAAAAGGCATTGCCATCGTCCCAGTGCTCGGCGGCCAGTTCGGCCAGCGCCGGAGCGGCCAGATGAATCGGGTTCTTCGCCAGATGCGGGTAGGCCACATGGCCCTGAATGCCGCGCACGGTGAGCTTGGCGCCCAGGGAGCCGCGACGTCCGTTCTTTACCACATCGCCCACCAGCGTGGTGCTCGACGGTTCGCCGACGATGCACCAGTCCAGACGCTCCTTGCGTGCCGCCAGACGTTCAACCACTGCTTTGGTGCCATGGTGTGCCGGGCCTTCTTCGTCGCTGGTGATCAGGAATGCCACCGAACCCTGGTGGTCGGGGTAATCGCTGACGAAACGCTCGCACGCCACCACCATCGCCGCCAGACTGCCTTTCATGTCCGCTGCGCCACGACCGCAGAGCATGCCGTGCTCATCGATCAGTGCATCGAACGGATCAGTCTGCCAGGCTTGGACCGGGCCGGTGGGAACCACATCGGTGTGACCGGCGAAGCACAGCACCGGACCTTCGCTGGTGCCATGGGTGGCCCAGAAGTTGTCGACATCTTCGATGCGCATCGGCTCCAGCTTGAAGCCCGCATCGCCCAGGCGTTGCATCATCACGGTCTGGCAATCGGCATCGACCGGAGTGACCGAAGGACGGCGAATCAGGTCGCAGGCGAGTTGAAGCGTGGGCGAAAGGTCGGCTGGGGCTGTCATGAACAGAACTCCGGGAACAAGGCTGTGGGCGCGAAAAGGCGGATATCTTAAAGCAAAACGAAGTTAAACGCCGTTCATGACCGCTGTTCGATACCCGGACCTTCAATTACGCTGTCATTTGCGCATGAATATTGCCCCGGTCAGTGATGCCACAAGCGCCAGCAGGCCACCGAGCAGGAACGCCGCGCCATAGCCACCGCTCAAGGCTTCAAGTGCGGTGTGGCCTGCTTCTGTGAGTCGTTCGCTGTAATGCGAAGCCAGGCTGCTGATAATCGCCAGACCCAGCGCGCCTCCCATCATGAAAGAGGTATTGACGATGCCCGAAGCGATACCTTCTTCGCCGGTCTTTGCATCACTCATGGCGGCCACCAGTATCGGGTTGAAACCCATGCCGGCACCCACGCCGATCAGCAGCATCCCCGGCAGGATCTCCAGCAGGAAATTGCCATCGACGGGTGCCCTGGCCAGCAGGAAAAGACCTGCGGCGGCGAGCGCGAGCCCAAGAACCAGCGGCAGTTTGGCGCCGTAGCGAATGATGAGCCTTGAAGACAGGAGCAAAGAACACAGGGCCATCACCAGATTGGCCGGAAGAAACGCCAGACCGACTTCAAGAGGTGAGTAGTCCAGTACTTGTTGAAGGTACAGGGCACAAAGAAAAAACCAGGCAAACATGGAAGTTGCCCAAAGCATCCCGATGAAGTTTGCCGTTGTCAGATTTCTTGAGCGGAAAAGACGTACAGGAATCAGAGGAACTTTCGTACAAAGTTCTATCCCGATAAATACAATGAACATTAGGCTTGCCAAGGTCAGTTGGCTTACTGTTGTTTTAGAAGTCCAGCCAATATGATTGCCATTCATGATTGCATAAACGGCCAATATCAACGCTGCAATTATTGTAATGGCACCTGCTATGTCCAGGGCGCCTTTTTCTGTTATTCCGGCAGGTGGAAGCAAGCGTCGACTCAGTGCGAGAACAAGAACGCCTATCGGCAGATTGATCAGGAAAATCGCATACCACTCATAAAGGTCGGTCAGGACGCCACCGAGTAGTACACCGATGCTGCCGCCACCGGTACACACGAAGCTGTAGGCACCAATGGCTTTTGCACGTTCGTGCGGGTCTGTGAACAGGCGAATGATGAGCGACAGCGCCGTCGAGGTCAGCAGTGCACCGCCAAAGCCTTGAAGTGCGCGGGCTGCGATAAGCGTCTCTTGAGTCGTTGCGATACCGCAGGCCAGTGATGCCAGGGTAAACAGGCTGGTCCCCCAGACGAAAATCACCCGCTGCCCATACAGATCGCCAAGGCGACCACCCAGTAGCAGGAAGCCGCCAAAGGTCAGCAGATAGACATTGATGACCCATGTCAGCGAGACATCATCAAAGCCCAGGTCCAGCTTGATGGAGGGGAGTGCGACGTTAACGATCGTTGTATCCAGCACGATCATCAGGGTTGCCAGACAGATAACGGTTAACGCTTGCCAGCGCTTTTCGTGAAAGGCTACTTGCTCCTGATGTGAATCAGGCGAGTGGGTGTTAAGGGTGCTCATGAATATGCATCCGTTTTTGGTTTTTCTGATTGCACAGAGGTGAAGTTGTCCGAGGCGTCAGGGTATGGAACTCTTGGGGGCAGTGTGTTGCTGTACTGATCCTGGTTTATAAACAAAATAATTCGGTGAGGAGGTATATATATTTAGTTGAGGTGAATTTTTTGATGTGCATACCCATGTTTTTTGCATATTTGGCGCGTTATTTTTTATCTTCACGCTCGGTGCTCCGCAGGCAGTGATGGCAAACCGGGCGATGAGAAGGGTGCCGCGCCTCTGCCAAACCTCTTATAATGCGCGCCGGTTTTTCGGGGTAATTGACATGAGCACAGAAGATCCACGGTTCGCAGGCATCGCCCGTTTGTACGGCATCGAGGGGCTGGAGCGCTTGCGTGCAGCTCATGTGGCCGTGGTCGGTATCGGCGGCGTGGGTTCATGGGCGGCCGAGGCCATGGCGCGCTGCGGTGTGGGCGAAATTTCCCTGTTCGATATGGATGACGTCTGCGTCAGCAACAGCAATCGCCAGTTGCATGCGCTGGACAGCACGGTAGGGCGGCCCAAGGTCGAGGTCATGGCCGAACGCATAAAGGCCATCAACCCTGCGTGTACGGTGCATGCTGTCAGCGACTTCGTGACCCGGGACACCATGGCGGATTACATCACCCCGGACCTGGACTTCGTGATCGACTGCATCGACAGCGTCAATGCCAAGGCTGCGCTGATTTCATGGTGCAAGCGACGCAAGATCCAGATCGTGACCACGGGCGGCGCGGGCGGGCAGATCGACCCGACCCAGATTCAGGTGTGCGACCTGAACCGCACTTTCAACGATCCGCTGGCCTCCAAGGTGCGCTCGACCCTGCGTCGCGAATACGGTTTTTCCCGCACGCCGAATCGCCACTACAGCGTGCCTTGTGTGTTTTCCAGTGAACAACTGCGCTATCCAAAGCCTGATGGCAGCATCTGCCTGCAGAAGCGTTTTGTGGGCGATGGCGTGAAGCTCGACTGCGCGGGAGGTTTCGGCGCGGTGATGATGGTGACGGCGACCTTCGGCATGGTCGCGGCCACCCGGGCCATCGACAAGCTGGTGGCCGGAACACGACGCCCGTCCGAGCGTGCAAAACCGGTTTCGGTCCCGCCGCCTCAGGCGTGAGCCAGTTGCCGCATCTTTTGCAGCACGGCGTTGAGGCCGTTGCTGCGCGAAGGTGACAGCTGGCGACTCAGGCCCAATTGGTTGAACCAGTCGGGCAGGTCTACTTCCAGCAGCTCCTGCTCCGACAGGCCGTTGACCCGCTCCAGCAGCAGTGCCACCAGGCCACGAATCAGCCGGGCATCGCTGGCGGCACGAAACTGCCAGCGCCCCTCGCTGACAGTGCCCAGTAGCCAGACCTTGCTTTCACAGCCATGCACCCGATGCTCTTCGGACTTTTCGTCGTCGCTCAGTGCGGGCAACCGGTCGCCCCATTGCATCAGCAGGCGAGCGCGTTGTTCCCAGCCTTGAAGCTGGCTGAAGGTGTCCAGCGCGGTTTGCGCACCTGTGGTCAGGGTCATCGCAGCAACTCCAGCGCCTGATCCAGAGCGCTGAAAAAGCGCAGCAAGTCATCCGAATCGTTGTATAGGCCAAGTGATACACGGATTGCGCCCGGCAGCCCGAGACTCTTGAGCAGCGGCATCGCGCAATGATGGCCAGCGCGCACGGCAATGCCCTGTTCGGTCAGCAGGTGAGCCAGATCGGCGTTATGCACGCCATCGACCACGAAGCTGACCAGCGCCAGTTCCGGCGAACCCAGCACGCGAATACCTTCGCGCTGTTGCAAGCCTTCCAGAAGACGCTGATGCAGTCGGGCTTCATGCTCGGCCACGGCCTGCTGATCCAGACTGTCCAGATAATCCAGCGCCGCGCCCAGACCGATCACGCTGGCAATCGGCGGCGTACCGGCCTCGAAACCCAGGGGCGCTGGACGGAAGCTGGCCTGTTGATAATCGGCGTCGAGCACCATCTCACCGCCGTATTGCCAGTGCTTCAGGCGTGGCAGTGCCGTGTTGCTTGCATACAGCACGCCGAGCCCGTCCGGGCCGTAGAGCTTGTGGCTGGAAAACACATAGAAGTCGCAACCCAGTTCCTGTACATCATGCCGACCATGGACCACGCCCTGCGCACCATCCACCACCGTCAATGCGCCTTGCGCCCTGGCCAGTTCCATCAGGCGCGGCAAGGGCTGCCAGGCACCGAGTACGTTGGAGAGCTGACTCACCGCCAGCAGGCGCGTGCGTGGGCCGATCAGCGTGGTGGCAGCATTCAGATCGATCAGGCCATGGCTGTCGAGGGGCAGGACCACCAGTTTCAGGTTGCGGCGCTGGGCCAGTTGCTGCCAGGGCAACAGATTGGCGTGGTGTTCCAGAGCGCTGATGACAATCTCGTCGCCTTCTACAAACTCCTGCTCCAGGCCGTAGGCCAGCAGGTTGAGGGCTGAGGTCGCGCCATGGGTGAAAATGATCTGGCCGGATTCATGGGCGTTCAGCCAGTGAGCGACCTTGTAGCGGCTGTCCTCGAACGCCTGAGTGGCGTGGGCACCGGGTAAATGCTGCGCACGATGCACATTGGCGGCACCGTTTGCGTAGTAATGGGTCAGGGCATTGATCAATGCCTGGGGTTTTTGCGTGGTTGCAGCGCTGTCCAGATAGGTCTGGCCCTGGCGCTGAAGGGCGTCGATGGCAGGAAAGTCAGCGCGCCATGGAGAAATGAGGGGCATTGTTCATCCTGCTCGATGGAGCGGGTACAGGGTGTGAAACCCTGTACCCGGACACGGCATCAGTTATGAGCGTGCAGTGCTTCGTTCAGCTCGATGGCCGACTTGTGGGTCTTGCATTCCACCGCGCCGGTCTGCGAGTTGCGACGGAACAGCAGGTCAGTCTGGCCTGCCAGATCGCGGGCCTTGACGACTTTGACCAGCTCGTTGTTTTCATCGAGCAGAGCGACCTTGGTGCCAGCGGTGATGTACAGACCGGCTTCGACGGTATTGCGGTCGCCCAACGGAATGCCGATACCGGCGTTGGCACCGATCAGGCAGCCTTCGCCAACCTTGATGACGATATTGCCGCCACCGGACAGAGTGCCCATGGTGGAGCAACCGCCGCCCAGATCCGAGCCCTTGCCGACGAAGACGCCTGCCGAAACACGGCCTTCGATCATGCCCGGACCTTCGGTACCGCCGTTGAAATTGACGAAACCTTCATGCATCACGGTGGTGCCTTCGCCCACGTAGGCACCCAGGCGAACACGGGCGCTGTCAGCGATACGCACGCCGCTCGGCACGACGTAGTCGGTCATTTTCGGGAACTTGTCGACCGAGAAGACTTCCAGCAGCTCGCCTTTCAGGCGTGCTTCGAGTTGACGCTCGGCCAGTTCGGCCAGATCCACGGCACCCTGGCTGGTCCATGCAACGTTTGGCAGCAGCGGGAAGATACCGGCCAGGTTCAGACCGTGTGGCTTGGCCAGACGATGGGACAGCAGATGCAGCTTGAGGTAAGCCTCAGGCGTTGAAGTCAGGGGCGCGTCTTCTGCCAGCAGCGTGGCAACCAGCGGCTTGTGGCTTTCAGCCAGGCGAGTCAGCAGGGCGGCTTGAGCGGCATCGACGTGTTTGACCGCATCGGCCAGTTTCGAGGCCTGGTCGGTGTTGAACGCAATGGCCTGGTTGCCAGTGGTGTAGCCCAGGACCGGAGCGATGGCAGCAATCAGTTCTGCCGACGGGTTGATCAGCGGCTGAGCGTAAAAGACTTCCAGCCACGCGCCTTGACGGTTTTGAGTGCCGACACCGAAGGCCAGGCTGAACAGGGTAGTAGACATGCAAATTCCTCTTGCCAATTAAAGGGCCATCTCAATCAGGCGATGGCCGTTGCATACAGGTCGGGTTTGAAACCAATCAGGGTTTTATCGCCAAGATCCAGCACCGGGCGCTTGATCATCGACGGCTGCGCGAGCATCAGTTCGATTGCCTTGGCCTGATCGAGATCGGCCTTCTGTCCGTCATCGAGCTTGCGAAAGGTCGTCCCCGCGCGGTTCAGCACCACTTGCCAGCCGTGTTCATCGCACCACTGCGTCAGGTGCTCACGGTCAATGCCAAGGGTCTTGTAATCATGAAACTCGTAGCTCACAGCATGTTCATCGAGCCAGGTACGAGCTTTTTTCATCGTGTCGCAGGCTTTGATGCCGTATAGACAAATGCCTTTGCTGCCATCGGCGGAATTTCCCATTGCCCAAATGCCTCATGCATTCTGAAAAACAGCCGATGATTATGCCACGTCAATCCACTGCACGCCTCGATGTCGCGGTACAGATCCATAAAGCATCAGCAACAAGATCTGTTCTGAAAGGCGAAGCGCCCGAATGCGATGAATTGGGCGCTTCATGACTAAAACAGATTCAATTTTGTTCAGGAATAAGCAGTTTTACTTCTTTTTCATCGGCTTGAGCGGTGATTTTCTCCACCGCTCAGCAGCTTCTTCCAGGCATTGCCAGTAGGTATCTATGTGCGATTTTTCGCGAACGGCCTCAATGAATGGGCGTGCTTGGTCATACATGCGGATCACTACGTTGTAATTCGCCTCGCGAAGCATGCATTCGTCATAGATGTTTTGTCGAACGCCTACAAAAACACGTTCCCAATGGTTGAGAACATAGCGAACGCTCCTGGCTTGTTCGGCGTATGCCGGAGCGCCCATTGCAAGGGTCCGGATATTCAGGTCTGTGCCGTTGTGCAGTTCCTGAAGGCATTTGTAACCTTCTGTCAGTCGGTCATCTGCTCTGGTGCCGAAAAGCAGGTCTGCCGTTTGTTTCTTTTTTGCTGTGGACTTGACGCTCAGCACTGAGGTGATGGCCACAGTTACCGCTACAAACAGCATCAGCCCTCTAAACCATTCGGCCGCCAAGACCTGAGAAATACATTCCCAAAACATAGAAATCCCGTTCATCCTTTTCCTTGAGGCATCAAAAAAGGAGGCTCTAGCCTCCTTTTTTTGACACGATGTAGCTATTAGAAGCCTTCATACTCGTCATACGCGATGGTGTTAATTACATTCATCTCTCAGTCCCTCTCGCTCGCTTCTTGGCGCGCCAATCGCGCCAAGCTTTGGCTGGCCCTTATCCTTGGGTGGCACCAGAAGACATTTCAGGACCTTTTTTAGCAAATTAATTTACCAACGGCTAATTAATTTACTTTATGTCGCAAACCTCTACGGCCACCGAACACTGCTACACAGTGTTTCCTCGGGGGGTTGACCTGTCCAATACTGTCCGGTTCCTTGCTTCCCGGGCGTGCCATGGAGTCGCAGCACTCAGCGAGTGATAAAGGCGCGAATCCGCTCGGCGGCTTCGATGCATTCGGCCAGTGGTGCAACCAGTGCCAGGCGTACGCGGCCTGCGCCAGGGTTGACGCCATTGGCTTCGCGGGACAGGTAGGAGCCCGGTACAACCGTTACATGCTGGTCGGCGAACAGGTCGCGGCAGAATTCGGCGTCGTCCTTGCCCACGTTTGGCCACAGGTAGAAACCACCATCCGGGCGTTGGACATCCAGCACGGGGGCGAGGATTTCCAGGACTGCGTCGAACTTCTCGCGATACAGGTCGCGGTTGGCGCGTACGTGCTCTTCGTCATTCCAGGCTGCAATACTGGCCAGTTGGGTCTGAACCGGCATGGCGCAGCCGTGGTAGGTGCGGTACAGCAGGAAAGCCTTGAGGATGTCGGCGTCACCGGCCACGAAGCCCGAACGCAGGCCTGGCAGGTTGGAGCGCTTGGACAGGCTGTGGAAGACCACGCAACGCTTGAAGTCCTGGCGGCCCAGTTCGGCGCAGGCGGTGAGCAGGCCGGGCGGAGGTGTCTGCTCGTCGAAGTACAATTCGCTGTAGCACTCGTCCGCGGCGATCACGAAATCGTATTCGTCGGCCAGGGCAATCAGCTTTTTCAGGGTCGGCAGTGGAATCAGCGCGCCAGTCGGATTACCGGGCGAGCACAGGAACAGGATCTGGCAGCGCTTCCAGATATCCGGTGTGACCGCATCGAAATCAGGGTTGAAACCGTTCTCGCTCAGGCAGGGCAGGTAGTGCGGCTGAGCGCCGGCCAGGAACGCTGCGCCTTCGTAGATCTGGTAGAACGGGTTGGGGCTGACCACCAGGCCATCGTCGCTGCGGTTGACCACGGTCTGGGTGAAGGCAAACAGCGCTTCGCGGGTGCCGTTGACCGGCAGGACGTTGCGCGCCGGGTCGATCCAGCCTTCGGGCACATTGAAACGACGGTTGCACCAGCCGGCAATGGCTTCGCGCAGGGCCGGGATCCCCAGCGTCGTCGGATAGACCGCCATTTGATCGAGGTTGTCGGCCAGGGCCTTGGCGACGAACTCGGGTGAACGATGCTTCGGCTCGCCGATGGACAAGGCCACGGGGCGCTTGTCCGGGTTGGGCGTCACGCTGCCGAGCAGGGCGCGAAGCTTCTCGAACGGGTAAGGCTGAAGCTGTTGCATGGCGTTGTTCATGATGCTGGGTCCTTAATGGCTGAGCGCCGAGTCGATTCGTTAGATACTGATCCGCAAGCTGCTGTCCGGCTCTGAATTGACACTCAATTGCTTGGCGATGGCTTCCTGCAGGCGGCTGCATAACTGAGGATCAGACAGTGGTTGATTGTTGGCGTCGGTGATGAAAAACACGTCTTCCACTCGCTCTCCCAGGGTCGCGATCTTGGCGTTCTGCAGGGACAGGTCGAACTCCAGAAAAATCTTGCCGATGCGTGCCAGCAGTCCCGGGCGATCGGGGGCCAGCAGTTCCAGCACGGTCACCGGGCGTTGAGCATCGTTGTGGATGGTCACCTGGGGCTCGAAGGCAAAATGCTTGAGCTGGCGCGGTACACGACGCTTGATGATGGTCGGGTAGTTGTCCGGGGTGCGCAGCGCTTCGGCCAGGCCGTCACGGATTTGCCGGGTTCGCTCGGGGTTGTCGCCGATTGAACCGCCATCGTTGTCCAGCACGATATAGGTATCGAGGGTGAACTGGCTGCTGGACGTAATGATGCGCGCGTCATGGATGTTCAGGTTCAACTGGTCCATCGCGGCCACGGTCACAGCGAAGAAGTCATGCTGGTCCGGTGCGTAGATGAAAATCTGGGTACCGCCCTCGAACTCGCGCTGGGTGGTTTCCTTGATCAGCACCAGCGGGCCGCCATCGGCAGGCTGCTGCAGGATGGCATCGCTGTGCCAGGCCACATCGCCAGCGGTATGGCGCAGGAAGTAATCGTCACCCAAGGCTGACCAGAGCTGTTCCACGTCGTCCGGGTCGATGCCGTTGCGCACCAGGATGTCCAGGGCGGCAATCTGCGTACGACGAATCTGTTCCTCGCGGTCGACCGGGTTTTCCAGTCCGCGGCGCAAGGCCCGCTTTGTTTCGGTATACAACTGGCGCAACAGGCTGGCGCGCCAGGAGTTCCAGAGCGTCGGGTTGGTTGCGTTGATGTCGGCGACGGTCAGCACATAGAGGTAATCCAGATGCACCTCGTCGCCGACGAACTGCGCGAAGTCGTGGATGACCTGAGGGTCGGAAAGGTCCTTGCGCTGCGCGGTGGTGGACATCACCAGATGGTTGCTGACCAGCCAGACGATCAGGCGTGTGTCCCATGCTGGCAGATGGTGGCGTATGCCGAAGGCCTCGGCATCCACGGCGCCCAGTTCGGAGTGGTCGCCGCCGCGTCCTTTGCCGATGTCGTGATACAGGCCGGCCAGATAAGCGAGCTCCGGCTTGGGCAGGCGCGCCATGAGCTTGCTGGCCAGCGGGAATTTCTCGGCTACATCGGCGTATTGCAGCCTGCGCATGTGCTTGATCAGGTTCAGCGTGTGCGCATCCACCGTATAGATGTGGAACAGGTCATGCTGCATCTGGCCCACGATATGGCCGAATTCGGGCAGGTACAGGCCCAGGATTCCATAGCGGTTCATTCGGCGCAGGTTGCGGTGGATGCCTTGCTCGCACTTGAACAGCTCGATGAACAGGCTGGTATTGCGGATATCGTTGCGGAAATCGTCGTTGATCAGGTGCCGGTGTTCGCGCAGCAGGCGAATCGTGTCGGCTCGCACGCCCTTGATCTCCGGGCGTTGAGCCATCAGCACGAAGATTTCGATCATGGCGAACGGCGTGCGCTTGAAAACGTTCGGCTTCGTGGCTTCGATATAACCGTCATGCAACTGGAAGCGTGAATTGATCGGCTGCGTGCTGCTGCCGTCATCCTCCACCAGAATGACTTCTTCAAAGTGCTGGATGATCAGGTCGCTCAGTTCGGCGATGCTCATGACTACGCGGTAGTACTTCTGCATGAAGCGTTCGATGGCCAGCTTCGCGTCGCTGTCCTGATAGCCCAGCAGGCCAGCGATGCTGCTCTGGTAATCGAACAGCAGCCTGTCTTCGGATCGCCCGGCCAGCATGTGCAGGGCGTAGCGCACTTTCCAGAGAAATTCCTGGGAGGAGGCCAGCAGGTTGTTCTCGCTTTCCAGCAGGAAGCCTTCACCCGCCAGTGCGCGCAGGTTCAGGGTGCCGTATTGGCGCCGGGCGACCCAGAGGATGGTCTGGATGTCCCGCAGGCCACCGGGGGAACCTTTGACGTTGGGCTCCAGGTTGTATTCGGTGTCGTTGTATTTGTGGTGCCGTTTCTTCTGTTCGGAGCGTTTGGCCAGGAAGAAGTCCTTGCTAGGCCACATATGCTGCGTGCTGGTGACTTCCAGCATCCGCTGGCGCAGGTGCTCGGGGCCGGCGATGGTGCGGCTTTCCATCAGATTGGTGATGACGGTCAGGTCGGCCAGGCTTTCCTGGGCGCACTCATCCACAGAACGCACGCTTTGCCCGACTTCAAGGCCGATGTCCCACAGCAGGGTCAGGAAGCGCTCGATGGAGTCGCGAAAGACTTCGTGATCGGCGCTGTCCAGCAGGATCAGCAGGTCGATATCCGAATAAGGATGCAGTTCGCCACGACCGTAGCCGCCGACCGCCAGCAGGGCGATGTCGGCGTCTTCGCTCCAGTCGAACTGATCCCAGGCCTGTTGCAGGATGTTATCCACGAACCAGGCCCGATCCTCGATCAGGCGGCGAATATTCCGGCCTTCGCGAAAGCGCTCGTCGAGCACGTCACGCGCTTTGCGGATGGCTTTCTTGAAAGCGGCGATGGGGCTTGCTTTCAAGGCCAGTTCGGCCTGGAACTGGCCGCGGTCGAACAAATCGGGATCCACCTGCGGCATGGAACGGCTTTCCTTTATATCTATATCTGGCTGTGCGGGCTTGGTGTCGGGCGAACAGGTCGTGTCAGGCTGATGTCCGCGCGATGGTGTCATCGCTGCGCAGGGTGAAAATCTCATAGCCGTCAGCGGTCACCAGAATCGTGTGCTCCCATTGTGCAGAGAGTTTGCGGTCCTTGGTGATGGCGGTCCAGCCGTCGCCGAGAATCTTGGTGTCGGCGCGACCCTGGTTGATCATCGGCTCGATGGTGAAGGTCATGCCTTCAAGCAGCTCGATGCCGGTGCCAGCCTCGCCATAATGCAGTACCTGTGGTTCTTCGTGAAAGACCTTGCCGATGCCGTGGCCGCAGAATTCACGAACGACGGAAAAGCCGTTCTTTTCGGCGTGCTTCTGGATCACTGAGCCGATATCCCCCAGGCGCGTGCCCGGACGGACGATCTCGATGGCTTTGTACAGGCATTCCTGGGTGATCTTCGACAGGCGCTCGGCCCACTCAGGCACCTTGCCGACGTGGAACATCTTGCTGGTGTCGCCGTGATAACCGTCCTTGATGACGGTGATGTCGATATTCAGGGTGTCGCCATTCTTGAGCTGCTTCTCGCCGGGAATGCCATGACAGACCACATGGTTGATCGAGGTGCAGATCGACTTGGGGAAGCCTTTGTAGTTGAGCGGCGCCGGAATCGCCTGTTGCTCGTTGACGATGTAGTCGTGGCAGATGCGGTCGAGCTCTTCGGTGGTGACACCGGGCTTGACGTGGGGGGTGATCATTTCCAGTACTTCGGCGGCCAGACGACCGGCGATGCGCATCTTTTCGATGTCTTCTGGAGTCTTGAGGGTCACGGTCATTCGAATTTCTCTCTGCGTGGTTGCACGCGGTCAATGCGAAAAGTGACGATTCTATCAGACCCGGGCTCATGACTAGCGCTTCCTTCTATAAAGGAAACACTGGGGAATCTGTCTGTTTTCAAAAGGATGGAGAAACAAGCGTGTGATTCGGGTTTCGCTGGCTTTCCTTTTGTGATATAAAATGCGCCGCTTTCCAAGGTCCGTCCTGGAAGCTTAAACCCACACACGTGTCGACACGATGACCTGGGTGCCTTTGGCGGCTCGCCACTGGTTGGTCATTGGGATACGTGGAGGCCTAACCCGACTTATCAAGGAACTATCATGTCCCAAGTCAATATGCGCGATATGCTGAAGGCCGGTGTGCACTTCGGTCACCAAACCCGTTACTGGAATCCGAAAATGGGCAAGTACATTTTCGGCGCGCGTAACAAGATTCACATCATCAACCTTGAAAAAACCCTGCCAATGTTCAACGAAGCTCTGACTTTCGTTGAGCGCCTGGCTCAGGGCAAAAACAAGATTCTGTTCGTCGGCACCAAGCGTTCCGCTGGCAAGATCGTTGCTGAAGAAGCGGCACGTTGCGGTTCGCCGTACGTCGATCACCGCTGGTTGGGCGGCATGCTGACCAACTTCAAGACCATCCGTCAGTCGATCAAACGTCTGCGCGAGCTGGAAGTACAGGCTGAAGACGGTACTTTCGCCAAGCTGACCAAGAAAGAAGCCCTGATGCGCACCCGTGATCTGGAAAAACTGGATCGCAGCCTGGGTGGTATCAAGGACATGGGCGGTCTGCCTGATGCACTGTTCGTTATCGACGTTGATCACGAGCGCATTGCTATCACCGAAGCCAACAAGCTGGGCATCCCGGTTATCGGCGTAGTCGATACCAACAGCAGCCCGGAAGGCGTTGACTACATCATCCCGGGCAACGATGACGCAATCCGCGCTATCCAGCTGTACATGGGTTCGATGGCTGACGCTGTTATCCGTGGTCGCAACAATGTCGCTGGCGGCACCGACGTATACGTCGAAGAAGCTCCAGCTGCAGCAGCTGTAGAAGGCTGAGTAACAAACGCTTAGCGTTTACTCAGTACGCGAAAAGGGGGCTTGGCCCCCTTTTTGCCCCCTCGAAAATGATTTGTTGGCGTGACCGTGGGCTGCTTGTCATGTGTTGCTGTCACCCTGATTTTTCAAGAATTTGAACGCCCGTTTACCCGGGTGGAATGGTTGAAAACCTATCCAAGAGGATTTTGAAATGGCAGAGATTACTGCAGCGTTGGTCAAAGAACTGCGCGAGCGTACCGGCGAAGGCATGATGGATTGCAAAAAGGCCTTGACCAAGGCTGGCGGCGACATCGAAAAAGCCATCGACGACATGCGTGCTTCCGGCGCCATCAAGGCTGCCAAGAAAGCAGGCAACGTTGCTGCTGAAGGCGCTATCGGCGTTAAAGTCGGTGCGGACGGCAAAGCTGCTGTCATCATCGAAGTCAACTCCCAGACCGACTTCCTGGCTCTGCAGGACGACTTCAAGAACTTCGTGAACAGCAGCATCGAAAAAGCTTTCGCTGACAAGCTGACTGACGCAGCTCCGCTGATCGAAGCTCAGGAGGCCGAGCGTACCGCCCTGGTTGCCAAAGTTGGCGAAAACGTCAACATCCGTCGCCTGGCTCGCATCGAAGGTGACGTGGTCAATGCTTACCTGCACGGCAACAAGATCGGTGTAGTCGTGGCTCTGAAAGGCGGTGACGCCGAGCTGGCCAAAGACATCGCCATGCACGCTGCTGCAAGCAACCCTGAGTTCCTGCTGCCTTCGGAAGTTTCGGCTGAAGCGATCGAGCGCGAGAAGGGCGTCTTCCTGCAACTGAACGAAGACAAGATCAAAGGCAAGCCTGCTGAAATCGTCGAGAAAATGGTGAGCGGTCGTATCACCAAGTTCCTGGCCGAAGCCAGCCTGGTCGAGCAAGCATTCGTCAAGAACCCGGAAATCACCGTGGGTGCTCTGGCGAAGAAAGCTGGCGCTGAAATCGTTTCTTTCACCTACTTCAAAGTGGGCGAAGGCATCGAGAAGCCAGTCGACAACTTCGCTGAAGAAGTTGCTGCTCAAGTAGCTGCAAGCCAGAAGTAAGACGGTTTTACAACTGTCGCCCCAAAGAGGCTGCCCGCTCACGCGCGCGGCCTCTTTGTCAAAAAAGAAAGGGAATTTCCCTTTGAGAATTGGCCGGTAAGGCTGCATTCTCCAGACGCTCTTGCAGCGTCAAGCTAGAGTAAGCGCAGGTCTGAAACGGCCCGCACAGATTTTTTTCAGAAAACGCCGCAGGAGAGATTCGCAATGGCTCAGCAGGGCAGTGGTTATCAGGCTCGCTATAAACGCATTCTACTCAAGCTTAGCGGCGAGGCCCTGATGGGGTCGGAAGATTTCGGTATCGACCCCAAGGTACTGGATCGCATGGCGCTGGAAGTTGGCCAGTTGGTGGGTATCGGCGTTCAGGTCGGGCTGGTTATCGGTGGTGGCAACCTGTTCCGTGGCGCAGCCCTGAGTGCTGCCGGTATGGATCGGGTAACGGGTGATCACATGGGCATGCTGGCCACTGTGATGAATGCCCTGGCAATGCGTGACGCGCTGGAGCGGGCCAACATCTCGGCTATCGTGATGTCCGCCATCTCCATGATGGGCGTGACCGATCATTACGATCGTCGCAAGGCCATGCGCCATCTCAATTCCAAGGAAGTCGTCATCTTTGCTGCCGGAACCGGCAATCCGTTTTTCACTACGGATTCGGCTGCCTGCCTGCGAGCGATCGAAATCGATGCCGATGTCGTCCTCAAGGCGACCAAGGTCGATGGCGTCTACACCGCAGACCCGTTCAAGGACCCGAATGCCGAGAAGTTCGATCATCTGTCTTACGATGAAGTGCTGGATCGCAAGCTGGGTGTAATGGATCTGACGGCTATCTGCCTGTGTCGCGATCACAAGATGCCGTTGCGCGTCTTCAACATGAACAAGCCCGGCGCCCTGCTGAATATCGTACATGGCGGCGCTGAAGGAACCCTGATCGAGGAAGTTCAACAATGATCAACGAAATCAAGAAAGACGCTCAGGCGCGTATGCAGAAAAGCCTGGAGTCACTGGCTCATGCATTTGGCCAGATTCGTACCGGCAAGGCTCACCCAAGCATCCTGGGTAGTGTAATGGTTCCTTACTACGGCGCTGACACCCCTTTGAGTGGTGTTGCCAACGTGACGGTCAAAGACTCCCGTACCCTGCAAGTCGTGGCTTTCGAGCGCAACATGCTCGCAGCCGTCGACAAGGCGATCCAGAGTGCAGGCCTGAACCTGAACCCGACCAACCTTGGCGAGATGCTGCTGATCTCCATGCCTGCCCTTACTGAGGAAACCCGCAAGGGCTTCACCAAGCAGGCACGCAGTGCTGCTGAAGATGCTCGCGTTGCCGTGCGCAACATTCGCCGTGACGCGTTGGGTGAGCTGAAGAAGCTGGTCAAGGACAAGGAAATCAGCGAAGACGAAGAGCGTCGCGCGTCCACTGATATCCAGAAACTGACTGACAAGGCTGAGGCAGATATCGACTCGGCGACGAAGCAGAAAGAAGCAGACCTGATGGCCGTATAAGGTTCGGGGCGCTTTCATGGAAAAGACAAAACCGGCCGCATCGTCTTCGGTGCCGCGTCATGTCGCGATTATCATGGATGGTAATAATCGCTGGGCCAAGAAGCGTCTGCTGCCAGGTGTTGCTGGTCACAAGGCAGGCGTTGATGCCGTGCGTGCGGTCATTGAGGTGTGTGCCGAGGCCAAGGTCGAGGTGCTGACGTTATTCGCGTTCTCCAGCGAAAACTGGCAGCGTCCGGCTGAGGAGGTCGGGGCCTTGATGGAGTTGTTCTTCACGGCCCTGCGGCGCGAAACCCGTCGTCTGAACGAGAATGGCATCAGCCTGCGCATCATTGGTGATCGCTCGCGCTTCCATCCCGAGCTTCAGGCGGCCATGCGTGAGGCGGAGCAGCAGACGGCTGGCAACAGCAGTTTCGTCCTGCAGATCGCGGCCAATTACGGTGGGCAGTGGGATATCGCCCAGGCCGCCCAGCGTCTGTCCCGCGAGGTTCAGGCCGGGCATCTGCAGCCTGAAGACATCACTCCCGAACTGTTGCAGACCTGTCTGGCAACCGGCGATCTGCCGTTGCCGGACCTGTGCATCCGTACGGGTGGCGAGCACCGTATCAGTAACTTCCTGCTCTGGCAGTTGGCTTATGCCGAGCTGTATTTTTCCGACCTGTTCTGGCCGGACTTCAAACACGATGCCATGCGCGCTGCGCTGGCCGATTTCGCTTCGCGCCAACGTCGCTTCGGTAAAACCAGCGAACAGGTCGAAGCTGGAGCCCGGGTTTAATGCTGAAACAACGGATCATCACTGCGCTCATCCTGCTGCCGGTCGCTCTTTGCGGGTTCTTCCTGCTCAAAGGCGCCGACTTCGCCCTGTTCATCGGTCTGGTCGTGGTGCTGGGTGCCTGGGAATGGGCAAGGCTGGCAGGGCTTGTTTCCCAGGGCATGCGAGTGGCTTATGCCGCTGCAGTCGCCTTGTTGCTGTTTCTCATGTATCTGGTGCCGGGCCTTGCGCCCTGGATTCTCGTTGCGGCAGTTATCTGGTGGTGTGCGGCGACCTTTCTGGTTCTGACATTCCCCGACTCCAGTGATTACTGGGCGAGTGCTGCCTGCAAACTGGTCATTGGTCTGTTGATCCTGCTGCCTGCCTGGCAAGGACTTATCCTTATCAAGCAATGGCCTCTGGGCAATGGATTGATTCTGGCGGTCATGGTGCTGGTATGGGCGGCGGACATTGGCGCCTATTTCTCCGGCAAGGCATTTGGCAAGCGCAAGCTGGCACCCAAGGTCAGTCCGGGTAAAAGCTGGGAAGGTGTCTATGGTGGTCTGGTGGTCAGTCTGCTCATTACTGCTGGCGTAGGTCTTTCCCGCGGCTGGTCGGTTTCGCAGTTGATCGTCGCTCTTCTGGGCGCGGCTGCCATCGTCCTGATTTCCGTAGTTGGCGACCTGACCGAAAGCATGTTCAAGCGTCAGGCCGGCGTCAAGGACAGCAGCAACCTGCTGCCCGGTCATGGCGGCGTGCTGGATCGTATCGACAGCCTGACGGCTGCCATTCCGGTTTTTGCCGTGCTGCTCTGGGCTGCTGACTGGGGTGTGCTGTGAAGCCGCAACAGATCACCGTCCTGGGTGCTACCGGTTCGATTGGTCTCAGCACGCTGGATGTCATCGCTCGTCATCCGGGCCGGTATCAGGTTTTCGCACTGACCGGCTTCACCCGCCTGAAGGAATTGCTGGCGTTATGCATCGCGCACACGCCGCGTTTTGCCGTGGTGCCTACCCAGGATGTCGCCCGCAAGTTGCAGGATGATCTTGCTGCTGCCGGGCTCGATACTCGTGTGCTGGTGGGTGAGGACGGATTGTGTGAAGTGTCCGCGCATCCTCAGGTCGATGCTGTCATGGCGGCCATTGTCGGTGCAGCCGGTCTGCGGCCGACGCTTGCGGCCGTCGAGGCAGGCAAGAAGGTTCTGCTGGCAAACAAGGAAGCGCTGGTCATGTCCGGTGCCCTGTTCATGCAGGCCGTCCGGCAAAGCGGTGCGGTGCTGTTGCCTATCGACAGTGAGCACAAT
This sequence comes from Pseudomonas cichorii, assembly GCF_019719005.1. GTDB lineage: Bacteria > Pseudomonadota > Gammaproteobacteria > Pseudomonadales > Pseudomonadaceae > Aquipseudomonas > Aquipseudomonas cichorii_E. Next base: position 45,800 of record NZ_JAIGPJ010000013.1, read on the forward strand.
GCGATCTTTCAATGCCTGCCGGGAGATTTTTTCCGTGGCCTGAGTGCTGTGGGTGTCAGGCGCATTCTCCTGACCGCGTCGGGAGGGCCGTTTCGCAAGACGCCTTTGACGCAACTGCATGACGTTACCCCCGAGCAGGCCTGCGCGCATCCTGTCTGGTCCATGGGGCGCAAGATCTCCGTGGATTCGGCGACCATGATGAACAAGGGGCTTGAGCTGATCGAAGCCTGCTGGCTGTTCGATGCTCGCCCGGAGCAGGTTGAAGTCGTCATTCATCCCCAGAGCGTGATCCACTCGATGGTGGATTATGTAGACGGCTCTGTATTGGCGCAGCTTGGCAATCCGGACATGCGTACCCCGATTGCCAATGCGCTGGCCTGGCCGCAGCGGATGGATTCTGGCGTTTCGCCGCTGGACCTGTTCCGTATCGGCCAGCTGGATTTCGAAGAGCCTGACGAGGAGCGTTTTCCGTGCCTGCGTCTGGCCCGGCAGGCGGCTCAGGCAGGAGGAAGTGCTCCGGCCATGCTCAATGCTGCGAATGAAGTGGCTGTCGCTGCATTTCTCGACAGGCGTATTGGTTATCTGGAAATCGCGGGTATGATCGAGGAAGTGCTGAATCTCGAGCCTGCCGTTGCGGTCGAAGAGCTCGATGCGGTGTTTGCGGCCGATGCAAAGGCGCGTGTTCTGGCAGGGCTTTGGCTGGAACGAAACGGACGATAACTGAACATGGATGACAGGGTCGATGTGATGCATCGGGAGCAGGCTTTTGCGGCTGCGATGATAAACACAGTTGCCGGCATCCCGGCACCCGGAGAAGGTTGATGAGCGCGCTATATATGATCATTGGCACCCTGATTGCTCTGGGTGTGCTGGTTACCTTTCACGAATTCGGTCACTTCTGGGTGGCCCGGCGTTGTGGCGTCAAGGTTCTCCGCTTTTCGGTGGGGTTCGGTACGCCGCTGGTTCGCTGGCATGACCGCCATGGGACCGAGTTCGTCGTGGCAGCGATTCCTCTGGGCGGCTACGTCAAGATGCTCGATGAACGCGAAGGTGATGTGCCTGAGCATCTGGCTGATCAGTCGTTCAATCGCAAGACTGTGTATCAGCGCATTGCCATCGTCATTGCCGGCCCTGCCGCCAACTTTCTGCTGGCCATCGTGTTTTTCTGGGCGCTGGCCATGCTGGGCAGCCAGCAGGTTCGTCCGGTCATCGGTGCAGTGGAGGCGGGCAGTATCGCTCAGCAGGCCGGTCTGAACCCTGGCCAGGAAATCGTTTCGGTAGACGGCAAGGCAACTTCGGGCTGGTCTGCCGTCAATCTTCAACTGGTCCGTCGCCTTGGCGAGAGCGGCACCATTGCGGTCAAGGTTCGCGATGAGGGCTCGACGGTGGATACCGCGCACACCCTGACGCTTGATAACTGGCTCAAGGGTGCCGAAGAGCCTGATCCGATCCGCTCCCTGGGTATTCGCCCATGGCGTCCGGCCCTGGCACCGGTATTGGCTGAACTCGATCCCAAAGGCCCTGCCCAGGCGGCAGGTCTGAAAACCGGCGATCTGCTGCTGGCAGTCGATGGCAAGCCGCTCAACGAATGGCAACAGGTCGTCGACTGGGTCCGCGAGCGCCCGGATGCAAGAATTTCTCTGCGAATCGAACGTGACGGTGCGCAACTCGACGTTCCGCTGACCCTGGCGGCGCGTGGCGAGGGCAAAGCCGCAACGGGTTACCTGGGTGCCGGTGTCAAAGGTGTCGACTGGCCGCCAGAGATGTTGCGCGAGGTCAGTTACGGTCCTCTGGCCGCTGTGGCCGAGGGTGCCAGCCGTACCTGGAACATGAGTGTGCTGACACTGGATTCGCTCAGGAAAATGTTGTTCGGCGAGCTCTCGGTAAAAAACTTGAGTGGACCGATAACCATTGCTAAAGTGGCGGGCGCTTCAGCCCAGTCAGGCATTGGCGATTTCCTGAACTTCCTTGCTTATCTGAGCATAAGCCTGGGGGTTCTGAATCTATTGCCGATTCCTGTGCTTGATGGCGGGCATTTGCTGTTTTATCTGATCGAGTGGGCGCGTGGTCGCCCCCTTTCGGAAAAGGTACAAGGTTGGGGAGTTCAGATCGGTATCAGTCTGGTGGTGGGCGTCATGTTGCTCGCGCTGGTCAACGATCTGGGACGACTGTAAGTCCTTGCTGTGTTGCGAAATCTGCCGCATTTTGCGGCAGTTTGTTTATTGCCAGTTGGAATAAGAAAGGACTTCATGAAACGTCTGCTGCTAACTGCGGTTCTTGCCGTACTGATGATCGCCGAAGTTCACGCCGAGTCCTTCACCATCTCCGATATCCGTGTCAACGGCCTGCAGCGGGTGTCCGCCGGTAGCGTCTTTGGTGCCTTGCCGCTCAACGTGGGCGAGCAGGCGGATGATGGTCGTCTGGTTGACGCTACTCGTGCGTTGTTCAAAACCGGTTTCTTTCAAGATATCCAGCTGGGACGTGATGGCAATGTTCTTGTCATTACTGTCGTCGAGCGCCCTTCCGTTGCGAGCATCGAAATCGAAGGCAACAAGGCGATTTCCACCGAAGACCTGATGAAAGGGCTGAAACAGTCCGGTCTGGCCGAAGGTGAGATCTTCCAGCGTGCGACCCTCGAAGGCGTGCGTAACGAGCTGCAACGTCAATACGTTGCCCAGGGCCGTTACTCTGCCGAAGTTGCTGCCGAGGTCGTTCCTCAGCCGCGCAACCGTGTCGGCCTGAAGATCAACATCAATGAAGGCACCGTTGCTGCCATTCAGCACATCAACGTGGTGGGCAACTCGGTTTTCCCCGATGAAGACCTGATCGACCTGTTCGAACTCAAGACCACCAACTGGCTTTCCTTCTTCAAGAACGACGACAAGTACGCCCGTGAAAAACTTTCCGGCGACCTCGAGCGTCTGCGTTCCTACTACCTGGACCGCGGCTATATCAATATGGATATCGCCTCGACCCAGGTTTCGATCACGCCTGACAAGAAGAACGTGTACATCACGGTCAACGTCAACGAAGGCGAAAAATACAGCGTCAAGTCGGTCAAGCTCAGCGGCGACCTGAAAGTGCCTGAAGATCAGGTCAAGTCCCTGTTGCTGGTTCAGCCGGGTCAGGTGTTCTCCCGCAAGGTCATGACCACTACTTCCGAGCTGATCACCCGTCGTCTGGGTAACGAAGGCTATACCTTTGCCAACGTCAACGGCGTACCGACTCCGAACAACGAAGACCATACCGTCGACATCACGTTCGTGGTCGATCCGGGCAAGCGTGCCTACGTGAACCGTATCAACTTCCGTGGCAACACCAAGTCTGCGGACGAAGTTCTGCGTCGCGAAATGCGTCAGATGGAAGGCGGCTGGGCTTCGACCTACCTGATCGACCAGTCGAAAACCCGTCTGGACCGTCTGGGCTTCTTCAAGGAAGTGAACGTCGAAACGCCTGCCGTACCGGGCACCGATGATCAGGTGGACGTCAACTACGCCGTTGAAGAGCAGGCTTCCGGTTCGATCACCGCCAGCGTCGGCTTTGCACAGAGCGCCGGTCTGATCCTCGGTGGCTCCATCAGCCAGAACAACTTCCTGGGTACAGGTAACCGTGTCAGCATCGGCCTGACCCGTAGCGAATACCAGAGCCGTTACAACTTCAGCTATGTCGATCCGTACTGGACTGCCGATGGTGTGAGCCTGGGCTACAGTGCTTTCTATCGCACGACCAACTACGATGAACTCGACGTCGACGTGGCGAGCTATGCGGTAGACAGCCTGGGCGCCGGTATCAACCTGGGCTACCCGATCAGCGAGACTTCGCGTCTGACCTACGGCCTGAACGTTCAGCAGGACAAGATCAAGACCGGTACCTACACCGTTGACGAGATCTTCGACTTCATCAACAGGGAAGGCGACAGCTTCCTGAACTTCAAGGGTTCCGTCGGCTGGTCCGAGTCCACCCTGAATAAAGGTGTGCTGGCAACTCGCGGTCACTCCCAGAGCCTCGTGTTCGAAACCACTCTGCCGGGCAGCGACCTGTCGTTCTACAAACTGGACTACCGCGCACAGTATTTCCACCCGATCACCGACAACTACACCCTGCGTCTGCACACCGAGCTGGGTTATGGCGACGGCTACGGTTCGACCTCGGGTCTGCCGTTCTATGAAAACTACTATGCCGGTGGCTTCAACTCGGTTCGTGGCTTCAAGGACAGCACCCTGGGCCCTCGCAGCACGCCAAGCTCCGGTCGCAACGCCGGTACGCTCGCTGACCCGGATCAGGACCCGCTGCCATTCGGTGGTAACGTACTGGTTCAGGGTGGTGTAGAGGTCATGTTCCCTCTGCCGTTCATCAAGGATCAGCGTTCCCTGCGTACTTCCGTGTTCTGGGACGTGGGTAACGTGTTTGACTCCAATTGCGATTCCAACAGGACGCTCAATGGTCAAAGGGTCGAGTGCAACAACATTGACCTTTCCGGCATGGCAAGTTCTGTCGGTGTTGGTGTCACCTGGATCACCGCTCTCGGTCCTCTGAGCTTCGCACTGGCAATGCCGGTCAAGAAGCCGGACAACGAAGCTGAAACTCAGGTTTTCCAATTCTCCCTGGGCCAGACCTTCTAAGCGTCTGATTCCTGATAACGAAACGAATTCTGTAGGAGTGTATTGTGCGTAAGTTGACTCAATTGGTAATGCTGGCAACCGTTCTCGTCGCAGGTCCTGCGTTTGCGGACATGAAAATCGCTGTCCTGAACTATCAGATGGCCCTGCTGGAATCCGATGCCGCCAAGAAATATGCCGTGGATGCCGAGAAGAAATTCGGCCCTCAACTGACCAAACTCAAGACTCTTGAAAGCAGCGCCAAGGGCATCCAGGATCGTCTGGTAAGCGGCGGCGACAAGATGGCTCAGCCTGAGCGCGAGCGCCTGGAGCTTGAATTCAAGCAAAAGGCTCGCGACTTCCAGTTCCAGTCCAAGGAGCTGAACGAAGCCAAGGCCGTTGCTGACCGCGAAATGCTCAAGCAACTGAAGCCGAAGCTGGATCAGGCCGTGGAAGAAGTCATCAAGAAAGGTGGTTTCGATCTGGTGTTCGAGCGCGGTGCAGTGATTGATGTCAAACCTCAGTATGACGTCACTCGCCAGGTCATCGAGCGCATGAATCAGCTGAAATAATCCATGAGCACAATCATCAAACTCGGCCAATTGGCCGAGTACCTTGGCGCCACGTTACGTGGCGACCAGGACAAGAACATTACGGGGCTGGCCACTTTACAAGAGGCCGGCCCTGATCAGCTCAGCTTCCTGGCAAATCCGCAGTACCGCAAGTTTCTCGTGGATGCCCGGGCTGCTGCGGTGCTGTTGAAGCCGGCAGACGCTGAAGGCTACGCAGGCGATGCGCTGCTGGTGCCGGACCCGTATCTGGCCTATGCACGCATCTCCCACCTGTTCGATCCCAAGCCCAAGGCTGCTGCCGGTGTACACGCCACGGCCCTCATCGCTGAGGACGCCCAGGTAGACCCTGCTGCCAGTATCGGTGCCTATGCGGTGATCGAAAGCGGTGCGCGGATCGGCGCGAACGTGACTATCGGCGCTCATTGCTTCATCGGTGCCCGCTGCGAGATCGGCGAGGGCGGCTGGCTCGCTCCTCGCGTGACGCTTTATCACGATGTTCGCATTGGCAAGCGTGTGGTCATCCAGTCGGGCGCAGTGCTGGGTGGCGAAGGCTTCGGCTTTGCCAACGAGAAGGGCGTCTGGCAGAAGATCGCCCAGATTGGCGGTGTCAGCATCGGTGATGACGTGGAAATCGGCGTCAACACGGCGATCGATCGCGGCGCACTGGCCGACACCCGGATCGGCAACGGCGTGAAGCTCGACAATCAGATCCAGATTGCCCACAACGTCCAGATCGGTGATCACACCGCAATGGCCGCCTGTGTCGGTATTTCGGGAAGCACGAAAATCGGCAAGCACTGCATGCTGGCTGGCGGTGTAGGTCTTGTGGGGCATATCGATATCTGTGATGGCGTATTCATCACCGGTATGACCATGGTTACCCACTCGATTACCGAGCCTGGCTCCTATTCTTCCGGTACAGCGATGCAGCCAGCCGGCGAGTGGCGCAAGAGTGCCGCGCGCATTCGCAAGCTCGACGACATGGCGCGTCGGCTGCAGAAGCTGGAAAAGATCGTCGAGACAGTGACCTGTAACGGTAATGTTTCATCTGATGGCTGATACCTTTTTCATATCAAGTGTGTACAGGCGATAAACTGCCATCCTTGATGCAGAGGAGTGTTGCGTAGTAGCGACGCACTCCCAATCTTTACTACAGGCTTCCCCTCGAAATGATGGACATTAAAGAAATTCGCGAATACCTGCCTCATCGTTACCCGTTTCTGTTGGTAGATCGCGTGACAGAGCTGGATATCGAGAACAAAAGCATTCGCGCCTACAAGAATGTCAGCGTCAACGAGCCCTTTTTCAACGGCCACTTCCCTGATCATCCCATCATGCCTGGGGTTCTGATCATCGAAGCGATGGCTCAGGCTGCCGGTATTCTTGCCTTCAAACTGCTCGACTCCAAACCCGCCGACGGCACGATTTACTATTTCGTGGGTTCGGACAAGTTGCGCTTCCGCCAGCCGGTGCTTCCGGGCGACAAGCTGGTTCTGGAAGCGAAGTTTCTGAGCAGCAAGCGCCAGATCTGGAAGTTCGAATGCCAGGCCACGGTCGACGGTAAGCCTGTATGCTCCGCAGAAATCATCTGTGCGGAACGCAAGCTATGAGTTTGATTGACCCTCGCGCAATCATCGATCCGACGGCTGTACTGGCCGACAATGTTGAGGTCGGCCCGTGGTCGATCATCGGAGCCGGTGTGGAAATTGGCGAGGGTACGGTCGTTGGTCCGCATGTCATCCTCAAGGGGCCGACGCGGATCGGCAAGCATAACCGCATCTACCAGTTCTCTTCGGTAGGTGAGGACACTCCCGATCTCAAGTACAAGGGCGAAGACACTCGCCTGGTGATCGGCGATCACAACGTGATTCGCGAAGGGGTGACGATTCACCGCGGGACCATCCAGGACCGCGCTGAAACCACTCTGGGTGACCATAACCTGATCATGGCCTACGCCCATATCGGGCATGACAGCGTCATCGGCAATCACTGTATTCTGGTCAACAACACGGCGCTGGCCGGCCACGTGCATGTGGACGACTGGGCGATCCTGTCCGGATTCACCCTGGTCCATCAGTTCTGCCATATTGGTGCTCACAGCTTTTCAGGCATGGGCACGGCGATCGGCAAGGATGTGCCTGCCTTTGTCACTGTGTTTGGCAACCCGGCCGAAGCCCGCAGCATGAACTTCGAGGGCATGCGTCGTCGTGGTTTCTCCGAAGAAGCCATTCATGCACTGCGCAAGGCCTACAAGACTGTCTATCGTCAGGGGCTGACCGTGGATCAGGCGATTGCCGAACTGGCTGAGCCTGCTTCGTTGTTTCCCGAAGTCGCGATCTTCCTCCAGTCAATCCAGACGTCGACTCGCGGTATCACCCGCTGACCATGGCCGGTTCATTGCGCATCGCTCTGGTAGCTGGAGAGGCATCCGGCGATATTCTCGGTTCGGGTCTGATGCGTGCCATCAAGGCACGTCATCCCGATGTAGAGTTCATGGGCGTCGGTGGCCCGTTGATGGAAGCCGAGGGCATGGTTTCCAGCTTCCCCATGGAGCGCCTGTCGGTCATGGGGCTGGTGGAAGTGCTGGGTCGTCTGCGGGAGCTGCTGGCCCGACGCAAGCTGCTGGTTCAGACGCTCATCGACGCAAAGCCCGATGTATTCATCGGTATCGATGCACCTGACTTCACCCTCAATATCGAACTCCAGCTGCGACGTGCCGGGATCAAGACCGTGCATTACGTCAGCCCTTCGGTATGGGCCTGGCGGCAGAAGCGTGTCCTGAAGATTCGCGAAGGCTGCGACCTGATGTTGACCCTTCTGCCGTTTGAAGCCCGCTTCTATGAAGAGAAGGGCGTGCCGGTGCGTTTTGTCGGGCACCCGCTGGCCGATACGATCCCGCTTGAATCCGACCGTCCTGCTGCTCGTGCCGAACTTGGTCTGGGTGACGGCCCTGTGGTTGCGCTGATGCCGGGCAGCCGTGGCGGCGAAGTCGGTCGTCTGGGCAGCCTGTTCTTCGATACGGCCGAGCGTCTTCTGGCCCAGCGTCCCGGTTTGCGTTTCGTTCTGCCTTGCTCCAGCCCTCAGCGACGGGCGCAGGTCGAGCAACTGCTGCAAGGCCGCGATCTGCCGATCACGCTGCTCGATGGGCGCTCCCATGTGGCGCTGGCTGCCTGCGATGCCGTGTTGATCGCTTCCGGTACGGCGACCCTGGAAGCCTTGCTGTACAAACGGCCAATGGTGGTTGCTTACCGTCTGGCACCGCTGACGTTCTGGATACTCAAGCGGCTGGTCAAAAGCCCTTACGTTTCCCTGCCGAACCTGCTGGCCCAGCGCCTGCTGGTGCCTGAACTGCTGCAGGATGACGCAACCCCCGAGGCGCTGGCCCGGACCTTGCTGCCGCTGCTCGATGATGGGCAGGCGCAGACGGCAGGTTTTGACGAGATTCATCGCACCCTGCGCCGTGACGCCTCCAATCAGGCTGCCGATGCGGTGCTGAGCCTGCTTGGCCATTCGCCTTCACTGTGAGTTCCCGAGCAATGCAAATAGGTTTGGATTTCAATCTGGTCGAGGATCTGGTCGCGGGCGTCGATGAAGTGGGCCGTGGTCCGCTCTGTGGCGACGTGGTGACCGCGGCGGTGATTCTGGATCCTGCGAGGCCGATACTGGGCCTCAATGATTCCAAGAAACTCACCGAAGCCCGTCGCGAGAAGCTGTACGACGAGATCTGCGAGAAGGCCCTGTGCTGGTTCGTTGCTCGCGCTGAAGTCCATGAAATCGACGAATTGAACATTCTGCATGCCACCATGCTGGCAATGAAGCGTGCCGTGGAAGGCCTGAGCATCACGCCAAAACTGGCATTGATTGATGGCAATCGTTGCCCGCAACTGTCGATTCCCTGTGCGCCGGTGGTGCAAGGTGATGCCAAGGTGCCGGCCATTGCTGCCGCATCGATTCTGGCCAAGGTCACCCGGGACCGGGAAATGGCCGCTTTCGAGCTGATGTATCCCGGTTACGGCATGGGCGGGCACAAGGGCTATCCGACAGCCGTGCATCTGGAAGCCCTGTCCCGCCTTGGGCCGACGCCTATTCATCGTCGTTCCTTCGGGCCGGTACGGGCGGCCTGGGAAGCGCGTGAGTCCATCTCGATTGCTTCGTCCTTCAGCTCGAATGGGTTGTTGCAGGACTGACGTATCGGCCAAGGCTCGCTACAATCCTGACCTTCGTTTTTTGTGTTTTCGCGCTATAGGATCACCATGCCGGCTTCTTTCGTTCATCTACGCCTGCACACCGAATACTCACTGGTCGATGGTCTGGTCCGGGTCAAACCACTGATCAAGGCCCTGGCCGGCATGAACATGCCTGCCGTGGCGGTGACCGATCAGAACAACATGTGTTCGCTGGTCAAGTTCTACAAGGCGGCCCAGGGCGCAGGCATCAAGCCGATCTGCGGTGCCGACCTGTGGCTGGCAGGCAAGGACGAAGACGCCCAGCTCAGCCGCATCAGCCTGCTGGTGATGAATCCCCAAGGCTATCGCAACCTGACCGAACTGATTTCCCGAGGCTTTATCGAAGGCCAGCGCAACGGCTTGATCATTGTCGAGCGTGAGTGGATTGCCGAAGCCAATGAAGGGTTGATTGCCCTGTCGGCCGCCAAAGAGGGCGAGATCGGCATGGCCTTGCTCGGTGGTAATCCGGGCGAGGCTGATGAGTTGCTGCGCTGGTGGATGACGGTGTTCCCCGACCGCTTCTACGTCGAATTGCAGCGCACCAACCGCACCAACGATGAAGAGCATCTGCATGCTGCCGTTGCCCTGGCCGATCGTCATGGCGCACCGCTGGTTGCGACCAACGATGTGCGTTTCATCAAGCAGACCGATTTCGAAGCACATGAAACCCGCGTATGCATCGGTGAGGGCAGGGCGCTGGATGACCCGCGCCGCTCCCACAACTACAGCGATCAGCAGTACCTGAAAAGCCCCGAGGAAATGGCCGAGCTGTTCAGCGATCTGCCCGAGGCGCTGGAAAATACCGTCGAAATCGCCAAGCGCTGCAACATCGACGTCAAGCTGGGCACGCACTTCCTGCCTAACTTCCCGATCCCCGATGGCATGACCATCGATGAATATTTCCGCAAGGTGTCGTTCGAGGGGCTGGAGGAGCGTTTGTCGGTTCTGCTGCCCAAGGACACGACTGAAGATTACGAGGCCAAGCGTCAGGTCTATGTCGACCGGCTGAATTTCGAGCTGGATATCATTATCCAGATGGGGTTCCCCGGTTACTTCCTGATCGTTATGGACTTTATCCAGTGGGCCAAGAGCAACGGCGTGCCGGTCGGCCCGGGTCGTGGATCGGGTGCGGGGTCGCTGGTGGCCTATGTGCAGAAGATCACGGATCTGGACCCGCTGGAATACGACCTGCTGTTCGAACGCTTCCTCAACCCGGAACGGGTATCGATGCCCGACTTCGACGTCGACTTCTGCATGGATGGTCGCGACCGGGTGATCGATTATGTGGCCGAAAAATATGGCCGCAATGCGGTAAGCCAGATCATCACGTTCGGTTCCATGGCCGCCAAGGCTGTGGTGCGTGATGTGGCGCGGGTGCAGGGCAAGTCCTACGGGCTGGCCGATCGACTGTCGAAAATGATTCCGTTCGAAGTCGGCATGACCCTGGAAAAAGCCTACGAGCAGGAAGAAATCCTGCGCGACTTCCTCAAGGTCGATGAAGAAGCGGCTGAAATCTGGGAAATGGCCCTCAAGCTTGAAGGGGTTGTGCGTAACGTCGGCAAGCACGCCGGGGGCGTGGTTATTGCACCGACCAAGCTGACCGACTTCTCGCCGATCTATTGCGACGAGGCGGGCGACGGTCTTGTAACCCAGTTCGACAAGGACGATGTCGAGGCAGCAGGTCTGGTGAAGTTCGACTTCCTCGGTCTGCGGACCCTGACCATCATCGACTGGGCGCTCAAGACCATCAACCGCGACCGCGCCAAGGTCAACGAAGAGCCCCTGGACATCGCTTTCATTCCGCTCGACGACATGCCGACCTACCAGTTGTTGCAGCGGGCAGAAACCACCGCGGTATTCCAGCTTGAATCCCGCGGCATGAAAGAGCTGATCAAGAAGCTCAAGCCCGACTGCCTGGAAGACCTCATCGCACTGGTAGCCCTGTTCCGTCCGGGGCCTTTGCAGTCCGGGATGGTAGACGACTTCATCAACCGTAAACACGGTCGTGCGGAGCTGTCCTATCCCCACGTCGATTACCAGTATGAAGGCCTCAAGCCGGTACTGGCACCGACCTACGGCATCATCCTGTATCAGGAACAGGTGATGCAGATCGCTCAGGTCATGGCGGGTTATACCCTTGGCGGCGCCGACATGCTGCGCCGTGCGATGGGTAAGAAAAAGCCCGAGGAAATGGCCAAGCAGCGCGGCGGTTTCATCGAAGGCTGCAAGACCAACAATATCGACCCGGACCTGGCGGGTAACATTTTCGACCTGGTGGAGAAATTCGCCGGTTACGGTTTCAACAAGTCTCACTCCGCCGCCTACGGTCTGGTGTCCTACCAGACGGCATGGCTCAAGACCCATTACCCGGCGCCTTTCATGGCGGCCGTGTTGTCTGCGGATATGCACAACACCGACAAGGTCGTGACCTTGATCGAAGAAGTGCGGACCATGAAGCTGCGCCTCGATGCGCCGGACGTGAACATTTCCGAGTTCAAGTTCACGGTCAGCGACGATGGCCGGATTCTTTACGGGCTGGGCGCAATCAAAGGTGTGGGTGAGGGGCCGGTGGAGGCCATTACCGAAGCCCGTGCAGCCGGTCCGTTCAAGGATCTGTTCGATTTCTGTGCCCGCGTCGATCTCAAACGGGTCAACAAGCGGACGCTGGACGGCCTGATTCGCAGCGGCGCCCTTGATCGTCTCGGTCCTTACTTCGAGCAAGAGCCAAAAGCCTATCAGGCCAACATCGACCGTAACCGTTCGGTATTGCTGGCGGCGCTCGAAGAGGCGATCCAGGCGGCAGAGCAGACTGCCCGTAGCCGTGACAGCGGCCACTCGGACCTGTTTGGTGGCCTGTTCGTCGAAGAGGATGCCGACGTCTATGCCAACCATCGCAAGACCCGCGAGCTGAGCCTCAAGGATCGGTTGCGCGGCGAGAAGGAAACCCTGGGGCTCTACCTGACCGGGCACCCGATCGATGAGTACGAAGGCGAGATCCGGCGTTTCGCCCGCCAGCGGATCATCGACCTCAAACCGGCACGCGATACCCAGACCATTGCGGGGTTGATCATTGCCCTGCGGGTCATGAAGAACAAGAAGGGCGACAAGATGGGGTTCATTACCCTGGACGACCGCTCGGCACGAATTGAAGCTTCACTGTTTGCCGAAGCGTTCCATTCGGCGCAATCGCTTTTGCAGACCGATGCTATGGTGGTAGTCGAAGGCGAAATCAGTAATGACGATTTTTCCGGTGGCCTGCGCCTGCGCGCCAAGCGGGTCATGAGTATCGAGGATGCACGCACCAACCTGGCAGAAAGCCTGCGTCTGACCGTGCATTGCGACGCGCTCAAGGGCGACCGGCTGCGCTGGCTGGGCGATCTGTGCAAGCGTCACCGGGGGGCGTGCCCTATCACGCTGGATTACACGGGGCCTGATGCCAAGGCATTATTGCAGTTTGGCGAGGAGTGGCGAATTGATCCGGCAGACAGCTTGATTCAAGCTCTGCGTGACCAGTTCGGACGTGAGAACGTCTTTCTCCAGTATCGCTGAACGACTAGGCTCAGCCTGAACTTTTAATCTCGACCGGAACGCGCTCTTTCCATGGGACAGAGCGCTGACGGATCAACCGGCCGGCCTCTTGGCCGTCGACCCAAGACGGATGCCTATGAACCCGAATTTTCTTGATTTCGAACAGCCTATCGCTGACTTGCAAGCCAAGATCGAAGAACTGCGTTTGGTCGGTAATGACAACTCGCTGAACATCAGCGATGAAATTGCCCGGCTGCAAGACAAGAGCAATACGCTCACCGAAAGCATCTTCGGCAATCTGACCAGCTGGCAGATCGCGCGCATGGCGCGTCACCCACGTCGTCCTTACACCCTGGACTACATCGAACACATCTTCACCGAGTTCGATGAGCTGCACGGCGACCGTCATTTCTCCGATGACGCGGCCATTGTTGGCGGTATCGCTCGTCTGGACGATCAGCCTGTCATGGTGATCGGTCATCAGAAAGGCCGTGAAGTCCGTGAAAAGGTTCGCCGCAACTTCGGTATGCCGCGTCCTGAAGGCTATCGCAAGGCCTGCCGCCTGATGGAAATGGCAGAGCGTTTCAAGATGCCGATCCTGACCTTCATCGATACGCCGGGCGCTTATCCTGGCATCGACGCCGAAGAGCGTAACCAGAGCGAGGCGATTGCCTGGAACCTGCGGGTCATGGCTCGCCTGAAGACGCCGATCATCGCTACCGTTATCGGTGAAGGCGGTTCCGGTGGTGCGCTGGCCATTGGCGTGTGCGACCAGTTGAACATGCTGCAGTATTCGACCTACGCAGTTATTTCCCCGGAAGGCTGTGCGTCGATCCTGTGGAAAACTGCCGAGAAGGCTCCGGATGCTGCCGAGGCCATGGGCATCACTGCCGAGCGCCTGAAGGGCCTGGGTATCGTTGATAAAGTGATCAGCGAGCCTCTGGGTGGCGCGCACCGTGACCCGGCTGCTGCATCTGCCACCATTCGTGCAGAGCTGAGCAGCCAGCTGGCAACGCTCAAGAAGCTGGATAACGATGCCCTGCTGGCACGTCGTTATGAGCGCCTGATGAGCTACGGCCTCTGATATAGCGTCGTTTCTTCGCGAATGAGTCCGCTCCTCTTTTCCGTAGGAGCGAATTCATTCGCGAAAAGCGTCGTACCGGGTCATGCCGCGCTTTCGCGGATAAATCCGCTCCTACAGGGCTGCGACCTTTCTGTGTACAAACATGACGGTCACGATCTCCCCACCAGACTGCTTCAAGTCCTGGCTCCCTGGCGTAACGCGCCTGTCTGGCATGTCGGTTTCTCCGGCGGCCTGGATTCCACTGTGTTGCTGCATCTGCTGGCTGAACTCGCCACGCGCGAGCACTTGCCACCACTTAATGCCATCCATGTTCATCACGGCCTGCAAGCCGCTGCCGATGCGTGGCCGGAACATTGTCGACAGATCTGCCTGAAACTCGGCGTTCCCTTTCAGAGTGTGGCGGTGCAGGTGAAGCCAGGAGCCAGCATCGAGCAGGCGGCCCGTGAGGCGCGTTATGCGGCTTTCATTGAGCGGTTGGGGGCGGGTGATCTGTTACTGACGGCGCAGCACCGTGACGATCAGGCCGAAACCTTGCTGTTTCGTCTGTTGCGAGGTGCTGGTGTCCGTGGGCTTGCCTCCATGCCGCAGCTGCGGGCCATAGGCAAGGCACAGATGCTGCGGCCGCTGTTATCGGTTTCCCGTGGGGAGCTGGAAGACTATGCCCGGCAGCATGGCTTGAGCTGGGTCGAAGATCCCAGCAATCAGGATCAACAACTCTCCCGCAATTTTCTGCGCAGCCAGGTCATGCCGTTGCTGGCATCGCGCTGGCCGCAGGTGTCCGCCAGCATGGCGCGTACTGCCGAGCACATGGGCGAGGCCGAGCAGTTGCTGGGTGAACTGGCGGAGCAGGATCTTGCCAATGCCAGGCCCTCCACCGCTTTTGCCTGGCTGGGTATGCCGGTACTGGCCCTGGAACCGCTGGCCGGTTTGTCCGTCGCCCGGCAACGCAATGCGCTGCGCCATTGGCTGGCACCGCTGACGCGTCTGCCGGATACCGATCATTGGGTGGGCTGGGAAACCGTGTGCAATGCGGCAGAAGGCGCACGCCCCCTGTGGCGACTGGCCGACGGTGAACTGCATCGGGCCGAAGGGCATGTCTGGTGGCTGTCGGGTAGCTGGTTACGGTCTCCAGAGGAACTGTCGCTCTGGCCTGATGCATCCAGTCCCTTGAATCTGCCGGGTAATGGTCAGGTGTTGATCGAGGGCGACGGGCCTGCCGGTCCCTTGCAGATCCGCTACCGTCAGGGCGGCGAAGTCATGCAGTTAGAAGGCCGTGGCCATCGCGATCTCAAGCGGCTGCTCAATGAGCGTGGCGTGCCGCTGTTCGTGCGCGGCAGATTGCCGCTGCTCTATCGTGACGATGAACTGTTGGCCATCGCCAACCTGCCGGGGCTGGACGGCGCATCCCGTGGAAACTGGCGCTTGCGCTGGATTGCACCGACCAGCGACCAAAGTTTGAGCTGAAAGGCCCTTTCAGGTAGACTACGCTCCCTTCTTGATACAGCTTCTGTTGGCTCTTTTGAACCAACGCAAGTTGCCGGTTACCAACCAGTGTTTACTGGGCGATTCTTAAAATGTGGCGCCAATGGACAAGCTTCTGGCATGTCGGTTCAAACGCAGCAGTTTCGGGAGTGCACCGTGAATTTTGTCGGTAATCGGGGGCTTCGGCCTTCCTTCGCTTTCCCCGGCGGCTCTGACCGCTTTAACGCAGACTTCTAGGGTTTTTCATGACGCGCTACATCTTCGTCACGGGCGGTGTTGTTTCTTCATTGGGGAAAGGCATTGCCTCGGCTTCATTGGCGGCCATCCTGGAGGCGAGGGGACTTAAGGTCACCATGCTCAAGCTGGACCCCTACATCAACGTGGATCCGGGGACCATGAGTCCTTTCCAGCACGGTGAAGTGTTCGTCACCCACGACGGCGCAGAAACCGACCTGGACCTTGGCCACTATGAGCGGTTCATCCGCACTACCATGACCCAGAACAACAACTTCACCACTGGCCGTGTGTACGAACACGTCCTGCGCAAAGAGCGCCGTGGTGATTATCTGGGCGCGACCATCCAGGTCATCCCGCACATCACCGACGAAATCAAGCGCCGTATCATCAAGGGCGCCGGTGATGCCGACGTCGCGCTGGTCGAGATCGGCGGCACCGTGGGTGACATCGAGTCGCAACCGTTCCTGGAAGCCATCCGCCAGTTGCGCGTCGAGATCGGTGCCAAGCGCGCCATGCTGATGCACCTGACGCTGGTTCCATACATCGCCACTGCTGGCGAAACCAAGACCAAGCCAACCCAGCACTCGGTCAAGGAGCTGCGCTCCATCGGCCTGCAGCCTGACGTGCTGATCTGCCGCTCCGACCATCACGTCGATGTGTCTTCGCGCCGCAAGATCGCGCTGTTCACCAACGTTGAAGAGCGTGCGGTCATTTCTCTGGAAGACGCCGACACCATCTACAAGATCCCGGGCATGCTGCACGCTCAGGGTCTGGACGATTTCGTCGTCGAGCGTTTCGGCTTGCAATGCAACGGTGCCGACCTGTCCGAATGGGACAAGGTGGTCGATGCCAAGCTCAACCCGGAGCACGAAGTCACCATCGCGATGGTCGGCAAGTACATGGAACTGCTCGACGCCTACAAGTCGTTGATCGAAGCCATGAGCCACGCCGGTATCACCAACCGCACCAAGGTCAACCTGCGCTACATCGACTCCGAAGACATCGAGAATCAGGGCACCAGCCTGCTTGAAGGTGTGGATGCGATCCTGGTTCCTGGCGGTTTCGGCCTGCGTGGTGTCGAAGGCAAGATCACAGCCGTGCAGTTCGCTCGCGAAAACAAGGTGCCTTACCTGGGTATCTGCCTGGGCATGCAAGTGGCCGTTATCGAGTTCGCCCGTAACGTGCTGGGCTGGAAGGATGCCAACTCCACCGAGTTCGACCGTACCAGCGCGCACGCTGTCGTCGGTCTGATCACCGAGTGGGAAGACGCTACCGGTGCCGTTGAAACCCGTACCGAAACTTCCGATCTGGGTGGCACCATGCGTCTGGGCGCGCAGGAATGCCAGCTCGAAGCCGGCTCCCTGGTTCACGATTGCTATGCCAGCGACGTCATTGTCGAGCGCCATCGCCATCGTTATGAAGTGAACAACAACCTGCTGCCGCAACTGATTGAAGCCGGCCTGAAGATTTCCGGTCGTTCCGGTGACGGCGCGCTGGTCGAAGTGGTTGAAGCTCCGGATCATCCATGGTTCGTCGCTTGCCAGTTCCACCCCGAGTTCACTTCGACGCCTCGCGACGGCCATCCGCTGTTCAGTGGTTTCGTCAAGGCTGCACTGGCCCAACATCAGAAGAACGCCTGACAGGGATATCAGAACATGGCTCAGAAAATCATCCGTGTAGGCTCCATCGAGATTGCTAACGACAAGCCAATGGTCCTGTTTGGCGGCATGAACGTGCTGGAGTCCCGGGACATGGCCATGCAGGTCTGTGAAGAATATGTGCGGGTTACCGAAAAGCTCGGTATCCCTTACGTGTTCAAGGCCAGCTTCGACAAGGCCAACCGTTCTTCGGTCACGTCCTACCGTGGGCCGGGCCTGGAAGCGGGCATGCGGATCTTTGAAGAGATCAAGAAGACCTTCAATGTTCCGCTGATCACTGACGTGCATGAACCTGAGCAGGCGGCGGTGGTTGCCGAAGTCTGCGACATCATCCAGTTGCCGGCCTTCCTGTCGCGCCAGACCGATCTGGTTGTCGCGATGGCCAGGACCGGTGCCGTGATCAATATCAAGAAAGCCCAGTTCCTTGCGCCTCAGGAAATGAAACATATCCTGACCAAGTGCGAAGAGGCCGGTAACGATCAATTGATCCTGTGCGAGCGTGGTTCCAGCTTCGGTTACAACAACCTGGTCGTGGACATGCTCGGTTTTGGCATCATGAAGCAGTTCGACTATCCGGTGTTCTTCGACGTGACCCATTCCCTGCAAATGCCGGGTGGTCGCGCCGATTCGGCCGGTGGCCGTCGCGCCCAGGTGCTGGAGCTGGCCAAGGCCGGCATCAGCCAGAATCTGGCCGGCCTGTTCCTTGAAGCGCATCCAGATCCTGACAATGCCAAATGCGACGGCCCTTGTGCCTTGCGTCTGGACAAGCTGGAGCCGTTCCTGGCTCAGCTCAAGGCTCTGGATGAACTGGTCAAAAGTTTTCCAGCAGTCGAGACCGCTTGAGTCCGGTTCTCCGGTAAAGTGCCGTTCCCCCGTCCTTGTGTCGGGGGTTGTCTCATTCAGGCCTGCCTCGTTTCTTGCCTGACAGCGGTAATCGTTTTTTCCCAGCTGCGTCGTTTTCGTCAATCTTGGAGTGTTTACAACAATGGCAAAAATCGTCGACATCAAAGGTCGTGAAGTTCTCGACTCCCGTGGCAATCCCACCGTGGAAGCAGATGTGCTCCTCGATAACGGCATCATCGGCACCGCATGCGCGCCGTCGGGTGCTTCAACCGGCTCGCGTGAAGCGCTCGAGCTGCGTGATGGCGACAAGAGCCGTTACCTGGGCAAAGGTGTTCTCAAGGCTGTAGCCAACATCAATGGTCCGATCCGCGACCTGCTGCTGGGCAAGGACCCGGTTGACCAGAAGGCGCTGGATCACGCGATGATCAAGCTGGACGGTACCGAGAACAAGGCAAGCCTGGGCGCCAACGCCATCCTCGCCGTTTCCCTGGCTGCCGCCAAGGCCGCTGCGCAGGATCAGGATCTGCCGCTCTACGCTCACATCGCCAACCTCAACGGCACGCCGGGCGTCTACTCGATGCCGGTTCCGATGATGAACATCATCAACGGTGGCGAGCACGCTGATAACAACATCGACATCCAGGAGTTCATGGTTCAGCCGGTTGGCGCCAAGACCTTCTCCGATGCGCTGCGCATGGGCACCGAGATTTTCCACCACCTGAAGGCTGTTCTGAAGGCCCGTGGCCTGAACACCGCAGTGGGTGACGAAGGTGGTTTCGCACCTAACCTGGCTTCCAACGAAGACGCTCTGGGCGCCATCTCCGAAGCTGTGGCCAATGCCGGTTACAAACTGGGCACCGACGTGACCCTGGCGCTGGACTGTGCAGCGAGCGAGTTCTACGAAGACGGCAAATACAACCTGTCGGGTGAAGGTCACTCCTTCGACGCAGCCGGTTTCGCCGACTACCTGGCTGGCCTGGCCAACCGTTACCCGATCATCTCCATCGAAGACGGTCTGGACGAGTCCGACTGGGCTGGCTGGAAAGTCCTGACCGACAAGATCGGTGACAAGGTTCAACTGGTCGGTGACGATCTGTTCGTGACCAACACCAAGATCCTGAAAGAAGGCATCGACAAGAAGATCGCCAACTCGATCCTGATCAAGTTCAACCAGATCGGCACCCTGACCGAAACCCTGGAAGCCATCCAGATGGCCAAGGCTGCCGGCTACACGGCTGTGATCTCGCACCGTTCCGGTGAAACCGAAGATTCGACCATTGCCGATCTGGCAGTCGGTACTTCGGCGGGTCAGATCAAGACCGGTTCGCTGTGCCGCTCCGACCGCGTTTCCAAGTACAACCAATTGCTGCGTATCGAAGAGCAACTGGGTAGCAAAGCCGTGTACCGTGGTCGCGCAGAGTTTCGCGGCTGAGTCGTAGATGGTAAAAGACAGGTGCTGCAGAAAAAGCCGGTCATGCCGACATATTTGCAGCCCTGATGCGGACGCTCCGCTGTAATCAGGAGTGATTGAGCCTGGCTTATGTCAGGCTCAATGCCCTCAGTCGATTGTTCATATTGCTGGCTCTGCAGTCTTTTTTACTGGGTACCTGATATTTCATGCGCAGTCCTAACTGGTTGTTCCTCATCCTGATCCTGCTGCTAGGTGGTCTTCAGTATCGCCTGTGGGTAGGTAACGGAAGTCTGGCGCAAGTGGCCAGCCTGACCGAGCAAATTGCAGAACAGCATGCCGAAAACGAAGTCCTGCTCGAACGAAATCGCGTTCTGGATGCTGAGGTCATGGAACTGAAAAAGGGCCTTGAAACCGTTGAAGAACGTGCCCGTCATGAGTTGGGTATGGTCAAGGACGGCGAAACTCTCTATCAGTTGGCGCAATGAAAAACTCTCTTCCTGCCTTCTGGGCAGTGATTCCTGCAGCGGGCGTTGGTGCTCGCATGGCAGCAGACCGTCCCAAGCAGTACCTGCAACTGGGCGGCCTCACTATTCTTGAACACAGCCTGCTTTGCTTTCTCGATCACCCGCGCCTCAAGGGCATGGTGATCAGTCTGGCTGTGGATGATCCTTACTGGCCAACCCTGCCGTGTGCGCTGGATTCGCGTATCCAGCGTGTGGATGGCGGCAAGGAGCGTTCGGACTCGGTACTCAATGCCTTGCTGCACCTGCATACCCAGGGCGCCAGCGATGACGACTGGGTGCTGGTTCACGATGCGGCACGTCCCAACCTTGCCCGTAGCGATCTGGACAACCTGCTGGGCGAACTGGCGGACGATCCGGTCGGCGGCCTGCTGGCGGTACCGGCTCGCGATACTCTCAAGCGCGCCGACGAACATGGCCGTGTGGCGCAGACCGTCGATCGCAGCCTGATCTGGCAGGCCTACACGCCGCAGATGTTTCGTCTCGGCGCGCTGCATCGGGCGCTGGCGGACAGCCAGGTGTCGAATGTCAGCATCACCGATGAGGCTTCGGCCATCGAGTGGGCAGGGCAGTCGCCTCGTCTGATCGAAGGGCGCTCCGACAATATCAAGGTGACCCGTCCCGAAGACCTTGAGTGGCTGCGTCAGCGCAGGTCCATGGGCAACTAGACTCTGTACTCTTCCCGAATCGCCAGACCTTCCTTGAGGTAATCGACCAGCTTGCGCACCTTGGGCGACAAGTGGCGCTGCTGCGGGTAAAGCGCCCAGACGGCGGTGTTGGGTGGCTGGTGTGCTTCGAGCAGGGAAATCAGGTTGCCGTTCTTCAGGTGTTCCTGCACGTAGTAATCCGGAAGCTGGCACAGACCAACACCCTGCAATGCGGCGTCCAGCACCGCCTGGCCGCTGTTGCAGCGCCAGTTGCCCTGGACCCGTTGTGAAAACTCCCTCCCGTTCTGCTGAAGTAGCCAGGTGTCGCTGCCACCGATCAGGCAGTTATGACGACTCAACTCGGAAAGACTGTGCGGCCGACCGTAGCGCTCCAGATAGGAAGGCGATGCGCACAGGTACATGCGTCGCGGCGCCAGCCTGGCGGCGACAAGACGCGAATCCTGTAGCCGACCCAGGCGAATCGCCAGATCCATCCCTTCGTGAACCAGGTCCAGCGTATCGTTGCTCAGCTCGATATCGACGCGCAGTTGCGGATACAGATCCATGAAGCGCGTGACCAGTGGCGTGATGAAGCGCTCGCCGTAGGCCACGGCGCAGGTCATGCGCAGCAGGCCTTTCGGTTCGCTGGTCAGATCGCCCACGGCGCGCAGTGCTTCCTCGCGTCCATCCTGCAAGCGCTGACAATGATGCAGAAATGTCTGACCGGCCTCGGTCAAGGCTACACGCCTTGTGCTGCGGTACAGCAAACGGGTTTGCAGGCGTTCTTCAAGGCGCACGATCTGGCGACTGATATGGGAGGAAGATACACCCAGGCGCTGGGCGGCCGCAGTGAATTGCCCGCATTCGGCCACCGCAACGAACTCGTCCAGACCTTCCCAGCGATTCGCGTACATTGATTATCCCTGTATGGCAATAATGTTTTGCTTTTGCCTGGATTATTAACTGAAAGGCACTGTACTACACTCCAGACCTTGTTTTTATCCTGCTGGAGAAGATCGATGATCAAGTCGCGTGCTGCTGTTGCCTTCGAAGCCAAGAAGCCATTGGAAATCGTTGAAATCGATGTCGCCATGCCCAAGGCGGGAGAAGTGCTGCTTCGGGTCGTGGCTTCGGGCGTTTGCCATACCGATGCCTACACGCTCTCCGGTGCTGACCCGGAAGGTATCTTCCCGGCGATTCTGGGTCATGAAGGTGGCGCGATTGTCGAAGCCATCGGCGAGGGTGTGACCTCAGTTGCAGTGGGCGATCATGTGATTCCGCTGTACACCCCGGAATGCCGCCAGTGCAAATTCTGTCTGTCGGGTAAAACCAACCTCTGCCAGTCGATCCGTGCGACCCAAGGCAAAGGCCTGATGCCGGATGGTACTGCGCGCTTTTCCTACAAGGGGCAGCCGATTTTCCACTACATGGGTACGTCGACCTTTTCCGAATACACAGTCCTGCCGGAAATCTCGGTAGCCAAAATCCAGAAAGACGCCCCGCTGGAGAAGGTCTGCCTGCTGGGTTGCGGCGTCACCACCGGTATCGGTGCGGTGCTCAATACCGCCAAGGTAAAACCAGGTGACACCGTGGCCATCTTCGGTCTGGGCGGCATCGGCCTGTCGGCGGTCATCGGTGCGGTCAAGGCCAAGGCGGCGCGCATCATTGCCATCGACATCAATCCGGCCAAGTTCGAAATCGCCAAACAACTGGGCGCAACCGATTGCGTGAACCCGAAAGACTTCGATCGTCCGATTCAGGAAGTGATCGTCGACATGACCGATGGCGGCGTGGACTTCTCCTTCGAGTGCATCGGCAACGTGCAACTGATGCGTGCCGCTCTGGAATGCTGCCACAAGGGCTGGGGTGAGTCGGTCATCATCGGCGTGGCCGGTGCAGGCCAGGAAATCGCTACCCGTCCATTCCAACTGGTGACCGGTCGCGTCTGGCGCGGTTCGGCATTTGGCGGCGTGCGTGGTCGTACCGAATTGCCAAGCTACGTCGACATGTCGCAAACCGGCGAAATCCCGCTGGACACCTTCATCACCCACACCATGGGCCTTGAAGACATCAACAAGGCATTTGACCTGATGCACGAAGGCAAAAGCATTCGTTCTGTCATTCATTTTTGAGGGGCAGCTGCAAGCGGGCGTAAGGCTCTCTTGCAGCTTGAGGCTTGAAACTTGAAGCTCAGGAGCGTGCGACTATGACTCTGGAAAATATTTCCTGCCAGAAAAGCTTCGGCGGCTGGCTCAAGCGTTACAAGCATCATTCTGCGACGCTGGGTTGCGACATGGTGTTTGCGGTCTACCTGCCGCCACAAGCAGAGCAGGGCGGCAAGTTGCCTGTGCTGTACTGGTTGTCCGGCCTGACCTGCAATGATGAAAACTTCATGCAGAAAGCGGCGGCCCAGCGGGTCGCTGCAGAACTGGGGTTGATCCTGGTTGCACCGGATACCAGTCCGCGTGGCGAGGGTGTACCTGATGATCCGGAAGGTGCCTGGGACTTTGGTCTTGGGGCCGGGTTTTACCTGAATGCCACGGCGCAACCCTGGGCCAAGCACTACCGGATGCACGACTACGTGGTCGATGAGCTGCCGGCTCTGGTCGAGGAGCATTTCCCGGCTTCCACTGCACGGAGCATCAGCGGTCATTCCATGGGTGGTCACGGGGCTCTGGTCTGTGCCTTGCGCAACCCGGGTCGCTATCAGTCGGTTTCGGCGTTTTCGCCGATCACCAACCCCATGGATTGCCCCTGGGGGCAGAAGGCGTTCTCCCTCTATCTGGGCGAAGATCGTTCACGCTGGCGCGAGTGGGATGCCACGGTACTGATTGCCGAAGCCAGTGAAAAACTGCCGATCCTGGTGGATCAGGGCGACCGCGATGACTTTCTGGTCAATCAGCTCAAGCCCGAAGCACTGGTCCAGGCGGCAAAGGCCGCTCAGCACCCGCTGACCCTGCGAATGCAGCCCGGCTATGATCACAGCTACTTTTTCATTGCCAGTTTCATTGAGGACCATCTGCGTCATCATGCCCAGGCTCTGAGTGGATGACTGTCAGCGACAGGCCCTAACTTGCGCCAAAGCAGGTAGAATCACGCCCTGACTTTTTTCAGGGCGTTTTTCTATGCGTATTGGCCATGGCTATGATGTGCACCGTTTCGCTGAGGGCGATTTCATTACCTTGGGCGGCGTGCGGATTGCACACGGTTTCGGCCTCCTGGCTCATTCCGACGGCGACGTTCTGCTGCATGCGCTGAGCGACGCCTTGTTGGGAGCCGCTGCGCTGGGCGATATCGGCAAGCACTTTCCGGACACTGATCCGCAATTCAAGGGCGCGGACAGCCGTGTACTGCTTCGCCATGTGCTCAAGCAGGTGCAGGGCAAAGGCTGGAAAGTCGGCAATGTCGACGCCACCATCGTGGCCCAGGCACCCAAGATGGCTCCGCATATCGATGCGATGCGCGCTTTGATAGCCGCAGATCTCCAGGTTGAGTTGGATCAAGTGAACGTAAAAGCCACGACTACGGAAAAACTCGGCTTCGTCGGCCGTGAAGAAGGCATCGCGGTGCATGCCGTCGCGCTGTTGCTGCGCGCATGACCGAACTGGAGCTGCTGGGCCAGCGGGCCTATGGTGAAGCGCTGGGCAGCGCTGTTCTCAAGGCGACGGCCGAAGACTTTCAGGTCGATGAAGTGCTCGATATCCCCTTGTCCGGGGATGGCGAACACCTCTGGCTGTGGGTCGAGAAGCGCGGCCTCAACACCGAGGACGCGGCCCGTCGTCTGGCCCGTGCCGCTGGCGTGCCGTTGCGCACCGTCAGCTATGCAGGCCTGAAAGACCGTCAGGCTCTCACTCGTCAGTGGTTCAGCCTGCAATTGCCGGGCAAGGCCGATCCGGACCTTTCAGCGGCCCAGGACGAAACCCTGCAGATTCTCAAGAGCAGCCGCCACAAGCGCAAGCTGCAGCGCGGTGCTCATGCGGCCAATGGCTTCACCTTGCGCCTGACACAATTGAATGCCGATCATGACGCGCTGAATCAGCGCCTGGAATCCATTGCCCGCAAGGGAATCCCCAATTATTTCGGGGCCCAGCGTTTTGGCTACCAGGGCGGTAATCTGGGCGAAGCCCGGCATTACGCCGAGCGCAAGGCCTTGCCGGAGCAGCGCAATGTCCGTTCCCGGTTGCTGTCCACGGCCCGCAGCTACCTGTTCAACCGCGTGCTGGATGCCCGGGTAGCCGATGGCACCTGGGAGCGTGCCCAGCCCGGCGACCTGCTGGCGTTTACCGACAGCCGCAGCTTTTTCCCGGCTGGTGTTGCCGAGTGCAGCGATCCCCGGCTCGACATTCTGGACCTGCATCCCACCGGTCCGCAGTGGGGTGAAGGGCCTTCCCCGGCCAGCGGCGCAACCGCCGAACTGGAAAACCGCATTGCCGCTGAGCAGGCGGCTCTGTGCGAATGGCTGATAAAGGCTGGAATGGAGCACGAACGTCGCATACTGCGGCTGCCCATTGGCCGTTTGACGTGGCATTATCCCGAGCCTGACATTTTGCAACTGGAATTCGTCCTTCCGCCCGGATGCTTTGCCACTGTATTGGTGCGCGAACTCGTCGATCTGGTGCCGGTTGGGCAGACGGACAGCCCATGCGTATTCTGATTTCAAACGATGATGGGGTAACTGCACCCGGTCTCGCGGCGCTGTATGCGGCGCTGGCGGATTATGCCGACTGTGCGGTTATCGCTCCCGATCAAGACAAAAGCGGCGCCAGCAGCTCGTTGACACTCGACCGGCCTTTGCACCCGCATACGCTGCCCAATGGGTTCATCGGCCTCAATGGCACGCCGACCGACTGCGTGCACCTGGGGCTCAATGGTCTGCTGGAGCACGAGCCGGACATGGTGGTCTCGGGCATCAACCTGGGTGCCAATCTCGGGGATGATGTCCTGTATTCCGGTACAGTTGCCGCAGCCCTCGAAGGACGCTTTCTGGAGCGCCCTTCGTTTGCCTTTTCGTTTCTGTCGCGCCAGCCGGACAACCTCGCGACTGCAGCGCATTATGCGCGCCTGCTGGTCGAGGCCCATGAGCAACTGGACCTGCCGCCGCGTACGGTACTGAACGTCAATATCCCGAATCTGCCCCTCGACCATATCCGGGGGATTCAACTGACCCGCCTTGGCCATCGTGCCCGCGCTGCCGCTCCGGTGAAAGTCGTCGACCCTCGTGGTCGTGCCGGCTACTGGATCGCTGCTGCCGGCGATGCTGAAGACGGCGGTGCAGGCACCGATTTTCATGCGGTCATGCAGGGTTATGTCTCGATTACCCCGCTGCAACTGGATCGAACCTATCAGAACGGCTTCAGCAGCCTGAATACATGGCTGGAGGGACTGATCTGATGTCACGCGAGCAAGATGATCTGTTACGTCGCGGGATCGGCATGACCTCGCAGCGTACTCGCGAGCGACTGATCCAGCGCTTGTATGAAGAAGGCTTGTCCAATACCCGTGTGCTGGATGTCATCCGCAAGACGCCGCGGCATCTGTTCGTCGATGAAGCCCTTGCCCACCGTGCGTACGAAGATACGGCTTTGCCGATCGGCCACAACCAGACCATTTCCCAGCCTTATATGGTTGCACGCATGAGCGAGCTGCTGCTGGCAGCCGGTCCTCTGGACAAGGTGCTGGAAATTGGCACTGGCTCGGGCTATCAGACCGCTGTGCTGGCGCAACTTGTCGAGCGGGTCTTCTCGGTCGAGCGCATCAAGGTGCTGCAGGACCGGGCCAAGGAGCGCCTGGTGGAGTTGAACCTGCGCAACGTGGTCTTTCGCTGGGGCGATGGCTGGGAGGGCTGGCCTGCGCTGGCGCCTTACAATGGCATCATCGTGACCGCCGTGGCGACCGATGTGCCTCAAGCCTTGCTCGATCAACTGGCTCCGGGAGGCAGGTTGGTGATTCCGGTCGGTTCCGGTGAGGTCCAGCAACTGATGCTGATCGTGCGTGAGGAAAACGGGTTTTCCCGGCATGTGTTGGGGGCTGTGCGATTCGTGCCATTGCTCAACGGGCCTCTGGCCTGAAACGTTAATGGAACTTCAAGTGAATTCTGAGCACACTCATCGGTCTACTTACCCTGTATGGCAGCATGGCATCACTTCACCAAAATGATTCATGCATGACAAGGGCTTGGCATTGTTAATCACTGGCTGCCCGCCGTTGTTGCGGCACAATAGGCATCTTTCGAATTCAGTCACCAGTAAAGGGAGTGGCGGGTGAGTCACAGAGTCATTCGGCAGCTAAATTGTTCAACAAGTTATCAGCGTCTGGTGATTGGCATTGTGCTCAGTGTCCTCTTGGTCGGCTGCGCCAGTTCTCCGTCGGGCGGTGTTCGTGTCGTTGATCGCAACGGCAACGTAACGTCACAGCGTCCTGCCGTCACGACCGGACAATATGTCGTGCGACGTGGCGACACGCTTTTTTCCATTGCATTTCGTTACGGCTGGGACTGGAAAGCACTCGCTGCGCGCAACCAGATCCCCGAGCCCTACACGATTAAACCCGGTCAGACGATTCGCTTTGACGGGCGTTCAAATTCAACATCCGAGGCTGTGGCTTCCGCTCCGGTCGTAGCACAACCAGGTCCGGTGACCTCGTCTACATCCACCCGTACCAGCAGCTCTGGCTCGGTAAAAACGACGGTCCTCTCCAAACCGGTCGCGGTTACACCCGTGGTTATACCTCCCCCTGGCGATACTCCCGTGGGCGTTGCGGGCAAGTCCCCGACAGGTTGGGCATGGCCAGCAAGTGGCATTTTGATAGGAAAATTTTCCTCAAACGGCAGTTTGAATAAAGGAATTGATATCGCAGGTGATTTGGGACAGCCTGTTTTAGCCGCGTCTGATGGATCAGTTGTATACGCCGGAAGTGGATTACGGGGCTACGGCGAATTGATAATCATCAAACACAGCGATACCTACGTCAGTGCCTACGGTCACAACCGCAGGCTTTTGGTACGGGAGGGGCAACAGGTCAAGGCGGGACAGACAATTGCCGAGATGGGGTCCACAGGAACTGACCGGGTGAAGCTGCATTTCGAGATTCGCCGCCAAGGAAAGCCTGTAGATCCATTGCAGTTTTTGCCACGTCGTTGACAGTTGTCAGCCTGTTCCTGACGCAGAGGGAATGGGCTCAAGCGTTGCCACGGATATAGGCGGCGTTGAGCTTGAGGTCGAACTCACCAAAGGACTATAACAATGGCTCTTAGCAGCGAAGCGCCGGAGTTTGACATCGATGATGAAGTGCTCCTCATGGAAACCGGCATTGTCCTGGAGGACAACTCGAACGAGAAGCAGCCGTCTACTGCCGCATCGGATCGAACGAAAGCCAAGCACAACTCATCGCTCAAACAACATAAATATATTGATTACACTCGGGCGCTCGATGCTACCCAGTTGTATCTCAATGAAATAGGGTTCTCACCCCTGCTGTCCCCGGAAGAGGAGGTCCACTTTGCGAGATTGTCGCAACGTGGGGATCCGGCTGGACGCAAACGCATGATTGAAAGCAATCTGCGGCTGGTGGTCAAAATTGCCAGGCGCTATGTCAATCGTGGGTTGTCATTGCTTGATTTGATCGAAGAAGGCAACCTGGGCTTGATCCGGGCTGTTGAAAAATTCGATCCGGAGCGCGGTTTCCGCTTCTCGACTTACGCGACATGGTGGATTCGTCAGACCATCGAGCGTGCAATCATGAATCAGACCCGGACCATCCGGTTGCCGATTCATGTGGTCAAGGAGCTGAATGTCTATCTGCGTGCCGCTCGTGAACTGACACAGAAGCTCGATCACGAACCCTCCCCCGAGGAGATCGCCAATCTGCTGGAAAAACCCGTTGGCGAGGTCAAGCGCATGCTTGGGCTCAACGAACGTGTTTCCTCGGTGGATGTCTCTCTGGGGCCGGATTCGGACAAGACGCTGCTCGATACACTGACTGATGATCGCCCTACGGACCCCTGTGAGCTTCTGCAGGACGATGATCTCTCCCAGAGTATCGACCAATGGCTGTCCGAGCTGACCGACAAGCAGCGTGAGGTGGTGATACGCCGCTTTGGTTTACGCGGGCATGAAAGCAGTACGCTCGAGGATGTAGGTCTCGAGATTGGTCTTACCCGTGAGCGTGTGCGTCAGATTCAGGTCGAAGGTCTGAAGCGTCTCCGTGAAATCCTCGAAAAGAATGGTCTTTCGAGCGAGTCCCTCTTCCAATAATCCTCTCCCTCTGCGTGCGAAAGGCCGATGTAAACATCAAATGTTTGCATCGGCCTTTTACATGATCACCATCTTATAAAGTTGTCTGATCTCTTCGCTATTCCTTCAGGGGAAGAGCCATGGGGGCTCTACAGGTCTTTGCCAGAGATATGCGCAAGATGCGTAAGCCTTTGCTTACCCGTGTCGTAAGTTATCAGGGGTTTATTGGGGCGGATAAAAGATTTTTCTGTACAGGAGTTCTGCTACTTCAATGAATTTAAAAGAGTTTTATTTTTTAAACGGCGCGGTAAGAAATATTTTTGCGAGTTTTTGGGTGTTGCCCACGGCCTGAAAATCACTAATATCAGAACTGTGCCAACGGACAGGCACAGGCAGTCAAGGAAGACAGTCAAGGACATCGCAAGAAGCGATTCATCAGGATGATGAAAAGGATTACAGGGATTAGGGAAGAAATGTGGGCGGGTCATACCGCCCCTTTTTTTTGCCCATGAAAAAGGCCCCGAAGGGCCTTTCTGGCAATGCCGGAACTCAGCGTTCCAGATCTGCGATCTTGCCTGTCTTGCCGTCCCATTCTTCAGCGTCGGGCAGGGCATCTTTTCTTTCGGTGATGTTTGGCCATACTTCAGCGAGTTCGGCGTTGAGCTCGATGAAGTTTTCCATACCGGCAGGAATCTCATCTTCCGAGAAGATGGCTTGCGCAGGGCATTCAGGCTCACAAAGCGCGCAATCGATGCACTCATCCGGGTGAATCACCAGGAAGTTCGGGCCTTCGTAAAAGCAGTCCACCGGACAGACTTCTACGCAGTCGGTGTACTTGCACTTGATGCAGTTGTCGGTGACGACGAAGGTCATTTCTAATTTTCTCCTCAGGCGGCTGCGGCATCGCCCTTCCAGATAGGGGCTGCCAGGTTCGGGGCGTTTCCCGGCCTTGTGAAAAACACGTGCTTGGAGTGAGCGGCATGACTGCATGTCTACCGCTCGACCCTTGGTTCGCTGCGTTTTCACGCGGCTCGATTAGCTGCCCAGCCAGGCTAAAGCTGAGAGCATCCCAAACCGCGCGGGATTCTAACAGCTTGTATCACTTCGCGTCAGATCCGAGTTTGCAATGAATACAGCAACTCCAGTGCCTGACGAGGTGTCAGGTCGTCGACTTTCACCTTCGACAGTTCTTCCAGTACCGGGTGAGGTAGGCTGGCAAACAGGTCACTTTGCATCGGCGCCGCCGGTTTTCCGGGTTTTGGCCGTGGTTGTTCGTGGGGCAGGCTGGTGGTTTCCAGCCGTTGCAAATGCTCTTTGGCGCGAGTGATGACCTTGCCCGGAACCCCCGCCAGTTGTGCTACCGCCAGGCCGTAGCTCTGGCTTGCCGGCCCCGGAAGAACCCGGTGCAGGAACACGATCCGTTCGTTGTGCTCGGTGGCATTCAGATGCACGTTGGTAACCAGCGGTTCACTCTCGGGCAATACCGTCAGTTCGAAGTAATGCGTAGCGAACAGGGTATAGGCGCGCAACTGGGCGAGACATTCTGCCGCAGCCCAGGCCAGGGAAAGACCGTCGAAGGTGCTGGTGCCACGGCCGACTTCGTCCATCAGCACCAGACTGCGGTCGGTGGCGTTATGCAGGATGTTGGCGGTTTCGCTCATTTCCACCATGAACGTCGAGCGTCCGCCCGCCAGATCATCGCTGGAGCCGATGCGGGTGAAGATCCTGTCGACCAGAGACAGCTCGCAACTGGCGGCCGGTACAAAGCTGCCGATGTGGGCCAGCAGGACAATCAGTGCGGTCTGACGCATGTAAGTCGATTTACCGCCCATGTTCGGGCCGGTAATCACCAGCATGCGGGTGTTGTCATCCAGCGACAGGTCGTTGGCCACGAAAGGCGTGGACAGCACTTGCTCGACGACCGGGTGGCGACCCTGATCGATACGCATGCATGGCTCGCCGACGAAGCGTGGGCAATTGAGGTCCAGATTCAGTGCGCGTTCGGCCAGATTGCTCAGCACATCCAGTTCAGCCAGGGCCGCGGCGGTGTCCTGCAGCGGTGCCAGATGCCCGATCAGGTCTTCCAGCAAGGCCTCGTAAAGCATTTTTTCCCGGGCCAGGGCGCGGCTCTTGGCGGACAGCGCCTTGTCCTCGAACTCTTTGAGCTCAGGCGTAATGAAGCGCTCGGCACCTTTGAGGGTCTGGCGACGGATGTAGTCGGCCGGAGCCTGTTCGGCCTGCTTGCTGGGCAGCTCGATGAAGTAGCCGTGTACGCGGTTGTAGCCGACTTTCAGGTTGGCCAGGCCGGTACGGGCCTTTTCACGGGCCTCCAGGTCGATCAGAAACTGGCCTGCGTTCTCGCTCAGCGATTGCAGATCGTCCAGTTCGGCGTCATAACCGGTCTTCAGCACGCCGCCATCGCGGATCACTGCGGGCGGGTTATCGATAATTGCCCGTTGCAGCAGGTCTGCCAGTTCCGGGTAGGTGCTGGTGGTTCTGGCCAGTTGTTGCAGGTGCGGCGCTTCCAGGCTGGTCATTGCTTCTTGCAGTGCCGGCAGGGCGCCCAGTGCGTCGCGCAGGCGAGCCAGATCGCGAGGACGGGCGTTGCGCAGGCCGATACGCGCCAGAATGCGCTCGATATCGCCGATTTCCTTGAGCTGCGGTTGCAGGCTCTCGAAGCGGTAGCTTTCCAGGAAGCAGCCGATGGAAGTCTGGCGCGCCTGGAGAACGGTCAGGTCACGCAGCGGACGATTCAGCCAGCGGGTCAGCAGGCGCGTGCCCATGGCAGTCTGGCAGCGGTCCATGACCGATTGCAGGGTGTTGTCGCGACCTCCGGCCAGATTGGTGTCCAGCTCGAGGTTGCGGCGGCTGGCGGCGTCCAGCACCACGGTATCGTCCAGACGCTCGTGGCGCAGGCTGCGCAAGTGCGGCAAGGCGGTGCGCTGGGTTTCCTTCGCATAGCTCAGCAGGCAACCGGCGGCACCGATGGCCAGTGTCAGATTTTCACAGCCAAAGCCTTTGAGGTCCTGGGTCGCAAACTGCTGACACAGGCTTTTATGGGCGGAGTCGCGCTCGAAATCCCAGGGCGCACGACGGCGAGAGCCACGGCGCTTTTCTGCCGGAAGGCCTTGAGGCCAGTCATCGGGGATCAGCAGTTCGACAGGATTGATGCGCTCAAGCTCTGCCAGCAGGTTTTCCCAGCCCTTGATCTCAAGCACGCTGAAGTTGCCGCTGGTGATGTCCAGGACGGCCAGACCAAACAGGCGCTCGTCACCCAGGACCGCCGCGAGCAGGTTGTCCCGGCGCTCGTCCAGGAACGCTTCGTCACTGATGGTGCCCGGTGTGATGATGCGTACGACCTGACGTTCCACCGGCCCTTTGCTGGTCGCCGGGTCGCCGACCTGCTCGCAGATCACCACCGATTCGCCCAGCTTGACCAGCTTGGCCAGATAACCTTCGGCGGCATGGTAGGGAATGCCACACATGGGAATACTTTGACCGGCTGACTGGCCACGCGCAGTCAGGGTGATATCCAGCAGCTTGGCGGCTTTTTTGGCGTCTTCGTAGAAAATTTCATAGAAGTCGCCCATGCGATAGAACATCAGCTGATCGGGATGCTGGTTCTTCAGCTTCCAGTACTGCTGCATCATGGGAGTGTGCGAAGAGAGATCGGAAATTGCTTTATTCATCAGTAGGTTAGGCAAGTTCGTTAGAAGGGGGGGCAAATTTCAGGGGGCGACATGGGCTCCCTCTCGTGCCGAGGGTTGTCTGCCGTGTCTTTGCGATGGGCGCAAGGTTACCACGCACACCTCCACAACGCAGGCGCGGCTGAAACTTCCTGTATCGTCACCGAAGGTTTCAGGGCACCCAAGGATGCGGATGGCCTGTATAGACTTCCAGCGTCGCCGCTCGATAACGGGCGGCATCTTATAAAAAGGGACTTTTATATGAAGAACAAACGAGCAAGGGATTCCGGTAACGGACGCTTCATTCCTGTCGAGGAGGCCAAGCGTCGGCCAAGGGAAACAACCGTTGAGACGATCCGAAAACCCTCTCCGAAGAAAAAAGAGTCATAGTTGTCTTCCAAGGCAAGCGGTTGCCCAAGTGACCGCTTTGCCCGGTTCGTTCGGTTGGTGACAGGAAAAGATCGTGGATGAAATTACCCGGCTTGCCGAGTCGCTCGGCAAGCATCTAAAAGCCATTGATGCTCAGGTGACGACCGCCGAGTCCTGCACGGGCGGCGGGATTGCCGAAGCCATTACCCGCATCGGCGGTAGCTCTGCCTGGTTTGAAGCAGGCTATGTGACCTATTCCAATACTCAGAAAACCCGCCAGCTCGATGTGCCTGCCGAGCTGTTTGTGACGCACGGTGCAGTCAGCCAGCCTGTCGTGGAAGCCATGGTTCTAGGAGCGCAGGAGAAAAGTGGCGCACGTTTCGCCGTGGCTGTCAGCGGTGTGGCAGGGCCGGGCGGTGGTTCGGTGGAAAAGCCGGTCGGCACGGTCTGGCTGTGCTGGGGCATGGGCGACATGCTCATTGCCCGGCGTCGGCAGTTCGACGGTGATCGTGATGAAGTGCGCCGACAAACGGTGAAGGCCGCGCTAGAGGGGCTGATACAGCTTGCTGTTGGAGAAATGCCAAAACAGGGGTAGGCGAGCGCTCATCGCTGTGGAATAATACTGTCTACTTATACAGGTGTTCTGATCGCTCAGGCCCTAAATTGAATTTGATTACGTGAGGACTTCAATGGACGACAACAAGAAGAAAGCCTTGGCTGCGGCCCTGGGTCAGATCGAGCGTCAATTCGGTAAAGGTGCCGTAATGCGCATGGGTGACCATGATCGTCAGGCTATTCCTTCTATTTCCACCGGTTCGCTGGGTCTGGATATCGCGCTGGGTATCGGCGGCTTGCCTAAAGGCCGGATCGTTGAAATCTACGGTCCAGAGTCTTCGGGTAAAACCACGCTGACCCTTTCGGTCATCGCTCAAGCCCAGAAAGCAGGTGCAACCTGTGCGTTCGTCGATGCCGAGCACGCACTGGACCCTGAGTACGCTGGCAAGCTGGGCGTCAATGTCGACGACCTGCTGGTTTCGCAGCCGGACACGGGTGAACAGGCACTGGAAATCACCGACATGCTGGTGCGCTCCAATGCCGTTGACGTCATCGTCGTCGACTCCGTGGCTGCACTGGTACCCAAGGCCGAAATCGAAGGCGAAATGGGCGACATGCACGTCGGTCTGCAGGCTCGCCTGATGTCCCAGGCGCTGCGCAAGATCACCGGTAACATCAAGAACGCCAACTGCCTCGTCATCTTCATCAACCAGATCCGCATGAAGATCGGCGTGATGTTCGGCAGCCCGGAAACCACCACCGGTGGTAACGCCCTGAAGTTCTACGCCTCGGTGCGTCTGGACATTCGCCGCACCGGCGCCGTGAAAGAAGGCGACGAAGTGGTGGGTAGTGAAACCCGCGTCAAGATCGTCAAGAACAAGGTGGCTCCGCCGTTCCGTCAGGCAGAGTTCCAGATTCTTTACGGCAAGGGTATCTACCTCAACGGTGAAATCATCGATCTGGCTGTGCTGCATGGCTTTGTCGAGAAGTCCGGCGCCTGGTACAGCTACCAGGGCAGCAAGATCGGTCAGGGTAAAGCCAACTCGGCCAAGTTCCTGGCGGATAACCCGGAAATCGGTGCAGCGCTTGAGAAGCAGATTCGCGACAAGCTGCTGACTGCTGGTGTCGACACCAAGGCTGTAGGTTCCCGTGAATCAGCCGATGCCGATGACATGGCTGAAATCGACGCCGATATCTGATCAGCCTCATGCCAGTTGTGCTCGATACCACTGTCGCCGTACGACGAACCGCAATGGACCTGCTCGCGAGACGCGAGCACGGTCGAGTCGAGCTGACGCGTAAATTGCGTCAGCGCGGCGCTTCTCCCGAGCATATCGAGTCCGCCCTTGATCGTCTGGTTGAGGAAGGGCTGCTCTCTGAATCCCGCTACCTTGAAAGCTTCGTTTCCTCCAAAGCACGTTCGGGCTATGGGCCTTTGCGTATCCGCGAAGAACTGGGGCAGCGTGGTTTGCAACGAGGGGATATTGAAGAAGCGCTCAGAGAGTGCGGTGTCGACTGGCAAGCCCGCTTGCACGAAACCTGGCAGCGCAAGTTCGCTGGCAGGTTGCCTGCCGATGCGAAAGAGCGTGCCCAGCAAGGCCGCTTCCTGAGTTATCGCGGGTATCCGCTGGATATGATCGGCCGCTTGTTGAGCGGCCGAGGTGAGGATGATTAGCCGGGTATCCAGTACGGATATCAGGCTTTTCTGGCAAGGCTCTCCGGCAGGTTGATGTAGTCGATCAACTCGCGAAGCCGGCCCTGATTACGCCCTGTGAATGCGAAGGCGAGGCGTGTCAGGCCACTGAATTGCGCTTCGTCGTGCTCTTCCCCCTGATAACTGTGCTGATGGAAGTCCTCGCTGCTGCAGATATCGGCAAAGGCTTTCTGGATGTGCGCCATTGCCTGCTCGCTGAGCGGGTGATGCATGCGAATCACGAACTTGTTCTTCAGCCAGCGACTGGAGTGGAAGTTGCTGTAGAACCGGTTGATTTCTTCGACTGCTCCATCGGTGCTGTAAACCAGCCGCATCAGTTTCATGTCGGCTGGCAGAATGTAGTGGTTGTCTTCCAGCTGATTCTTGATGAAGTCCAGCGCGCTCTGCCAGAAGTTTCCGCCTGGTGTGTCCAGCAAAACCACAGGCACCAGCGGGCTTTTTCCGGTCTGGATCAGTGTCAGCACTTCAAGTGCTTCGTCCAGAGTGCCGAAGCCGCCGGGGCATAGCACCAGCGCATCGGCTTCCTTGACGAAGAAAAGCTTGCGGGTAAAGAAGAAGTGGAACGGCAGGAGGTTTTCAGTGCCTTCCACCGTCGCGTTGGCATGCTGCTCGAAGGGCAGGGTGATATTGAAGCCCAGGCTGCTGTTACGTCCGGCACCTTCATGTGCGGCAGCCATGATGCCGCCACCGGCACCGGTGATGACCATCATGTCGGAACGCGCCAGCTTTTCCCCTAGGTCTCTGGCCTGTGCATACAGAGGATGTTCCACCGGCGTGCGTGCCGAGCCGAACACCGTCACCTTGCGGCGCCCCTTGAAACGTTCCAGCACCCGGAAGGCTCTGTCCAGTTCGCGCAGAGTTTGCAGCGTTATCTTGGCGTCCCAGCGATTACGGCCATCTTCGGCCATGCGCAGGACGGTGAGGATCATGTCCCGATAAAGGGGCAGGTTGGGACTGTCGGGAGCGACCTGATTGATGTGCTCTTCGATCTTGCTGGTGATATCCAGACCATTGCTCTGAAAGTGTTGCGATAGAACATCGTTAGGTACATACGGCATTCAAGATTTCTCCTCCTGCAGAATGATTTGATCCTGACAAGACTCGTCCCAGGATCGCAAAGCATCGTACGTTGCCGATGATTGAAGCTCTCTTCAGGTTATATGATGGCTCGATAATGTCCCGCTTTCCTCTAAAAGGCTATCGATTATCGGTTGGTGGCAAGGGGCTGGAAGGGGGCTTTGCGAAAGAGCGCGCCGCCTCCAGGGCTGCGCGCAATGAAGCGAGGGATGTTGCTTACTTGCCGGATTTCTTGACCGCGCAGTCCGAAGCCTGGAATGTCTGGCTGATGACCGGACGATTGGTCTTGTATTCGGTGAATTGATATTTCAGTACGGCACCTTTGGTCATCAACTGCCGATAACCGTTGTTGTGGCAAACGCTGTTGCCTAACTGGCTGCGGACGGCGTCCGGATTGGCACGCATCTGCTGCGCCTGGCCTGCACGCACGCTCAGGTGGTTGATCAACTCCTTGCCGTTGACGGTGTAACCCTGGTCCAGGATGTCTTCGTTGATTGCCCGTGGCGTGCCGACGCTGCTTTCCTTCGCGACTTTTTCCAGCATGGTGCTGAGTTCGAATTCCTGCTTTGACGCTGCCTGCACGGCCAGTGGGGCGACGAGCAAAAGCGTAAGGGTTGGGGCGATGAGGCGCAGCATCAAACTCTCCTGATTCAGTGGCTGGCGGTTTTGACCAGCGACTTCAACGTGTGTTCCGGATAACCTGCCCACGGCGCGGCTCCAATGGCGCGCCAGTATAGGGTAGGACTAACCGGCTCGAAAGCAGGTTGAACCGGCAGGGCTCTGGTAAACTGCGCGGACTTTTTACCCCTGTCGAGTTCTTGCTGTGTCGATGCCTTTCTTCAGCGGGCGTGTCTTTCCATGAGCCATGCTGTTTCCCGCCTGCGCGATCAGCGTCTGGCCCGTAGCACCAAGCCCTTCATTGCCCGTGGTTCCCGAGCACCACGCTGCCCGGATTGCCGGGTGATTTCCAGCTATTGTCTGTGTGGCTGGCGGCCTAAAGTCGCTGCAACCTCGGGCATGTGCCTGCTGATGTATGACACCGAACCGTTGAAACCGACCAACACTGGCTGGCTGATCGCTGATGTTATCAAGGATACCCACGCCTTTGGCTGGTCGCGGATCGAAGTCGACGAGCAACTGCTGGCCTTGCTGGATGACCCGCAGTGGCAGCCCTATATTGTCTTTCCGGGTGAGTTCGTCGCCAAAGAGCGGGTCGTGACCCGTGTGGCTCTTGAAGAGGGCAAGCGTCCGCTGTTCATTCTGCTGGATGCGACCTGGACCGAAGCGCGCAAGATGTTCCGCAAGAGCCCTTACCTTGAGCGGTTTCCGGTACTGAGCCTGGAGCCGGAGCAGATTTCGCGTTACCGGTTGCGTCGTTCCCGTCGCGATGACCACTTCTGTACGGCCGAGGTCGCCGCGCTCTGTCTGGAGCTGGCTGAAGATACCACTGCCAGCAGTGTGCTGGATGCTTATCTGGACGTATTCAGCGCCCATTATCTGGGTGCCAAGTTCCAGAGACCGATCGATCCGGACGATGCCGCTCACAGTTATCTGAAGGCTTTTCTTTGAGGAACCGAGTGCCGGTCGTGCAGATAGAGGCCGATTGCCATTTCGGATTGGGCTCAAGGCCGTATCAAGCTTGACCACCATTGCCGGGCTGGGCATGCTTGGCGCCGCCTGAGCGCTGAATTTGCTGATCTGGCGTGAATGTGCCCCGGGCGCTCACTATAAAAACAGGATCAAAAAATGACCTACGACATCCTGATCGCCGATGATCATCCGCTGTTTCGTAGCGCGTTGCATCAGGCGTTGAGCATCGGCCTGGGGCCTGATGTGCGGCTGGTCGAGGCAGAGAGCATTGCCCAGATCGAATCTCACCTGGCGCAGAAGACTGACTGGGATCTTGTCCTGCTGGATCTGAACATGCCAGGTGCCTATGGTTTTTCCGGGCTGGTCTTGCTGCGGGGTCAGTATCCACAGATTCCGGTAGTCATGATTTCGGCCCAGGAAGAGGCATCAATCGTGGTGCGCTCCCGTGAGTTCGGCGCCAGCGGCTTCATTCCCAAGTCCAGTCCTCTGGAAACCATTCAACAGGCGGTACGCACTGTCCTCGAAGGCGATGTCTGGTGGCCGCCGCAAGTCAATGAAGTGGTCAGTGTGTCGGATGAAGCCAAGGCGGCCAGTGCCGGCCTTGCCAGCCTGACGCCGCAGCAGTTCCGCGTATTGACCATGGTCTGTGAAGGCTTGTTGAACAAGCAGATCGCCTATGAGCTCAGCGTTTCCGAAGCAACCATCAAGGCTCATGTCACGGCGATTTTCCGCAAGCTCGGGGTTCGCACGCGCACTCAGGCGGCGTTGTTGCTGCAACAGCTGGAATCGGTTTCGGCCAATTGAGTTCACGCTTTTTTGACCTGCCTTGCCTTAGCTTTCCTCATCTTTTCGACACAGTAGTCTATCCATGCCTTCACCCTTCAAGGGCCAGACCGGTCTGAAACGTATTCTTAATGCTGCAGGTTATTCCTTTGACGGTCTGTCGGCCGCCTTCAAGGGCGAAGCGGCTTTCCGTCAACTGGTGCTGCTCAATGTCGTGCTGATTCCGTTGTCCTTCGTGGTCAATGTCAGCCGTGGCGAGCATGCCCTGTTGATTGCCGTATGCCTGCTGGCTCTGATCGTCGAACTGCTCAACTCGGCAGTCGAAGCGGCCATTGACCGCATTTCTCTGGATCTGCACCCGTTGTCCAAGAATGCCAAGGACATGGGCAGCGCCGCGCAGTTGGTCGCGCTTACCATGATCGCCGCGGTCTGGGGAGTGATCCTGCTCGGCTGATCTTCTCAGTACAGGCTGGGTATCACGATCTCGTCGCTGCGCTGGACCCCGGCGGTAAAGGCGCGGCACAACTCGAGAAACTCTCGCATGGCAGAGGTCTGGTACTTCTGCTTGTGCCAGATGAAGTAGAACTGCCGCGACAGATCCAGCTCCGGGGTATCCAGAGCCACCAGGCTTCCACGCCGAAATGCGTCGCGCAATGCCAGCCTTGAAATGCAACCGATCCCCAGCCCCGACTCCACCGCTCGTTTGATGGCTTCGGTGTGCTCCAGCTCCAGACGCACGTTCAGCCCGTTACGGTGATGACGCATGGCCTGATCAAAGGTCAGCCGTGTGCCCGAGCCCTGTTCACGCAGAATCCAGGCTTCACGTGTCAGTTCCGCCAGGCTGGCATGGCCGCGTTTGGCCAGTGGATGCTGGGGAGCGCAGAACACCACCAGCTCATCTTCGACCCAGGACTGCACTTCGATATCGGGGTGGCTGCAATCGCCCTCGATCAGACCCAGATCAATTTCGTAATGCGCCACCTGCTGCACGATATGCGCAGTGTTCTGGACATGCAGTTTGACCTGGCTTTCCGGGTGACGCTGCATGAAGCCGCCGATCAGCAGGGTTGCCAGGTAATTGCCGATGGTCAGTGTGGCGCCGACTGCCAGTGAGCCGAAGCCGGACTTTCCGTTGAGCAGATCTTCGATTTCCTTGGCCTGATCCAGCAGAGCCACCGCCTGGGGCAGTAGCTGGCGTCCGGTCGCGTTGAGGCTCAATCGCTTGCCGGCGCGATCGAACAACTGGCAGCTGGACTGGCGCTCCAGCTCGGTGATGGAGGTGCTGGCTGCCGATTGCGAGAGGGAAAGCATGACGGCTGCCCGGGACACGCTTTCCTGCTGGGCAACGGCGACAAAGACTTGAAGCTGACGAAGAGTAAATCGCATATCTATATAACCGATAACCCATATCTTGATAATTAATTTAACAGATATTGTGTCTGCCACTAGAATGTCGCGCAATAGCGTATATACCCTGCGCAGACGAATTTTTCAGGAGTTCCCACGTACATGAGCAACATGAACCACGAGCGTGTCCTCAGCGTCCATCACTGGAACGACACACTCTTCAGTTTCAAGTGCACCCGCGATCCGGGTCTGCGTTTCGAGAACGGTCAGTTCGTGATGATCGGTCTGCAGCAGCCTAACGGTCGTCCGCTCATGCGCGCCTATTCGATTGCCAGCCCGAACTGGGAAGAGCATCTGGAATTCTTCAGCATCAAGGTGCCTGATGGTCCGCTGACCTCGCAGTTGCAGCACCTCAAGGAAGGCGACGAGATCATCATCAGCAAGAAGCCTACGGGCACTCTGGTGCTGGACGACCTCAAGCCTGGCAAGCATCTGTACCTGCTGAGCACCGGTACTGGTCTGGCACCGTTCATGAGCGTCATCCAGGACCCTGAAACCTACGAGCGTTTCGAGAAGGTCATCCTGTGCCACGGCGTACGTTACGTGAACGAAGTCGCCTACCGCGAATTCATCACCGAGCACCTGCCGCAGAACGA
Source organism: Pseudomonas cichorii (assembly GCF_019719005.1). Taxonomy (GTDB): domain Bacteria; phylum Pseudomonadota; class Gammaproteobacteria; order Pseudomonadales; family Pseudomonadaceae; genus Aquipseudomonas; species Aquipseudomonas cichorii_E. The sequence continues at coordinate 86,615 of NZ_JAIGPJ010000013.1, forward strand.
GTTCTTCGGTGAAGCGCTGCGTGAAAAGCTGATCTACTACCCAACCGTTACCCGCGAGCCTTTCGAGAATGAAGGCCGCCTGACCGACTTGATGCGCAGCGGCAAGCTGTTCAGCGACATCGGTCTGCCACCGATCAACCCTCAGGACGACCGCGCCATGCTGTGCGGTAGCCCGAGCATGCTTGATGAAACCAGTGAAGTGCTGAACAGCTTCGGTCTGGCTGTGTCTCCGCGTATGCGTGAGCCGGGCGACTACCTGATCGAGCGTGCATTCGTCGAGAAATAAGTTGTTTTGACAAAAGCCGCCTCCCTCTTCGTGAGCGAGGCGGCTTTTTATTGGGCGGGATTTGTTGCTGGCACAACCTCAAGCACCCGGATCATCCCCGGCTGCGGATAGTGCCAGCGCACATCCATATCCCAGAACTGCGCGCCGTAGCGACGTTCCGGCGCAGGCACCTGATAGGCCGGACGCGGGTCCTGAGCCAGACACTGTTCGATCAGCTCGACCAGTGGCTCGCCCAGCCGCTGCCCGTGTTCACGGGCTTGCACCCGTGCGCTGTCCTCCCAGTGAACAGGGATCAGTTCCGGTGCCGCGCTTGCAATGCGGTTGCTTGCATGGGGCAGGGCATCGGCATAAGGCACATAGGGCTTGATATCCAGCACCGGCGTGCCGTCGAGCAGGTCGATACCTGAAATCCACAGCTTGCCAGCCTCAACCTTGTCCAACCTGACTACGGATTGCCCGATACTATTGGGCCGATGTGTTGCGCGGGTGGCGAATACGCCCATGGACTGGTTGCCACCCAGGCGCGGTGGACGCACCTTGAGTCGTGGCTTGTCTTCCAGAGCCTGATGGAACAGAAATAGCAGCCACACATGGCTGACCTGTTCCAGGCCTTGTACGGCGTCACCCTGATCAAAGGGCGCAATCAGCTCCAAGCAGCCACGGGCGGCGGGAGCCAGTTGTGGCTGGCGCGGAATCGCGAATTTCTCCTTGAAACAGGAACGCACGAAACCGACAGGAGAGACGTTGTAGGTCACGAATCAGCCGCGTACGCGCAAGGTCAGGCCCTTGAGGAAGTTGCGCAGCAACTGGTCGCCGCACTCGCGGTAGTTGTTGTGGCCAACCTTGCGGAAAAGGGCGCTGAGCTCCGGTTTGGACACCGGGAAGTTCACGGACTTGAGGATATCGTGCATGTCGTCTTCCTTGAGTTCAAAGGCGACACGCAGTTTCTTGAGCACGATGTTGTTGGTGATCGGCAGGTCGATAGGCTGTGGTGGGCGGCTGTCGTCCTTGCCACGCTTGAAGATCACCAGGCCATCGAGGAAGTGCGCCATGATTTCATCGCTGCAATCGAGGTAGCCTTCTTCCTCTTCCTTTTTGGTAAAGGCGATCACGTCGTTTTTGCTGATTTCGTAGCCGGTGAGTTTGGTGATCTCGACAATCTTGTTGTCGCTGATATCCAGCATATAGCGCACGCTGCGCAGTACATCGTTGTTCATCATGAGGCGTGAGTCCTGGTAAGTCGTTGTAACGGCGCACGAGCTGTCGTGCGCTGCAAAAAATGAAGGTTAGAATTTTTCCTTGGCCGTCATATAGCGCCACTGGCCTTCAGGCAGTTTGCCCATGGAGACGCCGCCGATGCGGATGCGCCGGACTGCGACGATCTTGAGGCCTACGGCCTCGCACAGTTGGGCAATAATGCCGGGCTGCGGGTTCTTCATGGCAAAGCGCAGGCGGTTCTCGTTCTGCCAGCTGGCTTTGACGGCAGGCAGTTCCTTGCCTTTGTAGCTCAGGCCGTGGTTCAGGCGATTGAGGCCATGGGCAACCATCTCGCCCGAGACTTCCACGACATATTCCTGCTCTATCTTGCTGCGGTCATCGGTGAGCTTGCGAAGGATTTTCCAGTCCTGGCTGAACACCATCAGGCCGCTGGCATTGGCTTGCAGGGTCGAAATCGCTTCAAGGCGCAGGAAGTGCCCCTTGAGCGGGCGCTTGCCGAAGCTGTGTTCCTGGGAAAGAGTGCCCGGGGTAATCATTTGCAGCGCGCTTTCGACACTGGCCGAGGCCGGTTTGTGCAGAATGATCGTGACGGCTTCCGGGGTTTCGGCCCTGGCGTCGGGGCTGAGTTCGACCTTCTGGTTCTCGACCTTGAACTGCGGTTCTTCGACCACCTCGCCATCCACGGTCACCCAGCCGCCCTCGATATACAGTTCAGCCTCGCGACGGGAGCAGCCGACCAGTTCGATAAGGCGTTTGGAAAGGCGAATGGGGTCTGTCATGAAAAAGAAGCCGTTACTGATGGGAAAGGCGCCATTGTACCTGCGCACGCCTGATAATCGGTGCGAATAATTAATGGATGCCTTGTCGCAGCCAGGGCTTTTCCCGCGTTTGGTGGATCAACTCAAGCAGGGTCGCGCTTCTAGCGCCGCATTCTCAGGATCGGATAAGGTTGCCCCAGCCCGTCCAGTTCGCTGCGGTGGATCACCTCGAAACCTTGCCTGCGATAAAACCCCAGGGCTTGCGGGTTTTGTTCGTTGACGTCCAGCTCGTTGATGTTGAAATACTCGATGGCATGGTCGAGCAGGTACTTGCCCAGGCCCTGACCGCGATGTTCGGGGTCGACGAACAGCATTTCCAGCTTGTACAGGCTGATGCCTGCAAAGCCTGTGATCTTCAAGTGTGCGTCGCGGGTGCAGAACAGGGTGACCGAACCCAGGTACTGCGTGAGCAGCAGCTCTTTGAGCATGGCGATGTAGCTATCGGGCAGGAAGTCGTGGGTCGCACGTACCGAGCGTTCCCAGAGGTTGGCCAGTTCCTGAAAGTCGTATTGCTCGGGTGTGTACAGGTCCATTTCGATGGGCTCTTGTGGTGGGCTGCATGAGTAGACAACCCGGACCGATAAAAAAGCCCCGCCGTTTTCAAGGGCGGGGCTGATTCGGCTTCAACTTCAGTCGATGATTTCGGCCCACAGATCGTATTCGTCGGCGTCGGTCACGCGGCACATGATCTTGTCACCGGGTTTGACCGGGCTGTCGTCTTCAAGACCGATGTAGACGTTACCGTCGATTTCCGGCGCATCGAAGAAGCAACGGCCTACTGCACCACGCTCGTCCACTTCATCGATCAGGACTTCGATGTCCTTGCCGATCTTCATCTGCAGGCGGGCAGCGCTGATTGCCTGTTGATGAGCCATGAAGCGATCCCAGCGATCCTGCTTCACGTCGTCCGGTACGATTTCAGCGTCCAGCAGATTGGCTGGCGCGCCTTCAACCGGCGAGTACTGGAAGCAGCCGACACGATCAAGTTGGGCTTCGGTCAGCCAGTCCAGCAGGTACTGGAAGTCTTCTTCGGTTTCGCCGGGGAAGCCGACGATGAAGGTGGAGCGGATGATCAGGTCCGGGCACTGTTCGCGCCAGTTCTTGATACGCGCCAGGGTCTTGTCTTCAAAGGCCGGGCGTTTCATGTTCTTGAGCACTTTCGGGCTGGCGTGCTGGAACGGGATATCCAGGTACGGCAGGATTTTCCCGGCGGCCATCAGCGGGATCAGCTCATCGACGTGCGGGTACGGATAAACGTAGTGCAAACGAACCCAGACGCCCAGCGAGCTGAGAGCCTGACACAGTTCGGTCATGCGGGTCTTGACCGGCTGACCATTCCAGAAACCGGTGCGGTACTTGATGTCGACGCCGTAGGCGCTGGTGTCCTGGGAAATCACCAGCAGCTCTTTGACGCCGGACTTGACCAGACGCTGGGCTTCATCGAGCACATCGCCCACCGGGCGGCTGACCAGCTTGCCGCGCATCGACGGGATGATGCAGAAGCTGCAGCTGTGGTTGCAGCCTTCGGAAATCTTCAGGTAGGCGTAGTGACGCGGTGTCAGCTTGATGCCTTGTGGCGGTACCAGATCGATCAGCGGGTTGTGATCCAGTTTTGGCGGCACGACTTCGTGCACCGCATTGACCACCTGCTCGTACTGCTGCGGCCCGGTAACCGACAGCACGCTTGGGTGAACGTTACGAATGACGTTTTCGTCAACACCCATGCAACCGGTCACGATCACCTTGCCGTTTTCGGCAAGGGCTTCGCCAATCACTTCCAGGGATTCCGCCTTGGCGGTATCGATGAAACCGCAGGTGTTGACGACAACGACGTCTGCATCCTGATAGGTCGGAACGACTTCGTAACCTTCCATGCGCAACTGGGTAAGGATGCGCTCGGAATCGACCAGGGCTTTCGGGCAACCCAGGGAAACGAAGCCTACCTTGGGGGCGGACGGCGTGGTGACGGTGGACATGGCAAACCTCGGCGTGAAGGGTGCCTGGCTCAATACGCGGGCACCGATTGGGCGCTTGGTGCGCCTCTGATCAAAAAGTGCGCAATTCTAGCGATGAGCGCGTGCGATGACCAGTGTTAAACAGAGAATTACGACGAGTGCTGTGCAGCATTGCCCACTGGAAATATCAGCTCAATGCAGCAAGCACGTGTTCCGGATCGTTGTGTATCGCACGCAGTAGCGCACGCGCCGGACCTTCAGGCTCGCGGCGACCCTGTTCCCAGTTGCGTAGAGGGCCTACCGCAACATCGATGCGTTTGGCAAAGCTGGCCTGAGAGAGCCCCGTTGCCTGACGGATCTTTTTGACTTGAAGTGCATCAATGTGGAATTCGCGCGATGGCTGACGCTCACCACGATCAATCTCATCCATTTGAGTCATGCTTTCCGCAAGACGATTGAAGAGATCCTTTTCCATCATTTCCACCCTTTGTTTATCGGTAAATCGGCGTTTCAATGAAAGTCATGCAATTCCATGGATACGTCATTGGCGTAGTCGGATTCTGGACCGTTGCTCCAATATGAGCACCTCATCAGGGGACAGCAAGCGTCCTGGCGATGGGAAAGGGGGCTGCTCGATATGCGTAGGTACAATGCAGTTTATGCGACTCCATCATTAGAGCTGACCTGTAGCGGTGGAGCTACTACTGCCTGTGCATGCGCAGCAGGCTTCGATAGGGAAAATATTGAGGTCCGACGGGCGTGGGGATCGTCAACTGTGATTCCCCAGCGTCTCTGGCCATTTTCTGCGCAGTGATATTGCATGGCGCTGATTCGTCGTGAGTATCGCTGAACAATCGCGTCATAGTTTGCATGCGTATGGACGTTTTTGAAGTGGCCTACGCAAACAGTGCGACCTGCTATCGGGTACAGGATGGTCGAGCAAATCAGATCTGCGATCTGCAAGCAGGCATGGTTGTCGCTGATGCCGAATACGGCGGCCTCTTCAATTGAAGGATAAGCGTCACCGCCTTTTCCCAGCTTGTGTTTCTGGGTGAAGATCGAGTGGGCCACGTAACGATTACGTGCGGGGTCGCGAAAGTCGGCAATGATCATCCCACGAGATTCTTGATCAATCAGGAAATGCTGGAATCGCTTCGCGATGTTCTGAGCAGTGATGGTGTAGATGGATCGGTCTTCGAGTGCTACCCCGTATTGTTTTACCCAGACTCGTGCCACCAGCTTGATGTTGTGAGTCTTGCAGATCTTCAGCACGCCATCGATAAACCTGAAATGGTGTTCGACGATTGAATGGGTTGGAGGGTGACGTCTGATATCGCTCCTGAGATCAGATCCTTTGATCTCCTTGAGTAGCACGTTCAGCGCGTGCTTCTCGTTCTTGAAAAGGTTGGGGTAGAACTGGCGTTTTAGTCCGATGAATTCATCGGTGATACGGCTGATGTGCTGGGCGTCCACAAACAGCCCTGCGACGACTAGCATCGGTTGCTTGTCGTCGACGTCACTGCGGATAGGTTGGGAATCACCAGACTCGTCGATGTAGCAGATGTGCATACCGAACCCCGGAAATAGAACAGCCACCTATAAGGTGGCTGTGGTCTGCTTTCGCAGTATGTTGCATCGGACTTAACCGACACTTAAATCAACCGTTCGACGGCTGTGCGCAAATATTGATCAGCACCATCTGATTTGTCAACCAACGGTTAACCGACAATGCCAGAGTGCGGTAAATCAGCATCCCTAAAACGCGATATACATCAAGGATATCGTTAGGGTAGTCCAGAGAAAAAAGCCTACCTCGGGAGCGCAGTGGACACGGCAAGCATCAGCGTGAAGGGTGCCAGGCTCAATACGCGGGCACTGATTGGGCGCGCGCTGTGTCTCTGCTCAAAAAAAGCGCAGCCCTCTCGATGAGCGCGTGCTGACCAGTGTTAAGCAGAGAATTACGACGAGTGCTGCGCTATGCTTCGCGGCGTTGCGCCAGCGCGTGTCAATAATTGGCGTGATCGGAATTGTTACGTGGTGTGAAGTTCATAGTGCTTTGGGCCTCAAGTCTTGTTTCAGGAGTATTGGATGAGTCAGGCAAGCAGTCATGCTGAGACTGGAAGCACTGCAAAACCCTTGGGTCTGCTGATCGCGGCCGTGGGCGTGGTGTATGGGGATATCGGTACGAGCCCGCTGTATACGCTCAAGGAGGTTTTTCAGGGGGGATACGGGGTCGAGGTCACCCATGACGCGATACTGGGCATCCTGTCGCTGATTTTCTGGTCGCTGATCTGGGTGGTGTCCTTCAAGTACATGGCCTTCATTCTGCGCGCCGATAACCAGGGCGAAGGCGGGATCATGGCTCTCACGGCTCTGGCGCGACGCGCGACGGCTCACTACCCCAGGCTGCAAATGCTGATGGTGGTGTTCGGTCTGTTCGGCGCGGCTCTGTTCTACGGCGACAGCATGATTACCCCGGCGGTGTCGGTGCTGTCGGCGATGGAAGGGCTGGAGCTGGCCTTCGACGGGCTTGAGCACTGGATCGTGCCTATGGCGCTGGTGGTGCTGGTTGGGCTGTTCCTGATCCAGAAGCACGGTACGGCACGCATCGGCGTGTTGTTCGGGCCGGTGATGGTGACCTGGTTTCTGGTGCTGGGTGCGCTCGGGATCTACGGCATCATGCATTCGCCTGAAGTGCTCAATGCCGTGAATCCGATGTGGGCGATCCGGTTCTTCATTCTGCATCCGGGCATTGGAGTCGCCATTCTCGGTGCCGTCGTGCTGGCACTGACCGGTGCCGAGGCGCTGTACGCCGACATGGGGCACTTCGGACGCAAACCTATCTCAAGGGCCTGGTTCATCCTGGTGCTGCCTGCGCTGCTGCTCAACTATTTCGGGCAGGGCGCGCTGGTGCTGGAAAATCCCGAGGCGGTGCGCAACCCGTTCTATCTGCTGGCGCCGGGCTGGGCACTGCTGCCGCTGATCGGGCTGTCGACACTGGCCACGGTCATCGCTTCCCAGGCGGTGATCTCCGGTGCGTTCTCCATGACCCTGCAGGCCATTCAGCTCGGTTATATCCCGCGCATGTATATCCAGCACACTTCCAGCGATGCACAGGGCCAGATCTACATCGGTGCCGTGAACTGGGCGTTGATGGTGGGTGTGGTGTTGCTGGTGATCGGTTTCGAGTCTTCCGGCGCGCTGGCTTCGGCCTATGGCGTTGCCGTGACCGGCACCATGCTCTGCACCACGATTCTGGTGTCTTCGGTGATGCTGCTGCTGTGGAAGTGGCCAGCGGTGCTGGCGGTTCCCTTGCTGCTGGGCCTGTTGCTGGTGGACGGCCTGTTCTTTGCTGCCAACGTGCCGAAAGTCGTGCAGGGCGGTGCCTTCCCTGTGCTGGCGGGTGCTGTGCTGTTCATCCTGATGACCACCTGGAAGCGTGGCAAGCAGTTGCTGGCCGATCGTATCGACGAGGGCGGCCTGCCGCTGCCGATCTTCATTGGCAGCATTCGTGTGCAGCCGCCGCACCGGGTTCAGGGCACTGCCGTGTTCCTGACGGCGCGCAGCGACGCGGTGCCCCATGCGCTGCTGCATAACATGCTGCACAACCAGGTGCTTCACGAGCAGGTGGTGTTGCTGACAGTCGTCTATGAAGACCGGCCGCGTGTTCCGGCCCATGAGCGTTTCGAAGTGGAGTCCTACGGCGAAGGTTTCTACCGGGTGATCCTGCACTTCGGCTTTATCGACGAGCCGGATGTACCGGCTGCGCTGGCGCTGTGTCATCTGGACGATCTGGATTTCAGCCCGATGCGCACCACTTACTTCCTGAGCCGCGAAACCGTTATTCCGTCCAAGATGGTGGGTATGGCGCGCTGGCGTGAAGCGCTGTTCGCTTTCATGCTCAAGAACGCCAACGGCAACCTGCGCTTCTTCAAGCTGCCGTACAACCGGGTGATCGAACTGGGTACCCAGGTCGAGATGTAGCGTTTCTCCTGGCGTACAAAAAATCCCGGTCACCTCGCGGTGCCGGGATTTTTCATGTCTGCCGATCAGGATTTATTGAGCGGCAGGCTTGCCTTGCCATTTGTTGATCGCATTGATCAGACGCTTGGCCAATGCCGGGTAGTTCTCATCGAAGTGGTGGCCGCCCGGTAGCTCGATCACTTCACCGACTGCGGTGGTATCGGTGCAGCCGCTGGTTTTCTTCTCTTCCAGGCCATAGACGCACAGCACTTTGGAAGCTGGCAGCTTGGCCATTTCCTGGCCTGTAGTCGCTTCCTTGCCTGCATTGCCAAGCCAGCCGTCTACGTGAATCTCGAAGCTGCCGGAGCGTGCGAAGGCCAGCAGAATGATCCCGTCGATACGGTTCTGGTCTTCCGGTGCGAGGCGGTTATAGACCGCAGGCATGACATCCGCACCGAAGGAGTAGCCGGCCAGGATGAAGCGTTTGGTGCCCCATTTCTGACGGTAGTGATTCATCAGGTCGGTGAGGTCGATAGCAGTCTGTTCAGGCGTCTTGTGCTCCCAGTAATAGCGCAGCACATCGATGCCGACCACCGGATAACCCATCTTCGCCATATCGCCAGCCACGACCTTGTCCAGATCACGCCAGCCGCCATCACCGGACATGAACAGGGTTACGGTGTCGGCGCTCTGGTTGGCTGCCACAGGCACTTCAACCGTCGGGATGCCCAGGCCGCCTGCGTCATTTTCACCCAGCAGCAGGTGACGAAGTTCGGTATTGAGCACTTGCGGCAGAGAGATGTCGTAGTCGCTGATGCTGGTTTCGGCGTTCGTCTGATCGCGTACGAAAGCAGCGCTCGGATCGTCCGGTGCGTCGTTCCAGGCGGCCAGCCAGTGGCCATGTGGTGCCTTTTGCGGCAGCGGTACGTCGCAGATCTGCGGCGGGGTTTCATCCTCTTCCACCACCGGAGGAGGGTTGGAAACATGCTCAAGGGCAAAACCGACCGAGATGGCCTGGGCCTTGTCATCCTTCTGCTCGGCCAGCCAGCGCCATGCCAGCGTAGCGCCCGGGCCAATGCCGCCGACAACCAGCGGCGCACCGTCGAGTTTTTGCAGGGCGTTCTGGAGCGTCTTCTGTTGCAGGACGCAGTCATCCTTGGGCAAGACCACTTGAATGATGCGCGCCGAGGCATCCTTGCTGATGGCCAGCAGTTGCTTGTCAGTCAGCATTTCTTCAGCGGTCACGGCCAGGGCAATCCGGGTCTTGACCTTGGTTGCCGGTGTGACGCTGGTCAGTGGCGTGCCATCGTCAAGGCTCAGGCGTTCAAGGCTGGCCGGTGGAGCAGGGCGGGTCCATAGCCAGAAGCCGAGTGCTGCCAGCAGAACAACACCCAGAGCAGCAAGCAAATAGCGCGAAAAGCGTCGAATCATCAGCGTTTCACCAATCCAGTCAGGCCGCCCGCAATCAGGGCGGCGGTGTCAGCCAGTGCCACAAGCGGATCGAGTCCGGCAGGCACGGCCATATAGCGAGGTTCCCAGTCCGGTTGGAACTTGTCCTTGAAGCGGCGCAGGCCCTGGAAGTTGTAGAGCTGTTCGCCACGGCGGAACACCATCGAACCCAAGCGCTGGGTCAAGGGTGCGCCGCGTCTTGGCTGCAGGCCTGACAACGGCACCATGCCCAGGCTGAAGCGTGCATAGCCCTGCTGTTTGTAATGCAGGATCAGGCCGACCATCATGAACTCCATGGTCAGCTTGGGGGCGTCCGGGTGCGAGCGCATCAGGTCCAGGCTGGCGAGTTCGAGGCTGGAGGTTTCCAGCAGGTTGGCAAACGCCACCGGCTTGCCTTCGAAGTGGATAATCGCGATGCGGAAGTACTTCAGGTACTCAGGGCTGAAACGACCCAGGGAGAAGCCTTTTTCGCGCACATTCTTGCCCGTCAGCCACGCATCGGAAATGGCTTTCAGCTCATCCAGCGGCGCCTGGCCGGCTTCGTAGATCTCCAGCGACAGACCGTCGCGGCCACCCCGGTTCCAGGTGTAGCGCAGGTCTTTCATTTCCTTGCCCTTGGCGTCGATGTCGAAGCGCCGCAGGTCTACCCGTGCTTCCTCGCCCAGCTTGATCGCTGTCAGCCCGATGTCCATGTAGTACGGCAGGTTTTCTGCACGGACCTGATAGAACACGGGGCGGGCATGGTGAACGTCGCACAGGTCACGGAATTGCCAGATCAGTTCGGCACGCTGCTGAGTCGGGCCGATCGGGTCATACAGGGCCACGAGGCTGCGTCCGCGATGGGAATACATCAGGAAGGCGTTTTCGTTGGGGTGGAACAGAATCGCTTTGTCACCGGTCAGCACCAGGCCGCCATCGGGCTGGCTGGAGGCCTTGAGGATTTCGGCAGCCTTGTCCAGTTCGGCGGCGTTCGGCAGCTTGATGACCGGGCGTGCCGTGCGCAGCAGCCAGGTCAGGGATACCACCACCAGCAACACCGCGCTGCCCAGAGCGGAGCGCAGGCCCCGGGGTGCATCGGCGTCGAGGGTGAACTGCCACCAGAGCTGATGGCTGTAAGGCACGTCCTGATAGGCAAACAGCAGCAGCCATATCGAGGCGCCAACCACACAGGCACTGGCGATCAGATAAAGCGGCGAGAAGGGCAGCTCAAGCAGGCGGCTCGGACGGTAGAACGAGCGGCGGAAAGTAGCCAGCAGAGCGGCCGTCAGCAGCAACAGGCTGGCTTCTTCCCAGTCGAAGCCCTTGAGCATCGACAGGACGGCGCCCACCAGCAGCAGAATGACCGTCAGCATCCACGCCGCCGACAGGCGACGTCGCAAGCCTTGGGCCAGCAACAGACACAGCACGCCTACCAGACTGGCGCCAAAGTGCGAGGCGTTGATCAGGCGATGGGGAATCATGAAGCCGACGTTTTCCAGGCGGGTGTCGATTTCCGGTGTGGCGCCGGAGAACAGCAGCACAACACCTGACAGGAACACCAGCAGCGCCAGGATCGGCGCAGCGAGCCCGGAGGCTACGCGCATGGCCTGACGGGTAGGCAGCAAGCGCTGGGCTTCGGTAAAGAGTAGCGTCAGGCAGGCCAGCAGCAGTGGCAATACTACATAGATCAGGCGATACAGCAGCAAGGCGGCAGCCAGTGGCGCGGCGCCCAGTTCGTTGGCGAAGGCTGCCAGCAGAATTGCCTCGAAAACCCCTACGCCGCCTGGTACATGGCTCAGTACACCTGCGGCCAGGGCCAGCAGGTAAATGAGGATGAAAGCGCCCAGCGGCGGTGCTGACGGCAGCAGCAGGTAAAGCACCATGGCTGCGGCGACCACGTCCAGGGCGGTGATGACCAGTTGAATCAGCGTCAGGCGCAGGTCGGGAAGACGCAAGGTGCGTCGGCCGGCCCTGACCAGAATATTGTGGGGAATGGTCTGCTCCGGCAGACGACGGCGATAGACCGCAACCGCCAGCAGAACACTGGCGACCAGGACGGCGGTAGCGATAACGGCCAGTACGTCCACAGGCAGTTTCAGTGCCAGTGACGCGCCGGACAGGTTGCTCAGGGTTGCTACTGCTGCCAGTGGTGGCAAGGCGCAGCCCAGCGACAGGCTGGCGAACAGGGTCATGCGGGCGATTTCCATCGCCCCGATGCCATGACGTGAATACAGTCGGTAACGCACCGATCCGCCTGAGAGCATGGAAAGGCCCACGGCATTGCCAATCGCAAAAGAGGTAAAGCCCCCAAGCAGCAAGGTGCGGGTTGGCAGGTTGACGTTGGCGTAACGGCTGGCGGACAGCTCATAGCCCATCAAGATGACGAAGCCGATTATCGCAGCCAGCAGAGCGCCGCCCAGGGAGGGCAGAGGCACGGCGAACAGCGAGTCGCGCAGCGCAAAGAAGTCCATCTCGATCAGCATGTGTCTACAGGCGATCAAGGCCATGCCGAAAAGCAGCAGCATGACGGCCAACCCGATGGGTTGCCGGTACTTGCTGAGCAGTTCCAGCCAGCGGAAGCGGACAGGTTTTATCGAACTATTTGCAGCAACTGCTTCGTTGGTATCTGACGGGTTGTCGCGCATCAATCACTCCTTGGATCGTGCGCGACAGGATGGAGGTATGCAGCCAAGTTACCAATCCCTACGCAAAAAATATTTCGAGATGTTATCGCGTCAACGTCTCATGGGCGAACTGCTAATGGCTTGAGCGGGTACCGTTCAGCTTTGATTCAGCTTAGGCGTATGTAACAAAAATGACTACGTTGTGTCATGCCGTATTGAAGAGTGACTGGGGCGCCGGGCATAACGATCGTGTGCCGATCTTTCCTACTACGTCTCGTAATGATTCTATCGGCAGTCCATCGAAAAACTGTCGGACACAGAAATATTACGTTACGTACGTGATGATAGGGTTTCAGGCGGGAGAGGAAATAGTCTTTTTTTGTCAGACAGTTAGCATGGCTGGTCCCATGCTTTTTCAGCAGGCACAAAAAAGGCCAATCTTTCGATTAGCCTTCTTTGATGTTGGTTGCGGGAGCCGGATTTGAACCGACGACCTTCGGGTTATGAGCCCGACGAGCTACCAGGCTGCTCCATCCCGCGTCTGTGTGGCGGCATTCTACAGCCGAATCCAGAAGTGTCAACCTTTAATGCAGAAAGTATGAAAATTAATACTGTTTGCTGCTGGTTGACGGATGTTGGCATCAGAATGCAAAAGGCCCGCTTTGTGGGCGGGCCTTCTACTTTACTGCATTTGGTTGCGGGAGCCGGATTTGAACCGACGACCTTCGGGTTATGAGCCCGACGAGCTACCAGGCTGCTCCATCCCGCGTCTGATAGGGCGGCATTCTACAGGGGAAGCTGATCCTGTCAATCATTAGTTTCAAAAAATGCTTTTTTCTTCAAATGGTTAGCGCTGTAAGGCCAGTGCTACAGGGGATATGGCGATTTGTCTGACAATCCGAAAGGACAGTGGTGTAGCGAGCGCACGCTTTTCTGATGCATTCATTTGGCGTCATGAGTGTCACTTCCTGATACCAGTGCGATACTGCACGACCATTGATTGCAAATCGCCGTTCATGACTCAGCGCAAAATCATCCACATCGATTGTGACTGCTTCTATGCAGCCATCGAAATGCGAGACGACCCGAGCCTGGCCACCAAGCCGCTGGCTGTTGGTGGGTCGCCGGACAAGAGAGGGGTGATTGCGACCTGCAACTATGAAGCGCGAGCCTATGGGGTGCGTTCGGCGATGTCCTCGCGTCACGCCTTGAAGCTGTGCCCGGAGCTGACCATCGTCAAGCCGCGCATGGATGCCTATAAGGAAGCGTCCCGGGAAATTCAGGGCATCTTTCGCGATTACACCGACCTGATCGAGCCGCTGTCGCTGGACGAGGCGTTTCTGGATGTCTCCGACGCCAGTCACTTTTCCGGCAGTGCGACCCGTATCGCCCAGGATATCCGGCGTCGGGTTTCGAATCAGTTGCACATCACGGTCTCGGCTGGCGTTGCGCCCAACAAGTTTCTGGCCAAGATTGCCAGTGACTGGAAGAAGCCCAACGGCTTGTTCGTGATTACTCCGGATCAGGTCGAGGATTTTGTCGAATCCCTGCCGGTCAGCAAGCTGCATGGTGTCGGCAAGGTGACGGCTGACAAGCTGGGGCGGCTGGGCATCATTACCTGCATGGACTTGCGCCGCTGGAGCAAGCTGGCGCTGGTGCGCGAGTTCGGCAGTTTTGGTGAACGGCTCTGGAGTCTGGCGTTCGGGATCGATGAGCGTCCCGTGCAGACGGATAGCAGGCGTCAGTCTGTGAGCGTCGAAAATACCTACGACACGGATTTACCCGATCTGGCCAGTTGCCTGGAAAAACTGCCGGCATTGCTGGAAACCCTGGCTGTGCGCATGGAGCGAATGGCCGGGCAATATCGCCCTGGCAAGCCATTCGTGAAAGTGAAATTCCATGATTTTACCCAGACCACGCTGGAGCAGTCGGGGGCAGGGCGTGATCTGGCCAGTTACGAGCAATTGCTGACCCAGGCTTTTGCCCGTGGCGCCAAGCCGGTGCGATTACTGGGTATCGGCGTGCGCCTGCATGATTTGCGTGGCGCTCATGAGCAACTGGAACTGTTTGCCTGATAAGGTTTTCTGCGGATCTGGTGTAGGAGCGAATTTATTCGCGAGGGGCCGTGATTTCCAAACACATCACTGCAGTCTCGCGAATGAATTCGCTCCTACTCTGTTTTGATGAGGAGCCTGCTCGTCATTCGCTATCAGGCTCTGTAGCCGGAGCCACAAGGCGGCCAGCATCCTTGGCCAGAGACTTGAGAAATTCACTTTGCAGTTGGGGATCGTTGCGTGTCAGCTCGATCAGGCTCTGCTCCAGCTCGCTGGCTTCTTCTTCAAGACCCAGTTCCGAGAGACGCTTGACGCGATGCACCCACTGTTTGACTTCATCGTCTTCCAGGTCGTCGTAGATCAGCTCGTGAGCTTCCAGCAGCTTGCCCCTCAGTGACTGGCTGATCGGCAGGCTGGCATTGGCGTGAGCATTGTCCTGATCGTCCTCGATATTGAGGTACAGGCGCGTGACACGGCTCAGATCCTGTTCGGCAAACGGGCTGTCGAGCAGGTTAAGGCGCAGAACCCCGTTACGATCCGTGTTCAGCTCGTGGGTTTCGTTGCCTGCCTTGACCATGACCGGACGCTCGTTCCAGGGCAGGGTGGAATTCTCGATTCTCTTGTCCTTCTGGACTTCATCGATACTGGCCAGGTTCTGTTGCGCACGGCCATGGGACGGTGCGTTCATGAACGGATTGAGGCCGGCCACGCCGTAATTGATCCAGTCCTTGGTCACGCTGTCCGGCAGGCTGCCGAGAGTGAAGACGTTGACCACGTTGGCGCCGATACCGGCGACTACTGCGACTGCGCCCAGCGGAATCTCGTAGATTTCCCGCCAGGGTTGATAGGGGGTGTAACGGTCGTAATGACGGGTTACTTCAAAGTCGGTGACCTCGAAGGATTTATGCTCGTGAATCCGCACCCGGCGCTGTGGCAGCTCAAGGGTCTTGGGCTCGCCGATATCGATCTGCAGGGTGTGTTCCAGCAGTTTGCGTTCTATGCGTTCTTCGTGCTCGCTGCGCTGTGACAGCTGATTGGCACAACCGCTGACGAGGAAGGTGCCGCATAAAACGGCGCTGCCGAGGCTTAGGGTGCTTCGTCTGAACATGGGATCTCTTGATGCGGATTGGGGCGTGTGATAAGTGGCGCGTCCGCAGGACGGACGCGCCTTTGACTCAGCGTTTCACGCGACCCTGGATGAACGACAGCACGTCGGCGACCGCAATGGCTTGTGGTTGCGACTCGGTTCGGCTCTTGTATTCCAGATTGCCTTCGGCCAGACCACGATCACTGACCACGATGCGATGGGGAATACCGATCAGCTCCATGTCGGCGAACTTGATGCCCGGGCTGGTTTTCTTGTCGCGGTCATCGAGCAGAACCTCAAAGCCTGCGGCCTTCAGCTCGGCATACAGCTTGTCGGTTGCTTCGCGAACAGCGTCCGTTTCATAGCGCAGTGGAACCAGAGCGATATGGAAAGGTGCCAGGGTATCGTTCCAGATGATCCCGTTTTCATCGCTGTTCTGCTCGATGGCAGCCGCCACGACGCGGGAGACGCCAATACCGTAGCAACCCATGGACAGGTTGACGGGTTTGCCGTTTTCGCCCAGTACCTGGCACTTCATTGCTTCGCTGTACTTGGTGCCCAGCTGGAAGATGTGGCCGACTTCGATGCCGCGCTTGATTTCAAGCGTGCCTTTGCCGTCCGGGCTCGGGTCGCCAGCTACGACGTTGCGCAGGTCGGCAACGGTCGGTACAGGCAGGTCGCGTTCCCAGTTGACGCCGAAGTAGTGCTTGTCGTCGATGTTGGCGCCGACCGCGAAGTCGCTCATCAGCTCGACCGAACGGTCGATGATGCACGGCAGTGGCAGGTTCAGCGGGCCCAGGGAGCCTGCGCCTGCACCGATGGCGTCACGCAGTTCGGCTTCGGAAGCCATCACCAGCGGATTGGCGACCTGCTCCAGCTTGGTGGCCTTGATTTCGTTGAGTTCGTGGTCGCCACGAATGATCAGCGCGATCAGCTTGCCTTCTTCGGCAGCGTGGACAACCAGCGTCTTGACGGTCTTTTCGATAGGCAGGTTGAAGCCTTCGACCAGTTGCGCGATGGTCTTGGTGTCAGGTGTATCCACCAGACGCAGCTCTTCGGTTGCAGCACCGCGAGCCTTCTCGCGAGGTACGGCTTCGGCCTTCTCGATGTTGGCGGCGTAGTCGGAGCCATCGCTGAACACGATGTCGTCTTCACCGGAGTCTGCCAGCACGTGGAACTCGTGGGAGCCTGCACCGCCGATGGAGCCGTTGTCGGCTTCTACAGGACGGAACTTCAGGCCCAGACGGGTGAACACGTTGCTGTAGGCCAAATGCATGCGGTCGTAGGTTTCCTGCAACGAAGCATGATCGGCGTGGAAGGAGTAGGCGTCCTTCATGACGAACTCGCGGCCACGCATCAGGCCGAAGCGTGGGCGGATCTCGTCACGGAATTTGGTCTGGATCTGGTACATGTTGATCGGCAACTGCTTGTAGCTGTTGAGCTCGTTGCGGGCCAGATCGGTAATGACTTCCTCGTGGGTCGGGCCCAGGCAGAAGTCACGGTTGTGGCGATCGACCAGGCGCATCAGCTCGGGGCCGTACTGCTCCCAGCGGCCGGATTCCTGCCACAGTTCTGCGGGCTGGATACCCGGCATCAATATTTCGAGCGCACCGGCAGCGTCCATTTCTTCACGAACGATGGCTTCTACCTTGCGCAATACACGCAGGCCCATGGGCAGCCAGGTGTAAAGGCCGGAAGCCAGCTTGCGGATCATGCCAGCGCGCAGCAGCAGCTGATGGCTGACCACGACTGCATCGGAAGGGGTTTCTTTCTGTGTGGCGAGCAAAAATTGACTGGTGCGCATGGTTGGCCGTTGTCTGTTGCTGGGACTGGAAATGACCCGGCATTGTACGGTGGTGTGCCGGTCGCGTACAGGGCGCGGCTGGCGCTGAGTCTCAGGGTGGTGCTTTTCGGGCGCATGAAAAAGCCCGGCATTTGGCCTGCCGGGCTTTTTGAGTAGCAGATACCTGAGTTGCGGTTACAGAACCGAAATCGGGTAGTCGACGATCAGGCGGAACTCGTTGACGTCGCCGTCTGCCTGAGCATCGTTGCCGCGGTGCCATGCTTGACGGATACGGAAGGACAAGTCCTTGGCCGGGCCGGCTTGTACGACATACTTGGCTTCAAGGTTGGTTTCGTGGTGTTTGCCGTTGGCACCATAAATCGGTGTGCCATCGTCTTTGCGGTAGCGCGAGTTTGCTGCCAGACCGGTTCCATCAATATTGTCACCATTGAGGTAGCGAGTCATGAAGCTCAGGCCTGGAACGCCATAAGGTGCCATGTTCAGGTCGTAACGAACCTGCCAGGATCTTTCACCCGGGCCGTTGAAGTCAGAGTACTGAACGGAGTTGTTCAGGAAGATCGAGTCGCCGCCACGGTTGTTGTCGCCGATACCGATATAGTCGAACGGAGTATCGCTGTTAACCTTCTGGAATGCGACAGTCACGGTGTGTGCTGCCAGGAACGAGTAGGCTGCGGAAGCGGAGTAGGTCGTGTTGCTGATCGAACCTGCGTCTGCGCTACCTTCGTCGACGGTGCGATAGATATTGGCATCGAATGCCAGGGACTGGTCGCCGCTCAGAGGCAGTGCGTAGTTCACGTTACCGTAGTACTGGTTCCAGATGTCCTCGAGTTTTGCAGCGTAGAACGCTACGCCCAGATTATCGGTAATGGCATATTTGCCACCTACGAAGTCTGCGCTATTGGATGCTACACCGGCGTAGTTCGCATAAATTCTGCCGCTACGGTTGGTGTCATTCTGGCTGGTGCCGGAGTAGTAGTGTCCAGCTTCCAGGTCCAGACCGTTGAATTCGCTGCTTTGCAGGCTCAGGCCGCTTGCAGTCTGAGGCAGGAGACGGCTACCGCCAACGGCGAATACCGGGCTGGTAGGTTGCATGTCACCGATCTTCAGCTCGGTCTTGGAGATGCGGAATTTGACTGCACCACCGGCTTTGCCCAAGGTTTCTTCGTTTCTGTCCTGCCTGTCGGTAACCAGGTTGCTGGAACCAGAGTATTTATCCGGACCCCAGAGTTTCAGGCCAAAATAGCCGAACGCATCGACACCCACACCGATGGTGCCTTGGGTATAACCAGAGCTGTAGTTAGCCCAGATCCCTTGAGTCCAGTCTTTGTCTTCACGGGCTGAGGAGTTCTTGTAGGTGCGGTCGTAATAGTAGTTGCGCAACTTCAGGTTAAGAGTGCTGCCCTCGACAAAGCCCTTGGCTTCAGACTGGTCACTGACGAACGGTGCTGCTGTTGCCATCTGGGCGCTGGCTGCAGTAATTGCCAGTGCGATTGCGCTCCACTTCATCACTCTCATCGTGATTGCTCCTTTGGTTTTAAGAAGATTCAGGCCGTCCCACCTGTTTTTTTATCTGGGCGGCTCTTTCTTTTTTTGTCGGCGGAAATCTATATCACGCTGACCGTCGTTACGATAGTTGCAAACCTGTCTTTCCGAAATCTTTACGGCGGTGTCGCTGAAAGTTTCGCGCAGGTCGTAAACGCATCACTTCCTTATCATGTATCCAGCTTTGCTAGCTTCGGGCTCTTGTATCCGGATCGAAATGATTCGGTTACAGATCGCCTTTCAGGGTAGGTTCTCAAAGCTGTGAACTGCCATTCCCTTGATCCTGATGTCCCCGTTTTCCGACAGGGTCATCGTGATCGTGTGAGTGTTAAAGCAACAAGCGTGCACAAAGTTCAAAAAAATTTAAAAAAAATGTGAAATTTTAGGTTTTACGTGGCTTTCGTCCCGTAACTGAATGTTTTTTATCGTTTTATTTCTATGTCTGAACGTGGGCTTTGCAGGCTTGCCGAGGGTGGATCGGCAGGGCGGGAAGCCGGGAAACGTTACTGGCGGCACCGCTATTTGGGTAAAACGCAGATCCGCGCTCTTTCTGGTATACCAAAGTGTTTCGTTTTGGTGCGTCGGGTTACACGGCTGCCATAACTTGGATCTCGGCTTTCATCGGCATATAGGGTTGGCGCGACGTTGTTTCATTTTTATGTCCATGTGCCGGTTTTGGCCGATTTTTCGTGCTTGAGGGCGCGGGTACAGTCTGGCCAATAAATGGCACCATGGGATCAAATTGGTGCAATTGTCGTGTGCCGGCGCGCAGGTTGGTGCGCAGGCTTTTCGATGGGCGGTTCGCCGGCTTTTGATGAAATGCATTCTGCAGGGTGAAGCGCCGCCCGATCCTGCGTATCCTGCGGACCAGACATTCAACCTGGGAGTTTTATCGTGTTCGTTCTGGATTCACGTCTCAAGCAGGACACTTTGCCTGTCGGCGATTTCCCGTTGTGTCGGCTGCTGCTGTCCAATGATTCCCGTTACCCATGGTTCATCCTGGTGCCACGTCGCCCGGATATCAGTGAAGTTTTTGAGCTTGAGGCGCAGGATCAGTTGCAGTTGTGGCAGGAAACCACCGTTCTGTCTCAAATCCTGAAGGATGCGTTCGACGCTGATAAACTCAATGTCGCGGCGCTGGGTAATGTTGTCAGTCAGCTTCACATGCACGTCATCGTTCGCAAGCGTGACGATGCTGCCTGGCCGGCGCCTGTATGGGGCAAACATCCGGCTCTTCCTTATACGGACGAGCAGTTCGCAGCGGTTCTCGAACGCTTGAGGCCGGTGTTGACGCAAGACTTTCGATTTGAGGGTGAATGACCATGAATCTTGAAGAGCGAGTCATGGAGCTGGAAAGCCGCCTGACCTTTCAGGAAGATACGCTTCAGGCGTTGAATGATGTGCTGGTGGTGCAGCGGCGTGAGCTGGATCGTCTGCAATTGCAAATGACTGCGATGCTCAAGCGTCAGGAAGAAATGGGCAGTCAGTTCGATACGTTCGTCGAGGACGCTCCGCCGCCTCATTACTGAAGGTTGCTGCATAAAAAAAACAACACCTCCTCCCCCCGAGGAGGGCGGAGTTTTTTGTTGGGTGGGAGACAAAAGAGGCGC
>NZ_JAIGPJ010000013.1:107013-121770 GCF_019719005.1 Pseudomonas cichorii
TGTAGTACATTAGTACTGAAAAAAAAAACTCCTCGCTCACGTAGGGTATGTCTTTATGTTTTTTATTGGGCGGCAGAAATCAGCGGCGCGGCAATGCGGCGATGACGTCTTCGGCCTGCAGGCCTTTGTCGCGGTTCATTACGGAGAACTCGACACGCTGGCCTTCGACGAGTACGCGATGACCTTCGCCGCGAATGGCGCGAAAGTGTACGAAGATATCGTCGCCCGAGTCACGGGAGATGAAGCCGAAGCCCTTGGACGTGTTGAACCACTTCACGGTGCCAGTATCGCGATTGCCCAGATCCTGGCTTTGAGGTGCTGGAGAAGGAGAGGATCTGTAGAAACTCACTCCCAGGTGCAGGGCAACGGCAGCAACAGCGACAATCAGACTGATCATGACGGCTGGTAGACCGGCGATTCTATCGAGCGGAACGAGCAGGGTGAGTATTTGGATGATGACGGCAAGAACAAGCAGAGCACTGACCAGATTTTGCAGGTTGTGGCGTGGTCCCCGGTTCCAATAGGGGATCACAGGAGCGAGTACAAGATTGAGCAGCCCGAAGAAAGCGAGATAAAGCGCATCGGGTTGGAGCATTTCACTACGCAGGCTGGGTATGAGGGACAACAGCAGGGCTGCTGCTCCTGTTACCAGGTGGACGATTTTCAACATTTTTAAAAAGCTCACATTAAGAAGGATCACAAGGAAATAGCTGGTAGCGCCCGGTACGCTTCTGAAAAAGTGGAGGCGTGATGCACGAGCGATGGTCCAGCCTATGCGCTACAGCCGGATGGCAGGATCGGTAGCGACACGTCGTGTATTTAACAGCAAAGCCGAACTCTACTCAAATCAAGTACCTGTGAGGCCTCGCCGGTTTTGTTGACGCCAGTAAAGCGTCTGCTTCAATGGCCGCTGACGGCCTTGAGCCAGAGCCCCTGGCTGGCCTTTGACGAATTCATGGAACTCGTTTTGTCGGGGCGGGGTCAGACAGGCTTGACGATTCAGGCGCTACTTTCCTGTATGGATGTGCCTATTTGAGCGAGTGCACCAATAGAAGGCTGCGCCCGTTGGCGTCTCTTGATAAAGTAGCTCTGTTACTGCTTTCCAATCCTCATTAAAAGGGCATGAAACATGGCAATCGATATCGGTATCAGTGAAGAGGATCGCAAATCGATCGTAGACGGTCTTTCGCATCTGCTTGCGGATACTTATGTACTTTACCTCAAGACTCACAACTTTCACTGGAACGTCAGTGGGCCGATGTTTCGCACACTGCACCTGATGTTTGAAGAGCAATACAACGAACTGGCACTGGCTGTAGATTCCATTGCCGAGCGTATTCGTGCTCTTGGCTTCCCGGCGCCAGGTACATATTCGACTTATGCTCGTCTGTCTTCGATCAAGGAAGAAGAAGGCGTGCCGAGTGCTGAAGATATGATCAGAAGTCTGGTTCAGGGCCAAGAGGCTGTTGTCCGAACGGCTCGTAGTCTTTTTCCTCTGCTGGATAAAGCAAGTGATGAGCCGACTGCAGATCTGTTGACCCAACGCATGCAGGTTCACGAGAAGACTGCATGGATGTTGCGTTCGATGCTCGAATCCCGCTGACAGCAGGGCTGTTGCCCTTCTGCCCGGAGCGCGTTGCCGTCACCCCTGGCAACGCGCTGCAGTCGAGCCTTCCTGCGCTCGACCTGATGCTGCACATGCAGCCTGTTTTAAAATGTAAAAGTATAAATATTAAACGCATTGGCGAACTTTTCTTAAGTTATAGCGTTTTTGGTGTTTCCTTATTCTGTATTCTTTTGTAGTCATCTCCTACAGAAACAAGGTAATGGTTCCGCTGGATATAAGATCTTTAATCGGGCCTTATAGGAGTCGCATTTATTTATTTTTAAATGTTTCTTATCGGGATTCGAATTGATTTTGTAGAGGTGGAATAGCCATGGTCAGAGGTGTTGAGCGTGAGGTCAAAGATTTAAGCAGGCATTCGTCCATACGCAATGATCCTTTTGTCGAGGATTTCAATATGAATCTGGCACAGCCGCACTCCAAGTCGGTGCGCCTTAATGGTCTGGCGACGTGTCTGCGTCTGGAAAAGGTCTACTGGAACATATTGTCGGCGATTGCCCGATCCAATAACTGCTCCGTGAATGCAGTGCTTTCTTATATCGACAGGGAGGTTCATCTGCGTTACGGCGGTGTGAAGAACTTCAGCGGGCTGATCCGCGTCGTGTGTGTTGCACACCTTTTGAAGGCTGATCGCCTTGAGCAGGTTCAAGCCTGATATTTCTCCGGACTCGCTGCTGGCGGGTCCTTTCGAGCAGTGTCGCAAGCCTGTTGCCCGGCACTAATACGAACTTATCCAGACAGGATGAGTTCGTTCGGCTGCACGGCCTCGATTAACTCTATATAATCCTTCGCCTTGCTGACGGGCATGGCTCCGCGTGGCAGGGACTGGCTTGAGCTGGATGCCGGTGCCTTGCACTATTGAGCGGCCAGGAGCGAAAGCCCCCACCGAATTTCGAATTACGAGAAGTGAACACACCATCATGATGCGCAGCCATTATTGCGGCCAACTGAACGAAAGTCTGGAAGGTCAGGAAATTACCCTTTGCGGATGGGTCCACCGTCGTCGTGACCACGGAGGCGTGATCTTCCTCGATATCCGCGACCGTGAAGGCATGGCTCAGGTGGTGTTCGATCCCGATCGTGCCGATACCTTTGCCGCTGCCGACCGTGTGCGCAGCGAATATGTCGTCAAGGTCGTCGGCAAGGTGCGTGCCCGTCCGGCCGGTGCCGTCAATGCCAACATGGCTTCCGGCGCCATCGAAGTGCTGGGCTACGAGCTGGAAGTCCTGAACGAATCCGAGACTCCGCCGTTCCCGCTGAACGAATACTCCGACGTCGGCGAAGAAACCCGCCTGCGCTATCGCTTCATCGATCTGCGTCGTCCGGAAATGGCCGAGAAGCTGCGTCTGCGCTCGCGCATCACCACCAGCATCCGTCGCTACCTGGATGACAACGGCTTCCTGGATGTCGAGACTCCGATCCTGACTCGCGCCACGCCTGAAGGCGCTCGCGACTATCTGGTACCAAGCCGCACACACCCTGGCAGCTTCTTTGCCTTGCCTCAGTCGCCTCAGCTGTTCAAGCAGTTGCTGATGGTTGCCGGCTTCGACCGCTACTACCAGATCGCCAAATGCTTCCGTGACGAAGACCTGCGTGCCGACCGTCAGCCTGAGTTCACTCAGATCGATATCGAGACCAGCTTCCTCAATGAAGAAGACATCATCGGTCTGACCGAGAAGATGGTTCGTCAGTTGTTCAAGGAAGTCCTGGACCTGGAATTCGGTGAATTCCCGCACATGACCTTCGAAGAAGCCATGCGCCGCTATGGTTCCGACAAGCCTGACCTGCGCAACCCTCTGGAACTGGTCGATGTTGCCGATCAGCTCAAGGACGTCGAGTTCAAGGTCTTCAGCGGTCCTGCCAACGATCCGAAGTGCCGGATTGCCGCATTGCGCGTTCCTGGCGGGGCAAGTATTCCGCGCAAACAGATCGACGATTACACCAAGTTCGTCAGCATCTACGGTGCCAAGGGCCTGGCGTACATCAAGGTCAACGAGCGCGCCAACGGCGTTGATGGCCTGCAATCGCCAATCGTCAAGAACATCCCGGAAGCCAACCTCAATGTGATCCTTGATCGCGTTGGCGCGGTTGATGGCGATATCGTGTTCTTCGGCGCGGACAAGGCCAAGATCGTCAGCGAGGCCTTGGGCGCGTTGCGTATCAAGGTGGGTAACGACTTCAAGCTGCACACCTGCGAGTGGGCACCGATGTGGGTCGTGGACTTCCCGATGTTCGAAGAGAACGACGACGGCAGCTTCAGCGCGTTGCACCACCCCTTCACGGCGCCAAAGTGCACTCCTGAAGAGCTGGAAGCCAACCCAGGCAAGGCGCTGTCCCGCGCTTACGACATGGTGCTCAACGGTACCGAGCTTGGCGGCGGTTCGATCCGTATCCACCGCAAGGAAATGCAGCAGGCTGTATTCCGCCTGCTGGGTATCGCCGAAGACGAGCAGCAAGAGAAGTTCGGCTTCCTGCTCGACGCACTGAAATACGGCGCACCACCCCATGGCGGCCTGGCTTTCGGTCTGGACCGTCTGGTGATGCTGATGACTGGCGCCCAGTCGATTCGTGAAGTGATTGCCTTCCCGAAAACCCAGAGCGCTGCCGATGTCATGACCCAGGCTCCTGGCGTCGTTGATGCCAAGGCTCTGCGTGAACTGCACATTCGCCTGCGCGAGCAGCAGAAGGCCGAGTGATGCGGGGCAGGGCGCATTTTTGATGCGCTCTGCAGTGCGCCTGTCGAGTAAAAAGCCTTTTGCCCGTTTACGCGGGTAAAAGGTGAAGGTGTTTCAAAAAGAATCTGGAGCGAGAAATGGCAGGTCATTCTAAGTGGGCGAACATCAAGCACCGCAAAGAGCGTCAGGATGCCAAGAAAGGCAAGATCTTCACCAAGTGGATTCGTGAGCTGACTGTCGCTGCCCGTCAGGGTGGTGGTGATCCAGGTTCCAACCCGCGTCTGCGTCTGGCGCTGGACAAGGCGCTTGGCGCCAACATGACCCGCGACACCATCGACCGCGCTGTTGCTCGTGGCGTCGGTGCCGACGATGGCAACGATGTCGAGGAGCTGGGTTACGAGGGCTACGGCCCCGGTGGCGTTGCGATCATGGTTGAAGCCATGACCGATAACCGCAACCGTACCGCTGCTGCCGTTCGTCATGCGTTCACCAAGTGTGGCGGCAACCTGGGTACTGACGGTTCCGTGGCTTATCTGTTCGATCGCAAGGGGCAGATCTCCTTTGCGGCCGGTGTCGATGAAGACGCGCTGATTGAGGCGGCAATGGAAGCTGATGCCGACGATGTCGTGAGCAACGAAGATGGTTCCATCGACGTGTTCACCTCGTTCGCCGGTTTCTATGCCGTGCGTAACGCGCTGGAAGCGGCGGGTTTCAAGGCTTCTGACGCGGAAATCGTCATGTTGCCCACTACCAGTGCCGTGCTCGATCTGGAAACCGCTGAAAAGGTGCTCAAGTTGATCGATATGCTTGAAGACCTGGATGACGTGCAGAACGTCTACTCCAACGCGGAAATTCCGGATGACGTTCTGGAGCAGCTTGGCTGATTGCAGGCTGCTTCGCTGTACATTGGAGGCCGGAGGCAGGAAGCGGTGATGATCACGCCGCTATCGGCCTCCGGCTTCTGCCTTTATGCTGCATCAATTGTTTTGCGATACTTTTCAAATTGCGGGCGTTATGACTCTTATTCTTGGCATCGACCCCGGTTCGCGAATCACCGGTTATGGCGTTGTGCGTGATACCGGGCGTGGCTGTGTCTATGTGGCTTCGGGTTGCATTCGCACGGGAGCCGGTGAGCTGCAAGAGCGGCTGCAGATTGTGTTTCGCGGTGTGCGTGAAGTCATCCAGACTCATGGTCCTGTCACCATGGGGATCGAAAAGGTCTTCATGGCGCGCAATGCCGATTCTGCGCTGAAACTGGGCCAGGCCCGGGGCGCGGCCATTGTGGCGGGTGCCGAGGAAGGGCTGGAGATTGCCGAATACACGGCCACTCAGGTCAAGCAGGCGGTTGCCGGCACTGGTGGTGCCAACAAGGAGCAGGTGATGATGATGGTCATGCATTTGCTCAAGCTGACCCAGAAACCCCAGATCGACGCCTCAGATGCACTGGCCATTGCGCTGTGTCATGCGCACACGCGCTCAAGCCTTATTCCTCATGGTCTGGGGACTGCACGCAGTCGCGGTGGTCGGTTGCGTCTCTGACTGCATCATCCGCATGCATATTTTTGCTTGCAGGTCTGGCTACTCCTGTGATGATGGTGTTCATATTTTTTGCACTGGCGACGCCAGCGATGGGCAACACGAAAGGATCTGATACGTGATTGGACGTTTACGTGGCTTTCTCGCCGAGAAGCAGCCACCGCACCTGGTACTGGACGTCAATGGCGTCGGCTATGAGCTGGAAGTACCCATGACAACGCTTTATCGTTTGCCGCATGTCGGTGAGCCGGTGACTTTGCATACCCATCTGGTGGTTCGCGAAGATGCGCATCTGCTCTATGGTTTTTACGAGAAGCGCGAGCGTGAGCTGTTTCGTGAGCTGATTCGCCTCAATGGCGTCGGCCCGAAACTGGCGCTGGCGTTGATGTCGGGTCTTGAGGTCGATGAACTGGTGCGTTGCGTCCAGGCGCAGGATACTTCGGCCCTGACCCGTATTCCGGGGGTCGGCAAGAAGACCGCCGAGCGTCTGCTGGTCGAACTCAAGGATCGCTTCAAGGCCTGGGAAGCGCTGCCGGGCACGTTTGCGCTGGTTTCCGATGGCCCGAATCAGGCCGAACCTGTGGCATCTGCCGAGTCCGATGCGGTCAGTGCGCTGATTTCCCTGGGCTATAAACCTCAAGAGGCGAGCAAGGCCGTCTCTGCGATCAAGGAAAAAGGCTTGAGCAGTGCAGATCTGATCCGACGTGCTTTGAAGGGGATGGCGTAAGTGATTGAAGCGGATCGCCTGATTACCGCCAGCAGTGGCCGTGATCGTGAGGAACAACTGGACCGTGCCATTCGTCCTCTGAGCCTGGCTGACTACATCGGGCAGCCGACCGTGCGCGAGCAGATGGAGTTGTTCATCCAGGCTGCGCGTGGGCGCAACGAATCCCTGGACCACACCTTGATTTTCGGCCCGCCGGGGCTGGGCAAGACCACGCTGGCCAATATCATTGCCCAGGAAATGTCGGTGTCGATCAAGAGCACGTCCGGCCCTGTGCTGGAGCGTCCGGGTGACCTGGCGGCGATTCTGACCAATCTCGAACCTCATGACGTGCTGTTCATTGACGAAATCCATCGCCTGTCACCTATCGTCGAAGAGGTGCTGTATCCGGCCATGGAAGACTTCCAGCTGGACATCATGATTGGTGAAGGCCCTGCCGCGCGCTCCATCAAACTCGACCTGCCTCCTTTCACCCTGGTGGGGGCGACGACTCGCGCTGGCATGCTGACCAACCCGCTACGTGACCGTTTCGGGATCGTCCAGCGTCTGGAGTTCTATAACATCGCCGACCTGTCGACCATCGTGTCGCGCTCCGCCGGTATTCTGGGGCTGGCCATCGAGCCGGAAGGGGCCTTTGAAATTGCCCGTCGCGCTCGTGGCACACCCCGTATCGCCAACCGCCTGTTGCGACGCGTCCGGGATTTCGCCCAGGTTCGCAGTAATGGCCACATCACCCGGCAAACGGCCGACAAGGCACTGAATCTGCTGGATGTCGACGAGCACGGTTTCGATCATCAGGACCGGCGTCTGCTGCTGACCATGATCGAGAAATTCGACGGTGGTCCTGTTGGCGTAGACAGCCTGGCGGCTGCCATCAGTGAGGAACGGCATACCATCGAAGACGTGCTGGAACCCTATTTGATCCAGCAAGGCTATATCATGCGCACACCGCGTGGGCGGGTCGTTACCCGGCATGCCTATCTGCATTTCGGGTTGAACATTCCTTCGCGAATGGGCGAAGTGCCAGCATCGGAGGGCTTTGCAGATGGCCCGACGTATTAATAGTGGCCATGAGCGACTTATTTGCACTTTTGGTGGTCAGAGTGCCAGCGTGATGGCAGAAGCCATCAATAAGTGGCCAAACCATGAAAAACAGTTGCCTGACCCGATTGGCAACCCGAGGAGTAAGCACTAGAGTATGCGCGCGCAAAACGGGGCTCCGTCGTTCGCACATCGCTGTCGCGTTTATTACGAGGACACCGATGCAGGCGGCATCGTCTACTACGTCAACTATCTGAAATTCATGGAGCGGGCTCGTACCGAGCAACTGCGAGAGCTGGGTTTTGCCCAGTCCGAGCTTGCGAAGGAGGACCTGCTGTTCGTCGTGCATTCCAGTGAGGCTCGTTATCACAAGCCTGCGCGTCTGGACGATGAGCTGCTGGTAAGCGCTGAAGTAATCGAATTGAACCGTGTCAGCCTGCGCTTCAAGCAGCAGGTCAGGCTGGCTGCGGATGCAACGCTGCTCTGTGAGGGGCAGTTTTTGGTGGCGTGTGTACGCGCCGATAGTTTGAAACCCCGGGCCATTCCCGAAGCTTTGCGAGCGGCCTTTGCCGACCAGAGCGGCGCGGGCATACATTCAGAGCAGGAGATAAAGCGTGGAAGCTAACGTAGTCGACCATTCCTCCATGTGGAGTTTGGTCAGCAATGCCAGCATTGTTGTTCAGTTGGTGATGCTGATGCTTGTGGCTGCTTCAGTCACTTCGTGGATCGTGATTTTTCAGCGCGGCAACATGCTGCGTGCCGGTCGACGTGCACTGGACAGCTTCGAAGAGCGTTTCTGGTCGGGCATCGATCTGTCCAAGCTGTATCGCCAGGCGGGCAGCAACCCTGACCCGGATTCCGGCGTAGAGCAGATCTTCCGTGCCGGCTTCAAGGAATTCTCCCGTCTGCGTCAGCAGGCTGGCGTCGATCCTGATGCCGTGATGGAAGGCGTGGCCCGTGCCATGCGCGTTGCGATCTCCCGTGAAGAAGAAAAGCTGGAAGCCGGCCTGCCGTTCCTGGCTACCGTAGGTTCCACCAGCCCTTATATCGGTCTGTTCGGTACGGTCTGGGGCATCATGAACTCTTTCCGCGGTCTGGCGACTGCGCAGCAGGCAACCCTGGCTACTGTGGCTCCGGGTATTGCCGAGGCACTGATCGCAACGGCCATCGGCCTGTTCGCGGCCATTCCGGCTGTTATCGCCTACAACCGTTTTTCCGCTCGCAGCGAAACCCTGATCAGTCGTTACTACACGTTCGCCGAAGAATTCCAGGCGATCCTGCACCGTAAAGTGCATACCAGCGAAGAGTGAGCAGGTAATTCCCCATGGCTTTAATCGCTCGAGATCGTCGCAGAAAACGCAAGCCGGTCGCCGAAATGAACGTGGTGCCATACATCGACGTGATGCTGGTGCTGCTCGTCATCTTCATGGTGACCGCTCCCATGATCAACCAGGGCGTGAAAGTCGACTTGCCCAAGGTCTCCAGCGAGGCTTTGCCGCAGGACAACAACAATCAGGTCCTGACCATTTCGATCAAGGCTGACAAGACCTACTACTGGAACCTTGGCAGCGAAGTCGATACCGACAAACAGATGGACAAGGCAATGACCCTGCCGCAACTGACCGCTGCCGTGACCAAGATAGTCGCTGCCGGTCGTGATGCCGGCAAGCAGACGCAGGTGTTTATTCGTGGTGACAAGACCGTTGATTACGGTTCTGTCATGGGCACGATGGGCGGGCTGCAGAAAGCTGGTGTAGGGAATGTTGGCTTGATTACTGAGGCCCCCTGATGCAGCCGATTCGAGAGCCGTCTGCCTCGGAAAGCTACTTCTGGCCCTCTGTCTGGGCCGTTGGCCTGCATATCCTGATTTTTGGCATGCTTTTCGTGAGCTTTGCCATGACTCCCGAGTTGCCGGAGGCCAAACCTGTGGTTCAGGCTACTCTGTATCAACTCAAGTCCAAGAGTCAGGCGACGACCCAGACCAACCAGAAGATTGCCGGCGAGGCAAAGAAAGCCGCTGCACGACAGACTGAAGTCGAGCAGTTGGAGCAGAAGAAGATCGAGCAGCAGAAACAGGAAGCTGTAAAGGCTGCGGAACAAAAGAAAGAAGAGGCTGCTCAAAAAGCCGAAGAACAGAAGGCTGCTGACGAGGCCAGGAAAGCCGAGCAGAAAGCCGAGGAAGCCAAAAAGGCCGATGACGCCAAGAAAGCTGCCGATGCGAAAAAGGCCGAAGAGAAACAATTGGCTGATGTAGCCAAGAAGAAAGCCGAAGAAGAAGCGAAGAAAAAAGCCGAGGAAGACGCCAAGAAGGCCGCCGCCGAGGAAGCCAAGAAACAGGCTGCCGATGAAGCGAAGAAAAAAGCGGCTGAAGACGCGAAGAAAAAGGCTGCCGAGGACGCCAAGAAGAAAGCTGCTGCCGACTCAGCCAAAAAGGCTCAGGAAGCTGCGCGCAAGGCTGCCGAGGACAAGAAGGCACAGGCTCTGGCCGACCTGCTTTCCGACAAGCCTCAGCGTCAACAGGCTCTGGCCGATGAAGTGGGCGATGAGGTAGCGGGTAACTTCGATGACCTGATTCGTCTGCGTGCATCCGAAGGCTGGGCTCGCCCACCATCGGCGCGCAAAGGCATGGCAGTGGTATTGCAGATCGGCATGTTGCCGGACGGCACAGTGACTTCGGTGACTATTGCCAGGTCCAGTGGTGACGGTCCGTTCGACAGTTCGGCAGTGGCAGCGGTCAAGAATATTGGTCGTTTGACAGAAATGCAGGGTTTGAAGCCAGCGGACTTCGCTCCCTATCGTTCATTCAAGATGACATTCACACCTGAGGATCTAGCCTTGTGATTAACCTTCTTCGAGGACTGCTTTTGGTTCTTTGCTGTGCGGCGGGCTTAGCCGTTGCGGAAGAAAAGAACATCATGGTCACCAGCGGAAGTGACCGCGCCACTCCGATTGCTGTGGTGCCTTTTGGCTGGCAGGGCGGCAATGTGCTGCCTGAAGACATGGCCGATATCGTCAGTAACGACCTGCGCAACTCGGGTTACTACTCGCCGATTCCAAAACAGAACATGATCAGCCTGCCGACCCAGGCAAGCGAGATCATCTTCCGTGACTGGAAGGCCCTGAATGCGCAGTACGTCATGGTCGGCAACATCGTCCCTGCGGGCGGTCGTCTGCAGATCCAGTACGCTCTGTTCAACGTTGCCACCGAGCAGCAGGTCCTGACCGGCAGCGTATCGGGCACCAATGACCAGTTGCGGGACATGGCGCACTACATTGCCGACCAGTCGTTCGAAAAACTGACCGGCATCAAGGGCGCGTTCTCCACCCGCATGCTGTACGTGACTGCCGAACGTTTCTCGGAAAGCAACACTCGTTACACCCTGCAACGTTCGGACTACGACGGTGCACGTGCTGTAACGCTGCTGCAGTCCCGCGAGCCGATCCTGTCGCCACGCTTTGCTCCTGATGGCAAGCGTATCGCCTATGTATCGTTCGAGCAGAGACGTCCACGCATCTTCGTTCAGCATATCGATACCGGTCGTCGTGAGCAGATCACCAACTTCGAAGGTCTCAACGGCGCGCCTGCATGGTCGCCCGATGGCGGCAAGCTGGCGTTCGTGCTGTCCAAGGACGGTAACCCGGAGGTCTACGTGATGAATCTGGCCTCGCGTCAATTGACGCGCGTAACCAACGATTCATCCATTGATACCGAACCGTTTTTCGGCAAGGATGGCTCGACGCTGTACTTCACGTCGGACCGTGGCGGCAAGCCACAGATCTATAAAACCAGCATCAATGGCGGTGGTGCCGAGCGTGTAACGTTCGTGGGTAACTACAATGCCAACCCGAAATTGTCAGCTGATGAAAAGACGCTGGTAATGATTCACCGGCAGGACGGCTTCACTAATTTCAAGGTTGCAGTGCAGGATTTGGCTCGCGGAAGTGTAAAAATCCTCACAGATAGCAACCTTGATGAGTCGCCTACTGTTGCGCCCAACGGCACCATGGTAATCTACGCCACCCGCCAGCAGGGCCGGGGAGTCTTGATGCTCGTGTCCATTAACGGACGCGTAAGGCTCCCGCTTCCTACCGCTCAAGGCGAAGTCAGAGAACCTTCCTGGTCCCCTTACCTGAACTGACGCGGCGCTACACGATTTGCTTAACACACTGGGGTTCATTAGGAGTTTCAAGATGGAAATGTTGAAGTTTGGTAAGTTTGCTGCGCTGGCTCTGGCCATGGCTGTAGCTGTTGGTTGCTCGTCCAAAGGCGGTGACAACGCTGGCGCTGGCGCTGTTGACCCTAACGCTGGTTACGGTGCCAACACTGGCGCTGTAGATGGCAGCCTGAGCGAAGAAGCTGCTCTGCGTGCAATCACCACCTTCTACTTCGAATACGACAGTTCGGATCTGAAGCCAGAAGCACTGCGTGCTCTGGACGTGCATGCCAAGGACCTGAAAGCAAACGGCGCTCGCGTCGTTCTGGAAGGCAACACCGACGAGCGCGGTACTCGTGAGTACAACATCGCTCTGGGCGAGCGTCGTGCGAAAGCCGTTCAGCGCTACCTGGTTCTGCAAGGTGTTTCCCCAGCTCAGCTGGAACTGGTTTCCTACGGCGAAGAGCGTCCAGTTGCTACCGGCAACGACGAGCAGTCCTGGGCTCAAAACCGTCGCGTCGAACTGCGTAAGTAATTTGACATGCGAACGTGCCGACGTGCTCTAACCGTTTTGGCCCTCACCCTCCCGCTTTCAGCGTGGGGTGCGGTTCCCGTGGTCGATGACAATTCTGGCTCTGGCAGCAGCAGTTATCCGCCAGCTGGTTATGGCACGTCCGGCGCCTATGCCGGGGGAGGGGTTTCGGCCCCGACCTCGGCAAATGGTCAGCTGTTCATGCAATTGCAGCAAATGCAGGAAGAAATCGCGCGCTTGCGTGGTCTCGTTGAAGTCCAGCAGAACGATATTCAGCGCATGAAGCAGGAAGCGCTGGAGCGTTATCAGGATCTCGACTCGCGTATCTCCAGTGGCGCAGCCGCTGCAGCTACCAATAATTCCCAACCTTCTGGCGGCAGTATCGACGCCAGCGGGACGCCTTCGGCCCCAGCGGCCCAGGCTCCTGCAGCAGGCACAGAGCCTCCTGATCCGGCGAAGGAAAAGCTCTATTACGAAGCTGCCTTCGATTTGATCAAGGCCAAGGATTTCGATAAAGCCAGTCAGGCTTTTACCGCTTTCCTGCGCAAGTACCCAAACAGCTCGTATGCGGGCAACGCCCAATACTGGCTGGGTGAAGTGAACCTGGCCAAAGGCGACCTCCAAGGCGCTGGTCAGGCATTTGCCAAGGTCAGTCAGCTGTACCCAAAGCACGCCAAGGTGCCTGATTCGCTTTACAAGCTGGCCGATGTCGAGCGTCGCCTCGGCCACACCGACAAGGTCAAAGGCATCCTGCAGCAAGTCGTGGCCCAGTATCCGGGCACTTCGGCTGCACAATTGGCACAGCGGGATCTTCAGCGTCTCTGATGCCTGAACCCGCTATTCAAGAAAGCCGCGCTTGTCGCGGCTTTTTTCGTTAGAATTTCGCACCCGAAATTCCGGTAATTATTACGCTTCACTGGATTCTGCGAGTGCAGGGTGCCTTGAAGTGCCTGACGGAGGCGGACGGCCTGTTTAGCTGTTACGCCCGTGGCCCATATGCAAGACACATTACGTATCACCGAAATCTTTTACTCGTTGCAGGGTGAAACTCGTACGGCTGGGTTGCCCACCGTATTCGTGCGCCTCACGGGTTGTCCGCTGCGCTGCCAGTATTGCGACAGTGCCTATGCATTCAGTGGCGGAAAGATCCTGTCGCTGGAAGACATCCTTGAGCAGGTCGCTGCCTATCGTCCGCGTTATGTCTGTGTAACCGGTGGCGAACCGCTTGCCCAGCCCAATGCCATTCCCTTGCTTGAGCGCCTGTGTGACGCCGGTTACGAGGTTTCGCTGGAAACCAGCGGTGCCCTGGATATCTCGGCTGTAGACAGTCGTGTCAGCCGCGTCGTCGACCTGAAGACCCCAGGGTCCAAGGAAGTTGCTCGCAATCGCTACGAAAACATGGAATTGCTGACGCCCAACGATCAGGTCAAGTTCGTGATCTGTTCCAGGGACGACTATGACTGGGCTGTGTCCAAGCTGATTCAGTACGGGCTGGACAAGCGCGCTGGTGAAGTGCTGTTTTCTGCCAGCCACCATGAGCTGAAAGGTCGTGATCTGGCCGACTGGATCGTGGCAGACAACCTGCCGGTCCGCTTGCAGATGCAGTTGCATAAAATTCTTTGGGACGACGAGCCGGGGCGCTGAAAAATGAGTGAATTGACCATGACCGAGAAACGAGCCGTAATCCTGCTGTCCGGCGGGCTTGATTCAGCCACTGTCGTTGCCATGGCTCGTGCCGAAGGTTACGCCTGTTACACCATGAGCTTCGACTATGGCCAGCGCCACCGCGCAGAGCTGAACGCTGCTGCACGTGTCGCACGGGATCTGGGTGCCATCGAGCACAAGGTCATTGGCCTCAACCTCAATGGCATCGGTGGCTCGGCATTGACCGACAGCTCCATTGCCGTCCCGGAGGCACCGACTGAAGGCATTCCGGTCACTTATGTACCCGCGCGCAATACCGTCTTCCTGTCCCTGGCACTCGGCTGGGCAGAAGTGCTGGAAGCACGCGACATCTTTATCGGCGTCAATGCCGTGGACTATTCGGGTTACCCGGATTGCCGTCCCGAGTTCGTCGAGTCGTTCGAGCGCATGGCCAATCTGGCGACCAAAGCCGGTGTGGAAGGGCAGGGCTTCACCATTCGTGCGCCGCTGCAAAACCTCAGCAAGTCCGACATCGTCAAGGCGGGTGTGGCTCTGGGCGTCGATTACGGACTGACCGTTTCCTGCTACCAGGCCGATGACGAAGGCCGTGCCTGTGGCAAATGCGACAGCTGCCGCCTGCGCGCAGAAGGCTTCGCAGCCGCCGGTATTGCAGACCCGACACGCTATTTTTAATCTTTTTACAAAAAGGTGTTGAATTACTGATAAAAATCAGTAATATACGCGCCACACAACAGAGGGTCGTTAGCTCAGTTGGTAGAGCAGTTGGCTTTTAACCAATTGGTCGTAGGTTCGAATCCCACACGACC
>NZ_JAIGPJ010000014.1:0-3325 GCF_019719005.1 Pseudomonas cichorii
AATCTTGACGATGACCTACTCTCACATGGGGAAACCCCACACTACCATCGGCGATGCATCGTTTCACTGCTGAGTTCGGGATGGGATCAGGTGGTTCCAATGCTCTATGGTCGTCAAGAAATTCGGTAGCCGGTGCGTGCCCTGTTGGGTACGTGCCAGCAAATGGGTGTGTAATAGAGGTGTTTCGGTAATTTGTTTTGTGTGTGTGGCGCAAACTTTCGGTTCGTCATCTTCACAACACCGCAATCTGCTGTTTTTCCGCAAATTGCTTGGGTGTTATATGGTCAAGCCTCACGGGCAATTAGTATGGGTTAGCTCAATGCCTCACAGCACTTACACACCCCACCTATCAACGTCGTAGTCTTCGACGGCCCTTCAGGGAACTCAAGGTTCCAGTGAGATCTCATCTTGAGGCAAGTTTCCCGCTTAGATGCTTTCAGCGGTTATCTTTTCCGAACATAGCTACCCGGCAATGCCACTGGCGTGACAACCGGAACACCAGAGGTTCGTCCACTCCGGTCCTCTCGTACTAGGAGCAGCCCCTCTCAAATCTCAAACGTCCACGGCAGATAGGGACCGAACTGTCTCACGACGTTCTAAACCCAGCTCGCGTACCACTTTAAATGGCGAACAGCCATACCCTTGGGACCGGCTTCAGCCCCAGGATGTGATGAGCCGACATCGAGGTGCCAAACACCGCCGTCGATATGAACTCTTGGGCGGTATCAGCCTGTTATCCCCGGAGTACCTTTTATCCGTTGAGCGATGGCCCTTCCATACAGAACCACCGGATCACTAAGACCTACTTTCGTACCTGCTCGACGTGTCTGTCTCGCAGTCAAGCGCGCTTTTGCCTTTATACTCTACGACCGATTTCCGACCGGTCTGAGCGCACCTTCGTACTCCTCCGTTACTCTTTAGGAGGAGACCGCCCCAGTCAAACTACCCACCATACACTGTCCTCGATCCGGATGACGGACCTGAGTTAGAACCTCAAAGTTGCCAGGGTGGTATTTCAAGGATGGCTCCACGCAGACTGGCGTCCACGCTTCAAAGCCTCCCACCTATCCTACACAAGCAAATTCAAAGTCCAGTGCAAAGCTATAGTAAAGGTTCACGGGGTCTTTCCGTCTAGCCGCGGATACACTGCATCTTCACAGCGATTTCAATTTCACTGAGTCTCGGGTGGAGACAGCGCCGCCATCGTTACGCCATTCGTGCAGGTCGGAACTTACCCGACAAGGAATTTCGCTACCTTAGGACCGTTATAGTTACGGCCGCCGTTTACCGGGGCTTCGATCAAGAGCTTCGCTTGCGCTAACCCCATCAATTAACCTTCCGGCACCGGGCAGGCGTCACACCCTATACGTCCACTTTCGTGTTTGCAGAGTGCTGTGTTTTTAATAAACAGTCGCAGCGGCCTGGTATCTTCGACCGGCATGAGCTTACGGAGCAAGTCCTTCACCCTCACCGGCGCACCTTCTCCCGAAGTTACGGTGCCATTTTGCCTAGTTCCTTCACCCGAGTTCTCTCAAGCGCCTTGGTATTCTCTACCCAACCACCTGTGTCGGTTTGGGGTACGGTTCCTGGTTACCTGAAGCTTAGAAGCTTTTCTTGGAAGCATGGCATCAACCACTTCGTGTTCTAAAGAACACTCGTCATCAGCTCTCGGCCTTGAGATCCCGGATTTACCTAAGATCTCAGCCTACCACCTTAAACTTGGACAACCAACGCCAAGCTGGCCTAGCCTTCTCCGTCCCTCCATCGCAATAACCAGAAGTACAGGAATATTAACCTGTTTTCCATCGACTACGCTTTTCAGCCTCGCCTTAGGGACCGACTAACCCTGCGTCGATTAACGTTGCGCAGGAAACCTTGGTCTTTCGGCGTGGGTGTTTTTCACACCCATTGTCGTTACTCATGTCAGCATTCGCACTTCTGATACCTCCAGCAAGCTTCTCAACTCACCTTCACAGGCTTACAGAACGCTCCTCTACCGCATCACCCTAAGGTGATACCCGTAGCTTCGGTGCATGGTTTGAGCCCCGTTACATCTTCCGCGCAGGCCGACTCGACTAGTGAGCTATTACGCTTTCTTTAAAGGGTGGCTGCTTCTAAGCCAACCTCCTAGCTGTCTAAGCCTTCCCACATCGTTTCCCACTTAACCATGACTTTGGGACCTTAGCTGACGGTCTGGGTTGTTTCCCTTTTCACGACGGACGTTAGCACCCGCCGTGTGTCTCCCATGCTCGGCACTTGTAGGTATTCGGAGTTTGCATCGGTTTGGTAAGTCGGGATGACCCCCTAGCCGAAACAGTGCTCTACCCCCTACAGTGATACATGAGGCGCTACCTAAATAGCTTTCGAGGAGAACCAGCTATCTCCGAGCTTGATTAGCCTTTCACTCCGATCCACAGGTCATCCGCTAACTTTTCAACGGTAGTCGGTTCGGTCCTCCAGTCAGTGTTACCTAACCTTCAACCTGCCCATGGATAGATCGCCCGGTTTCGGGTCTATACCCAGCGACTAAACGCCCTATTAAGACTCGCTTTCGCTACGCCTCCCCTATTCGGTTAAGCTTGCCACTGAATATAAGTCGCTGACCCATTATACAAAAGGTACGCAGTCACCCAACAACGTGGGCTCCCACTGCTTGTACGCATACGGTTTCAGGATCTATTTCACTCCCCTCTCCGGGGTTCTTTTCGCCTTTCCCTCACGGTACTGGTTCACTATCGGTCAGTCAGTAGTATTTAGCCTTGGAGGATGGTCCCCCCATGTTCAGACAAGGTTTCTCGTGCCCCGTCCTACTCGATTTCATGACAAAGAGATTTTCGCGTACAGGGCTATCACCCACTATGGCCGCACTTTCCAGAGCGTTCCGCTAATCTCAAAGCCACTTAAGGGCTGGTCCCCGTTCGCTCGCCACTACTAAGGGAATCTCGGTTGATTTCTTTTCCTCAGGGTACTTAGATGTTTCAGTTCCCCTGGTTCGCCCCATGCACCTATGTATTCAGTGCATGGTAACTGTCTTGTGACAGCTGGGTTCCCCCATTCAGACATCTCCGGATCACAGTCTGTTTGCCGACTCCCCGAAGCTTTTCGCAGGCTACCACGTCTTTCATCGCCTCTGACTGCCAAGGCATCCACCGTATGCGCTTCTTCACTTGACCATATAACCCCAAGCAATCTGGTTATACTGTGAAGACGACATTCGCCGAAAATTTGCAATTCACTCACAAATTTTACCTTAGCCTGTGATTCCACCAGTGAAAGTGGTTCACAGTCTAACTTTCTATTACATACCCAAATTTTTAAAGAACGA
>NZ_JAIGPJ010000014.1:3712-114559 GCF_019719005.1 Pseudomonas cichorii
AAGCTGAGTCGTCGATTAAGGAGGTGATCCAGCCGCAGGTTCCCCTACGGCTACCTTGTTACGACTTCACCCCAGTCATGAATCACACCGTGGTAACCGTCCTCCCGAAGGTTAGACTAGCTACTTCTGGTGCAACCCACTCCCATGGTGTGACGGGCGGTGTGTACAAGGCCCGGGAACGTATTCACCGCGACATT
Organism: Pseudomonas cichorii; assembly: GCF_019719005.1. Taxonomy (GTDB): domain Bacteria; phylum Pseudomonadota; class Gammaproteobacteria; order Pseudomonadales; family Pseudomonadaceae; genus Aquipseudomonas; species Aquipseudomonas cichorii_E. The sequence goes on from NZ_JAIGPJ010000014.1 coordinate 3,910, forward strand.
CTGATTCGCGATTACTAGCGATTCCGACTTCACGCAGTCGAGTTGCAGACTGCGATCCGGACTACGATCGGTTTTGTGAGATTAGCTCCACCTCGCGGCTTGGCAACCCTCTGTACCGACCATTGTAGCACGTGTGTAGCCCAGGCCGTAAGGGCCATGATGACTTGACGTCATCCCCACCTTCCTCCGGTTTGTCACCGGCAGTCTCCTTAAAGTGCCCACCATAACGTGCTGGTAACTAAGGACAAGGGTTGCGCTCGTTACGGGACTTAACCCAACATCTCACGACACGAGCTGACGACAGCCATGCAGCACCTGTCTCAGTGTTCCCGAAGGCACCAAACCATCTCTGGTAAGTTCACTGGATGTCAAGGCCTGGTAAGGTTCTTCGCGTTGCTTCGAATTAAACCACATGCTCCACCGCTTGTGCGGGCCCCCGTCAATTCATTTGAGTTTTAACCTTGCGGCCGTACTCCCCAGGCGGTCAACTTAATGCGTTAGCTGCGCCACTAAAATCTCAAGGATTCCAACGGCTAGTTGACATCGTTTACGGCGTGGACTACCAGGGTATCTAATCCTGTTTGCTCCCCACGCTTTCGCACCTCAGTGTCAGTATGAGCCCAGGTGGTCGCCTTCGCCACTGGTGTTCCTTCCTATATCTACGCATTTCACCGCTACACAGGAAATTCCACCACCCTCTGCCCTACTCTAGCTCGCCAGTTTTGGATGCAGTTCCCAGGTTGAGCCCGGGGATTTCACATCCAACTTAACGAACCACCTACGCGCGCTTTACGCCCAGTAATTCCGATTAACGCTTGCACCCTCTGTATTACCGCGGCTGCTGGCACAGAGTTAGCCGGTGCTTATTCTGTCGGTAACGTCAAAATCGTCACGTATTAGGTAACGACCCTTCCTCCCAACTTAAAGTGCTTTACAATCCGAAGACCTTCTTCACACACGCGGCATGGCTGGATCAGGCTTTCGCCCATTGTCCAATATTCCCCACTGCTGCCTCCCGTAGGAGTCTGGACCGTGTCTCAGTTCCAGTGTGACTGATCATCCTCTCAGACCAGTTACGGATCGTCGCCTTGGTGAGCCTTTACCTCACCAACTAGCTAATCCGACCTAGGCTCATCTGATAGCGCAAGGCCCGAAGGTCCCCTGCTTTCTCCCGTAGGACGTATGCGGTATTAGCGTCCGTTTCCGAGCGTTATCCCCCACTACCAGGCAGATTCCTAGGCATTACTCACCCGTCCGCCGCTCGCCACCCGGTACAAGTACCTGTGCTGCCGCCCGACTTGCATGTGTTAGGCCTGCCGCCAGCGTTCAATCTGAGCCATGATCAAACTCTTCAGTTCAAACATCGTTGGGTTTTGAGAAAACCCTAAACTTGGCTCAGCAATCGTTGGTTACATCTTTGATTTCTCGCGGAGTAACTTGCGTTGCTGATAATCTGTTGACTTCAGTCTTACACCACAAGCACCCACACGAATTGCTTGATTCAGTTGTTAAAGAGCGGTGGGTTGAGCCTTTCGTCTCAACCGAGGCGCGCATTCTACAGCGCCCTCTGTATCTGTCAAGCGGTTATTTCAACAAGTTTCAAAGTTTCCTTTGCAACTTCAACCACTTGCGCTTCGATCAACCTCAAGTTGCTCGTCAGCGGGAGGCGAATTCTACAGGACCCGAAGGCTGTGTCAAACGCTTTCTCATACCGCTGTCGACCCAACCACGACCGAAGCACTTCCCGCTCGACTCCAGAACCGCTAAAAACTTGCAAACTATTGATTTACAAGGCTTTTTCAGTTCCGTCTGCGCCGGAAGTGGGGCGAATTATAGAGACATTAAATCGCCCGTCAACCGTTAATTTCGATTTCATTGAAATTAACCGAAACGGACGCTTCCTATATAGAAGAAGAGCCTCTCGCTTCTATATAGGAGCTAAAGCACCCCGGCCTCACGGAGCGCCAGCACCTCTTCAGCCTTGAGCCCCAGAATGTTCTGCAAGACTTCCTGTGTATGCTCACCCAGCAATGGAGGCGCACGCCGGTATTCAACCGGCGTCTCGGAAAGCCGAATCGGGCTGGCCACCTGCGCAACGCTGCCACCCAGTGCATGCGGCATCTCTATGGCCAGTCCACGCGCTTGAACCTGCGGATCTGCGAACACCTGGGCAAGGTCATTGATCGGCCCACACGGCACACCCGCCGCTTCAAGTACCTCGACCCACTGCGCTGTCGTCCTGAACACCGTCACCTGGCGGATCAGCGGAATAAGCTCGGCACGATTGGCCACCCGCAGCGTGTTGGTCTGGAAGCGAGGATCATCAGCCCAATGAGCCTGCCCGGCCACCTCGGCAAACTTCCTGAACTGGCTGTCGTTACCGACCGTAAGAATGAAGTCGCCATCCGCCGTCGGGAAATCCTGATAAGGCACGATATTGGGATGAGCATTCCCCAGGCGACGTGGAGCATTGCCCGTGGTGAGATAGTTCATCGCCTGGTTTGCCAGGCAAGCCACCTGCACATCCAGCAAGGCCATATCGATATGCTGCCCAATGCCGCTCTGATCCCGATGAGCCAAGGCCGCTAGCATCGCACTGGTCGAATAGAGCCCGGTGAGAATATCCGTCAACGCAACACCCACCTTCACCGGCCCGGCACCCTCTTCACCTTCAGACCGCCCGGTAAGACTCATCAGCCCGCCAAGTCCCTGGATCATGAAGTCATAACCCGCTCGCCTGGCATACGGCCCGTTTTGCCCGAAGCCGGTGATGGAACAATAGATCAAGCGTGGATTGATAGCCTTGAGCGCGCCATAGTCCAGCCCATACGCGGCCAGCCCACCAACCTTGAAATTCTCGATCACGATATCGGAGCGCGCCGCCAACTCCCTCACCAGCTTCTGCCCTTCAGGCCGGGTGAAGTCGATGGTCACGGATTGCTTGTTACGGTTGGCCGAGAGGTAATAAGCCGCCTCAGAGGTGTTCTCACCCGCCGGATCCTTCAGGAATGGCGGCCCCCATGAACGCGTATCGTCACCATTGCCAGGACGCTCGACCTTGATGACGTCAGCCCCGAGGTCCGCCAGGATCTGCCCCGCCCAGGGACCGGCCAGGACACGCGACAGGTCAAGCACTCGAATATGCGAAAGCGCGCCCATGGCAGACTCCTTAATAGAAAGCCTGAATGCCGGTCTGCGCACGCCCCAGAATCAATGCATGCACATCATGCGTGCCTTCATAGGTATTCACGACTTCAAGGTTCACCAGATGACGGGCAACACCAAACTCGTCGGAGATGCCATTGCCGCCCAGCATGTCGCGAGCCATTCGAGCGATATCCAGCGACTTGCCACACGAATTGCGCTTCATGATCGAGGTGATTTCCACCGCCGCGATACCTTCGTCCTTCATGCGCCCCAGTCGCAGACACCCTTGCAGCGCCAGAGTGATTTCAGTCTGCATGTCAGCGAGCTTTTTCTGGATCAACTGATTTGCGGCCAGAGGACGCCCGAACTGTTTGCGGTCCAGCGTGTATTGCCGCGCAGTGTGCCAGCAGTACTCCGCAGCCCCGAGGGCCCCCCAGGAGATTCCGTAGCGGGCCGAGTTCAGGCAAGTAAAAGGGCCTTTGAGGCCACGCACATCCGGGAAGATGTTTTCTTCAGGCACAAAGACGTTGTCCATCACGATCTCGCCAGTGAGGGATGCACGCAATCCCACCTTGCCGTGAATCGCTGGAGCACTCAGCCCGGCCCAGCCTTTCTCCAGAACGAAGCCACGGATATCGCCCTCGTCATCCTTGCCCCAGACCACGAACACATCCGCGATAGGGCTATTGGTGATCCACATCTTGCTGCCGGTCAGGCGATACCCGCCATCGACCTTGCGCGCCCGGGTGATCATCGCACCCGGATCGGAACCGTGATCAGGCTCGGTGAGGCCGAAACAGCCGATCCACTCGCCGGACGCCAGTTTTGGCAGGTACTTCTGCTTCTGGGCCAGAGTGCCAAACTCATTGATCGGCACCATCACCAGAGAAGACTGAACACTCATCATTGAGCGATAGCCCGAATCGACGCGCTCCACTTCCCGCGCAATCAGTCCGTAGCTTACGTAATTCAGGCCGCTGCCGCCGAACTCTTCAGGAATGGTCGCACCCAGCAAGCCGACCTCGCCCATTTCACGAAAGATGGCGGGATCGGTCTGCTCATGACGAAAGGCTTCAAGCACCCGGGGAGCGAGCTTGCTTTGGGCGAACTGTTCAGCACTGCGCATCACCATGCGCTCTTCTTCTGTGAGCTGTTGATCCAGCAGCAGCGGATCAATCCAGTTGAAGCTTGCTTTACCACCCATGACCCACTCCTCGCGTCGCTCGCAAATGTTGTGAAGTGATCCTAGACCCGCTTTCACAAGGCGACAAACGACGATTACTCAAGCTCTTGTGCTAATTTCTCACTCCGTGATTCGTAAAACCGCCAGATTTATCAACGACGAGTGAGGCCAGCGTATATGCGGCGAAAAATCCCCAGCACAGCCGCACTCGTCAGTTTCGAGTCCGCCGCTCGCCACGAGAGCTTTACCAAGGCGGCACACGAACTGTCGCTGACCCAGAGCGCCATCTGTCGACAGATCGGCAGCCTGGAAGAATTCCTGGGCGTCGAGCTTTTCCGACGCTCCAGGCGTGGCGTGAAGCTGACCGAAGCCGGCCTTTCCTATAGCCGCCGTGTTGCCGCGCAACTGGATGCCGTGGAACGCGACACGCTGTCGATCATGGGTCAGCAAGGTGCCAATGTGATCGAGCTGGCAGTCGTGCCTACATTCGGCACGCAATGGCTGCTGCCACGGCTCAAGGATTTCCAGCAGCGCCACCCTGAAGTCACGGTCAACCTCACCAACCGGACTCGCCCCTTCCTGTTTGCCGACACCGATTTCGACGCCGCTATCTACTTTGGCGATGCCGACTGGCCAGGCACCGAAGCCCATCGCCTGATGGGCGAAAACCCCATGCCGATCTGCAGCCCGAAATTCATGCAAGGTCGCGACAGTCTGGATGCCCGGCAGATCGCCGAGATGCCACTGCTGCAACAGACCACGCGCCCTTACGCCTGGCGGCAATGGTTCAGCGCGCAGCACCTGAATATCCCCCGCGACATGACAGGTCCTCGGTACGAGCTATTCTCCATGCTTGCCCAGGCAGCGATGCATGAGATGGGAATTGCCCTGATCCCTCCTTTCCTGATCCAGCGTGAGTTACAGGAAAAACGGCTGGTCATCGCCAACACCCACGCACTCGACAGCATCAAGGCCTACCACTTGATGATTCCGGAGCGAAAAGTCGAATCAGCGTCTCTGCGCGCATTCCGGGATTGGCTGATCGATCAGGCAAAAGGCTACAGGCTGCCGCCAGCAAGGGATTGAGCACCGAAACCAGAAAGTAGTGACGCCCTATAAACACCTACAGATATAAGGTTTTGTCGCCTGAGGACAATCTCTCACCATGGCGCAAAAACTGACGAATGCTCTTTATTTACAGGCTCTTTAGCTGTTTTTGAAGCGCTTCGGGCAAATCACTGAAAAAATCCTCTTTTCCACAATTTTCAGATGGAATCTCCTGATAGGCCTATAAATAAAGGCTTACAGCCATTACTTGCGACAATAGGTCACAGGATGACTTGTAGTTAATTTATAGTCTCGTTACAGAATGTGTTGAAGCGCCCAGACTTCAATTGCAGAATGCTCCGCCCCCAAGGCTTTCAAGGCCTGGGGAAATGCTGATCGGCCACCCCAGACGCACCAGCCGTAGTGCGCTGGCCTATTTATGAAGATAAAAAGATCACGCAGGAGATTTGACGTGCACATTGGTGTTCCTCTTGAAACCCAAACGGGTGAAACCCGGGTTGCTGCCACCCCGGAAACCATCAAAAAGCTGATCAGCCAAGGCCATAGAATCACTGTGCAAAGCGGAGCAGGCATCCATGCCAGCGTGCCGGACAGTGCCTATGAGGCCGCAGGCGCCACCATTGGTGGAGCAAGCGAAGCCTTCGCAGGTGAGCTGATCCTCAAGGTCACAGCCCCCAACGACAGCGAACTGGCTCTGATAAAGAGCGGCACAATCGTCATCGGGATGCTCAACCCGTTCAGCAACGAGACCATCGCCAGACTGGCCGAACGCGGCATCACCGCTTTCGCCCTGGAAGCGGCCCCGCGCACCTCCCGTGCGCAAAGCCTCGACGTGCTTTCGTCCCAGGCCAACATCGCCGGCTACAAGTCCGTACTGCTGGCAGCCCATCACTACCCGCGCTTCATGCCGATGCTGATGACTGCTGCAGGCACCGTGAAAGCCGCTCGGGTTCTGGTGCTCGGTGCCGGTGTTGCCGGGTTGCAGGCCATTGCCACCGCCAAGCGACTGGGCGCGGTAGTAGAGGCTTCCGACGTGCGACCTGCCGTCAAAGAGCAGATCGAATCCCTGGGTGCCAAATTCATCGACGTGCCGTACGAAACCGATGAAGAGCGCGAGTGCGCCGAAGGGGTTGGCGGTTACGCACGTCCAATGCCTGCGAGCTGGATGCAGCGCCAGGCCGTTGCCGTGCATGAGCGCGCCAGACTGTCGGACATCGTGATCACCACCGCACTGATCCCCGGCCGCAAGGCGCCGGTGCTGCTCAGTGCCGAAACCGTGGCACAGATGAAGCCCGGCTCGGTGGTCATCGATCTGGCCGCGGCACAAGGCGGCAATTGCCCGCTGACAGTAGCCGATCAGGTGGTGTTGGAGCACGGCGTGACCATCGTCGGCCATACCAACCTGCCCGCTCTGGTCGCAGCAGATGCTTCCGCGCTGTACGCACGCAACCTGCTGGACTTCATGAAGCTGCTGTTCGACAAGGACGGCCAGTTGCAGATCAATCTCGAAGACGACATCGTCGCCGCGTGCCTGATGTGCCGCGACGGCCAAGTCATTCGCAAGAACGGCTGAGGACAAGACAATGGAAGAGTTGATCTCCCCTGGTATCTATAACCTGATCATTTTTGTACTGGCGATCTATATCGGTTACCACGTGGTCTGGAACGTGACGCCTGCCCTGCATACGCCGCTGATGGCCGTGACCAACGCCATCTCCGCCATCGTGATTGTTGGTGCCATGCTCGCCGCCGCCCTGACGGTCACGCCGCTGGGCAAGATCATGGGCACGCTTGCCGTGGCCCTGGCTGCCGTGAATGTGTTCGGTGGCTTTCTGGTGACCCGTCGCATGCTGGAAATGTTCAAGAAGAAAGCACCCAAGGCAAAAGACGAGGTGCAAAAGTAATGAGCATGAATCTGGTCACCCTGCTGTACCTGGTCGCTTCGGTCTGCTTCATTCAGGCGCTCAAAGGACTCTCGCACCCGACAACCTCCCGTCGCGGCAACCTGTTCGGCATGCTGGGCATGGGCCTGGCCGTGATAACCACCGTCGGCCTGGTCTTCAAGCTGGCGGCCCTTTCGACCGTCGAAGGCACCAGCGCGGGTATTGGCTATATCGTGATCGGCCTGCTGGTCGGCGGCACGGCGGGGTCGATCATGGCCAAGCGTGTCGAGATGACCAAAATGCCGGAGTTGGTCGCCTTCATGCACAGCATGATCGGCCTGGCAGCGGTGTTCATCGCCATTGCTGCCGTCGTGGAGCCACAGTCTCTGGGCATCGTGCGCAATCTGGGCGACGCAATACCGGCAGGCAACCGTCTGGAACTGTTCCTGGGCGCGGCCATTGGTGCCGTCACCTTCTCTGGTTCGGTCATCGCCTTCGGCAAGCTGTCGGGCAAGTACAAATTCCGTCTGTTCCAGGGCACACCGGTACAGTTTGCCGGGCAGCACAAGCTGAACCTGATTCTCGGGCTCGCCACGCTGTTCTTTGGCCTGACGTTCATGTTCACCGGCAACCTGACCGCCTTCGCAATCATGCTGGCCCTGGCCTTCGTGATCGGCGTGCTGCTGATCATCCCGATTGGCGGCGCGGACATGCCGGTGGTGGTGTCGATGCTCAACAGTTATTCGGGCTGGGCGGCGGCAGGTATCGGCTTCTCGCTGAACAACTCGATGCTGATCATTGCCGGCTCGCTGGTAGGTTCTTCGGGCGCGATTCTGTCCTACATCATGTGCAAGGCCATGAACCGATCGTTCTTCAACGTGATCGGCGGCGGTTTCGGCGGCGCAACAGAAGCAGGTGGCCCGGCAGGCGCCAAGGAAGCTCGTCCGGTCAAATCCGGCTCGGCGGACGATGCCACCTTCCTGCTGACCAACGCCGACACCGTGATCATCGTCCCGGGCTACGGCCTGGCAGTCGCACGGGCGCAGCATGCGCTGAAAGAACTGACTGAAAAGCTGACCCATCACGGCGTCACCGTGAAATACGCGATTCACCCGGTTGCGGGCCGGATGCCTGGGCATATGAACGTGCTGCTGGCCGAGGCCGAAGTGCCTTATGATCAGGTGTTCGAGATGGAAGACATCAACTCCGAGTTCGGTCAGGCCGACGTGGTGCTGGTGCTGGGCGCCAACGACGTGGTCAACCCGGCAGCCCGCAACGACCCCAAGTCGCCGATTGCAGGGATGCCGATCCTCGAAGCCTTCAAGGCCAAGACGATCATCGTCAACAAGCGCTCCATGGCCAGCGGTTATGCCGGTCTGGACAACGAACTGTTCTATATGGATAAAACCATGATGGTGTTCGGAGACGCCAAAAAGGTGATCGAGGACATGGTTAAGGCTGTGGAAAACGCTTAGCCTCCAACCCGCCTGAAAGAGCCCCAGTGCGTTCTGCGCCTGGGGCTTTTTTACATTCCGCGTAACAGTGTTTTGCCTTGAAAGGCCCTGATTAGAGGCCTCCAATGCGACCTTGGTCGCGGGACGGAAAAACCTCAAGTCTCTAGACTTGACCCTTGCTTCCACCTTCGAGACAGAATCCATGTACCGCGACCGTATACGTTTGCCTTCTTTGATGAGCAAGGTAATGAGCGCAGCAGAAGCTGCAGCGTTGATTGAAGATGGCATGACCGTCGGCATGAGCGGCTTCACCCGCGCCGGTGAAGCCAAGGCCGTTCCCCATGCCTTGGCCGAACGCGCCAGAGTGTCGCCACTCAAGATCAGCCTGATGACCGGCGCCAGCCTGGGCAACGATCTGGACAAGCAGTTGACCGAAGCCGGCGTGCTGTCTCGTCGCATGCCCTTCCAGGTCGACAATACGCTGCGCAAGGCCATCAACAACGGTACGGTCATGTTCATCGACCAGCACCTGTCCGATACAGTTGAACAGTTGCGCAACCGCCAGATCAAGGCAGTGGATCTGGCCGTCATCGAATGCGTGGCGATTACCGAAGAAGGCCATCTGGTGCTGAGCACGTCGGTCGGCAACTCGGCCAGCTTCGCGATTCTGGCCAAGCAGGTGATCGTGGAGATCAACCTGTCACAGCCGCTGGAGCTGGAAGGCCTGCACGACATCTATATCCCCAGCTATCGGCCGACACGCCTGCCGATCCCGGTCCTGGATGCCGACTCGCGCATTGGCAGCAGCGCCGTGAAGATCGACCCGGAAAAGATCGTCGGTATTGTCATCAGTGATCAGGGCGACTCACCTTCAACTGTACTGCCGCCGGATGCCGAGACCCAGGCCATCGCCAACCATCTGGTGGAGTTCTTCAAGAAGGAAGTGCGCGAAGACCGGCTGACCAACCAGTTGATGCCGTTGCAGGCCGGGATCGGCACCATCGCCAATGCCGTGATGCACGGCCTGCTGGACTCGCCGTTCCATGACATGACCATGTATTCCGAAGTGCTGCAGGACTCGACTTTCGACCTGTTCGATGCAGGCAAACTGAGCTTCGCATCAGGCAGCTCCATGACCCTGTCCGCCGCCAAGCACGAGCAGGTGTTCTCGGATTTCAATCGCTACAAGTCACGCCTGGTGCTGCGCCCGCAAGAGATCTCCAACCACCCTGAAGTCATTCGCCGCCTGGGCATCATCGGCATCAACACGGCACTGGAATTCGATCTGTACGGCAACGTGAACTCGACCCACGTCTGCGGCACCCGGATGATGAATGGCATCGGCGGCTCCGGCGACTTCTCGCGCAATGCCCACCTGGCCATCTTCGTCACCAAATCCATCGCCAAGGGCGGATCGATTTCCAGCGTGGTGCCCATGGTGAGCCATGTGGACCATACCGAACACGATGTGGACATCCTAGTGACCGAGCAGGGCCTGGCCGATCTGCGCGGCCTGGCACCTCGCGAGCGCGCACGGATCATCATCGACAATTGTGTGCATCCAGACTATCGCGAGGCTCTGAATCAATACTTTGCGGCCGCCTGCGCCATCGGTGGACACACCCCGCACATCCTGCGCGAAGCACTGAGTTGGCACATCAACCTGGAAGAGACCGGTCGCATGCTGCCAACCTGAGGAACACAGTTGCAAGTGAGCAAGAGGTTTCTTTGCTCACTTTCCAGTGTCACTCAACCTATCTGAAACAAACTGTACTTCTGTACCGGTCAAAAAACGGCTAAAAACAGCAAAACTCACCAAGCATGACCACAAAACGCACCATATAAGTGCTCACCGGTACAGTTGCCCCATTTATGAACAAAACAGTGCCTATAAACAGTTAACTGAACCATCACAATACAAATGAACTGTGTCTATAGATACTGGCCGACTGAGAGGAAGATAGGCACCAGTCAAGTCATTCTCTAAACCCGCCACAAGCGGAAGGAAGTCACACCATGGAACGTACAGTCAGTTCCGACCTGTTCAACGAAAGCACCGTCAACACCGCTCAAGCTGCATGGCCTCTGCGCGTACTCGCTAACCTGATGCTCTGGCAGCGTCGCCTCTCCAGCCGCCACCAACTGGCTCGCCTGGATGCTCGCCTGCTCGCCGACGCAGGTATCAGCGAAGCACAGCGTTACGAAGAGCTGAGCAAGCCGTTCTGGCGCTAACTGAAGCGCCCGCTGGTCCAGACCCCAAAGGTCTCTCACCAGCACCCAGAATTGCGTAACACAAAGCCCGTCTCAGGCAACCGAGACGGGCTTTGTCGTTTGTGGGGTGAAATATCCTGAACAGATACAGTTTTTTAAAAACAAATAAACACCTGTACAGTTTGTTCGCACCAGCCCCCCACAAACCATCGGTATTCGCCCAACGGCCCTCACGCTGCAATGACAATCTCGTTACCGCTGCGATAGGCTAATGCCCACTCTGTCACACTTTGGAATTCCACAATGACTCTGTTCCGTATCCTCGCTGCAGCCGCACTGCTGACAGCGGCTGCCAGCGCAAGCGCTACCAGCTTCATCGTCACTACCGATGCTGTCGTGGGCGCAGTGGCAGCTTCCAGTGAAGCTACTTCCGATGCCTCTTCTTCTTTGAGAGACGACAAGATCGTCCGCGCCGCCCGTGACGAAGCTGCCAGCTTCGTGGCCAGCGAAGGCGACATCCGCGGTGCTCAACTGGAAGGCGCGTTCCAGCACATCCGCCAGCAATACCCGAACCTGAGCGCAACAGATACACAACTGGCCCAAGCCATTCTGGCCATCTAAGCCAGTCCTGGGGTAGCTCCATGGCTGGCATTGCGCTAGCCTTGGACCTCGTTTTGCCAGCCATTGAAAGCCATGCGTTTATTACCTCTTCTGTTTGCAGCTCCAGTCGCCAGCCTGATCTGGGTCAGCCCGGCTCAGGCCTTCGATACGACGACACAGAGCCTGGTCATTACCGGATACGTCACCACTCAGGTCACCACTGCGCCTTTCGACAGAAAGCTGATCCTGGCCGCCCAGGATGATGCGGCGGCGTTCGTTGCCACTGACGGCCAGATCCGCGGTGTCCGACTGGAGTCAGCATTGCGCAACCTGCGAAACACCCAGTCAAAACTTCATGCCAGCGACCTTGAACTGGCTGAAACAATCCTCGTCCAATAGTCACTTTCGACCTCTTTGCGTAACTGGAGACGTTACATGCGTACCCCGCTGATTGCCGCTACCCTTGGCCTGCTCGTCATGGCAGACATTGCCCAGGCCCAGACCGTCGTGGCCACGAGCAATATCATCGTTCGCGCTTTCGGTCGTTCCATCGACTTCACCTCGGACACCACGACCTCCATTCGCGACTCCAAGGTCGTGATCCAGGCCAAAGACGACGCCGCCAGCTATGTCGCCAGCGACGGTGACATCCACGGAGCGCAACTCGATGCCGCTTTCGATACCCTGCGCACCCGCGTGCCTGAAGCACGTGATGCCAGTGACCGGACACTGGCCGAAGCCATTCTCGCTCTGTGAGACGACTTGGCGCCTGGCTGCTTGCCGGCGCATTGTCGCTGGTCGCGCCCCATGCTCTTGCCAGCCTGACGCTTGAGCTGCAGACCGACGGCCTGACCCCAGCCCAACAACATGCGAGCCAGACACTCCTTGATGAAGCCATGCGCGCTCTGCCGCCAAGCTTCATCAAGGATCTGGACCGGCGTGTTGACGTGCGCTGGTCCGACGATATGCCTGAAAACGCCTATGGCCAGGCTGCCGGTCCCTACCAGCTTTATCTCAATACAAAACTGCTGGCGCCGTTGACCGACGGCTCGGCAGCCACCACCCAGACCGGACGCCCCCACGGCACGGTCCGGCGTGAAATGCTCGCCACGGTTCTGCACGAGCTGACTCACGTCTACGATCGCGCCCGCCTGTGGTCTTCAACGCAGCGCGCCCTGATTTTCCGCTGCTCACGCCAGAACAGTTCAGCAGGCAACATTGGCCTGCCTGACAGTTGCCGTGGTGAAACCGAGCGACGCTTCACCCTCAGCGATGACCCGCGCCTGCTGGACCTGGCAGGCTGGCAGCAATATGTCGGCCGACGCGGCGAGCGGGAAGAACACAACGGGCAGGTCGCCCGCAGTCCGGATATCTACGAAACCACCAGCCCGCTGGAATTCGTGGCCGTCAATATGGAGTACTTCCTGCTCGACCCGGCCTATGCCTGTCGTCGTCCGGCCCTCTACACCTACTACAAGGAACACTTCGGCTGGGCTCCACCACAGAAAGACGAGTGCCCATCCTTCTTTCCGTACCTGAATGCCGGCAGCGATTTCGGACGCGAACCTCTGGGCAAGCTTGATCCGGAGCGGGTCTATGAAGTCGACTACCTGCTGGCTGAAGCCAACCAGAACTGGGTAAGCCGCTGGGGCCACAGCATGTTGCGCCTGGTGATCTGCAAGCCGGGACGACCACGCGGGCCTGATTGCCGCCTGGACCTGGATCAGCATCTGGTCCTGTCGTACCGGGCATTCGTGGGCGATGTGCAACTGTCCAGTTGGGATGGCCTGATGGGCGCTTATCCGTCGCGACTGTTTGTGCTGCCGCTGGCCCAGGTCATCGACGAATACACCAAGACCGAACTGCGCAGCCTCGCCTCCGTGCCGATCAAACTGTCCCGCCCGGAAATCGAAGGGCTGGTGCAGCATGCGGCCGAGATGCACTGGAGTTACGACGGCAACTATTACTTCCTGTCCAACAACTGTGCTGTGGAAAACCTCAAGCTGCTACGCAGCGGCACCCACAACCCCAAACTTGTCGGCCTGGACAGCATCCTGCCCAACGGTTTGCTGGAAGTGCTCAAAGGCCGCGGCCTTGCAGACACCAGCGTGCTGGACGATCCAAAGGAAGCGCTGCGCATGGGTTATCGCTTCGACTCCTATCGCGACCGCTATCAGGCGATGTTCGAGGTCTTGAAGAAGCATCTGCCCATCCCGCAGACCACCGTCGAAGACTGGCTGCTGCTGTCAGCCAAAGAACGCAGCCAGTGGTTCGATAAAGCCGACCTGCGCACCAGTGCCGCTATCTTGCTGCTGGAACAGGCAAGCCTGCGCCGGCAATTGCTGCTGGCTCAGGATGAAGTGAAACAACGCTATCTCGGAGCAAGGGAACAGAAAGACGGCAGCGTCTCCCAGGCGTCAAAGACGCTGCAAGAGATTCTCGCCAGCAGCGGCTTTCTCAGCCGTCCAGCAGAATTGCTGGGCAGCAGCGGTTATGGATTGCCACAGGCGGGCGAGTGGCAGCGACTTGAAGCCGAGAGCAGCCAGCGCCAGAAGCAATTGAAGCGTCTGACCGGCGATCTCGACAAGGAAGTACGTGCCTTGCTTGAGCCGGAACGCGCCACTGAAATCGCGGCCAACGAAGCCAATCTCAAACAGATGGGTGAACACTTGCGCGAACTTCACAAAGCCGCAGGCGGGTTGCAGCTACCTTGAATCAGTTGGCCTTCTTTTTCGGTTTCGGTTTCAGGTACTTGGTCAGGCCCTGAAACCACATCACCAGCGAAGTATTGCCCTTGATCTGGATGTCCTTGTCCTGAATCCCCTTCATGAACGCCAGTTGCTTGTTACTGGCCTGCATCGTGGCAAACCCGAAGGCCGCATCGCGAAAGACAATGGCGAATGCAGGTTCGGCAACCACGCCACCGGCACTGCGGATGCGCTGGCCACTGACGATGAAATGACGAGCGACCTTGCCATCGGCAGTCTGCAACTGAAAGGTCAGCTCCTTGTCGGCAAGCTGCTGCTGAAACGCAGGATTGGTACGGCTGGCCCGAGCCATCAGAAGGCCCAGCATCCAGAGCAGGAAACGAAACTTCATACACATTGCCTCAGCAGAAAGTCAGCCCGGTCAGAGCGATTGGTGAGGCAGTGTAGCGGGTTATTGGCGGCAATCCTGTAGGACAATCGTGTTTTTCGGCGAAGATCGCATCATTAACCCGGAAACGCTGCCCTGCATGGAGAGCAGCGTGACCGCACAGAATCAGATCAGCGGATGCTGTTGATACTGCCTTTGTTGCCCGTGACCTTCACATTCACCTTCTTGAAGATGAAGTAGTCCTGGACATTGACTTCATAGCGTGGCGCGACGATCAGGTCGGCACCCGACGATTTGACCGCCTTGTAGGCAGCCGCGGCCTTGGTTGTTGCAACCGGGTCAGGCAGAGGCAGGCCCAGAGCGCCACCGCCACTCGCACCGCCATACACAACGCCATCCGCGTAGCGATTATCGCCACCGAAGCTCAGGACGTTGAACAGAATGTTGGTCGACGATTCGCCGCTGATAGCGCCGCCCACTTTGACGTCAGCCTTGAGGTCCGTTTTGACCACGCCTTCCAGCGGTGCGGTCGGCTGGCTCACGTTGTAACTCACGCAACCACTGGTGGTGGCGATCAGGGTTGCAACGGCAGCAGTCATCCATAGCTTTTTCATTCTTGATTCCAAGGGTCATTTTTAATGAGGTGCAGCAGGGGCGGCACTTTAAGGAAATGAGCCATTGGAAAAAGTCAGGAGATTCCTACGCAAATAGAGACAAATAACACCTTTAGGTAGGAAATTTCTAAAAACCAATCAAAAGCAGTTATCGCACTCAAAAACCTATTCATACGGACACATTTCGCTGTCCCAGGCAAAAAAACGGGCACCCCATCCAGTGGGTGTGCCCGTTTCGATGACTGCTCGCCTCCCGCCAAGGCGCGCAGTGAATGTTATGGATTGACGCTGTCTTTCAGAGCCTTACCAGGCTTGAAGGCAACGGTGTTGCTGGCTTTGATTTTCACCGGTTCACCCGTTTGCGGGTTCTTGCCGGTGCGGGCACCGCGATGGCGTTGCAGGAAGGTACCGAAGCCTACCAGGGTCACGCTGTCCTTGCGGTGCAGTGCGCCGGTGATTTCTTCAAGAATGGCGTTGAGAACGCGATTGGACTGTTCTTTGGTGAGATCCGCTTTTTCAGCAATAGCGGCTGCAATATCTGGTTTACGCATGTATGAAGCCTCTTTACGGTTTTTTGTTTTTATGTCCCGTACTGCCTGGGTAAAGCAGCGACAAGGTGCCGCGACAGCTCTACGTAGCGGCAGACGTAACCGAGGATGGCATGCCGTTGAGGCACGCGCCAGTACATGCGCAACGTTTATAGGACGAAAAAAGCGACATATCCGACAAAACGCCCCATATTCAGGGCAATAGAGGGGGTAACGTCTTGTTCAAGGCCAGTTTCTCCGACACTGCGGCTCCCGTCAGGGCGTAGCCCAGCAACTGGCCTTCGGCGTCATGACACACGGCCTTGATGTCCGCGCCCTCACCTTCGACACTCCAGCTTCCTTCGGTGCCGCGAGGAGGTGGCGAAACCACCAGAGGGCAAACCGGAGTCTTTACGGTGATAGGCATCGGGCCATATTTAACGGCAGTCGGCGTGCCCGCGAGTGTCTGCGCCAGGGCACGGGCACAGCTCATCAATGGCATGACGTACAACAGGTTCAGACCATCGACCTCGGCACAATCGCCCAGGGCATGGATGTTGGCGTGCGAGGTCTGCAGGTGCCGATCAACCACGACACCGCGCCCGATGAGCAAACCGGCAGCGGCCGCCAGATCGACTCGTGGACGCAGGCCGATAGCCGAGACGACCAGATCGCAGGCAATCACCTGCCCGTCGGACAGGTGCGCTTCGAGTGCCTGTTCATTGCGCTGAAGACGGCTAAGGATCGGCCCCAGATGGAAACGAGCGCCAATGCCTTCGAGCCCCGCCTGCACCGCAGCCGCAGCAGCGGGAGGCAACAGAGTCGGCATGACCTGCTCGCAGGGCGCGACCAGATCGACCTCATAGCCGCCAAGGATCAGGTCGTTGGCAAACTCACAACCAATCAGGCCTGCGCCCAGGATCAGAACCCGCTTCTTGCCTGCCGCCGCCTCGCGGAAGCGGGCGTAATCTTCAAGATCGTTGATGGGGAAAATGGCGTCCTGCGCATCGCCGTCCACCGGCACCCGAATGGTTTCAGCGCCCCAGGCCAGCACCAGATCGCGGTAATAAACCGCCTCTTCACCGATCCACAGCCGCTTGTGGCCGGGATCGATGCCGCTGATGCGGGTATGGGTGCGAACTTGCGCCTTGAGCTGATCTGCCATGGCGCCGGGCTGCGCCATGCTCAGTTCGTCGGCTTGCTTGTTCTTGCCAAAGCCGGTGGACAGCATAGGCTTGGAGTAGGAGCGGCCATCATCGGCTGTAATGAGCAACAGCGGCGTTTCGCCGTCCAGTTTGCGAAACTCACGGGCGAGGTTGTAGCCAGCAAGGCCGGTACCGATGATGACGACAGGTGCGCTCATTACTTCTCTCATCAAAAAAATCCAGCGTCATGGTCAGACGCATCACTGTAGGACCGGATTTATCCGGGAAGGGCCTTGGCCGCGACAGCCAGCTTTTCAGGCGTTGAAATGTGTTGCCTGTAAGCAAGCCGTCGCGGCCAAGGCCCCTCCCACAAGGACCAGGTATGCCTTAATTGATCGGCATTAGTCCTGCACAAAATCAGCCGATTTCAATCATTTCAAAGTCGATCTTGCCGACACCGCAATCCGGGCAAAGCCAGTCTTCGGGCACATCTTCCCAGCGAGTGCCGGGCGCAATACCGTCATCGGGCCAGCCATCGGCTTCGTTGTAGATAAGGCCGCAGACAATGCATTGCCACTTTTTCATGGTTCAGGTCCCTCGATGATCAGGCTAAATACTGGCGCAGCGGTCGATTGCCACCGGTCCGGGTGTCAGGAGTCAAATCCCCGCGAGGTTTGTACTGTCCACGGCACTCATATGCAAGCCTGTTTGTGATACCGGGTACGCTGCCCATCGTCGGTCAGATCCGGCAATCATGCTAAGCTCGCACTCCTTGATGGCTGCCGATAATCGCTTACCGTGTCCCAGCAAAACCCCGCATTGCCTGCCCCTGTATGGCTTGAACACGAGCAACTGGCCGATGTGCCGGGGCCCTTGATTCTCGACTGGCTGTTCAATCAGGACTCCCTGACCCGACGCCTGACGCGCCTGTCGTCAGACGGTTTCAGCGTCACGCTGCTGTTTGAAGGCTGGCAGCCGCTACGCCCCGACGAATGCAGCGCGCTTGAGTTACCCGAGGCCAGCCTGGGCTGGGTGCGTGAAGTGTATTTGCGCGGTCGCGGCGAAAAGTGGGTATTCGCCCGCAGCGTCGCGGCCCGCAGTGCCTTGCTTGAAGGCGGCTTGAATATGGATGAACTGGGCACACGCTCGCTGGGCGAGTTACTGTTCAGCGACAAGGCCTTTGAGCGCGGCCCGCTGCAAGTCTGCCGCTATCCTGAGGCCTGGCTACCCGAAGCGGATGCCGCCAGCGATCTGTGGGCCCGCCGTTCGTGCTTCAGCCGTGGCCCGCTGAGCGTGCTGGTCGCCGAGATTTTCCTGCCCAGTTTCTGGAACGCCCTCAAGAACGAGGAACACTCTTGATGTACCTGTCGCTGCTCAAATCCCTCAATCGCCTGAACCCTCGCGCCTGGGACTTCATCCAGCTGACCCGCATCGACAAGCCGATTGGCGTCTACCTGCTGCTGTGGCCAACGCTCTGGGCCTTGTGGATTGCCGGTGAGGGCTCACCCTCGCTGGCTAATGTGCTGATTTTCGTGACCGGCGTGTTTCTGATGCGTGCCGCCGGCTGCGTCATCAACGACTTCGCCGACCGCAAGGTGGATGGCCATGTAAAACGCACCGAGCAGCGCCCGCTGGTCAGCGGCAAGGTCAGTTCGCGGGAGGCACTGGCGCTGTTCGCCATTCTGGTGACCCTGAGCTTCCTGCTGGTGCTGCTGACCAATTCGACGACGGTCTGGCTGTCGTTCGGCGGGCTGGCGCTGGCTGCCTGTTATCCGTTCATGAAGCGTTATACCTATTACCCGCAAGTGGTACTGGGTGCAGCATTCTCGTGGGGAATGCCCATGGCCTTCACCGCAGAAACAGGCGCATTGCCTGCCGCCGCCTGGCTGCTTTACATCGCCAACCTGTTGTGGACCGTGGCCTACGACACTTACTACGCCATGGTGGACCGCGACGACGATCTGAAAATCGGTGTGAAATCCACAGCCGTACTGTTCGGCGATGCTGACCGGATCATCATCCTGACGCTGCAAGGCCTGGCATTGGGCTGCCTGATACTGGCCGGCGTACGTTTCGAGCTGGGCGCCTTTTTCTACACGGGCCTGCTGGTCGCCGCCGGCTGTTTTGCCTGGGAATACCGGAGCACCCGCTTCAAGGACCGGGACGCCTGTTTCAAGGCTTTCCTGCATAACCACTGGGCCGGGCTGGCCATCTTCCTGGGGATTGTGGCGGACTACGCACTGCGCTGATTCCGGCCCTCGTGCTAGCCTCATCTCAAGATGTCACACGACTGCAATATTTCCGTTATCTAATGCGCCCCAAGACAGTTAAATGACAAGAGGTTCGAGCATGGCTGGCAGGAGCATCCTGATCGTTGACGACGAAGCCCCCATTCGTGAAATGATCGCCGTCGCACTGGAAATGGCTGGCTATGACTGCATGGAGGCGGAAAACTCCCAGCAGGCCCACGCAATCATCGTCGACCGCAAACCAGACCTCATCCTGCTGGACTGGATGCTGCCCGGCACATCCGGTATCGAGCTGGCGCGCCGCCTCAAGCGCGACGAACTGACCGGTGACATTCCGATCATCATGCTGACGGCCAAAGGCGAAGAGGACAACAAGATCCAGGGCCTGGAAGTCGGTGCCGACGATTACATCACCAAGCCGTTCTCCCCACGGGAACTGGTTGCACGTCTGAAAGCCGTGCTGCGCCGTGCAGGCCCAAGCGATGGCGAAGCGCCGATTGAAGTCGGCGGCCTGCTGCTCGACCCGGTCAGCCACCGCGTAACCATCGATGGCAAGCCTGCGGAAATGGGCCCTACGGAATACCGTCTGCTGCAGTTCTTCATGACTCACCAGGAACGCGCCTACACTCGCGGCCAATTGCTGGATCAAGTCTGGGGAGGCAACGTCTATGTCGAAGAACGTACCGTGGACGTCCATATCCGGCGCCTGCGCAAAGCCCTGGGTGATGCTTACGAGAATCTGGTACAAACCGTGCGCGGCACCGGCTATCGCTTTTCCACCAAAAGCTGAGAACCGTTTGCGAAGAGACACAAGGCAGCGGCCCATGTGTACCCGTCAAGGATGTACCTTTAATTGAATCGAAACTGGCACGGCACGCTGATACGCCACATGTTGCTGCTGGTCACCGCCTGCCTCGTGGTCGGCCTGATCAGTGGCGAGTACGGCTGGAGCCTGGCTATCGGGCTGGGGCTTTACCTGGCCTGGACCCTCAAGCAACTGCTGCGCCTGCATGAATGGCTGAGCAACCACAGCACCGACGAGCCGCCACCTGACGGCTATGGCCTGTGGGGCGAAGTCTTCGACAGCATCTATCACCTGCAACGCCGGGATCAGCGCGTACGTGGTCGTCTGCAGGCGGTCATCGACCGGGTTCAGGAGTCCACCGCAGCCTTGCGCGATGCGGTCATCATGCTCGACAGCGAGGGCAACCTGGAATGGTGGAACCGCGCTGCCGAAACGCTTCTGGGCCTCAAGACGCCTCAGGACAGCGGCCAGCCGGTCACCAACCTGGTACGCCATCCACGCTTCAAGGAATACTTCGCGCTGGGCAACTACAGCGAGCCGCTGGAAATCCCCTCGCCAACCAAGGACCACCTGCGCATCCAGTTGCTGATCACCCGCTACGGCAACAACGAGCACCTGATGCTGGTGCGCGATGTCACGCGGATCCATCAACTGGAACAGATGCGCAAGGATTTCGTCGCCAACGTTTCCCATGAGCTGCGCACACCGCTGACCGTGATCTTCGGTTATCTGGAAACGCTGCTCGACAACGTCGAAGAGGTCAATCCGCGCTGGGTGCGGGCCTTGCAGCAGATGCACCAGCAAGGCGGGCGCATGCAGACGCTGCTCAACGACTTGCTGCTGCTGGCCAAGCTCGAAGCCACCGACTATCCCTCGGACAACCATCCGGTCGCCGTGGTGACACTGCTCAAGACCATCAAGGCCGATGCTCAGGCCTTGTCAGCCAGCAAGAATCACCAGATCACCCTCGATGTGGAAAGCGACATGCAGCTCAAGGGCAGCGAAACCGAGCTGCGCAGCGCGTTTTCCAACCTGATCTTCAATGCCGTGAAATACACGCCGGCAGAAGGCGACATCCGCATTCGCTGGTGGACCGACGACCGCGGCGCGCACCTGAGCGTGCAGGATTCGGGCATCGGCATCGAAACCAAGCACCTGCCGCGTCTGACCGAGCGTTTCTATCGCGTCGACACCAGCCGCGCCTCCAATACCGGCGGTACCGGCCTGGGCCTGGCTATCGTGAAGCATGTGCTGCTGCGCCATCGCGGCACACTTGAAATCAACAGCGTAATGGGCAAAGGCAGCGTATTTACCTGCCATTTCGCCGCCATTCAGTTGGCAAAACCCGGAGATGTGGATCCAGACTACTAGGCAAGCTCGCTGCGAGCCGCTACATTGCCTCGTTCATGGCGCCATTTCCTGTGCCGCACGCCCTTATCTTTGAATACAACGGATTCCGCAAAACCCCACCATGGACCCATCCCCTAGTTTCACGACGGCTTCACTCTTCGCCGATTTCGGCATGATTCTTTTTGCACTGTTCCTGGTCCTGCTCAACGGTTTCTTCGTTGCAGCAGAGTTCGCCATGGTCAAACTGCGCTCGACCCGCGTCGAGGCCATCGCCAAGAAAAACGGCTGGAGCGGGCACATCCTGCGCACGGTTCACGGGCAACTGGATGCTTACCTGTCGGCCTGCCAGTTGGGTATTACCCTCGCGTCTCTCGGCCTGGGCTGGGTCGGTGAACCTGCCTTCGCCCACTTGCTGGAACCGCTGCTCGGTGCGATGGGCGTGGAATCCGCAGAAGTGATCAGAGGTGTGTCGTTCTTCACGGCGTTTTTCATCATTTCCTACCTGCATATCGTGATCGGTGAGCTGGCGCCAAAATCCTGGGCAATTCGCAAGCCGGAGCTGCTGTCGCTGTGGACTGCCGTGCCGCTTTATCTGTTCTACTGGCTGATGTACCCGGCCATCTACCTGCTCAACGCCAGCGCCAACGCCATTCTGCGCATTGCCGGCCAGGGCGAACCCGGCCCGCATCATGAACACAGCTACAGCCGTGACGAGCTGAAACTGATCCTGCACTCCAGCCGCGGCCAGGACCCCAGCGATCAGGGTATGCGCGTGCTGGCTTCGGCCGTGGAAATGGGCGAGCTGGAAGTGGTCGACTGGGCCAACTCCCGCGAAGACCTGGTTTCCCTGGATTGCAACGCGCCGCTCAAGGAAATCCTGGCCCAGTTCCGTCGCCACAAATTCAGCCGTTATCCGGTCTACGATGCCGAGAACAACGAGTTCGTCGGCCTGCTTCATATCAAGGATCTGCTGCTGGAACTGGCGGCACTGGACCATATTCCGGAGTCCTTCAACCTGTCCGAACTGATCCGCCCGCTGGAGCGCGTCTCACGGCACATGCCGCTGTCGCAACTGCTGGAGCAGTTCCGCAAGGGTGGCGCGCATTTCGCGCTGGTGGAAGAAGCTGACGGCAAGATCATCGGCTACCTGACCATGGAGGACGTGCTGGAAGTGCTGGTCGGCGACATCCAGGACGAGCACCGCAAGGTCGAACGCGGCATCCTCGCCTACCAGCCGGGCAAACTGCTGGTACGTGGCGATACCCCGCTCTTCAAGGTCGAACGCCTGCTGGGCATCGATCTGGACCACATCGAGGCCGAAACCCTGGCCGGCCTGATCTACGAAACCCTGAAACGGGTGCCGGAAGAAGAAGAGCAAATGGAAGTCGAAGGCCTGCGCATCATCATCAAGAAGATGAAAGGCCCGAAGATCGTGCTGGCCAAGGTGCTGAAGATCGATTGAGCCTGCTGCACACCTGTGGGAGCGACTTCAGTCGCGAAAGCGGCGGAGAAGACAATGACTTTCTTCTGACTTCACCGGCCTCTTCGCGAGCAAGCTCGCTCCCAAAAATCGGGCGGCTAATTCCCGCCCACGGCGAAATTGGGCAGGCTCTGGACCGGCGTGGCGAATTCATAGGGAATGGATTCCAGCGCCTGTCCCGTATTGCGCTGGATGACAAAGTGCAAATGCGGGCCGGTGCTGTTGCCGGTATTACCGGAGCGCGCCAGCGGACTGCCGACATGCACTTGCTGGCCTTCCCTGACACTCACCGAGCCACGCATCAGGTGCAGATAGACGCCCATGGTGCCGTCATTGTGCAGGATTCGCACAAAATTGCCTGACGGGTTCGAGCCTCGGCCAGTCTGATTGTTCTCGACCTTCACCACCGTGCCTGCACGCGCCGCGATGATAGGCGTGCCTTCCGGCATGGCGATGTCCATCGCGTAACGTCCCTTCGGGCCGTAATGGCTGTATTTGCCGCCAGGCCCCTGAGTCAGTCGGAACGGCCCGCCCACCCACGGCAAAGGATACTTGTAGGCCTGCATAGCCCGCTTGGAGTCTCCCAGAGTGGAAGTCAGTATCGAGGCGTAGTTCATGGCCTTGCCCGTTTGTTTGGGGCTCAGCACGATCATGCGTTCGTTGCTGCGCGCAGGCACCGTGCGGCGAATGGTTGACGACGATCCCGTCACCCCGAGCACGTTGCTCAGCCCGGAAAGTTTCAGCTCAACCTCGACCGGCGCATACAGGTCGTTGCGCACATACAGGCTGTGGATGCCGCCTTCCTTCTTGACGCTCAGATGCACCTGCTTCTCGAAATGCTCGACCATCCGGTCCCTGAAGACCACGACAGAAGCACCGGCCGCAGGGCGGTCGGAAAACGAAACGACGCCATCGGCATCGACGGTTTTATAAATCGTGACCGCACCCGCCGTTTGTACGGCCAGCGTCAGGGCAGTCAGGATCAGCAGGCGTTCAAGCATCAGAAATGTTCTGGGTCGCGGACAAGAGCGGCCAAGCCTAGCAGCGTTGCGCGCAGAAATGGACACCACGATATCAATCGATAATCGTAGAGGCGTCAAGAAACACACGCCATGGTGCCGCTGTGCGGTGCGCCCGGCACACCGCACAGGTCAGGGTCCGTTACGAAAAGGTGTAATTTTTCAGGTAGGTCACGGAAAACAGGGCGTCAGGAAAATCCAGTTTCAAGCGAGGCAGCACGAATCCGCCACAGGATCGACAGGTATCGAGCACGGTAAAGAACCTGATATGAGTCAAGCGCGTCGTCGCCATATCCTCTTTCAACACGGTTGCGATCAACCGCTCTGCATCGAGGTCGCGGCTGAAATCCCGAATCACCGTGCGAACAGCATCCCTGACCACCGGCAGGCTGGTAAACCGGGGATCGGGCGGGCGGCTTGCCATTCGGGCACGGGCATCGCGGAAGATGACCCCGTCAAAGATCTGCTCGGTCGTTTCAGCAGAATCGATCCGCAATTTAAGGCCTCTGGCTTTCTCGCCCCCCGAAAGCGCGTAATACACGACCCGCTCCCCGGACTCGGTATAAACCTGAGCAAAGGAAAGATTGGCCCCCTTGATCTGGCTCAGAATCGCGTTGGTCGCCTTGGAGGTAATAATGCTCTGCATATTGAGCTCCACCCATTTGCCTTTTGAGCCCGCTACCGGCAAAAGCCTGTTGAGAACTTCCAGGATATGCTGCTTTTCGGGCACGCTTCTCTGAGCAATCTTCTTGAAGTCGGGAATGCACTGCTTGGCAAGCTCCACGAATTTCTTCTGGATTTCCTCACCCGCCAGAATTTCACTGGCAAATCCCAGAAGTGCATTTTCCTCCCCATTGGCAATACACCACCGCGCATAGTCATCATAAGAAGTGATCTGCGGGGTCCAGGAAACTTTCCACACATCGCGCTCGGCATCATCGAGCATGTCAAAGAGCAAGCGTGCGATATTTTCCCGATCCGTCTCTATATTCGGACGCTCCCGCACCAATCGGTATTTCTCCGACACACGGATGAACTCATTGATCTCGTCGACATCCGTGACGCGAGAGAACTTCAACTCAATGCGGTTACTGGTGGGAGCCAGGGTCTTATAGAACGCCCCCGTGTCAGGCTCGACGAAAATCCAGTCTTTTTCCGCCAGGTTGATGCGCATGCCGCGCAAGGTCCGAGTATCACTGACCCCTTGGGCTATGGACCCGAATTCGATCACCGGGGCAAACTCATAAACGAAAGCGGTATCTTCAGGCGTGAAGTTGGGCGGTACACCCAACTTGCCCTCAGCCGACAAGATCCCATCCAGCTCCGACAAGTAAACCGGTGTTTCGGGCAACGAAAAAAGCTCCCGTTCTTCCTGTGAAAGAGGCACGACCACTTTCCCTGTCGGGGCCTGCGCCGAAGTCGATGGCGTCACTTCAGACGACTCGGCCCATTTGCAGAACTTTCCTTCATAGACAAAGACATCGAGACTTTGCGAAGTCTCTCCAGCGCCTGTCGTCAGGGTGGCCAGCGTGAACTCACGGGCATCAATGGCATGACTCGGGTATTTGCCGGTTCGCTTAGGGGAAAGCGATCCAGGCTTCAAGGGCTCAGGTGTCGGCGTGACCAGTTTTACACCTGTCGCGCAGGGCACAGACTCCAGGTTGCGACGAAACCTGCACAGGTTCTCGGTTTCCTCCAGCCAGCCAGCCCGGGAAGAAACCTTGCTGACCGACAGCTTGCGCATGGCTGCACTCGGCGTGCCAGCATCCAGATGATAGACCTCGCCATCCACAAGGATATCGAACACACCCTCCTCTCTTTCGATGACCTGCACGACACAGCTGTCGGCGATACGAATTTCAGTGAAGCCCTCCACTGTCGAGACCACCGGTAAAACCACCGGATAGTGACCACGAACAATGCCATCGGCGGCGGACGACATTGAGAACTCCAGCGGCCTGTTGCCTGAAACGGATGTCAGTTTTTTTCCGAACACTGCATCGGACTCAGGATCAAGCAACCTGAAATCCGGTTCTTGCGTTGTACCGACATTGCGCACAACCACATCGGATCGGCCATCGACAATCACCCGCTTATCCAGCGCTTTAACCTTGGGCTGCCAGGGGTGCTCCGCACTGTCGACAATCCTGTACATGCCCTTGTCGAGGCAAATACCGCTGTCCAGAAAGGCTTGCGAAGCAAAGAGTTTTTTCAGCGAAGGCACTTGTTCCAGCAACCGCGACCAGCCAAGCCTGCCAACCTTCAGCGCGAACTTGCCTGCGTCACGCACAATAAACAGTGCGCTTTGCTCTGCCAGCCCTGCGATCAGGCGAGCCACCGCTTTACCCGTCAGCCTGAACACCGACATCACGCTCATTTCACCGGCCGTAATGACAATCCGCGCCGTGGAACCAACGAATTGCCCGGCCGGAATCAACGCAAAGGCCACATCCATTACACAGCCGATGATGACACCGGCAGAGTGCTCGCCATGGACCAGATCCGTGATGCAGCCATAGAAGGGAATGAGCAAGCGTGCGGCGATGTCAGCATATTCGCGCTCTTTGGCCCAGAGCTGCTCCCATTGGGTCGCATGCTCATGTTCGGCCCTGCTCCTTTCCAGAAAGCTGGTAAACAGGTGACCCGCAGCAACCTGCACAAAGGCTTCAAGCCTGGCCTGCTCAGTGCCGTCAGGTAGGTAAATCAGTTCGGCGCAAGGAATCAGCACGCCTTGACGTGGCTGGTGATAGGCCACCGAAGAGCGTGATGCGGTCCCTTTCAGGTACGCATCGCCATCAAATGGCAGCAATGGCGTCACACGGGCCTTGGCGACATTTGCGGCATTTCGCTCTCTCTTCTCGACGGTTTCCACGATATTTCCGCTAAAACCGGTGTCGGGCTCGACCTGGTACTGGAAGCGTTGAGCGACTTTTCGGACCACTCCGCCAGCAGGAATCAACTCATAGAAAATCTCTGCGGCCGTGTGATCGTGAAAGTACGCTCGGTGATCGCCCGGCTGGCAACGAATGAAGAGTCCGTGAACACCCTCTTCCGTATCAAACACCACCCGGCTCACTTCACAGGTCGAGTTCAGCAACGCTGTGCGGTCGGCGACCTGCATCTCGGCCAGCAACCGGGTCATGACCCTGGCTTCAGCACGGGTCAGGGCTTGCTGGAATGCGTCGAACGCGCTGGCGTAGGCTTCGGGAATCGTCGGTTTTCCCGGAATGTACGCTTCCCCCATCATCACCAGTTCCAGAACGCTGGCTTGCGGACGCCCGACAGCCAACAGGCGATCAATGGAGTAGGAATCGGCGATGGTGAAGCCGTGCTCCTGCAGGATTGGCCAGCCGTGAAGCTTGATGGAGAGCGCCCAGATCCGGCGATCCACATTCGCCTCGCTCAGCATTTGCTCGGCAAGACGCTTGCGGTCCGGCGGTTTGATACTCAGTAAATCATTCAGCTCTGAGGCATGAAGCGCCTGTTGTTGCTGGAGGTAACTCAAGGCCTTGCTGATTTGCGCGGTGCTTGCCTGATCAATATTGTCGGGGCCAGACCATTCAATACCGCCATGGGCAATGGCATAGCGCAAAGCCGGAATGGCCAGCGTCCTTGCCCACAAGGCATGGACATTGGCATCACTTGATTGGGTCAGTTCGGAGCTGATCCCGATCAGGTCATCAAACTGAGGGGCCTGGGAATGGCCCGGCCGCATGCTTTCAACCAGAGCAACGCCATGCAACAAGGCCACGCTTTGCAGCGATCGCCCGTATTGCAGGTGATCGGGAACGCCTTCCACCAGCAGTTCAGGCATGGCTTCACGTGCAAACAGGTAATAAAGCATGTCGAGCGTCGATGACGATACCGTGGGCTGGCGCGCCTTGATATCCGCCCGCACCCTGGCGCAAAGCTGCACATGGCTGTACTCACAGACCCACGTGCCGCGAAGCGTCTTTGCCAGTGGCTCGGCAAAAGTCCGGGTTGCACCAAGGAAGTAATCGACTATGGCGCGACCCGCCAACGCCTGAGTGATAACCGGCGAAGCCTGTTCGTGTGCCAGCGCTCCGTACCACTGCATGCTGTTGAGCAACGGGGCAAACATGGATCTGAAGCGTGCAGTCTGGATCAGCGCATGCCAGGTTTGCGAAGGCCTCCAGCGCAAGACACTGGCATCGCCATCAGCCCGGCACAGCAAACCGATGCCCAATTGCTGGAACAGAACATCGGCATCACGCACGGGGTTCCAGGAGTCCAGCGGCGGAACATGGACATTCAGTCCAAGGCCGGTTGGCAGCGAATGGCTCAACTCGGGGCTCGATTGCAGCTGCGACGTCAGCAACAGAGCGGCCAGCGCAATAGCTGAATCGAACACCAGGCCTGAATGCGTGAAACGCAACTCAGTCCCCAGCGAGAGCGCACGCATGCCGGGTGCATCCTTTGCATTGGCGATGGCCAGGGACAACCAGGATTCGTCATCGGGGTTCACGGCATACGCTGCGACCTTGCGATAAAACTCGGCCCGGCTGGCGACAGGTATCGGCGTCAGGAAATCGATCTGCAAGCCCTCGCAAGGCGAGGCTATCTGCGAACCCGCTTTCAGATAGAACTCGAACAGCCACCAGGTCGCAATCGCTGCCAGCTTCTGATCGAGGGCATCCGATAAGGATTTGTCGCGATACTCGCCGGGCGGCAACATGTCGGCAATGGCATCACACAATACACTCAACGGGCGTCGGGCTTGCTCGTCTCTGGATGCAGCGATGCCGTTATAAAGCGAACGCCCTGAACTGCGCGCTATCCATTCACCGACTGGCATCAGGCGGGCACCACGCTTGAATTGCACCATCCACAGGCGCAAGTCTTGCGGGACAGCCGTCAATAACCCGCCCAGCTCGGGATAGTCCTTGGGGTCCAGCACAACATCCGCTCCCCGATAAGGACGAAGCCCGTACAGGTAAGCGCTTAGCTGCGCTCTGGCCGTTTCAGTGGTGACAGCCGATTCATCGAGCCAGGCAAGTCGTGCGAAAAACTGATGCACCCTCCAGGGTGTCACCTCTGCCAGAGGTGTTTGCATTGCATCGGCGTACAGTTTCCAGGCTTTTTCGCTTTGGTAAATCAGGAACAGCTTCTGGCCCTGAAGCGACTTCGGGTGTGCAGGGTTAGTGTTCGAGAAGCTCGTATCCTCGCCAAGCAAGTGCTGGAGAACGAGCCTGGTCACTCGAAAATGCTCTTCAGGCAAGGCCTGAGCATCGACCATATAGTGTTCGGCAGGATCGACGCCCAGGGCGTGATGGATATTGAAGAACAATCGACTGGAGCTGATGGTTTGAATATTCAGCGGTTGAATTGCGGTAGGCGTCATTTGAGTAGTCTCGTATGCATATGTCATGCGGCGAGACAAACTGAATAGGCAAGAACCAGCCTCCGAAACCGGAAAACCAGCATTTATTGCGCAGGAAAGTTCTGAAACGGGGGATATCTGGAAGATCGTCTCGCGGATAAATCCGCCCCTACCGCAGGAGCGAATTCATTCGAGAAGAGGTCAGCAGCAATCAGGCGCCAGGAACGAAGTGCTTCTGGGCAGTGCCGCGGGCGATCAGGCGCGACAGGTAGTCCATCTTCTGGGCATCCTGGTCGACGAAGCGGAAGGCCACTTGTATCCATTCGCTGTCAGGTTTCTGCTCAAAGGCTGCGACGGAATGCAGGTAGCCGTTCAAACGCGCGACTTCATTGCTCTCGCCCTGCTCAAGATCCAGGACGGCACTGTCGAGAACCTGCGGCAGCGCATCGCTGCGACGTACGAGCAGAGATGCTTCCTTCAGGCTCAAGGCCTTGATCACGCACGACTGAATACCGTTAGGCAGGCGCAACTGGCCTTGCCCACGACCTGCAGGCTCAGCCGCCTTGGCAACCACAGGCGGCGCCTTGGCAATACCAGCCGATGCCTGGGCAGGCGCGGCACTGCGGACCACTTCGGCCTTGCCACCGGTCAATGCACTCAGGGAGTCATTGAGCGGAGAGTTCATGCGCGCCGGAGCACTGGACATCACCTGATCAAGCTTGCCCACCTTGGCCAGGGCTTTCTTGACCTTGGTCAGCAACTGTTCGTTGGTGAACGGCTTGCCGACGAAATCGGTTACGCCAGCCTGAATGGCCTGAACAACGTTTTCCTTATCGCCACGGCTGGTCACCATGATGAATGGCACGGTCTTGAGGTAACTGTCTTGCTCACGGCACCAGGCCAACAGCTCCAGGCCCGACATTTCGGGCATTTCCCAGTCGCAGAGAATCAGATCGAAGGTCTCGCGAACCAGCAACGTCTGGGCCTTGCGACCGTTGACTGCATCCTCGGTATGAATACCGGGGAAATAATTGCGCAGCCCTTTTTTTACCAAGTCGCGGATGAAAGTCGCGTCATCCACCACCAATACACTGACTTTACTCATCGACGCTCCTGCGGGCGTGTTCACCTTGAAGGTGAACTGCGGTATGCCAACACGCCCTTTGTTTCGGCAAGCATAGCGTTGGAGGGTAGCCAACTGCCATATTGAATGACTGCGCCAGCACGGAAGTTCGCGGGCGGTTACAAATCTTAATCCCCTGAACGAAAAACGCCCAGCAAGTGCCGGGCGTTTTTTCGCAGGCAATCTTAATTATCGTCAGTCTTACCCGGAACATTAGATGTTTCGCTCAGGATACCCTGTACTTCTTCTTTCATGCGCTTGAGACCCATGTGGCGCACGTCCGTACCACGCACCAGATAGATCACCAGCTCGGAAATATTGCGGGCGTGGTCACCGATACGCTCCAGCGAGCGCAGGACCCAGATCACGTTCAGTACACGGGAGATCGAGCGCGGATCTTCCATCATGTAGGTCGCCAGCTCACGAAGCGCCGTCTTGTATTCGCGGTCGATGATCTTGTCGTACTGGGCGACGGACAGGGCCAGTTCGGCGTCGAAGCGTGCGAACGAGTCCAGCGCATCGCGGACCATGTTGCGCACCTGATCGCCGATATGACGCACTTCCACATAACCACGCGGCGACTCACCCTCTTCGCACAGCTGGATGGCACGACGGGCGATCTTGGTGGCTTCATCACCGATGCGCTCCAGATCGATAACCGACTTGGAGATGCTGATGATCAGGCGCAGGTCGGAAGCCGCAGGCTGACGACGGGCGAGAATGCGCAGGCATTCTTCGTCGATGTTGCGCTCCATCTGGTTGATCCGGTCGTCGACTTCCCGGACCCGCTGGGCAAGGCCCGAGTCGGCTTCGATCAGGGCCGTGACGGCATCGTTGACCTGCTTCTCGACCAGGCCACCCATTTCGAGCAAATGGCTGCGAACTTCTTCGAGCTCGGCGTTGAACTGTTGCGAGATGTGATGTGTATGGCTGTCTTTGTGGATCATGCTGGGTGTCCTTGGAACGTCCGGTTAATTGCGAAAACGCAGCGGTGGTTCAGGGCTGACGGAGCACGTCCTAGCCGTAACGACCGGTGATGTAGTCTTCTGTCTGCTTTTTGGTCGGGTTGGTGAACAAGGTATCCGTATCACCGAACTCGACGAGTTTGCCCATGTGCATAAAAGCGGTGTAATCAGAGACCCGTGCCGCCTGCTGCATGTTGTGGGTAACGATCACAATGGTGTATTTGGATTTCAGTTCGTAGATCAGCTCTTCAACTTTCAGCGTCGAAATCGGATCGAGCGCCGAACAGGGTTCGTCGAGCAGCAGGACTTCCGGCTCCACGGCGATAGTGCGGGCAATCACCAGACGCTGCTGCTGACCGCCGGACAGACCAAGCGCCGACTCATGCAGCCGGTCCTTGACCTCATCCCACAAGGCCGCACCTTTGAGTGCCCACTCGACAGCTTCATCGAGTACGCGCTTCTTGTTGATCCCTTGAAGACGCAGGCCATAGACCACGTTCTCGTAGATCGTCTTGGGGAACGGGTTCGGCTTCTGGAACACCATGCCGACGCGACGGCGCAGCTCGGCGACTTCCTCGCCCTTGCTGTAGATGTTGTGGCCGTAGAGGTTGATAGCGCCTTCCACACGACAGCCATCGACCAGATCGTTCATACGGTTGAAGGTGCGCAGCAACGTCGACTTGCCGCAACCGGACGGGCCAATGAACGACGTCACCTTCTGCTTGGGAATATTCAGGCTGACATCGAACAGCGCCTGCTTTTCACCGTAGAACAGGTTCAGGCCCGGCACTTCGATTGCCACGATTTCATCGGCCAGATGCAAACCTGACTTGTTGCGCCCCAGGGCCGACAGGTTGACGCCGTGGTTTGAGCCTTCGTGTTGCATGGATTGCTCCTGTGCGAACTTTTCGCATCATCGAACCGCCCTGTCATTGCGGGGCGGGACTTTCGGATCAGTTGTCGAGCGCCTTGTATTTCTCGCGCAAATGGTTACGAATGGCGACCGCCGACAGGTTGAGCAAGGCGATCACCAGCACCAGCAGCAAGGCCGTGGCATACACCAGCGGACGTGCGGCCTCGACATTGGGGCTCTGGAAGCCCACGTCATAAATATGGAAACCCAGGTGCATGATCTTCTGATCCAGATGCAGGTAGGGGTAGTTGCCATCCAGCGGCAGAGACGGTGCCAGCTTGACCACACCCACCAGCATCAAGGGCGCGACCTCGCCTGCAGCGCGGGCCACCGCCAGGATCAGACCGGTCATCATTGCCGGGCTGGCCATGGGCAAGACGATTTTCCACAGGGTCTCGGCCTTGGTTGCACCCAGCGCCAGCGAGCCTTCACGCAGGCTCAGGGGAATGCGCGCCAGACCTTCCTCGGTGGCCACAATCACCACCGGAACCGCCAGCAGGGCCAGAGTCAACGAAGCCCACAACAGGCCTGGCGTGCCGAAAGTCGGCGCGGGCAGCGCTTCGGGGAAGAACAGGTGGTCCAGAGAACCGCCCAACACATAGACAAAAAAGCCAAGGCCAAACACGCCATAGACGATGGCCGGCACACCGGCCAGGTTGTTCACGGCAATGCGGATCAGCCGCGTGACCGTGCCCTGGCGTGCGTACTCACGCAAATAGACCGCTGCGAGCACGCCAAACGGGGTGACAATCACAGCCATGATCAGCGTCATCATCACCGTGCCGAAAATGGCCGGGAAAATGCCGCCTTCGGTGTTGGCTTCCCGTGGATCTTCGCTCAGGAATTCCCAGAGTTTCTTGAAGTAGAAACCGATCTTGGTGAAGAACCCCATGGCATTGGGCTGATAGGCATGCACCACTTTGCCCAGACTGATCTCCACCTCTTTACCGTTGGCATCGCGGACGGTCAGGCTGTCCCGGTCGAACGCCTGATGCAGGCCGCCAAGCCGCTCTTCGATCACTTTATAGCGGGCATCCAGTTCAGCCCGTTCGGCAGCCATGTCCGCCTGGGCCGTCGCATCGAGCCGGCCTTCCAGTTCCAGCTTGCGGGCCTGCAGGCGCAGACGCTCGATACCGTGGTTGATGGCGCCAATGTCTTTCTTTTCCAGGCTGTAAAGCTCGTCGGCCAGCTTCTCGACCCGCTTGATACGCTCTTGCAGGGTCGGCCAGGCCGCTTCGCCTTCAGCCACGACCGTGCCGTTTTCCTTGACGTTGACCAGATAGCCATAGAAGTTGCCCCACTCACGACGCTCCAGGGTCATCAGTTCGGCAGGCAGGCTCTGTTGGGTCAGCCATTCACCGACCACCCAGGTGAAATCGCTGGGGTTCAGGTCGCGGTTGCCGACCTTGAACAGCTCGCGGGTCATGAATTCGGGGCCGCTGTCCGGCACTGGCAAGCCGGCACCCTTGAGACGCGCAAGCGGAACCTGCTCCTGCTCGACCAGTTCGCCCACCAGCACATGCGGCGGCTGACCGGGCACATCGTATTGCGCATGCACCAGATCCGCTGGCCAGAAATGCCCCAGGCCACGCACGGCAATCACCGCCAGCAGCCCGATGGTCATGATCACCGCGATGGAAACAGCGCCCGCACTCAGCCAGACGCCGGGGGCGCCGCTTTTGAACCAGCTCTTGAGAGAGTCCCGTTTCACTAAGTTCTGCCTTCCTTAAAGCGACGAGTATTTCTTGCGCAGGCGCTGACGAATCAGCTCTGCCAGGGTGTTCATGACAAAAGTGAACACCAGCAGCACCAGCGCCGCCAGGAACAGCACGCGATAGTGACTGCCTCCCACTTCCGACTCGGGCATTTCCACGGCGACGTTGGCCGCCAGGGTGCGCATGCCCTCGAACAGGTTCATGTCCATGATCGGCGTGTTACCGGTGGCCATCAGCACGATCATGGTTTCACCCACGGCACGGCCCATGCCGATCATCAGCGCCGAGAAGATGCCGGGGCTGGCGGTCAGGATCACCACGCGGGTGAGGGTTTGCCAGGGCGTCGCGCCAAGGGCCAGCGAACCGAGGGTCAGGCTGCGCGGCACGCTGAAGACCGCATCTTCGGCAATCGAGTAGATATTGGGAATGACCGCAAAACCCATGGCGATACCCACGACCAGTGCATTGCGCTGATCGTAGGTGATACCCAGGTCATTGCTGATCCACATGCGCATGTCGCCGCCGAAGAACCAGTTCTCCAGATGCGGGCTCATGCCCAGAGAGAACCAGCCCACCAGCACCACCACCGGCAGCAGAATCGCGCTTTCCCAACCGTCAGGCACACGCAGACGAATCGACTCGGGCAGACGGGTCCACAGGAAGCCCGCCAGCAGAATGCCAACAGGCGTCAACAGCAGCAGGCTGAAGATGCCGGGCAAGTGGCCTTCCAGATACGGCGCCAGGAACAATCCGGCAAAGAAGCCGAGGATCACCGTCGGCATCGCTTCCATCAGCTCGATGACCGGCTTGACCTTGCGGCGCATGCCCGGCGCCATGAAGTAAGCGGTATAGATCGCGGCAGCAATGGCCAGCGGCGCAGCCAGGATCATGGCGTAGAACGCGGCTTTCAACGTGCCATAGGTCAGCGGCGCGAGGCTCAGCTTGGGCTCGAAATCGCTGTTGGACGCCGTGGACTGCCAGACATACTGAGGCGAATCGTAGTTTTCGTACCAGACCTTGCCCCACAGCGAACTCCAGGACACTTCCGGGTGTGGGTTATCCAGCGTCATGGGCAGCAGCAGGCCTGAACTCTCGACCAGAATCTGGTTGGCACGTGGCGACAACGCCAGAATGCCCGAGCCTTCTACCACCTGATCGACCAGCAAGGTGCGATGGGCCGTGCTGTGGAATACGCCCAGCTTGCCCGAAGCATCAAGCGCGATGAAGCCCTTGCGACGTTGCTCGGCCCTGATCTGCACGATCGGTGCGTGGCTCATCTTGAAGTCGCGAACGCGCATGAAGCGTTGTTCGCCATCGGTGTCACGAGCCATGAACCACTGGCTCATGCTGCCCTTGGAGTTACCGATGATCAGTGAAATGCCGCCCACCAGCTGAGCGCTGGCGGTGATTTCCGCGTTGCCGTCTTCCAGCAGCTTGTAACGGCCATTGAGGGTGCGATCCCGCAGGCTGAATACGTCGGCCTGGGCACGGCCGTTGATCACATACAGCCATTGCTGGCGAGGATCGATATAGATGGCTTTGACGGCAGCGGACATCTGCGGCAGATCGATACGGCTCTGCTCGCGGGTCATCTCGCCCGTCATCATGTTCTCGGTCTGCTCCAGAGCCAGAACGTGCAACTGGGTGCCGGTTGAACCTGCAACCTTGAGATTGTCGCCACTGGCGCTGACGGTAACGTACTCCACCGGCCGGCCCTGATCGTCCAGCACCAGCGGCGTCTCGCCGTAAGGCCAGGCAATGCTCGGCGTGATGGTTTTCTTGTTGTCCGGATATGTCGTCTGGTAAGCATGCTTGAAGATCAGCACCTGACCATTGGACAGACCCAGAGCAATCAGCGGCGCGCCGGGCTGGTCCTTGCCGATGGACGCAACGCTCACACCGGCTGGCAGCGGCAGGCTGATGCGCTGCAGTTCACTGCCTTCCCTGATATCAAAGAAGATCACTTCGCCCTTGTCGGAAACCCGCATGCCGATCTGGTTCTGCTCTTCGATGCTAATCATCAGCGGTTTGCCCGCGTCCTGCATCCAGGTAGCGTTCAGCGGCGTCTTGACGCTCAGGCTGGCCCCCTTGAACAACGGCGCGACGACATAGGCGAGGTAGAAAAAGATCAGCGTGATAGCGGCCAGCACGGCAAGGCCACCCACAGCGACATACCAGCGGGTCAGGCGGTCCTTGAAGGCACGAACGCGGCGCTTGCGCAGCATCTCGGGCGTATTGAAATCAATGCGCGCTGGAGGTGAACTCTGATTCATTCTCGATTTAGCCAGATCATTCATGCGCGCACACCGTAACGGCCTTATATGACAAAGACATTACAGCAAGGTGACGCAAAAAAGCCCGCCGCCCAGGAAAACCGGCAGCGGACTGTTCAATTGCTTGCGAGGCCAATCCTTCAGCCTCCCCTCATGCTGCTGTTATTTCGAAGCGACACCCGAGGTACCTTGCAGGCCCAGATCGGCCAATGCCTTTTCCACCACGCGGGACGGCAACGGAATGTAGCCGTCCTTCATCACCACTTCCTGGCCCTGTCTGGACAGCACCAGTTTCAGAAATTCGGCTTCCAACGGCGCCAGAGGCTTGTTCGGCGCCTTGTTCACATACACGTAGAGAAAACGCGACAACGGATAAGTACCGTTCAAAGCGTTGGCTTCATTGTCCTCGACGAACGCTGCGCCTTCCTTCTTGGCCAGCGGTACAGTCTTGACGCTGGAAGTCTTGTAGCCGATACCCGAGTAACCGATGCCGTTCAACGAACTGCTGATGGCGCTGACCACCGAAGCGGAACCCGGCTGCTCGTTGACGTTGGCCTTGAAGTCTCCTTTGCACAGCGCCTCTTCCTTGAAGTAGCCATAGGTGCCGGACACCGAGTTACGGCCAAACAACTGGATCGGCTTGCTCGCCAGGTCGCCGGTCACGCCAACCTCGCCCCAGGTCTTCGCATCGGCCTTGGCACCGCACAGACGGGTCACGGAAAAAATCGCGTCCACTTGCTGCATGGTCAGGCCTTTGATCGGGTTGTCCTTGTGCACGAACACGGCCAGGGCATCCACGGCGACCGGGATGGCGGTCGGCTTGTAGCCGTGCCTCAACTCGAACGCCGACAGCTCGCCGTCCTTCATCTTGCGGCTCATCGGCCCGAGGTTGGCAGTGCCTTCCGTCAGGGCTGGCGGCGCAGTGGACGAGCCGGCGGCCTGAATCTGGATGTTCACGCTCGGGTATTCTTTCTTGTAGGCCTCGGCCCACAGGGTCATCAGGTTTGCCAGGGTATCGGAACCCACACTGGAGAGGTTTCCGGATACACCCGTGGTTTTTGCGTAAGGCTTGATCGCAGGGTCAACAGCAGCGAAGGAATTGGCTGTCGCAACGGCGGCGGCAACAAATGTCAGTGCGGTCATCCAGCTCTTGATTGTCATGCCTTGCGCTCCTGCAGGGTATGTAGAGGATCTGCGACCTGCCTTCATTGGAGGGTCGTATGAATACTCTATGAATTGATTGTGACAATAAGATGAAAAGGCCGTCCCCCTTTCGGGATGACGGCCTTTATCCAAGACAAAATGCTTCAGCGAGAGGCTATCAGCGCTTCTTGGAGAGCAGATACAGGCCCAGCGCCATACCCAGGCCACTCAACGCCGCCACGTACCAGGCCGGAGCCATCGGGCTGGTCTTGAGCATGAGGGTCACGACCATCGGGGTCAGGCCGCCGAAGATGGCATACGCCACGTTATAGGAGAACGAAAGCCCCGAGAAACGCACCACAGGCGGGAACGCCTTGACCATCACGTACGGCACGGCGCCGATGGTGCCGACGAACAGACCGGTCACGGCATACAGCGGGAACAGCCAGTCCGGATGCGCGGCCAGCACATGGTAGAACGTCCAGGAACTGATCAACAGACCGGCGCTGCCCAGCAACAATACCAGGCCCGCGCCGATACGATCTGCCAGCGCGCCCGCACCGATGCAACCCAGGCTCAGCAAAACGATAGCCAGGCTGTTGGCCTTCAAGGCAGTGGCTGCCGGGAACTCGTACTTGGTCTGCAGCAGGGTCGGCGTCATCAGAATCACGACGATGATCCCGGCCGACAGCAGCCAGGTCAGCAGCATCGACAGCACCACGGCACCGCGATGATCACGCAGCACGCCTTTGAGCGGCAGCTCTTCGGCCAGTGCCTTGCGCTGTTGCAGTTCGGCAAACACCGGGGTTTCGTGCAGCAGGCGACGCAGGTAGACCGACATCAGGCCGAACACACCGCCCAGCAGGAAGGGAATCCGCCATGCGTAATCGGAAACCTCGACCGGTGTGTAGATGCTGTTGATCACGGTTGCGACCAGCGAGCCGATCAGGATGCCCGCCGTCAGGCCGGCCGTCAGCGTTCCACAGGCATAACCGACATAACGTGCCGGAACGTGCTCGGACACAAATACCCAGGCGCCCGGCACTTCACCGCCAATCGCCGCACCTTGAATGACGCGCATCAACAGCAGCAGGATCGGCGCCCACATGCCGATCTGGGCGTAGGTGGGCAGCAGACCCATGATCAGGGTCGGCACGGCCATCATGAAAATGCTCAGGGTGAACATTTTCTTGCGGCCCAGCAGGTCACCGAAGTGCGCCATGATGATGCCGCCCAGCGGTCTTGCCAGATAACCGGCAGCAAAAATGCCGAAGGTCTGCATCATGCGCAGCCAGTCGGGCATGTCCGCCGGGAAGAACAGCTTCCCGACCACCGCCGCGAAGAAGACGAAAATAATGAAGTCGTAAAACTCCAGCGCCCCACCCAGGGCTGAAAGCGACAGGGTTTTGTAATCGCTGCGGGTCAAGGGCCGCGCGGACTTCGCGGAATCTAAAGGTACGGATGACATGACAAGGCTTCTCTTTGGGCTTTTCTTTGAATGAGCGAACGACAGCTACGCTGGCTGCGGCGGGGTGGCGTGCAGAAGCGATTGTCCGGGGCAATTGTGCAGATAGGCACCAAAATTGCGTGTTACAGGCAGTCTTGTCACCTGTAGAGGTCAGGCAAGATAGCAAATTGTTTCAAAAAACACCTAGCAAGAAGCAGCACCCGGTAAAAAGAAAGCCCAATGGTCGTCGTACGAGGCAACGCCCGATATACTCGCAGACCGTCAAGCGCACTGGGAATCTGTGCAAAAACCTCTTTAGCCAGCGGCTTTCGCAGAGTTTCCCTTTTGGGGTCATACGCCAACCGAACATACAATGTTCACCTGCGCAGTTTTGAATGGCACCCGTCAACCGCGGTAAAAAACAATGAGAGTCATGGGTCAGAGGCACCCTAGGCATGATTGAGCTCGAACAAGAAGATCCAACCCCACAAGGCGACCTGGCCTTGCAAATTACGGCCCTGCCCCGTGAAACCAATGGTTTCGGCGATATCTTTGGCGGCTGGCTGGTGTCACAGATGGACCTGGCAGGCACCGCCATGGCCAGCAAGATCGCCGGAGGCCGCGTCGCCACCGTCGCGATCGACCGCATGGCATTCCTGGTTCCGGTGGCCGTTGGCGAACAGCTTTCCTTCTATACACGGACCCTGGAAGTCGGCCGTACCTCGATCAAGATGATGGTCGAAGTCTGGAGCGACGACCCGTTGAGCAGCGAATGGCGAAAGGTCACCGAAGCCGTTTTCGTCTTCGTGGCCATCGACAGCAGTGGCCGGACACGTTCGGTCCCGGCACGGCGGTAAATTGTCGTTCGGGCAAAGACTGGCCGGTTAAGGCTAAACTCCTCGACCTTGAAAGCGTCTATTCATGTCACGGTCCTTGAGTGAGAACTTCGCATGCCAACACCGCAGGTTGAATCCGTAAAATACGACGAGCTGAATTGCTGGCGTATCCGTCATGGCGATGCAGAGCTGCTGGTTGCCCAGCAAGGCGCGCATATCCTCAGTTATCAGGTCGCAGGCCAGGAGCCTCTGATCTGGCTGAACGACGGTGCGCTGTTCAAGCAAGGCAAGCCGATTCGTGCCGGCATCCCGGTTTGCTGGCCATGGTTCGGCAGCCTGGAGCGCAACCCGCAAAGCGTGCAGGCGATGCGTCAGAGCAGCGAGCCCGCCAAAGCCCACGGGGAAGTCCGCACGCTGGACTGGGAACTGCTGGGGATTGGTGAAGATGGCGATGCGCTGCTGGTGGAGTTCGTCCTGCCGCAGGCTGAAGGCCATTTACCCGGCTGGCCACACAACGTAGCCCTGAAACTCAGCATCCGTCTGGACCATGCACTCAATGTCAGCCTGGTCAGCTACAACAACGGAAGCGAAACCGTAAGCTTCAGCCAGGCGCTGCACACTTACTTCGCAATCAGCGATATTCACCAGATCCACATCGAAGGCCTCGATGGCCTGCGCTATATCGAAACCCTGGAAAACTGGGAAGAACGCCAGCAGAGCGGCGACCTGACGTTCGTCGGCGAAACCGACCGTATCTACAAAGATACGCCGCCATTGCTCAGCATCGTCGATCCAGAGTGGAAACGCCGGGTTCACATCCAGACCAGCGGCTCGAAATCCGCTGTCCTGTGGAACCCGTGGATCGAGAAGACCAGCAAACTCGCCGACATGAAGCCCGAGGGCTGGCAGCGCATGGTCTGCGTCGA
Source organism: Pseudomonas cichorii (assembly GCF_019719005.1). Classification (GTDB taxonomy): domain Bacteria; phylum Pseudomonadota; class Gammaproteobacteria; order Pseudomonadales; family Pseudomonadaceae; genus Aquipseudomonas; species Aquipseudomonas cichorii_E. The sequence continues at coordinate 44,423 of NZ_JAIGPJ010000014.1, forward strand.
AACCGCCAACGTGCTGGACGATGTAGTGACCCTGGCCCCTCAGGACATGCATGTCCTGGGGATCAGTATCTGGAGTGAAGCGCTCTAAACCCGGCTATCAGAGGTCTGAGTCGACCACGACGCGGACCTTTGAAGCATCCATCGCGTAGGCCGCATCGGCCAGATCGTTACTGACCTTCTCAACCTTCAACGTACCCACTACCCACAAAGGTGTGTAGATATCATCCAGTTTCAGGCCTTTGGGGTAACGAACCAGTACCAGTTGGTTTGGAGGCGGTGGCGGCACATGGATGCAGGCACCTGGATAAGGGACGAGAAAAAATAAAGTGCTATGGCCTTTGGCGTCGGTTTCCAGCGGAACCGGATAACCGCCGAGGCGGATCGTCTTGCCATTCATGTCGGCCACGGTCTTGGTCGAATACATGACGGCAGGCAGCCCTTTGCTCTGCTTCAAACCACCCTTGCTATCGAAGGTCCCCATGGCTTCGGGAGAGTTATGGTCGATCTCGGGCATGGCTTCGAGGGCTTTCTGGTCCGACTTGGGCATCAGATCAAGCCAGTCGGTCTCGGGAATCTCGGCATGCACAAGCCCGGATACCAGTAGCAGGGACATCAACAGAAAACGACGCATCATAGAGCTCGGCAAAAGTGGAAAATACTGCCGCGCATTCTAGCCCTCTGCGCACAGAGGGCCAGATGAAAAATCAGCTCTTCTTTTTAATCATGCCGTAGATAAACAGCAGGATGATTGCACCGACCAGCGCGCCCAGGAAGCCAGCGCCCTCGCCCGCCTGATAGATGCCCAGCGCCTGACCACCATAGGTCGCGGCCAGAGAACCGCCGATGCCCAGCAGGATGGTCATGATCCAGCCCATGCTGTCATCGCCCGGCTTGAGAAAGCGCGCCAGCAGGCCGACGATCAAGCCGATAAAGATGGTTCCGATAATGCCCATGTCATTTCCCCCAGTGTGTTGGACACGCCAAGGCCCGATTGCAGCCTTGGCTTACTGCTATCTGAGAACACGGAGAGAGGATTGGTTCCAGGCCCCTTGAAAACAAAGGGCCGGGAATCAGAGGCAATCAGTTTTGAATCAGTGCCTCGACCTGCTTGACCTGACGTTCCAGGGTCGCACGATCAGCGCTGCGCACGGTGGCATGGCCAACCTTGCGACCGGCCTTGAAGGCTTTGCCGTAGTGATGCAGATGGCAGTCATCGATGGCGATGACCTTGTCCACGGCGGGTACTTCACCGATGAAGTTCAGCATGGCGCTCTCACCGACCTTGGCCGTGGAGCCCAGTGGAAGACCGGCAACCGCCCGCAGGTGGTTCTCGAACTGGCTGCACTCGGCACCTTCGGTGGTCCAGTGCCCGGAGTTGTGGACACGCGGCGCGATTTCGTTGGCTTTCAGGCCGCCATCGACTTCAAAGAACTCGAAGGCCAGCACACCCACGTAATCCAGCTGCTTCAGAACCCGACCGACGTAATCTTCGGCCAGCGCCTGCAACGGGTGATCGGTACTGGCGATGGAAATGCGCAGGATGCCGTTCTCGTGAGTGTTGTGTACCAGCGGATAGAAACGTGTTTCACCATCGCGGGCACGCACGGCAATCAACGAAACCTCACCGGTGAAGGGTACGAAACCTTCCAGCAGGCAAGGCACGCTGCCCAGTTCAGCGAACGTACCCACCACATCGGCAGCCGTGCGCAGAACCTTCTGGCCCTTGCCGTCGTAACCCAGGGTGCGGGTTTTCAGCACAGCGGGCAGGCCGATGCTGGCGACAGCTGCGTCCAGGTCAGACTGCGACTGGATATCCGCGAACGCAGGCGTCGGGATGCCCAGGTCCTTGAACATGCTTTTCTCGAACCAGCGATCACGAGCGATGCGCAAGGCGTCGGCGCTCGGATAGACCGGCACGAACTGTGACAGGAACGCCACGGTTTCGGCTGGCACGCTTTCAAACTCGAACGTCACCAGATCGACTTCATCGGCCAACTGACGCAAGTGATCCAGATCGCCGTAATCGGCACGCAGATGCTCACCCAGCGCAGCAGCACAAGCATCCGGTGCGGGGTCGAGAAAGGCGAAGTTCATACCCAGCGGCGTACCTGCCAAAGCCAACATGCGGCCCAGCTGGCCGCCACCGATTACACCGATCTTCATGGAAAAACCTCAGGCGTGGCGCGGGTCTGGATTGTCCAGCACGCTGTCTGTCTGCTCAGTGCGGAATTTCTTCAGCACTGCATGGAATTGAGGATGCTTGGCGCCCAGGATACTGGCGGACAACAGAGCGGCGTTGATCGCGCCTGCCTTGCCGATGGCCAGGGTCGCCACAGGAATGCCTGCTGGCATCTGCACGATGGACAGCAGGGAATCGACGCCCGACAGCATCGAGGACTGAACCGGAACGCCCAGCACCGGCAAGTGCGTCTTGGCAGCACACATGCCCGGCAAGTGAGCAGCACCGCCAGCACCGGCGATGATCACTTCGATACCACGGCCTTCGGCTTCTTCAGCGTACTGAAAAAGCAGATCCGGCGTCCGGTGGGCAGACACCACTTTGACTTCATACGGAATGCCGAGCTTTTCCAGCATATCGGCGGTGTGGCTAAGGGTGGACCAATCGGACTTGGAGCCCATGATCACGCCAACCAGTGCGCTCATCGTCGTGCCTCTCATCGGGCGCCCGCAGGCGCGTCAAAAAACAACAAGCCACGCGGGAGGACCGGCGTGGCTTGCTGTACGAATAATGGCCGATTCAACCGGCCAAAGGCCGCGCAGTATACCTCAAAGCGCAAGGATGACAGCCCCCCGTATGCAGAGTTTGCCAACCACCTGCACAGCCGCCCCGTGAACGACGAACCGGCAGCCGTCATTCCTACAGTTCGTGTCCACCCTCCACTACTTCTCACGAAGTAAAAGCCAACTGACACCCTCTCAAAACTTCCTGTTACCTCTTGATCTCACCCACCCGATGAACGGCATGAGTCGTTCAGATAAACACTGCAACTCTGTTAATGGATTAACTTATATGAAAATGAATTTCAAAAGACTCGCGGTCCTGCTCGGTGCAGTGCTGCTGTTGAGTTTCCCGCCGGCCTACGCCAACGAGGTAAAGGAAAAACGCCCGCTGTTTCTGTATGTATTCCTGCATGACGACATACCTGCTTCCGAACGGACCGACCTGAAGCGTGATTACTTTTCATGGATGATCAAGGACCTCGAAAGCTTTACAGGTCGCAGGGTCTATCTCGATATCATCGAGAAAAAGTCAACGCTGAGCGGCTTCGCCTACAAGACCACTGACCTGAAAAGAGGCAAGCAGGAATGGGATCAACTCGTGGACCGGTATATTCAGGAGAACAATCTTCCCCGAAACGGAACAACCAAATACCTGCTGTTGACTCGCCACCCCGTCAACGAAAAAATCCTGGGTTATACCCGCGAGAAGCATTATGCGGCGATAGCCTCCATGCAGACCTACGCTACGGCAGCCCATGAAATAGGTCATATGCTGGGCGGAACCCATGAGCACTCGCAAGTGTTATTCCGAGGTGGCTGGTGGTGTGAAACCAACATAACGCCCACTCGGGAAAAGATAAGATCCAATTGTTATGTCTACAGCGACAAGAACAAAAAGACCATCGCCGAACACTTGAATCAATTCCCGTAAACCCGCCCGCAAACTCAACAGGTGCTGCGCGTTATTGTGCAGCGCCGCCCTCCAGCTTGCGCCACAGCAACCGGACATTGGCCTTGCGCACCAAGGCGCAGCGATACAGGCGGATTTCCAGCGGGACGTGCCAGTGCGGCCCGCCACAGACCACCAGTTCGCCACGCTCAAGCTCGGCCCGCACGCTCAGATGCGGCACCCAGGCAATCCCCAATCCTTCGAGCGCCATGCCTTTGAGGCTGTCGGCCATTGCCGTTTCATAAACCGTGGTGAAACGCAGGTTGCGCTGACGCAGCAACAGATTCACCGAGCGCCCGAGAAAAGCACCGGCGCTGTAGGCCAGCAGCGGCACACTCTGTTCATTCTCCAGATCGAACAGTGGCTGGCCATTGGCATCGGCGGCACAGACCGGCAGCATTTCGGTGTGGCCCAGATGCAGCGAAGGGAATATCTCCGCGTCCATCTGCAAGGCAGCATCCGGATCATAGAACGCCAGCATCAGGTCGCAGCCACCTTCGCGCAATGCATGCACCGCGTCGCCAACGTTGGTCGCCACCAGCCGGGTCGCGATGTTCAAGCCATCGTTACGCAACTGAGCGATCCAGCGGGGAAAGAACCCGAGCGCCAGGGAGTGCGCCGCCGCTACCTGAATGACTTCACCTTGCCCGCCTTCCAGGTGATGCAGGTGACGCACCACTTCACCCAACTGCTCGACGACCGTGCGCGCCGTCACCAGAAACAACTGTCCGGCAGCCGTCAGTTCAATAGGGGTCCGAGAGCGGTTGACCAGCGTCAGCCCAAGGGCCGATTCCAGACTGCGGATGCGGCGGCTGAAGGCTGGCTGCGTCACGAAACGACGCTCGGCCGCCTGGGAAAAACTGCGGGTGGCAGCCAGGGCACTGAAATCTTCCAGCCATTTGCTTTCCAGGTTCATCACGTCCTCCCGGACATTCGGGGCATGAATGAAAGAAATTCGCTCCCATTGCGCAACGTCCAGACAGGACATGCCCCCTTTAACCGGGACATTCACTTTGCACATGCTCATTCATTTTGCCGCGCAATTTGCCAGATAACGTCGCCTCTGCGACAAAAACAAATACAAGTGCGACATTTTGTCCTGTTTACGAACAAAGAGAAACCCACGTCACATATGCATTATGCCGTTATTGCATAGGGCAGCGTTTAACAGCATTGGTCAACTTCCAGCTCAAACCCCAACATTCGCGGCGTTCCGGCATTGTTGTGCCTTATTTGAGATGATCTCTATCATGTCCTCGCCTGCATCACTGCGCATCGAAAAAGACCTGCTTGGTGTTCTCGAAGTACCTGCTCACGCTTACTACGGTATCCAGACCCTGCGAGCAGTGAATAACTTCCACCTCTCCGGTGTACCGCTTTCGCATTACCCGAAACTGGTCGTTGGACTGGCGATGGTCAAGCAGGCGGCAGCTGATGCAAACCATGCTCTGGGCCACCTCAACGATGCCAAGTACGCAGCCATCAGCGAAGCTTGCGCACGTTTGATCCGCGGCGACTTCCACGACCAGTTCGTGGTCGACATGATTCAGGGCGGCGCTGGCACTTCAACCAACATGAATGCCAACGAAGTCATCGCCAACATCGCGCTTGAAGCCATGGGCTTCGAGAAAGGCGAATACAAGCACCTGCACCCCAACAACGACGTGAACATGGCTCAGTCAACCAACGACGCCTACCCGACGGCAATCCGTCTGGGTCTGCTGTTGGGTCATGACGCCATGCTCGCCAGCCTCGAAAGCCTGATCCAGTCTTTCGCAGCCAAGGGCGAAGAATTCAACCACGTTCTGAAAATGGGCCGTACCCAGCTGCAGGACGCGGTTCCAATGACCCTGGGTCAGGAATTCCGTGCCTTCGCCACAACCTTGACCGAAGACCTGAACCGCCTGCGCACTCTGGCTCCAGAGCTGCTGACCGAAGTGAACCTGGGCGGTACCGCAATCGGTACCGGCATCAACGCCGACCCGGGCTATCAGAAGCTGGCAGTCGAGCGTCTGGCAATCATCAGCGGCCATCCACTGGTTCCAGCCGCCGACCTGATCGAAGCCACTTCCGACATGGGCGCCTTCGTGCTGTTCTCCGGCATGCTCAAGCGTACCGCAGTCAAACTGTCGAAGATCTGCAACGACCTGCGCCTGCTGTCCAGCGGCCCACGCACCGGCATCAACGAAATCAACCTGCCAGCGCGTCAGCCAGGCAGCTCGATCATGCCAGGCAAGGTCAACCCGGTCATTCCGGAAGCCGTCAACCAGGTAGCCTTTGAAATCATCGGTAACGACCTGGCCCTGACCATGGCAGCCGAAGGCGGCCAGTTGCAGCTCAACGTGATGGAGCCGCTGATCGCCTACAAGATTTTCGATTCGATCCGCCTGCTGCAACGCGCCATGGACATGCTGCGCGAACACTGCATCGTCGGCATCACTGCAAACGAACAGCGCTGCCGTGAACTGGTCGAGCACTCGATCGGTCTGGTCACCGCCCTGAACCCTTACATCGGTTACGAAAACTCGACCCGTATCGCCCGCATTGCCCTGGAAAGTGGCCGCGGTGTACTGGAACTGGTCCGCGAAGAAGGCTTGCTCGACGACGCGATGCTCGATGACATCCTGCGTCCGGAGAACATGATCGCTCCGCGCCTCGCTCCCCTGAAGGCCTGACCGAAAATGCTTTTCGCAACATGCTCACCAGGTTGAGGGCCTAGACACCCCTCACCTTTTGGGGGTCTGGGAGTGATTCTCCAGACCCTTTTTTTTGCCTGCTTGCTGACGACCAATAATAAGGAGTTTGGGCAGTTGAAAACCCCGCTTTTGCTGAGGTCCTGGCAAAAGCATGCGTTTCGCACCGCAAATGAAGATTCAGTTACACAACAAAGCGGCTACAGACGTAAAAACTTTGCACCGGTATAGTGCGCTCCCTCAAAAGTAGCGAGGAATAACAAAAATGTTGGAAATGATTAACGACTTCCTCTCGGGAAAGGTCCTCATCGTCCTTATCGTAGGCCTTGGTGGTTACTTCACGATCCGCTCGCGTTTCGTTCAGTTTCGTCACTTCTTCCACATGTTCGCGGTCTTTCGCGACAGCTTGCGTAGCAGCTCGGGTCAACTGAGTTCGTTCCAGGCACTGATGCTCAGCCTTGCGGGCCGCGTCGGAGCAGGCAACATCGCAGGTGTCGGCCTTGCCGTGACACTGGGCGGTCCTGGTGCCGTATTCTGGATGTGGGTTACCGCACTGGTCGGCATGTCCAGCAGCTTCATCGAGTGTTCTCTCGCTCAGCTCTACAAACGCAAGGACTCCGAAGGCCAGTTCCGCGGCGGTCCATCGTTCTACATCCAGCACGGCCTGGGCAAACGCTGGCTGGGCATGGTCATGGCGGTCCTGCTGATCATGACATTCGGTCTTTCCTTCAACGGCCTGCAATCCCATGCCGTGACCGACTCGCTCAATAGCGCTTTCGGCGTCGACCACACGACCACCGGTATCTGTCTGGTCGTCCTGCTGGGCCTGGCGTTCATCGGTGGCATCAAGCGTATCGCGGCGATTTCCGACCTGCTGGTACCGGTCAAGACCCTGGCCTACATCGCGGTCACCATCTATGTCATCGCCATTCAGATCGACCACGTTCCAGCCATGCTGCTGACCATCGTCAAAAGCGCCTTCGGTCTGGACCCTGTGTTCGGTGGCCTGATCGGCAGCGCAATCGTGATGGGCGTCAAACGTGGCGTCTTCGCCAACGAAGCCGGTCTGGGCAGCGCCCCGAACGTTGCAGCCGTCGCTCAGGTCGATCACCCGGTTTCCCAAGGCGTGGTCCAGGCGTTCAGCGTATTCCTCGACACCTTCCTGATCTGCACCTGCACCGCCTTGCTGATCCTGCTGTCCGGTATCTACGACGTAGGTTACAGCGGCAACGGTATCGTTCTGGCACAGAACTCTCTGGCAGCCGTAGTGGGCGACTGGGGCCGGATCTTCATCAGCGTTGCGCTGGCACTGTTCGTATTCACCTCGATCCTCTACAACTACTACCTGGGCGAAAACAGCCTGCGCTTCCTGGTAGGCGAGAAGATCCAGGCCATCATCGGCTTCCGCATCGTGGTTCTGGCCCTGATCTTCTGGGGCGCAGTGGTTGACCTCAAGACCGTGTTCGCCTTTGCCGACATCGCCATGACCCTGCTGGCCTTCGTCAACCTGATCGCCCTGGCCCTGCTGTTCAAGGTCGCCATGCGTATCCTGCGTGACTACGATGAGCAGCGTAAGGCAGGCATCAAGACGCCGGTCTTCGACTCCAGCAAGTTCCCGGATCTGGATCTGGACCGCAACGCATGGCCAGCCAACCCGACTCAACAGCCTCAGACGGGTGCTGAAGCGGCAGGCAAACCTGCTTCACAAGCTCACTAACCACCGAAATGCCGCAGGAGAGAACCATGGCTCATGATGCACCCCAACCCGCTCAGCGAGTGATGGTTCTTTACACCGGCGGCACCATCGGCATGCAAGCCAGCGCCAATGGCCTGGCTCCGGCATCCGGTTTCGAGGCAAGGATGGCCGGGCAACTGGCCGACCTTCCCGGACTGATCGTGCCGCAGTGGAGTTTTCGCGAGATGTCACCTCTGATCGACAGCGCCAACATGACGCCCGATTACTGGTTGCGTCTGCGCGAAGCGGTGATCGAAGCCGTGGATGTGGATGGCTGTGACGCGGTGCTGGTGCTGCATGGCACCGACACACTGGCCTACAGCGCTGCTGCCACAAGCTTCCAGTTGCTGGGCCTCAATGCGCCAGTGGTGTTCACCGGCTCCATGCTGCCAGCCGGTGTGCCGGACAGCGATGCCTGGGAAAACGTCAACGGTGCCTTGCTTGCCTTGGGCTCTGGTCTGGCATCGGGTGTTCACCTGTACTTCCACGGCGAACTGCTGGCACCTACCCGCTGCGCGAAAATCCGCAGCTTCGGTCGTCATCCGTTCGCACCGCTGCAACGCTCCCGTGGCGGCCAGCCTGCCTCGTCATTGCCTGAAGCGCTGGATTATCGCCAGCCCAAGGCACTGGCCAACGTCGCGGCATTGCCACTGTTCCCCGGTATCGGGGCAGCGCAGATCGATGGCCTGATCGACAGCGGTATCAAAGGTCTGGTGCTTGAATGCTACGGCAGCGGCACTGGCCCGAGCGATAATCCGGCGTTCCTTACCAGCCTGGAGCGAGCACAACAACAGGGCATTTGTGTGGTCGCGATCACTCAATGCCATGAAGGTGGTGTCGAACTGGATGTCTACGAAGCAGGCAGCCGCCTGCGTGGCGTGGGTGTTCTTTCCGGTGGCGGCATGACCCGCGAAGCAGCGCTTGGCAAACTGCATGCGCTGCTGGGTGCTGGTCTGAAGATTGAAGAAGTCCGGCGTCTGGTAGAGCTGGATCTGTGTGGAGAGCTGCGTTAAGCAGCTCGTCATCACAACAGAACCAGTAGCAACACCTAAAAGGTAGCAGCACTGCTACCTTTTTCATTTGCAACAAACACTGTATTCCCTCCTTCCTGCCACTTGATGACCTTGTTCGGGTCGGCCTCGCTGCGCACGATGCATTTCCATTCATAGCGGGTATTGTCGGCAAGCCGGATCTGCCCTTTCCAGACGGGATACTGGCTCACATCACTCAGGCGCACGGCCCGTGCGGGGTTCCACTCACCCAGCTCGAAGCCCGACCCCACGACATAAACGCCCTCGCCCACCTGGGTTTCGCCCTTGTCGCAACGAAACTGCACATCGACCCCTTTGGCCCGCCAGATTCGTATGGCACCGTTGTCGCCCGCCACCAATGCCTGGTTGAAACTGTCCGGCACACTCTCGCTCTTGAAGTTGGAGCCCAGCGCTACCAGCAGCATCTGTTGCGAGCCTGTCACTTCGGCCACCAGCCCTGAATAGTTGTCCATAAAGCTGATCGCAGAATCGGCCTTGATACCCGCCGTGCGGCGTATCTCTATCAACTGGCGCAGCAGTTGGCCACGCGGCCAGTCATACATGTCCGGCCAATACACCGTTGGCGTTCCGGGGCTGCTGAGAATATAGGCGTAGGCCTGGTCGCGAAGATTTTCAGGTAATGACCAGTGATGCTGACCGCCGTTGGCTCCCGGTGAATAACCGGTGTCGTGGTTATCCACAAAGGTCACGGCAGCGGCACGCCATGCAGGATCGGGATTACCGTTGAGGCCATATCGCCATTCGGCGAGCCCGGCATTCTGCATACGCTCCTTGAGCGCGAAGTCGAACACCGTGCAATGCGACTGATCGGACCAGACTTTCAGACCATCCTGCCAAGTGGCGTTATGTCGCCAGTCGTTGGCGGGATACTCGTTCGGCGCCTTCCAGAGTTCGCCGACACAGAAATGCTGATCGCCGAATGCCTTCATCCAGTTATCCACAGTCGTCGCGCTGTAGCCTTTTACAAAATCGAAACGCAGGCCGTCGGCGGAATAGTGATCACGCAGGTTCTGGAACTCATTCTTGAAGAGATTGAACACTTCAGGATTCTGCGTATTGAGATCGGCATCACCGCCCATGAAGGGATCGCCGTCGTCGCACTGAGCACAACCATCGCGCCAACTGCTCTTGTCGCTCAAAGCCTCCTTGAGCCCAGGCCCGACATGCTGGCGATCCATATGGTTGGGCACCACGTCATAGATCACTTTGACATTGGCCACGCTCAAGGCATCGACCGCTTGCCGGAGTTCGGCATCGCTGCCATAAGCACTGTTTTTGTCGAAGTCCTGCCAGAAATACCCCTCACCACCGCCTGATGCGCCAGTACCGGGATCACTCCAGCGCGAAGTGTCACGCCAGGGCACAGGCATCCAGACCGAGGTAAAACCGTCAGCCCGAATCTGCGGGGCCATGGTTTTCAACGTGCTGTACCAACTGCCAGGGCTCGAGCGACTGGAATTCCAGTGAAAGCCTTGCAACACGATTTCATCGTTACCGTCGTTGCGCGTGCCCTGAGGGGTATTACCGCGAAGGTCCTCTGCGCTGGAGGCATGCGCCACCAGCAGCAGAATTGAAAGCGCACCGAGCTTTAAAAGCTTCATGGCGATACTCCTCGTGAAGAGGGAAGTTATCGCCAGAGTAGGCCCGGTGCGAGCGCCTGTAACCTGATAGAACTGACAGGGCGTCAGTTCAATTGGTGACGGAAAAGTGCTTTCTTATTCCTTTGGTAAAAGTGTTTACCCAAGACTTTGCCTCTCATGAGCTTTTCTTGAGCATCAAGCACCACTAAATACATAGCGCATGTGTTACGTAGTATTTCTGAAAAAATAAGATACTCCATCCTACAGCGTCCTACATGAGAATCGCGAGATGACCGCGCAGGTTTAATAATTAAAATAAATTAATGCGTGAACTTTCCTACAGTTCATTTCAAAACTGACCAAGTTTCGGTCAGTGATGGCAAGCTCTCACAAAATCTTGGGGTTGACTGATCTGGTGATATTTATCAAATTCAAGATGTCCTTGAAAGTAATTATTATGCCAATGGAAAGATTGGCCGTACCATTTAAAACCTGCAAAGATGGCAGCTGGGAGTCACGAATGCTAAATATCATCCTGAATAAAAAACTACTCCCTCTGTCTTTTTCAAGTCTTCTCTCTAAAACAGGAGATTATGCATACGAAATAGCCTTTACCATGATTGCCTTGGAACTGCTTTCCTTTAATTATCTACACATGGGGCTAGTGTATTTTTTCAGATTTCTGCCTTATATTCTTACTGGCCCGATAGGTGGATGGTTCGCAGACAAGCGCTCTTATAAAGTAAATATGCTTTCCAGTGAACTATTGAGATTTACAGTAGCAGCCATCTTGTACACTCTGTATACATTTGAAGTTCTCGAAATTTATACACTGGTCATCAGCTCAATGATGATGACGATAGGTAGGAGTCTATTTCAACCAAGCTTCCGTACCTACTTGCCAACCATTCTCGACGAAAAAGATCTACCCGCTGGTAATAGCCTATTGCAGATAATAGAAGATATCGCCTCCATCTTAGGCCCTCTCACCTTTTCACTTATAATTACCTTGGGTAACAAAGGTCACATCATCCTCATGTACACAATGGGGTATTTTTTCTCGATAGTACTTTTGTCATTCTTGCAGCAAAACACGCCGACTTCTAGAGATGGCTTTTCATTTACGGCAGTACTAACGGATACTCGAACCAGCCTGACGAACATGTACCAACACAGTCGAACCTTGTTAATGGTCATTGGAGGCACTTCTATTTGCGTCTTGTTTACTGCCTCGCTATTACGCTTTATTCTTCCAGCGTCTATTATTGAAACTTATCGCGACGAGGCATTAGTAGGATATCTATTTTCGCTTATGTCTTTGGGCACGGTAGCAGGAGGTATGAGTTATACGGCACTTGTAAAAAACACCAATCCGACACAGCTCATGAATGCATGGATGGTCTATGGCCTGCTCTTCATGCTGGTTTCCATCACCCTCGAATTCAGCCTTATAACTACCGTCCTTTTAATTCTGCTTTTGGGTTTTTCAGGCGCTATTGTGGATATCTCCATCATCACTAATCTTCAATCACTTTCAAAAAAAGGCGAGATGGGAAAAAACTATGGAATTTACTCTACCCTTGCAAATACCTGTGAGGCAGCATCGGGTCTTATATCAGGCGGACTCACACTTCTCGCAGGTACTGCATCATTTCCGATCATTGCATTCCTTATTGCAGTAGCGGTCAAGTATACAAGCTTTAAAACAAAAAAGTATAACCCTTCTGTATATGGCGAACGCGCCTCAAAGATTGATAATACTGAATAATATATTCGGAGCGAGCTTGTTATGGAGGCAATCCAACGACAGAACCAGTCAACACCTACACATCTATGGCACCCAAACAGGGCGTCGCGGCCAAGGCTCCCCCCACTTCATGACATGTAGGCCTTAACCAATAAGTCTTAAGCCGACACCGTACTTTCCTTCCGCGCATCCCTGAGCATCGAATCCAGATTCCGCTCGATGTTCTCGCACAGTGCAGTCATCTGGATTTCGTGTTCGCTGGCGCGAAACGGGCTTTGCAGGTCGGTGCCGATCTTTTCGATGGCCAGCAGCATGAAGCCCACCACGGTGGATGCAAGTGGCGTGAACCAGCCCAGGGTTTCAACCAGTCCGATGGGGACGATCACGCAGAACAGGGTAATAAACAGTCGAGGGAATGCCACGTAGGGATAAGGCAGCGGGGTGTTGGCAATACGCTCCATGCCGCCCTGGCAGTTGGAGATATCCACCATTGTCGATTCAAGGCGCGCGAGGCGGATGCTGTCCAGGCGGCCGGCCTTGTACTCCTTGGCGATCATTGCTGCGGAAGCATTGAGCAGGTCGTTGGGGAAGTTATTGGTGTCCTGACGGCGCTCGAACTCTTCGCGGGGAAGCAACGCCTGCACATCGGCCTTGGTGATATCGCCCTTCAAGTGCGCAGAAAGGGATTTCACGTAGGCGACATGCCGGCGCAGCAGCACCGCCTTGACCGGATTGATGCCGTCTTCGTCGTCGATCAGCGTCAATACCTGGCGGGCGAAACTGCGGGAGCTGTTGACCAGCGCACCCCATAAAGTCCGGGCTTCCCACCAGCGGTTATAGGCGCTGGAGTTGCGAAAACTGATCAGCACGACCAAGGCCGAACCCAGCAGGGTCAGGGGCATGGAAGGCAGCGTGACCTTGCGCTCCAGGAACAACATGAAGTCGACCGTGACGATCACGTCCCAGATCAGCAGCCAGAAGAGCGACCACCCTACATAACCAAATGTCCTGCTCAGAAACCTGAACCGCTCCATGATCGCCTGCTGCAAAGCATCACCTCATCGATAAACGTGTGGGACTGCAAAAATTTCCCACCACTGCGCAAGGTTTGAATGCCATTGGCCCGGATGGTTCGTTTTTATCCGATCCGGAATATTTCCGTGCAGGCCGTGCGGGAGCAAATCGGGCGGCGCTCCGCTCATTCGCGAAAGGCCAACCAACACCCTACCGCCACACCTGACGTAATCTCTCCAGCGCATCGGCAATCGCGTCCTCCGGCACACCTGCAAACCCCAGAACCAGCCCGGCACGGTTATCCACAGGCTCGGTGGAATCCGGCAGCCAATAACTGCTCAATGCCGTGATCTCGACTCCGACACTCTCGGCCTTTTCGATCAGTTCACGCTCACGAGCCAGGCTGTCCACTCTGACCGTGACATGCAACCCGGCCACGACTTTAGGCATCGCGCCACAGCCTGGAATATTCTCCGGCCAGCCCGCCAGCAGTGCATTGCGACGGCTCAAGGCCGCACGGCGCATGCGGCGGATATGCCGTTGAAAGTGGCCGGTAGCGATGAATTGCGCCATCACCGTCTGGGTGCTGACTTCGGAATGGCGCATGTCCACACCACGGCGCTGGCTGAACGGCTTGACCAGCTTTTGGGGCAAGACCAGATACCCCAGGCGCAACGCCGGGAAGACCACCTTGCCGAAAGTCCCGACATACAAAACCCGGTCCCCGTCCAGCGCAGCCAACGGTGCCAAGGGCGCGCCGCTGTAACGGTACTCGCCGTCGTAGTCGTCTTCGACAATCCAGCCTTGAGTCTTTTTTGCCCAGGCCAGCAGTTCCAGGCGGCGAGCCAGGCTCATGACCACCCCGGTCGGGTATTGATGGGAGGGCGTGACGTAAGCCAGTTTGCAGTCGGTGTGTTCCAGATCCGCACAGCGCATGCCGTCTTCATCCACGGCAATACCCTGCAACCTCGCGCCCGCAACAGCAAAGGCATGACCCGCCGCACGATAGCCGGGGTTTTCCACAGCCACCCCGTCGCCAGCCTCCAGCAGCAACTGTGCACAAAGGCTTATTGCCTGTTGTGCGCCATTGGTGATCACTATTTGTTCAGCCGAGCAATGCAACCCGCGAGACGAGCGCAGGTACAAGGCAATCAGCTCTCTATGTCGCCACTCTCCGGCAGCCTCGCCATAGCCCAGCAGTTGAAGATCCGGCTTGCGCCAGAAAGCCGCATTCAGCTTGCCCCATATGGCAAAAGGGAAGAGATCGAATGCCGGTACACCCACCCGGAATGCACGTGGCGCGCCCTTGATAGGGGTACTCAAATGATGCTTTTGCAGAAGCGCTATCGCTGAGCTGTGGATAACTTGATCCGGCGCATTTTGAAGATTTTCAGAGGTAAATGTGGATAAGCCTGTGCGTAACCTTGTTGATAAGCCTGTGGATAGTTCAGTGGATAATTTTTTCGCAGGTGAATTTTCAACAACCGCTGTTTTATCGGGCAACTGAGCGACATAGGTCCCGTCACCAATACGCCCTTCAATGAAGCCTTCAGCGTAAAGCTGGTCGTAGGCACGCATCACGCTGTTGCGAGAAATCGACAACGATTCGGCCAGGTCACGGCTGGCCGGCAAGCGCGTGCCACTGCCAAGACCGCCATCGAGAATCCGCTGACGCAAGACCTGATAAAGCTGGCGACTCAAGCCCCTGCGCCGATCCAGTTCGATTCCGGCGAGGTTCAAGGGAAACGCGGGAGAGCCTGAAAGCATGGAATTGGACCTATGAAATCTATCGTTAATGGCTCTTACAAGGAACCAATAGCTTGCCTAGGATTTAGCCATTAACCAAGGACATTGCCATGTACACGCCCAAAGCCTTCAGTGAGAACGACACGCTGCAGTTGCAGGACTGGATGGAGCAGACACGTCTGGCGATTCTCGTCACTCAGGACGAAGACGGCTTGCAGGCGACGCACCTGCCACTGTTACTGAGCCGCGAACAAGGCCCCAACGGCACGCTCTACGGGCACCTGGCCAAAGCCAATCCTCAATGGCGAGCACTCGAAAAACCGACTGAGGTCATGGTGATCTTCCCCGGTGGCGATGCCTATGTGAGCCCGTCCTTTTACCCAAGCAAGGCGGAGCACGAAAAAGTCGTACCGACCTGGAATTACCTGGCCGTTCACGCTTATGGCCAGGCCGAGGTCTTCACTGATGCCCAGCGCCTGCACCAACTGGTCGGCCGTCTCACCGACAAGCATGAGTCCCGTCGTGCCCAGCCTTGGTCCATCAATGACGCACCGGCCGAGTACATTGAAAAGATGCTGGGCGCGATTGTCGGCTTCGCCTTGCCCATCGAACGCTTGCAGGGCAAACGCAAACTCAGCCAGAACCGCAACGCCCCGGATATTGCGGGCGTACGCGATGGCCTGGCTGCCAGCCATGATCCAAAAGACCAGGAAATCGCTCGCTTGATGAGCTGAAGGAGATTGTCATGACCGTAGTTCAAATCCGCCCAGTAACAGCCGACGATCACGGCGCATGGCTGCCGTTGTGGCAGGCCTATCTGCGCTTCTACAAGACCGAACTGGCCGATGACGTCAGCGACGTCACCTGGCAGCGCATCCTGGACCCCGCCGAAACCACCAACTCGGCATTGGCCTGGCTGGATGGCAAAGCGGTGGGCATGGTGAACTTCATCTACCATCGCTCCAACTGGAGCATCAAGAATGCCTGTTATCTACAGGACTTGATCGTCGCCCCCGAACAGCGCGGCACCGGTATCGGCAGGCAACTGATCGAGTATGTCTACGCGACCGCCCAAGCCAACAATTGCGACAAGGTTCACTGGCTGACCCACGAAACCAACGCCACGGCCATTCAGCTTTACGAACGCATCGCCGAACGCGGCGGCTACATTCAATTTCGCAAGGCCCTTTGAGGCTGGAAGTCTGCTCATGTCCGATACCCCGCTCCACTGGCAACCCGCAACACTTCCAGGCACCAAGACACTGGAGGGCCGTTTCATTCGCCTGGAAAAACTCGACCCGCTACGCCATGGCGATGATCTGTGGCTTGCGCTCAATGGCACGAATTCCGACCCGAAGCTCTGGGATTACCTGCCTTATGGCCCGTTCAATGAACGCAAGGCTTTCGACGCCTGGCTGGAGCGACATGCCAATGACACTGACCCATGGTTCTACAGCGTGGTCGATCAGGCCACAGGCGTGACCGAAGGCGTGATCAGCCTGATGTCCATCGTCGCTGCCCATGGCCGGATAGAAATAGGTCACGTGACCTTTGGTGCGAGCATGCAACGCACGCCCAAAGGCACAGAAGCCATCTACTTGCTGGCCCGGGAAGCCTTTGCTCTGGGCAACCGTCGGCTGGAGTGGAAATGCAACGCCAACAACGCCCGCTCCCGGCGTGCGGCAGATCGCTTCGGCTTCAGCTACGAAGGGCTCTTTCGCCAGCATATGGTGACCAAGGATGTGAACCGCGATACCGCCTGGTATTCGATCATCGACAACGAATGGCCCGAGCTGCAAAAGGCTTTCGAGGCCTGGCTGGCTGTGGATAACTTTAAGGACGGGCAGCAGGTTAAGGGGCTGGAAGCGTTTCGCGGATGACCGGGAAATAAAAAAGGGGAGCCACGTGTGCTCCCCCGAGGAAAACTGTTTAGGTAGGATTTATCCGCGAATTTCGCGAATGAGCGGAGCGCCGCCCGATTCGCTCCTACGGCGTTGCTGTCATTCGATCTCGACCAAGATCTCGCCAGGGTTGACCCGATCGCCTTTGGCGACATGAATGGCAACCACCTTGCCGGCGATGGAGGCCTGGACTTCGGTTTCCATTTTCATCGCTTCGGTGATCAGCACGGCCTGACCGGCCTTGACGGTGTCGCCTTCCTTGACCAGCACATCGACGATGTTGCCGGGCATGGTGGTGCTGACATGGCCCGGTGCATGGGCCTGTTTGCGCTTGCTGGCACCGCCTCCGACGAATTCGTTGAGCGGCTCGAACACCACTTCTTCCGGCATGCCGTCGATGGACAGGTAGAAGTGACGCTTGCCCTCGGCCTTGACGCCGACGCCAGTGATATCCACACGGTAGGTTTCGCCGTGAACGTCGATCACGAACTCGGTCGGCACACCTTCGCCGCCCACCTTGCCCACACTGCCCGCTTCCGGAATCGGCAACAGCTCTTCAGGTTTCAGGGTGCCCGCTGCGCGCTCCTCGAGGAACTTGCGGCCAATGTCCGGGAACATGGCGTAAGTCAGCACGTCTTCTTCGGATTGCGCGAGTTCACCGACTTCGCCACGCAGCTTGGTCATTTCCGGCTTGAGCAGGTCGGCGGGGCGCACATCGATCAAGTCTTCGTTGCCGATGGCCTGACGACGCAGCCTGGCGTCCACTTCACCCGGCGCCTTGCCGTAACCGCCTTGCAGGTACAGCTTCACTTCGTTGGTGATGGTCTTGTAGCGCTCGCCCGCCAGCACGTTGAAAAACGCCTGGGTGCCAACGATCTGTGAAGTCGGCGTCACCAGAGGTGGATAACCCAGATCCTTGCGGACCCGTGGAATCTCGGCCAGCACTTCGCCCATACGGTTGAGCGCGCCCTGCTCCTTGAGTTGGTTGGCCAGGTTGGAAATCATCCCGCCCGGCACCTGATTGACCTGCACGCGGGTGTCGACCGCCGTGAACTCGCTCTCGAACTGGTGGTACTTCTTGCGCACGGCATAGAAGTACAGGCCGATTTCCTGCAGCAGTTCCAGATCCAGGCCGGTGTCGAACTCGCTGCCCTTGAGGGCCGCAACCATGGATTCGGTGCCCGGATGGCTGGTGCCCCAGGCGAAGCTGGAGATAGCCGTGTCGATATGGTCGGCACCGTTTTCAACGGCCTTGAGCTGACACATGGCTGCCAGACCCGCGGTGTCATGGGAGTGGATAAAGACCGGCAGCGATTGCTCGGCCTTCAATGCCTTGACCAGTTCGCCAGTGGCAAAAGGCGTCAGCAGACCGGCCATGTCCTTGATCGCCACCGAGTCGCAACCCATGGCTTCCATCTGCCTGGCCTGTTCCACGAAGGCGCTGATGGTATGCACCGGGCTGGTGGTATAGGCGATGGTGCCCTGGGCATGTTTGCCCGCCGCTTTCACTGCTTCGATGGCGACCTTCAGGTTGCGCACATCGTTCATGGCGTCGAAGATACGGAACACATCGATACCGTTTTCCGCCGCCTTGGCGACAAACGCCTTCACCACGTCATCGCTGTAATGGCGATAGCCCAGCAGGTTCTGACCGCGCAGCAACATTTGCAGACGGGTGTTGGGCAAGGCCAAACGCAACTGGCGCAGGCGCTCCCACGGGTCTTCCTTCAGAAACCGTACACAGGCATCAAACGTCGCACCGCCCCACACTTCCAGCGACCAGTAGCCGACCTTGTCGAGCTTGTCGCAGATCGGCAGCATGTCTTCGGTACGCATGCGGGTCGCCAGCAACGATTGGTGTGCGTCGCGCAGGATGGTGTCGGTGACAAAGATTTTCTTAGGCATTTTCGGAGCTCCTCAGGAGGGGCAAGCCTCAAGCTGCAAGTGGCAAGCTGAAAGCCGCAAGAAAAAGCCGATTCGCCTTTGCTTGTAGCTTGTCACTTGCAGCTTGAAGCTCACTGCTTACCGCTCAAACTTTTACAACCCTGCGTGGGCGGCAATGGCGGCGGCGATGGCCAGGGCCAACTCTTCGGGTTTGCGCTTGATCGAGTAATTGGTCAGTTCAGGGTGGCTTTCAACGAAGCTGGTATTGAACTGGCCGCTGCGGAATTCCGGGTTGCGCAGGATTTCCTGGTAATAAGCTGCCGTGGTCTTCACGCCCTGCAGGCGCATGTCGTCCAGCGCTCGCAGGCCGCGGTCCATCGCCTCTTCCCAGGTCAGCGCCCAGACAATCAGTTTCAGGCACATGGAGTCGTAGAACGGCGGGATCGTGTAGCCGGTATAAATCGCCGTATCGGTCCGCACACCCGGCCCGCCGGGCGCGTAATAACGGGTGATCTTGCCGAAGCTGGGCAGGAAGTTGTTCTTCGGGTCTTCGGCATTGATCCGGAATTGCAGGGCAAAACCGCGATGAATGATGTCTTCCTGCTTGATCGACAGCGGCTGGCCGGACGCAATGCGAATCTGCTCGCGCACGATGTCGATGCCGGTGATCTCTTCGGTGATCGTGTGCTCAACCTGAACCCGGGTATTCATCTCCATGAAATACACCTCGCCATCAGCGAGCAGGAACTCCACGGTCCCGGCATTCTCGTAACCCACGGCCTTGGCGGCACGCACCGACAGGTCGCCGATATAGGCGCGCTGTTCAGGTGTCAGTTGCGGGCTGGGTGCGATTTCGATCAGTTTCTGGTTACGGCGCTGGATGGAGCAGTCACGCTCGAACAGGTGCACCACATTGCCGAAGCTGTCACCGAGGATCTGCGCCTCGATGTGTTTGGGATTGACGATGCATTTTTCCAGGAAGACTTCCGCCGAGCCGAAGGCCTTGGTAGCCTCGGAGATCACTCGCGGGAACGCCTGCTCCAGTTCTTCGCGGCTGTTACAGCGACGAATGCCGCGCCCCCCGCCACCGGAAGTTGCCTTGAGCATCACCGGGTAACCGATACGGTCGCCTTCGATCAGTGCTTCATGAATATCCGCAACGTTGCCCTCTGTGCCCGGCGTGACCGGCACACCGGCCTTTATCATGCTGCGGCGCGCTTCGGTCTTGTCGCCCATGCGGCGAATGACTTCTGCGGACGGGCCGATGAACTTCACGCCGCGCTCTGCGCAGATTTCCGCCAGTTCGGCGTTTTCCGAGAGGAAGCCGTAACCGGGATGCAGTGCATCGCATCCGGTTTCCACTGCCAGGTTCACCAGCTTGCGCGGGTTCAGGTAACCGGCGAGAGGTTCAGCGCCAATGCTATAGGCTTCGTCGGCACGTTTGACATGCAAGGCATGCCGGTCGGCGTCCGAAAAGATCGCAACCGAGCGGATGCCCATTTCGGCGCATGCGCGCACGATGCGGACGGCAATCTCTCCACGGTTGGCGATCAGGATTTTTGTTATCACTGGCACTTCCTCGACCATAAGGACAATCGAACCGGCAGAGCCGGTCGGCGCAGGGCCGCATACGCAGTGTAGTTACTTGTCTTTTTGTAACTGCGTATGTGGCTGAATGACGCAGGCACACCCTATTCCTGATCAGCGATTAATAAAAATGAGTAAAAATTGGGATAGGCATAAGTAAAAGCTTATAGTCAGTACTTCAGCCATTGGCAGGAGTTGTTGAAGATGCGTAAGTCATTGATGCGTATGACATTGCGTCAGTTGCGAATTTTCAATGAAGTGTGCGATCTGCGCTCCTACAGCCGCGCCGCCGAGGAAATGTCCCTGACGCAGCCAGCCGTCAGCCTGCAGATCCGCCAGCTTGAAGAGCTGATCGGCCAGCCGCTTTTCGAGTATGTCGGCAAAAAACTCTACCTGACCGAAGCCGCCGAAGCGCTGCAACTGGCCAGCCGTGACATCTTCGGTCGCCTGGAAAGCCTGGATATGCAGCTTTCCGACATGCAGGGCTCATTGCAGGGTCAGTTGAAACTGGCAATCGAGTCGAGCTGCAAATATTTCATTCCGCACCTGTTCGCAGCCTTCAAGCGCCAGCATCCCGAGGTCATCCTCAACCTGACCGTGGTCAACCGCGCCATGGTCATCAGGCGCCTGTCGGACAACCGCGACGATCTGGTGGTGATGTCCATGGTGCCGCAGGACATGGGACTGGAGTTCCTGCCGTTTCTCAATAACCCGATTGTGGCCGTGGCGCCGGCCAGCCATCCGCTTTGCGAGCAGGAACAACTGAGCCTCAAAGACCTGGAGCCCTGGCCGCTGCTGATTCGCGAATCGGGTTCGGGGACCCGAAGGGCCTGTGAGGAATACTTCAAGGAAAAGCGCGTGCATTTCACCCAGACACAGGAAGTGTCATCCAGCGAAGCGCAGCGCGAATGCGTGGTGGCAGGACTTGGAGTGGCGCTGCTCACCCGTCACGCCGTCTGCGCGGAGCTCGCCACCGGCACCCTCAAAGAGCTGCCAGTGGCCGAGTTGCCGCTTTATCGCAGCTGGTGCGTGGTACAAGCCAGGGATAAACGCCTGTCTCCCGTGGCTCACGCATTCCTTGCGTTCATCCGCACCGAACGTGCGCAGATCAGCCAGCTTGTCGAACGCTTCGACGGGCGTCCGCGGACGGCTGGCTAGCCTGCCAGTGGTTGCCGGTCATGCTGTCCATGTAATCACAGAGGTCCTGATTGAGCTGCCGCGCCTCGCAGTAGCTTTCAATCGCACGACGAAACTCCATTCGGCGCTGGTCTTCCTGCTGACGACGAGTCTTGACGGTGCTGTTGGGTAAGTCATCGTAATGCCGAGCCATGTCCTGTCTCCCAGTACGTTGCGGGAGTACAGAGTGACGCCGGGGCATGACGCTCAGACGGCGAATGCATGACAAGTTGATGAAGGTTGGCGACCTTCAGTCCTCGTGGGCTTTTACCGACTTGGGGGACAACCGCAGGCTGCGCAGACTGCGCTTGACGCTCTTGAGGTGGTTGACCAGGCTCGGGCCGCGAGCCATGGCAACACCCATCGCCAGCACATCGATGACTACCAGATGCGCGATACGCGAAGTCAGCGGCGTGTAGATTTCGGTGTCTTCATGCACGTCGATGGCCAGATTGACCGACGACAGCTCGGCCAAAGGCGTCTGGCTGGGGCAAAGCGTGATGAGTGTGGCGCCGCTTTCGCGAACCAGATTCGCCGAAATCAGCAGATCCTTGGAGCGACCGGACTGGGAAATGCACACCGCGACGTCGGTTGGCTTCAAGGTCACTGCCGACATGGCCTGCATGTGCGGGTCGGAGTAGGCAGCGGCACTCAACAACAGACGGAAGAACTTGTGCTGGGCATCGGCCGCTACCGCACCCGACGCACCGAAACCATAGAACTCCACACGATTGGCGCCCGCCATGGCGGTCACGGCCAGTTGCAAGGCATGGGGATCGAGGTTTTCACGCACTTCCATCAAAGTGTGCAGGGTGGTGTCGAAAATCTTCAGGCTGTAATCGGCAACCGAATCGTCTTCGTGAATCGCGAACTGGCCGAAACTCGCTCCGGCGGCAAGGCTCTGCGCCAGCTTGAGCTTGAGGTCCTGAAAGCCCGTACAGCCGATGGCGCGACAGAAGCGCACGATGGTGGGCTCACTGATCCCGACGCTATGGGCCAGGTCAGCCATGGAACTGTGCATCACGGCCGCAGGGTCAAGCAGCACATGGTCGGCTACCTTGAGCTCCGACTTGCGCAGCAGATTACGTGACTGGGCGATGTGTTGCAGCAGATTCAAGAGGCAGACTCGCTAATGATGCGGTGGGCGGGTTGTAGCTTTCTTGTAGTTATACTACATGACCTGCGAGCCGCCCAGTTAAACGAGCCCTGAACGTCATACACAAGCCACTGAATGACAAATCTTCCTTTTTTGTGGGAATAATCCTACATTTTGGAACGCTGCCACTATTGCCGGGCCAGGCTCAACATACCCTCCATCATCGACGCTTCGAGCGGTCGACTGATCAGATAGCCCTGAACTTCATCGCAACCCTGCGCCTTCAGAAACTCCAGTTGTTTCTCGTTTTCCACACCTTCGGCCACGACCTTGAGCCCCAGGCTGTGAGCCATGGCGATGATCGCCTGGGTGATTGCCGCATCTTCCGTGCCGTCATCGAGGCCACGAATAAACGCTTGATCAATCTTTACGTAGTCCACAGGGAAGCGTTTGAGATAACTCAATGAAGAGTAGCCGGTGCCAAAGTCGTCGATGGCCAGTTTGACGCCCAGCTCACGCAACTGCTGAAAGGTCGCGATGATGTGTTCGACACTGTCGAGCAACTGGCTTTCGGTCAGCTCCAACTCCAGCAAATGCGGCGCCAGCCCCGTCTCGTCCAGGACCTGCCGCACCAGACTGACCAGTTTGCCCTGTCGCAACTGGTGCACTGACAGATTGACCGACACCCGGATAGGCTCAAAGCCCTGACGCTGCCACTCACAAGCCTGCCAGCAGGCCTGGCGCAGCACGAACTCACCGATGTCGGCAATCAGGCCGGTTTCTTCGGCCAGACCAATGAACTCGCCCGGCGGCACCATGCCCCGTGTCGGATGACGCCAGCGCACCAGTGCTTCGGCCGCATCCAGACGACCATTTTCCAACAGCATCTTGGGTTGATAGAACACTTGTAGCTGGTGATCTTCAATGGCTTTGCGCAGCTGGATTTCCAGTTGCAGGCGCTCCAGGGTGCTGGCCCGCAGGCTTTCGGTGAAGAACTGGAAGTTGTTACCGCCCAGATGCTTGGCATGCTGCATCGCCATATTGGCCTGACTCACCAGTGCCGAAACTTCACGGGCAGAGTCCGGCAGCAGGCTGATACCCACCGAAGCACTGATCACAAGTTCATTGCCCGCCACAGACAACGGCGTGCGCAGCTTGCTCAACAGGCGGCTGGTGACCCGCGCCAGACTGGAAAGGTTGGCATAGGCATCGAACAGCACGGCAAATTCATCGCCGGACAGACGCGCAATGGTGTCCGCCTCCGGCATGGCGCTGATCAGGCGGCGGGCAACATGCTTGAGCAACTGATCGGCGACTTCATGGCCCAGGCTCTCGTTGAGCAGCTTGAAACGATCCAGATTGATATGCAGCAGCGCCAGGCTTCTTCCGCCCTGGCGCACCCGCTGATTCGCTTCGCGCAGGCGTTCCTTGAATTGCGAGCGATTGGCCAGACCGGTCAACTCATCGAAATGCGTGAGGTAGCGCATACGCTCTTCAGATTCGCGATTGGCCGATAGATCCGTAAAGAAGCCGACAATATGGCTGACATTGCCTGCAATATCGCGCACGACCGTCATTTGGAGCCATTGCGGGTACAACTCGCCGTTCTTGCGCGCCTCAACCAGTTCGCCCTGCCAGCTTCCGGTCTGCTCCAGGGCGTGGTGAATGGCCTGGAAGTGACGGCGGGCATCAAGGCTGCTGGCGATATCCATGACCTGACGTCCCACAACGTCTTCAGGCGTATAGCCCGTGAGCCTGGAGAACGCCTGATTGATGGTGAGAATCCGGTACTGCGGGTCGAAAATCATGATGCTTTCGCTGACCGCATCGAAAACCTTCTCGGCCAGACGCGGCGGGCTTTTGCTCAAGGCCAGATTGGCGGCCTCAAGCTCCAGGGTACGCTGCGCAACACGCTCCTCAAGACCGGCCTGAGCCTCGCGCAGACTGTGCTCGGCCTGACGACGCTGCTCGACCTCCCGGCCCAGAATTTCATTGAGTTCATCGCCCTTGGCCTGTGCCTGCTGCAAATGCTCGATCAGGGCCTGGTTCTGAAAACGCTGCAACAGGCTGCGCAGTATCAGGCGATTGATCTGCCAGGCCACCACAATCAGGGCAAACAACAGAATCAGACCCAGCCAGCCCCAGCCACGCAAAGGCACGTCGCCGCCCATAAACAGATAGGCGATGGGAGGTAACAGACACGACAGGCTGAAGGTGAGAAACGCCGTGAGGCTGACGGCATAGGCCACGCTGGCGCACAGCGTTGCGCCGCCGATCATGCCGAACACCCAGGCCTGCTGTTCGAAACTGGTCACGGGCACCAGGGCCATGGCCGCACAGGCCAGAGTCAGACCGCTGACCACCGCGCCGAGCAGAAACATTCGCCGCCAGACCGGTTGCGCCTGACGCTCGGGAGATGCCGCCCGGAACGCTGCAACCTGAATGACACGCAAGCCCACAAGTACCGCCAGCCAGACCAGCCAGATACTGACCAGCACGTAGCGTTCAGGACTCCAGAGCAGCCATGCGCAGACCAGACCACTGATGAACATGAACAGGGTCGGCAGCAATGAACCCTGATAAAGCATGCGCGTACGCTCGACCCTCAACCGGGTCGCGAACTTCTTGCGAATGGCCCGCCGGCTGGTGTCAGAAGCATCGTGGGCACTGAAGCTGAAAGGCATGGCGGGGTTCTTGTATTTGATAAGACCTTGGCATGTGCCGAGCATACACAAGCGCTGGGCTAGACCAAACTGCCGCCATCATAAAACTGTGACTTTCAGCGCTGTTCTGCACAACTTCGACACAAGGGACGCCATTCGCCGTCGCACATGACCGATCGTCAGCATCGACGACTTTTTATTACCCATGACAAAGCATGGTTTGCCCGCCATGGCGCAGCACCCTAGAATGCGTCGATGCGCGATGATCTCTCTCTCCTTTTGAATTCCCTCAACGATGCCCAGCGTCAGGCCGTAGCTGCCTCTCTGGGTCGTCAGTTGGTCCTGGCCGGCGCTGGTTCCGGTAAAACCCGTGTGCTGGTGCATCGCATCGCATGGCTGATGCAGGTCGAGCAAGCCTCCCCGCATTCGGTCCTGTCGGTGACGTTCACCAACAAGGCCGCAGCCGAGATGCGTCATCGCATCGAGCAACTGATGGGCATCAGCCCGGCAGGCATGTGGGTCGGCACCTTCCACGGGCTGGCGCATCGCCTGCTGCGAGCTCACTGGCAGGAAGCAGGGCTGGTGCAGACGTTCCAGATTCTGGACAGCGACGACCAGCAACGTCTGGTCAAGCGCGTGATCCGCGAGCTGGGGCTGGACGAACAGCGCTGGCCTGCACGTCAGGCCCAGTGGTTCATCAACGGCCAGAAAGACGAAGGCCTGCGCCCCAAACATATCCAGGCCAGCGGCGATCTGTTCCTGGGCACCATGAAGTCGATCTACGAAGCTTATGAAGTCGCCTGCCAGCGCGCCGGCGTCATCGACTTCTCCGAACTGCTGCTGCGCGCGCTGGACCTGTGGCGCGATCATCCGGGCCTGCTGGCGCATTATCAGCGGCGCTTCCGCCATGTGCTGGTGGACGAGTTCCAGGACACCAACGCCGTGCAGTACGCCTGGTTGCGGCTGCTGGCCCAGGGCGGCGACAGCCTGATGGTGGTGGGCGATGACGACCAGTCCATCTATGGCTGGCGTGGCGCGAAGATCGAGAACATTCATCAGTATTCGTCGGACTTCCCGGATACCGAAGTCATCCGCCTTGAACAGAACTACCGCTCGACGGCGAGCATTCTCAAGGCTGCCAACGGCCTGATCGTCAATAACAGCGGTCGCCTGGGCAAAGAGCTGTGGACCGATGTGGGCGATGGCGACCTGATCAACCTGTATGCCGCCTTCAACGAACACGACGAAGCGCGCTACGTGGTCGAAACCATTGAAAGCGCCTTGAAGACCGGCCTGTCGCGTAACGACATTGCCATTCTGTATCGCTCCAACGCCCAGTCGCGGGTGCTGGAAGAAGCCTTGCTGCGCGAGCGCATTCCTTACCGCATCTACGGCGGCCAGCGATTCTTCGAGCGCGCCGAGATCAAGAACGCCATGGCGTATCTGCGCCTGCTGGAAGGCCGTGGCAACGATGCCGCGCTGGAGCGGGTCATCAACGTCCCCGCACGGGGCATTGGCGAGAAGACGGTCGAGGCGATTCGCGAGCATGCACGCCACACCGACATTTCCATGTGGGAAGCGATGCGTCAGCTGGTGGCCAACAAAGGCCTGACCGGCCGCGCTGCCGGTGCCTTGAACGTGTTCATGGAACTGATCGAAAACCTCTCGGCCAAGGTCATGGAAATGCCCTTGCACCTGATGACCCAGACCGTCATCGAGCAATCGGGGCTGATCACTTATCACCAGCAGGAAAAAGGTGAAAAAGGTCAGGCCCGGGTGGAAAACCTTGAGGAACTGGTCAGCGCTGCGCGCAACTTCGAGAACAATGAAGATGACGAAGAGCTGACCCCGTTGGCAGCTTTCCTCGGCCATGCGTCGCTGGAAGCTGGCGACACACAGGCTCAGGAGCACGAAGACAGCATTCAGCTCATGACCCTGCACAGCGCCAAGGGCCTGGAATTCCCTTACGTGTTTCTGGTGGGAATGGAAGAAGGGCTGTTCCCGCACAAGATGAGCCTGGAAGAGCCCGGCCGTCTGGAAGAAGAACGCCGTCTGGCTTACGTCGGCATCACCCGCGCCATGCAACAACTGGTGATGACCTATGCAGAAACCCGTCGCCTGTATGGCAGCGAAACCTATAACAAGGTGTCGCGCTTCGTTCGCGAGATTCCGCCGACGCTGATCCAGGAAGTGCGCCTGTCCAATAGCGTCAGTCGTCCTTTCGGTGGCACCCAGAAAGTCAGCAACAGCAGCCTGTTCACGGGCACCGGCATCCCCGAAACCCAGTTCACGCTGGGCCAGCACGTACAGCACGCCGTATTTGGTGAAGGCGTGATCCTGAACTTCGAGGGCTCCGGCGCCCAGGCCAGGGTGCAGGTCAACTTCTCCGAAGGCAGCAAGTGGCTGATGATGGGTTATGCGAAGCTGGTGCCGATCTGACCGGACTCCGTAGGAGCGAATTCATTCGCGAATGAATTCGCTCCTACGGCGGCGGACAAAGAAAATTCCCACAGCGTTTTGTTTCTCCGCCTACCGCCCAAATAGACAGGTCTTAAGGACCTATGCAAAAGTCCGAAACATTAACGCACTAGCCAGCGACTGCCCTCCTGTGCAACATGGCGCGCATGCATTCATACAACGGGAATACCCTTATGCAACGTTTTCTAAGCATGGCTCTGGCGCTGTGCATCGGACTCACCATGAGTCTGGATGTGAACGCCGCACGTTTCGGTGGTGGCAAGAGCATGGGCTCGGCACCGTCGCACCAGGCACGCCAGGCCGCTCCGGCCACTCCGGCTGCTGCTCCTAACGCTGCCGGTCGTCCGGCTGCCGCTGCCAGTGGCGCTTCGCGCTGGTTGGGCCCATTGGCCGGTATCGCTGCCGGTGGCCTGCTGGCTGCAATGTTCATGGGTGACGGCTTCAACGGCCTGCAGATCTTCGACATCCTGATCATGGGCCTCATCGCCTTCCTGATCTTCCGCTTCATTGCACGTCGTCGTCAGCAGCAACAGCCGAAAATGGCCGGTGCCGGTGCTCCTTACCAGCGTGAAACCAGCCAGCCTGCGCAAAACTCGATCTTCGGTGGCGCTTCGTCGGCTCCTGCGGCTCCGGTCATCAACGCTCCGGCCTGGTTCAACGAAGAGCGCTTCCTGGAAGCCGCCCGCAGCCACTTCCAGTCGCTGCAGCAGCACTGGGATGCGAACGAAATGGACAAGATCGCCGAGTTCGTGACGCCACAGATGCTGCAATTCCTGAAAAAGGAACGTGCCGATCTGGGCGACGGTTTCCAGTCGACCTACATCGACAACCTGAGCGTCCAGCTGGAAGGTGTGGATGATCGTGCCGACAAGACCATCGCGACCCTGACCTTCTCCGGCGTCTCCAAGACTTCGCGCTTTGACCAGGGCGAAGTGTTCAGCGAAAGCTGGAACATGGAACGCGCCCAGGGCGACAACCAACCATGGCTGGTTGCCGGTATTCGCCAGAACGGCTGATTCCCAGGCACACCCAGCAGCACCGAACCCCGGACTTGTTCCGGGGTTTTTTATTTTTGGTCGCCTGCTGCTAACAAATGCAAGTCTGAAAGGTCCGACGCTTGATATGAATTGAAAGCAGGCAGGCCAGGATTTTTCGTACAGAGCCTATCCGATCGGGTAGTTATTTTGAGAAAAGCTTTAGGCTACTGTATAACCCGCGCCATCAAGCTTAGAGGACCCATGTCGTGGAAGAAGTCATCGAACAATTGCGTGAACAAAACGAGCCGGTTCCGGTTCCCCTCGAACTGCCTGATGAAGACCAGCTCGTCGAGATCGAAGAACAGCTGTTTATCAATATCCCTTACGTCTTCAAGGAATTCCTTCTGACCGTCAGCGACGTCGTGTATGGCAGCCTTGAGCCAGTCACCGTTACCGACCCTCAGTCACACACCTATCTGCCGGATGTCGCCGCGACTGCCTGGGACTTGGGTGTGCCTCGTGAACTGATCCCGATCTGCCAGGACGGCGACGATTATTACTGCGTCGAAGAAGATGGCACCGTCGTGCTGTGGTCCGGCGAAGAAGAGCTGGTGACCGAAGAGAACTGGGAATCTGTCTGGCACTGGGCACGGGACGTCTGGCTGGAAAGCTAGGCTCTGTACGAAAAGTCGGCGAGCGAAGGTCAGGCAAGGCAAAAACAGGCGAGGAACGGTCGGAGTCGCGCTCGACTTTACGTGTTGTAAATGAGCATTCCGATCGGACTCGCGCACGAGCCTGTTTTTAACGCAGCATCACCGAGCGCAGCCACTTTTCGTACAAAGCCTAAGACACCCCGCACACAGGTATCGCCGGGCTCAATGCCCGGACGACTCCTGATTGTTGTTGCCCAGGGTTTCCAGCAGGGCAATCTGCATCCGCGTATGCACGCGGATGAACCAGCGCCACAGCAATGCTGCAACCACCGCCGCAATCAGCACGATCACCAGTAACAACTCGCTTGTCGGCAGAATGCTCGCCGACAGGACCGCCAGCAGAATGAAGATCACCACCAGCGACAGCAGTGGGATCACCTCAGCCACCACCTTGCGGACCCGTACGGTATGACGACCGGCCATTTCCGGCTTCACGCCCATCTCGGCCAGCAGCATCGACAGCGCCTTGAGCTTGCGGTACGCCGCGATCAGGAACGGTAGCGACAGCAACAATGCTGCCCCGCAGATCCAGGCCTTCTGCTGGCCCACATCGCTGACCCACTCACTCATGTAAGCGCCGATACGTCCGGCGAAATAACCCCCGCTGAAGAAGATCGCTATCACCAGCGCCAGGTTGACCCCGACTTGCAGCAGTATCCGCCGGATCATCGACGCCAGCACAGCGCCCTGCCCTTGAGGCTGGATGCTGCGCAGCCATTCGCCATACATGTTGAACACCCGCGCCACGCGACCGGGCACGATGGACGCCAGTTGCAGCGACAGCGGGTCGGCAGCGCGAATCAGGTAGGGAGTCAGCAGCGTGGTAATGGCAGAAACCGCCACCGCCACGGGGTAGAGAAAATCGCTGGTAACCTGCAAGGTCATGCCCAGCGCCGCGATGATGAAGGAAAACTCGCCAATCTGTGACAGCCCCATGCCGACGCGCAGCGAGGTCCGCCCATCGTTACCGGCAATGAAAGCCCCAAGCCCGCAGGACAGCATCTTGCCCAGCACCACGGCAACGGTAATAACCGCGATGGGCCAGGCATATTCCAGCAGGACTTTGGGGTCGATCATCAGGCCAATGGCGACGAAGAAGATGGCGCTGAACATGTCGCGAATAGGCTCGATCAGGTGCTCGATTTTCACCAGTTGACGAGACTCGGCCATGATCGCGCCAATCAGGAATGCTCCCAGCACCATGCTGTATTCCAGCTTCACCACCAGCAGGCAGAAACCGAAGCACAGGCCCAGCACCGTCACCAGCAACATTTCGTTGCTTTCAAACTTCGCGACATAAGACAGCAGGCGCGGCACCAGCAGAATACCGATCACCAGCGCCACGATCATGAACAAGGACAGTTTGCCGACCGTGGAGAAGACTTCGCCGGAACTCACCGAGCCACTGACCGCGATCCCCGACAGCAGAGCGATGATGCCGATACCCAGGATGTCTTCGACGATCAGCACCCCGAAGATCAGCTGGGCAAAGTGCTGGTTCTTCATCTTCAGGTCGTTGAGGGCCTTGACGATGATGGTGGTCGAGGAAATGGCCAGGATCGCACCCAAGAACAGCGAGTCCATGGTTTTCCAGCCAAAGAACTGGCCGATTTCGTAGCCGATCCAGATCATCAGGGCAATTTCGAGAAAGGCCGCGATGAACGCCGTGGCTCCGACCTTGAACAGCTTGCGCAGGCTGAACTCCAGCCCCAGGCAGAACATCAGGAAGATCACCCCAAGCTCTGCGAGGGTCTTGATGGTGTCTTCGTCATGGATCAGCCCGACTGGCGGCGTATGCGGACCAATGATGAAGCCCGCAACGATATAGCCCAGTACCACCGGCTGCTTGAGGCGATGGAAGAGAATGGTCACCACACCCGCCACCAGCATGATCACTGCCAAATCCTGGATAAAATTGACGGCATGCATGGGTGTGGCTCCTTATTGATAAATGATGCCTGAAGCTCCCGAATAGCCAGCGAAGCTGAAAAGTCGGAAGCTGCATCAATAAAACGCTACGAAAAGCGTAAGAAAAAACCCGATCCACGGGTTTTGGGAGAGTAACACTGCACCCGTCGAGAGAAAGCCGGTGCAATATATGGAAACAGATAGACCTCAAGCGTGACGGCATTCACTCCGCCAGCGTCCCGATAACTGTCTGTTGCAGGTAGTTGAACCACCCTCGTGAGCGCCAGCATAAGGCGCCACTCATGATGACCTTGACCGTGTGAGTACGCTATGGAACCCGGAAACGCCCAGCTGTCGATGACTGTATTGATGACCCCGGACATGGCCAACTTCTCTGGCAATGTGCATGGCGGTACGTTGCTAAAGTACCTGGATGAAGTCGCTTACGCCTGCGCCAGCCGTTATGCCGGTCGTTACGTGGTGACGCTGTCCGTGGACCAGGTGATTTTCCGCGAGCCGGTTCACGTCGGTGAACTGGTGACCTTCCTGGCCTCGGTGAACTACACCGGCAATACCTCGATGGAGGTCGGGATCAAGGTCGTGACCGAGAACATCCGCGAGCGCTCGGTGCGCCACAGCAACAGTTGCTTCTTCACCATGGTCGCAGTGGACGACAACCGCAAACCGGCCAGCGTCCCGCCGCTGGAGCCTGAAACCGCCGAAGGCAAACGCCGCTTCATCCAGGCCCAGCAACGCCGCCAGATTCGCCAGGAACTGGAAAAGCGTTATCAGGAAATCAAGGAAGAATCCCTGTAATACGTTGTTCGCGAATGAATTCCCACTATGGGAATTCATTCGCTAAGAGCATTACAACCGCACCGCCTCAAACCGCACCCGCGGATGGGCAATCCGGTCCTGAGCCCGTACCAGCTCCAGCTCATAGCTGCCACAGGCCTGGGTTTCCAGCAGCACTTCATGCACTGCCGCAGCCGTGAACTCGAAAGCCGCCACCAGATCGTCAC
Organism: Pseudomonas cichorii; assembly: GCF_019719005.1. Taxonomy (GTDB): domain Bacteria; phylum Pseudomonadota; class Gammaproteobacteria; order Pseudomonadales; family Pseudomonadaceae; genus Aquipseudomonas; species Aquipseudomonas cichorii_E. The sequence continues at coordinate 77,086 of NZ_JAIGPJ010000014.1, forward strand.
CCAACAATACCCGCGCCAGGAACAAGCCGGATGTCAGATCACCCACACCCACCGGCTGACGCGGAAAGGCCAGCAGCGGACGACGCAGGTGCCAGCTGGCATCGGCGGTCACCAGCAGCATTTCAAAACCATCCGCCGCCTTGCCGGGGTAATCCAGATGCTTGACCAGTACAGCCTTGGGGCCTCGTGCCAGTAACGCCCGCGCCATGGCCAGGCAATCGAGCAGGGATTCAGGCTTGCGACCGGAAAAGCTGTCCAGCTCCAGCTGGTTCGGGCACATGAAGTCCGCCACTGCCGCCGCTTCTTCCAGCAGGAAATCACTGACCTCAGCCGGGACGATGCAACCCTTCTCGGGATGCCCCATCACCGGGTCGCACAAGTACAACGCCTTGGGGTTGGCCGATTTGATACGCGCCACACCCGTCAGAATCGCCCGACCCTGCGCCGCGCTGCCCAGGTAACCGGAAAGCACGGCATCGCAGTTACCCAACTCACCAATCGCCGCAATACCTTCGATCAGTGCCGGGATCTGCTGCGGAGCCAGCACTTCGCCAGTCCATTGCTTGTATTGGGTGTGGTTGGAGAACTGAACCGTGTTGAGCGGCCAGACATTGACCCCGATACGCTGCATGGGGAACACCGCTGCGCCGTTGCCTGCGTGGCCGAAAACCACGTGAGACTGGATGGCGAGCAAGTGGGGTGTACGTTTCATGGGAAGATCCTGAACACGATGCAAATGCAGTAATAAGAAATTTAAGTCGCGCAGTATGGCTGTAAATCACTTTGGGCAGTTAAGCTGAAGACTCCTGCGTAGGAGCACTCTGCCATGCTGACCCTGGGAAACATTTTCGTGCTGATGCTGTTCGCAAGTGCGGCAGCCTGGTTGTGGCATGCCCACGGTCTGCGCGAGCGAGCGCTGGAGCGCGTCAAACAGCATTGCGCCCGGCTCGATCTGGAACTGCTGGACGGCAATGTCGCCCTGCGCCGCCTGGCCTTGGTCCGCGATGCTCAGGGCCACAGGCGTCTGGCACGCATCTATGGCTTCGAGTTCACGGTCACCGGCGAACAGCGTCATCCGGGCACTATCACCATGTTCGGTGCCCATTCGGCGCAGATCGAACTCGCACCCTACCCGTTTGAAATTAAAACGCCACCACCTAGCGCCGAAATCATCGAAATGAACAAGTGGCGCGAGACTCATCAGCAACGCAAGCAGTGAGCCAGTTGCGCTTGCAGCGTGACGCTGTCCTGCGGCGTCTGGAAGATCAGTTCCAGACGCGAATCCTGCCGCCACTCGCTGCCTTGCCATTCAAGGCCCGAGCCCTTCAGCCCATTGGCTGAAAACCAGCCTTCGGGGCTGTGGATAACCATCTTCGCACGCCGCCAGGCGAGGCTTTCCAGCCATTGCCGCAGCGCTACCCGATCAAACTGCCGGGAAGGATGCCAGCGCCAGCCAATGCTCCAGCCATCCGGGCTCTCCTGGCTCAGGCAAATCGGCTCGCCCGGATCAGCCCAGACGGCGGGCAATTGCCCGAGGCTTCGGGGTAGAACGAGGTTATCCACAGAGCTGTTATCCACAACTCCGCGCGCCAAAAAGCCTGGCAGTTGAGCCAGCTCAAGCCGCCCTTGCTCGACCCAGACCAGCGAATGTTCCGGCAATGCCTCAGCCAGCCGCTGACGTGATGCTTCGTCGATGCTCTTTGACTTGTTCATCACCACTAGCCCCGCCTCCGTCAGCGCTTGCTGCTGGGTGGCCGGTAGCGGCTGGCCTGCCGCCATGGCGATTGCGTCCAGCACCATCACGCCAGGCTGAACACTGAGCACGCCCAGCCAGGGCGCCTGTCGCAACTGAGCCATGAGTTGCAGCGGATGGCCAAGGCCTGAAGGTTCGATGAACAACCGGTCGGGACGCGCCTTGCGAAGCAGACGCCCAAGGCCGATCTGAAACGGCACGCCGTTGACGCAACACAGGCAGCCGCCAGCCACTTCGCCAAGTGCGATACCATCGGCGTCCACGCTCAGGAGCGCAGCATCCAGACCAATCTGGCCGAACTCGTTGATCAGCACCGCCCAGCGCTCATCGTCCGGTTTCTGGCTCAGCAGGTGCTTGATCAGGCTGGTCTTGCCGGCACCCAACGGGCCACCGATCACATGAGTCGGGATGTTCTGCAGCATCTGGGTCGCTTCTGGAGAATGTCGTTTGCAAACAATGATGAAGGAAAGCTGACAATGCGAGCCCTGAGGCTGCCCGTTCGATTGGCGTTGATGCTGCTGGCAATGACATCCGGCAAGGTATTGGCCCAAGCGTGTCTGGTACACAGCCAGGCTGAGAGGTTAGACGTCAAAGTCTGTCAGGAAAACCTGAATATCCCGAAAGACCTGTTTCGCGACGGCTTCTGCAAACCGCAACTGGCAGGTCAGAAAACAGAAGTGACCTTCTCGCAAAGCTGCCCGGCCGGCGCATTTGGCATCTGCAGCAACGCACAGGTCGCCAATATGCCCTATCACGAGAATATCCACTATTACGGCATTGCCAGCGACGCGCTTTACCTCAAGCCGTTTTGTGAGGGGCAAAGCAAGGGCAAGTGGCTGACGCCGGATTAAGCCAGCCAGTCCAGCGTCAGAATCAGGCGACGCTCGTTGCGCTCCAGTTGTGGCGAACGATGCACCAGTCCCAGGCCTTCGTTGCCGCTCCAGCGCTCGCCCTTGAGCAAGGCCACTGCGCCGCAATCGATCTGCTGGATTCGATCCGGGTCCTGCGGTTCCGCTTCCGGGCTACCAAGCTGCTTGCGGTCGATGGCGTTTTCCTTGAGCCACTGGCTGCCTATCCCGGCATAGGTGGTGACCAGTCGCACTGGCACGTGATCCACGTGAAAGCGCGGGCACATGGCCTTGTCCAGCGCCCGCAAGCGCAAGCCGACGCACTCGGCGCCCAGCAGACAGGCATAGGCGCTGACCAGCCACGACACGTCCGCGATGAATCCGTCATACCCCTGCAGGTCGGCATAGCCCGAGGCCAGGCCTTGCAGATTGGGCTCGACATCGCCGCCCTGCACGTCCAGGGTCATGGATTCCGCCAACGGCTCGTTCAAGGACAACAGCAAGGCGCCGAAGTCCTCGATATGCGCAGGCAACTGGCGCTGCCAGACCGACAGATTGACGCCGTCCTCCAGCACCTGTCCCAGCACTTCAGGGGTATTGCCCTGCACCTGACGGGCGCGGGGCTGGAACTTCAAGACCGGCGCGAGCATCAGGCAGCCTCCTCGGCGTGCCAGTCGCCAAACGGGTCGGGCAGCAAGCGCCAGGTTTCTACGCCCATGGCCAGTTCGTCATCGGTGAGCAGGCAAGCATCCAGTTCAGCCGTGAGCTGGGCGAAGTCGATGTTTTGCCCGATGAAAACCAGTTCCTGGCGGCAATCGCCGGTTTCAGGCGACCAGTTGTCCATGATCGACGTAATGTTCTCCTGATCCTGAGGCCAGTGCGCCCGCGCCACGAAACGCCACCAGCGCCCGGCAAAGCCATGGCGCATCAGGCCGCCAGCCTGGGACCAGCTACCGGCGTCCTTGTATTTGCTCGCCAGCCAGAAGAAGCCCTTGGAGCGCAGCAGTTTGCCGTTGGTCCATGGCCGGTCGATAAAGCTGAAAAAGCGTTCTGGATGGAAAGGCCGACGCGCCCGGTAAGCCGTGGAGGCGATGCCGTACTCTTCGGTTTCCGGCACGTGCTCGCCGCGCATTTCCTTGAGCCAGCCCGGTGCCTGGGAAGCACGCTCGAAGTCGAAACGGCCGGTGTTGAGGATGGTCGACAGCGGCACTTGGCCCATGACCATCGGTACGATCTCGGCATGGGCATTGAGGCGCTTGAGGATGGCCATCAGTTCTTCGCGTTCGCTGGAACTGATCAGGTCGATCTTGCTGAGCAGGATCACATCCGCAAACTCGATCTGCTCGATCAGCAGGTCAGTAATCGAGCGGTCATCGTCTTCACCCAGGGTTTCGCCACGGGTCGCCAGGCTTTCGGAAGCCTGATAATCGAGCATGAAATTAACACCATCGACCACAGTCACCATGGTGTCCAGGCGCGCCATGTCCGCCAGGCTCTTGCCTGCTTCATCGCGGAAGGTAAAGGTTTCGGCCACCGGCAAGGGTTCGGAAATGCCGGTTGATTCGATCAGCAGGTAATCGAAGCGCCCGTCCTGAGCCAGACGGCTGACCTCTTCGAGCAGGTCTTCGCGCAACGTGCAGCAGATGCAGCCGTTGCTCATCTCGATCAGCTTCTCTTCGGCGCGGTTCAGGCTGACATCGCGCTGAACTTCGCTGCCATCGATGTTGATCTCGCTCATATCGTTGACGATAACGGCTACTCGCAGGTTCTCGCGATTGCGCAGCACGTAATTGAGCAGAGTGCTTTTCCCGGCTCCAAGAAAACCGGACAGAACGGTAACAGGCAGACGATTCGACATCAGGATTCTCGGGCCAGGTTGCAAGGCTTGCGCCTTGTTGATGTAGGCTGCACCGGGTCTGTTATCGACACCTTGGCAGCCAGCTCTAATCACCCGCCAATGTTATAGTATAACGATGCAAAATTGCCAACCCGTTCGACAAAGGGCGTCTGCGTGAAACACATTTCAAAAGGCTTGTTCACGTTACTGTTATTGATCAGCACGCAAATAATGGCCGCAGGCCCGCGGCCCAGCGTGGATATGGCGACCTGCACTCGCAGCGCGACCCTGCTGGCGTGCAGCGATGCGCAAGGTAATGGCTACAGCGTCGCCACGGCGGGTTCGACCACGTATTTGCGGGGCTATGAAGTGATTGGTAAAAAACGCTGGGCGCAGACCAACAGCCGGTTCGATCAACTGACCTTCTTCACCGGCCTGGCCTCGAATGGGGATGCCTGGATCGGCACTATCCAGCGCATCGGCTGGACCACCATCACGCGGGTGTCCAGTTCCGACGGCACACGCAGCAAAATCACTTGCAGTCGCTTGAATGGCTGCCACTGAACAGCGTCAGGCTTGCGCCTGCTTCTTCTGTTCCTGAACCCAGGCCATGTGGGAGTCCAGCGGCGGGTTGCGCTGGAAGTAACGCTGCAAGCCCTCGAACAGCCCATCGGCCACGGCCTGCTGATGGCGCGCCGTCACCAGCCGTTGACTGTCGCGGCTATTGGAAATGAAACCGGTCTCCACCAGGATAGAAGGCACGTCCGGTGACTTGAGCACCGCGAAACCCGCCTGTTCCACACGCTTCTGATGCAGCGTGGTGATGCCTTCCAGACTGCCCAGCACCGTATGGCCCAATTGCAGGCTGGCGGCGATGGTGGCGTTCATCGACATGTCGAGAATCACGCCAGCCAGCATCGGGTCCTTATCCTTGAGGTTGAGCAGCGAAGTCGCGCCCAGCAGGTCTGCGCCGTTTTCACGCTGGGCCATGAAGCGCGCCGTCGCCGATGTCGCGCCGCCTTCGGACAGAGCGAAAACCGAAGCGCCGGAAGCCGTCAGGCGCGGCGCAGCATCGGCATGCACCGAGATAAACATGTCGGCCTTGGACTTGTGGGCAAACTCCACGCGCTTGCGCAGAGGCACGAAGAAGTCATCGTTGCGCACCAACCGCACATCGAAACCTTTTTCACGCTTCAGACGTTTGGCCAGCAATTGGGCGATGGACAGCACAACGTCTTTCTCCCGCTCGCCTCGGGAACCGACAGCGCCAGGGTCCTTGCCGCCATGCCCGGCATCGACCACCACCATGATGTCACGCTTCGGGTGAGCCTTATCCGTGGCCTGGGCCTGAACCGGAGGCGGCGGCGCGACAGCAGCCATCTGCACCGGCGCGCTGGCGGTGGAACTCAGGTCCAGCACCAGGCGATGGCCCTGCCCGCCTTCCGGCCCGAGCAGAAAGCTGTTGAGCTGCACAGGAGCAGTGAGGTCCAGCACGATCCGCGTGTCGTCGCCATGGCCGTAATGCCCGGAACGGATCGACTTGATCACCGTACGATCCAGCGCCAGTTGACTGAAATCACCGGTCAGCCGAGAGCCACTGACATCGATGATCAAACGGTCAGGCGCAACCAGGGTGAATGTCTTGTATTGCACTGGCCCGCTCAGGTCGAGCACCAGCCTCAGCTTGTCATCGCTGCGCCATAGCCGTGCATTGCTGATCTGCGTGGCGTAGGCCCCAAAAGGCAAGGCCAGCGCAGCGCTGGCCAGAAGCATGTTGAGCAGGATTTGACGTCGGTGCATGGCAGGTCTCACGAAACAAGGCGAGCATCCCGGCTCATGAAGTATCACCGCAACAATAGTAATAACATAACACCATGTTACAAGTGAAACTTGAAGCCTTACATGAAGATTGGCACCGACGAGAATCCTCTGATTACGGGCAGTAAGTACATGACCGACAAGAAAAATGTTCCACGTGGAACGTCATCAGCTCCGTGGAGCCACTGCACCGCACTGCGGCCCTAGCCAGACGGCACGAGTATCCATGCTGCCGTTCTGTTGCTGGCCGGTAGCATTGAAGGTGCCGACCACCTTGGTGGTGAACTCGCGATTACTGAGAAACTGTGCCTGCCCGGTGCCTTGAGCCTTGGGGCAACTGAACTGGAAGTTCCAGGTCTGGCCGTTGCGAGCAGTGATCTTCTGCGAACAGCCGGATTTAGGGTCGGTCAGGGGAATATCGTCCGACTTGACCTGTGCTTCGGTCAGGCAGAACCGCACGCCTTGCCCACCCAGTGTGACGCCCTGCTTCTGCATCATCTGTTCCATCATGGCGCGCTGCTCAGGCGGCAGGTTCTTCAATTGGCCCAGCATCAGTTGCAGATCCGGCAGCGCCTGACCATCGACTTGCATGTTGCTGGAGGTCAGTTCCCACAAGCCTGGTTGCAGCATCTGGGCATGAGCCACGGGTGCTGCCAGACAAAACATCAACGCCAACGCGCGTTTGTTCATTTAAAAAATCCTCGTAAGAACATTGCCCAGACAAGCCTGAGCGGGCCGACGCATCTTAGACGACAGAAGCGTTGACCAGTTGCACCACGATTAAAATAGCGACAATCCCGAGCGGCTGTGGTCTGTTATAGGCGCAAAAGTGAGGAGCATTGTTTACGTATGGATTTCCATAGCCCGTATTTCTTTGGCTACGTCCTGGCTTTCATCCATCTGGTGGGTACCGCTGCCGCTATCCATGCATTGCTGACCGTGCGCACCGCGCAAGGCGCGATTGCCTGGGCGATGCCGCTGTTTTTCATTCCATACTTCACTCTGATTCCTTATCTGGTCTTTGGCCGCAGCTCGTTCGACGCCTACATCAAGGCGCGACGCGATGCCAACAGTGAAATGCGCAACGCCATCGCCAACCTGAACTGGCGGCCCTGGATCGAAGAGGCCGTGGCCGCACGGCGCTCGGACGCTTATGCCTCGCTGCGCGCCATGCCTAAACTCGGGCGCATGCCGGCTCTGGCCAATAACGAAGTCAAATTGCTGATCAATGGCCAAGCCAGTTTCGATGCCATGTTCGCCGCCATCGAGCAGGCCCGGCAGACGATCCTCGTACAGTTTTTCATCATTCATGACGACGAGCTCGGGCGCCGTCTGCAAACCCTGCTGCTGAAAAAGGCCGCCGAGGGTGTGGCGATTTTCGTGCTCTATGACCGGATAGGCAGCCATGCCCTGCCCGCTTCCTACAGCGAAAAGCTGCGCGCAGGCGGTGTGCAGATCAAGGCCTTTGCCACCCATGGCGGCTGGCTCAATCGCTTCCAGATCAACTTTCGCAATCACCGCAAGATAGTCGTGGTCGATGGGCTGAAAGGCTATCTGGGCGGGCACAACGTCGGTGATGAATACCTGGGCCTCAAGCCCCCACTCTCACCCTGGCGCGATACTCATGTGCAGGTGATCGGCCCGGTGGTGGCCTGCCTGCAAGAGTCATTCGCCGAAGACTGGTTCTGGGCCACCCGTGAATTGCCACCCATGAACCTGCCTGAATCCTTTCCCGAACAGGGCGTGCTGTGCCAATTGCTGGCCAGCGGCCCGGCTGATGCGCAGGAAACCTGTTCGCTGTTCTTTGTCGAAGCCATCCACGCGGCGACCGAACGGGTGTGGATCACCAGCCCGTATTTCATCCCTGATGAAGCCGTGTCGGCGGCATTGCGCCTGGCGGTGTTGCGTGGTGTCGATGTCCGGCTGCTGCTGCCGTCACGTCCCGATCATTACGTTGTGTACGCCGCCTCCAGCCTGTTCGCCTTCGATGCGGTTCGGGCCGGAGTCAGAGTGTTCCGCTACAAGCCGGGCTTCCTGCATCAGAAAGTAGTGCTGGTAGATAACGAAATCACCGCCATCGGCAGCGCCAACCTGGACAACCGTTCGTTCCGGCTGAATTTCGAGCTGATGCTGCTGACCGTCGATACGGATTTCGCTCGTGAGGTTGAAGCCATGCTGACGGACGACTTCAACCTGAGCCACGAGATTTCCCTTGAGGAAAGCCGCGAAACCCGCCACCTGCACCAGTTGGGCATGCGCGTGGCCAGGTTGATCTCGCCAATCCTGTAGCGTCAGCGATAAATGTCTTCACGGGTCAGAGGCAAGCCATGCCCTCCATCGGCAAAGGGTTTGACCGCCAGAATCTGGTGCAGATTGATCCATCCCCTGGCGAAGGCATAGGAGCAACCGGCCAGATACAGCCGCCAGATGCGCAAGGTGTGTTCGGGTACCAGCGCAGCGGCTTCGCTCAGGCGCGCCTCAAGGCGAGCGCTCCACTGCTCCAGGGTTCGGGCGTAATGCAGGCGCAGGCTTTCGACATCGACGATTTCCAGCCCCGCGTCACTGATATGCGTGCTGATCATCGCCAGATGAGGCAGCTCGCCATTGGGGAACACGTAACGGTCGATGAACTCCCCGGCACCACGCCCCACCGGACGGCCATCGGTATGCAGGGCCGTAATACCGTGGTTCATCACCAGACCGCCCTCTTTCACTGCCCCCGAAAGACACTGGGAATAGAGCGGCAGGTTGCCGTGACCCACATGTTCGAACATGCCCACACTGACCACCTTGTCAAAGCGCTGGTCCTGAGGCAGATCGCGGTAATCGAGCAATTGCAGCTCGACCCTGTCCTGCAGCCCCTCGGCGTTGACTCGCTCACGGGCGAGCGCCAACTGTTCCTGGCTCAAGGTAATACCGAACACCTTGACCCCATACTCACGGGCCGCAAACCGCGCCAGACCGCCCCAACCACAGCCCACATCCAGCAGGTACTCGCCGGGCTTGAGACGCAGCTTGCGGCACAGGTGCTGGAATTTGTCCTGCTGCGCCTGCTCCAGCGTCTCCCTGCCGGTCTTGAAGTAGGCGCAGGAATAGACCATCTCCTGATCGAGCCAGAGTTGGTAAAAACTGTTGGACAGGTCGTAGTGATAGGCAATCGATGCCGCATCGGTGGCCTTGTCGTGCCGGGTTCGCACGGGAGAGCTGGCGTCTTCGTTTTCCAGCAGTGCGCGGGTCAACTCGTCGCAGACCCTGATGACTTCACTGATGGAGCCTTCCAGCTCCAGCCGACCTTCTACAAAGGCGCTGCCTAGCAGGCCGAGGCTTGGGTGGCTGAAATCGGACACCAGTTGCGGGTCCTTGACGACAATCGTGACACTGGGCGCAGGCCCCAGATCCAGCTCATGGCCGTCCCAGAGCTTGAGGCGCAATGGCAGGTGGAGATTCTGCAAGGCCGATGGAAGTTGCACGTTCATATCAATTGCCCCCCTATCCAGAAGCTGGAAAAGGGCAGTCCAGGCGGTTCAACCGCAACCGAGGCTATTGGCAGGGAAAAAATTACAGGGAACGGCCTTGTGCCCAATGATTCGAGCCAAACGTGCAGCCTTTCATGGATCACCCTAGTCTTGAATGACCATCAATTTGTAACGGAGTTCTTCAAGCTTGAGCGCCGTCTTACAATTTTAGTAAGGGCTCCTGAAAACGCAGCAACCGCCCGGCATTGCCCAGTACCAGCAAGGTGCTGAGGTTATGCAGCACCGCGGCCAGCATGGCGCCCGCGACACCCAGCAAACCGAAGGCTGCCAGTGCAACGATAGCCAATGTCCAGCCCAGGCCAATGACCACGTTCACTTGCAAGGTCTGACGACATAGACGGCTCAGACGCACGCAAGTGCCGAGACGACGCAAGTCGCTGCCGATCAGCACGATATCCGCCGAAGACAGGGCGATATCGGCGCCACCTGCGCCCATGGCGACGCCGACGACACCGGCCTTCAAGGCCAGGGAATCGTTGATTCCGTCACCCACCACCATGGGCCTGAAGCCCTGGGCAATTTCACCTTTGACCCGGTTGAGCTTGTCTTCTGGCAGAGCCTGAGCCTGGACATCGACGATCCCCACTTCCCACGCCAGCGTGTCGGCCACGGTCTGACGATCACCGGTCAGCAACAACTGCCGTCCCAGGCCCAGCTCACGCAATTCGCCCAGCGCTTTCTTTGCCTCGGGCTTGAGGGTGTCGGACAACAGCAACCAGGCCTGAAAGACGCCGTCCAGCGCCAGCCCGGCCAGCGGGCCGTCATGCTCGGGCACCGCTGGAGTGGCAATGCCCAGTTGCTCGAACAACTCGGGACGCCCCAATGCCGCTTCGCCATGGGCAGTCAAAGCCACCACGCCCAACCCCTGGCGCTCGCGAATGTCGCTGAGCGGCAGCAGTTGATCTTTATCCACAAGCCCGGCCAGTGCGCGACTGACCGGATGGCTGCTGGCCGACCCGAGGCTCGCGGCCAGCGGCAGCAGATCCGCATGCCCTGCGCTGTCCTGTATCGATTGCAGGCGCAAGGTGCCAAACGTCAGGGTGCCGGTTTTATCCACAACCAGCGAAGTCAGGTCCGCCAGTTCTTCGAGAAATGCCGAACTGCGGATCAGAATCCCGTGACGGGCCGCCACGGCAATCCCGGCAATGGCCGTGGCCGGAGCCGAAAGCACCAGCGCACAAGGACAGGCCGCGACCAGCACGGCCAGCATCGCCTGTGCATCCTGAGTGATGAACCAGGTCAGCGCGGCAATCAGCAACACCAGCACCATGTAACTGCCGGCATAGCGTTCCAGCAAACGGGTGATGGGCGGCTTGGAACGCTCGGCGTTCTGCATCAACGCGATGACCTTGCCCAGCGTGGACTGGTCGCCGGTGCGCGTCACCTCAATGCGCAACAAGCCATCGAGGTTGATGGCACCACCGTAGACTTCCATGCCCGCTTGCGCTTCCAGCGGGACCGACTCCCCGGTAATGGAAGACGTATCAAGACTGGCCTGACCGGACAGCACCCGGCCATCGGCAGGCACGCGGTCACCGGCCCGTACCTCGACCTGATCGCCCGCCTGCAGCGTCGAGTTATCCACTTCATGCACGCTGCCATCGGCCTTGATCAGTCGCGCGTGGCTGCGGGTCAACTGGCCAAGCGCCTGAATGGCTTCCTGGGAACCGATGACGCTGCGCTCTTCCAGCACATGACCGAAGATCATGATGATCGGCAACAAGGCCGCCGTCATGAGATCACCAGTAGCCCATGCGCCCAGCATCGCCAAGGCAATCAACTGGTCGGTGATGCCGTGCAGGCTCGGGTGACGCAAGCTGTGCCAGCCGGCGCTGATTACCGGGATCGCCACCAGCAGCGAGGCCGCGCCCAGCAACAACTGGCTGACACCGGTCTGTTCAGGCGCAATCAGCCGCCAGATCAGGCCAAGCCCCAATAAGCCCAGGGCCAGCATGGCCAGGGTCAATTGACGGGCTGCGCTGCGTTGTTCCGCACGGCTCAACAGGCTGGCGGCTTCGGGCCTGGCGTGGGTGTGAACGGCTTCGCCACTCATTGTTCGGCTCCCTGAATGATCAGGCGGGAATCGTCTTTGGGGTTAACAGTCGTGACCGATCCGGCCTGACCGAGGATTTTCGGCACCCGCTCACGATAGAGGCGTTGCAACAGGCCGGGATCGTTGCGGTTCTGGATCGACTGCGAGAGGCTGGCCACGGTCGCGGTGTCGGTCTGGGCCTTGGCCAGTCGCTCCGATGCCTGGGCGTGGGCCACCTGCAAGGTTCGGTCGGCTTGCTGGTTGGCAGCCTGGGTGAGTTTTTCTGCCTCATTACGGGCATTGGCCACGGCCTGATCCGCTTGCTGGCTGGCGGTCAGCACGGCGTTGAAGGCGTTGACGGCGGCCTTGGGCAGACTGGACTGCACATCCACCCGCGCCACTTCTATGCCCACGCCCGAACCTGTCGCAGCCAGTTCGGCCAGACGCTGGTTGATCCCGCGCACCAGATCGCCACGCAACCGCTCACGCCGCTCAGCAGCCTTGCTGTCGACCCCGATCAGTTCGGGCCGGGCAACCAGAATGGTGTCCAGATCACGCCCTGCTGTCAGCGCCACGGCGCTACGATTGACCAGTCGATCCAGCGCAGGCAGCACATGTTCGCCCTGCAGGACGAAGGCGTACGGGTCGATCACTTTGTAGAACACCGTCACGTCCAGTTGCACGACACCCGCATCGCCAGTCAGCAGAAAACCCGAGCCCGCCAGTGCATCGCTCATGGGCACGGCAAAGGTGGCGACCTCGTCGGCCTTCTGGGCCTGAGGCGAACGCAGCAAGGTTTCGACACGACGCTCGATCACCCGGTCCGCCGAAGGCAGCAGGACCACACGTTCCAGCGGCTGCGGCCAGGCAATCAGCAAACCGGCGTTCTGTACACGCTCCAGCTCACCGAAGCGCATGACCACGGCGCGGTTCTGGGGATCGATTTGCCGTACGTTGGACGTTACCCAGCCCAAGGCCGCCAGCAGCGTTACGCCATACAGCCCCAGAAACGCCAGGCGGCTGGCCTGCAACCACGGGCTTGAAGGCTCACTCATGGTTGCGATCCGCTCTTGGCGTCCAGCGTTGGCGGCCCGTCCACCAAGACCCGGAACGGCGCAGCGTCAGTGCGCAGGATCAGCCTGGTGCCCGGCGTCACCACCGTGCCCAGGGTGTCGAGGGAACGCAGCAGGTTGTAGAGCTGCGGCGAACCTGCATAAGCGCGGCCATAGATCTCGGCGGCTTCAACCCGCGATTGCGCTTCGATATCCGCGGCCTTGACCGTGGCATCGGCTTCGACGATGCGCGCATCGCGCTCGGCAGCCGAACGGATCTGTGCAGCTTCACGCTTGCCTGCGGCGGTGCGCTCGGTGGCGATGGTTTCACGCTCGGCGCGCATACGGTCGACCGTGGCGCTGAGCGTCACCGACGGCAAGGTCAGACGTTCGACGCCCACCTGCAGGACTTTCACGCCATAGGTGGAAAGCAACTGCTGCTCGATCTGCTGACGCAACTGGTTCTCGAAGCCGGTGATGTTCACCTTGCTGGCATCGGTATTGACCAGACTCGACAGGTCGAAACTGCTGGCCGTGGTTTCCAGCGCAGACCCCACAAAAGTACGGATCTGCCGGGCGGCCTCATCGGGCTGGTTCTGGACGGCGCGCATGAAGCGCTGCACGTTGTCCCCGTCGCCCTGCACCTGCCACGCCACGTAGGCCTGGACGATGATGCGCAAGCCATCGCGAGTCCCCACGTCCTGCAAACCGCTGGAAGTGGTGCGCAAGCGAAGGTCCACAGGAATCGTCGCCTCGAACGGCGCAGGCCAGCGCCAGCTCAGGCCCGGCTCCAGCAAGACGCGGGATGGATTGCCGAAACGGGTAATCACCGTCGCCTCCCCGGAACGGACCTGCACCAGACTCGCCGCCGCCAGGGCAAAGACGATCAGCAGGCCCGCCAGGCCCATGCGCAGCCAGGTGCGTTTCCCCGGCACCGCAGCTTCGTCGTGATGATGGTGATGATGCCCACCATGGGCATGGTCGCTGTGGTCGTGATGATCATGGTGATGATGGAACAGACTCAAGGGACGACTCCTTACTGAACGGCTTTACGCGGCGTCGTTGGGTCTGCCGGTGGGGTGAAGGTGCGAAGGTCGATGGTCGGCGCACTGTTGCCGCCCAGACGATGATCGAGAACCAGCAATCTGGCGTTGCTCAGGCCGTGGCTGAGTTGGGTCAGGTATTGCTCCAGCAGAAAAGCTTGCCCGGCCTTGGCGTAGGCCTGACGTTCAGCACTGAAACGCAGGTCTGCGCCTTGTGCCGTGGCCAGCACTTCACGGGCATTGGCGCTGGCCTGGTCATGGGCGACGCTGGCATTGAGTTGCGCCTGACTGGCCTGCGCGCTGGCCGCGCCGCGCTCACGGGCGATCAAGGCCTGAGCGCCGATCTGCGCAGCCTGCACGGCATGGTAGGCATTGGCGGCACCGGCTGGCGGGTGAATGGCTTCGACCACGGTGGCGAGGATTTCCACACCGCTATCGAGACGCTGCAAGTCGGCCTGGACCGCTTTGCCAATGTCTTCGGCCAGTCCTGTGCGTTGTTCACCGAGCAGTTCGTCCAGGGTGCGGGAAGCAAAATCATGAACCAGCACACGGCTGGCGGTGCTGCGAATCAAGGTCGGCACATCGGCGCTGTTGTAGGTCGCGGCCAGCGCAGCGGCGTCGCTCAGGCCGATGCGATAGACAAAGCGCACATCCATGTTCACCACCTGGAAGCTCTGCTTGTCACCGGCGCTGCTGGCGATGACCTGGGATTTCTCATTGATGTGGCTGGCGTCCCACAGGCGATTGGCGCTGGCAGGCGGCGGACCTTCGGCGGGGTCCTGAAGCTGCTCCACCGCACTGGCCTCAGAAACGCTGGTGGCCATCTCGTGAACCACGCCGTTTTCCACCGCCAGCACCTTGCCGAACGGCCAGGGCAACCCGACATGCAGGCCCGGCCCGAACACCTCGGCCGGCTTGCCGAAACGCTCATAGATCCCGCGCCCCTGCATCGGGATTTCATGCACGCCGGTCAGCGCCCAACCCAGAGCGGCAACCACCGCCAATACCGGCAGAAACGCGCGTCGTATGTAGCTCAGCGCCCAGATCTGGCGCAGGTCGATACCGAAGCGGTTATGCAGTTCACGCTGCAACACCAGCAACGGGCGCGGCGGCCAGTGCAGCAGGTCAGCCATGAAACTGCTGGCCATCAGGCGAGGCTCAAGACGCTCATTGCGTGGGGTGAAGAACGACAGCGCAGCGCGCAACAGGAGTTCGAGGGCCACCAAGGTCGGCAGAATGCCGATCAGTACCGCCAGCCGTGGCGGCCAGATACGATCGACACTGGCAAAGAACAGGCACAGCGCTCCGGTCAGCAAGACGCCGATCACCATGCGGGTCAGTTGCGCCAGTTGCCCGGCTTCAGGCCATTGGGCGTTTTGTTCGTGACTGAACTGCCGCTCCAGCACCAGCAAGCCGAAAGCCATCAGCAGCAATAGACTGCCCGCCAGATTGGCGACCGACGACAGTTCGGTGCCAGGCAAACTCAGGTCCCAGACCATGCGGATGCAGATCAGCGCCAGCAGCGACCAGCCGGCAAGCCACAATGCAGAAGTGCCCAATTGCGCGAGCAGGGATTCCCCTGAATCGCTGAGCCGGGTCAGCAGGCGTTCGTACCAGCCCGCCTCGTCGATCTCCGGCAACGTCGGGTTCTGCTCCAGCGGCGCAAGGGTGCCGAGGGCACGAGCACGCCAGCGGGCAACCGACAGAGCCGATTGCAGACCCGCCGCCAGCAGCAAAAAGGCCGCCGCGCTGTTGACCAGCACCGCCATCCACAAGGAGCTTGGGGAAAAAAGATCGATGAACAGCGCCAGCACCAGCCCGGTAATGCTCGTGGCAACAGCCAGGTACCTGAGCCGACTCAGGCGGCGGGCCTGTTGTGCCGCCAGTTGAAAACGCGGCAGCCCTTCGAGGTCAGCGTGCCCTACATCCAGATCAACCCGCATCGCTACCCCGGAACCTGACTAATGCCGTGAATGATAGCGTTACGATATAACGCTTATCGTGAAACTTTCGTCAGGTGATTCCGCGTCTCTGACCGCTATCTCGGAGAAGGCCAGACAGACATGGCGACATCCAAAATCTCAAACAGCCTCTGCCTATCCGCTCCGTCGCGTGCCAGTGCCGCCAACCCCTGAATGGTTGCCATGAAAAAACCCGCCAGAACCGAAGCGTCAGTGCCAGGCGGAAGTTCACCTTTCTGGATACCGTCCCTGATCGTTGAGACGAGGTCATCTTCCATGCCACGCCGAATGGCAGCCAGATGTTCGCGAACATCAGCAGCCGACTCCGAACAACTGACCGCAGCCGTGGCGAGCAGGCACCCGCAAGAGTCGGCATTGGTCGTAAACATCTCTACCGCATGACGCAATGAACTCAGCACGTTTTCACGCACGGTCGCGTTCGCAGCCAGCGCCTTCCTGGAAGCCATTCCCTTTTTGAGATACAGATCCACAGCCTCCAGGAAAAGCTGTTTCTTGTCTCCGAAGGCGGCATAGATGCTTGGAGCCGTAACCCCCATGGCTTTCGTCAGCGTGGCCATGGACGTGGACTCATAGCCATGTTCCCAGAAAGCAAACATCGCCTTTTCAAGTACGACATCGCGGTCAAAAGAAAGCGGACGTCCCGATTTTTTAGATTCGACTGTTTTCATAATGATCGCTACGAAATGTTTGACAGCGTCTGCGCGGCCGGGATAAAAGCATTTCGTAATGAACGTTACGAAATATAAGGCTTGAAAAATTATGTCACATAAATGGTTACAAGTTGGCCTGCAAGCAGGCAGCCCGTCCTGACGTCGAGCGTGGAATCCGATCAGGTCTATAGCTCACTCCCCAAAAAATAACATGACGGTCTGGCTCAAGCCTGAGCACAGGCTCGTCCGTGCCAATGCATCTGTAGCTCCAGGTATGGAACATGCAAAGCAATGTAATCCGATATAACTGCGTGGGTTGCGGTATCTGCTGTAAAGGCCGTCTTGTACCCTTGACGCTGAACGAAGCCGAGCAATGGCTGGCTCGCGGACACGATGTGGCGGTAATACTGGAGGCTTTCAACGAGCTGACCTGGCCAGCCGACTCAAGACAATACGCCCACAGCGCTGGCCGGTCGGTCGCGGTCAACGATGCCCGGAGCAGCATTCGCGTTATTGCTGTGTTCGCTGGCAATGCCCTTGAGCAATGCCCGAATCTGCGTGCGGACAACCTGTGCGGCATCTATGAAGAACGCCCGCTGGTCTGCCGGATTTACCCGATGGAAATCAATCCGTTCATCGAGGTCAGCAAGGACAACAAGATCTGTCCGCCCGAGTCCTGGGAAAGCGGCGACATTCTGTGTACCGATGGCGTAGCCAATCCCGAACTTCAGGCACTGGTCAACCGGTCCAGACAGGCCGACATCGCTGATGCAGCAACCAAGATAGCCGTCTGCGCGCAACTGGGCATCAAGGTGGCCAGCTGGAAGGAGGATGCATTCGCCGTCTATTTCCCGGAGCGTTTGCAACTGATGGATGCGATACGCAGCAGCAAGGAGGCCGCCGTGGAGGACTGGAGCGAAAACTGGAAAGTACGGGCCGACGATCCGCAACTGCGTGAGCGCCTGCTTGCACACCATGTCCCGCTGGCCGCCCCGGATGATTGTGACTATATCTTTCACAAGCTGTAGCAGGGCAACGATACAAGCATCTGCCATTCCAGCCTGTTAACACCCTCGACTGACGGGTTGGAGTGCCCGACAGGCATGGCAAAATGATTGCTGAATATTGCATGGCAAATAGCTTTCCGACGTCCCGCTCACTCCCCTTCCTGAACGCTCATCCGCACCCGACTCGTCTGAAAGCCTTGTGCCAAGCGGTCACCAGCCATCACGGTGTTGCCGGAGCAGCCCTGAAATCCCTCGCCACTCGCCCTTCTCAGCCCGTGTTCATTGACGATGAGCGGCATTTTTTTGCACCTATTTTGGAACAGCATCTCGTCTTTGTTATCTGTTGTGGGTAGTTTGCGTTCGGCAAGGAGTCGTTGGCGCGCCATTTTCTTGTGCAGGACGCACAGAATTACTCAGAGGCTTCACTTTTATGAATCGCAGGAATCTCCTTAAAGCTTCCATGGCGTTGGCCGCCTACAGCAGCTTGCCGGCCTCGGGGCTTTTTGCTGCGCGAGCCCTTGCCGCCGCTGCGGACGGCGAGATAGAGCATTTCGATTTCCCGACATTGCAGGCTCACGCCAAACAACTGGCCGGCAAGGCCTATGTCAGCACCAAGCAGGTGCTGCCGCCGGTACTGGCGGACATGACGCCGTTGCAGTTCAACGCCATCCGCTACGACGCCGCGCACTCCTTGTGGAACGACGTCAAAGGCCAGCTGGACGTGCAGTTCTTCCACGTCGGCATGGGCTTCAAGACTCCCGTACGCATGTACAGCCTCGACGCCAAGACCAAACAGGCGCGGGAAGTGCATTTCCGTCACGAGCTGTTCAACTACGAGAACAGCGGCATCGACAAGAACCTGGTCAAGGGCGACCTGGGCTTTGCCGGGTTCAAGCTGTTCAAGGCCCCGCAAATTGCCGTCAACGATATCGTGTCGTTCCTGGGCGCCAGCTACTTCCGTGCAGTGGACGGCAACAATCAGTACGGCCTGTCGGCACGCGGTCTGGCCATCGACACCTACGCCAAACGTCAGGAAGAGTTTCCAGACTTCACCAAGTTCTGGTTCGAGACGCCGGACAAGAATGCCACCCGTTTTGTGGTCTACGCCCTGCTGGACTCGCCGAGCGCCACCGGTGCGTATCGCTTCGACATCGATTGCCAGTCCGGTCAAGTGGTGATGGAAGTCGACGCACACATCAACGCGCGGGCCGACATCGAGCAACTGGGCATCACACCGATGACCAGCATGTTCAGTTGTGGCACCCACGAGCGCCGCATGTGCGACTCGATTCACCCGCAACTGCACGACTCCGACCGGCTGGCCATGTGGCGCGGTAACGGCGAGTGGATCTGCCGCCCGCTGAACAACCCGGCCAAACTGCAATTCAACGCCTTCTCCGACAAGGACCCGAAGGGCTTCGGCCTGGTCCAGTACGACCACAACTTTGCCAGCTATCAGGACACCGTGGTCTGGTATCACCGCCGTCCGAGCCTGTGGGTCGAACCGACCACACCATGGGGTGAAGGCGAAATCAGCCTGCTGGAGATCCCGACCACCGGCGAAACGATGGATAACATCGTGGTGTTCTGGACCCCCAAGGCCAAGGTCAAGGCGGGCGAGTCACTCAACTACGGTTACAAGCTGTTCTGGAGCCCGCTGCCACCAGTCAGCACTCCGCTGGCTCAGGTCAATGCGACCCGTTCGGGCATGGGCGGCTTCACCGAAGGCTGGGCTCCCGGCGAGCACTACCCGAAATACTGGGCACGGCGTTTTGCGGTGGACTTCCACGGCGGCGGTCTGGACCGCCTGCCAGAAGGCACAGGTATCGAGCCGGTGCTCAAGGTTTCCCATGGCAAGGTTCAGGACTTCAACATCCTGGTGCTGCCAGACATCAAGGGTTACCGCATCACCTTCGACTGGCTGCCTGACAGCGACTCGGTAGAACCGGTGGAAATGCGCATGTTCATCCGCACCGGGGATCGCACCCTGAGCGAGACCTGGCTGTACCAGTACTTCCCGCCTGCTCCGGACAGACGCAAGTACCCGTAATGCTCTGAAACAGCCTGTAGGACCGGATTTATCCGGGAAGACGTGATTTCTGACGGTGAAGATGTCGGCCTCTTCCCGGATAAATCCGGTCCTACCTTGTGTTGATCACCTCTAAAAGTTGACAGTATCGTGATCTGCGACTGATATATCCCTTGTCACGCCGTTGCGAGCATTCGCTCCAGACCTGCTCTTCCCTCCTTCAGTTCTTCCCTTATCGACCCGCCTGTCGCGGTCGAGGGCGGTAGCTTTGCCCATCCGAAATTCCTGACGCTCTTCAGAAGGCCGACATCATGGAGTTGAACCCTGCGGACAAGACGGCCGAGAAGCCGTCGATCCTGTCATTCGATAAATCGACCGTCGTCGTGTGGGTGGTCATCGGCCTGATTCTGGTCGAAACCTTTTCCGGCGTGCTGCGCTTCTACTTCGACAAGGCAGGCATCAGCCCGCTGCTCTATGTGCCCAAGATGGCGTGCGTCCTGTTGTTTGCCCTGGAGTTGCGCACTTTCAGGGCCGGAAGGCTGTTCTGGGCGTGTATGTTGCTGTGGGTGTTTTTCGCGATGCTGGCGATGCTGCATGGCGCCAGCCTGTTCAATATTGCCTTCAGCCTGTTCGCCTTGAGCCCGCTGTTTTTCGGGCTGGTGTGCAGCGAATACCTGTTCCGGCGCAGAAAACTGCTCGCCTGGGCCATCGGCTTTTGCCTGCTGGCGTCACTGGCAGGCCTGGCGCTGGACAAGTACACCTTCGTGCCCTGGAAAGGCTACACCTACAGCGTGGGCGAAACGCAGCTCAGCGCCAATATGTCATGGAGTGCGGACGATGAAGACCGGATTGCCGGTTTCGCCCGGATGTCGAGCCTGCTGTCGATCCTCATCGCCCTCTACAGCCTGTACCTGCTGATGTTCATCCGTTCGCGGCCGCTCATCCTGCTGCTGAGCGCAGTGGCGCTCTACGGGATTGTGCTGACCACCAGCAAGGCGCCCGCCGTCGCCTTCGTGCTGACCCTCGGTTTACTGCTGATCCAGCGCATGACCTGGCCCTGTCGACTGGCCTGCATCCTGGCGGTCATGGCCGGCTTGCTGCTGCCGACGCTTGGGCTTTTGCATGACTTCGATGCCCGGACAGTCAGCAGCGGCGGCAGCTCGCTGGCGTCGCTGTATGATCGGCTGAACAACACCTGGCCTAACATCGTCGACGCCATGACCCTGGCAGGCTGGGGCATGACCGGAGCGGGGTTCGGAATGGTCGGCAGTACGCTGACGATGTTTCCGGTTCCGGGCGCCGACATCTTCATGACCATCGACAGCAGCGTCGTCTACCTGTGGGTGATGCTGGGGGTGAGTGGGCTGTTGCTGTATGCGCTGCAGATTCCCCTGTTCTTTGCCCTGATCAACGAGCAAAGCCCGTTGAGCCGCATGTTGCTGGCGATCAGTTTCTGTTGCTGCCTGATCAGTTGGACCACGGATATCTTCGAAGTGACGGTGGCCAACCTGTTCATCGGTCTGGCGGTGGGTCATGTGCTGTTCGCCCGGCGTGAAGAGGATGTGCAGGCGAACGGTCCCGCGCCCATGCAGATCACTGCCCTCCACGTCCCGCACTGAGGCCACGACATGAGAACCCTTGCATGGCTGCTGCTTGGCTGCCTGGCCGGTCACGCATCGGCCCAGGAAGAGCCGGTCTTTCTGACGGGGATCGGCACCCATCTGATGAACTTCGATCACCAACTGAGGCAACCGCTGAATCTCGCCGGGCAGGCAGGCTTCAATGCGGTCAGGGACGATATCTTCTGGTCCACCGCCGAACCCAGCCCCAACCAGTGGCGCATCATCCCGCAATGGCGCAACTACCTGAACATGGCCATTGACCTGAACCTCAACAGAACGGCCATCTTGGGTTACAGCACCTCGTTTCATGGCAACGCCAAGCCCCGCACGCCCGAGGTAACAGCAGCGTTCTTGAAGTATGTCGACTACGTCAGCCGGCAACTGGGCAACAAGGTGAGTTTCTACGAGGTCTGGAACGAGTGGGATCTGGACGGGCCGAAAGACCGCAAGCTCAGCCTGGACTATGCCGATCTGGTCACCAGCACCGTGCCAGTGATTCGCAAGAACACCCGCGACGTCAACGGGCCCCCGGCGAAGATCCTGGCAGGTGCAATTACCCGCGACGGCATGAATGGCGGCTTCGCCAACGGCCTGATCGAAAGCGGCGTGCTGGGTCTGGTGGACGGTCTTTCCCTGCATCCTTACGCCCATTGCTCTGCCACCAACGGCAATACACCGGAAGCCTGGGTGCGCTGGATGACTCGCTACGAGCAGGACATCCGCACTCGCGTGGGCCGTGCCGTGCCGCTCTACCTCACGGAAATGGGCTGGCCCAGCCATCAGGGACCTTGCGGCAAGAGCGAAGTCACCCAGGCCGTCTACATGGCGCGGATCTTTTTCCTGGCGCGCACGATCCCCAATGTCAAAGGCCTGTGGTGGTACGACCTGTTCAATGACGGGCCGAACCGCTACGACCAGGAGCACAACTTCGGGGTGCTCAATGAAGACCTGTCGCCCAAGCCTGCCTACGCCATGATGCAAGCCATCGCGCCAATCATCAGCAGTTACACCTACGACGCCCGGGCCAGCACCCTGAGCGACAGCACTTACCTGTTGTACTTCGACAAGGGCGATGAGCGGGTCCTGGTGGCCTGGGCCATCGGCCAGCCAACGGATGAGCAGATCGTCAGCGAACAGCCCATGAGCGGACCCGTGAGGCTGACCGATACCCTCAACCCCGAACAGGGCCGCATCGACAGCAAGCAGTCATGGCAGTGCCAGGCCAGCCGCTGCTCGACCTCGGTCAGGCTGACCAACTTCCCCAAGATCATCAGCCTCAGCAATCACTGATCGAGCGGCGCGCCTGATGACTGAAGGCGTTCCGCAAACTTGACCAGATCCGCCAGAGAATCAGCCTGCATCTTGCGCATGACCGAGCCACGCCGGACCTTGACCGTTATCTCGCTCACGTTGAGCCGGTCCGCAATCTGCTTGTTCAACAGGCCGCTGACCACCAGCTCCATCACCTGCTGCTCCCCCGCATTCAGGCTTGCATGACGCCGCTGCAACTCGGTTTCCACGGCACGGACCTGACGTCTTGCCCGGTCCCGCACCAGCCCCTGCTGGATCGCATCCAGCAAATCCTGCTCACGAAAAGGCTTGGTCAGAAACTCCAGAGCACCCGCCTTCATCGCCCGCACCGACATCGGGATATCGCCATGCCCGGTGATGAAAATCACCGGCAGCCCGATGCCCCACTTCGCCATCTCACTCTGAAAATCCAGGCCGCTCATGCCCGGCATCCGCACGTCCAGAATCAGGCAACCGGGCGCATCGGGTCGCGGGCTGTCGAGGAACTCCCGGGTTGAACCGAACAGCATGGCGCGCAGCCCGACCGAGGCCAGCAAATCCTCCAGAGACGAACGCACCGACTGATCGTCGTCGACCACGTAAATGATCGGTTCTTCGTCCTGCGGCGCCGGAACGATTGTTTTCATCAACTCTCCATCTTTGCGGTAGGCAGGGTGAAATGAAACGTCGCGCCGCCCTGCTCGCCGGGCGTCACCCAGATGCGGCCGCCATGGGCCTCGATAATGGAGCGGCTGATTGCCAGACCAATCCCCATCCCCTGTTCCTTGGTCGTGTAGAAGGCATCAAAAATCCGCTCGATATGTTCCGCCGGGACGCCGATGCCATTGTCGGATACAGAGAACCGGACATCCGAGCCTGCGCGCCAGTCCACCACCACCTGCAATTGGGCCTGACCCGGCTCATGGCCGCTCATGGCGTCCATCGCGTTGAGCATCATGTTCAGCAGCACCTGCTGGATCTGCACGCGATCAGCCAGCAGCGGCGGCAAGCCATCGGGAATTTCCACTGTCAGGGTAACGCCCTGCTGGTTCATTTCACTATGGGCGAGGGAAACGATTTCGGCGACGGTATCGGCCACGCTCACCCATTCCTTGTGAGTCGAGGCCGGTTTTGCCAGCGCCCTTACATGCACGATCACATCGCTGGCCCGATTGGCATCGCCGATCATGCGCTCGATGGCCTGTCGGGCCTTGGGCAGGTTCGCCGGCTCGTTGGCCAGCCAGCGCAAACCGGCGTTGCCACTGGTGACAATCGCCGCCAGCGGCTGGTTGACCTCATGTGCGATAGACGCCGTCAGTTCGCCCAGCATGTTGACCCGCGCAATCTGCGCCAACTGGGTACGCGCCTCATGAGCCGTGCGAATCGCCGCCGCCAGGCGCAACGCCAGATACGTCGTCATGGCGATGGCCAGAAGGCTGATGCCGCAGTTGATCAGCCCCGCTTCGCTGGAGCGAGAAGTGGTCAACTCGTAGCTGATGATCGTCAGCCCCATGCAGCCCAGCGCAACAGCGATCACGCCGCCCGCAGGCATGAAGCGCGCCGCCAGTAGCACCACGGCGATCTGGAAAACTCCTACCGCAATTTCCAGATCCGTCAGCGTATCGGCAATCGCAATGGCCACCGCCAGCGCGAGCAATGCGGCCAGTCGAACGGCCATTGCCGCCTTGCCAAAGGTTTTCGACTCACGCATTGCCCAGGTCTCGCTGGTTGATGAACGCTGAATATGCCAGTTTTCGTGGAGCGCTTATGAGGGATTGTCGAGGCTGAACTGATCCAGCACTTCATCATAGGCAAAAAGCTCGGCATAGCGGCCCCACTGGGTGACGCTACGCAAGGTCTGCATTGCATCGCTTTCGGACATGAAGTCTTCAAGCTGGTCCCGGAAACGTCGCGCCGGGGCCGTGTGGGTGGCGCGATCATCCAGCACGCGGCGGATATGCGCCACAAGCGGTACGAAACTCAGCAGGTGATGGGCGAACAACTGTTTGCGCTCGTCGACATCGGCCAGGGCATAACGACGCGCAGACGGCAGCAGGCGGATATCGCCCCCTTTGAGTTCGGCAAAGCGCAGCAATTGCAGGACCTCGGCAATCGGGAACAGCTCGTCGGCGTTGTAGTGCAAAGCACTGGCCAGCTCCGGCAAGTCCGCCGTGGCGCCATAAGGCGGCGCATGAATCGCCTCGATCAACCCGGTCAGCGCGTTGATGGAAACCTGCGGCAGCACCATGCCCAGTCCGGTCCCCGGAAAGACGCCCTGACGCAGTTCGCCAGCGTCACTGTCCTGAGTCATGAGCACGTAGATTTCTTCCACCAGCGCCCTGAACGACGGATCCTGACGATTGCGTGGCTGCGGCAGATCTACCTTGATTTCGCTGACCACGCGACCGGGATTGGAAGAGAACAGCAGGATGCGATCACACATCAGCACCGCTTCGGCAATGTTATGGGTCACCATCAGGATCGACTTGATAGGCATCCGGCCTTCCGACCACATGTCCAGCAGGTCGGTGCGCAGGGTTTCGGCGGTCAGCACGTCGAGGGCCGAAAAAGGTTCGTCCATCAGCAGCACATCAGGATCGATCACCAGCGCACGGGCCATGCCCACGCGCTGGCGCATGCCGCCCGACAATTCCTTGGGATAAGCACTCTCGAAACCGTCCAGGCCAATCAGGTCGATGGCCGCCAGCGCGCGCTTGCGGCGCAATTCGGCAGGCACTCGCTGCGCTTCCAGGCCGACTTCCACGTTCTCCAGCACCGTCAGCCACGGGAACAGCGCAAAGCTCTGGAAAACCATGCTCACGGTGGGTGCGCGCCCTTGCGGCCCGGCGGGGAAACTCACTTCGCCAGCGGTGGGCACCACCAGACCGGCAATGGAGCGCAGCAGTGTGGACTTGCCCGAACCCGAGCGGCCCAGCAGGCCGATGATCTCGTTTTCATTGAGCCTGAGCGTCACGTTATCCAGCACCAGCCGTTCTTTGCTGGCCTTGCCGTAGACATGCCGGACTTCGCGGACATCCACCAGGCAGCGCTTTTCGATAGTCATCATGCTTTCCACTCCTCAGACCAGACTCAAACGCCGCTCGGCAAACCCGTACAGCGGGCGCCAGAGCAGGCGGTTGAAGGCAATTACGAACACCGACATCACGACGATCCCCAGGGCGACCCTGGCGAAATCACCCGCCTGAGTGGCACTGGCGATATACGAGCCCAGCCCGGTGGCCTGCAGGGACTTGTCACCCCAGGACACCGCCTCGGCCACGATGCTGGCGTTCCACGAACCGCCCGAAGCGGTGAGTGCGCCGGTGATGTAGTAAGGGAAGATCCCCGGCAAGGCCACGCGCCGCCACCATTGCCAGCCACGCATGTTGAACATCCCCGCCACTTCCCGCAGATCAGTCGGCAAGGCGCTGGCCCCGGCGATCACGTTGAACAGGATGTACCACTGGGTCCCCAGCACCATCAGCGGCGAGAGCCAGATATCCGGGTTCAGCTTCAGCCCGACAATGGCGATGACCGCGAACGGGAACAGCACGTTGGCCGGAAACGCCGCAAGAAACTGCGCAACCGGTTGCAGCCGTTCAGCCCACACAGGACGCAAGCCGATCCACACACCGATCGGCACCCAGATCAGGCTGGCAATGACGATCAGCAGAATCACACGCAACATGGTCACCAACCCGAGGCCAAAAGCGTTCGCCACATCGTCCAGCCCCAGTGTCTGGCTGATGAAGTGCATCAGCCAGACACTCGCGGCCACACAACCGGCCAGCACCAGGACCAGCCAGAGGCTGTCAGCCAGGCGGTTCACTTTGGGCGGGGACGCGGTCTTGCGCGAACGCCCCAAAGCCGACCAGTTCACGGCCATCAATACACGCCAGGGCGCTGTAAACGCTGCACAGACAGCAGGCACCAGCCGCGAACGCCCCAATAGGCTGTACATCCATGAGCGCGGACGTTTTTGCGAGGCGGTCTGCTCGAAACGAAACTTGTCGGCCCAGGCCACCACCGGCCGAAACAGCAACTGGTCGTAGCACAGGATCACCAGCGCCATGGCCCCCACCGCCCAGGCCACAGCAGCAGGGTCCTTGTGGGCAATAGCCAGGGCCAGCCAGGAACCGATGCCTGGCAGGTTGATCTGGGTATCACCCACAGAAATCGCTTCGCAGGCCACCACGAAAAACCAGCCGCCAGACATCGACATCATCATGTTCCACACCAGCCCCGGCATGGCGAATGGCAACTCCAGCCGGAAAAACCTGAGCAACGGCGAAAAACCGAACTGGCGACTGACTTCATTCAAATCGCTCGGCACTGTGCGCAGCGACTGATAGAAACTGAACGCCATGTTCCAGGCCTGACTGGTAAAAATGGCAAAGATGGCCGCAAACTCTGCGCCCAATTGCCGACCGGGAAACATGCCCATGAAGAAGGTCACGGTAAAGGCCATGAAACCCAGAACCGGGACGGACTGTAATATGTCCAGCGCCGGAATAATGATCATCTCGGCCTTGCGACTCTTGGCCGCCAGAGTGGCCACAGCAAACGTGAAGATCAACGAAGCCGCCAGCGCTGCAAACATGCGCAGTGTTGTGCGCAAGGCATACTCCGGCAACTGCGCCGTATCGAGCACCATGGGCGAACTGTCCAGTGCCGTCAGGGGTTGCGCCATCTGATGGACACCGTGAAACACCAGCATTGCGATCACTGCCAGAAGCAGCACACAGATAAAGTCAGCCAGACCGGACACATGATTGCGCGTCGATCCGTACTTGAGAGGTGGCAGTTTTTTACCGGATTCAAAGACAGAGTTCATGGCTCACCTCGAACAATTGCGTACAGGCAAGGGCGGCAAAGTTCAAAGAACTGGCCGTGAGCATTGAGCGGAGAGTTATAAGTAAAACAACAGTGCTCTATTGATGAGCAAGTTTATAGAAGTGCGGGAAATACGTGAAACCTGCAAAAGTAGCCCGTTAACAGACTTCTATATAAGTTGCGTATACCAAAGTATATGAGAGGGGGTTATTCGCGAATGAATTCGCTCCCACCGTAGGAGCGAATTCATTCGCGAAAGGATTAAACGCGGAAATGACTCACCATCATCTGCAACTGGTTGCCCAGTCTCGCCAGTTCGACGCTGGAAGCTGCGGTTTCTTCGCTGGCTTCGGCTGTCTGTTCGGACACATCGCGAACGTTCAGGATGCTGCGGCTGATTTCATCGGCCACCGAACTCTGTTGTTCGGCTGCGGCGGCGATCTGCTGGTTCATGGCCTGGATGTTGGAAACCGTGCGCGTGATGCTTTCCAGGGACGTGCCTGCCTTGCGGGTCAGTGCGACACTGCTGTCGGTCAGGTTGCGGCTGCCGAGCATGATATCGGAGACCTGACGGGTGCCGTTTTGCAGTGCCGCGACCAGGCTTTCGATTTCTTCGGTCGATTGCTGGGTACGTTGGGCCAGACCACGAACTTCGTCAGCCACCACCGCAAAACCACGCCCCGCTTCACCGGCACGAGCCGCCTCGATGGCAGCGTTGAGCGCCAGCAGGTTGGTCTGTTCGGCCACCGCCTTGATCACGTCCATGACCTTGCCGATCTTGTCGCTTTCCTGCTCCAGTACCGTCATGGCATCACTGGAACGCAGCACTTCCGTGGCCAGTTTTTCGATCTGGTGAATGGCTTCGCCCACCACCTTGTCGCCTTCGCGCGCTTCCTTGTCGGCAGTGGACGCTGCAACCGAGGCTTGCTCGGCATTACGCGCCACTTCATGCACCGTGGCTGACATCTCATGCATGGCCGTCGCGACTTGATCGGTTTCGACTTTCTGGCTGTTGACCCCGGCACTGGTCTGTTCGGTCACCGCTGAAAGCTCTTCGGCAGCGCTGGCAATCTGGGTGACGCCATCACGAATGCCGGTAATCAGCTCACGCAACGTGGTGCCCATGCGCTGGATGCCTTGTTGCAGCACGCCCAGTTCATCGCGACGAGTGACCACCATGGTGTGGCTCAGATCGCCCGAGGCAATGCGGTTCACGACTTCCAGGGTTTCCTGCAATGGGCGGGTGATCTGGCGAGTAATGATGATGGCCGCAAAAACACCGAGCAGCAGAGCAACCAGCGCACCGACAAGCTGAAGGCTGCGCGCCTGGGAAGTGTCTCGCTCAACCAGCGTTTTCTGCATGACGTTGAGCTCGGTGCCGACTTTGAAGATCTCATCCCCAAGAGCGGTCATTTCCTTGCGCGTTGAATTGATGGCGCTGTCTGCTTCCTTGAAGCTCTGTACAGAGGCCTTATAGGCGCGCAGGGTCGTTTCCAGTTGTGCGACCTTGTCGCCATGGGTCGCACTGAACGCAGCCTTGAGCCTGTCGACGCCTGCAATGGTCGCCTCCAGTTGCTGGAATGCTATCTGCTCGGTCTTTTCCGTCGTGTTGCCGGTATAGCCGCGCACTTCGTAACGTACCAGTTGCACGTCCATACGGGCGCTGGCAATCAGTTGCAGCAGATCTGAACGCGCAGGATCGGAAGAGTCCATCTTTACGATGGATTCATTGATCGCCGAAATAAGGTCACTCGCCTTGGCGGCCGTGACTCCCATTTCCGCACGCACAGTGGCGCTGTTGCGATAGGCCGTGCGCATCTGGTTCAGAAGCTTTTCATAGGCATTGAGATGATCGCCCAGGCGATCCAGAAGCTTTGCATTCGCCGGGTTGGTGAAGTTCTTCAGGATGGACTGCCGGGTGTTCTTGAACGTATCCAGTTGCGTCTGGACATTCTGTGCAGCGGTATCGTCGCCATCGGCGAGCATGTACTGCAAGCGGGCCACACGCAGCACTGTCAGCTTGTTGCCCAGCTCGGTGATATCACCGATTCGGTCGGTACGGGAAATCAGCTTGTCCAGGCCGTTCCAGCCGACAAGGGCCAGCAACGCGGTAAAAACCAGCACCAGACCAAACCCCAAAGCCAGCTTCATGTTGACGCTGATATTCGCAAAACTGCTGTTCATAAACTCTCCGTGATGTTCTTTCGATGCGCCCATGCAAAAGCTGAAGATTTTATTTTTTTAAGCAGCAGAGTTGCGCGAATGACATATCGGCCCACAGGACCACAAACTTGATCAAAAAGTCAGGAGTCGGGGTAAAAAAATTTCTGGAATGCAGACGTGGCAAGGCGCGCTTCAGCTCCCGTGCCTTTGCGGACGAGGGCTGAAGCGGATAGAACACTGAGGATGAAAGTTACCCACAGGCGGGTTATCCACAGGTGATCCGGATTACAGTTTGAACTTGCGCACCAGTGTTTGCAGATAACCACCAAGGCGTGCCAGTTCGACGCTGGAGGCAGCCGTTTCTTCGCTGGCCGCCGAAGTCTGCTCGGAGATTTCACGCACATTGATCACGCTGCGGTTGATCTCTTCAGCGACCGCACTCTGTTGCTCGGCGGCGGCCGCAATCTGGTGGTTCATGGATTCAATGGCCGACACCGAACGGGTAATGCTGCCCAGAGAAACGCCAGCGCGGCGAGCCAGATCGACGCTGCTGTCTGTCAGCGAGCGGCTGTTTTCTAGAATAT
This sequence comes from Pseudomonas cichorii, assembly GCF_019719005.1. GTDB lineage: Bacteria > Pseudomonadota > Gammaproteobacteria > Pseudomonadales > Pseudomonadaceae > Aquipseudomonas > Aquipseudomonas cichorii_E. The sequence goes on from NZ_JAIGPJ010000014.1 coordinate 107,165, forward strand.
TGGAGACCTGCTGCGTGCCGCCTTGCAGCCCGATGATCAATTGTTCGATTTCTTCGGTCGACGCCTGAGTGCGTTGCGCCAGGCTGCGCACTTCATCGGCCACCACCGCAAAGCCCCGACCGGCTTCACCGGCACGCGCTGCTTCAATGGCCGCGTTGAGTGCCAGCAGGTTGGTCTGTTGCGCCACGGACTTGATGACATCGAGCACGGTGCCAATCTTGTCGCTTTCCTGTTTGAGGCTGGTCATGGCCGAAGTGGAGTTCCCGACTTCGCTGGCCAGTCGCTCGATCTGGGCGATGGCTTGCCCTACGACGGCATCACCTTCACGGGCTTCACGTGTAGCGTTGACGGCTGCATCGGAGGCTTGTTCGGCATTGCGTGCCACTTCCTGAACGGTAGCGGTCATTTCGTTCATGGCCGTCGCCACCTGATCGGTTTCGACTTTCTGGCTGTTGACCCCAGAGCTGGTCTGTTCGGTCACCGCCGACAGCTCTTCGGCAGCACTGGCGATCTGGACCACGCCATCACGCAGGCCGCCGATCAGTTCACGCAGATTAAGCGTCATGCGTTGCATGCTGCTCTGCAACAGTCCCAGTTCGTCGCGACGCACCACTTTCAGGTCGTTGCTCAAGTCGCCATTGGCAACAAGTTCAGCACTGCGCAGGGTTTCCATCAGCGGAACAACGATCAATTTCGTGATGACCCAGGCTGCCAGAATGCCCAGCAGCAAGGCACCCAACGCAGCACTGCCCAACACATTACGCGCACTCAGCACATCGGCAGCACGCTGGTCCGACTGGTTTTTCGCCAACTGGTTGCTCGCCTCGAACAAAGCCTTGATGTCGTCATTGAGTAACTGTTGCGCCTTGTTAGCCGAGGCCTGGGCGTCACTGAACAGCCCGACAACCGAGCGGTAAGCCGTCAGCTCAGTCTGAAGTCGCTGCACACTATCGCTCTGGGTACTTGGCAGAAGCGCCCCAAGTGTCTTCGCGTAGGCGCTCGCCTGATCAATGGCCTCTTTGGCGGGTTGTTCAAGGTCAGCTCTCAGGCTGTAGGTGTAACCACGCAATTGAAAACGCGCCTGTTGAACCAGCCTCAGCTGTTTATCCACAGCATCGCGTAGCGCCTGATCGCCGGAAGCCGTGCTGCCTTCAAGCTTTGCCAGTTCGGCCAGAGCTGCATCGGAGTGATTGCCAAAAACCGACCGGGTCGCCTCACGGGCCTGAATGGCCTGGGTGAAATCGTTGAAGTGCGCCCGATAGCGTTTCACCGCCGCAGTGGCCGACTCGATATGTGGAACGTTGAGTGGCGAATTGAAGGCCGAGCGGCTTTTGACGAGGTGGCTATCCAGACTGTCCAGTATCTTCACCACCGATGCCGCGTGCTCGGCATCGAACGTGATGGTGTAAGACAGGCGAGCAATACGCATGTCCCTGGCCAGCTCGTTCAGCTTGGCAATGTCCAGAATTCTGTCACTGCGCTCACTTAACGACGTGATTCCCGACCAGCCCGTCAGGGCAATCAATATCGTCAGTACCAGCACCATGCCAAAGCCCAGCGTCAGTTTTGACCTGACGCTGATGTTTTCCAGAACCCCGTTGACCGCTGCAAACATTGCCCCGCCTCCACGCCAACAAAGTCAGCATTTGAAGGCTTTATTACCTTCAAATGACAGTCGGCAAGGCAGTGTATCGGTCGCACAAGATAAAACTGAACAACCATCTACCCGAGTACAGGCAAAGCACCACAAGCCGGTGTGAATTCACCGGCTGACACTATGTGGATATCTGCACGTCATTCATGCTGGCATTGCGGACAACCCGGTTTCGGCCCGCCAGTTTTGCATGGTAGAGCTGCTGGTCGGCACGCTTGATAAGCGCAGTCGTGTTGGCATCGGTGGCTTCGGACAGGCCTATACCGATGCTGACGGTGACCTGCCCAACCAAGGCAAAGTCTGCGTTGGCGATAGCAGCGCGGATCTTCTCGGCCACAATCTGCGGGCTTTCCAGGTTATCGAACTGCGGCAACAGCACCGCAAACTCTTCGCCGCCATAGCGGGCAACGAAGTCTGAAGAGCGAGTGTTCTTCTCAATGAGCTGAGCCAGTTGGTACAGGACTTCATCACCGATGGCATGGCCATAAGTGTCATTGATGCGCTTGAAGTGGTCAGCATCGATGAACAGCAAGGCGAATGGGCATCCCGTCCGCTCGAAGTGCTGGCTGCACTCGTTCAGCTTTTCATCGAACATGCGTCGGTTATACACACCCGTCAGCGCATCGTGAGTCGCCAGTTTCAGCAATTCGGCATTGGCTTCGGTGAGGGCAGCAGTGCGTTGTGCAACCGTCACTTCCAGTGAGCTGTTGGCATCATGCAGTTCGCGTTCCTTGCCCAGTAGCGATTGCGTCATGTTCTGTATCGACTGGCCGAGCTGAGCGATTTCCAATACAGGGTGGCTCAGCGGGAAGCTCACATGTGGCTGCTGGTCCTGTACCTGCCGGGCGGACCTTGCCAGTTGCTCGATTGGACGGCTGAGGTACAGCGCCAGATAGTAGGCCGCCAGACCAAATGCGATGGCAGCAATGACGCCCAGCCCCAGCAAACGGTAAAAGAGGCTATGCGCAGGTTGCAGCGCCTGATCAAGTGGCTGGCGAACCGCGACGTACCAGGCCAGCCCTGAAATCGTAGGGGTCGGCACTTTCACAACGCTGCTCAGAAAACCATCGCCCACGAACCACCCCGGCGGTGGTGACTGAAGCAACTCTGGATGTTTTTCACCCACACGTTGCTGTGGATAAAGAACATCGCCCGCCTGATCGACGATCAGCACTTCGGTATTGGCCAGCATGCCTTCACGCAGAACGGCCGCTTCAACAATCCTGGCCATCCAGCTCCAGTGAGCATGCGCACTCAGCACGCCAATGACAGTGCCCTCGGCATTGCGGATGGGCGTTGCAAAATCAATGAAACGTACAGGTTCGCCACTGGGATTGGGCAACAACTTGGCCAGCAGGACTGCCTCATGAGGATCGCCGGTGTAGGAGCCTTGCAAACCGGCCTTGAACCACGGGCGTTCCTTGACCGATTGATTGACCAGCAGGCCATTCACCGCCTGCCGCACACGCCCGTCCCTGTCGGCAACTCCCATCCAGGCGTATTCGGAATGGGACTGGCTGCGCAGCTCCATCGACCGAAGGATCGCCGGGTCGTCCAGATTGCCGCTCATCACATGGCTTTCCTGACTGAGCAGGTGCATCTCCAGTTGCCGCTCATAGAGCTGCGCACCCAGCAATGCGGCGGCCGACTTGGCGGTACTCAATGACGTATTGGCACTCGCCTGCTTCATCTGTTCAGTCGCGATATGCCCAACATAGAAGCCGACACTCAAGAGCGTAAACAACGACAAGCCCGCACACCATAAGGTCAGGTGGCTACGGAGACTGGCTTTGATCATGAGTGGGCATCTGATTGTGAGGATAGTGGCACTTTATGCCGAATATGACGGGACAAGAGCAAGGAAAAAATGCGGCCTGAGGGATGACTCTATCCAGATGCAACTATGACCCAGGGACCTGCAGGGGAGGATAAGGCACAACCATGAGATCATTGACGACGTCAGCGACCTGACGGGCAGCCAGGCCAACACTGCGGGTAAAGATGATCAGTCGATAACTCTCGGTAAAGCTCTGGGCGCAATGGAAAGTCCACATTGGTACCAACTCGTATTTTGAGAACATAAATGACCGAAAACCTAAAAAAAGGCCAGCGTCTCAAGCTGTTTTATCAAGAGCTTGAAAAACAGCCACCGCCTCATTCGTTGGAGGAATCCCGAGCCCTGATGGCGAAGGTCATGAAGAGTACCGAGAGCAAGTATGCTCCAGAAGACCCTGACCCAATGACTATCCCTGAGCTGTCTCATTGGACTGTCGCCGAGTACGGTCAGGGTGGCGCCTATATTCCGCTCATAAATGGTCAAGTCCACATTAACGCCAACGGGGCTGCCGGCTTCTATGACAGCTACAAGAGCCATTACGCTTTCACCATGCCTTCTATTGGCGGGGTCGATTTCGTTCCTGAATCTAATTACACATACTCATGGAGTGATGCGCAAATACGCCAAAGAACAAAAAAGGTAACAGTACCAGCTGAGGTTGCGGAGATTGCACCATTAACAACAGTTGCGGAAAACCCAGAACCTGCTTCGAGGAAAATCGGTTGGTGGGACCGTATTGCGAGTTTTTTCAAAAGGAGTAGCAGGAGCCGGGAGTGACTGATCTCACCGGCTCCGGGACAGTTTTAATTCTCTAAAACCACCACCTGATCCTACTGAATAAAGTCTGTCGGATCGAGCCCAGTAATTTCAGGGCTAGCCCGCATCCTAATCAGAAATAAAGTCTGTCGCAGCACCAATTGTTGAGGTTTTGTCGATCGACTTACTGAATAAAGTCTGTCGGAGAAATGCAACCTATTGATTAATATGCTTTTTGGTAAAGAAAAGCAGGCGCGTCGAGCTCAAACACGCGGAGCTGCGACGGTCGAAACTGCCTTTCACCGTCGGCTCCCCGATGGAGAGGCTAGCCACCAAGCCATTCGGTAACTACTTTTGAAAGCAGCAGCGCTCCTCCGGTGGAGCGCTCACTATCAGCTCTCCAAGTCAGGGATCGGTTTGTAAGCTCTTGGCCAAACTCAGCCATTGGTGCCGCTTTCTGCGTTCTTTGCCGACCCGGTAGCAAGGTATCGTCAGGGCTATTGATCGCAGCTAGGTAGCATTTTTGTTGGCCCGAAAAGCCTCCACCTGCAACGCCGCTCGCGCGCGAAACAGCCCAGATCTGATCTCGAGAGTCGGTTCATTTCCTCGCAATCCCTTTACACTCTGGTGCAATTGCGCATGCCCTACAGAGGCCCAAGGCCCGCTCGGCCTAGAGGACCCTTTACACTACATCCGGATTTGCATAAAAAATACAAAAACCCCGTCAGCTGGAGGGGGATAAGTGCTTTTTGACTGATTTTTTTCCAACAAGATTATCTTGGCGATAAAGCTGGCATTTTGCTACATTGATACATTCACCAGCCAAAGGGATGTGAGTTTTATGTCTGAAGATTATGGAAAAGTTTCTGATGAACAGAAAATAAAAATTTCGTGTTTGTCCGACGCTTTAAAGCGATACGATAGCTATATCGGCACGGTAAACTTCAAATGCGGCTTGTTGATGACCTTCAATATTGCGGTAATCGGCGGAGTGATTTTAAAGTCTAAAGACTTTATTGCTCATGATTATACTGAATGCTGGGTTATAATGGCCTTGATTTATATCGCTGCTGCATCCTTCCTCGGTTGTTTGGCCGTAATACGAACTATATGGCCCAACATGACCAGTGCCAGCACCGCACCGCCTTCGACTGAAAACTCAGAAAGCCCTTCAATTCTTTTTTTTGGATCTGTGGCTAAAAGATTTAAGGCCCATGAATATGCAAAGAGAGTCGACGAAATTAAGTATTCAGAATTGGAGCGTGATTTAGCGATACAGGTTCACGAAGTAGCCGTGGTGACTTCGGATAAGTTTCGCAGGGTTTCTCATGCTGCTAGCTGCTCCAAGCATAGTCTCTATGGGTTGATTGTTTTATTGGGTTTGATGATTGTCCAAGGAGCTAAATGATGTCAAAAATTGGGGAGATTTTTGGCGATTTCAAGCTACCGTCCACTTTGATAAAATCCGCTCAAGCATTCGATGCTGTTATGGAATCGCAGCGCTTTGAATCCGTGAGTTTAGAGGACTATGCTGGAACTGAAGCCTTAGCCAGCCATGTTCAGGAGTATAAGATTCAACAACAGATACGTCAGTACTTTGGGAAAGAAGGGTCAAATGAACCGAAAATTGGCGGACATCCAGACTTTGATCACTTAGAAAAGGGAAGCAGTGCTCAAGGCTACGTTACAACTCTATTTGTGGATATCCAAGGGTCTACCCGACTTGGTGTCTGTTATCCTCCCAGCCTTGTCTATACCATCAAGAATCAGGTAATAAAGTGTGCTATTGAATGCATCTTAGCTATGGACGGACACGTGCACCGGATCATGGGAGATGCGGTGCTGGCCTTTTTCCGTGGCGGTGGCGACAACGCGAGGAATAGTGCTATAGATGCAGTAAACTGTGCAAGCTTATTGGTGGAGTTTGTTCAAGGAAAAGTTATTCCTGCGCTGCAGGATAATGGTTTACTTAGTGATCTGGGTATCCGGGTAGGCGTGGATTACGGAAGCGAAGAGTCAGTATTATGGGCGATGTATGGATATACTGGAGCCTCAGAAGTTACCGCTACTTCCTTTCATGTAGATATTGCTGCCAAGCTTCAGCAAAGCGCGCCTTTAAATAATGTTATGCTTGGGCAATCTCTTGTTGAGTTATTGGGTCTTCATGATCATGTCTTAAGTGTGAAAACTATTGGTAAGGGGGATTTGCAAATATCAGAGCCTAATGTTGTGCCAAGCTACTTAGACTTAAGTGGCGACGAAGTCTCATATGGCCAATACGTTCTTAAGCAGAATGTTTACTATAGTTTATTACCTATTCATAATGACACGTACCCTATAAAAATCTCCACCACTATCAAAAAGAAATCCCTACAGCCTTCGGGAGATATTTATTATAACTGTTCGAGAAGTGTTGCTAAGAATCAGGGGATAGATTTCAAGGCGCGATTTATGTATGAAGGGGGTAGTTCGGATATCCAAGTAAAATTCAGGGTTGAAAACTACGGAAGTGAAGCTTCATTGGAAAAAGCTAATGGCAATCATAGTACTCTAGTTCCAGCTCGTCGAAATGAACAAGGTTGGTATTTTTCCCATCATTGGGAAGGCACTTCGTACACTGGTCTTCATTATATGTTTGTCTCAGTTGAGGTCGATGGGGTAGCGCTCTATCCCGAGCAGCGCTATGCAATTTATATCGGCGATCGGAAGTAGCGTCAGTGCTGCCTCACTTGCAGTTGCGGGTAATTCTTCAGAGCGAATGATAATTCAAGCGCTTTTTTCAGGAGCTAAAGTTTGATTGCCTTCATCTTCTCGCTTTTACTGGCAATCCTGCTAAGGCTAGAAGCCAGCTTACCGAGCAAGCAAAAGGCCACTTTTAGGTCTATATATGGAAACTCCATCATAGGAGCTTCATTATGAGCGAACCTCAGGACCGCACCATTTCCCAGCGCCCGGACGGAAAGAGGGAGAACAAGCGCAACAATTCTGACCGAGCATCAAGCGTTCACGACACCCAGGCTGAGACTCAGCAGGCCGCACGAGGAATGCTCAAAAACCAAGGCGGTGGTGGAATAACTGTAAGCGCTCCATAAACCCCACCAAACTCAATATGGGTGGCGCGCTCAGCTAGGCGATGCGGGTAAGCAGT
>NZ_JAIGPJ010000015.1:0-114015 GCF_019719005.1 Pseudomonas cichorii
CTGTCGTTGACATCTATAGGATGCCACCGTGGCGCATAGACGCCTCGGCGGGGGCGAGTCCATCTGATTACACGGGTATGGAGCGACTTCAGTCGCGAAGAGGCCTATCATCGCGGGCTACCGATACGAGAACCAGCATGCTGATCCCTTACGACCAACTCGAACCTGACACCCTGACCCGCCTGATCGAAGATTTCGTGACCCGCGATGGCACTGACAATGGCGACGATACGCCTCTGCAAACCCGCGTGCTTCGGGTGCGTCATGCCTTGAGCAAAGGTCAGGCAGTGATTTTCTTCGACCTTGAAAGCCAGCAATGCCAGTTGATGCCAAAGCACGATGTGCCCAAAGAATATTTCGACTAAGGCTCAGGCTGCAGGCGACTCGGGAGCGGCGGCCTGCTGCGAGAGCTTTCGGGCAATGCGCCGGAACACTTCGGCGCGATGGATCTTGATGTCTTTGGGGGCATCGATTCCGAGCCTGACCTGATTGCCGTTCACCCCGAGAATCTGCACGGTGATGTTGTCACCGATGGAAAACGATTCGCCAATTTCCCGCGTTAGTACAAGCATTTTCTGCCTCTCTTGTTATTGCAAAGAGTGCAGAGTGCGCCCACGAAAAGGTCGCTTCAATGAGGCGGCGGCAAATCAGTAACGCCCTTCAAGCTCGCCAGAACACACTGTCGGAAACGTCTTACTTGCAGACCAAACGAGTAGGAAAACTGCCATATCCCCGGCGTTCAGGACGCCGACCAGCGTGGCCCCAACAGGATGATTGTCGCGCCGATGACGCAAAAGGCGACACCCAGCCAGTCGCTGCTCAAGGGCCTGACCCGCTCGACCACGCCCAGCCAGGCAATCGACGCAATGATGTAAATCCCGCCATAAGCCGCATAAGCACGGCCTGCGTAGGCTGACTCGATCCGGGTCAGCAACAGGGCGAAGATCGTCAGGCTGATGAGTGCCGGAATGACCCACAAGGCACTCTTGCCCTGACGCAGCCACAGCCAGAATGCATAACAGCCGAATATCTCGAACAGGGCCGCAAGGAAGAACCAGAGGTAATTGAGCACGCCAGTCTCGTCAGTCAGAGTTTGAATGGCCGAACCCTAGCAGAAAAAGACTTTCCTGACCCCGGCCTTCAAACCCTGACAGGGCAACGGATCAGGCCTTCGTCTGCCGGGCCTTGGCGCGCATCTTGGCGCACATGGTGGTCATCTCGTCATAGAGCGCCTGGGGATGCTTGCGTTTCAAGGTCCAGGCATCACGCCCCTGCTCATGGGGCAGGATCATGAACTCGCCCTTGGCGACTTCGTCGAAGATGTAATCGGCAATGTCACTGGCGCTGATGGGCGAGCTTTCCAGCAGCTTGCCGACCTGAGCTTTCATCGCAGGCGTCGGGCCGCGGAAGGAGTCCAGCAGGTTGGTCTGAAAGAACGACGGACAGACCACATGCACGCCGACGCCCTGCTCGGTCAGCTCAACCAGCAGGCTTTCCGACAGCGCCACCACACCCGCCTTGGCGACGTTGTAATTGCTCATGGCCGGCCCCTGCATCAAGGCCGCCATGGAAGCGATATTGATGATCTTGCCCTTGCTGGCCTCCAGCAGCGGCAGGAATGCCTTGCAGCCTTTGACCACGCCCATGAGGTTGATTGCGATCTGCCAGTCCCAATCTTCCAGGGACAACTCGCTGAAGAAACCACCCGAAGCCACACCGGCGTTGTTGACGATGATATCGATGCCGCCAAAGCGTTCTTCGCAGGCTTGCGCCAGGGCCATGAGCTGGCTGTAGTCGCGCACATCGCAGCGCTGGGTAAAGCCTTCGCCACCGGCTTCGCGCACCATGGCCAGGGTTTCCTGCAAACCGGCATCGTTGACGTCGGACAGTGCCAGGCGCCAGCCTTCGCGAGCCCAGCGAAGTGCAATTTCACGGCCCAGACCAGAGCCCGCGCCAGTAATCATGATGCGATTTTGCATAGAGAGTGCCTTGTGGTTTGCAGGACGTTGTCTGGAGTGTAATCACAGCTGACGGTCTCTAATGCCACCATCAAGACGCTGAATGCCGGCCCCTCATGTCTGCCTGATACGACGCACGAAGCGGATCAGCAGCCAGCCATAGATCGCGGCATTGATCGATACCACGACTGCGCCCAGCCACAACTGGATCTGCGGTGTCAGCGCTGGCGGATAGATCAGCGGAATCAGGTAATGCTCGATGAAGCCACCGTCATAACCCTGCTGACCGGCCTTCTGGCGCAGGGAGTTTTCCAGGGGCGTCAGCGGGCAATACAGGTGAAAGAACTCCACCGAAGCCCCCCACACCATGGCCGGGACATGCAGAAACCCGATCCAGGGTCTGCGCAGTACCAGCAGACCGCCAAACAGCACGAACAGAATAAACAGCAGATGAAACACGACCACGGCATCCGCAGCGAATCGATAAGGCATGGTGCAATCCTGTGTAAAAGTTCCATTGTTTTCAGGTCAATCATTCAGCCATGAAACAGGAGAAGGCGTCATATAAACCCTGAAAAAGTTCAATAATTATCACCGGTAAAAATCAGGTATCAGACACCTCGAAAAAAATATAAGCCATTGATATAAAAGAAATTTTCAAACAAATTAAAAACCCGTGAAATATTTAGAACCTTTCAAGATTCGCAACAGTCGGATAATTCAAGCAGCGAAAATCATATACCTGCTGAACATTGCTTTAACTGCAAACGCCATTCGACACTGACGAAAAGAAGGAACTCATCATGGGCATAAGCACGATTCTTATCATCGTACTGATTCTGATCCTGATCGGTGGTCTGCCGGTCTTCCCGCACTCCCGTAACTGGGGCTACGGTCCTTCGGGTGTTGTCGGTACGATCCTGGTCATTCTGTTGGTGCTGGTATTGCTTGGCAGGATATGACCTTATCGGTCGCCCAATGAAAAAGCAGCCCTTATGGGCTGCTTTTTTTATCGCTGATGAAACCTGCAAGCTTAGTGTGACGATGCACCGCTGGCACCCAGACCAGTCTGCGAACGTACGAATTGCGGGTAGAACAGCGCACGCTCTTCGTCTGCAGCCTTGGACTTGTCGGTGATGGAGAAGAACCAGATACCGATGAAGGCGATGATGATGGAGAACAGCGCCGGGTACTCATACGGGAAGATGGCTTTCGGGTTGTGCAGGATCTGCACCCAGATGGTCGGACCCAGCACCATCAGCACTACAGCACTGATCAGCCCCATCCAGCCGCCAATCATGGCGCCACGGGTGGTCAGGTTTTTCCAGTACATCGAGAGCAGCAGAACCGGGAAGTTACAGCTGGCCGCGATAGAGAACGCCAGGCCGACCATGAACGCGATGTTCTGGCTCTCGAAGGCGATACCCAACAGGATGGCCACGACCGCCAGGGCGATAGTCGTCATCTTGGAAACGCGGATCTCGTCTTTCTCGTTGGCCTTGCCTTTCTTGATCACGCTGGCATACAGGTCATGGGACACTGCCGACGCACCGGCCAGAGTCAGGCCCGCAACCACCGCCAGGATAGTCGCGAATGCCACCGCCGAGATGAAGCCCAGGAACAGACTGCCACCGACCGCGTTGGACAGATGCACCGCTGCCATGTTGTTGCCGCCGATCAAGGCGCCTGCTGCATCCTTGAACGCCGGGTTGGTGCTGACCAGCAGGATCGCGCCAAAACCGATGATGAAGGTCAGGATGTAGAAGTAGCCGATGAAACCGGTGGCGTAGAACACCGACTTACGGGCTTCCTTGGCATCGCTCACGGTGAAGAAGCGCATCAGGATGTGCGGCAGACCCGCAGTACCGAACATCAGGGCCAGGCCGAGGGAGAACGCCGAAATCGGGTCTTTCACCAGACCGCCGGGGCTCATGATCGCCTCACCTTTAGGGTGAACGGCAACAGCCTGGGCGAACAGCTGGTTGAAGTCGAAGTTGACGTGCTTCATGACCATCAGCGCCATGAACGAAGCACCCGACAGCAGCATCACTGCCTTGATGATCTGTACCCAGGTAGTCGCCAGCATGCCACCGAACAGCACATACAGGCACATCAGGATACCGACCAGGATCACCGCAACGGTGTAGTCCAGACCGAACAGCAGCTGGATCAGCTTACCGGCACCCACCATCTGGGCAATCAGGTAGAACGCCACCACCACCAGCGAACCGCAGGCGGACAGGGTGCGAATCTCTTTCTGCTTCAGGCGATAGGAGGCCACGTCGGCGAAGGTGTACTTGCCCAGATTACGCAGGCGTTCGGCGATCAGGAACAGAATGATCGGCCAGCCCACCAGGAAGCCGATCGAGTAGATCAGGCCGTCGTAGCCAGAGGTGTAAACCAGTGCGGAAATACCCAGGAAGGACGCCGCCGACATGTAGTCGCCTGCAATCGCAAGGCCGTTCTGGAAACCGGTGATCTTGCCGCCTGCGGCGTAGTAGTCGGAAGCCGAGTTGTTCTTCTTGGATGCCCAGTAGGTGATGTAGAGGGTGAAGGCCACGAACATCACGAACATGATGATCGCCGGCACGTTCAGGGGCTGCTTCTGCACGGCGCCGGTCAAGGCGTCGGCTGCCATCAGAGCAGGTGCGAATGCTGCAAGGCCCAAGGCCGCGGAGAGACGACGGATCATTGCTGAACCTCCTTGAGGACTGCAGCGTTCAGTTCGTCGAACTCACTGTTGGCACGGCGTACGTAGATCCCCGTCAGAATGAACGCCGAGATGATCAGGCCGACCCCTATCGGCATGCCCCACGTAATGGTTGAAGTCGCACTGATCTTGGCTCCCAGAATATGAGGTCCATACGCAATCAAGAGAATGAATGCGGCATAGAGCCCGAGCATGATCGCCGAAAGAATCCAGGCGAACCGCTCTCTTTTGGAAACCAGCTCCTTGAAGCGCGGGCTGTTTTGAATCGAGAGGTAAATGCTGTCGTTCATTGTTTTTGTCCTCGCAGCACAGATGAGTTGTCACGTCTTCAACTTTAGTCAGGTCCGGCACGTACTCCAGACGACCTTAGTATTAGAACGACATTAATCATTGAAGCACTTCAAGGGACTTTTGCAGGTTCACATCGAACCCGGATAAACAAAAGGCCATCTGCCAGAAATGGCAGATGGCCTTGAACCATGCGATACAGAGGCTTCGCTGTTATTTAGCGGTCCATGCGGCTACACGCTCAGGGTGCTTGGCCACCCACTCCTTCGCCGCGGCATCAGGTTTGGCGCCATCCTGAATCGCCAGCATCACTTCACCAATTTCGTCCTTGGATTCCCACTGGAATTTTTTCAGGAAGGCAACGACGTCAGGCGCTTTCTTCTCCAGGCTCAGGCTGGCAACGTTGTCGACGGTTTCAGCAGCGCCGTATACGCTTTTCGGGTCTTCAAGAAAACGCAGTTTCCACTTGGCGAACATCCAGTGCGGCACCCAGCCGGTGACCACGATGGACTCCTTGCGTTTCTCGGCACGGGTCAGCTCGGCAATCATCCCGGCTCCCGAACTGGCCTGCAGCTTGTAACCGTCAAGGCCGTAGTCCTTGATGGCCTGGTCGGTCTTGAGCATCACGCCCGAGCCGGCATCGATCCCGGTGATCTTCTTCTTGAAGGAATCATCGGTCTTGAGGTCTTCGATGGTCTGGGCCTTGACGTACTCCGGCACGATCAGGCCGATCTTGGCGTCCTTGAAGTTCGGGCCGTAGTTCACGACCTGATCCTTGTATTTGGTGTAGTACTCGCCATGAGTGCCAGGCAACCAGGCCGACAGCATCATGTCCAGCTTGTCGGTGGCCACTGCCTGCCACATGATCCCGGCTGCAACGGATTGCAACTTGACGTCATAGCCCAGTTTTTCCTTGAGCACTTCGGCGGCTACGTGGGTCGTGGCGACACTGTCGGACCAGCCTTCGACGTAGCCGATGGTCAATGTCTTGGTTTCAGCAATGGCCAGCGTGGAGCTGGCGGCCAGTACCAGCGCGGCACCTGCCCCCAGAATTTTTCGCATATTCATCATCACGTCCCCGGAAGTTGCGCGCCGACGGATGTCGGGCTGCATTAACGTTGTTTTTCAGAGTCGCCCGTCATGCCCGGCTTTGGGGCAGACGGTGCCCTTCACGTTTCAGTCGTGCTCGCCCGCCATGACAGGCATCACATCAACTTCTCGATAATCAACCGGCCTGCAGATCGGACATGCTCTGTCAGCGACACGGAGGAACCGGGAAACGACACCACACAGCCATCAGCGACAATGCTCACGAAAAGCGTCAGCAAAGCCGTCTGGTTTTTGTATGAAACAAAACATGCGATCCCCCTCGCCCCCTTGCAGGGCCGGGACTGCGGGATGGGCCTCTGCCCCGTTCTGGTTCACTCAGGGCCGGGAAACAGAATGTGTTACCGCCCATGACCAGCTGCCACGCAAGACGGGTAACACGGAAACAATCGCATTGCCTTTCGCCCTTGGGCTTTACCGAGTTATTTTTCAAACCATTGTTTTTAAAGGACTTTAAAAAGTTGGCACAGCTTCTGCTATCTCTCTGGCACAACAAGAATAAAAACACGTAGCAAACCAACAAGAACAACACGAAACGGCTCTGACATAACAAGAACAACACGGACAGAGGCGCAGCTAACAGATTTTTTTGGAGTGGATAGGCTTTACAGGGACCTCTTGAACGAGAGGCCTCGCAACCGGACAGAGAACAATAAAACTACCTTCAGGTAGCTTCCCGTACCGGCTGGACCATGACGTTGTGCAGACCCATGGTTAAAGTGAATCAGCGCTCAAAAAAATACGTTTGCTCTTGATCCCGGATGGGGATCACACAAGAACGCAGTAAAGGGACTGGTCACCAAAAACAAGAACAGACCGCCCTATAAAAATAAAAAGAGCAGGCAAAAACACATTGGAGGAGAGCCCAGGCTCTCCTTTCGTGTTTTTGGCTTTTCAGCTGCAAGCTGCAAGCTGCAAGACAGACACGTCATTCCCCCCTTTGCGACATTAAAAATAACAAAAAAGCACGGACGCACATTCCAGGCTCCACAGAACGTGTATTGTTTCGCTGGATTTACACAGGTTCGTTCGCTCATAGGGCACTTTGGCACTACACCGGTGGTCATAGGCTGCATACCTCACCAGCACTTCTTTCCCAAGGGATTTAGTCATGCTCCGTTTTCTGCGCTTCGCTACCGTTTTAGGTGGCTTATGTTTGAGTGCGTCCGCTCTGGCGACCAACATTGATCCCGCCACCTATGGTTATCCGCTGACTAACCCGTTTGAAGCGACCATTGCGACCACTCCACCGGACATGCGCCCTGAACTGCCTGACGATGAAGATATCGATCAGGACGTCTACACGCTCAATCTGCACCCGGAACGCGAATTCATCCTGCCAGACAATTTCTGGGCGGTAAAAAAGCTGAGCTATCGCCTGGCCAGGCAAGACCATGCAGCACCGCTGATTTTCCTGATTGCCGGAACCGGCGCGCCTTATAACAGCACCCTCAATGAGTTCCTGAAGAAGTTGTATTACGGCGCGGGTTATCACGTCGTGCAGTTGTCCTCGCCCACCAGCTACGACTTCATGAGTTCCGCTTCGCGTTTTGCCACGCCGGGGATCTCCACGGAAGATGCCGAAGACCTGTACCGGGTAATGCAAGCCATCCGCGCCCAGCAGGCAGACTTGCCGGTGACCGAGTATTACCTGACCGGTTACAGCCTCGGCGCACTCAATGCGGCCTTCGTCAGCAAGCTGGACGAAACACGTCGCAGCTTCAACTTCAAGAAAGTCCTGCTGCTCAACCCGCCGGTCAACCTTTATACGTCCATCAGCAACCTGGACAAGCTGGTACAGACCAACGTCAAGGGTATCAACGACACCACGACGTTCTATGAACTGGTACTGGCCAAGCTGACCCGCTACTTCCGCCAGAGAGGCTACATCGACCTCAACGATGCGTTGCTCTATGACTTCCAGCAGTCCAAGCAGCACCTGACCAATGAACAGATGGCGATGCTGATCGGCACCTCGTTCCGTTTTTCGTCGGCCGACATTGCATTCACTTCCGACCTGATCAACCGTCGCGGCCTGATCACCCCGCCCAAGTTTCCGATTACCGAAGGCACCAGCCTGACACCGTTCCTCAAACGCGCCATGCAATGCGACTTCGACTGCTACCTGACAGAGCAAGTCATCCCCATGTGGCGCGCCCGCACCGATGGTGGCAGCCTGTTGCAACTCGTGGATCAGGTCAGCCTGTATGCACTCAAGGATTACCTGCACACCAGCACCAAGATCTCGGTCATGCATAACGCCGACGACGTGATTCTGGGCTCGGGTGACCTGGGCTTCCTGCGCAAGACCTTCGGTGATCGCCTGACCGTTTACCCATACGGCGGCCATTGCGGCAACATCAATTACCGCGTCAACAGTGACGCCATGCTGGAGTTCTTCCGTGGCTAAACGTCTTTTGCTCCTTGCCGCCATATTGTGCGCAGGTACTGTCCACGCCGCTGACGCGGACACCAGCAACAAAGCCCAGCACCCTGCCACCGTGGTGCGCAACCTTGATGCCGATGGTTTTACCCAGCCGCTGAAATCGCTGCAGTTCAATCCCGGCCTGGACCAGCGCGAATTCGAGCGCGCCTCCATCAACGCTCTGGAAGTCTACGACCCGCTGGAGTCCTGGAACCGTCGGGTCTACCACTTCAACTACCGCTTCGATGAGTGGGTCTTCCTGCCAACGGTCAACGGCTATCGCTACATCACACCGGGTTTCGTGCGCAGCGGCGTCAGCAACTTCTTCAGCAACCTGGGCGATGTGTCCAACCTGCTGAACAGCCTGCTGCAGTTCAAGGGCCAACGTTCCATGCAGACCACCGGGCGTCTGCTGCTCAACACCACCATCGGCATCGCCGGTCTGTGGGACCCGGCCACCATGATGGGCCTGCCACGCCAGACCGAAGACTTCGGCCAGACCCTGGGCTTCTATGGCGTACCGTCAGGCCCGTACCTGGTACTGCCACTGTTCGGTCCGTCGAACCTGCGTGACACCGGTGGCCTGGTGTTCGACTACGCCGCCGAAACCCAGATCAACTTCCTGAACGTGGCCGAGGTCAGCAGCGACCACCCGGAAATCACCCTGCTGCGCGCCATCGACCGCCGTTACGTCACCAGCTTCCGCTATGGCCAGCTGAACTCGCCGTTCGAGTACGAGAAAGTGCGCTACGTCTATACCGAGTCGCGCAAGTTGCAGATTGCCGAGTAACAAATGCGGCAATCAAAAACGCCCGGCCCAGGTTACCTGGGTCGGGCGTTTTTCATGACACCGTCAAACTTCAGTGAGGTGCCGGACCATAGTCGTTCACACCGTTGGTGCCCGGCAAAAACAGCAAGGATATCTGGGACAACGGACCCAGGATTGGAATAAGGCCAATAAACACACACCAGCCGCTGAGATTGATGTCGTGCAGCCTTCTGACGGTCAAAGAGAGATTGGTTATGAACATGGCCACGAACAGGACAGCGGTCGCAGGCCCGAGACCTATGCTCGGATCAAACCAGTCGTTACTGAAATCAATCACCAATGCCACCGCGACTAGCCCGATACAAAGCAGGGCGAAGACGAAGAATTCCATCCTTGACGCCCGGCCACTGAAATCGAATGTTTTTGCAAACGTGTTATACAGATGATTCATCCCTGCTTCTCTTCTTGATGGCTGTATTGGCATCCCGTGGTCAATGACTGACCACGGCCCCTCTAGCGGCGACCAATCTATCGATTTAAAAAAATAGGGATGCAGTCACCCTCCGAAACATCCGTAGGAAAAATCAACAAAGCCAAGACTCTCCATTCTTCGGACGCCATCGAAAGCCCACGGATTGTTTTAATCATCAGAAAAGCTGATTTATGTGCGCCAAAAATCAAACCCATCAATCGAAGCATTCACACTAAGATGGCACCATTCTCACTTGACCAGGAGTGCCCTTTTCATGGCTCAATTTCGTAAAGTGCTGTCGATCCAGGCTGGCCAACCGACTTCCGACGGGGCCGGTGTGCGCCTGACGCGGGTATTTGGCGGCCAGGGGGTCGAGCAGTTCGATCCGTTTCTGATGCTTGATGAGTTCGGTTCGGACAAGCCGGACGACTACATTGCCGGCTTCCCGCCGCACCCGCATCGCGGCTTTGAAACCGTGACCTATATGCTCGAAGGCCGCATGCGCCATGAAGACCATATGGGCAATGTCGGTCTGTTGCAGAGCGGCGGCGTGCAGTGGATGACGGCGGCACGGGGCATCATTCACAGCGAGATGCCCGAGCAGGAAGAAGGTGTGATGCGCGGCTTTCAGTTGTGGCTGAATCTGCCGGGCAAGAACAAGTTGATGGACGCCAGTTACCAAGACATCCAGCCGCAAGACATCCCGCGCCTGACCACCGAAGCCGGTGTTGAGGTGGTGGTGATTGCAGGCCGGTTTGACGATGGGAAGGCTCAGCAGGACGGTGCCGTGCAACGGCCGGATACCGAGCCGCAGTATTTCGACTTTCACCTGCCCGCAGGCCGCAGTATCAGTCCGCGACTTCCTGAGGGGCATCGGGCGTTGCTCTATGTGTATGAAGGCACTGTCGAAGTTGAAGGCTGCCCGCAGGCCGTTGGCGCAAGCCGTCTGGTACGGTTGGCCGATGACGGAGAGTTGCAGATCAACAGTGCGAATGGTGCGCGAGTGCTGCTGATTGCCGGCAAACCCTTGCGCGAGCCTGTGGTGCAATACGGGCCATTCGTGATGAATACCCGCGAAGAGATCGAACAGGCATTGCGGGACTTCCGGGATGATCGGTTGACGGCCTGACTGGAAGAAGCATCGCGAATGAATTGCTACTACTGTGTGGGAGCGAATTCATTCGCGAAAAACGCTTACTCCAACCGCAAGAACCGCTTCAACTCGTCCCGCTGAGCCATGGCATCGCGGCGACCAAGGTCGATCAGTTCGCTGCAATAGCCCGCCTCGAACAGCAGATAGCTCAGGACGCTGGCGCCGCTAGTCTTGGTCGCACCCGGGCCGCGCAGGAAGGTGCGCAATGCCGGTGGCAGTTCGTGGCGATGACGGGCGGCGATTTCATCCAGTGGCTGGCTCGGGGAAATCACCAGGACCTCCACGGGTGCCATGCCAGGTTGGCGCCTGGCCTGCTCGTCTGCCAGCAATGAACTCATCAGGTTCAGTCGCTCAAGCAGTTCAATATCGCTTTCCAGGTTGTCGATGAAGGTGCTGTTGAGCATGTGGCCACTGATTTGCGCCAGGCTCGGTTGAATGCCGCTGGTGGCCCGATGGATCTGCTTGTTGGGCTGCACGCCTCGCGGGTTGCCGCTGACACCCACCACCAGCACGCGATTGGCACCCAGATGCAGTGCCGGGCTGATGGGGGCCGACTGCCGCACCGCGCCATCGCCGAAGTATTCATGTCCGATTTTCACCGGTTCGAACAGCAGCGGGATCGCCGAACTGGCCAACAGGTGGTCCACGGTCAATGCTGTCGGCAGGCCGATGCGTCGATGGCGCAACCAGGGTTCGATGGTGCCGCCACCCTGATAGAAGGTCACCGCCTGCCCGGACTCGTAGCCAAAGGCTGTTACCGCTACAGCCCGCAAATGATTGCTGTCGATGGCAGCATCGATACCCGACAGGTCAAGCCGCTCGCCGAGCAGGTCGCGCAAGGGCGAACTGTTGAGCAACGCGACAGGAATGTCGCGGCCCAGCCCGGTCAGGCTGCGCCCGAAAAAACGCCCCGCCTGGCGAATCACGCCAGGCCAGTCGCTGCGCAGCACCTGGTGGCTGCGAAATGACTGCCAGAACTCCGTCAACTGGCGGATCGCGATACGAAAGTGCAACGCGCCACTGGCCAGTTTCACGGCATTGATAGCGCCGGCCGAGGTGCCGACGATCACCGGAAACGGGTTGGCGGCGCCTGCTGGCAGGAGGTCGGCAATCCCCGCCAGTACACCGACCTGATAAGCAGCACGAGCGCCACCTCCTGACAGGATCAAACCGGTAACCGACTCTTTCTCGTTCACTGCATTTGTCACTACTGCGCGCTCTGGCATCTACAACGGACCTCAGTGAACAACCATTTCTTTTTATTTATGTTTTTTGTATAGCTTCGGTTCACCCTCCGGTCGACTTTTAAAACGTCGATGCGCCCAGAGATATTGCTCCGGACATTCAGTGATGGCAATTTCAACCCACTGATTGATGCGCAAACAATCCTCTTCATCGCTCTGGCCGGGGAAATCCGTCAGCGGCGGATGAATCACCAACTTGTAACCACTGCCGTCTGCAAGGCGTTGCTGGGTGAACGGCACGACCTGGGCGCGCCCCAATTTGGCGAACTTGCTGGTGGCCGTCACTGTAGCGGCCTGAATGCCGAACAGCGGCACGAACACACTCTGCTTGGCGCCGTAGTCCTGATCCGGTGCATACCAGATGGCCCGGCCTGCCCGCAGCAGCTTGAGCATGCCGCGCACGTCTTCGCGCTCGACGGCCAGTGAATCGAGGTTGTGCCGCTCGCGACCACGACGCTGGACGAAATCGAACAACGGGTTCTTGTGTTCGCGATACATGCCATCGATGGTGTGCTGCTGGCCCAGCAAGGCTGCACCGACCTCAAGGGTGGTGAAATGCAGGGCCATGAGAATCACGCCCTCGCCCTGTTGCTGGGCGCGCTGCAAATGCTCCAGCCCCTCGATGTGGGCAAGCTTTGCCAAACGGCCCCTGGACCACCACCAGCTCATGGCCATTTCGAAGAAGGCAATGCCCGTGGAGGCAAAGTTTTCCTTGAGCAACTGCTTGCGCTGAGCGGCGGACAAATGCGGGAAACACAGCTCCAGATTGCGCGAGGCGATATATTTTCGATCAGTGGCCACGCAGTACATCGCCGCACCCAGCAGGCGACCGATCACCAGCAGCACTCGAAACGGTAACTGGACAATCAGCCACAAGAGCCCCAGCCCCAGCCACAGCGGCCAGAAACGGGGGTGAAGAAAACTGGCTTTAAAACGCGGGCGATCCATTTAAGCTTCCGTCAGGACAAAGGCTGCGCATTCTACATCGGTTCGACCCGGCTTGCGGCTCGCGGGCGTTCTCGTTATAAGTCTCGGCACTTTTAGCGACAAGCTGTTGTGTATCCCGACCATGAGCCAGATCGAATCGCAAAACCCGGACCCCGTGTTTCAGCTCAAAGGCAGCATGCTGGCCATTACCGTCATGGAGCTGGCCCGCAATAACCTCGACGCACTGGACCGCCAATTGGCGGCCAAGGTCGCCCAGGCACCGAACTTCTTCAGCAATACCCCGCTGATCCTGGCACTGGACAAGCTCGCACCCAATGAAGGCACGGTGGATCTACCCGGCCTGGTGCGCGTCTGCCGTCAGCATGGCCTGCGCACGCTGGCGATACGGGCCAACCGCATCGAAGACATTGCCGCCGCCATTGCCGTCGATCTTCCCGTGCTGCCGCCTTCCGGCGCCCGGGAGCGTGTGCTGGAGCCAGTGGAAGCAGAAGCGCCAAAAAAGATTCCCGAAAAACCGCCTGAGCCCACCATCAAGCCGACTCGCGTGATAACCGCTCCCGTGCGCGGCGGACAGCAGATTTATGCCCAGGGCGGCGACCTGGTGGTCGTGGCACCAGTGAGCCCCGGTGCGGAACTTCTGGCCGATGGCAACATCCATGTTTACGGCCCAATGCGCGGCAGGGCACTGGCAGGCATCAAGGGCGACACCAAGGCACGGATTTTTTGCCAACAACTGGGCGCCGAGCTGATTTCGATTGCCGGGCAATACAAAGTTTCCGAAGACTTGCGCAGGGATCCTCTCTGGGGTGCTGCGGTACAAGTCAGCCTGTCCGGTGACGTGTTGAACATCATTCGTCTTTAACGGATACTGCCGCAATTTTCAAAGCATCTCTGATTCGTCGCGAAAACGTAGTAAAGGTTGTAGGAAATCCGGAGAAACACCTGTTTCTCGATGGTTACACCCATCGAAGTAGTGGCTCAGCGCCATCTTTGAAGGCGAGCTTCCGTGATTTCCGTCATTCTTCGATTAACGTCGCTTCAAGGGATGCTCTTCAGGGACTAACTGTCCTTTTCCTCTAGGGGTGATACACCTTGGCCAAGATTCTCGTGGTTACATCCGGCAAGGGTGGTGTGGGCAAGACCACCACCAGCGCCGCCATCGGCACAGGCCTCGCTCTGCGTGGTCATAAAACAGTGATCGTCGACTTCGACGTCGGCTTGCGTAACCTGGACCTGATCATGGGTTGCGAGCGCCGCGTGGTGTACGACTTCGTCAACGTCGTCAACGGCGAAGCGACACTCACTCAGGCCCTGATCAAAGACAAGCGCCTGGAAAACCTCTACGTGCTTGCAGCGAGCCAGACCCGCGACAAGGATGCGCTGACCGTCGAAGGCGTCGAGAAGATCCTCGATGAGCTGAGAGAAAACTTCGAGTTCGTGATCTGCGACTCCCCTGCCGGTATCGAAAAAGGCGCCCATCTGGCCATGTACTTCGCTGATGAAGCGATCGTCGTGACCAACCCGGAAGTCTCTTCGGTACGTGACTCGGACCGCATGCTGGGCCTGCTGGCCAGCAAGTCGCGCCGCGCAGAGCGCAACGAAGACCCGATCAAGGAACACCTGCTGCTGACCCGCTACAATCCTGAGCGCGTTACCAAAGGTGAAATGTTGGGCGTCGAAGACGTCGAAGAAATCCTCTCGATCCGTCTGCTGGGCGTGATCCCGGAATCCCAGGCGGTCCTGAAGGCTTCCAACCAGGGTATCCCGGTCATTCTCGACGACCAGAGCGACGCCGGTCAGGCGTACAGCGATGCGGTCGATCGTTTGCTGGGCAAGGACGTTGCTCATCGTTTCGTCGATGTGCAGAAGAAAGGATGGTTCGAGCGTCTTTTTGGAGGCCGCTAAATGAATATTTTTGACTTCTTTCGTGACCGCAAAAAAGAAAGCACGGCCTCGGTAGCGAAAGAGCGTCTACAGATCATCGTGGCGCACGAACGCGGCCAGCGGAGCACACCGACACCAGACTATCTTCCTGCCCTGCAGAAAGAACTGGTGGAAGTGATCCGCAAATACGTCAACATCGAGTCAGACCAGGTACAGGTCGCTCTGGAGAACCAGGGCAGCTGTTCGATCCTGGAACTCAACATCACCCTGCCAGATCGCTGATCAGGCAGTTGTCCACGGCGGTATGGGCGGCACCTCTTTCGGAGTGCCGCGCATACCGCCGTTGGCGTTTACAGCGTTTCGAGGCCGTTGCATGCCGTTGTCGAACATCCGCATCATCCACCAGGACGCCGCCGTTCTGGTCATCGATAAACCCACATTACTGCTTTCAGTCCCAGGTCGTGCCGACGACAACAAGGATTGCCTGATTACCCGCCTGCAGGAAAACGGCTACCCCGAAGCCCGAATCGTGCACCGACTGGACTGGGAAACGTCCGGCATCATCCTGCTTGCACGGGATGCCGATACCCACCGCGAGCTGTCTCGCCAGTTCCATGACCGCGAAACCGAAAAGGCTTACACCGCCCTGTGCTGGGGTCAGCCAACCCTGGACAGCGGCAGCATTGACTTGCCACTGCGCTACGACCCGCCGACCAAGCCCCGGCATGTGGTGGATCATGAGCACGGGAAGCACGCGCTGACCTTCTGGAAGATTGTGGAGCGCTACGACACTCACTGTCGCGTGGAACTCACGCCGATCACCGGTCGCTCCCATCAGTTGCGTGTACACATGCTGTCCATCGGGCATCCGCTGCTGGGTGATGGTTTGTACGCCCATCCAGAGGCATTGGCTGCGTATCCGCGCCTGTGCCTGCATGCCAGCATGCTGAGCTTTACTCATCCGGTCAGTGGTGAGCGGTTGAAGTTCGAGTGTGCGGCACCGTTTTGATGTGTTCGCGAAAAGCACGACTGGGGCCAATACGGTAAACTCGCGCCATTGCTGTCTGGAGCTACCTATGCGCGAAGAGCTGAACAAAGGCCTGATCGACTTTCTCAAGGCCTCCCCTACCCCGTTCCATGCCACTGCAACCCTTGTAAATCATCTCGAAGCGGCCGGTTTCCAGCGTCTGGACGAGCGCGAAACCTGGGCGATCGAAACGGGCGGGCGTTATTACGTCACTCGCAATGATTCCTCCATCGTCGCGTTCAGAATGGGCCGCCAATCGCCACTGACTGGCGGTATCCGCATGGTCGGTGCCCATACCGACAGCCCATGCCTGCGGGTCAAGCCGCAGCCGGAGCTGCAGCGTCAGGGTTTCTGGCAACTGGGTGTGGAGGTCTACGGCGGCGCGCTGCTGGCACCCTGGTTCGACCGTGACCTGTCGCTGGCCGGGCGTGTAACCTTCCGCCGTGATGGCAAGGTCGAAAGCCAGTTGATCGATTTCAAGCTGCCTATCGCGATCATTCCCAACCTGGCCATTCACCTCAATCGTACCGCCAATGAAGGCTGGGCGATCAATGCCCAGAACGAACTGCCGCCGATCCTGGCCCAGGTGGCCGGTGACGAACGCGCCGACTTCCGCGCCCTGCTCACCGAGCAACTGGCCCGTGAACACGACCTGAACGCCGATGTGGTGCTCGATTACGAGTTGAGCTTCTACGACACCCAGAGCGCAGCCGTGGTCGGCCTCAATGGCGACTTCATTGCCGGTGCCCGTCTGGACAACCTGCTGTCATGCTTCGCAGGCTTGCAGGCGCTGCTCAACAGCGACACCGATGAAACCGCTCTGCTGGTGTGTACCGATCATGAAGAAGTCGGCTCCTCGTCGACCTGCGGCGCAGACGGCCCGATGCTGGAGCAGATCATCCAGCGCCTGCTGCCCAACGGCGAAGACTATGTGCGTACCATCCAGAAATCGCTGCTGATCTCTGCGGACAACGCCCATGGCGTCCACCCCAACTACGCCGAAAAACATGACGCCAACCACGGCCCGAAACTCAATGCCGGGCCGGTCATCAAGGTCAACAGCAACCAGCGCTATGCCACCAACAGCGAAACTGCCGGTTTCTTCCGCCACCTGTGCATGGCCGAAGAAGTCCCGGTGCAAAGCTTTGTGGTACGTAGCGACATGGCTTGCGGCTCGACCATCGGCCCGATCACAGCAAGCCACCTGGGCATTCGTACCGTGGATATCGGCCTGCCGACCTTTGCCATGCACTCGATCCGAGAACTGGCCGGCAGCCATGACCTTTCCCATCTGGTGAAAGTGTTGAGTGCGTTCTACGCCAGTCACGAGCTGCCGTAGTTTCCCTTCTTCGCGAATGAATTCGCTATCGCGGATTCATTCCCCTCAGAAGGCTTCAAGCGCAATGCCGAAGCCTTCATTGCTTCGTGTCGACTAAAAACAGTTGACAGAAACTAACAAACTCCTGTTCGCTGCTATTCAACCTCAAGAAATAATCTTGAGTGGATTCAATCAACAGACATGACAAGTGCAGACCTGTCAGGAGTGCCCATATAAGGCCTCCATGAATACAATAAAAATAAGGAAATTAATCATGAACACACAAATGCAAAAGAAATTACCAACCCCTTCGTTACCTCAACTAAACGACGACGGTGCATTGAGCCTGGCGCAGCTTCTTGGAAGCGGTATCAAGGTCGTTGTGCCCGTTTACCCGGCCATGAAAGCTGGCGACATGATTTCAGTCCCATGGGAAGGCACGCCTCAGGCACCCGAGCTTACTTTCCCGCAGATTCATACTGTTCAGCAGGTAAAAGAACTAACACTCCAGATCCCCTATTCGTCCGTTTATTCAGGATGGAAAAAGCTGAAGATTTATTACCACGTCAACGACGTTGGTGATTCCGGGGCGGTGGAAGTTGATATCGTTCCCTGACTGATAGCAGTGATTTACATAATACTTAGTTTAATAGTGATTCGCCTCCCGGCTTACTTGGCCCAGAGGCGAAACACTCTCTTGGGTGTCGCCGACAACCGGCAGACTGGACAGAAAATCCCCCGCCACCGCACTGACATGAATCGCATCATGCCGCCAGTATTCGAGGTCGCAATCGATCAGGCGACCACGCTGATCGTAGTTGACCCTGGCAATGCACAAGCCCGGGCTGCCCACTGAAACCTTGAGCGCCGCACAGGCATCGGCATGCAGAGCCGTAGGCACAATCTCGAAATGCACCTGACCATAGGACAGATCGTAGCGGCTGGCGTACAGCTCGGTGAGGGACTGGCTGAAGTCGCAGTCGAGGATGCCGGGGAAGTATTCCGGGTTCAGGTAATGCTCGACATACAGCACCAGGCGCTGATCGATGCGCCGCGCCCGGCAGATCTGGATCACGCTGGACAGCGCTGGCAACTGGAGCTTTTCACAGATTTTCGCCGAGGCCGGTTGCAACCGTGCTGAAATGACCTGGGTTTCGGCTACACGCCCCTGGGCCTGGACCATTGCATGAAAATGGCTACGGCGGATCAGGTCATAGGCCAGACGCGGGGGCGAAACAAACCAGCCACGACGCTCCTCGCGGTAGATCAGCCCCTGGGCTTCCAGCTGCACCAGGGCTTCGCGCAGGGTGATACGTGTCGTATCAAATACTTCACTGAGCTTGCGCTCGGCAGGCAGTTTGCTACCAGACGGTAACAAGCCGTGCTCGATCTGCTCCTGCAAGGCATTGCAGATGGTGGTTACCGCTCGTGGTACATCTTCGCGCATCAGGATACCTGGCTGGACTAGACCAGCTCCATTAAAGGGCACGCTTCGAGACTTGAGCCCTCATTGAAAGTGCTTTCAAGCCTAGGTCGCATATATGACTGTCATGTGACAAATCGCTTCACATTCCATGCCAATGGTCGCTTGAACACCGGGAAAGTCCTTGGAGAACAGGCTATCCAGGATGGTCTACGCTTAGCCTTCAGCGCAGCTCACAGGCTCTGACCATAGAACAGAAAACACCACTCGACACAAAAATGTCATGCAAGAAGCCTAACTTGGCTCAGGTATTGCTGATCTAGACCAACCATCCGCAACGAACGCTTCCTGAAGAAGTGCAAAAGGAGATTTGAATGAAACACCTATTGTTGGCATCACTCCTCGGTTCCGCCATTGCCCTGAGTACCTCGGTTATGGCAGCGGACACAGACCTCAAGACGCTGGAAGCCGCAGCCAGAACCGAAGGCGCGGTCAATAGCGTCGGCATGCCGGATGACTGGGCCAACTGGAAAGCGACCTGGGCCGACCTGGAAAGCAAGTATGGCCTCAAGCACATGGACACCGACATGAGCTCGGCTCAGGAAGTGGCCAAGTTCGATGCGGAAAAAGACAACGCCAGTGCTGACATCGGCGACGTGGGCGCAGCCTTCGGCCCGATTGCCGTTGCCAAGGGCGTCACCCAGCCCTACAAGCCAAGCACCTGGGAACAGGTCCCGGACTGGGCCAAGGACAAGGACGGCCACTGGGCTCTGGCTTACACCGGCACCATCGCTTTCATCGTCAACAAGAAGCTGCTGCACGGTTCTGAAGTACCAACCAAATGGTCCGACCTCAAGAGCGGCAAATACATGGTCACCATCGGTGACGTGAGCACCGCCGCCCAGGCCGCCAACGGTGTGCTGGCGGCTTCCATCGCCATGAAAGGCGATGAGAGCAACATCGCTCCAGGCCTGCAACTGTTCACCGAGCTGGCCAAGCAGAAACGCCTGGCACTCAACAACCCGAACATCCAGAGCATGGAAAAAGGTGAAGTCGAAGTCGGCATCGTCTGGGACTTCAACGGCCTGAGCTACAAGGCCAAGATGACCAACCCGGACGATTACGTGGTGCTGATCCCGTCCGATGGCTCGGTGATTTCCGGTTACACCACCATCATCAACAAATACGCCAAGCACCCGAACGCGGCCAAACTGGCGCGTGAATACATCTTCAGCGACGCCGGCCAGATCAACCTGGCCAAAGGCAACGCACGTCCGATTCGTGCCGAGCACCTGACCCTGCCGGCAGAAGTTCAGGCCAAACTGCTGCCAAACGAGCAGTACAAGGGCGTGACCCCGATCAAGAACGCAGCGGCGTGGGAAGCGACTTCCAAGAAGCTGCCTCAGATGTGGAACGAGCAGGTCATCGTTGAAATGAACTGATCAAGGCAGAGGGCGAGTCAGCGTGTCTGCTCGCCCTTGCCTGTAACACCCTTGTATCGATTGCAGTTGGAGCGACCGGCTCATGAAACACAATGTCATCCTCATCGTGCTCGATGGCCTCAACTACGAAGTGGCAAGGCATGCGATGGGGCATCTTCAGGCTTACAGCAGCGCAGGCCGGGCCGTGCTGTACAAGCTCGAATGCGAATTGCCAGCGCTGTCACGCCCCTTGTACGAATGCATCCTGACCGGGGTCACGCCCATCGAAAGCGGCATTGTGCATAACCAGGTTTCACGCCTGTCCAACCAGCGCAGCATGTTCCACTACGCCACCGATGCCGGACTCACCACGGCTGCGGCGGCCTATCACTGGGTCAGCGAGCTGTATAACCGAACGCCGTTCGACGCCGCCCGGGACCGTCATACCGACGACCTGGCGCTGCCGATCCAGCACGGGCATTTTTACTACGCCGACCATTACCCCGATTCGCACCTGTTTGCCGACGCCGAAAGCCTGCGGGTCAGACACTCACCGAATCTGTTGTTGATCCACCCCATGAACATCGACGACGCCGGGCACAAGCACGGCCTCGACAGCCCGCAATACCGTAACAGCGCACGCAGCGCTGACATCCTGATTGCCGATTACCTGCAACGCTGGCTCGACGCTGGCTACCAGGTGCTGATCACCGCCGATCACGGCATGAACAACGACCGATCACATAACGGGCTGCTTCCCGAAGAACGTGAGGTGCCGCTGTTCGTGCTGGGCGATGCATTCAGTCTTGACGCACAGGCAACCCCCAGACAAACCGAGCTGTGCGGCACTGTCTGCGAACTGCTCGGCGTGCCCCACGACAAACCGGTCTGCCGGGAGATCCTCAATTGACTACCAACAATCGTGGCAAATGGCTGGGGCTGCTCTGCCTGCTGCCGTTTGCCCTGTTCTTCATCGTGTTTCAAATTGCGCCGCTGGTCTGGGTCATGATCAACAGCCTGCACTCCGAAGCAGGCTGGGGGTTTGACAACTTCGCCAAGGCGTTCAGCTCCCGCTTCTACCGTCAGGCCATTCAGTTCAGCCTGGAGATCAGTTTCTGGTCCAGCCTGTTCGGCATCGTGATCGCGGTACTGGGCAGTTACTCGCTGCGCAACGTGGATTCGCGGCTACGGGACTTCGTTAACTCCTTCGCCAACATGACCAGCAACTTCTCGGGTGTGCCGCTGGCCTTCGCCTTCATCATCCTGCTGGGCTTCAACGGCGCTGTAACGCTGATGCTCAAGAAGGCCGGGATCATTGAAGACTTCAACCTGTATTCCAAGACCGGCCTGATCATTCTCTACACCTACTTCCAGATCCCTCTGGGCGTGCTGCTGCTCTACCCGGCCTTCGATGCCTTGCGCGAAGACTGGCGCGAATCCTCGGCTCTGCTGGGTGCCAGCAGTTTCCAGTACTGGCGCTACATCGGCCTGCCGGTCCTGACGCCTGCGCTGCTGGGTACTTTCGTGATTCTGCTGGCCAATGCGCTGGGTGCCTACGCCACCGTCTATGCCTTGACCACCGGCAACTTCAACGTGCTGCCGATCCGCATCGCAGCCATGGTGTCCGGTGACATCAGCCTCGACCCGAACATGGCCAGTGCCCTGGCGATGATTCTGGTAGGCCTGATGACGCTGGTCACTGTCGTTCATCAATGGTTGCTGAAGAGGAGCTACCATGTCTCGCGCTGAAAGAGGTCCCGCTGGGATCTACCACCGCTTCGTGGTCTATGCCCTGTTCTTTATTCTGCTGCTGCCACTGGCCGGTACGCTGCTGTACTCGCTGTCCACCAGCTGGTCGGCGAGCATTCTGCCCAGCGGCCTGACCTTCAAATGGTACATCGCGCTGTGGAGCGACCCGCGCTTCCTCACCGCATTCGGCCAGTCGCTGCTGGTCTGCGTGGGCGCGCTGATTCTGTCGGTGGTGCTGATCCTGCCACTGCTGTTCGTGGTGCATTACCACTTCCCGCGCCTGGATGCGCTGATGAACATCCTGATCCTGCTGCCCTTCGCCGTGCCACCCGTGGCCTCGGCCGTAGGCCTGTTGCAACTCTATGGCTCCGGTCCCTTTGCCATGGTCGGCACGCCCTGGATTCTGATCGGCTGCTACTTCACCGTCGCACTGCCGTTCATGTACCGGGCCATCAGCAACAACCTGCAGGCGATCAACCTCACCGACCTGATGGACGCCGCCCAGTTGCTGGGGGCTAACACCTGGCAGGCGGCTTTCATGGTGGTGCTGCCCAACCTGCGCAAGGGCTTGCTGGTGGCGTTGCTGCTGTCGTTCTCCTTCCTGTTCGGCGAGTTCGTCTTCGCCAACCTGCTGGTGGGCACCCGCTATGAAACCCTGCAGGTGTACCTCAACAACATGCGCAACAGCAGCGGGCACTTCAACAGTGCGCTGGTGATTTCCTATTTCCTCTTCGTGCTGGTGCTGACCTGGGCCGCCAACCGACTGAACAAGGACAAAGACTGATATGAGTTTTGTCAGTATCGAAAACCTGCAGAAAAGCTACGCCAGCACAGCGGTGTTCAGCGATATCAACTGCGCCATCGGACGCGGCGAGTTCGTCACCCTGCTCGGCCCGTCGGGCTGCGGCAAGTCGACCCTGCTGCGCTGCATCGCCGGGCTGACGTCGGTGAACAGCGGACGCATCCTGCTCGATGGCCAGGACCTGGTGCCGGTCACCCCGCAAAAACGCAATATCGGCATGGTATTCCAGAGCTACGCACTGTTCCCCAACATGACCGTGGAGCAAAACGTCGCGTTCGGCCTGCGCATCCAGAAGGTCAACGCCGACGACGTCCACAAGCGTGTCGCCGAAGTGCTGAAGCTGGTCGAACTGACCGATTTCGCCAGCCGTTATCCGCACCAGATGTCCGGCGGCCAGTGCCAGCGCGTTGCCCTGGCCCGCTCGCTGGTCACTCGCCCGCGCCTGCTGCTGCTCGACGAGCCACTGTCGGCACTGGACGCACGGATCCGCAAACACCTGCGCGAACAGATCCGCGCCATTCAGCGCGAACTGGGCCTGACCACCATCTTTGTCACCCACGATCAGGAAGAAGCGCTGACCATGTCAGACCGAATCTTCCTGATGAACCAGGGTCGTATCGTCCAGAGTGGCGATGCCGAAACCCTTTACACTTCACCTGCGAACGTCTTTGCGGCCGGTTTCATCGGCAACTACAACCTGCTTGAACCCGACGACGCCTCTCGCCTGATGCAGCGTCCGATCAACACCCGCGTTGCCATCCGCCCCGAAGCCATCCAGCTCAGCGTGACCGGCGCACTGGAAGGCGAAGTGCTCAGTCACAGCCTGTTGGGCAACGTGATCCGCTATCGCGTACAGGCCCGTGACGTGGAACTGGTGGTCGACGTACTCAACCGTAGCGCGAAAGACCTCCACCCGAACGGACAACGTGTGAGCCTGAACATCGAGCTTTCGGCTTTGTGTGAGGTGGGTTAGGGGCAGTGGCAAGTTGCAAGCTTCAAGCTGCAAGTGAAGAGCACGCAAAACCGCTTGAAGCTTGCCGCTTATAACTTGCAGCTGCACGCCCACCACCCACTCACCCGAACAACAAACCTAAGGAGGCGTGCATGCCTTTAGCAATTTTCGACCTAGACGAAACCCTGATCGGCGGTGACTGCGCCAGCTTGTGGAGCGAGCAGATGGGACGTCTGGGTTGGGTCGATCCCGAGTCGTTCATGAAGCGTAACGACGAGTTGATGGCCGCCTACAGCGCAGGCAAACTGGCCATGGAAGATTACATGGCCTTCAGCCTTGAACCCATGGCAGGCCGTACACCAGAGGAAGTCGATCATCTGGTCGGCCCATGGGTCGAGGACTTCATCGAACCGATCATCTACAGCGACGCCTGCAAATGCATCGCGCAGCATCGCGCCAAAGGTGACCGCATTCTGGTGATTTCGGCGTCGGGCGTGCATCTGGTCAAACCCATTGCCGAGCGCCTGGGCATCGATGAAGTGCTGGGGATCGAGCTGGATGTGCAGAATGGCGTCTATAGCGGCGCAACCGTAGGCGTGCTGACCTACCGCGAAGGCAAGATCACGCGCCTGATGGACTGGCTGGATGCCGAGGGTGAAAACCTCGAAGGTGCAAGCTTCTACTCCGACTCACGCAACGATTTGCCGTTGCTGCTCAAGGTTGACCATCCCCATGTGGTCAATCCGGATGCCGTACTGCGCGAGCATGCCGCAAAAGCAGGCTGGCCGGTGCATGACTGGAAGTAATCCAACATCATGAATCAAAACGCATTTCCGTAGGAGCGAATCCGGCGGCGCTCCGCTCATTCGCGAAGGCCCTTCGCGAATGAATTCGCTCCTACGCGGCAATGGCGCTAAACGAGGCTCTCGTCGATCACCAGCACAATCTTGCCCGACACCTGATTGGTCGCCAGCTCAGCAAATGCGGCTTCGGCGTCCTTGATCGGGAAAGCCTTGGCCAGTTGCGGTTTGAGGCGTCCTTCAGTGAATAGCGGCCAGACGTGCTGACCCAGATCGCTGAGCAGGTCGGCCTTGAACTGCTCATCACGGCTGCGCAAGGTCGACCCGAGAATCTGGATACGCTTGCCCAATACTTGAGCCAGGTCCACCTGCGCCTCGCGCCCGCCCATCAGGCCGATCAGCACCCAGCGACCATCGAGCCCCAGCAGCTTGACGTTCAGCGCTGCGTAATTGGCGCCGACCGGGTCGAGGATCACATCGAACGGGGCAAAGTCACTCAGGCTTTCCAGGCTGTCGCTGCGCACAACGCCGCCTTGCGCACCCAGTTCAACACAATAGGCCAGACGCTCGGTCGAGCCGACGCTGACCCAGACCGGGCTGCCGAAAGCCTTGCAGAGCTGGATACCCGCTGAACCCACGCCACTTGCTCCGGCATGCAGCAAGACTTTTTCACCGGGCTTCAGACCTGCCAGTTGGAACAGATTCAGCCATGCCGTGGCATAGACTTCCGGGATCGCGGCCGCCTCATGCAGCGACAGACCTTCGGGCACGCGCAGCACATGACGCGCATCGACCACCACCTCTTCGGCCATGGCACCGCCCGCCAGCAGCGCGCAGACGCGGTCGCCAACCTGCCAGGAAGTGCCCGGCCCGACTTCGTCGATCACGCCCGAGCACTCAAGGCCCAGGATCGACGTGACGCCCGCCGGTGGCGGATACAAACCCGCACGCTGCAACAGATCAGCCCGATTCAGGCCCGCGGCAGCCACTTTGATGCGAACTTGTCCCACATCAAGGGCCGGACTTGGCTCTTCGACCCATTCCACATGTCCTTCAATGCCTTGTAATGCCTTCACAGTGCCTCCGTAGTGAGTCAGGGCAATCGCCCGGGCTTTTGAATTATGCGACCGGGTTCACGAACGGGCGACCTTTAATCTGCCCGACTGTCCGGCACTGTCATTTCTGACAGTGACACGCAGATTCATCGGTTAAATACTCCCCTGACATTGCCACATCGCAGAACTCCGGAAAAGATTTTGGAAGATTCAAATCATGGCCAGCGCTCACCTGAAATACACCGCGCTCGATTGCATCGTCCCGGCCTGCTCCGATCTTTAGCCCGGACCTCAACCGACAGGCATCGCTACGGTGATCCGCCTTAAAGGAAGTCATGACTTAGCAAGGAGCCATTCGTGAATACATCCTCCCCACCACCCAACCAGCAATCAGGGAAACTGACTGCCCTGCAGATCCCGTCAATCGACATCAGCGAAAATGCGGGACTGGGTTGGGCCGACCTGAAGGATCCGCAAAAGGGCGTGGCGCTGTTCGCAGTCAAACCGCCCGGTATAGTCAAAGGCGATCTCATCGAGTTGTGGTGGAACGGTCAGGTCATCCAGAGCCTGTTCGCAAATCCTGATCGGTCCTCCATCGACTTTTCAGTGCTGCCTCAGGATATCCCCGATGAGCCAGAGGTTTGCGAGGTGTTCTACCGGATAACGCCCGCTGCGGGCGGTACACCTGAGGATTCTCCCGTGCGCCAGGTACGGGCAAAACGCAGCGTGCCCGGCGGCCTTGATACGGATAACTACTCGCCCTACATCAATGACAATCTGGCACCTGTAGAAAACCTGCCTTCACATATCGAGGTGCCCGCCGATCTGCCGCTGACCATCGCCGCCTGGGACAACATGCAGGAAGGCGACATTCTCCGTGTGTTCTGGGGCAGTAGAGAGTTCGTTGTTGAAAACCCACCGTTACCGTCCAGTGAAACAGGCAAGCCACAGACTGTCATCGTACCGATTGCGTTGCAGTTGGAAGCTGGCAACGGCGACACCTTCACTGTCTGTTACGAAATCCGCGACCGGGTGAGCAACTGGTCGGGCTATTCGCTCGTCGCGTTCACCACTGTCGATATCTTCGTGACGCCCGCACCGACGGTGAAGGAAGCGCCCGATGGCGAGCTGGACCCTATGCTGGCCCTGGCAGGTGCAACAGTGGTGGTGGCTTACCCCGACATGCGTGACACCGACAGCATTCGCGTACGCTGGGACGGCCACGAGGACGTGACCGATCCTGCTACCCTGCCCGGCAATCCAGCAGGAAGTGTGCAGTTCACCGTCAAACCTGCCGCAATTGCATCTGCCTTGGGCAAAACATTCCAGGTCACTTATGTCATTACCCGAGGACCGGACGAGCAGGAATCAGATCCTCTGCCCTTGAAAATACAGGCACTACCTGACTCGGTCCTGCCGACGCCAGGAATCCCGAAAGCCGGCTGGAGCAAAATGCTGCCAGTCCAGATACTGGAAGCCGACGTTAGTCTGACCGTACAGGCGTGGCCGTTCATCGCAACCGATCAGCGCATCTGGCTGCGTTTCGAAGGCACCGCAGAGGATGGCTCGGCCCATAACTGGAATCACCCGATCTGGCAGGATTTCGCAATCACCACTGACACAGCCCAGAACACCAATGTGGCATTGAGTGAACTGCAGAAACTCAAAGGCGGCAGCAATCTGCGACTGATCATGGAAATATCGTTCGATGGCGGGCTGAGCCGGACACCACTCCCGATCGAGACGATTGGAATCATTGTTTATCACCCGGTCAGCGGTTCCGAAGATTGGCAGACTTTCCAGAAAGAGGAGTTGCCACTGGGAGTTGACATACCATGTTCGAATGGCTCCGACCTCAGAATATTCGATGTTCCTGCGTCCATTGTAGACGTGAGAGGCACTTATCCCGAGTTCGGCGACCGTACGCTTCAGCTCACAGGTGACTCCAGCATAGCGTTTAACTGTGGAGGCTTTATCGAAACGCTGACCTTGTCTCATGCCAGAGCGGACTCGGATGAAAACTACATCAGCTTCTTCGACATTATGGACGTTGAGATTGCAAGAGAGACAATCCAGTCGGGCACCACAGTCGTTACATACAAAAAGACCCTCAACTCGGCCTGCCGGTATTTCCGGATAATTATTAAGAACAACACTGACACAGTACTTCTGGACAACCTGAGTTGGACGGCATGGAGCCCTTGAGCCAGCAACTAACCTGGCCGTTGCTGCATGCCTCGATATCCGGGCATCCAGCAATTGAAGGGAAATCGTAGCGGCCCTCTTTCAACGAAGTCATGACATAGCACGGAGCCATTCATGAATACGTCCTTTACATCAGTCAACCAACAATCCGGGCAATTGCCCGCGCTGCTGATACCGTCAATCGACCTCAACGGCCATAGCGGACTGGGTTGGGCCGATCTGAAAGACCCGCAAAAAGGCGTGGCGCTGTTCGCAGTCACGCCGCCCGGTACAGCTAAAGGCGATCTCATCGAATTGCTGTGGAACGGCAAAATCGTCCAGAGCCTGCTCGCCAATCCTGATCGCCCCTCCATCGACTTTTCAGTGCTGCCTCAGGATATTCCCGATGCCCCGGAAGTTTGCGAGGTGTTCTACCGGATAACACCCGCTGCGGGCGGTACACCTGAGGATTCTCCCGTGCGCCAGGTACGGTCAAAACGCAGCGTGCCCGGCGGCCTTGATACGGATAACTACTCGCCCTACATCAATGACAATCTGGCACCTGTAGAAAACCTGCCTTCACATATCGAGGTGCCCGCCGATCTGCCGCTGACCATCGCCGTCTGGGACAACATGCAGGAAGGCGACGTCCTCCGTCTATTCTGGGCGAGCAGCGAATTCGTAGTCGAGAACCCGCCACTGCCTGCGGACCAGACAGGAAAACCGCAGACCATCACCGTGAGCGCCGCGTTGCAGAAGGCTGCTGGCAGTGGTGACAACCTGACGGTCTATTACGGGATCAGCGACCGGGTTAGCAACTGGTCGGGCTATTCACTCGTCGCGTTCACTGCCGTCGATATCCTCGTAACACCCGCCCCACGTGTGAGCGAAGCGCCTGAAGGCGTACTGGATCCACTCCAGGCCGTGGCAGGTGCAACCGTGGTGGTTACTTACCCAGGCATGCTCGACACCGATAATATCCGCGTACGCTGGGACGGCCATGAGGATGCTACCTACCCTGTTTCGCAGCCCGGTAATCAGGCCGGAAGTGTCGAATTTACCGTTACGCCTGCAGCTATTGCCTGCGTGCTAGGGAAAACACTGGAGGTCACCTATGTCGTGACCCGTGACGCGAACGAGGTGGAGTCAGATCCGCTGTCTCTGACGGTAGAGGCCTTACCAGAATCGTCTTTGCCGACACCGAGAATCACACAAGCTCCCGGCAAGATACTGTACATGAACCCATTAAACGACGATGTCGACCTAACGGTCGAGGCCTGGCCGCTCATCGCAGCAGGTCAGCGCATCTGGCTGCGCTTTGAAGGCACCGCCCGCGATGGCTCGGTCTATAACTGGAATCACCCGACCTGGCAGGATTTCGCGATCACCAGTGACACGGCCCAGAGCACCAAAGTGGCGTTGAGTGAACTGCAAAAACTCAAGCACAACAAATACGTGCGATTGGTCATGGAGATATCGTTCGACAACGGGCTGACACGGGTGCCGTTTCCGATCGACAACGTGTTAATTATCCATTACTACCCGGTCAGTGGCTCCGAGAACTGGGAAAGTTTTCCCACCCAGGATTTGCCGGTTCCACACACATTGTATTGCTCGGATGATATGAATCTTTCCATCCATCATAGGCCGCTTTCTATTGTAAACGTCAGCGCAACTCATCCAGCTTTTGGCAGCCGCAGCCTTGAAGTCAAAGGAGATAATCAGTTCATATTCAACTTTTCCGGCCTGATCAAGACCCTGACGCTGTCTCACGTTGGCGCTGACCCGACAAGGGATCAAATCACCTTTTACGACATTGATGACAAGCCTGTTGTTAGTGCACAACTACAATCCGGTACCGGGATCGTCTCCCAGGAAATTCACCTGAGCCAAGGATGCCGTATTGCCAGAGTATCAATGAGTCAGCAGCAAGGCACGGTGCTTCTGGACAACCTGATCTGGACGGCATGAGTTCCTTGACTCAGCCCTGAATGCAGATGCATTGCGGGGCGGGCTTCTACCAGCGGGGCTCTGATGGCACACACATGGCCCCGCTTTCGAAGCACATGCATTGAGCAAAAGCTGAATGCCGGCTGAATCAACCCTGTTTGGCAGCGGTGCTCGTCAGGACCTCCAGATGCTCACCTGTCGCATCGTGTGCCGCGACAAGCGCCGCGATCCGGAGACGAACGCACTCTGTATTCATCACCGAACCTGATGCCTTCAGCTGCGGGACATATGCTTGGGCACCTTGCAATGCCTCTACAGTGCCTCCATAGTGAGTCCAGACTGAGCCCGAAGCTGTTTAGCCGGGCTTTTGCATTATGCGGCCGGGTCCGAAGGAACCGGCGACCTCAAAGACGGCCTAATATGCGTTCTCACTTGTCACCACGTCGAATCAGCATGAAGCACTTACTCCCAAGCACCGCCCTCGCACTGTCTATCGGTCTGAGCCTGTTGCCGATGTCAGCCAGCACTTTTGCCGCCAACAGCTGGGATAACCTTCAGCCGGACCGCGACGAAGTGGTTGCCAGTCTCAACGTGGTCGAGCTGCTCAAGCGGCATCACTACAGCAAACCACCGCTGGATGACAAACGCTCGGTCATCATCTATCAGAGCTACCTGAAACTTCTGGACCCGGCCCGCAGCTATTTCACGGCCAGCGATATCACAGAATTCGACAAGTGGCAGACCCAGTTCGACGACTTCCTCAAGAGCGGCGACCTGAACCCTGGTTTCATCATGTACAAGCGTTATCTGGATCGCGTGAAAGCGCGCATGGATTTCGTTCTGGCAGAACTGAACAAGGGCGTCGACAAGATCGACTTCAACACCAAGGAAACCCTGCTGGTCGACCGCAAGGACGCCGCATGGCCCAAGAACGAAGCCGAACTCGACGAGCTGTGGCGCAAACGCGTCAAGGATGAAGTCCTGCGTCTGAAGATCGCTGGCAAGGATCCGTCGAAGATCCAGGAAACCCTGACCAAGCGTTACAAGAATCAACTGGCGCGCCTGGGCCAGACCCGCGCTGAAGATATCTTCCAGGCGTACATCAATACCTTCGCCATGTCCTACGATCCGCACACCAACTACCTGTCTCCCGACAGCGCGGAAAACTTCGACATCAACATGAGCCTGTCGCTGGAAGGCATCGGCGCCGTGTTGCAGAGCGACAGCGACAACGTGAAGATCGTGCGTCTGGTACCGGCAGGCCCGGCAGCCAAGACCAAACAGGTCGCTCCGGCCGACAAGATCGTCGGTGTCGCCCAGGGCGACAAGGAAATGGTCGATGTGATCGGCTGGCGCCTGGACGAAGTGGTCAAACTGATTCGCGGGCCAAAAGGCTCGGTGGTACGCCTGGAAGTCATTCCTGCCAGCAATGCGCCCAACGACCAGACCAGCAAGATCGTTTCCATCACCCGCGAAGCGGTCAAGCTTGAAGAGCAGGCGGCGAAGAAGTCGATCCTGCACCTGAATCAGGATGGCAAGGACTACAAGCTCGGCGTCATCGAGATTCCAGCCTTCTATCTGGACTTCAAGGCCTACCGTGCCGGTGACCCGCAGTACAAGAGCACCACCCGCGACGTCAAGAAACTGCTGACCGAGCTCAAGGCAGAGAATGTCGATGGCGTCGTGCTGGACCTGCGTAACAACGGCGGCGGCTCCCTGCAGGAAGCCACCGAGCTGACCAGCCTGTTCATCGAACAAGGCCCGACCGTTCTGGTGCGTAATGCCGACGGCAAGGTCGATGTCCTCGAAGACGAAGCCAAAGGTGCCTTCTACAAAGGTCCGATGGCATTGCTGGTCAACCGCTTGTCAGCATCGGCCTCGGAGATTTTCGCAGGCGCCATGCAGGACTATCACCGCGCACTGGTGATCGGCGGGCAGACCTTCGGTAAAGGCACCGTTCAAACCATCCAGCCGCTCAACCATGGCGAGCTGAAACTGACACTGGCCAAGTTCTACCGGGTATCCGGTCAAAGCACCCAGCATCAGGGCGTGGTGCCGGACATCACTTACCCGTCGCTGATCGACACCAAGGAAATCGGCGAAAGTGCCCTGCCCGAGGCCATGCCATGGGACAGCATCAAGCCGGCGATCAAACCTGCCATCGATCCGTTCAAGCCATTCCTGGCGCAGTTGCAGTCGCGTCATGAAACCCGTACAGCCAAGGACGCCGAGTTTGTCTTCATCGAAGACCGCCTGGCCCTGGCCAAGAAGCTGATGAGCGAAAAAACCGTCAGCCTCAACGAAGCGGATCGTCGTGCCGAACACAGCGCGATCGAAAACAAACAACTGGCCCTGGAAAACACCCGCCGCAAGGCCAAGGGTGAGGAACCGCTCAAGGAGCTGAAAAAAGAGGATGAAGATGCCCTGCCGGTAGAAAACGAGAAGACCAAACCCGAGGATGATGCCTATCTGGCAGAAACCGGGCGCATTCTGATCGACTACCTGGGTCTGAGCGGTTCGGTAGCAAAGAAGTAATCGCTCATCGTTAATGGCCAAATAATGGCATCTGTCATTAAACAGTCATTGATCTGTAGTGTAATAAGGGGCTGAGCGTAAGCGCGTTCAGCCCCTTTTTATATCCAGAGACCGCCATGACGATGAATGAGCAGTTGAGTGCACTGAGTTCTATTCTGGCTCGTAGTGATTTGCACAGCTTGTTTCAACCCATCGTTTCGCTCTCGGGACGCAGCATCCTGGGTTATGAAGCCCTGACCCGCGGCCCGTCCAACAGCAAGCTGCACTCCCCCATCAATCTGTTTTCCGTGGCACGCAAGGCAGGTCGCCTCAGCGAGCTGGAACTGACCTGCCGCGACGGCGCCTGTCGTCGCTTCAGCCAGCAGAAGCTGCCGGGCAAGCTGTTTCTCAATGTCTCCCCCGAATCGCTGCTGGAAGCCTCCCATCCACCGGGTCGCACCCTTGAAATGCTGCAACGTTACGGCATCGCCCCGAAAGATGTGGTGATCGAACTGACCGAGCAGATGCCCACCGATGATTTCGAGCTGCTGTACAACGCGCTGCACCATTACCGCGACATGGGGTTTTCCATCGCACTGGATGATCTGGGTGCCGGTTACTCCAGCCTGAGGCTGTGGTCGGAACTGCGCCCCGATTACGTGAAGATCGACCGGCACTTCATCGATGGCATTCATCAGGATGCGGTCAAGCGCGAGTTTGTCGGCTCCATGCTGCAAATGGCAAAGGCTTCACGGGCCACGGTGATTGCCGAAGGTATCGAACTGCAGGAAGAACTCGCGGCGCTGACCGAAATGGGCGTGGACCTGGTGCAGGGTTATCTGCTGGCCCGCCCTCAGGAACGCCCATCGCGGGACGTGAGGGTCATGCTGCCCAAGACCGAAGTGGCCACCACGTCCCTGAACGAAGAAGCGTCGGACCTGAGTGCCCTGCTCAACCCGCAACCTTCGGTCAATCAGGAAACTCCGACCGCCGACGTGCTCGAAGCCTTCCGCAAACAGGCAAATCTCAATTCACTGGCCGTGCTGGACGAGAACTTCCGGCCCTGCGGCATCGTCCATCGCCACTCATTGTCCGAAGTGCTGCTCAAGCCGTTCGGCACCGAGCTGTTTGCCCGCAAACCCATCAGCCGCCTGATGAGCGATGACTTCCTGGCCGTGGAAGTGAACCAGTCCCTGCAACAGGTCAGCCGCCTGCTGACCAGCCGCGCACGTCAGCGTATCGAAGAAGATTTCATCATCACCAGCAACGGCATCTACATTGGCCTGGGCCGGGTGATCGATGTTCTGAAACTGATTACCGAACTGAAAATCCAGCAGGCCCGCTACGCCAACCCGCTGACCCTGCTGCCGGGCAATGTGCCGATTCAACAATGCCTGACGCGCCTGTTGCAGCAAGGACGTGAATCGATGATCTGCTATGTCGATATCGACAGCTTCAAGCCGTTCAATGATATCTACGGCTACGCCCGTGGCGACGAAGTATTGCTGTGTCTGGCGCAATGCCTGAACGACCGTATTGACCCGAGCCGTGATTTTGTCGGGCATATTGGCGGCGATGACTTTCTGATGGTGCTGGGCTTCGAGGAGTGGGAGAAACGCCTGCAGTCCCTGCTTGATGACTTCCAGAACCAGTGCCGACGTTTCTACAGGGCCGAACACCTGCAATCCGGCTGCTTCACGGCCCTGAACCGCCAGGGTCAGCGTCAGGAGTTTCCACTGCTGTCGCTATCCATTGGCGTCGTACACCTGCGCGAAGAAAGCTGCTCGCAAGTGGACGCCAGCCAATTGGCCGACCTGGCCTCCCAGGCCAAACACTTCGCCAAGGACGTGGCGGGCGCCAGCGTGCATGTGATCGATTCGTTGCGGCTGGATTTGCTGTCCAACGCCTGAAGCGATTCGCGAACTTGAAGATATGTGGGAGTGAATTCATTCGCGAAGGCCAAAACTCGCGAATGAATTCCTACAGCGGCTCGGGGTAGGAGAACTCGAACACTCGCACCACTTCCGAAGCATGCCATGCAGCAGCGGCTACTCCGTCGGAAGGCCCGGAAAACCTGCCCAGTCGCTCAACACACTCGAAAAAGCCGGTACGCGGTAAACGGCTCGCGCCCTGGCTGATGACCAGCGAACTGCGCAACGGCTGTTCGGCGCGCACGTCCAGAGCGGCAAGGTGCTCAAGGGCTGCGGTGAGGGTCTGCATGGCCGGGCTGGGTAATTGCAGACGCTCCAGCAAGGCCCTGTAAGTCACCAGATGACGCTGGCGGCGCGCATCGTCCAGTTCGCTCAACAGTCCATCCCAATGCTGACGACTGATGCGCACACTCATGGCTCGCTTCTCCAGCCTGGAAGTCCCAGCTCCCATGCCAGGCTGCGTTTGATCGCGGCATCGGGTTCACGGGTTCCGTTTTCGATCAGCTCCAGATAGGACGGGCTGATACCCACTGCCCGCGCCAGCTTCGCGGCTTCAAGCCCCTTGGCTTCGCGCAGCGCAGCCAACTGGTCAAAAGCCGGGTAATCGGCACTGGAAGCTTCGCTGGATGCCTGAACAGGCTCCGTACGTTTCTTTTCCGCAAAGCCTGCGGCTTTCAGGAGCGCCTGATACTGAGCCCACGGCAGAACTGCATATTCCGGCTCTCCATCACGAGAAATCACTTGAAGATCCATACACCCCCCTGTAGGACAAAAACACATTTTGTATAGGCTTGCTCCAGATGCAGGCATAGTAACAGCGGATTGATACAGCTGGTGTAACAGTTCTGAAACGGTCAGAGCTTACCGCCTTCCCTTTCCAGCGCTGCCTGAGTCTCGGGCAGCCGTTCAACAACTATGAGCTTCTCGGGTGACTGACGCTCGCGCCAGGCACGAAAGGCGTCCAGTTCGTCGGTCAGGTGCTTCATGATCCAGGCCAGAACCGCAATGTCATCGAACATCCCCAGGCCCGGGATCCAGTCGGGAATCGCGTCCAAGGGGCTCAGGAAGTACATCAGCCCCGCCACGATGGACAGAATGGCCTTGGGACTGATGTCACGGTATTCGCCGCGCCAGTAGGCCAGACAGAGCGCTTGCAACAGACGCAGATCTTCCTTGATACGTCCCAGCCGGCTGCCCTCGGTCGAACCTTTGCGCGCCACGGCAAACAACAGGCCCGGCAATCTGCCAGCGGCCAGCAGGCGGCGGGCTCCGGGCAGGTAACGAATGAAGTTCCAGGGTGCTTTCATGTTCACTCCCGCTCAATGAGGTGATGTCGGTAAACAAGCTCCAGCCTGCTGTCCGTTTACAAGGTTATCCACATAAGCTGTGGATAACCTTGTGAACAGCGCCCGTTTTCGTGCCTGAGCGCCCCGTTCTACGGGGGTCCAGCTTAAATCGGGCATTTTTTACTCACATAAAAAGACCCATAAAATCGTTGACTTACAGGTTTAACGCGACTAATCCCGTGCAATCGTGACGTACTGTCAGACAATCTTCATCGCGCCATGATACTGGGACTGTACGGGTAACGAAGCGTTCGGGAAATACGCCAGATACAAAAACGCCCTGTCGAGACAGGGCGTTTGGAAAAACCGGGCCAGATATTACTTCTTGGCCTTGGCCGGAGCCGGTTCTTCTTCAGCTTCAGGTGCCGCAGCAGCCGGGTCCTTGATGCCGAGCAGTTCCAGATCGAAGACCAGAACCGAATTGGCAGGGATTGCCGGGCTCGGGCTCTGTGCGCCGTAGGCCAGGTCGCTAGGGATGAAGAGTTTGATCTTCTCGCCCACGTGCATCAGTTGCAGGCCTTCGACCCAGCCTGGAATCACGCCGCCGACAGGCAGATCGATCGGGCTGCCGCGCTCGACGGAACTGTCGAATACCTTGCCATCAGTCAGCTTGCCTTCGTAATGAACAGTTACAACGTCAGTCGGCTTTGGCTGAGCGCCATCTGCCTTCTTGACGATTTCATACTGCAGACCGGAAGCAGTGGTGACCACACCCGGCTTCTTGCCGTTTTCTTCGAGGAATTTCTTGCCGGCGGCAGCCGACTCTTCGCTCAGCTTGGCCATGCGCTCTTC
The DNA here is from genome assembly GCF_019719005.1 of Pseudomonas cichorii. Taxonomy (GTDB): domain Bacteria; phylum Pseudomonadota; class Gammaproteobacteria; order Pseudomonadales; family Pseudomonadaceae; genus Aquipseudomonas; species Aquipseudomonas cichorii_E. Next base: position 36,223 of record NZ_JAIGPJ010000015.1, read on the forward strand.
GGCACGCTTTTGCAGCGCAGCGAAGGCTTCAACCAGCTCTTCGTCTTTCAGTTTCTGATCTTTCTTGCCAACGGCGTCTTCGATACCCAGGGCCACAGCCTTGGAATCCAGATCGTCCATACCTTCCTGAGCCAGGCTTTTGCCCATGTTCAGACCAATACCATACGACGCTTTTTGTGCCGGGGTTTTCAGCTCGACAGTGCTGGCTTGCTTGTCACAACCTGCGAGTACCAGACCGACCAGGGCAATCGCCGCTGCCAACCGATGCTGTTTCATGCTAATTCCTTGTTCATGCGCCAATAGGGCAAACGAGTAAAGCCGCGAGCTTATCAGGCCGCCGCGATCAATGGCTACCGGCATGAGAGGCGCGCAAGCTCGATAAGTTCAGGTAAATAAAGGTTTTCTCCGGTTTACACGGCACCGTTCAGTCGCAGTTCAGTTTCCCGCTTGCGATACAGGCGGGACAACCACACCCGCTGTCGGCCAGTTCTGGCTGCGATTTATCACCCGCAGCCGCCCCGCCTGAGCCACCCGGCGTACAAAGTCAGTCCATCCAAGTGTGCCGGCAGCCAGTTGCGCCTGTATCGACTCGCTTCCCGAATAAACCCGCGAAAGCTGCCTGAGCAACTGATATTCAAGGGCCGAATGACTGGGCGTATAGCCCAGCAAGGCCCCATCGGGGGACGAGAAGTAAACCTCGGACATCGTGAAGCCATAGCGCACCGGCACCCATTTCGAGCGACGGGGCGGTATATAGCGATACTCGAACATGCGGTGCAGATCATCCGGCTGAAAGAAGTTGCGCCTTTCAGGCCGCTCCCCCTCGGCAATCACGGTATCGGGCGAAAAATACATGCCATCGATGCGATACCCTTCAGGCAATGGAGGCCGGTAATAGGCATCGGGATGGAATGCCGAACAAGGCGCGTAGACCATGCTCCCGTCTTCCAGGCGCGGGGCCGCCGCCCGGTACACGCCCCGCTGCGGATCGATCAGCAAAAAACCGATGGCCTGTGAATGAGCCCAGGCCCCGATCCGGCCATGCGCATAGCGTGCAGCTTCATCGGCACTGGGGAATTCCGGGCTCAGGAGTAACGGCGTCACCGGCCAGACCGTCTCGCAGACAGCAGGCGCAGGCATTGGAGGGTAAGGCTGCCAGTCATCCGCCACCTTGCCCGGTTTGCCCCATAGCCGACTGGTGACGACCACGTGCAAATCCCCGGCATGTGCCAGCATCCGGACCAGATCGCTGGGCATGAGAGTTTGCGCCTGCAACCCTCTGTGTACGTCGCTGAGCACGCATTGGTGAGGCCTGTCAGCCGGGCCGGACACCCTCCTGAAAAGGGCCTGCTCCGCTTCGGAATGCGAAAGGGTGTATTTGATCAGCGAGCCATCCGGCCCCGACAGATAGGTCACCGAACAGACTTCATGATCATCGATCACCGCATGGATATCGGCCACGGAAAGACTGTTGGGGTAAGTGGCCTTTTCCCTTTCAGACCACGCATCGAGGCCGGCAAAAAACGCGGGATGGGAATGGTAGATCGCATAATCGGCATGCCCTGCCGGGTAATAGACATATCCCTCCTGTTCGTGGCTCGGGAAGACCTCATTGGGATCGAACTCAAAGGTCTTGCCAGCCATGGGTTCGGTGGCGACGTACTTGCCATCACCGCGCACAAGAATGAAACCGCCGTATTCCCGATCACGCCTGTTACCGATGACTTCATGGACATACCGCGCCACATCATCGGGATGATCGAAGGGCTCGCTGAGCGCAGGCATGCGTGGATGAGAGGCAATAGACCGCCTGGTGCGTCGTAGTCTGGGTTGCATATGAAAGCTCCTTGATAGCCTTGGACTGAATGAGTCCAAAGCGTAAGGAGCTCCCGAGGAAGAGATGACATATGCGGATATGACATCAAGCGCTTGTTTACAACCCGGCCTGCTGCGGCTGGCCCGCATCCTGCGCCGCCTGAAGAACCCGCAGCAGGTTCTCGCCCCAGATATTGGCCAGATCCTTCTCGGTATAACCCGCTCGCAGCAGGCGCTCACTGATTTTCGGCAACAGGCTGACATCTTCCAGCCCTACCACCCCGCCACCGCCATCCCAGTCAGCACCGATGCCCACATGTTCAGGCCCCACCACGTCGAGGATGTGCAGCAGGTGTTTCATGAACACCTCAAAGTCGGGCTTGGGCGGCCCGTAGCGCTTTTTGATCGCAGCGACCTCGCTGTGCAATTCCTTGACCTGATCGGGCGACAGGGCTGCCAGGTTCCGATAACGGGCATAGAGCGGTGCCAGTGCCTTCTGCCGCTCAGGGTCGACCTTCTGGGGGATCAGATAATCGCCGTAGCTGTTGACCTGCACCACACCGCCCTTGGCCGCCAGTTGTCGCAGCCTCTCATCATCAAGGTTGCGTGGGTGCGCGTTGACCGCCTTGCTGCTGGTGTGGGAAGCGATGACGGGAGCCTTCGAGATGGCCAACACCTGATCGAACACCGCGTCCGACGCATGGGAAACATCCAGCAGAATCCCCAGACGATTGGCGGCCGCCACCAGATCGCGCCCCTTGGGGCTCAGGCCGTTCCATTCGGGCAAGGCCGTGGCCGAATCGGCGATTTCATTGGTGCTGAAATGCACCAGGCCCAGCATGCGCAGACCTTGTCGGTAATAGGTCTGGATCAGTTGCGGATCCGAGCCCAACGGGTCGGCGTTTTCCATACTGATAAACACCACACGCTTGCCTTGCGCAGCAATGCGTCGGGCATCAGCAGCCGTCAGGGCCAGCTCGAACGAGTCCGGGGAACGAGTTGCCAAGTCGCGAATCCGCGCCAGCATGGCAAGACCGTAGTTGCTGGCATAGGCCCGGCCCTCTTCGGTACGTGGGCCGGGCGCGGTGTAGATCACCCAGAAGCCACCATCCAGGCCACCCTCGATCATGCGCGGCAGATCCACCTGGCTGCCATCTTCACGGTAAGTGTGCCGGGCCAGAATGTCCCAGCCGGGCCGGGAAAGCTGCATCGGCGTATCCAGGTGGCTGTCGAGCACCAGCAGGCGCTTGTGCAGTTCCAGGGTGCTGGCGCGCACTTCATCGTCAGCAAAGGCGGCTTGAGACGCGATGACCAGCGCCAGAGGGGCCAGGGAAGACAGAAAATGTTTGCAGGTCATGGCTCAGAACTCCGCACTCAAGGTGGTCTGGAAGGTGCGGGGCGAGCCGGGTCGATAGAAAGCAGGCCCGCTGGTGCTGGTCAGGATGTAGCCCAGGTAATCCTTGTCGAACAGGTTGTCGATGTTGAAGCGCAGCTTGACGCTCTTGAGCGGCCCGTAACGCAGGTTGTCGCCCCCCAGGTCCAGATAGGCGTTGTAGAGCGTGTAGCCCGGCACCGACTCGGTATTGGTGAAATTGCTGTAGCGCGAACCGATATGACGGGCCGAAAAATTCAGCACGGCCCACGGCTGCAATTCGTAGGTCACGCCCGCCTGCGCCAGCCAGCGAGGGCTATCGGGGATGTCGTTGTCACGCAGTGCAAAACCGGCCGCATCGTCCTTGAAGCGGGCAATGTTGTAGGTCAGGTTGCCGTTGAGCACGACCTTGTTCGACAGCACCGGTGGCTTCCATTGCCCGCTGAGTTCCGTGCCATAGGCCTCTGCCTTGCCGACATTCTGGAAGAACGTCTCCACCGTGCTGCTGCCCGCCACTGGCGAGGCGAAGGCTTGCAGGCGGTTATCGAATTCAGTGCGATAAAAGGCCCAGGAAGCGTTGAAGGTCGGTCGGTTGAGGCGATAACCCACTTCGTAGTTTTTCGAGGTTTCGGCTTCAGGTGCCGGAGCGTTAGGGCTGGCGGCACGAAATACATCATCGGCACCACGGGGCAGTGCCATGTTTTCCGAATAGGACGCAAACACCTGAGAGTTGGCCGTCACGTCATAGACAAACCCCACCTGCGGCAGGAAGTGATCGTTCCATGACGTGCTCAGGCGCGGTTGCCGGTTGGCGATGTAATCACCCGCATTGCGATAGCCTTCTATGCGGTAATCCAGTTCCAGGCGTTTGAAACCGTATTGCAGCCTCAGCCGGTCATCGAGCAGGGTCCAGGTGTCCTTGAGATGGAACTGCACAGAGTCGCGGGTCGAACTGAAATCCCCTTGCAAGTGCACCGGCTCGTTGCGCAGCGGCGTACCTGCCGGGCTGCCATCCACCAGGTTGTAACGCGCCTGCAAGCGATTGAAGACGTCCTTTTCAACCCAGACGCCGGTCTCGATGGCATGGTTGCCCACATGCCATGTCAGGCTGCTGAGTGCGCCATAACGATGACCACTCAGAGCGGAAAGCCCGTATTGCACGCCACGCGGCGCAACCAGTCCCGCCACGCTGCCGCTCTGGGCATTATGAAGAGCCAGCGACGTGGCATAGGCTTCAGGTGAAACTCCATAACCTTTCTTGGCTTCGTAATAGACGCTGGTACGGCTTTCCAGATCCGGGTTGAGCTGGAAGTTGCCGGTCAGGCTGTAGAGCGTATCCCGGCGCTGGTTGATCGCCTGCTTGTAATACTGGTTGTAGCCCGCGTTGCTGTAAGGCACGCCCGCGGCCGTTTCCGGCAGATCGGGAAGTTCGCCCAGATAGGCGAAGTCGCGACCGGAACGACCAAACTCGTCATTGGCAGTGCCGTTGTACTGCGCCAGATTCACATACGGCGAGTCGTAGTCGAAAAAGTCGTTATGCACAGCACGAAACAGCAGTTCATGCCCGTCGCCGAACGCGTAGCGAACCTTGCCTTCAAGATGTTCGCGGTCGATGGTGCCGGGGCCGCGCCATAAATCACCATCGATTTTCGAGCGACTGAAATAGGCTGAAAGCCCTTGGTACTCGCCGGTCTCCAGCTTGATGAAACTGCGCCGCAGGCTGTCGCTGCCCAAGGTGTAGGACGTGCTGATCCCGCTTTCACGCGAAGGGTTGGACGAGACGTAATCGACGTAAGGCCCAAGGGAGGTATAACCCGGCTGCGAGACGTCGCCCGCGCCGGTGGATGCGGTCACCCGCTGGGTATTTTCGTTATCCACATAGCGATAGATCGGGCTGCCGCCAAACTGATCGCTGCGCCCCAAGGGCACGCCGTCGATGGAAAAACCGATCTGCTGAAAGTTGAAGGCGCGTACGAACACCGAGTTGCCGAACTCGTACAAACCCAGCGCATCGTTGACCTGCACGTTGAAGCCCGGCAAGGCTTCAAGCATCTTCAGGCCGGAAGTTCCCGCCGGTGCCGACAGCAAGGCCTGATGGGAAATGGACAAGGTATTGCTGATCTGGTCAGTGCCGATAGCCTCGTCCGCCTGGGTCACTCGTGCGCCCACCACTTCGACCTTTTCCAGCCGGGCATCCTGTGAGGCTTCCTGCGCCAGAACCGATTCACCCGCCAGCCCGATCATCAGCAAGCCACTCAACCATGACTGCCTTTGTACACTGCCACTCTGTAACGCTGCACGCTGATGAGTCATCGTTCATCCTTGTCGGCATTTCGCAGGCACGCAAAGCCCCGCCAGGGTTTGAGCGCCAAGCGCCCGAACCCCGGTATCCGATTTTTTGGGTTTTAAAAAGGTCTGGAAAAAGCGTGAAGCCTTACGCTGTTCTGGCAGCGATGGCCTCGATTTCCACCAGTGCGCCCGGCAATGGCAGGGCTACGACTTGCAGCGCAGTGCGCGCCGGTTTGTTGGGTTGCTCAGCCGTGCCGAAGAACTGCGTGTAGCCTGCCTGCAAACCGGCGAAATCCAGCTTGCCGCCGGTTTCTTCAGCGCCCACCAGAAACACCCGCAATTGCACGATATCGCCCAGATCCAGATCCTGTTGCCGGAGGATATTGCGGATCTTGTTGAACACCGAAACGGTCTGGGTTTCGGTATTGCCGAACGCCGCTGGCGTGCCCTTGGGGGCTTGCGGGTCGGCGACATCCGGCAAGGTGCCGCTGACAAATATCAGGCTGGCCGATGCCGGAACGGTCACGGTCTGCGAGATGGGAAAATCACCGACACTGGTGCGTTTGATCTGGTCGCTCATGGTTGTTGCTCCTTCAATGGATAGTCATGCGCCGATAGCGGCTTTCTGTCGCTGCTGGATAACCCGTTCGCCCAATTGCGCCACCACATGGCGTGCCGAGTTGGCTGCCGATTCCTGCCAGATGCCAACCCCGCTTTGCACAAGCCCGTCGCCAGCGAAATACACCCGGCCATGGGCCTCTTCCAGCAAAGCACTGGCCTGGGCCGGGAACAGTTCGCGCTGTAACCACGGGCCTTCGCTGAACGGAATCTGCTCCCAGGACACCACCAGTGGATTGCGCAACTGCTGCGAATAACCGGGGTGAAGTAATTCCACCGCTTCACGGGAGGTCGCAAACTGAGTGTCGAGAGGCTGGGTGCCGAAAGTATCGGCCCCCTCGCCCGTGACATAGCCGGCCACCAGCAGCCCCTCGCGGGTATTGAGGTCGTTGCTGGGATACCAGAGCAGTCGCGCCGGATGCTCGATCCAGGAAATCCCGCCATAGGTGCGGTACTCGCTTTCCCAGAAGCGCGGCGACTGCCAGGCCACTTTGGTTGCGTGGCCATTGTGGGTGCTGAGCAGCGCGGCCTTGACCGGATCACTGAAATCCGTGTCGAGCCTGGCCAGCAGCGGCAGCGGCAATGTGGACACCAGATAGTCGGCACGCACCACTTGCTCGCGGCCACTGTGTTTATCGTGATACGTGACCGCCACGCCCTCTTCGAGCTGACGGATGCGGCGCACCTGAGCGCCCAGTTGCACCTGATCAGTCAGGCGACTGTAGAACGCATCGGTAATGCGATCCATGCCGCCCACCGGTTGAAACATGGTGGCCGAGAACTCGGGAAACTCCGAATGCAGTAACGCGCCCCACAGCTCGGGATGCAGCAGTCGATCCAGCGTTACCGGTGCCAGACTCCCCGGCAAGGCACCCGGATGGCTGGGGGAATCCTGATGCCCGGAACGAATGCTGCCTTCATAGGCCAGCTCCTGAGACAGGTCGCCATAGACCTGCAGAAACGCCAGCAGACGAGTACGTTCTTCAGCGCTCAAGACATCGTCCAGTGCATCACGCTGCACCGCCCTGGCCAGCAATCCAGACAGATGCCCGCGAGCATCGTTGAGCGCCTGCCCTACCGTGAAAGCAGGCCGCTCCAGATCAGGACGCACTTGCGCGCCATGACTGGTATTGACCAGCACTTCCAGAGGCACACCCAGTTCGCTGCAATAGTCGAGCAGGGTTCGATGCTGGCTCGGAATCCGCGCAGGGCCGGCATTGAAATACACACCCTGATCGAACTGCGCGGTTTGCGTGCGGCCATCGAGATAATCGACCTTGTCGCCATTGCGCAGGGTCCAGGTACGGCCACCCACGCGCTCGCGAGCCTCCAGCACTTGCACCTTGAACCCGGCGCGGGTCAACTCAAGTGCAGTGACCAGCCCGGCAATCCCGGCACCGAGCACCAGCACGCTTGCCCCCTGCCCCGTATCGGCTTTCAGCTTCAAGGGTTGTGGCCGCCGGTGCGACGAAGGCCCAAGCCCCAGAGCCGCCAGCGCGCCCTTGACGGCTTGCTCGCCGCCTACCGCCGCAATGCTCGAAAGCGCTTCGCGTCGTGTCAGTCCCATGTTCATGTCCTCCCTGAATGGCTCAATCCGGCAAGCCTGGCGGGTTGATTTCCGATTGATCGATGCGCTCCACATCCAGTCCCCAGCGCTTGAGCACCTGATCGTATTGCCCACCGGCAATCACGCCCTGAAGCGCAGTGTGGATCGGCTTGACCAGGCCGTTGTCCTTGCGCGTAGTCACTGCGATATCGGCGCGACGCGGCCAGCCGCCGTTGACGATGCCCACCCGCTTGATGCCGTTGGTCAACGCCTGGGAATAAGCCGAAAGCGCGTTGGGACCAAAGGTGGCATCGACGCGCCCCGACTGAACCGCCAGTTGTGCGGCCGCCACGTCGTCGTAGTACTGCAGCAAGGCAGGCTTGATACCGGCCTTTTCGTTTTCCTCGTTCCAGGCCAGCAGGACTTTTTCCTGATTGGTGCCGGAGCCGACGATGATCTTCAACCCGGCAATGTCGCTGGCCTGTTTGATGGAGGTGATCTTGCTGTTGGCCTTCACATAGAAGCCCAGTACGTCCTGTCGATAGGTGGCGAAATCGAAGCGTTTCTTGCGCGCTTCGGTGACGGTCACGTTGCTGATCACTGCATCGTATTTGCCCGAGCTGACACCCAGCGGCCAGTCTTCCCAACTGGCCTGTACCACATTCAGTTCCAGACCAAGGCTGTCGGCCACCAGTTGCGCGGTATCGGCTTCACTGCCGATGGTGGTCTTGTCATCGGAAGCCAGCAGCGCCAGGGGCGGCCCGGCAATCCCGGAGACACCCACCGTGAACTTGCCCGGCTGGGCGAACTTGAAGCCCTGAGGAATCTGCGCGATGGCTTCCTCGTTGCGCGGCGCGCGGATGCGCTGCTGGTCGGGGCTCAGATTGACCTTTTGCACGGTCGGCGGCGTAGCACTCTCAGCGGCAATGACAGGTTGAGCCAGGCCGATGGCTATCGTCAGCAGCGCCAGACGCGCGGTGTTTGCAAGCATGCGAAGTCACTCCTTTAACACTCGAAAGTTCACAGCACCTTGCCCAGAAAGGCGATGGTGCGAGGATGGCGGGGTTGGCGAAATATCTGTTCGGGTGGTCCTTCTTCGATCAACTGGCCTTCGCAGAGAAACACCACGTGGTCGGCCACCTCTTTGGCAAAGCCGATTTCGTGGGTCACGACTACCAGGGTCACGCCGAGCCGGGTCAGGCCCTTGATGACATCCAGCACCTCACCGACCAGTTCCGGGTCCAGCGCGGAAGTCGGCTCGTCGAACAGCAGCACTTTCGGATCGAGTGCCAGGGCTCGGGCGATGGCGACACGCTGTTGCTGGCCGCCTGAAAGTTGCCGTGGATAGGCGTCGGCCTTGTCTTGCAGGCCCACTTTGCCGAGCAGTTCCAGAGCCCTGTCCCGGGCCTCGGTCTTGCTCCAGCGCTTGTGGGCCAAGGGCGCTTCGGCGATGTTTTCCCAGGCCGTCAGGTGCGGGAACAGGTTGAAGTTCTGGAACACGAAACCCACGTCGATGCGACGCTTGAGAATCTCGCTTTCCTTGAGTTCATAGAGCAGGTTTCCCTGGCGGCGATAGCCGACGTATTCACCGTCGATGGTGATGTGCCCGCTGTCGATTTTCTCCAGATGATTGATGGTCCTGAGCAAGGTCGACTTGCCGGAACCGGAAGGCCCGAGAATCACCGTGACCTTGCCCGGCTCGATGGTCAGGTCGATATTCCTGAGCACTTCCTGATTGCCGAAACGCTTGCCCACGTTCTGGATCTGGATGCGCCCGGCGCGCACCGCCGTTGCCGACTCAGCCATGGGTCTTCTCCTTGAACCAGTGGCGCAGACGCTGAAAAGGCGTCGGCGGCAGGACACGCGCCGTGCCACGGGCAAAATGACGCTCGATGTAGTACTGGGCGCAGGTCAGCAAGGTGGTGATGATCAGGTACCAGACGGCGGCGACGATCAGCAGCGGAATCACCGCCTGGGTGCGGTTGTAGATCACTTGCACGGTGTAGAACAGGTCCGGCAGCGCCAGCACGTAAACGATGGAAGTGCCCTTGACCAGACCGATGATTTCGTTGAATCCCGATGGCAGGATCGAACGCAGGGCCTGAGGCAGGATGATGCGGAAAATCCGCCGCTGTGCGGGCAGGCCAAGCGCAGCCGCCGCTTCATGCTGGCCGTTGTCGACGCTGATGATGCCGCCACGAATGATCTCCGCGGTATAGGCCGCCTGCATCAGGCTCAGGCCCAGTACCGCCACGGTGAACTGGCTCAACACGTCGACTGTGGACCACTCGGCCAGCACGATCCCGGTGAACGGCACGCCCAGTACGATGTGGTCATAGAGGTAGGCAAAGTTGTAGAGGATGATCAGCACCAGCAAGGCAGGCATTGAACGGAAAAACCAGATGTAGCCCCAGGCCAGCGACGCCAGCAGCGGCGACTTCGACAGACGCGCCAGTGCCAGCACCGTGCCCAGCACAATACTGAACACCGTGCTCAGCACCGTGAGCAGCAAGGTCTGGCCCAAACCTCGCAACACCGACGGCGAGAAGAACCATTTGGCAAACACATCCCACTCCCAGCGCGGGTTGGTGGCCAGCGAATGGACGATGCCGAACAACACCAGTGCGGCGAATACAGACCCGACCCAACGCCAGGGATGACGAGCCGGCACAATCTGCAAAGCCCCGGCAGGAACCACGGCCTGAGGCTCGGATACCTTGTAGTGAGTCTCCTCGTCTCGGAGGTCGAACGGTTTGGCGACAATAGGCATCTCGGGTTCCTCGCACGCAATGACACGTGATCGCGTCTTGTTAATGTCGAATAGCTTGAGCGCAGTGACTGCGTTCACTTAAAAGGCATACGTCAGGCGGGTGTAGTAATAGCCACCGGTAAATCCGAAGGGCGAGTAAGTGCCGTAGCTACTGGTCATGGTGTTGCTGGGGATGCCCTGTTTCTTGGGGTAGACGTCAAACAGGTTCTTGGCACCCACGGCGATGTTCAGGTCTTTGGTGAGGTTGTAGCCGACGTCCAGATCGGTGATCCATTTGGCGGCATAGATGCGATCCAGGGAGCGGTTGGCGGAATCGTTGACTTCCTTGTAGGAGCCATAGCGGGTCAGGGCCAGGTTGATAGTGAACTTTTCGATGCTCCAGTCGCCGCCCAGGATCAGCTTGGTCCTGGGCTGAATGCCGGTCACATCGTTGCGGGCTTCACGGTCCATCAGGTCATAGGAAGTACCCAGAATGGTGGTGGAAGCCTTGTAGCTGAGGATTTCGGTCTGGTTCCAGTTGAACGCCGCAGTCCATTTCACAGAACCGAGCGCGCCCAGGTCCTGGCGGTAATTACCGACCACATCCACGCCCTTGGTCCGGGTGTCGGCACCGTTGATGAAGTACTGGCCGCCCAACGTCGAGTTGATGCCGTTGTTCTGCAACACCTGGGTGACCTCATCGCCCAGCAGCGTGCCGGTCAGGGTGATGCGATCGCGGATGTTGATCACATAGGCATCGGTGGTGAGGCTCAGGCGATCAGTCGGTGTCAGGGTGAAGCCCAGGCTGAAGTTGGTGGAGCGCTCAGGCTTGAGGTCTTCGGCACCCAAGGCTTGGGCTGCGCCCGAAGCCACCGGCAGCACACCGAAGTTGATGGACTGATAGACGCCATTCACCACGCCATAGGTGGTCGAACGAGCACTGAACAGACTGTTGGCCAGCGAAGGCGCACGAAAACCGTTGCTCACGGTCGCCCGCACGGCGAACTCGGGGGTGAAGTCATAACGGGTGGTCAGCTTGCCGCTGCGGGTCGCGCCCACGCCCTGGTTGTAGTGCTCATAACGCAACGCCGTGCCCAGATACCACTGCGGCAACGGGTTGAAACCTACATCGACATAACTGGCGACACTGTTACGGGTGGCGCTGCTGGCTTCATCCGGGGAAATACCGTTGGTGACCTGCGCGCCGGAAGAGGCGCAATTGCCCGGCGCAACGCAATAGCCACCGTTGGCATAGGAAGCCCAGTCACCTTCCTGAACCTCATAGCCATCGCGGCGATGCTCGAAGCCGTAAGACAGGTCCAGAGGTTTTTGCAGGCCGATATCGAAGCCGCGCTTGAAATCCAGGTTGGTGGTCAACTCGGTGGCGATCCAGGTGCCGGAAGTGAAATGGTTGGGTGTGGCCTCACCCAGTGAAGGGTTCTGGTTACGCTCGGTGCCCTGCTCGGCTTCGTTACGTCCATAAGTGGAAGACAGGTCCCAGTCCCACTCGCCGACCTGGCCCTTGGCGCCGAATGCCGCCTGGAAATCCTCTTCGTCGATGTACCAGATAGGCACATAACCGCCCGGGTAGCCGTTGGGGCCGGTGGTGATGGTGTTGGTGATGGTCGGTAAACGAAAGTTCTGGCCTTGCTCGGCTTTGCGGCGCGAATAGGTGGTGAACGAATAAAGGCTGAGGTCGTCGCTGACCGGCAGTTCCGCGTTATAGCCCAGGGTCAGCAGGTTGATCTTCGGTGTGCCGTAGCCCCCATAAGTGGACTTGCCCGCCCGATCCAGCGCCTGCTCGTAGGTGTAGCCGTTGGCACTGGCCTTGTTGTCATCGTTCTGGCTGCGGGCATCGAGCGCCAATTGCACGATACCGCCATCGCCAATCTCGAAACCCTTGTTCAGGCTCTGCTGAACCGTCTGCTTCTTGCCGTCATACCCAATGCCCGCATTGGTCACAGCCGTGCCGCTGGTATCGGCCTTGAGGATGATATTGATCACCCCGGCGATGGCGTCGGAGCCATATTGAGCGGCAGCACCGTCGCGCAGCACTTCGACATGATCGATGGCGCTGATGGGAATGAAATCCAGATCGGCAGGAGCCGCGCCCGTATTGATACCGTTGATGTTCAGGGTTGCACTGGTGTGGCGACGTTTGCCATTGACCAGCACCAGCACTTCGGCGGCACTCAGGCCACGCAGGTTCGGCGCACGGGCCATGCCGCTGGCGTCCCAGCCGGTTTTTTCCGGCAGGGTCAGGGATGGAATCACCGCACTCAGGGCTTCCATCAAACCGGGCTTGCCGGTGCTTTGCAGTTGCCTGGCGCTGACCACATCGATCGGCACCGGGCTACTGGTGACAGTGCGCTGCTCGGCACCACGGTTACCAGTCACCACCACGGTAGACAGGGTATCGCTGCTATTGGACGCCGTTTCCTGAGCCTGAACCGCTCCGGCCAACAGCATACCGCCCACGGCCAGCGCCAAGGGATTCAAACCCATGGCGCGCCTTGGCCCATGAACATCCTGTAAGACTCTCTGCACATCCACTCCAAAGGGCCGCCATTGCAGCCCGCTCATCCAGATTGCGCGGTCGGGCACTCACGCCGTCATCGAGACAGCGCGTCGTGCGCTTATGGGTTGATGCCAACATCCGGTCCCGACGCCTGAAAACAGCCGGGACAAAACGAAAGCTAACTGTGCGCAGCCGGACGAGCAGGAGGCTGGAATACTGCAGAGCGCCTGTCAGCGACAGGGCGAGAGGAACCCGGATAGCGGGATTGAAGTGGCAACATACATCGAACTCCCTTCCAACGATCCTGCAACGGGGGTCAGTGGTGGATCACCCCGGCATGCCTTGCAAACTCAGGCTCCTGGCCTGTTTGCGCGACGGCATGCGCGCAGAACCTTGATCACGATTGGTACCATCCGAGGTGAGGGGTAGGCTGTCGAAACCAAACATAACGGAATCAATGGCGCAGAAAAACTTCTATTTCGCTATAAGCTAATATGATAAATATTGATTTTTCATTAAGAACTTAATCCAATAAATGAATATAAGCAGCGCCACGCGGGCGTAAGAGCGAATTCATTCGCGAATAAATTCGCTCCTACACACAATCGTGAGAGCACCGCAGAACGCGACGGTGGTGAAGGCCTCGTTCCGGCTGTGATCCGGTGGGGCCGAACCCGGAGCAATGACTGAGGTTTTTCCGGACAGCAGAAAGCAAAAAAGCGACCCTAAGGTCGCTTTCTTGTTTGCTTCAAGGAGTTCAAGGGCCTTGAAGCTGAATATGGCGCAGCGGACGGGACTCGAACCCGCGACCCCCGGCGTGACAGGCCGGTATTCTAACCGACTGAACTACCGCTGCGCGTAACACTAAGAGAGAGATTGGTGGGTGATGACGGGATCGAACCGCCGACCCTCTGCTTGTAAGGCAGATGCTCTCCCAGCTGAGCTAATCACCCTTCACTCTCGGTGTGGCGCGCATTCTACGGAGCGACCCATACTCTGGCAAGCACTTTTTTAAATAATTTTTATAATCCTTCCAAAGGCTTAGCGCAGGGTTGGCCCGGACGTCCGAGGAGCGAATAATGCCCTCCTTTGTATGGAAGGAGAGATTCACCTCATGTGGTTCAAAAACCTGCTTATCTATCGCCTGACCCAGGATGTACCTTTTGATGCCGAGGCGCTGGAAACTGCACTGGCGACCAAGCCGGCCCGCGCCTGTGCCAGCCAGGAGTTGACCACTTACGGTTTCGTCGCGCCGTTCGGCAAGGGCGAGGACGCGCCACTGGTACACGTCAGCCAGGACTTCCTGCTGGTTGCTGCGCGCAAGGAAGAGCGCATTCTGCCCGGCAGCGTGGTGCGTGATGCATTGAAGGAAAAGGTCGACGAGATCGAAGCCGAACAAATGCGCAAGGTCTACAAGAAGGAGCGCGACCAGATCAAGGATGAAATCATCCAGGCCTTCCTGCCCCGCGCCTTTATCCGCCGCTCGGCTACCTTTGCCGCCATCGCGCCGAAACAGGGCCTGATCCTGGTCAACGCTTCCAGCCCGAAACGTGCCGAAGACCTGCTGTCGACCCTGCGCGAAGTCATCGGCTCGCTGCCGGTTCGTCCGCTGACCGTCAAGACCGCGCCAAGCGCAATCATGACCGACTGGGTCAAGACCCAGAAAGCTGCCGACAACTTCTTTGTGCTGGACGAGTGCGAACTGCGCGACACCCACGAAGATGGCGGCATCGTACGTTGCAAGCGTCAGGACCTGACCAGCGATGAAATCCAGCTGCACCTGAACACCGGCAAGGTCGTCACCCAGCTTTCCCTGGCCTGGCAGGACAAGCTGTCGTTCGTGCTGGACGACAAGCTGGTGGTCAAGCGCCTGAAGTTCGAGGACCTGCTACAGGATCAGGCAGAACAGGACGGTGGCGACGAAGCCCTGGGCCAGCTGGACGCCAGCTTCACACTGATGATGCTGACCTTCGGCGAGTTCCTGCCCGAGCTGTTCGAGGCACTGGGCGGCGAAGAAATCCCGCAAGGGATCTGATTCGTCCGTCTGGACTGCAACAGGACCGCGCCGCCTATATAGGCGGCGCCTCTTTTATGGATACAGGAAAAAGGAGCGAGCCATGCGGGCACTGGTAGCCTTGAGCCGTTTTGTAGGGAATACGTTTGCGTACTGGGTGCTGTTGTTCGCCATTCTGGCGTTCCTGTTCCCTCAGGTTTTCATTGGCCTGAAAGGCTGGATTGTCCCGTTGCTGGGGCTGGTCATGTTCGGCATGGGCCTGACCCTCAAGCTGGAAGACTTCTCTGAAGTGGTGCGCAACCCATGGCGCGTAGCGCTGGGTGTGGTCGCGCACTTCGTGATCATGCCGGGCGTTGCCTGGTTGCTGTGCCAGATATTCCATCTGCCACCGGAAATTGCCGTGGGTGTGATTCTGGTGGGCTGCTGCCCGAGCGGCACTTCGTCCAATGTCATGGCCTGGCTGGCCAAGGGCGATCTGGCGCTGGCCGTGGCTATCGCAGCCGTCACCACCCTGCTCGCCCCGTTGCTGACCCCGGCCCTGATCTGGTTCCTGGCCTCGGCCTGGCTGCCGGTGTCCTTTCTGGATATGTTCTGGTCGATCCTGCAACTGGTGATGTTGCCGATCTGCCTCGGCGTCGCTGCCCAACGCCTGCTCGGTGCCCGGGTCAGCCATGCGGTCGACGTACTGCCGCTGATTTCGGTGGTCAGCATCGTGCTGATCGTCTGTGCCGTAGTCGCCGCCAGCCAGGCGAAGATCGCCGAGTCCGGTCTGCTGATCATGGCGGTGGTGATCCTGCACAACACCTTCGGCTTCCTGCTGGGTTACTTCACCGGCAAGGTATTCAAGCTGCCGCTGCCACAGCGAAAATCCCTGGCCCTGGAAGTCGGCATGCAGAACTCGGGGCTGGGCGCAGCACTGGCCAGTGCTCACTTCTCACCGCTGGCGGCGGTCCCCAGTGCGCTGTTCAGCGTCTGGCACAATATCTCGGGCGCCCTGCTCTCTACGTACTTCCGCAAGATGCCGGAAGAAGTGATTCAACAGCCGAGCGAAAAACCTGTAGCCCATTAAGGTGACCTTGAAGGGGCCGCAGTATTGCGGCCCCTTCAGCACTGCCTACCGCCCTGCCCCTCTCAACGCCTTCACCTGTTCACGCACATCGGCAGGCTTCGCTGCATCGGCGGCAATTGCAGGCCCTGCGACCAGCACCACTCTCGACCACAGGCGGCGAAAGAGTTTCTTGTCCGGCGCATAACTGAAGAAACTGCCCCACAACCCCTGCAACGCCATCGGAATCACCGGCACCGGTGTCTCTTCGATCACACGACTCATACCGCTCTTGAAGCCACTGATCTCGCCATCGCGGGTCAGTTTGCCTTCAGGGAAGATGCAGACCAGTTCACCGTCCGCAAGGTAGTGGGCAATCCGTTTGAACGCCTGCTCGTAGATTTCCAGGTCCTCGTTGCGACCGGCAATCGGGATGGTCCCCGCAGTGCGGAAAATGAAGTTGAGCACCGGCAAGCGGTAGATCTTGTAATACATAACGAAACGGATCGGTCGGCGCACGGCACCACCAATCAGCAGCGCATCGACAAAGGACACATGGTTGCAGACCAGCAAGGCCGGGCCTTCTTCGGGGATCAGGTCCAGGCTGCGATGCTCAACGCGGTACATGGAATGGCTGAGCAGCCAGATCATGAAACGCATGGTGAACTCGGGGACGATCTTGAAGATGTAGGCGTTGACCGCGATGTTCATCAACGAGATCACCAGGAACAACTGCGGGATCGACAGTTTGGCGAAGCTGAGCATCAGGATGGACACGATGGCCGACACCACCATGAACAGCGCATTGAGAATGTTGTTGGAAGCAATGACCCGCGAGCGCTCTTTCTCCGGAGTACGGGACTGGATCAGTGCGTACAGCGGCACGATATAGAAGCCACCGAAAACCCCGATCCCGAGAATATCCAGCAATACCCACCAGGCCTGACCGTAGGACAGCACCGCCAGCCAGTCATTGGGCTGCACGTTCTGCGGAAAACCGCCCGAATGCCACCACAGCAGCAGGCCAAATACCGTAAGCCCCATGGAGCCGAACGGCACCAGACCGATCTCGACCTTGTGGCCGGACATGCGCTCACAGAGCAGCGAGCCCAGCGCGATCCCGATGGAGAATACCGTCAGAATCAGGGTGACCACGGTTTCGTCGCCGTACATCCACTCCTTGGCATAAGCCGGGATCTGGGTCAGGTAGATCGCACCCACGAACCAGAACCAGGAATTGCCGACTATCGAGCGCGACACCGCGGGCGTTTGCCCGAGCCCCATGCGCAAGGTGGCCCAGGACTGGGTGAAGATGTTCCAGTTCAGCTTCATTTCAGGAGAAGCCGCCGGTGCTTTCGGAATGCCGTAACTGGCCACAAAGCCCAGGCACGCCACCAACACAATGGCGGCGGACACCACAAAGGCGTAATGACTGGAGGACATCATGACCCCGGCACCAATGGTGCCTGCCAGGATCGCCAGGAAGGTGCCCATTTCCACCAACCCGTTGCCGCCTACCAGTTCGTGCTCGCGCAGGTGCTGCGGCAGGATCGAATATTTGACCGGCCCGAACAGTGCCGAATGAGTACCCATGGCAAACAGCGCCAGCAACATCATCCACAGATGATCAAACAGAAACCCGGCAGCACCGACCATCATGATGCCGATCTCTGCCAGCTTGATAAGCCGGATCAGCGCATCCTTGGGGTACTTCTCGCCAAACTGCCCGGCCAGAGCCGAAAACAGAAAGAACGGCAGGATGAACAGCAAGGCGCACAGATTGACGTAGATCGAACGGTCGCCCTCGATGCTCAGCTTGTAGAGGATGGCAAGAATCAGCGATTGCTTGAAAATATTGTCATTGAACGCCCCAAGGGACTGGGTGATGAAAAACGGCAGGAAACGCCGCTTTCCGAGCAGGCTGAATTGTGACTGTTGGCTCATCGTCAGAGGTCCTGAATGGCTTGGCTAATTGGAAGTTCTGAATCCAGTCCGGAGCACATTGAAGACGTATCACTTCAGGATGTCGATAGCCATATCAGGACAAGCGCTATTACGGGGCGTTTCTGCGAGCTGAAAACGCCCAGTGACGTTCACTCCTTGCGTTGTGCCTGCCCAGACACCACTGCGACGAACAACAGACTGAAAATCCAACCGGCGATAATCTCAAGCCACATAACGAACCTGACCCAGCGTTTAGGACTGGTGAAAAAGCTGAAAAACTCGTCGAGGGCATTAGCCTTGGGGGTGTCGATCACTGGTGCCCAGTCGTCCTCCTGATGCAGATTGACTAGCGGGAGCAGCAAATCCAACGAGAAGGCTATCGGACTGAAGGCCGTGTACTCCTGAGGTAGCGCGTCACACAAATACCAGTTGCCAGTGCCTGCTGGTTCGTTTTCGGTCGGATCAAGCGGCGGCGAACAGTGTTTGTAGCTGACATTCTGGAAGACGAGCGGGTCGCTGGGGGCAAAGATGGCTTTTTGATCCGCGGCCCACCAGTAGAAGACGGCGCATAGCAGCCAGATACCAAGAAACCACGGCAGCAGAAATATGGGGCGGTAGCCGTACCCGCCGAGTGACCGATACACCCAATGCAAAAACACCATCAAGCAACGATAAGCATTACGCAGTGGTTCGGGCCAGTGTGCAGGGCTCTGGCCGACCAGTCCCTTCTCACGCAGCCGGTCTTCAAATGTAACCCCCACTTGCCGAGCATCTTCAGCATGCCCCATCTCGTTCAGGACTTTCTGAAGTTGCCGCCATGGTTGTGGGTAGAACTCTGGAAGCTGACCTGACTTGGTCGATGGAACGCGCTGCTTATCAAGCCAATCCAAACGATCGCTAATCGACGTCTGCTCGCTGATATGAATAAAGCTGTAGACGAAGCCATTGATATCAAGATCATCACCCCAGGACTTGCTATCGTCATTCAAAGACCCCGCGCGAGCCCCAGTAAATGAAGCTTTCCCTATGGGGTTGCTCAAGTTTCTCAGGATCAAAGATCCTTCAATATTGATCCGCTGGGCTTTGATCTCCGTTATCTGTTCTGCGTCACGGATTACTAGATCGCCTTTTAGCACGGCACCGCGTAATACAACTGCCCCTCTAGCTTTGAACCCACGCCCCAGAAAAAGAGAACCACCGACGAAGGCCCCGTCCATTGCCAACGCGTCCGACCTACTGCCTTCGAACTCGCCGCCAATACAATTGAATTGTCCATGAACCTTGGCACCCAAGAATCGTACACCTCCCTTGGCCAAGAACCCATTCCGCATAAAAACACTGCCCTCGACAATAACTCTGTCTGCCGAAAAAGCAGGCCCTTTAGATACGCTAAAACAGGCCCCATCACACGTAATCCCTCCTCCAATCCGTGATGCAAGCAGGCTTATCATTCCGTTGGCCTTGACACCGCCCAAGTGCAGGCTTCCCTGGCAGACTATATTTTCGGCCGACAGCGCCCAGCTTCCCTTACCGTCAAGGTTTGCTTCTGAGAACGTGATCTGCCCCTTAATATCAGCGCCATCAAGGTTCACCTTTCCGACTGATGTAACCTTTTTGAGTGATAAAACACCCGCAATCTTGAGGCGCGCAGCCTCTACACCTTTAAGGCTTGAACCGTACAAAAGCAGCGAATTGCTCAAGGAGGCATCAGTTAGTCCCAAGGGGCGCTCGAGCTCGCAAAATCGAAGCGACAACGCCACAGGCACCGTCGTACTTTGCAGATTCAGCCTGCCCTTAACGTAGGCACCTCGTAACTGCACTCCATGCTCATGCACAGGCGTATGTTCATCCCCTCCCAGAGCTAGAAAACGAATGAACTCGGCACGCACCTGGTTACTGTCCGATGGCTCAACGGGGAGTTTAAGACCCACCTTTGCTTCGGTGCCCATTTTACAATGCTTCAAAAGCTGAAGCTCCGCAGGCCAAAGCAAGCCAAAGTCAGTCAGCGAGCGTCCATAGGGTTTCATGCCATATCCTTATAGGTTCACGGAGCAAGAATCTCGGCTAGCTCGTGAAAAAAAGCAGGATATTAGACAGAAGGCCTATGGCCATCAATGATTAACTGTCGACCCTGCGACGAAGCGCCACGCTCGACCTTGGTCGAGAAAGACGAACGCCAGGCATCGTGCGAGACTGCCGCATCGAGATCGATACACTCTGGAAATTCATATGTCGCTGTCCAGCGGGCTGATTGCTGCCGTTGCCCTGACCTACATGGCCATTATGTTTGCCATCGCCTTCTACGGCGACCGGTACAGCGCCTCGCTGCGCCCGACCATGCGCGCCTGGGTCTACAGCCTTTCGCTGGCGGTCTATTGCACCAGCTGGACATTCTTCGGCGCGGTGGGCCAGGCGGCCGAGCAATTGTGGTCGTTTCTGCCGATCTATCTGGGGCCTATTGTCCTGATGCTGCTGGCGCCCTGGGTGCTGCAGAAGATGGTGCTGATCAGCAAGCAGGAAAACATCACCTCGATTGCCGACTTCATTGCCGCACGCTACGGCAAGTCGCAACCGTTGGCGGTGATGGTGGCGTTGATCTGCCTGATCGGGATGCTGCCCTACATTGCCCTGCAGTTGAAAGGCATTGTGCTGGGGGTCAACATTCTGATCGGTGCGGGAGCCGACTCGACCGGGACCAGTGCCCAGGACACCGCGCTGGTGGTGTCGCTGATTCTCGCGCTGTTTACCATCGTGTTCGGCGCACGCAATCTGGACGTCACCGAGCACCACCGCGGCATGGTGCTGGCGATTGCCTTTGAAGCGCTGGTCAAGTTGCTGGCGTTCATGGCGGTCGGCGTCTTTGTCACCTTTGGCCTGTACGATGGCTTCGACGACCTGTTCAATCAGGCAAAGCTCGCACCGCGCCTTGAGGAATACTGGCAGGAAACGATCAACTGGCCTGCGATGATTGTGCAGACAGGCGTGGCGATGATGGCGATTATCTGCCTGCCCAGGCAGTTCCACGTCACAGTGGTAGAAAACATCGAGCCACAGGACCTGAACCTGGCCAAGTGGGTGTTCCCCGCCTATCTGGTCCTGGCCGGATTGTTCGTGGTGCCCATCGCCCTCGCCGGGCAGATGCTGCTGCCGGGCTCCATGCTCCCCGACTCCTTTGTCATCAGCCTGCCGCTGGCCCATGCGCATCCCTCACTGGCGCTGCTGGCCTTTATCGGTGGCGCGTCGGCTGCCACCGGCATGGTGATCGTCGCCAGTGTCGCGCTGTCGACCATGATTTCCAACGACATGCTGCTGCCCTGGCTGTTACGGCGCAAGAATACCGAGCGGCCGTTCGAGGCGTTTCGTTACTGGATGCTTTCGGTACGCCGCATCAGCATCGTGATGATCCTGTTGCTGGCGTATGTGAGCTATCGCATGCTCGGCTCCACGGCGAGTCTGGCGACTATCGGTCAGATTGCCTTCGCCGCCATCACCCAACTGGCTCCCGCCATGTTTGGCGCGCTGTACTGGAAACAGGCCAACCGCCGTGGCGTATTCGCCGGTCTCGCAGCGGGGATCTTCATCTGGTTCTACACCCTGGTGCTGCCGGTGGTAGCCCATGGCATGGACTGGTCGCTGGATAACTTCCCCTTGCTGAGCTGGCTGCACAGCAACCCTCTGGACTTGCCGATCACGCCGATGACCCAGAGCGTCGTGCTGTCGATGGTGGGTAACTGCACGCTGTTCGTCTGGGTGTCGATGCTGTCGCGCACCCGGGTTTCGGAGCACTGGCAGGCTGGCCGCTTCATCGGACAGGAAACCCATGTTCGACCTGGCAGTCGCCCGTTGCTGGCCGTGCAGGTCGAGGATCTGCTGAGCCTGTCCTCACGGTTTGTCGGCGAAGAGCGCGCCCGGCAGAGCTTCCTCAGTTTCTCCTATCGCCAGGGCAAGGAGTTCACTCCGAACCAGAACGCCAATGGCGAATGGATCGCCCATACCGAGCGTCTGCTGGCCGGTGTTCTGGGCACCTCATCGGCCAGGGCCGTGGTCAAGGCGGCCATCGAAGGCCGGGACATGCAGCTTGAAGACGTGGTGCGCATCGCCGACGAAGCCTCGGAAGTGCTGCAATTCAACCGCGCCCTGCTGCAGGGCGCCATCGAGAACATCACCCAGGGCATCAGTGTCGTCGATCAGTCCTTGAGGCTGGTGGCCTGGAATCATCGCTATCTGGAACTGTTCAATTACCCGGAAGGCTTGATCAGCGTCGGACGGCCGATTGCCGATATCATCCGCTACAACGCCGAGCGCGGCCTGTGCGGGCCGGGCGAAGCCGAAGTCCACGTTGCGCGCCGCCTGCACTGGATGCGTCAGGGCCGGGCACACACTTCCGAGCGACTGTTCCCCAATGGCCGGGTGATCGAGCTGATCGGCAACCCGATGCCCGGCGGCGGCTTCGTGATGAGCTTCACCGATATTTCTGCCTTCCGCGACGCCGAACATGCCCTCAAGGGTGCCAATGAAAGTCTGGAACAGCGAGTCGCCGAACGGACTCATGAACTGTCGCAACTGAACATTGCACTGACCGAGGCCAAGGGCAACGCCGAAGCAGCCAACGAATCCAAGACCCGCTTTCTCGCGGCCGTCAGCCACGACCTGATGCAGCCGCTGAACGCCGCCCGGCTATTTTCCGCGGCGCTGTCCCATCAGGAAGAAGGCATTTCCAGCGAAGCCCAGCAATTGATCCAGCATCTGGACAGTTCGCTGCGCTCTGCAGAAGACCTGATCAGCGACCTGCTGGATATCTCGCGCCTGGAAAACGGCAAGGTCACGCCGGATCGCCAGCCTTTCGTACTCAATACCCTGTTCGACACACTGGGCGCAGAGTTCAAGGCGCTTGCTCAGGAGCAAGGCCTGAAGTTTCGGGTCAAGGGCAGCGATTTGCGGGTCGACAGTGACATCAAGCTGCTGCGCCGCATCCTGCAGAACTTCCTGACCAATGCCTTCCGCTACGCCAAAGGCCCGATATTACTGGGTGTCAGGCGTCGTGGCGGCAATCTGAGCCTGGAGGTCTGGGACCGTGGACCGGGCATTCCCGAAGACAAGCAGAAAGTGATTTTCGAGGAATTCAAACGCCTGGACAGTCACCAGACTCACGCCGCCAAAGGCCTGGGGCTTGGTCTGGCGATTGCCGACGGCCTGTGCCGGGTGCTCGATCATCCGTTGCAGGTCAAGTCATGGCCGGGCAAGGGCAGCATGTTCAGCGTCACGGTGGCGCTGGCTCAACCGCTGACGCTGGCACCCAACACCCCGACCGAACCTAGCCGCGTGGTGCTCAACGGCATTCAAGTGCTGTGCGTGGACAATGAAGACAGCATCCTGATCGGCATGAACAGCCTGCTGTCACGCTGGGGCTGCCAGGTATGGACGGCACGCAATCGGCAGGAATGCGAAACCCTGCTCAACAACGGGATTCGCCCGCAAGTGGCGCTGGTGGACTATCACCTGGACGAAGGTGAAATCGGTACCGAACTGATGGCCTGGCTGCGAACCCGACTGGGGCAACCGGTGCCGGGCGTGCTGATCAGCGCCGACGGCCGACCGGAACTGATTGCCCAGGTGCATGCGGCAGGCCTGGATTACCTGCCCAAACCGGTAAAGCCTGCGGCATTGCGCGCGCTGTTGAGCAGGCATGTGCGACTGAGTTGATTCCAGCGCTGCCATGCAACTCCGTAGGAGCGAATTTATTCGCGAAGCCCTTCGCGAATGAATTCGCTCCTACTGCGTCGATACGGAAACACATCGATCACCTTGCCGGCCCGGATCTGCACTTGCAGGCCTTTCCAGTACTCGGCGTCATAGAGTTCGCCATGCAGGCTGTCGAACAGGCGGCGCTGTTGCAGATCGGCAAACAGAAAAGGCGGAAACTCTTCGGGGAATACATCCATCGGACCAATGGAATACCAGGGCTCGCTGGCCATTTCATCCTCGGGCGTGCGCGGGGTCGGGATACGGCGAAAGTTGGCCTCGGTCAGAAAGCAGATTTCGTCGTAGTCATAAAACACCACACGACCATGGCGGGTGACGCCAAAGTTCTTGAGCAGCATATCGCCGGGGAAAATATTGGCAGCCGCCAGTTGCTTGATGGCCAGCCCGTAATCATCCAGCACCTCACGCATCTGCTCGGGGCTGGCCTGCTCCAGATAGAGATTCAACGGCGTCATGCGTCGCTCAGTCCAGCAGTGGCGGATCAGGACTCTGTCCCCATCCTCCACTTCGACGGTGGAAGATGCTACCTGTAACAGCTCGGCCAGGCATTCGGGCTCGAACTTGCTCAAGGGAAAGCGAAAATCGGCAAACTCCTGGGTATCGGCCATGCGCCCTACCCGATCGACGCTTTTCACCAGCCGGTACTTGTCGATCACGGTCATGCGGTCGACGTTCTTGGACGGCGAAAAACGGTCCTTGATGACCTTGAACACCGTATTGAAACCCGGCAGCGTGAATACGCTCATGACCATGCCACGCACGCCGGGGGCCATGATGAAACGGTCGTCGGTACTGGCCAGATGATGAATCAGGGCACGATAGAACTCGGACTTGCCCTGTTTGTAGAAACCGATGGAGGTGTAGAGCTCGGCGATGTGCTTGCCGGGCATGATCCCCTTGAGAAAACCCACGAACGCTGCTGGTACCGGTACATCGACCATGAAATACGAGCGGGTGAAGGAAAAGATGATGGACACTTCGGCCTCATCGGTAATCAGCGTATCGATCAGAATCCCGGCGCCTTCACTGTGCAGCAAGGCGATGACCAGCGGCCACTGTTCCTCGCGGGTATAGACACGCCCCACCAGATAAGCACCCTTGTTGCGATAGAAGACCGATGAAAACAGCTCGACGCACAATGTCGGATCCTTGCACACCCAGTCAGGCAAGTTGCTCTGCAATTGCATCTGGACGTGGTTCATATCGGCGGCCAGATCCGCATAGGGCACCTTGAAACGATAATCAGCGAATACACGCCCGAACATGGCCGCCATATCGCCAGACGGCCAGTAGCTGCGAACTTGCGCCACACACTCTTGAGCCTGCGCCGCTGGCCTCGTGCTGTGGATAAACATGCGTTCGTCGCTGATCAGGTCATGGCTGAACAGACCGAAGAAGATCGAGTTGAACCAGGTTTCTGACAGTTCATCGTCCAGCCGCGGGTCGATCAGCTCGATATAGGCGCCCTTGACTCCAGGCCAGTCACGGGCTTCCAGAGCCTGCACGCCAGCTCGCTGCAGGTGCTCGATCACTTCGCTGACTTTCTGCTCATAGAGATTGATCCGGTCGGCCGAAGCACGCTGGATCAATTGCCATTGCGCACCCTCGAAACGCTCCCGGGCCCCGGCGGTTATCTGCCGGAAGTGTTCACGGTAATCATCGAAACCGTCGAGGATCAGACGGGCGATAGCGTTGGCGGACATGGCACGGCCTCACGTCGAGACACCCAAAGCCTAGTTCAGGAATGCCAGGTATCGGGAACCACTTAACCGGGACAGGCCACTGAATGCACCCCTCATTTATGACCTGTTACAGGCACATGTCGATAAAATGATGGCTCGAAGATATTACTCATACCTTCTCCCACTCAAAAAAGACAATCAGGGAGTTTTTACGACACAAGGAGCGGTCAATGTTCATCAGAAATATGCGTATCGGGATCAGGGCCTGTCTGGGCTTTGGGTTAGTTGCTGCCTTGTTGGCACTGGTGGGGATTTTCTGCCTGGGCAAAATGGCAGAGCTGCGTTCAAGTGCAGAGATCATCGAACAGTCCTGGATGCCGGATATCGAAAACATGCACGATGCAGGAGCAGCCATCGCATCCATCCGGATGGAATCACTCAGGCTGATCGCAATGCCGGAACCTGCCAGCCAGTTGCGCAGCAAGAAAGTCATCAACGACGCCAGAAACGAACTGTTCACCCGTCTGCAAAAGCAGAAAGATAAAACCACCGACAGTCAGAAAGTCACGATCCTGGCTGATCTTGAAAGCAGCGCGACCCGCTATCTGGCGCTGGTGGACAACATCATCACGCAGATAGACAACCGGAATCCGGATAACGCCAAGGCCATCCTGAGTGACGAACTCACGCCACAGGGACGCATCCTTGATACAAATCTGGAAGCCGCTATCGGTTTCAGCCAGAAAGGTGCCGACAATGCTGCCAACGAGGCAGCTGCACTGTATGAGTCCACGAAAACCATCGTGACCCTGATCATCATCGCCGCCTTGCTGGGTACAGTGTTGCTGGCATGGCTGCTGACCCGCAGCATCGTCAAACCGATCAGCGAAGCGTTGACGGTTGCGCAAACCATCGCCCAAGGCAACCTGCGTGCATCGATCCACCTTGAAGGCACGGATGAACCGGCACAGTTGCTGAAAGCATTGTCGACCATGCAGGACAACCTGCGCTCGACCATCCAGAGCATCAGCGAATCGTCATCGCAACTGGCCTCGGCGGCTGAAGAGATGAGTTCGGTCATGGAACAGAGTACCCGTGGTCTGCAGGCCCAGAATGACGAAATAGAACTGGCGGCCACGGCAGTCAACCAGATGAGCGCTGCGGTGGATGAAGTCGCTACAAACGCCGTATCGACCTCGCAAGCGTCCAAGGCTTCGGATGCCGACAGTCAGCATGGCCATCGTCAGGTTGCCGAGACCATCGAGTCCATCGAAGGACTGGTCAGCGAAGTGCTGGGCGCGTCGGAGCAGGCGCAGGAGCTGGCGACCCAGGCTCAGGACATCACCAAGGTGCTGGAGGTCATCAGGGGCATCGCCGACCAGACCAACCTGCTGGCGCTCAATGCCGCCATCGAAGCTGCACGTGCCGGTGAAGCGGGTCGCGGCTTTGCGGTCGTGGCCGATGAGGTGCGCTCACTGGCCAAACGCACGCAGGATTCGACTCAGGAAATCGAGCTGATGATCAGCACCATCCAGACCGGCACTCACCAGACGGTCGGTGCCATGCAGAACAGCGCGCAGCAGGCAGGCCAAACCCTCAAGCGCGCCAGCAGCGCGGGCGAGGCTCTGGAAAAGATCACGGCAGCCATTTCCGAAATCAACCAGCGTAATCTGGTCATCGCCAGCGCCGCCGAACAGCAATCGCTGGTGGCCCGGGAAGTGGACCGCAGCCTGGTGAGCATTCGCGACCTGTCTACCCAGACCGCCGCTGGAGCGACCCAGACCTCGGCCGCCAGCCATGAACTGTCACGACTGGCCATTGGCCTGAATGGCCTGGTGGCGCGCTTCGCGTTGTAACAGGCAGCCCCGGCAGGAGCGAATTCATTCGCGAATGAATTCGCTCCTGCCGAAGCAATGGCTTATCCGAACAGCCACTTCCACAGCAAGACCGCCACCACCACAGCCAGCACCGGGCGCAGGACGCGGTAGGCCTTGGGATTCTGACGCTTGAACTGCTTGACCTTGCCGCTGAAGCTGTCGCTGAAACGCTTGCTGAAGGCATAGGCACGGTTGATGCCGCCCACACGCTCGTCATCCAGGTTCTGCGGTGCGGTGGCGCGGCCCAGGAAGGCACTGACGCTGCGGTTGATGCGGGTCATGAAGCCGTTGGTGAGCGGGCGCTCCACATCGCAGAACAGGATCACGCGCGTGGTCTGTGTTTCGTTCTTGACCCAGTGCACGTAGGTTTCATCGAACATCACGTCCTGGCCGTCGCGCCAGGAATACTCTTCGCCATCAACGAAAATACGGCAGGCGTCGGAATTGGGCGTGGACAGGCCCAGGTGATAGCGCAATGAACCTGCAAACGGGTCACGGTGCGGATTGAGATGGCTGTCGCCCGGCAGCAGGGCAAACATCGCACCTTTGACATTCGGAATACTGTTGACCAGAGCCACGGTTTTCGGACAAAGGGTTTCGGCAGACGGCAGCGCCTTGTCGTACCACTTCAGGTAGAAACGCTTCCAGCCCTTCTTGAAGAACGAACCGAAGCCCGCGTCGTTGTTCTTCTCGGCCGCACGGATATAGCCTTCATCGAACAGATGCATGGCCTCCTCGCGAATGGTTTCCCAGTTGTCCTTGAGCACATCGAGCTCGGGAAACTGGCTGCGGTCCAGATACGGCTTGGACGGCACCCGGGAAAACAGGTACATCAAGGCGTTATAAGGAGCAAAAAGCGCCGAATGGTTCACGAACTGACGCAACAGAGGCAGCCGCGCCTTGCCACGCAAATGCACATACAGCGTGCTGCACAGAAACAGCATCAGGATCGATGCCTTGGCAGCAAATGAAAGGGTCATGAAACTCTCCTTGCAACGGACAGATAGCCGGGCTGCCGTCATGTCAGGGGTATATCAGCAGCCGGCCATCATAAACACTTGTCGACTCAGGACAAAGCCGACAAGTCAAAGATACGTTTACTGTTGCAATTCCTGTTCGGTAAACAGATCGCTGAACAGCATGCTCGACAGATAGCGCTCACCGGAGTCCGGCAGAATCACGACGATCGTCTTGCCCTGCATTTCGGGTTTTTCCGACAGACGCACAGCCGCCGCCATGGCTGCGCCACAGGAAATGCCGCACAGGATGCCCTCTTCCTGCATCAGACGCCGCGCCATGGCCTTGGCTTCGTCATCGCTGACCCGCTCGACCCGATCGATAAGCGACAGGTCCAGGTTGCCAGGGATGAAACCGGCGCCAATGCCCTGGATCTTGTGCGGGCTGGGCTTGATCTCTTCGCCAGCCAGCGCCTGAGTGATGATCGGCGACACATCCGGCTCCACCGCCACTGACTGGATAGGCTTGCCCTGAGTGTTCTTGATATAGCGGGAAATCCCGGTGATCGTACCGCCCGTTCCCACACCCGCCACCAGCACATCGATAGCACCTTCGGTGTCTTCCCAGATTTCAGGACCGGTGGTCTTTTCATGAATGGCAGGGTTGGCCGGGTTATCGAACTGCGCCGGCATGAAGTATTTCTCGGGATCGCTGGCCAAAAGCTCTTCGGCCTTGGCGATGGCGCCTTTCATGCCCTTGGCCGGCTCGGTCAACACCAGTTCGGCGCCCAGGGCCTTGAGCACCTTGCGTCGCTCGATGCTCATGGAAGCCGGCATGGTCAGCGTCAGTTTGTAACCCCGCGCCGCAGCAACAAAGGCCAGGCCGATCCCGGTATTGCCTGATGTAGGCTCGATGATGGTCATGCCTGGCTTGAGTCTGCCGCTGCTTTCGGCGTCCCAGATCATGTTGGCGCCAATCCGGCACTTCACCGAATAGCCTGGATTGCGCCCTTCGATCTTGGCCAGAATCGTCACACCCCGAGGCGCGATGCGGTTGATCTGCACCAGGGGCGTATTGCCAATTGAATGGGCGTTATCAGCATAAATACGGCTCATGATCGTGTCCTTGTACGCATGCGTTAAAAACTCAAAGCCTATGCTTACCGCCAGTGCGCGTCCAGTTGCACCGAACGGATGCGAGCCTTGGGAGTCAACCATTCAACACATCCAGAGGCCCAGGTCATGAAACCTCGCTACCGCTGGCCACTATGGATACTGGCCGCTCTTGTCATATTGCTGATTGCCATCAATGTCGCGCTGCCTTATCTGGTGCGCAACTACCTCAACGACAAACTCGCGGACATGGGCGATTACCGTGGCCAGATCACCGATGTGGACATCGCCCTGTGGCGCGGTGCCTACAGGATCAACGGGCTGAATATCGTCAAGGTGGATGGCAAGGTCCCGGTTCCCTTCGTCAAGGTGCCGGTCATCGACCTTGCGGTGAGCTGGCACGCCCTCTGGTACAACCATGCAGTCGTGGCCAGGATGGTGTTCATCGAGCCGGAGCTTAACTTTGTCGATGGCGGCAATGACAAACAGGCCTCGCAGACGGGCCAGGGCACTGACTGGCGCACCCAGTTGAACAAACTGTTGCCCATCACCCTGGATGAAGCACGCATCGAGAATGCCCGCGTCACCTTCAACAACTTCACTTCCACTCCCAAGGTCAAGATCGAGGCCGACCGGATCAATGCCAGCCTCTATAACCTGACCAACGTGGTGGACGTGGAAGGCAAGCGCGACGCCCGCTTCGAAGGCAAGGGCCGGCTGCTGGGCGGTGCCGCCGTGGAAGCCACTGCGACCTTCGACCCGCTCAGTGACTTTCAGGATTTCGACTTTCGCCTTCGCGCCACGGGCATCCACCTGCGACGCCTCAATGATTTTGCCTCGGCCTATGGCAAGTTCGACTTCAATGCCGGCAATGGCGACCTGGTCATCGAAGCCCAGGCCAACGACGGTCAACTCAGCGGCTATATCAAGCCGCTGTTGCGCAATGTCGATGTGTTCAACTGGAAACAGGACGTGGAAAACCAGAACAAGGGATTCTTCCGTTCCATCTGGGAAGCGTTGGTGGGCGGCAGTGAAACCGTTCTGAAAAACCAGCGACAGAACCAGTTCGCCACTCGCGTCGATCTCAGTGGCAGCGTACGTCAGCAGGACATCAGCGGCTTCCAGGCTTTCCTGCAGGTGCTGCGCAATGCCTTCATCCAGGCGTTCAACACGCGCTACGAGAGCAATGAAAACCCCTGAGCCCGACACGACCCTGTGAGCGCAATCCCTCATTCAATGACTGAATGAGGCATCTGCGTTCACAGTCGGTGACCCTGCGCGCTATAGTCGTCACATTATTTGCGCCCATTGAGCCGCGCCAGCCACAGACTGCGCGTCACGTTAGAGGATTCACCGATGAAGTTCGAAGGCACCCACGCATACGTCGCCACCGACGACCTCAAGCTTGCGGTCAATGCCGCCATCACCCTGGAGCGGCCGCTGCTGGTCAAGGGTGAGCCCGGTACGGGCAAGACCATGCTGGCCGAACAACTGGCCGAGTCCTTCGGTGCCCGGCTGATCACCTGGCACATCAAATCCACCACCAAGGCTCATCAGGGCCTGTACGAATACGATGCGGTCAGCCGTCTGCGGGACTCGCAACTGGGCGTCGACAAAGTCCACGACGTGCGCAACTACCTGAAGAAAGGCAAGCTCTGGGAAGCCTTCGAGTCCGAAGAGCGCGTGATCCTGCTGATCGACGAAATCGACAAGGCCGATATCGAATTCCCCAACGACCTGCTGCAAGAACTCGACAAGATGGAGTTCTACGTTTACGAGATCGACGAAACCATCAAGGCCAAAAAGCGCCCGATCATCATCATTACCTCCAATAACGAAAAAGAACTGCCGGACGCCTTCCTGCGCCGCTGCTTCTTCCACTACATCGCCTTTCCGGATCGCGTCACTCTGCAGAAGATCGTCGACGTGCATTACCCCGACATCAAGAAGGATCTGGTCAGCGAAGCCCTGGATGTCTTTTTCGACGTGCGCAAGGTCCCGGGCCTGAAGAAAAAGCCCTCGACCTCTGAGCTGGTGGACTGGCTGAAGCTGCTGATGGCCGACAATATCGGCGAAGCGGTACTGCGCGAGCGCGACCCGACCAAGGCGATTCCGCCGCTGGCCGGTGCGCTGGTCAAGAACGAGCAGGACGTGCAGTTGCTTGAGCGCCTGGCCTTCATGAGCCGCCGCGGCAATCGCTGACCGCCCTTAACTACCCTGCCACGAAAAAGGGCGACAGCCATGCTGCTCAACCTGTTCAACGAAATGCGTGCGGCGAAAGTGCCGGTGTCATTGCGTGAATTGCTGGACCTGATCAACGCGCTGAAACAGCGGGTGGTCTTCGCCGATATCGACGAGTTCTACTTTCTGGCGCGCACCATCCTGGTCAAGGATGAACGCCACTTCGACAAGTTCGACCGGGCTTTCGGCGCCTACTTCAACGGCCTGGAAAACCTCGACGATCAACTTCAGGCGCTGATCCCGGAAGACTGGCTGCGCAAGGAGTTCGAGCGCTCGTTGAGCGAGGAAGAACGCGCCCAGATCCAGTCTCTGGGCGGCCTGGACAAGCTGATCGAAGAATTCAAGAAGCGCCTGGAAGAACAGAAGGAACGCCACGCCGGAGGCAACAAATGGATCGGCACCGGCGGCACCAGCCCGTTTGGCTCCGGCGGCTATAACCCCGAAGGCATCCGCGTCGGTGAAGCCGGTGAACGCAAGGGCAAGGCGGTCAAGGTCTGGGATCAGCGCGAGTACAAGAACCTCGACGACCAGGTGGAACTGGGCACCCGCAATATCAAGGTCGCCTTGCGCCGCCTGCGCAAGTTCGCCCGCCAGGGCGCTGCCGATGAGCTGGATATCGACGGCACCATCGACCATACCGCCCGCGATGCAGGCCTGCTGAATATTCAAATGCGCCCCGAACGGCGCAATACCATCAAGCTGCTGCTGTTATTCGATATCGGCGGCTCGATGGATGCTCATGTGAAAGTCTGCGAAGAATTGTTCTCGGCCTGTAAAACCGAGTTCAAGCACATGGAGTATTTCTACTTTCATAACTTCATTTATGAATCGGTCTGGAAGAACAACCTGCGCCGGGGCTCGGAACGCACCGCCACCCAGGACCTTCTGCACAAGTACGGCGCCGACTACAAAGTGATCTTCATCGGCGATGCCGCCATGGCTCCCTATGAAATCACCCAGCCGGGAGGCAGCGTCGAACACTGGAACGAGGAAGCGGGCTATGTCTGGATGCAGCGCTTCATGGCCAAGTTCAAGAAGATCGTCTGGATCAACCCTTACCCCAGGAATGCATGGGACTACACCTCCTCCACCCACATCATCCGCGACCTGATCGAAGACCAGATGTACCCCCTGACCTTGCGCGGCCTGGAAGAAAGCATGCGCTACCTGGCCAAGTAGGCCTTCTTCACCTTTCGTCAAAGCCAGTCATCGACTGGCTTGTCGAAGGCGACCACTAACCGCTCTCTTTCACCCCGCCAGACTAGGCTTCCCAGTGCGACACCCACAGCAGTAATCACAACCCATCAGTTGTATTCCTGACTACTCCGCCGGCTAACCACCGTCGTCGAGACCTTGTGGGGTTCCATGATCAAAACCCTGGGCATCATGCAGCCCTATTTCTTTCCCTACCTTGGTTACTTCCAGCTTATCGCCTTGGTGGAGCAGGGAATTCTCTTCGATATCGTCAAGTACAAGCGCAAAAGCTGGATGAACCGCAATCGAATGCTGGATAACAAAGGTGGCTGGCACTATATAACCGTCCCCGTGAAAAGCAGCGACGGCATGCTGATCAAGGACGCGATGGTCATCGATCATGCAGGCTCATTGAGGCATATCCGAGGCCAGCTTGAGCACTACCGAGGCAAGGCGCCCTTCTTCAAACAGACCCTGCAACTGATCGACCTGACCTTCAATTCCACCCGCTCGGCCAGCATTGGCGACCTGAGTGCCAGCTCTCTGAAAGTCGTCTGCGACTACCTCGGCATGGCGTTCAACTGGACAGTCTGCTCCGACATGCACCTGGAACTGCCGCCCATTGAACATGCCGGCCAGTGGGCACTGGAAATCAGCAGCCTGATGGGCGCCCGCCGCTACATCAACGCCCCCGGAGGCCGGGAAATACTCATTCCCCGGGAATGGCACGAACGGGAAATAGACCTGCGATTCCTGCAACCCTCGGTATTCAGATACCCGACCGGCCCCTACACCTTCGTGGAAAACCTCTCCATCCTGGATGTGCTGATGTGGAATGAACCGGGAGCCATCATGGAGTACATACGGTGCAATACGGAGTGTGTGGTTTAACCTCATGTTTATTTCGCAATATCGTATTGACAACGATTCTTACCAGTGATTACGTCCTGACGATCAGTTGATAAACAACTGTCTGTCAGACGCCCTTAGTGCTTCTGCCTTAACTCTTTTTTGATATTTACAGCCTTGCATGCTGGGGACTTCGACGCCTCGACAATAGCGGCTGTGCAATATAAGGATTTTGTAAAATGGACACTTTCAAGAAACATGCACTGATCATGGCATTGGTTTTTTTCGGGCTTAATATGAACCCGACAAACGCCATGGCAGACTCAAGCACGCCTGCAAACGTTCAAGTGATTGAGTTACCGGACAAACTCAATACGATCATTGACAGCCTCGCTAATGATGCTGACGTGAAGTACTACTCATTCACGGCAATTCGAGGACAAAGGGTACTGATCAATCAGATCAACCCGGAAAACTCACCCTGGCTGATTGAATACAAAGAAAGTGACACATGGAAAACCAAACATGGCGACGAAGCTTTTGCAACACCCAATATGAATCCCGGGCAACAAGTCCAGATAAGGGTGTCGAAAAAATCGTACCGCAACATTAAAAAAGATGAACACTACAAAATACTGTTCGGC
This sequence comes from Pseudomonas cichorii, assembly GCF_019719005.1. Classification (GTDB taxonomy): domain Bacteria; phylum Pseudomonadota; class Gammaproteobacteria; order Pseudomonadales; family Pseudomonadaceae; genus Aquipseudomonas; species Aquipseudomonas cichorii_E. Next base: position 70,452 of record NZ_JAIGPJ010000015.1, read on the forward strand.
TCAGCACCGCGTCTTGCCGACACAGAGGTGACCGGTGATGTCGAGCACTTCAATACACAATTTGGCAAACACAGGGCCTATCGAGTCTTAAACTGGCAAACGCGGATTGTCGATTATAAGGGGCATCCACTTGAGGGAGTAAGGGTTACGTTAGAACTAAACACAAACCAAAACTCAAATTCAAAAAACATACTGTCTCAGGGCATAAGTAACAAGAGTGGATTTTTCAGAACATCGCTCGCGCTACCAGAATGCCAGGGGGAAGATAGAACCGAGCCTTTCTGGCTATGGCAATACGGCTTCAGGACAAAATGGCAGTTGACCTATAACACAGGCTACTGGTTTGCTTACCCCGACAGCCATGAAAATGGCGGTGCAGGCAGTAAAACAGGAATCAAGACTTCGTTCGTACATATCTGCACCCAGAAAATAATCCGCTGATTAATGTTGACTTAACCGCTAACGGGCCAATAGCCCGTTAGCCTGAAATCAGCTCTCTATTTCCTCTGGCACAAGATATCGCGCGTAAGATGCATCCCACCCTTCTACCGTAAAATCCACCAGACTGAAAACCATCCGAACATATTGGCGGGCCACTTTCCTCAGGTCTTCGTTTTCATTCAACAGTTTTGTAAAAACACTGTCTATTTCTTCATGGGGCTTTCCAGATACAGAAGCCGGTTTGAATTCTCCTTTTTCATTTATCGAAAAGTTTAAGTCCTGCTCGCTCAAAACCACCCCAGAAGCTTTGAGCTTTTCCTTGACCCCCTCAACAGCATCATTGATGCTGTTAGATAGCGACTCAGCCGCATAGACCCTGTCGTTAATTTTTGCTTGCTCATAGCTATCTCTAAGGGTCCAGCACTTGAAATAAACACCCCCCGTATCCGTTACCCTGTTGCTACTGACCATACTTGACTCATGGTAAATCGCAGCCGGTGGCGGACTATTGAATTCTTTCTGGCAGGCCACCTCTGTTATTTCATCCAGCGTGCCATCCTGCCTGGCTTTATCGTAGGCAATTTTCAACGCTTCCCTGTAGCTAAGGTGCTGCTCGACGGTCAAAGTAATATTCATGGATAAGGTCTCTTCTTGCTGTTGTCATCCCTGTCTATAGCGGCTGATAACAGAAAAATTCGACCTGACTTCGAAGCGTGAAAAGTCTGAGTACGTTGAGTGAAATTAACTACAAGCCCGCATAAAAACCGGCTATTCAGCTTAACCTGGGCAACACACTCAACTGACTGGTATTACACAGTAGGAGCGAATTCATTCGCGAATAACACATCCAAATACTGGAATGCCATCTCGCACATGAATTCGCTTACGCGGTGATGCGATCAGCGCCACTCCCTGTTCAACTTTGGCTTGCGCCGACCGCCCGTCACCACCCAGCCCAGCAGCAGGAAGAAGCTTTCGATCAGCAGCGCCAGCAACAGTGCCGAGATGATGCCCCAGGCAATGACTTCAGGTGCCAGCAGCACTTGCCAGGTGTAGCCATTGAAGGTTTCGCGACGGATGTCGGCATCGGCTGAGGTGGCGACATACAAGGCTCTGGAATACCACGCGCCTTGCAGGCCGAGCCATTGGCGCTCCAGCACGTGGGTGCGGGTCAGCAATGTGCTGATGGTGTCGGCATCGCTGCGAAACACCGGATCTTCGCTGTTGCGATAGTGCTGGATCAGCGCCTGGATGTCGCCCTTGAAAAACTGCTGCGCGGTCGCGTTGTAACCCTTGATGGCCTGTTGCGCCTCGATCAGATGCGCTTCGACTCGCTTGCTGTAGTCACTGATGAAACCCGGAACCTGAACCCCCACCAGCAGGCCAGTCGTGAACAAGACCAATCGCAGATAACTTCGCAGCATTTAGATCCCTCTTGTCGGTTAGGCGAGCTTAAATCGGAGTATCGGTTGACCCTTGGGCCACACATTCGCCCTTGCGCCACAGGCTCCACTGACCCGGTTCGTAGCGATTCCAGGTTTCGTTTTCAGTCAGCGGTTCGGTGGCAATGACAGTCACCACGTCATGGGGCGTGGTTTCTGCCTGAAAATCGACAATCACATCGACATCCTTCAAGCGTGCCGGACCAAAGGGCGCACGACGGGTGATCTGTACCAGTTTGGTACTGCAGAAACAGAACAGCCAGTCGCCATCACTGAGCAGGCCGTTGAACACGCCTTTGGCCCGGTATTCGGAGCACGCCTCAATCAGATAAGGCAGCACTTGTTCGACTTCCACCGGCTCGGGAAAGGCTTCGCGAACCCGGTTGAGCAGGTCACAGAACGCCGCTTCACTGTCGGTATCGCCTACAGGACGATAAAAGGTAGCACGGGGACTGAAATCGGCCAGTTGGCCGTTATGGGCAAAACACCAGTTGCGTCCCCAGAGTTCGCGCACGAAAGGATGAGTGTTGGACAGGCAGACCTTACCGACATTGGCCTGACGAATATGGCCGATGACCACTTCACTCTTGATGGGGTAGCGCTGCACCAGTTGCGCGACTTCCGATTCGCTGCTGGCTGCCGGGTCCTGAAACAGACGCAAACCACGCCCTTCATAGAAGGCGATCCCCCAGCCATCGCGATGCGGGCCGGTGCGCCCGCCCCTCTGCATCAGCCCTGTGAAGCTGAAAACGATATCGGTCGGGACATTGGCGCTCATGCCCAGTAGTTCACACATGCTCAGGTTCTCGCTTCAATACGTGCTGCACGCTTGCCAACGAAGCGGGTTCTTACAAACGAGGCTCGACTCGCCCACGACTCGCACTGGCGGCCGGTGCAGCCGGGCTGCGGCCGTAGCGGTCGTCCCTGGCAAAAGGTTCGTCGTCGGTGTCGTCAGGCTCGGCTACAGGCTGTGGCTGACGGGCCTTGCGGTTTTTCTCCAGGGGCCAACGCACCAGCACGAACACCAGATAGGCAATCAGGGCAAACATGCCATAGGTGGCCAGATCGATGATCGCGCTCCAGACATTGCTGCCCACCTTGAACAGCAGATCAAGGGCGGTAACGGCCACGGCAGGTGCCAGTAATTCCTTGGCTGGATCGACGATGGTCGGCGTGAACAGCAACACTGCGCCAATCACCCGAAGGGGCTCTTTCAGGTAGCGCCACATCCAGCGGGTCATCAAAAACCACACCAGCAGGCAGCCCAATGCTGCAAATGCATAGAGGCCCCAGGCGATCAGATAGTCGTTCTCGGTCATGACGTCCGTGGTAAGGCAGGTAAATAGGCGCTTATGATAACGACTTTTCACTGGCCCGGCTCGCCCGGCTTCAGTAATAGGTGCGCCATACTTGCAGCCACCGATATTTCAATGACCCGATGCCTTTAAAGAGAGCCCCGCATGTCCTTCTCGAATGCCACCTCCAGCGCCCCGATCGCTCGCAAGGCCGACGGCTCCGATCCCTATGCATGGTTGCAGAATCGCGACAGCGATGAAGTGCTCGACTATCTCAAGGCTGAAAACAGCTATCAGGAACAGCAGTTGGCCGATCAGGCGCAATTGCGTGAAACCCTGTTCCAGGAAATAAAAGGCCGCATTCTTGAGACCGACCTGTCGCTACCCTCCCCCTGGGGCCCGTACCTGTATTACACCCGCACCACCGAGGGTGATGAATATGCCAGGCACTATCGCTGCCCGCGCCCGGCAGACGACTCGAACACCGTCGATGAGAGCCATGAAGAGCTGTTGCTGGACCCCAACGTGCTGGCCGATGGCGGATTCTTCTCTCTGGGCGCGTTCAGTATCAGCCCCGACCATCAACGCCTGGCCTACAGCCTGGATACCACGGGCGAAGAGGTCTATCAGCTTTACGTCAAGGAACTGGGCACAGGCCAGGTGAGCAGCCTGCCGTTCGAAGATTGCGACGGCAGCATGACCTGGGCCAATGACAGCCAGACGCTGTTCTTCGGTGAACTGGACGACACCCACCGCCCGCACAAACTCTACCGTCATCGTCTGGGCAGCGACTCGGCCGACCTGGTATTCAGCGAGCCGGACGGCCGCTTCTTCCTGCATTGCTTCCGTAGCAGCTCCGAGCGCCAGTTGATTCTGCTGCTCAACAGCAAGACCACCAGCGAAGCCTGGCTGCTGGATGCCGAGCATCCCGAGCAAGCCTTCGTATGCATGGCCGAGCGGGTCGAAGGTCATGAATACTTTCCGGACCACGGCCAGCTCGATGGTGTCTGGAGCTGGTTTATCCGAAGCAATCAGAGCGGTATCAACTTCGCGCTGTATCAGGCCTCGGAACAGCATGCGGGCCGCGATGGCTGGCAAGAGCTGGTCCCGCACAGCGATACAGTGATGCTGGAAGATATGAGCCTCAATGCCAGAAGTCTGACCCTGAGCCTGCGCGAAGGTGGCCTGCCGATCATCGAAGTTCGCCCACAAGGCCTGCCGGCCTATCGCGTGCAATTGCCCGACGCGGCCTACAGCCTGTATGTACAGGACTCACTGGAATTCGACAGCGACAGCATTCGCCTGCGCTATCAGTCTCTCAATCGTCCGGCGCAGGTCCGCCAGTTGGCTCTGGCCACCGGCGAGCAAGTGGTGCTCAAGGAAACGCCGGTGCTCGGTGAGTTCGATGCCGATGCCTACGTCAGCCAGCGTCTCTGGGCGACCGCCAGCGATGGCACACAAGTGCCCATCAGCCTGGTAGTCAAACGCGAGTTGCTGGGCCAGGCGACGCCACTGTATCTCTATGGTTACGGCGCCTACGGCGAAAGCCTGGACCCATGGTTTTCCCACGCCCGTCTGAGCCTGCTGGATCGTGGCGTAGCCTTTGCAATTGCCCATGTGCGCGGCGGCGGTGAACTGGGTGAAGCCTGGTATCGCAACGGCAAACAGGAACACAAACAGAACACATTCGGAGACTTCATTGCCTGCGCCGAGCACCTGATCGATCAGGGCCTGACCCGTGCCGATCAATTGGTCATCAGTGGTGGCAGCGCCGGTGGCCTGCTGATCGGTGCCGTGCTCAATCAGCGTCCCGAGCTGTTCAAGGCGGCGATTGCCGAAGTGCCGTTCGTGGACGTGCTCAACACCATGCTCGACCCTGAACTGCCGCTGACCGTCACCGAATACGACGAATGGGGTAACCCGCAGGAACCAGACGTTCATGCCCGCATCAAGGCCTATGCGCCTTACGAGAACGTCACGGCTCAAACCTACCCCGCCACACTGGTGATTGCCGGTTACAACGACAGCCGCGTGCAGTATTGGGAAGCCGCCAAATGGGTCGCGAAACTGCGTGACACCAAAACTGACGACAATCTGTTATTGCTCAAGACCGAACTGGGTGCCGGCCATGGCGGCATGAGCGGTCGCTATCAAGGGCTGCGCGATGTCGCCCTTGAGTACGGTTTTATCTTCAAGGTTTTGCAACTGGACTGAACTTGGCGCCAATAGTCTGTCTTAGTAGCATCGGGGAGCACGGACCTGCTCCCCTCTTACCAGCACAAGACCGAACCATGTCAGAACAACCGTCTCACCTGAACAATGCCATACGCGACATGCTGCTGGACTGCGGCCTGTTCGACACCCTGCTGCCTGCCGATTACCTGACCGTCGCGGGTTACTTCAGCATCAGCGATATCCAGGAAGGCCAGAGTATTTTCAACGAAGGCGATGCCGGTACCTTCATGTGCATCATTGATCGCGGCACGGTTTCGGTACAGAAACTCAACCCCGAAGGCCAGCAGGTGGAAATCGCCACGTTGCGTCGGGGCCGGGCCTTCGGCGAAATGGCGGTTCTCGACGGCGAACGCCGTTCGGCCAGTTGCATCGCTGCATCGGATTGCCAGTTGCTGAACCTGGGCCGGGACTCGCTGGACAAGATGCTCGACGAAGCGCCGAAAATCGCAGCCAAGATCATTCGCGCCCTGGCCATTTCCCTGTCCAAGCGTCTGCGCATGGTCGATGGCCAACTACTCTCCCAACAGGTGTGAGTTTCGTCATCTGGCGCTAAACTTGTGCGCATTCCCGCTATCAATGCGCACACGACACAGGTGACACCATGAGCACGGCCAACCCTCCTTCCAACACGTCCAAGCTGGACCGTATCCTGGCCGACGCCCAGCGCGACCGCGAAATGGGTTATCGCGACAAGGCTCTGCGCATGTACCCGCACGTCTGCGGCCGTTGCGCCCGTGAGTTTGCGGGCAAGCGCCTGAGCGAACTGACCGTTCACCATCGCGACCACAACCATGACAACAATCCTCAGGACGGCTCCAACTGGGAACTGCTGTGCCTGTATTGCCATGACAACGAGCACTCGCGTTACACCGACCAGCAGTACTTCTCCGACAGCTCCCTCAGTACACCCAAAGCCGCCAAGGCCACCCACAACCCCTTCGCTGCGCTGGCGGGGCTGATGAAAAAGGAATGACACCCAGTCAGTCCATGGGCGGCGTGATCTGCAACCTTACAGAAATGTAATCACCCGCCCGGCCTCGTTATGGCATCTTCCTTTCAGGCAAATACGCAACTGACCGGATACAACCTGGGCATGCACTCAAAGACCTCAAGACGAACCTTTGTAAAAGGGCTGACAGCCGGCAGCCTGCTGGGCGGCATCGGGCTTTGGCAAAGCCCTGTGTGGGCCATCAGCGGCGCGGATGAACCCAGGGTTCTGGCGGGCACCGAGTTCGACCTCTTCATCGGCGAAACTCCGGTCAATATCACTGGCACGCCGAAAACGGCCATGACCATCAACGGCGGTATCCCCGGCCCTCTGCTGCGCTGGCGTGAAGGCGATACCGTCACCTTGCGGGTTAAAAACCGGCTCAAGGAAAACACCTCCATTCACTGGCACGGCATCCTGCTGCCCGCCAACATGGACGGCGTTCCGGGCCTGAGTTTTCAAGGCATCGAGCCGGACGGCATGTATGTCTATCGCTTCAAGGTCAAACAGAATGGCACTTACTGGTATCACAGCCATTCCGGCTTTCAGGAGCAATCGGGGGTATATGGCCCGCTGGTGATCGATGCCAGAGAGCCTGAACCCTTCCAGTACGAACGCGACTACGTGGTGATGCTCACGGACTGGACGGATGACGATCCGGTCAGGCTGATGAAGAACCTCAAGAAACAGTCGGATTACTACAACTACAACAAGCGCACAGTGGGTGACTTCATCCACGATGTCAGCGAAAAAGGCTGGGGCGAGGCAGTGGCCGATCGCACGATGTGGGCCGGGATGAAAATGAACCCGACCGATCTGGCTGATGTGAGCGCTGCGACCTACACCTACCTCATGAACGGCAAGGCACCGGACATGAACTGGACCGGCGTGTTCAAAGCAGGCGAACGGATCAGGCTGCGCTTTATCAACGGCTCGTCCATGACCTACTTCGATGTGCGGATTCCCGGCCTGAAAATGACCGTGGTCGCTGCAGATGGTCTGCACGTCAAGCCGGTCAGCGTCGATGAGTTGCGCATAGCCGTTGCCGAGACTTTCGATGTCATCGTCGAGCCCACCGAAGAGGCCTACACCCTGTTCGCCCAGTCCATGGATCGCACAGGTTTTGCCCGTGGCACGCTCACCCGAAAGGCCGGTACAACGGCACCTGTTCCGCCTCTGGACCCACGCCCGTTGCTGGGCATGGACGATATGGGAATGGACCACGGCGGTATGGATCATGGAAAGATGGCCGCCATGGACCACAGCAACATGGCAGGCATGAATCACCATGACATGTCAGGCATGGGCAATATGCAGCCTGCGCCTCAGTCACACCCGGAAACCGAGAAGAACAACCCGCTGGTGGACATGCAGGCCATGAAGACCGCTCCCAAGCTGGACGATCCTGGCATCGGCCTGAGAAACAACGGTCGTCGGGTCCTGACCTACGGGGATCTGCGCAGCACCTTCGAGGACCCGGATGGACGCGAGCCTGGGCGCACCATCGAATTGCATCTCACCGGTCACATGGAGAAATTCGCCTGGTCCTTCAACGGCGTGAAGTTCTCGGATGCCGAGCCGCTGAAGCTCAAGTATGGCGAGCGCATCAGGGTCGTTCTGGTCAACGACACCATGATGACTCACCCCATTCACCTGCATGGCATGTGGAGCGACCTCGAAGACGAGAACGGGCAATTCATGGTCCGCAAACACACTATCGACATGCCACCGGCCTCAAGGCGCAGCTATCGCGTCACCGCCGATGCCCTCGGGCGCTGGGCCTATCACTGCCATCTGCTCTACCACATGGAAATGGGCATGTTCCGTGAAGTGCGCGTGGAAGAATGAGAACCTCAGCATGAACAGAATCTTTCATCTTTCCCGTCTGTCCGGCCTGCTTGTGGCGCTGGGTCCATCGATGACAATGCCGGCCCTGGCTGCCGACATGAGCGGCATGGATCACGGCAGCCATTCCCTGCACCACGACCACATGCAGCCCGCTCCGTCCACCGCTGGCCAGAGTCGTACGCCCATCCCCGAACTGACGGATGAAGACCGGGCTGCCGTCTACACCAGCCATACAGGCCATATGGTGCATGACAGCGCCATCAATACCTTCTTCATGGCCGACAAGCTGGAATGGCAGGACGCCGATCAGGGCAGCACCCTGGCGTGGGATCTCAAAGGCTGGATCGGCGGTGATATCGATCGCCTGTGGATACGCTCCGAAGGCGAACGCACTGATGGCAAGACCGGGGACGCCGAAATCCAGGCGCTGTGGGGACACGCGATCAGCCCGTGGTGGGATCTGATCGCGGGCGCACGCCAGGACTTCAAGCCGGGCGACCCGCAGACCTGGGCCGCTTTTGGCATTCAGGGCATGGCCCTTTCCAGCTTCGAGGCCCAGGCCACGGCCTTCGTCGGCGAAGCTGGCCAGAGCGCCGCACGCCTTGAAGGCGATTACGACCTGCTGCTGACCAACCGGCTCATTCTGCAGCCCACGGCCGAACTCAACGTCTATGGCAAGAACGATCCGCAACGGGGTATTGGCTCAGGGCTGGCCAACACCGAAATCGGCCTGCGGCTTCGCTATGAAATCCGCCGGGAGTTCGCACCTTATATTGGCGTGAGCTGGAACCGGACTTACGGCAAGACCGCCGATTATGCTCGCGAGGAAGGCGAAGATCGCAGCGAAGCGAAGTGGGTGATGGGTATCAGGATGTGGTTCTAGAGATTTCGCGTTCTGCCGTATACTTGCGCGTTTTACCCAGAGCATCTCTAAAGTGGCAAACAAACGGTACGCCTGCATCGGCCTTTACAACCCCAAATCCCCGGAAAACGTCGGCTCGGTGATGCGGGCGGCGGGCTGTTATGGCGTGGCTTCGGTCTTCTACACCGGCAAACGCTACGAGCGCGCACGGGACTTCATCACCGACACCAAGAAGATCCATCAGGATATTCCGCTGATCGGCATCGAAGACCTCAAGAGCATCCTGCCGCTGGGCTGCATTCCGGTTGCGGTGGAACTGGTGGACGGCGCCCGTGCCCTGCCCGAATACACTCACCCGGATCGCGCCCTGTATATCTTTGGCCCGGAAGACGGCTCACTGGATCAGGAAATCCGCGACTGGTGCGAAGACGTGGTCTACATCCCCACAGAGGGCTGCATGAATCTGGCGGCGACGGTCAACGTCGTGCTCTATGACCGAATGGCCAAAGGCATCAATACCCGCTCGGGTCCGCAATTCGGCCGGGAAAAGCCCGACCGCTCATGAAAATGCACTGAACAGTTTCACAGATGGGCAGTCAGTTTCGTTGAAGCTGATTTATCACATCCTGGAGAATCATCATGAGCGACACCTCGATCATCGACAGAATCGACACCCCGCGACTGCACAACCATCCGCAGCAGAACGTCCAGGGCTGGGAGCGGATAGGCTCTCTGGCAGGCGGCGTGACAATAATGGGCAAGGGGCTGCGCCGTGGCGGCATCCTGGGCCTTGTACAGCTGGCCATTGGCGGTGCCGTACTGGCGCGCGGCATCACCGGGCACTGCTCGGCAAAAAGCCTGCTCGAAAAAAGCCGCAGCAACCTGCACAGTGCGCGCTCGGATATCGAACGCGCAGGCGCTGAGTTGAGACAGCTCAAGGACAATGCCGAACTGGCCGCCAGGACCTCGGTCATCAACGGCATCGATGCCTTGAAAGACCCGAAAAACGACGTCTGAAATCCTTAACCGGCGCGGAAAATCAGATAATCCTCCCAGTCGTCCTCGGGCACGCTGTTCTCACTGAGCATGCGTCCCGACTGGGAGATGCGCTCGTGATGCACAGCCTCGCGATCACCGCACACCAGATGGTGCCAGAGCGGTAGATCCTTCCCTTCACTGACCAGACGATAACCACACGTAGGCGGCAGCCATTTGAACTCGTCGGCCTGCCCGGCCGTGAGTTGAATGCAGTCAGGCACAAAGGCTCGACGATTACTGTAATCGGAGCACTGACAGGTTTTCAGGTCCAGCAACTTGCAGGCGATGCGCGTGTAGTAAACGCTGTTGTCGTCCTCATCTTCCAGCTTTTGCAGGCAGCACAGACCGCAGCCATCGCACAGCGATTCCCACTCGTCCCTGTCCAGTTGTTCGAGTGTTTTGCGTATCCAGAAGGGTTCAACTTTAGCGGCCATGGTTCGGACAACGGTATCGACAATGAAAAGGCCGCCAGTCTAGTGGCACATCGGATGCGGGCCAAGCATTTGCGACTGCCGGTATCCCACACTTCACTTGTCAGCAGCGTGGCAAAACAGTAGCGTTAGAAGGCTTTCGAGGGCACAAGACAATGCCTGCCGACCACGGCCCATCATGTCAAGCTCACTTCAAACCTTCGCTACGACAGGATTTTCATGAGCATTAATCCACGCATCGCCGACCATACCATCGACCCGCAATTCACCCAACGCTGGTCGCCTCGCGCCTTTACAGGCGAAAGCATTCCACAGGAAACCCTGCTGGGTTTCTTCGAGGCAGCACGCTGGGCACCTTCGGCCTACAACTCGCAGCCATGGCGCTTTCTTTATGCGCGTCGCGACACGCCAAACTGGGAGCGTTACCTGGGCCTGCTCAATGAGTTCAACCGCAGCTGGGCGCAGAGCGCTTCGGCACTGGTGATCGTCATCTCCAAGACCACCTTCGCCGCACCCGGCGCGACCGAAGAGAGCCCGGCAACCACGCACGAATTCGATGCCGGCTCCGCCTGGGGCTACCTGGCATTGCAGGCCAGCCTGAGCGGCTGGTACACCCACGGCATGTCAGGCTTCGACAAGGAACTGACCCGCAAGGAGCTGAACATTCCAGAAGGCTATGCCCTGCATGCAGCAGTCGCTATCGGCAAGCTGGGCGACAAATCGACCCTGCCCGAATACCTGCAAGGCCGCGAAGTCCCAAGCCCGCGCAAACCAGTAGCAGAACTGGCGGCTGAGGGTGATTTTTCGTTGTAGGTTTTTAGAGCTGCAAGCTGCAAGTGGAAAGCTTCAAGCTTCTAACTTGTAGCTTGTAGCTTGTAGCTTTTAACTTGCAGCTACCGCTGCTCAATATCCCCGCGAAAAATCCACTTCTCCGCGCAGCGGCTCACCCGCCTGAAAGGCCTTGAGGTTATCGACGAACAATTCGGTCATGGCCACAGGCGATGTCGGCGCGGAGCTATGTCCGGTCAGCAGCAGGCCATAGGCGGTCCAGAACGGATGGCGCTGAGGCAGCGGCTCCTGACGGCAGACATCGATCACAGCGCCCGCCAGATGCCCTTCCTTCAAGGCCTGCACCAGATCCGCATCGACCACCGCTACACCACGCCCGACGTTGATGAACAGCGCAGAGGGCTTGAATGCAGCGAACAGTTTCGCGCCATACAAATCGTGGGTTGCCGGTGTGTTGGGCAGCAGGTTGATGACGTAGTCCATATCGCCAACCATCTGTTCCAGATCCGCCAGGGCACCGACTTCGACGAACGGCTCCTGAGTGCGCGCTTGAGAAGCGACGCCGTAGACCTGCACACCGAAAGGCACCAGGAATTGCGCGACACGCTGGCCGATATCACCCGCGCCCACGATCAGCACCTTGCGGCCATACAGGCTCTGGCCGGGACGATTGTCCCATTTGCGTTCGACCTGACTCATCAGGCGCGCCAGCACTTCACGTTCGTGACCGAGCATGTAGGTCAACAGAAACTCGGCCATGACCTGGCCGAAAATACCGACCGCCCGCGTCAATCGATAATCCCTGGATACACCTTCGGCCAGCAACGGGGTAATTCCCGCCCAGGTCGATTGCAACCATTGCGGCTTGTGCCCCTGACGCAACAGATTGGCCAGCAGATCAGGCTGTCCCAGCCAGACCGTGCATTCACCGGCCATACGAGACAGTTCGGCGGAATCACCGCTGCTCATGATTTCAACTTCGGGCGCTACCTTGCGCAACAGTTGGGTGTAGATGGGGTAATCGTGTTCGGCAATCAGAACGCGCATGTTTCAAAAACCTTAAAAACGGGACAAACAAGCTGCAACAGCCATGGGCCGGTCAAGCCTGCGCACTGCGAAAGCAGGCAGACCGGCACTACAGTGCGGCACAACGGATCAGACAGGATCGTTGCGGCGCAACAACTCTTCGGGCAAGTGCTGGATGTATTCCTCTTCGGCAGGCGGCATCTGCAAGTGATAGCCCTGGGTATCGAGGTTTTCCAGCACCTTGTTGATATCTTCACGAGCCAGCGCGCGCTCAGGACTGAGCACCAGGTCGAAAGCATGCTGAGGCGTGCCGAACGCAGCCAGTAACTCTACCGGTACACGCTTGAGCACATCGCTCTTGAGCACATACAGGTACATCTCGTTCTTTTTCGGGCTGCGATAAATGGAGCAAATACGTTTCAAGGCTGTTCTCCTGCATTGGCCAGGCTGTCGAGCAGCGCCTGGCCCATTAATTCGCGACGCCAGCCACGCAGCGAATCGGGCAATGTGTAAGGGCCATCGGGGTAGCCGCTCTTGAGCAAGGCTTCGAGGGTCTTCTTGCGCAGCACGACCTCGGGGGCAATATTCAGTTGTTCAGCGTATTGCTGACCAATGGCCCGCAAGCCTTTCAGGATGCCGGAAGCCTCGATCGGCAGAGGCTCGGGCAACGCCAGCGGCCACTGATCAGGCGGCAGATTGCCGGACTTCTTGATCAGGTCCAGCAGGTACTCACCATCCTGGCGTACCGTGCGCGGGTGCATGTCTTCGATTCGGGCCAGGGCACTCAGGTTGTCCGGCTGGGTCTTGGCCAGCGGCCACAACGAGTGCTCACGCACGATGCGATTGCGCGGCAGGTTACGCGAGCGCGCCTGTATCTCGCGCCAGGCGCACAGCTCACGCAATACCGCCAACTGGGCACGAGACAGTTTCCAGGCCAGCTTGGCGTCGCGGTAAATCTCGTAGGGATCGGTTTCGCGGCGCAGGTTGGCGACCAGCTCTGCACCATCCTCGAGAACCCAGAGGTATTTTTCGTCCGACAAACGTGGCCGCAGCAGACCGAAAAGCTCGGCCAGATGCACGGCATCTTCGGCGGCATAGCTGATCTGGGTTTCCGACAACGGGCGTTGCAGCCAGTCGGAACGGGTCTCGCCCTTGGGCAGGTCGATGTTCAGCACCTCCTGCACCAGACGCGAATAGCCCATGGAAAACCCGATGTTCAGGTAAGCGGCCGCCAGTTGGGTGTCGAACAGCGGAACCGGCAGGCTGCCCGTCAGGCGCAACAGGACTTCCAGATCTTCGCTGCAAGCATGAACCACCTTGATGACGTCGGGGTTTTCAAGCAATGCGGACAGAGGCGTCCAGTCGCTGATGAGCAACGGATCGATCAGCCAGGCGCTGGAACCGTCGCCGATCTGCAACAGCGCGGCAATCGGGTAAAAGGTGTCGACCCGCATGAACTCGGTGTCGAGCGCGACAAATGGCAGCGACTGCCACTGCGCGCACTGTCGGGCGAGGCTGTCGTCGTCGCGAATCCAATGAATATCGATGGCCACACGGCTCTCCCTTGATCAATGGCGCGCAGTATATATCGCCATAGGAGGTTTATCGCGCATCTGGCCTGAAACTCTTGGATATCTTCATGTGGATCGCCGGGAAACAGCAGGCTGGCGATCCATGAGCTGCGAGGTGCCTGGGACAAGGCCTGTCCGGTCAAGCGCCTCACCCTCAGAATCATGAATTACCTGTTGATTGCCACGCCATTGCCGATCGAACTTCTGCAACCGGAAAACATGTCCAGACTCGGGTCATAAACCTTGGTGTCGACTCTCAACAAGCCCAGCATGGAATGAAAGAGATTGTCCTGACTCAACGGTGCATTACGCTCCCTGGCCAGACACTCCGGAGTGACGGCAAAAGACTTCTGATAGTTATCGGACAACCATATCATCATCGGTACATGTTTCTGCTGATCCGGAGCCAGCATATAAGGCGTACCGTGCAGGAACAGATTATATTCGCCCAATGACTCTCCATGATCCGACAGATACAACAGGGCAGTATCCACTTTATCCTGACGGCTGCGTAATATATCGATCAGGGAAGACAGGACATGGTCGGTATACAGCAAAGTATTGTCATAACCATTGACAATACTTTCACGACTGCAGTTGTTCAGGGCATTGCTTTCACACACAGGTGTAAACTTCTCGAATGCCTTGGGGTAACGCTTGAAATACTCCGGCCCGTGACTGCCCATCTGGTGCAGTACCAACACGGTGTCTTTATCGAGACTGTCGATAAAGGCTTCCAGGCCTTGCAGCAGGATCTCGTCGTGACACTCGTTATTGGCGCACAGCAACGGGTCCTTGAGGTTGCTGACATCCTGGAAGGCGACGCGATCACAGGTGCCTTTACAGCCCGACTGGTTATCGCGCCATATCACTTCAAGACCTGCGCGCTTCAGCACATCCAGCAGCCCTTCCTGATTGCGCGCCTTGGTCGCGTTGTAATCCTTGCGTCCCATATTGGAGAACATGCAAGGCACCGACACTGCCGTCTCGGTACCGCACGAATACACATCGGTAAATGCCACCAGACCGCTCTGTTTATTGAGCTTTGGCGTGGTATCGCGGCCATAGCCCAGAATGCCGAAGTTCTCCGCCCGGGCACTTTCACCCACTACAAGGACAGTCAGGGATTTGCGGCTATGCGTAGACCAGTCCGGCGAGCGCCTGGCATCTTCGCCAATCATCAGAAACGGGCGTTGGGACGAAATGATCTGCTCGCTCAGATAGCCAACCGAGGCACCAATGTAGTTGCTGGGCACGACCATAAGGCGCAGCTCATGGTGATTGCGAAACAGCGATGACAGTCCCTGATAATTCGCCAGAGCGACGCCACCAATCGACACCGAGCAGATGAAACAGACCAGCACCTTGCTGAACAGCTCACGGTGCCAGCGGCGGTAGTTGATCGGGGTTTTCCACAACAACACTGACGGCAGAAGCCCCAGCAGGACGATGTAAATCACCAGTTTCAAGGACAGCAGGCCTTGAACTTCGGTAGGGTTGGTTTCCGCAAAGTTGCGAAACATGCCGGCATCAATCATGACGCCGTACTCACTCATGAAGTAAGAAACAGAAGCACTGACAAAAAACAAAAAGATCAAGACCGGCTTAAGCACACGCCGAAATGAAAAAAACGTCAAAAAGATATTGAACACGCAAAAAATCATCACACCAAAAGCAATACGCATGGCAATGCCTTTACTGCTCCCTCCTGTAATTTCAAAAAGATGCTGCCAAAGATTGGCATTGTAACCGAACAACAAAAAGGCACTGGCAATCAGCGTAACAACTTCAGGACGAACAGCTTTGATTTTCAGCATTGACAGTCTGCTTATATAATTTTTTATCGAGTATAGATTGAACCAGGCGGCCCATCCATGCGCAGACTTTAGGCGGCATCCTATCAATTTTTTGTGAAAAGAATGCAAATAACAGGTCGGATTAAACTTATTTCACTGTAGGAAAAAACCTCCAAGAAACCGGCAATCCTAATGCAGCCATAAAAAAGGCCCTTCACGAGCACGCTCGCGAAGGGCCATTCAGTAGTGACGCTTACAGTCAGACTGAACGACGACGGTAGCCGCGATATTCAGGCACCCAGAAATTACGCTCGATGGCTGCCAGCAGTACTTCATCCGACGTCTCAAGGGCAAGACCTTCAGCCTGAGCCTCCTTGGCCACAGCCAGAGCGATCTTGCGGCTGACCTGCTGGATTTCCTTGAGCGGAGGCAAGACTGCATCGCCAAGCCCGGACACCATCGGCGAGCATTCTGCCAGTGCATTGGACGCTGCCATCAACATCCGGTCAGTGATACGCGAAGCCTTGCAAGCCACCACACCCAGACCGATGCCCGGGAAAATGTAGGAGTTGTTGCACTGCGCGATATGTACTGTACGACCATTGATTTCCACAGGCGCGAACGGGCTGCCGGTAGCAACCAGTGCATTGCCATCGGTCCAGCGCAGGATCTCTTCTGGCGTGGCTTCGACCTTGGAGGTCGGGTTCGACAGCGGCATGACCAGCGGTTTGGCACAATGCTTGTGCAGCTCACGGATCACTTGCTCAGTGAACAGACCACGCTGGCCCGAAACACCGATCAGCACCGTCGCACCGGCATGGGTCACTACATCGAGCAACTGCGGGAACGCTTCACCGCCAGCCGCCCAGCCCGCAACATCACCCGCCTTATGAGCCAGGCGCTGCTGGAAGTCCAGCAGGTTGTCCATGCCCTCGGTCAGCAGACCGAAACGGTCGACCATGAAAATACGCTTGCGCGCTTCGCTTTCGCTCAGGCCTTCGATCTTCATCGCGGCAATGATGTGCTCGGCAATCCCGCAACCGGCAGAACCGGCGCCCAGGAACACGACCTTCTGCTGACCCAGCGTCTCGTTCTTGGCCTTGCAGGCGGCAAGCAAGGTGCCCACGGCCACCGATGCAGTGCCCTGAATGTCATCGTTGAAGCAGCACAGCTCGTCACGATACTTCTCCAGCAACGGCATGGCGTTGGACTGGGCGAAATCCTCGAACTGCAGCAGTACATCCGGCCAGCGACGCTGAACGGCATCGATGAAGGTAGCGATGAAATCGTCATATTCCTTACCGGTAACACGCTCATGACGCCAGCCCATGTACATCGGGTCGTCGAGCAGTTCGCGGTTATTGGTGCCGACATCCAGCACGATCGGCAGCGTATAGGCCGGGCTGATGCCACCACAGGCGGTGTACAGCGACAGCTTGCCGATCGGAATGCCCATGCCGCCGATACCCTGGTCGCCCAGGCCCAGAATGCGCTCGCTATCGGTGACAACGATGATCTTGATACGGTCTTTGGTGGCGCTGCGCAGAATGTCGTCGATGCGGTCGCGCTCAGGGTAGGAAATGAACAGCCCGCGATGGGTGCGGTAGATCTTGGAGAATTCCTGGCACGCCTGGCCGACCGTCGGGGTGTAAATGATCGGCAGCATCTCGTCCAGATGCGAATCCAGCAGGCGGAAGAACAGGGTCTCGTTGTTGTCCTGGATCGAACGCAGGTAAATATGCTTGTCCAGGTCGCTGGCGCACTGCTTGTACTGGCTGTACACGCGAGTGACTTGCTCTTCGATCGTCTCTACGTTCTGCGGCAGCAGCCCGATCAAATTGAATTCGACCCGCTCTTGCGGGGTAAAAGCACTCCCCTTGTTCAGAAGGGGCATTTCCAGCAGCGAGGGGCCGGCATAGGAAATGTACAAAGGTCGCGAAGTGTTGGTCATTTTTTCTAATCGCCTTTTTTCGTCTACTCATTAATTCTGGGTATCGACCGGGGCGGGCAGCCTGGCTCTCTGTTTCTTGTTCTTCTTCTGGTTGCCAGTTTTCTATCAGGCCATTCCGGGCATAAAAATCGGATGGCACATATTACCTGCGATAAAGACGGTTGCGGCATTTTGTCGCGCAAAACGTGGCCAAATGATGTCTCAATGTAAAAGCCCTGCCTTGCACAAGCCAGTGCTGCATGGGCATATTTGCCCGCTATCAACGCCACCCACAAGAGGCATGCATGCTCAACGAGAAGCGATTTTCGGCCTTCCTGTTCGATATGGACGGGACCTTGCTCAACTCTGTCATTTGCGCCGAACGAGTGTGGGCGAAATGGGCACGCAAGCACGGCATCGACGTAGAAACCTTTCTACCGACCATCCATGGCGTGAGAAGTATCGATACCGTCCGCCAGCAGAACCTGCCCGGCATCGATGCAGAACAGGAGGCAGAGGCCATTTCTCAGGCCGAGATCGAAGATGTCGAAGGCGTGATCGCGATTGAAGGCGTCGCAGCCTTCCTCGCCTCGCTGCCCAAGGAGCGCTGGGCCATGGTCACCTCCGCCCCGCTTGCACTGGCCCAGGCACGCATGGGCGCTGCCGGCCTGGCACTCCCCGAAATCGTCATCACCGCCGAAGACGTAACCCAAGGCAAACCTGCCCCCGATGGTTTTCTACTGGCCGCCCAACGACTCGGCGTGGCTGCGCAGGACTGCCTGGTATTTGAAGACGCACCCGCCGGCATCACCGCAGCCAAGGCAGCCGGGGCCAGTGTGGTGGTGATCACGGCAGCCCACTTGCACCCTTATGAAACTCAAGATGTGACACTCAAGAGCTACCTTGAGGCCCGCGTAGAAACAGAGGGCCAATGGCTGAAACTGGTCCTGTAAGCGCCACAAACAAAAAGCCCCGGTAAACACCGGGGCCATTCAGCAGCTCAGGCTTTCACTTGCGTGCAATGAGCCCGATGGTAAAGCCATCGACAGCCGCAATTCTTCCACGCCACAGCACACCCGCATCGCAGATCGGGCTTTCATCGGTCGAGTACGTTCTGCAATCCTTCAAATGGATGAAATGGAAAGCTGGCGTGTCTTCATTGGACTCACCCGGCTTGAAAGACAGGATCATCTCCTTCATCGACTCGTCAGTACCGTTATTGAACTGGGTGAAAGGTGCAGAGATATCTGCAGCCAGTTGCTCAAAGTAGGCATCGTGGGAAATCAGATGGCCGGAAACGAGGTTCCCGCCTACCGACAGGGTAACCCCCAACTCAACCTTGGTATTGGCAACGAATTTGACAAGCCACTGAAGCAGCCAGTCGATCTGCTTGCCCTGCCACTTGAACTGGGCAATGACGTCATCATGGCTCTGGCTGGGAGACGGTTGCGGTTGTGCCTGGTTTACGTCCGACATCTGATAGCTCCTTGCATCACAAAACGTGAGATTTGGCTCTACCACACCTTAGCTGAAAAAAAGCAAAGGGGCGGACGGGAGTGGGATTTCTTGAAGATCCGTGAAGCACACCCCAGAAAACAGAAAAGCCCCGTAGACGGAATCTACGGGGCTTTTCAATGTATGGCGGAGAGATAGGGATTCGAACCCTAGGTACCGGTGAAGGTACAACGGATTTCGAATCCGTCCCATTCGGCCACTCTGGCATCTCTCCAACGGCGCGCATGATAACAGCATCGGCGCGTAAGGCGAAGCCCTTTACGCTAATTTTTTTCGTGCTATCAAGCGCTTGCGTAACTTTTTGCCTTAAAGCGGGACGCCCAGGCGGTTTGCGACTTCTTCGTAGGCTTCGATGACGTCACCCAGACCCTGGCGGAAGCGGTCCTTGTCCATCTTCTTGCGAGTGTCTTTATCCCACAGGCGGCAGCCGTCCGGGCTGAATTCGTCGCCCAGGACGATCTCGCCGTGGAATACGCCGAACTCGAGCTTGAAGTCGACCAGCAGCAGGCCTGCGTCGTCGAACAGTTTGCTGAGGACTTCGTTGACCTTGAGCGACAGCTCTTTCATGCGAACCAGTTGCTCGGCGGTGCCCCAACCGAATGCCACGACGTGGGATTCGTTGATGAACGGGTCGCCCTTGGCGTCGTCCTTGAGGAACAGCTCGAAGGTGTACGGATCGAGTTTGGTACCCTCTTCCACACCCAGGCGCTTGACCAGGCTGCCGGCAGCGTAGTTACGCACGACGCACTCGACCGGGATCATGTCCAGTTTCTTGACCAGGCACTCGTTGTCGCCCAGCAGCTTGTCGAATTGGGTCGGAACGCCCGCTTCTTCCAGCTTCTGCATGATGAAGGCGTTGAACTTGTTGTTCACCATGCCTTTGCGGTCCAGCTGTTCGATGCGCTTGCCGTCGAACGCCGAGGTGTCGTTGCGAAACAGCAGGATCAAGCGGTCAGCGTCGTCGGTCTTGTAAACCGACTTGGCTTTGCCGCGGTAGAGTTCTTCACGTTTTTCCATGATGGGCTCCGCTTGCTAAGTAGTTGGGCTAGGCGATATGTCGCCAGTCGAGCCCTGAATCTTGATCGGCCAGCTCCAGCCAGTCCGGGTCGCAACCCAGAGTGTCGGCAAAACATTGCCGGGCCAGATACGGCAGGTTGTTCTTGCTGCTGAGATGGGCCAGCACCAGATGCTGCAAATCCCTCCATCCCAGTTCGCTCACCAGGTTTGCGGCCTGATGATTGTTCAAATGTCCTGTTTCGCCTCCCACACGCTGCTTGAGAAAGACCGGATAACGGCCTCGGGCAAGCATGTCGCGGCAATGGTTGGCCTCAATCATCAAGGCATCCAGGCCATGATAGCTTTGCAGCACATTGGGGCAGTAAGACCCAAGGTCGGTCAGCAGGCCAAAACGGCGGCGCCCGTCATTGAAGACGAACTGGGTGGGCTCCAGCGCATCATGGGCGACGGACACCACATCGATGCCCAGCGCTCCCACCTGCAACCTTTGCCCACCTTCCACCACCCCGGCGGCTTCGACCGGCTTGCGCATCCCGCGCAAGGTCCCGCGACTGAGATAGACCGGCACATTGTACTGCCGAGACAGCAAACCCACGCCATGCACGTGATCGGCATGTTCGTGGGTCACCAGAATGGCACTCAATTGTCTGGCGCTGACTCCCAGTCGCGCCAGACGCCGCTCGGTTTCCCGCAGGGAGAAACCGCAATCGACCAGCACGTACGTATCGTTGCTTGCGACCAGCGTGCCGTTGCCACGGCTGCCGCTGCCCAGAACAGCGAAACGCACTTAACCCAGGTTGTCTTGAATGATGCTCAAGACCCTGCGAGCGACGTCGGCCGGCGCAACGGTGTTGATGTTTTTCTCGACAGTGACCTGCACGCTGTCACCCACCTTGCTCAGGCGGACCTGATAGCGCTCGGCACGGGCTTCGATTTCTTCCTTGCTGGACTTGCTGCCAAACAGGCGACCGAAGAAACCAGGCTCGTTCGCAGGCGTGTTGGCCTTCTCTGCCAGGTTGATGTAGTACAGGCCAAGGCTGCGGTTGATGTCTTCAACGCGCCATTCACCCTGATCCAGCGCACGGCCGACACTCGACCATGCTCGGTCCAGATCGGCACCGACGGTCAGAACCGGGTTGCCACTACCGTCTTCGCTCAGCGCTACACGGCTCGGTGTATCGTAGTCACGCGCCGCCACCAGAGACACCGAACCGCCCTTCTCGGCGTTGCGGCTCATGCTGGCCAGCAGGTCGTCGGTCAGTGCGGCGTCGAGGCCGATGTTGGTCGTGCGCGGCGGGAAACCGACGTCGGCAGTGCTGCCAGCCGGACGCTCGACGCTGACTACATAGACTTCACTGGTGTTGCGCTGTACGCCCGGCTCGATACGAACCCGCACGCGGGTTTCGGAATCGGCCGATACGCCGCTGGCCGTCAGACGCTTGGCGACCGAAGCGGACAGCTCGTCCAGACGCTGCCAGGTGGTGCTGAATTCGCCGGTCTGTGGACGCTCTTCAGCGATACGGAAACCGTTGTCTTCAAAATACTGATGCGCCACCGGCCAGACTTCGGCAGGCGGACGCTGAGCCAGAACCCAATGGGCATCGCCGCTCTTCTGCAAGCTGAAATCGCTCGATTCGGAGGCTACCGACAGAGGCAGCGGACGAGGCACCTTGTACTCGCCCTTCACGGTGCTGTCAGCCACGTTGCGAGGGATCGGCAGCAGCGGATCCAGACGCTTGGTGTTGGAGATGTCGGCAGGCACCTGCATCGGTGCGGTCTGGGTTGCTTCCAGATAGTCACTGCCGCGATCGCGGAAGTAACCATCTTGCCCCCATAGCCAACCGCAACCACTGGTGCTGGAGATAATCAAGGCTAGTGCGGAAAGTCCGGCCAGTCGCTTCATTGCGTAATGCTTCCTCAATTAAACCAATACGCCGGACTGGCGCATGGCCTGACGCAGCGGTTCGTGACAGGCTTCGCTGAGCCAGGTGAGTGGCAGACGGATACCGTCCGGCATCAGACCCATTTCATGCAGAGCCCATTTCACGGGAATAGGGTTGGATTCGATAAACAGGGTGTTATTGACCGGCATCAGCTTTTCATGGATGGCACGTGCCGTTTCGGCATCGCCACGCATGGCAGCGGCGCACAGCTCGCTCATGGCACGCGGCGCGATGTTGGCAGTCACGGAAATGTTGCCCTTGCCGCCCAGCAGCATGAGTTCGACGGCCGTGGCGTCATCGCCGGAATAGAGCAGGAAATCGCTGCTCACGCCTGCCAGGATGTCCTTGGCGCGCTGCAAGTTACCTGTGGCTTCCTTGATACCGATGATGTTGTTGACCTTCGACAGACGCACGACCGTCTCGGGCAGCATGTCGCAAGCAGTACGACCTGGCACGTTGTAGAGAATCTGCGGGATGTCCACGGCCTTGGCGATGTGGCTGAAATGCTGGAACAGGCCTTCTTGCGTCGGCTTGTTGTAGTAAGGCGTCACCAGCAGGCATGCATCGGCACCTGCGGTCTTGGCGTTGGTCGTCAGTTCGACGGCTTCGCGCGTGGAGTTCGCACCAGTACCTGCAATGACAGGGATACGCCCTGCAACCTGAGTGACCACACGGCGGATGACTTCGATGTGTTCGCTCACATCGAGTGTCGCCGACTCACCTGTAGTGCCGACGGCAACAATGGCGTTGGTGCCCTCTTGCAAGTGGAAGTCCACCAGTTTGCTCAGGCTGTCCCAGTCCAGACGACCTTGTGCATCCATGGGTGTGACCAGTGCCACCATACTGCCCGCAATCATGCAACCGCTCCTGCCGGAAAAAGAGAGCCGTAATGGTACTGGCGCCATCAGCCTTGTACAAGCGAAGTACCGCACTGTGAGCATTCCCCTGAGCGATGGTTTTCGCTACCCTTCGTCCTTTGATCGTTACTGGTCATCTGCGCACCTCGTTCAATCGATCGTTTTTTGTCGCCAACCCCCTTGTGCCAGCGCGTTGCAGCCCTACCATGGCCATGCCATGCAGGCGTTCAACGACGGGGCCCGGGTTGGTACCTTGCGCTCACGATCGTCGAAACAGCCCGGCAGAGCCCAAAAAGTACCGACCGCTCATCGCTTAGGAATGCTGCATGTCGTCCACCCCCACAGTTCGCGAACAATTCCTTGTTATCAGTGCCCTTGGCGCAAACCCTATGGAGCTGACCAACGTCCTGTGCCGCGCCAGCCATGAAAACCGCTGCTCGGTCGTCAGCTCCCGCCTGACCCGTCACGGTGAGTGCAGCGCGCTGATCCTTCAGGTCTCTGGTAGCTGGGATGCCCTGGCCCGTCTTGAAACCGGCCTGCCGGGGCTGTCGAAAAAGCACGCCTTCACCATCAGTGTCGTGCGCAGCGCCACGCTCGAAAGCCGTCCTGAAGCCCTGCCTTACGTGGCGTACGTCAGCTCGGCCTATCGCCCGGACATCATCAACGAACTGTGCCAGTTCTTCATCGACCACAACGTCGAGCTGGAAAACCTGATCTGCGATACCTATCTGGCTCCGCAGACCGGTGGCACCATGCTCAACGCGACGTTCACGGTCACGCTGCCGGCAGGCACCCAGATCAGCTGGTTGCGCGACCAGTTCCTGGACTTCGCCGACGCACTGAACCTCGATGCGCTGATCGAACCATGGCGCCCTCAAGCCCCCATGTAAGGAGTTCTCATGGCAGTAGCAGTAGATCAACCCGTTCCCGACTTCCAGGCCCCCGCCACCAGCGGGCAGGCTGTCAGCCTTGCCGGGCTCAAGGGCCAGCAGGTCGTCATTTATTTCTACCCCAAGGACAATACGCCGGGCTGCACCACCCAGGGCCAGAACTTCCGTGACAGCATCGCGCAGTTCCAGGCGGCCAATACTGTGGTTTTCGGCGTATCGCGCGACAGCCTCAAGGCCCACGAGAACTTCAAGGCCAAGCAGGAGTTTCCCTTCGAGCTGATTTCCGACAAGGACGAAGCCCTGTGCCAGCTGTTCGACGTCATCAAACTCAAGAAGCTGTATGGCAAGGAATATCTGGGTGTTGATCGCAGCACCTTCCTGATCGACAAGGATGGCGTGCTGCGCAAGGAATGGCGTGGCGTGAAAGTCCCGGGCCATGTTGAAGAAGTACTGGCGCAGGCTCAGGCACTGAACAAGGCCTGAAGCCCGCCCCACTGGCTGCGGCGCGCAATGCACCGCAGCCGGCGCTACAACATCGGCGCCACGCTCGGTCCATGACGCGGCCAGGCGTCGAGAACGGCCTTGAACAGGGTCGCCAGCGGAATCGCGAAGAATATCCCCCAGAAGCCCCACAACCCGCCAAACAGCAGCACGGCGCAGATGATCGCCACCGGATGCAGATTGACAGCCTCCGAGAACAGCAGCGGCACCAGCACGTTACCGTCCAGCGCCTGAATGATGCCGTGGACCATCATCAGATAGATGAACTGATCGCCCCAGCCCCATTGAAACAGACCGATCAGCGCCACCGGCACCGTGACCACCACGGCGCCCACATAAGGCACGACCACCGACACTCCCACCAGCATCGCCAGCAGCGCGGCATAGTTGAGGCCAAGCGCCACAAATGCCACGTAGGTCACACCGCCACAGATGAAAATCTCGATGACCTTGCCACGAATATAGTTGGCGATCTGGCGATTCATTTCCTCGGCAACCCGGGTCAGCAAGGCACGCTCACGAGGCAGATAGCCACGTACCCAGCGGCCGATCATCTGGCGGTCCTTTAGGAAAAAGAACACCAGGATGGGCACCAACACCAGATAGATCATGAGATTGACCAGCAACGGCAGGCTGGACAGGGAAAACGTCAGCGCCAGTTGGCCGATCTTGCCGATTTCCCCACGAGCAGCTTCGATGGCTTGCAGCACTTGCACGTCCGAAACCAGATGCGGGTAACGCTCCGGCAACAGCAGCAGAAGCGACTGCCATTTGGCGAGCATGCCCGGCAACTCGTTGAACAGGGTGATCAACTGATGCCAGAGCAACGGGACCAGCACCAGCAGGAAAACCAGCAACACGCCGATGAACAGGGCGAATACCAGACCGACCGCCCCCACCTCCGGCATGCGCAGGCGTTCCAGAAAGTTGACAACGCCCTGCATCAGAAACGCCAGAACCAGCCCGGCCAGAACAGGAGCCAGCATGCCACCCAGTGTCAGGACCAGGGTGAATGCCAGAAACAGCAGGACTGCCAGTACAACCGCTTCCTCATCGGAGAAATACAGCTGCACCCAATTGCGAAGCACCTTGAACATCAAACATCCTTTCGAGAAAAAACGGGCTGTGATTTACGCCTTGCGCAACCAATAGCTGTAGATGCCTTCATTGGCCTCTTCATGCAGCAATACATGGCCTGCCAGCCTGGCAAAGGTTCTGAAATCACGCTGCGATCCCGCGTCGGTCGCAATGACTTTCAGAACCGCGCCACTGGGCAGGCGATTGAGTTCCATCTTGGCCTTGAGCAGCGGCAACGGGCAATTGAGGCCACAGGCATCGAGTTCGGCATCACAGACCTCGGGGCGCGTTACAGCGTCAGACATCGTTTCTCTCCAGGCGGACACATCAAGTTAAAAAGTATTCGAAAAAATGCATGCAGACATTTCAGACAGAACGAGAAGAATACCTCACTCTGGTCAGCACGCCATTGAGCCAGCTACAGTAAGCGTTCTCCAGCCTAGAGCCTCGTGCATGAATTTCCTGCGTCCTACACTGCTCACGCTCGCCTGCCTGCTCGCCACGCCGAGCATGGCTGATGATTTACCATCTCTTGGCGACGCCAGCTCTTCCATCGTTTCGCCCGAACAGGAGCACCAGTTGGGCCGTGCCTGGCTGGGCATGCTGCGTGCCCAGGTGGGTCAACTCTCCGACCCGCAGCTCAAGGACTTCGTCGAAACATCGGTCTATCGCCTCGCCGAAACCAGTCAGGTCCAGGACCGGCGCCTTGAGTTCATCCTCATCAACAGCCCCCAGTTGAACGCCTTTGCGGCGCCCGGCGGGATCATCGGGGTCAACGGCGGACTGTTTCTCAACGCCCAGACCGAAGGCGAATACGCATCGGTCATGGCCCACGAACTGGCTCACCTGTCACAGCGCCACTTTGCCCGTGGTGTCGAAGCCCAGCAGCGCATGCAGGTTCCCGTAATGGCCGCCATGCTGGCCGGTATCGTCATGGCCGCAGCAGGTGCGGGTGATGCCGGCATCGCCGCCATTGCCGGCTCACAGGCCGCAGCCATCCAGGAGCAGCGCCGCTTCTCTCGCCAGAACGAACAGGAAGCGGATCGCATCGGCATCATGAACCTGGAAAAAGCCGGGTATGACCCTCGCAACATGCCGACCATGTTCGAGCGTCTCATGCGCCAGTACCGATTCGATGCCAGACCACCGGAGTTCCTGCTGACTCACCCGGTCAGCGAATCGCGTATCGCCGACACCCGCAACCGCGCCGAGCAGGCCAAACCTGGCGGCAAGGAAGACAGCCTTCTCTACCAACTGATGCGGGCACGGGTCGCGCTGATCTATGAAGAAACCCCGGGGATCTCCGCCAAGCGCTTCCGCGCCCAACTGGTTGAAAACCCCAACTCCGATTCGGCACGCTACGGGCTGGCCATCGCGCAGATCAAGGCCGGGCAGCTCAATGAAGCCCGTGAAGAGCTCAAGCCGCTTCTGGCCAAGGCGCCCAACGACATCACCTACAACCTGACCCAGATCGATCTGGACATCACCAACAATCGTCTGGCAGATGCCCAGCAACGGGTTGACCGGATGCTCACGCTGTATCCGAACAACTACCCTCTGAACGACGTGCGGATCGACGTGCTGCTCAAGCAGAACCGCACCGCAGAAGCCGAAAAAGCACTGGAAGCGCTGCTCAAGACCCGCTCAGACGATCCGGACATCTGGTACGTGGTTGCCGAAACAAGGGGTCTGAATGGCAACACCATCGGTCTGCATCAGGCCCGCGCCGAATACTTCGCCCTGGTCGGCGACTTCCGGCAGGCCATTCAGCAACTGGAATTCGCCAAGCGTCGTGCCAGCAACAACTTTCAGCTGGCTTCCCGGATAGATGCCCGGCAGAAAGACCTGATCGAACAGGAACGAATGGTCAAGGACATGATGAACTGACTGTTCACACCCCAGAATGAAAATCCCGGCTCGAAGGCCGGGATTTTCATTTCAGGCATCGCTATCAGGCATTACCAGCCTGTTTCAGGCGAGCCGCCTGAGTGAAATCCAGCATCCGCTGCAGAGGACGGACGGCATGGGGGATTACCGCAGGCTCGACGAATATCTCGTTGCTGCCCTCACGCAGGCACTGCAAGGTGCGCTCAAGGGTGTTCATCGCCATCCAGGGGCAATGAGCACAACTGCGGCACGCCGCACCATTACCGGCCGTTGGCGCTTCGATGAAGATCTTGTCCGGGCACAACTGCTGCATCTTGTAGAAAATGCCGCGGTCGGTGGCCACGATAAACGTCTTGTTGGGCATGCGCTGGGCGGCGGCGATCATCTGGCTGGTGGAACCCACCGCATCGGCCAGGGCAATGACTTCCTCAGGCGATTCGGGATGGACCAGCACGGCAGCGTCCGGATACAGCGCCTTCATGTCTTGCAACTGCTTGGACTTGAACTCTTCGTGAACGATACAGGCACCGTCCCAGAGCAGCATGTCGGCACCGGTTTCACGCTGGATATAACGCCCCAGATGCTTGTCCGGCGCCCAGATGATTTTCTCGCCGTTGTCCATCAGGCTCTCGACGATTTCCAGGGCGCAGCCGGAGGTCACAACCCAGTCGGCGCGGGCTTTGACAGCGGCCGAAGTGTTGGCGTAAACCACCACGGTACGGTCCGGGTGCTGATCGCAGAAAGCAGAGAACTCGTCGACAGGACAGCCCACATCAAGGGAACAGGTGGCTTCAAGCGTCGGCATGAATACCCGTTTTTCCGGGTTGAGGATCTTGGCGGTTTCGCCCATGAAACGCACGCCAGCCACCAGCACGGTACTGGCCGAATGGCTATTGCTGAAGCGCGCCATTTCCAGCGAGTCGGCCACGCAACCGCCAGTTTCTTCGGCCAGGGCCTGGATGACCGGATCACAGTAATAGTGGGCGACGAGCACCGCATCCCGCGCCTTGAGTTCGGCAGCGATTTCGGCGCGGTAATGGGCCTGTTCTTCAATACTCAACGCTTTGGGCTGCTTGGCATCGAGGTGAGCCTGTACCAGAAAGCGTTCGGAAATCTGCGTCATTTTTAGCTGGACCTGAATGCACTTGAGCGCGAGCGGCAAGTTTACACCGGAAAGCCATTCAAGAAAAAAGCCGAAGTAGCTGATTTTCAGGGGTTGTCCAACTTTTCAGGAATCAGCCTGAAAAACTGCAAGCAATTGATTTTCTGTCTGTTTAGCCGCACCTGGAGTAACAAGAATCATTTACCAGATTAATCTACTCCATGACGGGTAAATAATCTGACGCAATAACTTCAGACAAAGCCTGACCTCGCTCCTTTCATTAAATGAAAGCCATAAAAAAACGCCAGTCGAAACCGGCGTTTTTTATTTACATCAAGACTTACTGCGGCTTGCGACGGCCAAAGCCAGGACGCTGACCGGAACCGGCCGGTGGACCACGACGCTTGCCCGATGGAGCATCGTCATCGACAAGCTTGATACCGGCGCGCTTTGGCGAAGGCTTGGCTGGACGCTTGCTCACTTCACTTGGACGCTCGGCAACCGGCGTACCACGGCTGTTCTCGGCAGGACGCGAACCTGGCTTGCCCGAATCCTTGCGCGGTGGACGCTGCGTGGAATCGCCACGTGGACGATCACGATCGCTGCCGGTGACCTGCGGCTGACGTGGTGCGCGCTCGCCGGTGGCCGGTGCGCCATTGGCAGGACGCAGGTTCCGTACGCGCTCGCCCTTGCCCAGTGGGCGGGACGACTGGCGCTGCAAACGCTCCAGCTTGTCCTTGGTCTTGGCATTCATCTGCGGCTGAGCCACAGGTGTCAGGCCGACTTCGGCAGCCAGTACGTCAACTTCGTACTGGCTCATTTCGCGCCAGCGGCCCATCGGCAGGTCGGAATTGAGGAACACCGGCCCGTAACGAACGCGTTTCAGACGGCTGACCACCAGGCCCTGGGATTCCCAGAGACGGCGCACTTCACGGTTACGACCTTCCATCACCACGCAGTGATACCAGTGGTTGAAACCTTCGCCGCCCGGCGCCTGCTGAATGTCGGTGAAACGTGCAGGACCGTCTTCGAGGATCACGCCGTTCTTGAGACGCAGCAGCATGTCGTCATCGACTTCGCCACGCACACGTACCGCATATTCGCGGTCCATCTCGAAGGACGGGTGCATCAGGCGGTTGGCCAGCTCACCATCGGTGGTGAACATCAGCAGACCGGTGGTGTTGATGTCCAGGCGACCGATATTGATCCAGCGGCCTTCTTTGGGACGCGGCAGGCGGTCGAACACCGTTGGACGGCCTTCAGGGTCGTCACGGGTGCAGATCTCGCCGTCCGGTTTGTTGTACATGATGACGCGGCGTACCGTTTCGGCAGCCTCTTCGCGCTTGATGACGCGACCGTCAACGGTAATGGCGTCATGCATGTCGACGCGCTGACCAAGGGTGGCGTCGCGGCCATTGACCTTGATGCGACCCTGGCTGATCCAGGCCTCGACGTCACGGCGCGAACCGACGCCAATACGTGCCAGAACCTTCTGCAGTTTTTCACCTGCGGGTCCGATTTCCTGGCTGTCCTGCGTGTCTTTTTCACTCATCTGGGCACCTCCCGGTGTGTCGAATCAGGGATTGCCGAGGACCGGCAAGACCTGCTGCCCTGCGCGCTGTGGATAGCCGCAAGGCGAAATACTTTAAGCCTGGGCGAAGC
The DNA here is from genome assembly GCF_019719005.1 of Pseudomonas cichorii. Lineage (GTDB taxonomy): Bacteria > Pseudomonadota > Gammaproteobacteria > Pseudomonadales > Pseudomonadaceae > Aquipseudomonas > Aquipseudomonas cichorii_E. Next base: position 100,595 of record NZ_JAIGPJ010000015.1, read on the forward strand.
GGATTCGCCAAAGGGTCGCGAATCATACGCTCATGCAGCCGGTTGCGCATCCAAGGCTAGTTGAAAATCTGCCGGTCACTTCTTCTTTTTGCGACCGGTGGTCTTCAACTTCGCCAGACGCATGGCCGATTCGGCAAGTACGGTGCGCTTGTCGTCCTTGTCGAGTTTCTTCCAGGCCTTGATTTCCCGTTTGCTGCGACCGCATCCCAGGCAGATGTCGTCGTCAAACTTGCAGAGGCTGATACAGGGGTTCTTGGTGCTGCTCATAGCGTTTTTTTCGCGAATGAATTCGCTCCTACCAAGTCGCGGTAATTTCCGTAGTAACGAATTTATTCGCTCCTAAAGAGTTGGGTCACACGTCGCCTTCAGGCTCATCGACCAACAGATCATCGAAGTCGGTCTTCAGACCCTGCTCCATGGAATCGAGTTCAAGCAACAGGCTGCGGAAGCTGGTTTCATCCCGTGGCGCCTCAGGCTCCTGCTCATCGTCGACCTCAAGGCTGGCGTCGGCCAGGGCCTGCAAATGAGCCGGGACCGGGACGTCGTCGAATTCGAGTACCGGCTCGGTTTCCATCTCGCGCAGGTCGGCCAGTGGCGGCAGTTCTTCGAGACTCTTGAGGTTGAAATGATCGAGAAAGCCCTTGGTGGTCGCAAACATCGCCGGCTTGCCGGGCACATCACGATAGCCCACGACCCTGATCCACTCGCGCTCCAGCAGCGTCTTGACGATATGGCTGTTGACCGCCACGCCACGCACATCTTCGATTTCGCCACGGGTAATCGGCTGGCGATAGGCGATCAGCGCCAAGGTTTCCAGCATGGCCCGGGAATAACGCTGCGGACGCTCTTCCCACAAACGCCCGACCCAGGGCGAAAAGCGCTCGCGAATCTGCAGGCGATAGCCGGAAGCCACTTCCTTGAGCTCGAAAGCCCGACCTTCACAGGACTTGCTCAGCACTTGCAGAGCCTTCTTGAAGACCGGCGGCTCCGGGCGCTCGCCTTCCTCGAACAGCTCGTACAAGCGCTCCAGCGTCTGCGGCTTTCCGGAAGCCAGCAGAAACGCTTCAAGCAACGGGGCCAGCTCGCGGGGTTCATTGAGGTTCATGATTCAGTTCTTGCTCTACTCGGCTCGCGCCCGGACATGGATCGCCGCAAAGGGCTCGTTTTGGACCAGCTCGACCAGAGACTCCTTGACCAGCTCAAGCACGGCCATGAACGTCACTACAACACCAAGCCGCCCTTCTTCAGCGGTGAACAATTCGGCAAAAGGCACAAAACCACCACCCTTGAGCCGCTCCAGCACATCACTCATGCGCTCGCGGGTCGACAATGCCTCACGGCTGACCTGATGGCTCTCGAACATGTCGCCCCGGTGCAGCACCTCGGCCATGGACATCAGCACTTCTTCCAGGCTGACATCCGGCAACAGCTTGCGCGCCCTCGCTTCGGGGGCATCGAGTTTGGGAACGATCACATCGCGCCCGACCCGCAGCAAGCCATCGATCCCTTCGGCAGCGGCCTTGAAACGCTCGTACTCCTGGAGACGGCGGATCAGTTCGGCACGGGGATCCTCTTCATCCTCTTCCACTTCTGCCGAGCGCGGCAGCAGCATCCGCGACTTGATCTCGGCCAGCATCGCGGCCATCACCAGATACTCGGCGGCCAGTTCCAGACGCACGGTTTTCATCAACTCGACGTAACCCATGTACTGACGGGTGATTTCCGCCACCGGGATGTCGAGGATATCGATGTTCTGTTTACGGATCAGGTACAGCAGCAGGTCAAGCGGGCCCTCGAAGGCTTCGAGAAAGACTTCCAGAGCATCCGGCGGAATATAGAGGTCCAGCGGCATTTGCGTGACCGCCTGCCCATAGACCAGTGCGAACGGCAGCTCCTGCTGGGCATCGGCCTGGCTGTCTACCGTTTCCAGGTTCGTCATTAAGCTTCTTCACCGAACGGCGTCGGATCACCGCAACCCACACGGATGATCTGCGGCTCTCCGTCAGCCAGGCTGATGACGGTGGAAGCCGAAATGCCGCCCATACCGCCATCGATGATCAGGTCCACCTGATGTTCCAGGATCTGACGCATTTCATAAGGATCGCTCAGCGGCACGCTGTCGCCGGGCATGATCAGGCTGACACTCATCAGCGGCTCACCCAGTTGCTCCAGCAACGCCTGGGCAATCGGATGACTCGGCACGCGCAGGCCGATGGTACGGCGCTTGGGGTGCAGGATCAGGCGCGGCACTTCACGGGTTGCATTCAGAATGAAAGTGTAAGGCCCCGGTGTATGCGCCTTGAGGGCTCGAAAGGCTCCGGTATCGACCTTGGCGAACAGGCCCAGTTGCGACAGGTCGCAGCACATCAGGGTGAAGTTGTGCTTGTCGTCCAGCTGGCGCAGACGACGAATGCGCTCGATAGCGCTCTTGTCGCCGATCTGGCAGCCCAGCGCATAGGACGAATCGGTCGGGTACACCACCAGCCCGCCGGCTTTGATGATTTCCGCGGCCTGTTTGATCAGACGCGGTTGCGGGTTCTCCGGGTGGACCTGGAAAAATTGACTCACGGTAACTTCCTGTTCAGACGGAGGCTGGAGGCTGTTCATGTTTGAATCTGCACCACAATGGCGGCAGATCCTCGGGCAACGGTCGGTATATACCGATCTCGGACCATGCACCAGGGCCATGGAAATCGCTGCCGGCGGTAACCAGCAGACCGAACTCACGGGCCAGTATCGCCAGGGTTCCGACCTGATCGGCAGGTTGCATGCCATTGACCACTTCGATGGCGTGGCCACCGGCCTGGATGAAATCGGCGACCAGTTTACGCCGTTTACTGCGCGTGAAGTCATAATGCGATGGATGCGCGAGGCTGACCCAGGCACCTGAAGCCCGCAAAGTGGCGACGGTTTCGTCCAGAGTCGGCCAATGCTGCTTCACATCCCCCAGCTTGCCTGCCCCCAGCCATTTGCGAAAAGCCTCGGCACGATCCTTCACAAAACCGGCACGCACCAGATAGTCGGCAAAGTGCGGTCGGGCCGGAGCATTACCGCTGTCGCCCAGTTCCTGCTGGATCGCCCGGGCACCTTCCAGCGCCCCAGGCATACCTTTGATCGCCAATTTGCGACTGATTTCCTCAGCCCGCAGCCAGCGGCCTTCGTGCAAACGCTCGATTGCTTCCACCAGCGCCGGGGCCTTCATGTCGAATCCGTAGCCCAGAATATGGATGGTTGCGCCTCCCCAGGTGCAGGACAACTCGACGCCATTGACCAGCTGCATCCCCAGGGAATGCGCGGCCGCGCGGGCTTCTTCGAGGCCTTCGACCGTGTCATGGTCGGTCAGCGACAGGACCCGCACACCGTTTTCATAGGCACGGGCAACCACGGCCGCTGGCGCAAGAGAGCCATCCGACGCGGTGCTGTGGCAGTGCAGGTCAACATTCATATTCGGGAGCTATCGCTGTCTTTGATGTTTGTTATTATGCCGTCACATCCTGCTTCTGGCTGCCATTGTGAAACAATTCATAGACTTCATCCCGCTGATCCTGTTTTTCATCGTCTACAAGACCGAACCTCGCGCCGTCGACATCCTGGGCCACAGTTACATGCTAGGCGGGATTTTCAGTGCGACCGCGATGCTGATCGCCAGCTCCCTGGTCGTCTACGGGATTCTGTACATCAAGCAGCGCAAACTGGAAAAAAGCCAATGGCTGACCCTGGTAGCCTGCCTGGTCTTCGGCAGCCTGACCCTGGCCTTTCACAGCGAAACCTTCCTCAAGTGGAAAGCTCCGGTGGTCAACTGGCTGTTTGCCCTGGCATTTGCCGGCAGCCACTTCATCGGTGATCGCCCGTTGATCCAGCGCGTCATGGGCCACGCCCTGACCCTGCCTGCTGCAGTCTGGGTCAAACTCAACATTGCCTGGGTTCTGTTCTTCATTTTCTGCGGTGCGGCCAATCTGTATGTGGCCTTTACCTATCAGGACTTCTGGGTCGACTTCAAAGTTTTCGGCAGTCTGGCCATGACCCTGATCTTCCTGGTGGCTCAAGGTATCTACCTGAGCCGTCACCTGAGTGACGCGGCCCCTTCTTCCACTACCAAAACCGAGGACTGACATGCTCTACGCCATCATTGCTACAGATGTTCCCGACTCGCTGGAAAAACGCCTGAGCGTACGTCCTGCTCACCTGGAGCGCATCATCGCCCTGAAGGACGCAGGCCGTCTGGTGCTGGCGGGTCCTCATCCAGCCGTGGACAGCAATGATCCGGGCCCTGCGGGTTTCAGCGGCAGCCTGATCGTCGCCGAGTTCGAGTCCCTGAGCGCCGCGCAAACCTGGGCCAAGGCCGATCCATTCGTTGCCGCAGGCGTCTATGGCAATGTTGTGGTCAAGCCGTTCAAGCAAGTCCTGCCTTAAATCTGCTATTGCTCGCAGGAATTCATTCGCGAAAAGCACCGTCTCGCGAATGAATTCGCTCCTGCGCATACCTCCCCTTTGCTCATCATTCCCGCCTCCCTGCCGACAACCTCATCGATATTTCTAATAGAAACGGCTCTATCAAGGGAGTTCAGATGCGTCCAGGTGCGTTGTGTCTGTTGATGATGGTGTTAGCGGTAAACAGTGCGGTTCAGGCCGAGGAAACCAGTGATTCCGGTAACGTGCAGGCATTGCATTTGCCCAGCCCTGCCAGCCGGATTGCCGAGCTTGAACAGCGACTCAGGGAAAGCGAGCGCCTGCGCGAAGAACAACTCAGGCAGACGCAGAATGCAGAGACCGAGCGTGAAAACGCGCAAGTGGCACGTTTGCGTCAAGAGAACCAGAGACTCAAGCTGCAGCTCAAGGAAGCACAATCCATCGCGTCCTCACACTTGCTGACCGAACAGCAACAATGGTTCATTGCAGGCGGTGGCGTTGCGGTAATAGCCCTGGTGTGCGGTATATTTGTCGGCGGTCGACGTAAGCAACGTCAGCAATGGCTAAATTGAGTGAGTCATGAGCGAGCTGTTACTAATTGATGATGATCAGGAGCTATGTGAGCTTCTGAGCAGTTGGCTGAGCCAGGAAGGTTTTCAGGTACGCGCCTGTCACGACGGTCACAGTGCGCGTCGGGCACTGGCCGAAACCGCTCCGTCTGCCGTGGTGCTGGACGTGATGCTGCCCGATGGCAGCGGCCTTGAACTGCTCAAGCAACTGCGCACCGACCATCCCGAGCTTCCTGTGGTCATGCTTTCGGCCAGGGGCGAACCTCTGGACCGCATCCTCGGCCTGGAACTGGGTGCCGACGATTATCTGGCCAAACCCTGTGACCCACGGGAGCTGACGGCCAGGCTGCGAGCCGTACTGCGCCGCAGCCATCCGGTCGCCACCTCCAGCCAGCTTGAACTGGGCGACCTGTGCTTCAGCCCGGTGCGCGGCGTGGTCAGCATCGATGAAAAAGAACTGACCCTGACCATTTCCGAAAGCCGCCTGCTCGAAGCGCTGCTGCGTCAACCGGGCGAGCCTCTGGACAAGCAGGAGCTGGCGCAGCTGGCCCTGGGGCGCAAACTGACGTTGTATGACCGCAGCCTGGACATGCACGTCAGCAACCTGCGCAAGAAGATCGGCCCGCATGCCGATGGCCGGCCTCGTATCGTGGCGCTGCGTAGCCGCGGTTATTACTACAGCCTGTGAAGCAAAAGCCCCGGTGCCTGGTAAACCCGGGTGCCGGTTCGCTTTACACAAGCTTTACCGAGGGCTGACCGCCCTTGACCTTGATCTCCCTAAACTGGGCTCCAACGGCAACGAGCCGCACCAGAGACAAGGAGATTCACCATGCGCAAGACCCTCATCGCTTTGATGCTCGCAGCAGCACTGCCTACCGTCGCCATGGCCGTACCACCACCGGGTGGCCCGGAAGCCGACGTACCGGGCATCCATCAGGATCGCGATCATCGCGGCCCAGGTCCGGAAATGAAACGTGGCCCTGGCCCTTTTGCCGATCTGGATCTGACTCGCGAACAACGCCGTGACATCGGTAAATTGATGGGCGAGCAGATGAAAGACCGCCGCGACGTCACCGAGCGCTACCTGGCCAAGCTGCCCCCGGCAGACCAGAAAGCCATGAAAGACGAACTGGATGCCAAACGGGCCAAGACCGACAGCGAGATCCGCGCCCTGCTCAAGCCGGATCAGCAGAAGGAGTTCGACGAGATTCGCAAGAAACAGGAAGAGCGCCGCGCCGAATGGGCTGAATTCAAAGCCTGGAAAGCGGAAAAGGCAAAAAAGGCGCAATAATCGCCAGACTGCAAGTTGCTACTTAACTCAAACCCGACAGGCTCCCTGCCTGTCGGGTTTCTCCATTGAGGTCATCCTGTGCGTTCATTGTTCTGGCGAATCCTGGCCAGCTTCTGGTTAGCCATAGCCCTGGTTGCAGGCCTGTCGATTCTGCTTGGGCACATGCTCAATCAGGATGCCTGGATTCTCAGCCGTCATCCGGTCCTGAACGAGCTGCCGAAAAAGTGGGTGCAGATCTATGAGGAGCAAGGCGCAGCCACGGCACAGGACTACCTGCAGAACGTAAAGCGCCGCAACCGCATCGATGTGCAGGTGCTCAATGACAATGGCGAACCAGTGGTGCTCGGCACCTTTCCTCCACGGGCAGCAGCCTTTGAAGCCCGTCAGCAGGACGACTCGCGCCAGTTGCCATGGCGCCGCCTGACCACCGAATACACCAGCGACAGTACCGGCATCACTTACCTGCTGATCTTTCGCATCCCGCATCCAGAGATCGAAGACTGGCACCGCCAGAGCCTGATGTGGCCACTGAGCGCACTGGGCATCGCGCTGGTGGTACTGACGCTGTTCAGCCTTTTTGTAACGCTCTCCATCACCCGGCCACTGAGTCGGTTGCGCGGTGCCGTGCACGATCTGGGGCAAACCAGCTATCAGCAACACAGCCTGGCACAGCTGGCCAACCGCCGGGACGAGTTCGGTGTACTGGCGACCGACTTCAACCGCATGGGCGCACGCCTGCAAAGCCTGATCGGCAGCCAGCGTCAGCTACTTCGCGATGTGTCCCATGAACTGCGCTCGCCGCTGGCACGGCTGCGCATTGCCCTGGCACTGGCAGAGCGAGCGGAACCGGCAGAACGGGAAAAACTCTGGCCACGCCTGGGCCGCGAATGCGACCGCCTGGAAGCCCTGATCAGCGAGATTCTTGCACTGGCCCGCCTGGATGCCGACTTTGGCAGCCCGGAGCCTGTGGAACTGGGCAATATGCTGCAGCGCCTGAAAAACGACACGCAACTGGACGACGAACCTCAGAACATCAGGGTTCAGGTCCAGGACAACCTGCAACTGCAAGGCTGGCCGGACATGCTCGAACGTGCGGTGGACAACCTGCTGCGCAACGCCCTGCGCTTCAGTCCGCCGGGACAGCCCATCGATGTGCAGGCCATGCGCGTGGGCCATCATGTGCAACTGAGCGTGCGCGACCGCGGCCCCGGCGTCGCGGCAGAACATCTGCCACAACTGGGCGAACCGTTTTACCGCGCACCCGGCCAGACAGCGCCCGGCCACGGCCTGGGCCTGGCCATCGCCAAACGGGCGGCGGAGCGTCATGGTGGCAGCCTGACACTGGGCAATCACCCGGAAGGCGGCTTCCTTGCCACGCTGGAAATACCGCTGGAACCTGTCAACCCGCAGACAAACTGATCGACTCCGGTCGCTCGCCCGAGCGACCGGTCATCAGCCCTGCCACTCGCTGACAAAACCACCCACGTCCACTTTCGGCGCTTCACGTGGCGGGTTTTGTGGCGTGCCCAGATACAGGAAGGCAATGACCTCTTCGTCATCAGCCAGTCCGAAGCCCTTGGCAACATGGGGTGAGTACGACAGATCGCCCGTACGCCATACCGCTCCGACACCCTGGGCATAAGCGGCCAGTAGCACGGCATGCGCGGCGCAGCCAGCGGTAATCAGTTGCTCCTTGCGCGGCACCTTGAAGTGATCCTGCAAGCGCGCAACCACCACGACCACCAGCGGAGCACGCAACGGCCCCAGACGCGCCTTGTCCAGAGCCTGGGGCGTGATTTCACCACCACCCTGCTGCAGAGCCTCGACCAGCAACTCGCCCATGCGCTCGCGAGCCGGACCTTCGACCGTGATGAAACGATAAGGCCGCAGTTGACCATGATCGGGTGAGCGCAAGGCTGCGCCAAACAGGATTTCCCGCTGTGCAGCATCCGGAGCGGGATCGACCAATCGTGGTACAGAAACACGATTGAGCAAAACGTCGAGTGCCTCCATGGGCGACCTCCTTGAGAATTGATCGGGCATTCTAGAATGGGTTCAGAGTCAATAACGAGCACGTCGAACAATTACTTACCACCAATGACCTTTGCCAGTCGGTTTACATGCCCTCTGGCACAGGTAAAATGACCGCCCTTCCCTATTCAGTCCGAGCAGTTCATGGCGTTGCCGACCCTTCGCATTATCGGTTTCATCATCGGCATATTCCTGATCACTCTGGCGGTTGCCATGATCGTGCCCATGGCAACACTCGTCATATACGAGCGCTTTGAAGACCTGCGCTCATTTCTGTGGGCCAGCGCCATTACCTTTATCGCGGGTCTGGCGCTTGTGGTGCCGGGCCGACCTGAACATGTGCACCTGCGACCGCGGGACATGTACATGCTCACGGTTTCCAGCTGGATCATCGTCTGCATCTTCGCCGCCCTGCCCTTTTTGCTGACTCAGCACATCAGCTACACCGATTCGTTTTTCGAGAGCATGTCAGGCATTACCGCCACCGGCTCGACCGTGCTGAGCAATCTGGACAGCATGTCACCGGGGATTCTGATCTGGCGCTCCATGCTGCACTGGCTGGGCGGCATCGGCTTCATCGGCATGGCAGTAGCGATCCTGCCACTGCTGCGCATCGGTGGCATGCGTCTGTTCCAGACCGAGTCTTCCGACCGGTCCGAGAAGGTCATGCCACGCTCACACATGGTGGCCAAGTTCATCGTCCTGGCCTATGTCGGCTTTACCGCCCTGGGCAGCCTGGCGTTCTGGGCAGCGGGCATGAGCCTGTTCGACGCAATCAACCATGCGATGTCAGCGATTTCCACTGGCGGTTTCTCCACGTCCGACCTTTCCCTGGCAAAGTGGCCGCAACCGGCGGTGCACTGGGTCGCAATCGTGGTAATGATCCTCGGCAGCCTGCCCTTTACGCTTTACGTGGCGACCCTGCGCGGCAATCGCAAGGCGCTGATCAAGGATGAACAGGTTCAGGGCCTGATCGGTCTGCTGCTGGTGACCTGGCTCATGATGACTCTCTGGTACGGCGCCACCACCGATCTGCCCTGGAGCGACGCACTGCGCCATGTGGCCCTGAACGTGACGTCAGTGGTCACCACCACCGGCTTCGCCCTGGGCGACTACAGCCTGTGGGGCAATTTCTCACTGATGCTGTTTTTCTATCTGGGTTTCATTGGCGGCTGTTCCGGCTCGACGGCTGGCGGCGTGAAGATCTTCCGCTTCCAGGTGGCCTACATCCTGCTCAAGGCCAACCTCAATCAGTTGATCCACCCGCGGGCCGTCATCAAGCAGAAGTACAACGGACACAGGCTGGACGACGAAATCGTTCGCTCGATCCTGACCTTTTCGTTCTTCTTCACCATCACCATTTGCGTCATCGCCCTGCTGCTCTCCCTGCTGGGCCTGGACTGGATGACAGCCCTGACCGGCGCCGCGAGCACGGTATCCGGCGTGGGGCCGGGCCTGGGTGAAATCATCGGTCCAGCAGGCAATTTCTCCACACTGCCGGATGCTGCGAAATGGATTCTGTCCGCCGGCATGCTGCTGGGGCGCCTGGAGATCATCACGGTGCTGGTGCTTTGCGTACCCGCGTTCTGGCGGCATTGATGCAGGGTTCACCTTCACTCGGCTAGACTGGAGCGAGCTGACATGAGGGTGGGCATCATGGATCACGTCAAACGCTTCACCAGCTTCGCCGAGTTCTATCCTTTCTATCTGCAGGAACACCGCAGCAGCACCAGCCGACGCCTGCACTTCATCGGCACCAGCCTGGTGATTTTCCTGCTGGCTTTCGGTGTCGGCAGTGGTCGATGGTGGTTGTTGTGGCTGCTGCCCGTTGCCGGTTACGGCTTTGCATGGGCCGGGCATTTCTTCTTCGAGAAGAACCGGCCAGCCACTTTCAAGCATCCGTTCTATAGCCTGCTCGGTGACTTCGTCATGTACCGGGACATGCTGCTGGGCAAGGTGCCGTTCTAGACAGCATCAGACGACGGACTCAACCACAGGCTCCTGCTGCGCAGCGGCCTTTTGCTGAAGATGGGCGTCGGCCAGACGAAACAGTTCGATGGTGCCGTCCAGATGCTCGATCAGGGCGGAACAGGACTCCACCCAGTCGCCGCAGTTGAGGTATTCCACCTCCCCGACCCTGCGGATTTCAGCATGGTGAATATGCCCGCACACCACGCCATCGAGGCCGCGCTTCACACATTCGTGGGCAATGGCTTCCTCGAAGTCGCTGATGAAACTCACGGCTGTCTTGACCTTGTGCTTCAGGTACGCCGACAGCGACCAGTAACCGTAGCCGTACTTCGCCCGCCAGTGGTTGAGCCAGCGATTGAGGGTCAGCGTGAATTCGTAGGCCGAATCCCCCAGAAAGGCCAGCCAGCGGTGATAGCGCGTGATGACGTCGAACTGATCCCCATGAATCACCAGCAATCGACGACCGTCCGCCGTCACGTGCACGGCCTCGTCCAGTAACTGGATATTACCCAGGATCAGTTTCGAGTAACGGCGCAGAAACTCATCATGATTGCCGGTGATATAAATCACCTCGGTGCCACGCTTGCTCATGGTCAGCAAGCGACGTATCACGTTGGTATGCGCCTGGGGCCAGTACATGCCGCTGCGCATCTTCCAGCCGTCGATGATGTCGCCCACCAGATACACCTTGTCGGCCTGATAGCGCTTGAGGAACATCGACAGATGCTCAGCCTGACAGTCGCGAGTGCCCAGGTGCACATCGGAAATCCACAAGGTCCGCACACGTTGCTTGGAGCTGGGTTTGGCAAGCTGAGCACTGCTCATGGGAAGACCTCCGGCAGGTTTTCCAAGAGAGTGCGGCATGCGGGTTAATTGAATGTGACGCCCGCATGACCGTGTAGTGACAGAGCCCCAGCGCTGCCCTTACGGATTTTCAGGCTGGCCCGACCTGTCGTTGTGGCCCAGATCGCGCAGCGGATCGATCTGGTCACGCACCCGCTGCTTGAGCACCTTGGCCTCCGGAAAGCCCCCGTCAGCCTTGCGCTCCCAGATCTGCACGCCCGCGCAGGTGATGCGAAACACCCCACCCGTCCCGGGCTCCAGAGAAACCTTGCCTAGATCGTCCGAAAACGTACTCAACAACTCCTGGGCCAGCCAGGCGGCGCGCAACAACCACTGGCATTGGGTGCAATAGGTAATGACAACTTCAGCTTTTTCGAGTGGCATGGACGAGCTCTTCAAGACAAATCAATTGATATACCCATGATAGGGCACATGATAAACATTCCTTGTTTTCATGACGTATGTGGAACTCCATTTTTTAACTGCCCACCTATCAATAGTAGCCACAAGCCTTGATGCGCAATGTTTTGCGCACTCCATCTGCAAAAAACACTCTGCAAACCGCTACAGCCCTTGCAGATCAAGCACGCCACCCTGCTGCGCACGATATTGCGCACATGCGCATTTTTTTGCGCAGTTCATCAGGAGAATTTGCTCAAAAAACAGGCAGAAATCGCTCATAGAAAATTCAAGCTATTGATTTAAATAGGGAAATAATTTCAGGCATGACTCTTGATAGAGGCTATGCCATTAAGCGAGCAGCGTCGCTCGCAAGAACAAAGGAACAAGGGATGTTCACACCTGCTTACAAGGCCAATTACATGCTGATCGATGGTGCCCTGCACCCGAATGTCATTTGCCAACTGCAACAACGGAACGAGCCTCTGGAGATCCTGCCCCTTTACCTGTCGACATGCCTGGAGCCTGTCAAAGAGCAAGGACCGATTCTGGTACATGCACCTTTCGGCACAACCCTGATGACCGAGTGGCAACAGACTCCAGCCCAGCATCTGTATGCCAGTGTCTTCGCCAGTCAGGCCCCCTTGCGCACCGTCTCCAACCATCTGCGCCACTTTCTCCAGCCAACGGACCACCTAGGCAACAGCAGCCTGCTGCGCTTTGCCGACCCCGTCGTGACGTATTTCTGGTTGTCGAGCTATCCCCAGGATCATCTGGACTCATTGCTGGGACCAGTCACCGACTTATGGGTCAAGACACCGGTTCATCGCTGGCACACCCAGCCTGATCATCCTTTCACCCACTTTGCCCACAACAAACCACTCCAAGACTGGGACCCACGCTTTGCGCTGCAAGGCGAACCGCAACTGGCCGCCTTCGAGCAGGCTGGCAAGTGGCTGTTCATGGAGCAGCTTCATGAATGGCTCACCGATCACCATCCATCGGCGTTCACCAACCAGACGAGCGAACAGGTCCAGAGCTGGATGGAGCAAGTACTGGAAAAAGGCCGGGCATGGGGACTGGCAAGTGATTACTCCTTCGTCGCCTGGGCAGATATCTGCCACATCTGGGGCCTGGACTTCATGGATCGGGCTGAAAGCCCTTACCAGCGCTGGCTGACGCAGTTCCCCGAAAAGGCGCGACTGCCTCCCGAAGTTCGTGTCGAAGTGATCGCCGAATACGCACGCCACACCACGGGCGCAGCAAATGACTGAAAAGCACGGCACCCTTCAACAACGGCGTGCAACCCGCTTCGACAAGACACCCTCAACCGGCACCAGTCTGTGCCCTTTCAAGGGGCCGGACGTGGCGATTGTTCCGGTGCGCTACGCTCTGGATCGTTCCCGTTACGATGTCGACCCCGCACAGCTCAAGCCCTTGCCCGCGCAGGGCCGCTGGAGCGCCTTGCCCAGGCTCAAGACCCGCAGTTACACCTTGCGCCAGCTCTATGATGGCTATGTCTATGTGTTCGACGAAACGGCCGGCACCTTTCATGAGTACACCTTCTCGGGCGTCGATGCCTGCCTGACGCGCATCGTCTTGACCGCGGCCCATCAGGGGCAGGATGTGCGCAGCGGCGAGGGCGAAGGCAAACCCTATCTGCTTTATCCCCGCAAGCACCGCCTGCACCTGGCCTTTTCCCCTGTGCAATGGACGTGGCGCCTCTGCGAGCACATGCGCTCCCATGCCGACAGCCGTGCCTTGTGGATGAAGCCGGTGGACCTGGCGCGTTTCTGCACCACCCTGAACGAACCCGACACCTTGCCCCTGCTGGATCTGGCCACCGCCGTGGCCGATATCGACAAGGAATACGTGGTCGAGGACAAACGCTTTGCCGATTCGTCCAT